>CAZISB010000009.1:27809-130293 GCA_964541925.1 uncultured Acidobacteriaceae bacterium | reverse complement strand
TTTTTTTCAAACACTGTGGTCTGGGATTTTGGGCCATGGTACGGATTCGCGCTTTTCTTTCGCTCAGGAAAGCGCTAGTATGCAACAGCGTTTTGTTAGCAAAGTAGTAATTTTGTCTGCCAGTGGTTGATGTGGAAGCTTGGGATGGTATCTCAGTGAGTATTGGGATCAACCCTACGCCAATTTGGGATAGTTGGGATAAACAGGGAGGGGGTAGGGGAGGACAGAAGTATTAGTTAGAAAGTAAATTTAATTTATTGTTTGGATTGCCAGTATTGCCAAAAAGCGACAATTGTGCGCCGCCCAGGCGGTTAGTTAAGACGTTCTTTGACAATTTTATTTCCGGCCGTTTGGGTTTTCGGTGGTTCCGGACTTGGGCGACCTTTGGTGGTCCTAAAAGAGCAACGGAGCCGGTCCCTCAAGCCTCACGGAACAGGGCTTGAGCCGGCAGGATTGTCCAGGCTCGGCTTTCGGGATGGCGCGCGTTATAGGACTACGGAGGTGTGTGGACCTTCAGTTTGATTCTGGCTAATGTTTAGGTATAAGCGCCGGCAAAACGCTTCTGTGCTGCTTTGCTCGTGTTTGGAGTTTTTAGAATGTCTAGAAAATGTGTGGTGCTGCTTGTGCTGATGGCTTTTCTGGCTTCGCCTGCTGCCGGATTCGATACTTTCTGGCACAACGAAGCCATGCGGAAAGTGGGCGACGAATTCGGCTTCAGCGAGGATGCGCGGAAGATCATGCAACTGGGCAACTTCTCGCCTGATTTCTTCGGACCGGTGGCTGAGTTTGCGAGCAGGAATCTGCAGGGCAAAGGAATGGACGCGTTGAACCAGTACCTTGCGCAAAACGCTCAGGACCGCGCTTCAGCGGTCTTTCTGCATTTTGACAATCTGAATGGAGAACTGGACAGCAACTCGAAATTTGATTTCATCTTCACTCACTTGTTGCAGAACACTCAGTCTGTGCTGGCAGCATGCTACAAGCAAACCGATGCGGACGAACGCACGCGCAATGTGATGGTGCTGATTACGCTGGGAGCGTCTCTGCACGCTGTCCAGGATTTTTATAGCCATTCGAACTGGGTGCACCAGGATTTCGACACCACGCCGGCAAAGCTAGTCGCCCTTCCCGGAGGTGGTTACCGTGCGCCGACGTGGTTTGAGTTTCGCAGCAAGTCAGGCGATCCGGACCATTGGCCGTTTTTGGTGAAAACCGGAATCTATCCTCCGGTTGCGGACTCGGTATATACGCATACTCACATGAATCACGATAACTCCCGGCTGGTTTACAAGGAGTACGAAAGCGAAGGGCAGCCGATTTTGTCACAGGCGCACTATCACACCTCCGGCGCGGTGCCTGCTCTGGAGCAGGACGCGGCATCAGTGACAGCGCACCAGCAATTTGCGTTTAATACCGCTGTGGCAGCAAGCACGGAATGGGTCAAAAAGATTGAGGAGAATGCAGACGCCAAAACCGCAATCGAGTTGCCCATGACTGGCAGTTGAAATTGAAAGAGCCAAAGCTGGCCAAGGAATTGGAAGCCGGACTGATTACCCAACTCGCGCTTTCCTGTGCCGCCGGAAAATGGGACGGAGAAGATCCGCCGGGCGATCGCGGAGTTTTATGCAAGACGACGCTGGACAAGGCAATCAGCGCAACTTCAGTTTCAACCGGAGCCAAGATCCAGGCGATGATTACCGGATTAATTACCCGCGCCGCTTTTCCGTATGCGTTGAAGTACACGGGAAAATTTTGGGAAGTCCATGGCAGATATCATCTGCTGGAGCGCCTGGCCGCTGGTATCGGCGCTGAAAACGGACATTACAGCTTGCGAAACTGAAGCAATGGGCATTACTAATGTCACTAACGCGCCGCGTGGAAGGTGTACTAATCTAAGACCAAGGTACATGGCCTTTTGGAGTAGAAATGACGGATGCAGTAATCAAGGAAGCAGCACTGAAAGAGGCGAATGAGGCTTTCAGTAAGCAGATCACAAACCAGCTGGCGCGGATTACCGGCGAACTAAACCGGTTGGAGCATTTGCTGGCAGCGGGAATGGTGGACCGGCGGGTGCTGAGCGAGTTTCGCTATGCAGTGGACCGCGCGCGGCAGACGGGCTGGCAGGTGCAAACATGGCTTGATGGCGATGGTCGCGCGCTCTCAACGCTGATTACCGAAGAGCGCATTCGATGCATCGCGCGGATGTGCAACCAGATGGCTTCAGAGTTGGAAGTATCTGAAACAAAATTTACCGGCCTGGATCCGATGCGTGAGGCGATACAGAAGCTGGATCAGGCGCTGGGAAAACGCGGCTAGGCTGAGTTTGCGGTTTCTCCAGGCGACGTGATTTGGCGGCAAACTGGTAAGATGTTTGCCAGCTATGAGAAAACTTTTGGCGGTGTCGTTCATCGCATTTCTGGTTTACGGCGCTCCGGCGCAACAAAAAAAACAACAATGGAGACCGTACGTCTTTCCTGATGATGGATTCGCGATCACGCTTCCATCGCAGACCATTCCTCACAATGATGGTGGCGACCGGCATATCCATGTTTATACCGTCCGGCTGGCAAGCGGGACAGTGTTCAGCCTGCGCGCGGTACACAGACTGATGGATTGCGAGACTGCACTGGCCGACTTGTGGGACAAGGCGGATAGCAATAGTGATCCGCGCGAGCCTGTAATCAAGGGCTCATTGCGCCAGGTTTCGCTGGCCGGATTGCGTGGGCTGGAGTATGAAACCGGCCAGGGCACTGAACGCGATCTGCATCGCTTCCACTGTGGCAACAAAATTTTTTACATGTTTAACGCTGGATATAAAGGAAAGCGGCCGGCGGATGTAGATCAGGTCATTAATTCGTTTCAAGTTGTGAATCCGGCGCATTAAAGCTGGATCAGAGCACCGCAGTTTCGTGCAGCAACTCACCTTTAGCAAAGCGCTCAAGGGCCAGGACAGAGACATCGTCAACGACGTCTGTTTTTCCCTGCAGAATCAGGTCGGCAAGAATTCTGCCGGTTGCCGGTGAGTGCATTACGCCGTGGCCGCTGAAGCCATTTGCCAGAAAGAATCCAGGAACAGCAACCACCGGACCAAGAATGCAGTGGTGGTCAGGCGTCATTTCATAAAGCCCGGCCCAGGCGCGCCTGGGATTTACAGGAAGATTTTCAAACACGGGCACGCGGTCGGCAGCATGCACCAGAATTTTTTCCACGAACCCCGGCTCGAACTCGGTTTTGTAACCGGGAGTTTCTTCGGGATCGTTCCATGCCAGAAGGAAGCCGCGGCCTTCCGGGCGGAAATGAAACCCGGTGCTCATGTCAATGACCATCGGCGATGAATGCGGAAAATCAGAGAACGGCTCTGACGGCACAAGCATGCGCCGCAAAGGCTCAACCGGCAGTTCAACGCCAACAAACTTTGCGATCTGAGCAGCCCATGCGCCCGCAGCATTCACCACAGTTCGCGTGCTTATCTGGCCGCGCGAAGTTTCAATGGTGAATGCTCCGTGCTGATCGCGAATGATTCCCGTAACCTCGGTCTTCTTCCACAGCGTGGCGCCGCGCTCTGTGGCTGACGTCATGAAGCCATTCATCACGCTGTAAGGATCAACAAAGCCATCAGTCGAGCAGAAGCTGCCGCCAATCACGTCATCTGAGCGAACTAGCGGCAGCATGGCGCGAATTCCTCAGCGGTGAGCAAACGCGCGGTTGTAAGCCCCAGTTTTTTCTGGCGCTCAAAGTTGTCGCGCAGGTAAGCGAGATGCGAGTCTTTCGTCGCAAGAAACAGATAGCCCTGAGGACGATAGTCAGCCGGATATCCGACAACCTCTTCGAATTTCGCATAGAAGGGAATCGAGTAGAGCGACATCTGAATGTTGACCGGCGTAGAAAATTGGGCGCGCACGCCTCCCATGCTCTTGCCGGTTGAACCCTTGCCCTGCGAGCTTTCACGCTCAATGACCAATACGTTTGCGCAGCCCGCGTGCGTGAGGTGCCACGCAATGCTTGAGCCAACTATGCCGCCGCCGATAATGACTACATCTGCTGTCTGCATGAGTATGCGCTCAAGTTCCTTAGCTCTCCGGTCACTTCTTAAGGCTCTGCCACTGTTTCAGCAGTGAATCAAATTGCCCAAACGTTTTTTCCGCTGCCTGGGATTCCTGGGTCGTTGGAGCAGTGTCAGCGCTGTCAACCGCAACCAGTAGTTGGCTTAAGCTCCCGATCACTGAAGCAAACGTCGGCTGCGTTGAAGTTTGTTCTGCAGCCGCGTCGCCGCGCCTGCGGGCTGTTCCGGTGAGCTTGCTTTCCTGATCGCCAGAAATCTTGCCCGACTCACCGGCTGATCGCACTTCTGCGATTGTTTTGTATCCGCTCTGTATTGCCTCAACCAGCTTTTGCTCCAGCGCAAATTGTTTCTGCAGATCTGCCGGAGAGGTTTTTACCCGCGGATCCATCACCAGCTTGAACCGTTGTATGTAGCTCTTGCCATCAACCGTAAGGCGCAGCTGATATTCAGCGGGAACCGGCTGCGGGCCTTCAGGCTCACGAGGTGTATCACCACCGAATGCGGTTGACATGCTGTAACCAGGTTGCGTTGCAGGCGGAGCCGTGTAACGAATGTCCCACACCACTCGATGCATTCCCGGTGAAGTAGAAGGCGGTTCTGCGGGCTTGAACCAGTACATCGGGAATGCAGGAGGCGTTGGCGGTTTGAAGGGCTGATCTTTGCTGGAATACGCGCGCACTACCTGGCCTTTGCCGTCGAGCACTTCAAGCTTCACGTCTTGTGCCGGCGACTTCAGGTAGTAATAAAAGATCGCTCCCGGCGGCGGATTCTCTCCAGCAGGCTCTTCTGGCGGCAGAGGCGTGTCGTGGTTCGTGTTTGCGCGAATCCGCATCGCAGTTGCCGGTTGAAAGAGATGCGCAGGTGCGGCCTGAACTTCTGCTGTGAGCTGCCGCAGCGGAGAGATGTCATCAAGAATCCAGAATGAGCGCCCGTGTGTCGCGATGACCAGATCGTTATCTTTAATTACCAGATCGTGTACGGGAGCAACCGGCAGATTGAGCTGCAAAGGCTGCCACGAATCGCCATCATTGGCCGAGAAAAATACTCCAAGCTCAGTCCCCGCGAAGAGCAGTCCTTTCTTGCCGGGATCTTCGCGCACCGCACGCACGTAAGCTCCGTTGGGAATGCCCGTATTGATTCGGGTCCAGTTCTTGCCGAAGTCGTGCGTGCGATAAATGTATGGACCAATATCATCCACTCGGTGGCGATCAACCGCAGCGTACGCTGTACCGGCCTCGAAATGAGATGCTTCTATCAGACTGATCTTGCTCCAATCGGAAAGACCGGTAGGCGTAACGTTGCTCCAGGTTTTTCCATTGTCGCGCGTGAAATGAATCAGTCCACTATCTGTTCCGGCCCAGATTTGTCCGTTGTTCATTGGTGAAGGAGCAATGGTATAGACCACGCCATGGCCTCGGCCCTTGGCATTTGCCACAGTC
Source organism: uncultured Acidobacteriaceae bacterium (assembly GCA_964541925.1). GTDB lineage: Bacteria > Acidobacteriota > Terriglobia > Terriglobales > Acidobacteriaceae > Angelobacter. The sequence goes on along the minus strand of CAZISB010000009.1, from coordinate 124,791 downwards.
AAAGGGCCTTCCTGCGACGCGTTGGGATCTGTGCCCGTCAGATCAGGACTGATCTTCTCCCAGCTATTCCCCTGGTTCGTGCTGCGCATCACATACTGCGATCCGAAATAGAGCGTATGTGAATCCTGTGGAGAGAACACCACTGGTGAGGTCCAGGTAAAGCGGTGTTCTGGATGCGCCTCGCCGAATTGGCGGACAGCGTCCGGCGCTATGATCTGCGCCTGGCCTGTACGTTTGTCATAACGGAAGAGCTCGCCGTATGTTCCTCCGCCATAGATGATATTGGCATCCGCCGGATCAGGTGCAATGTAGCCGCTCTCACCCGCTCCTGCCGGATGCCAGTCGCGGAACGTAATTGATCCGTCATTGCTGCGGCTCAGAATGTAAACGCTACCGCTATCCTGCTGCGCGCCGTAAACATGGTAAGGAAACTCATTGTCCACTGCTACGTGGTAAAACTGCGCCGTGGGCTGGTTGTACCAACTGCTCCAAGTGCGCCCACCATCCACGCTCACGCAAGTTCCCTGATCGCTGCCAAAGATCATCCGCTGAGGATTGGCAGGATCAATCCAAAGCGCGTGATAGTCATCTCCTCCCGGAGCGCCTTTGATCGCAACGAAGTTCTTCCCTGCATCTGTTGAGCGATAAATTGAGACGTTAGGGGCGTACACGGTGTCCGGATTTTTCGGATCAACGTAGATCTCGCCAAAGTACCAGAGGCGTCCACGGATCCGCTGGTCAGTCCCGGTGCGCGTCCAGGTTTGCCCGCCATCATCTGATTTGAAGAGCCCGCCTTCTTTCGCATCAATCAATGCATAAACACGCTGGCCGTGTGTACCTCGTGCCACCGCCAGACCAATGCGTCCCCAATCGCCCTCAGGAAGCCCGCCACCAGTAACCGGATTCCAGACATTCCCGCCATCGGTGGATTTGTAAATTGCGCCGGAAATGGTGATGGGAGGATAGGCGCTCCACGGCGGACGCCTGTCATGCACCAGCGCCGCCCACAGAGTTTGCGGGTGATCAGGATCTAAAGCCACATCAACCGCGCCGGAATTTTCATCGCGATAGAGCACCTTCTGCCAGTTCGCGCCGCCATCAGTAGAGCGAAACAGTCCCCGCTCAGGCCCAGACCCATACGCGCTGCCCATTGCGGCCACAAAAACAAGGTCAGGATTTTTAGGATCAACCACGATGCGGCTGATATGCCGCGTGCCAGCCAGCCCGATATTCTTCCAGGTCCTTCCGGCATCCGTGGATTTATAAACTCCATTGCCGTATGTCAGATCAGAGCGGAAATCGGCCTCGCCAGTGCCCACGTAGATCACATCGGGATTCGATTGTGCTACCGCGATCGCGCCAATCGAGCCAATCGGCTGGCCGTCAAAGATCGGCTCCCAGGTAAGACCGCCATTTGTGGTCTTCCAAACTCCTCCGCCGACGGCGCCAAAGTAATAGACGTTCGGCTGGCCTTCAACGCCGCTTACAGCAACGCTGCGCCCGCCGCGATGAGGGCCAATCATCCGCCAGCGCAAACCGCTGTACAGGTTGGGAGCTAATTGCTGGCTGAAAGCTGAAAAAGAGCAGAGCAACAACACAAATGCTGTGACGAACCGCACCACCGAAAATGATTTGGGCATAAGCAGGACATTGTATAAGAACTGAAAATCCCGGGCAGAGCAAGAAATCACTATCAGCGCCAGGAATTTCAAATAAGGTTATGAGGCTGGCAGCTGCCTGTTTCTTTTGATACATTCAGAGGTACTCCATCCGCCAGTTAAAAGGATCTCATCATGAAAATCAGGGAACTCAGTGTGCCCGGCTATGAGCGCGTTGTGTGCGGAGCGGAAGAAGAGGCGGGTTACCAGGGGATCATCGTTATTCATAACACAGCGCTTGGGCCGGCGGTGGGCGGAACGCGCTACTGGAGTTACACAACAGAAGAGGACGCCATCGCTGACGGGCTGCGCCTCGCTCGCGGCATGACTTATAAAAACGCGCTGGCAGGACTGCCTTGCGGCGGCGGAAAGTCGATCATCCTGCGCAACAGCCACGCTGTTGATCGCGAGCAACTCTTCCGCGCGCATGGCCGGCTGGTGAACAGCCTCAGCGGCAACTACGTCACGGCGGAAGACGTGGGCACAAGTCCTGCTGATATGGAGTACATCCTCAAAGAGACAAATCACGTTGCGGGCCTTCAGGGCCGCTCGGGCGATCCCTCACCGCATACAGCACGCGGCGTTTTTCGCGCCATGCAGGCAGCGGCCAAATTTAAGTGGGGCAGCGACGACCTAACGGGCAAGATGGTGGCTATTCAAGGATGCGGCCACGTTGGCTATTTTCTTGCCGGAGAGCTGGCGCGAGCTGGAGCAAAGCTGATGGCGAGCGATGTTGATTCCGCAAAGGTTCAGCGCGTAGTCAAAGATCACCATGCAACAGCAGTAGCGCCGGAAGAAATTTATTCAGTTGTGGCCGACGTGTTTGCTCCCTGCGCGCTCGGCGGCGTGGTGAATGACGAGACGATTCCAAAACTAAAAGCCGGAATGATCGTCGGTGCTGCGAATAATCAACTGCTGGAACCCCGCCACGGCGATCTGCTGGAGCAGCGCGGCATTCTCTATGCGCCTGACTACGCAGCCAATGCCGGGGGCATCATCAACGGCGGCAGCCGCGAGATCATGGGCTGGGATGTGCCGCGCACGCTGGCAAAAGTTGATGCGATTTATGACACCGTGTTGCAGATTTTTGAGACAGCAAAGCGGGAAGGCATTCCAACGTATCAGATGGCAGATCGGCTGGCCGAGAGACGATGGAAGGGAAGCAGCGCGGCTTAGTCTCGTCCGGCAACTTTCTAATCGTCATCCCGAGGGTCCGTAAAGCGAGCGCGCATATTCTTCAAGCGCGCGAGTAGGACCCAGGGACCTTGTGCTTGTATCAATTTTTCATGGAAGCCTTTTCTTTCTTTCTCACATACAGCAACTTATCAATCTCCGCCACCACATTTCCTTCCGCATCTCTGACCACTACCTGAAACTGCGGCTCAACTTTGGGCTGCGTATCGGCGGCTTTTCGAATTTCCTCAATCTGCTCTTCGCTTAAGTGAAACGACGCTTTCATCAGCCCCTTGCCCGGCTTCCTGAAGCGGATGCTGGCAGCTTTGTCCCAGACAATGTAATCCGGCCCAAGAATGTTTATCAGCATGAGCATGTAAAACGGATCGCACATGGAGTAGAGCGATCCTCCAAAGTGCGTGCCTACGTAGTTCCGGTTGTAGAAGCGCAGCGGCATCTCCACTTCGACGTGACGAAAATCATCTGAGACGTGGGTTGTGCGCACGCCGGCGCCCAGGTAAGGCGGATAGAAATTGATGCGGCGCTGCAGCTTCTTGGCTTTTTTGATCGATGCCATATTCCTTCTCATTTAAATTATCGCGGGCTCTGCTCTCCGGTTTGCGCCTGAAGTTCAGCGGACGTCCTGGTGGAGTGGTTCATATGGACAATGCGCCACTTTCCTTCGCTTTTGCGGCATAGCGCAGTACCGCGGGCCAAAATCACCTCTTCCTGTAACACCATTTTTAGATCGTACTCCATCCATATGGCATCGCCTATGAGATGGTGCGCGCGCATGATCATGGAGAGGTGCGCCGGGGGATTCTGCTGGAAGTATCTCCTTCGATAGTAGGCCATGGCGGCCTCTCTGCCGTAAAAGTCGCCTCCAACAGTAAAGATAACAACTTCCGGATCAAGGCATTCAGCAAACCTGCGTTCATCAGCGCGATTAAAGGCTTCTTCGCAGCCGGTAAGGTGCTGGTGAAGTTCTGTGATGGCTGCTTCTGTGCTTGCATTATCGGGGAGCAACTGAGCGGTGTGGTTCTTCAGATTGACCGTTGCGCCGAGTTTAGCGAGCAGGTCAACCCCGAGGATTCCGTCAATCTTTTTCCCGCAGGTATTGCCAATGGCGGAAAGATCAATGGCTGGAAGATGCAAATCTTTAAGCCGGTGCTGGCCAATCACCAGCTCGGGCAACGTGATCTCGCGCGACTTCGTCTCTACCGTGCCGCTCCACGAAGTAACGGAGATGCTGCGGGAGCCGCCATGCGGGAATGATTTGCTGTTAAGCATGGACGTTGCCCCGGTATCCACCAGGAAGCGCAGCTTCGCGTTTGTGGCGGGCACGCTGACTTGCACCAGAGGCAGGCCGTCACAGCTCTCAAGACGGACCTCTTCAGCAGGAGATTGAACGAAGGTGAGTAAAAGAAATAGAAAGAGGCTGCGCGTGAGAGTGCGTGACATAGGATACCTCCGACAGAACGTAACCAGTATCCCATAAAAACGAACGTTCGTGCTATTATTTGGGATGAATTTATTATCGTGCGTATGCCGGTGAAATCCATGGCTGTGGCTGAAGCTCGTCCCCGAAAAGGTACCCGTACCCGCGAGGGGATCTTGCGCGCTGCGGTTGATCTGGCTTCCGTCGAAGGCCTGGAAGGTCTCACCATCGGCCGCCTGGCTGATGAGTTAAAGATGAGCAAAAGCGGTCTGTTCGCTCACTTTGGCTCCAAAGAAGAATTACAGCTCGCCACAATCGAAATGGCGCGGCAGATCTTCGTTGAGCACATCGTGCGGCCCGCCATCGCCGGGCCGGAAGGCATCCAGCGTCTGGTAAATCTCTGTGAGGGCTGGCTTGGCCACGTGGAAGGAAAGGTCTTTAAAGGCGGCTGCTTTTTTACCGCTGCCTCTTTCGAATTTGACAGCCGCTCAGGGCCTGTGCGAGACGCTATCGCAGCCGCCATGAAAAGCTGGCTGGGAGTGCTGGCCCGTGCGATTGAGGTGGCAAAGAAGGCCAGGCATTTGAAAGCTTCCATTGATGCGGAGCAATTTGCCTTTGAAATCTACTCGCTTGCCATGGGGGCAAACTGGGCCCTGCAACTTCTAGACGATAAGACGGCATTGCAAAAGGCACGGGAAAATATCCGGGAGCGAATCCGCGCCGCAGCTACGGGATCCTGTCCGCCAATTAAATTTCGGTCACTTTCATAGCTGAAGAGCAAACAGATCAACTCTTTAAATGATCTACGTTGAATATTCCGCGTTAACCCGCACGTACTCAACCGTCAGGTCGCAGGTAAGAAAATCAAGGCTGGCGTTGCCAACGCCGAGCGTAATCCTGATCTCATAGACCGGCTCAGACATATATTGATGTGCCTGGTCATGATCAAACGGGCACGCCGCGCCGTGGCGGCAGATTTGTTGCTCGCCCAGATAGATGTTGATGCGCTCCGGCTTGACGTTCACTGTTGAGTAGCCGATTGCGGCAAGAATGCGCCCCCAGTTTGGATCTGCGCCCGCCCAGGCGGTTTTTACCAGCGCCGAGGTCGCAATCGCGCGGGCGATCTCACGCGCCTCCTTGCGCGTCCGCGCCTCTTCAATCTTAAGCCGCACAACGTGCTGCACGCCTTCTCCGTCTGCCACAATCTGCGCTGCAAGTGAGCGGCAGACCTTGGTGAGCGCCGCCTGAAATTCCTCGCGTACTGCCTTGAAATTCACACCGCTTTTGCCGCTGGCCAGAAGAAGCACCGTGTCATTGGTAGAGGTGTCACCGTCAATCGAAATATTGTTGAGGCTCTGCTCAACTGCCTGTTTCAGGCACTGCTGCAATTCACGCGGCGTGGCCGCCAGGTCAGTAAAGACATAGACCAGCATGGTTGCCATGTTGGGATGGATCATGCCCGCGCCTTTAGCTACGCCGGTCAAAGTGACCTCGATCCCATTGAAGGTGATGGACTGCGTGGCCACCTTCTTGTGCGTGTCGGTCGTCAGGATGGCATTGGCAAACGCATCAAAGGCTGCTTCGTCTTCCGCAGCGGAGCCGACCAACAAGGGCAGAGCAGCATGAATCTTTTCCACCGGCAGCGGCACGCCGATGATTCCTGTTGAAGAAGGAAAAACCTGATAATCGTGTGCCTGAAGCTGACGCGCCAGCCCCGCACAAACGCTGCTTGCAGCTTTCAATCCTTGCTTGCCTGTGGCGCAGTTGGCGTTGCCGGCGTTTACGATGAGCGCTCGAACCAGCCCCTGTCCGCGGCGAAGGTTTTCCCGCCCCACCAGCACAGGCGCCGCAACTACCTGGTTGCGTGTAAACATCGCCGCCGCAGAAGCGCCTTCGGGCGCCAGGGCTAAAGCCAGATCGGGCTTGCCGCTGGGCTTTATTCCTGCGGTGCATGCAGAGAAGAGAAATCCCCGGGGCAGACGCGTGTTCACGCTCCCAGCCTCACCAGCGGGATCAGAATCTGTGCGTCTCGCGGGCCCAAGTTTTGCGGAATCGGGCCGCGCACCATGGCGACTTCATCACACGCGTAGAGGTTCGGGCAGTGCACACAATCTTTATAAATCTTATCCGGCAATTCTTCACGGGTTGCGACCACAAATCCCATGTGCGAGAAAAATTCCGGTATCCTCGTGAACAGGCACACGCAGGTCACGCGATGAGCTTCCGCCTCGTCCAGCAGCGCTTCTACGAGCTTGCGCCCCGCGCCAAGACCCTTTGCTGAGGGCATTACGGCAATGCTGCGGATCTCAGCCAGGTGCATGCCATAAAGGTGAAGCGCCCCGCAGCCGATGACGCCTTTTTCATCATCAACGGCCACTACAAAGTCGCGTACGTTTTCACTCAGCTCCCCCAGAGTGCGCGGCAACAGAGTGCCGACTTCTGCATAGGGGCGAATGATGGCGTGAATTCTTTCCACATCCGGCAGGATAGCTTTACGCGTGTGTACCATGCGCCTCCTGCAAAGTGGCCAGCTTTTCGCGCGCTGCGTTGAGCGCCTGCTGCACGCGATGCTGCGCCGTGCCGCCGGGAACATCATGGCAGGCCAGCACGTTTTCCACTTTTAAATTCTCGTAAATATCTGCATCAAATGCCGGGCTGAACTTGCGCAACTCTTCCAGCGGGAGATGCTCCAACTCGCAGCCTTGCTGCAGGCACTTCTGCACCGCATGCGCCACGATCTCATGCGCCTGGCGGAACGGTACGCCTTTGCGGGAAAGATAAGTTGCCGCGGCCATGGCATTCATAAATCCGCTCTGGCAGGCCTCCTGCATTCGCTCAGAGTTGAACTTCACCTGGCGCATGAACCCGGCAGCGACCTTCAAGCAGTGATGGACTGTGCTCGCCGCTTCGAATAAAGGCTCCTGCGTTTCCTGCATGTCTTTGTTGTATGCCAGCGGCAGGCCCTTCACGGTCGCAAGCAGAGCCATATGGTCGCCAATCAGCCGCCCGGCTTTGCCGCGGATCAACTCCAGCGAGTCAGGATTTTGTTTCTGAGGCATCGCGCTGCTGCCGGTTGAGTATGCCTCAGGCAAGGTGATGAATCCATACTCCTGCGTGGCAAACAGGATCAACTCCTCTGCCCAGCGGCTGAGGTGAACGCCCAGCAATGCAAGCGTGCTTACGAACTCCAGCGCAAAGTCGCGATCACTGGTGGCGTCCATGCTGTTGGCTGTAGGGCACGCAAACCCAAGAGCGCGGCTCACCAGTTCGCGATCGAGCGGAAGCGTTGCTCCAGTGACTGCACCGGAGCCGAGCGGACATTCGTTTGCTCGTTCGCGGCAGTCGAGCAGTCGTTCGCCATCGCGCCAGAACATCTCAAAATAAGCAAGAAGCCAGTGCGAGGTCAGCACTGGCTCTGCCCGCTGGAGATGCGTGTAAGCGGGCATAAAAAGCGATTTGCTTTCTTGAGCGCGATCCAGCAGCGCTTCAAGAAACTCCGCCAGCAGCGTGCGAAGCTCGTCAATGGAATCGCGCACAAAGAGGCGCAGGTCGGTAGCGATCTGCTCATTGCGGCTGCGGCCGCTGTGCAGCTTCTTGCCGGTTTCGCCCAGCAGCGCCACCAGCTTTTTCTCCACAAAATGATGAACGTCTTCCGCTTCAGGATCGTTGAAGAAGTCCGGCTCCTGCTCGCTGTTCTTGCCGATCTGTTCCAGCGCAGACGCAATCAGGCTGTATTCCGCGGGAATAATGATCCCCGCAGCCTTGAGCGCCTGCGCGTGAGCGCGGCTGGCCGCAAGTTCGTAACGTAGCAGCTTCTGGTCAAATGGAAATGACCGCTGCCACTCTTCGAAATGCGGATCCAGCGGCTGCCGGAATCGGCCAGACCACATCTTCACTTCGTAATCTCCTCTGAAACGTGACTCTGCTGCTTCTTTTTCAGCTGTGCCAGTGATCGCGCGGGCAAGCCCAGGATGCGTATGAATCCTTCCGCGTCTTTCTGGTCGTAACTCGCGCCCATCGTGAATGACGAAAGATCAGTGCGGTACAGCGAGAACTCAGATTCGCGCCCGCCGATGGCAATATTGCCTTTATAGAGCTTCAGCGTCACTGTGCCGGTTACATCCTTTTGCGTTTCATTGACGAACGCATCCAGAGCTTCGCGCAGCGGCGTAAACCACAAGCCGTAATAGACGATCTCCGCGTACTTGAGCGCGACCGGCTGCTTGAAGTGCATGACTTCGCGTTCAAGGCACAATGCTTCCAGTTCACGATGCGCCGTGAGCAGCAGCGTTCCGCCCGGAGTTTCATAGCAGCCACGAGACTTGATGCCAACAAAACGGTTCTCAACCAGATCAATGCGGCCAATGGCGTTGCGCCCGCCTATCTCATTCAGCAGTTCAACCAGCGAAACCGGATCGAGCTTCTGCCCATTTACCGAAACCGGTGTGCCGGCCTCAAAGCCGATTGTCACGCTTTCTTCGCGATCAGGAGCTTCCTGCGGCGAACGCGTCAACTGCCACGTGGAATCGAACGGCGCATTGTTGGGATCTTCCAACTCGCCGCCTTCATGGCTCAGGTGCCAGATGTTGCGATCACGGCTGTGAATCTTTTCCCGGCTGGCTGTAACGGAGATGCCGCGTGCTTCAGCATAATCAAGGCAATCTTCGCGTGACTTCAGCGTCCATTCCCGCCATGGGGCAATCACCTTCAGCTCCGGCGCCAGCGCCTGGAACGCGTGCTCAAAGCGGACCTGATCATTGCCTTTGCCCGTGCAGCCATGCGCCAGCGCGGTGGCATTTTCCGCCAGCGCAACCTCCACCTGGTGCTTGGCAATCACCGGCCGGGCAAGCGAAGTACCCAAAAGGTATTTATGCTCATACTCTGCTCCGGCCCGCAGCGCAGGGAAGACGTAGTCGCGCAGAAATTCTTCGCGCAGATCTTTCACGATCACCTTGGCGGCGCCGGTTTTGTGCGCCTTCTCGACTACGGCATCAATGTCGTCGCCCTGGCCCACGTCGGCGATCATGGCGATCACGTCACAGTTATAGTTTTCTTTCAGCCAGGGAATAATGATGGAGGTGTCAAGCCCTCCCGAGTATGCCAGTACGACCCTATCACGCATGATTGCTCCTTGTGGGCGTTGTACGCATGCCGCTGCCCAATAAAAAAAGTAAAATTGCTTTTTGCACGTGCATCCGGTTCTCCGCCTGATCAAAGACAATCGAGCGCGGTGAATCGATTACGCCGGCAGTGACCTCTTCTCCCCGATGCGCAGGCAGGCAGTGCATGAAATATGCATCTGGCGCTGCATGAGAGAACAGCTCTTCATTTACCTGATACGGTGCAAAGATCCTGGCACGTTCCGCCGCCTCTGCCTCCTGCCCCATGCTGGCCCACACGTCGGTGTAAATTGCATTTGCGCCCGTGACGGCCTTCTCGACATCGTGGGTGATCTCGATAAAGGCGCCGGTTTCACGCGCAATGCGCTTGGCTGCCGCTGTAATCTCTGCACTTGGAGCGTAGCCTTCGGGCGTGGCGACGGAGATGCCGGTTCCCAATGCTGCCGCAGCAAGCATGAGCGAGTGTGCCACGTTGTTGCCATCGCCGACGTAAGCCAGGTGCACGTTCTTCAACTCGCCGAATTTTTCTTCCAGGGTAAAGAAATCAGCAAAAGCCTGGCAGGGATGCTCAACGTCGCTCAATGCGTTGATCACAGGAATGCAGGTGTGCCGGGCCATCTCAGTAATAGTCTTGTGCGAGAAGGTGCGCAGCACCACAGCATCCACCCAGCGCTCGACGTTGCGCGCAATGTCGCACACCGGCTCGCGCTCGCCCAGAAGGGAGCGTGTCTGGTCCATGAAGAGCGAGGTGCCGCCCAGGCTGGCCATGCCCGCTTCAAACGTCAGCCGCGTGCGCAAGGAGGCCTTTTCAAAGAACAGCACCAGTTGCTTGCCGGCAAGCGCGCCGCGGAAGTCGGCCGGGCGGTGCTTGATGATGTGCGTCAATTCGAAGAGCGATTTCGTCTCCTCCGGCGAAAAATCCTGGCAGGAGACCAGATCGCGGCAGAGCACAGGCTGCTCCACAGGCGCGCGCATCATGGAAAGGTCGTACATCCTGGCTGGCATCATGGTTATTTGTTCCTTCCGGCCGCCGTGGTGGCTGCCATGGTGGATTTGGCCAGCACCTGCTCAAGCTGGCGGATCACTGTATCTACATGCTGTTTTTTGACGATGAAGGGCGGCAGCAGCCGGATCACGGTTTCATCTGTGCGATTCACGATGGTGCCGAGCTTCAGCAGCTGTTGGAAAACTTCCTTCGCCAGGTCAGCTGATTCCATTTCCACGCCGACCATCAAGCCCATGCCGCGTATTTCGCGGATAGCGGAATGCTTTTTCTGCAATTTGTGCAGCTGCTCGACCAGGTAGTTCCCGGTCTTCTGCACGTGGTTGAGGAGTTTTTCTTTTTCCAAAATGGTGACCAGTTGCAGCGCCACGGCGCAGGCCAGCGGCCCTCCGCCGAACGTGGTGCCATGCATGCCCGGATGAATGCAGCCTGCAACTTTTTCTGAGACCAGCAGCGCGCCCAGAGGCAGGCCGCCGGCAATCGGCTTGGCCACTGTGACTAGGTCAGGCTGAATTCCGTAATGCTGATAGGCGAACCACTTGCCTGTGCGTCCCATGCCGCTCTGGATCTCGTCGGCGATCAGCAGGGCGTTGTGCTTGCGCGCCAGCTTGTGTGCTGCGTCGGCAAATTCGCGGCTCACCGGGCGAATGCCGCCTTCGCCTTGAAGGAATTCAAAGCCAATGGCGCAAACCGTGGAGTCAAATTTGCTTTCAAGATCGGCAACGTCATTGAACTTCACGAACTCCACGCCTGGCACAACGGGAGCAAACGGGGCGCGATATTTCTCCTTGTGCGTAGTGGCCAGCGCGCCAAACGTCCGGCCATGGAAGGCGTGCTCCAGAGCCAGAATCCGCCACTTGGGTTCTGCGCCTTCCGCGCAATTGGCCCGCGCATAAGCACGGGCCAGCTTGAGCGCTCCTTCCCACGCCTCTGTACCGCTATTGGTAAAGAAGGCTCGGTCCATACCGGAAATCCTGGTGAGTGCAGCGGCAAGCCGCCCCTGATATTCGTGATAAAAGAGGTTTGAGGTATGCACCAGCAACTTTGATTGCTTCACAATCGTCCTGGTAATTGCCGGATGTGCATAGCCCAGCGCGTTCACGCCGATCCCGCTCAGCAGGTCGAGATACTTCCGCCCCTTGTCGTCATAGAGGTATACGCCGCGCCCTTTGCGCAGCAGCACCGGATAACGATCGTAGGTGGAGAGCAGCAGTTTGGATTCGAGTTTTCTCACCTGCTCCAGGTTCACGCGACCAGCACCTCCGTGCCCGATTCGATCTTGGTGAAATAAAATTCCGGTAGCGCTTCGACCTCGGCAGCCGGAAGGATGCGCACGCGATTCACGCCGTGCAGCAGCGCATCTTTGCAGGCCTGCAGCTTGGGAAGCATTCCGCCGCCGATCACCGACTTCTGTGTGAGTTCCGCAGCTTTTACCAGATCAAGCCAGCGGATCACCAGGCCTTCAGCATCTTTCACGCCAGGCACGTCTGTCAGGAAGATCAGGGCATTGGCATGGCAGGCCACGGCGCAGGCTGAGGCCATTTGATCGGCATTGATGTTGTAATACTGGCCGTCGCAGCCCAGGGCAACGCTTGAGATCACCGGCACGCAGCCCTGCTGCCAGATCGTCTCAATCCAGCGCGGATTCACCGAAGAAATCTCGCCGACAAATCCGAGATCGTGGCCGTTCGTCTTCTTCTTGCGCGCGCGGAAGGCCTGTCCGTCGCCGCCGCACATGCCTACAGCCGATTGGCCAACAGTGCCGAGTGCCGCCACCAGCTTCTTGTTCATGTGGCCAGCCAGGACCATCACTGCAAAGTCGCGCGTCTCGGCGTCAGTGACGCGCAGGCCGTCCACAAACTGGCTCTGCTTGCCCATCTGCGCCAGCATGCGCGTAAGCGCCGCGCCGCCGCCGTGGATCACAGCCACCTGGTGCTCCTGCGCAAGTTGTTTTACTGCCAGAGCCGCGCGCTGCAACAATGCGGCGTCTTCAAGAGTAGCGCCACCGAGCTTGACCACAATCTTCATCTCAGCCCCTCCTCTTCATTCCATCCAAACATCACGTTCATGTTCTGCACCGCCTGCCCGGCAGCGCCCTTCATCAGGTTGTCCAGACAAGAGACGATCACCAGCCGCCGGCCGTCGGGCGCCAGCGCGAAACCTACGTCACAATAATTGGTATGCAGCGAATACTGAATCTGCGGCAGCTTGCCGGCAGGGAAGACCCGGACCCAGGGCGACGCGGCATAGAAGCCGCGCATGCAGTCTTCAATCTGCTGCGACGACATGGCCGAATTCAGCCGGACGTAAATCGTCGAGAGAATCCCCCGCGGAATCGGGAGCAGATGCGGCGTGAAGGTTAGCTGCTCTGCACTGAGGCCAAGCTGCTCCAGAATCTCTCCGGTGTGACGATGATTGAAAACCGAATATGCCGAGAGATTTTCTGCCACTTCCACAAAGTGCGTCTTCTGCGTGGGCTGCTTGCCCGCGCCGGAGACACCGGACTTGGAGTCGCAAATGATTCCGTAATTCAGGTCAATCAACTTGGCCCGCACGAGTGGCGCAAGAGCCAAGATGACTGACGTGGCATAGCAGCCGGCGTTGGCCACCAGCGCTGCTGCTTTCAGCTTGTCGCGATGCAGCTCAGGAATCCCATACACGGCTTGCGCGGTGAGCTCGTCCGCTAATTCCGGATTTTTATCTTTAAATTCATAGATCGCGCGGTGCGCAGGCTTTTCCAGCCGCCACGCGCCGCTCAGGTCAATCACATGAACGCCGCGCTTCATCGCCTCGGGCACCCACTCGCGTGAGACCTCATGCGGCGTGGCCAGGAAGAGCACGTCCACGCCTTGCGCCTGCAAGGCTTCCCAATTGAAAGGCTGCAGCGGGTATCCGCCGTTGCCGCTGATGTGCGGATAGAGCTCATCCAGCTTTCCCGTGGTCCCCGCTTCGCCATTGCGGGTGAAGAGCACCGGTTTTCTGGCATGAGGATGGCGGGCGAGGATCCGCGCCAATTCAAAACCGGCGTAACCGGTTGCACCAACAACCGCGGGCTGGATTGTCTTCGGCATCAGGCGCGCATTTCCTCAAGGCGCGTCTGCAGTTTTTTGGCGGTTTTATTATCTGGAGTAATGATGAGAACGGTGTCGTCGCCGGCCACGGTGCCCACAACCTCGTCCCAGCCTTCGGCATCGATCGCCAGGGCCACCGGCTGGGCGCTGCCGGATGTCGTCTTGATTACCAGCAGGTTCTGCGCGCGCCGCACCTCGCGGACAAACTCGCGGACAATCCGCGAAACCGTTGGCGCAGGCTCGGCAGCCGCGTCTCCGTTGGGAAGCGTATAGCCTTCCGGCGTACGAACCAGGCCAAGCTCGTTGATGTCGCGCGAGAGCGTCGCCTGCGTCACAGGGTAGCCCCTGCGCGAGAGTATTTTGACGAGCTCCTGCTGATTGGGCAGCGGCCCTTCATGCGCGAGCTCGACAATCAGTTGTTGCCTGGCCAGTTTCATCAGCTACGAATAATTATGCAGTATGATGTATAAATATGCATTGCCGGATACAGTTATGTCAACACAAAAGTTTTCAAGGAGTTGCGAGCTAGCAATCAGCAAATAGCAATTGGCAATTAGCCAAAACTGGTGAGGACAAACTTCTTACCACGGATGAAAACCGATAACACGGATGAACTAAATCAAAAATCCGTGTGATACGTGTTTATCTGTGGTGAGGTTTTTTGAACTGGATAGCCAATTGCTATTTGGCTAGCTCGCCGGCGCCATCACAATGGGCATGGTCGGAGTTTGGCTGCCGCCTTCTGGCTCAATCGTCACAGCGAAGCCCTTGGCGCTGATGCCGGCGCTCTCCATCGGGTGCAGCATCATGCCGTTGCCGCTGGCGTCCGGCTTAAAAGTGCCGGCAGGCATGGGAGCGCCACCGTTCGCAGGAAGAAGCCAGAGTTCGTAAACCTTGTTGGGCGGCAGGGGTGCCAGATTATTCGCCATCATCAGAATATGGCCTTGCTCCGGCTTGTAGATCGTCTTGATCAAGGGCTGTGGCCGCGCCTTTGGATTGGAAACGAGTGTTACTCGCATCGCGCTGGGATCGTTCAACATGTCCAGGACTTCCTGGGCATGAGCGGAGCGCTGGCGCTCCTGATCCAATTGTTCCTGCATCTGTTTTTCGTGCGACCGGGCCTGCCGCAACAGGAAACGGGTGTAGCGAAGCTCGCGTCCCAGCAACAAGCTGAAGATCGCCAGCAGCAGCATAACCACCACCGGCGTAAGCGTGAGCCAGCGCGGCCGCAGGCGCCCTAAAACCAGCGGCTTTTGCGTGGGACGACGTTCCATGCGCGGCTCGGCTGCAACCGCATCCAGCAGGCGCTGGCGTGCGCGCTCCGGCGGCTTTGGCCCGACGGCGGAATAAGCCAGCAGCGCCGCATCCGACCGCAGCGCTTCCAGTTCGCGCCGGCATTCGCCGCACGTGCCCAGATGCGCCTCCAGCGCGGCCAGTTCCTGCGGATCATCGAGCGCGCCCATGGCATAGAGCGCCAGCGACTCAGCGTATTGTGGATGCCCGTTCATGCGAATGCTTTTCTCAAGGCCAGCAGCCCTGTGCGAATGCGTGTCTTGATGGTGCCAAGCGGTTCGCCAGTCTTGCCGGCGATCTCCGAATGCGTCATGCCTTCAAAAAATGCCATCTCCAGCGCCTTGCGCTGGTCCTGCGGAAGCTGCGCCAGCACTCCACGGATTTTTTCGATCGCCAGTTTCTGCGCGGAATCACTTTCCAGATCGATGCCTGTAGAAATGGGGAGCTCATCAATATCGTCTTCCAGAGGACGCTTTCTCAGGTGGTCAATGGCCCGATTGCGTGCGATCACGGCCAGCCAGGGGCCCAGCCGGCCACGCTCCGCATTGAAAGAATCAGGCTTGCGCCAGAGCTGCAGAAAGATCTCCTGGACCACATCCTCGGCGGCAGTGGTGTTGGCCAGCACGCGCAGGGCGATGCCGTACACAACTCCGGAGTAGCGATCATACAGGTCAGCCATAGCGCTCTGGTCTCCAGCACGCATGCGGGAGATCAGAGCCAAGTCATCCTTATGATCTGCCGCTTGTGTGCCGCTCACGCGCGTTCTCTCTTTCTGAAGTACGGATTTAGCCCAGCTTTGGATTGGCGCTCACCCTGGACGAGCGCTTCCGCCGGATTGCCCGTTCCATCCTAACAAATCAATTTTGAGTTGGTAATGCTGATGTTCCAGCGTGGTAACATCAGCCGCATGCAAACCAGAACAATTGCTCTTGCATGCGGGATATTCCTCTTCTTTTGCGGCGCAGTTCAAACCCAGGCGCCTGATTTTACGGTGAAAAAAATCGGTGAAGGCGTCTATGCTGCCATAGGCGCTGACGGCGGAAAAGCCGGCAGTAACGCCGGATTCGTGATCGGGAGCAACGGCGTGCTGGTAATTGATACGTTTGAAGGTGTTGAGCCAGCGAAGGCGTTGCTGGCAGAGATCAAAAAAGTTACGAATCTGCCTATCCGATTTGTGGTGAACACCCATTATCATCTGGACCACACGGGCGGAAATGCCGTGTTTGAAGAAGCGGGCGCAGTGATTCTGGCGCACAAGAACCTGCGCGGCTGGCTGCGCACGGAAAATCTGAAGTTTTTTGGCCCGAACCCCAAGCCGGAGCAGAAGACAATGGTGGAATCACTGGTGCTGCCGGACGAGGTGTACAGTGACGCGGTGGATGTTTATTTAGGTGAACGGCAGGTGCAGGTTCGCTACATGTTAGGCCACACTGGTGGCGATTCAGTAGTGATTGTCCCCGATGCAAACGTGGTCTTTGCCGGCGATCTGGTTTGGCAGAAGCATTTGCCGAATTTGATTGACGCAACGACGAGCCACTGGGTGAAGACGCTTGAAAAGCTGCAGGCGGATCATCCATCTGCGACTTTTGTCTCCGGCCACGGCGACGTTGCCACTCCCGCCGATGTCAAAGACTTCCATGATTATTTGGTCACGCTGCGCGACGAAGCCGCCAAGGCCCGGGCGGCAGGGAAGAGCGATAAAGATCTGGTAGATGCTGTGCTGCCGCAGTTGAAAGAAAAATACGGCGATTGTCCGGACGCGGCCTCGCCTGCGCCCGCGCAGCCGTCCGCGCATTGCTGGGGATTCTTCAAGGCATTTTCCACGCGCAACATCATGCAGACTGCAGCCGAATTGGCAGGGACAAAGAAAATTCCTGCACCAGCAGCAGACTTGGGAGGGAAGTAAGATTCCGGACTTGCTGGTTAGCGAGTTTGCGGAAACAATCGGTAAAAATTTTCGGTTGTCTGCCGGCCAATTTCTTCTTTGCTCAAGCCCCGCAGCTGCGCGATCGCTTCTGCCGTATTCACCACAAAGCCGGGCTCGTTGCGCTTGCCGCGGTGCGGAACAGGCGCAAGATAGGGTGAATCAGTTTCTATGAGCATGCGGTCGAGTGGGACCTGCTTTGCCGCTTCGCGGATATTTTCCGCCTTGGGAAAGCTGACGTTCCCGGCAAAGGAGATGTAAAAGCCGATCACCAGCGCCGCCTGTGCATGCTTCCATTCGCCGGTGAAGCAATGCAGGATTCCCGGCAGACCTGAAGGCGCCCAATAGTCGCGCAGCATCTGCAAAGTATCGTCCCATGCGTTCTCACTGTTGTTGCTGGGCCGGCAATGAATGATGATCGGCAGCTTGGCCGCTTTGGCCAACTCCATCTGCTTGTGGAAAACTTCTTTCTGCACGTCGCGCGGCGAGTGGTCGTAAAAATAGTCGAGCCCGATTTCACCCCACGCAATCAGCTTGGGATGCTTGGCCAACCGCGTCATTTCCGCATAGTCGACTTCTGTTGCAATGCTGGCTTCATGTGGGTGGAGTCCCGTGCTGGCAAAAATCCAATCATGTTGTTTAGCAATCTTCAGTGCGCAGTCATATGTGCCTGGTCCAGTACCGCTGCCGATAGCTAGAATGCGCTCCAAGCCAACTTCGCGTGCGCGGCTGAGCATCTCCGTGCGGTCAGAGTCGAATTTGTGGCCTTCAAGATGGGCGTGAGAATCGATGTACACTTTTTCCTCGATATTCATGATGCCATATCGGAGCATGGCTGGTCGTGGACCTGAATTGCCGGCCATGAGAAAATCGCGGTCTGAAATTGATGCTTGGAGGAGAAATGACGATATCGCGAAGAGACTTCATCAAGACGGGAGTAGGAAGCGCATTGGCCGTGAGCAGCGGAGCTTTGCCAGCGCACGCAGAACAACAGAGTGTGCCGCCATGTTCCATGCCGGCCGACCGCATGCCGCCCATCCCCGCGGACAAGCTCACGCCGGAGCAGAAGAAAGCTTCCGATGATTTTGCCGCGGAACGCAAGACTCCGGTGTTTGGTCCGTTTGTGCCGCTGCTGCGCAGTCCGGAAGTGATGCTACGGGCCAGAGCGATGGGCGACTATTTGCGCTACAAAAGCGTGCTGCCGCCGCAGCTCAATGAATTTGCCATTCTGATCACGGCGCGTCGCTGGACACAGGAGTACGAATGGGCCGTGCACCAGCCCATCGCGGTGAAGGCTGGCTTGAAAACTGAGATTATGCAGACGCTTGCGGAAGGCCGCCGTCCGCAGGGCATGTCCGCCGATGAAGAAATGATTTATGAATTCTGCACTGAGCTGCACCAGAACCAAAGCGTGAGTGACGCGACCTATGCACGTGTGCAGACAAAGTTTGGCGAGCAGGGAATTATTGACCTGATTCGGGGTGAACGGCTACTACACATTTCTGGCGATGGTATTGAACGCGACGCGAACTGCCGTGCCACGGACAACGGCTCCGTCGTTGCCAGCGTTTCCGCACTGATTCTATTAACGGTGCACGAAACCTAGGAGAGCCGTGGAGTCCCAAAGCATGTGTGCAAGTATAACCGGCATCAGCCGACGAGATTTTGCAAAGTAGATAGCGAGAACTGTCAACCCGCTGCCCACGACCATTGCGCCTGCGACACCATAGTAGAGGTGGTAACTCGTCTGGACCAGGATGCTGGCAACGGTGGCAAGCAAAACCGATTTTCGAAGATCAATTAGTTCCGTCATTAAGTAGCCTCGCACCAGTATTTCTTCAAAAAAAGGGTTCAGGAGCAGAAATGGTAAGAAAAGCCACAATGACGAAGTTGAGAACATTGCGCGTGTATTAGGCCATTGCGGGAAGCGGAGAGTTATAAGAAGCCAACCATAAGTGACCACGAACCACGTCGTCCACATAGTTACAACAGCTGCCACTACCAACCCCAAGGCTTTGGGCAGATCTATCCATTGAAAACCAAGCCCAATATCTTGGAAACGCCGTCCTTGGCGTTTGAAAAGAACTAGAAAAAGCAACAGACCAATGGTTTCATCACAGATGCCTGTAAACAGACGCATGTTCGAGTAACTCGGGGCCGTAGGATGAAATGCGACGTAAATGCTTCCCAGAATGTGGTCGGCAAATATAACGGCAAGGATGAGGCCCAGGTCGACCCATCGATGCGCGTTGCTGACAGATGGGACCTGGGCTGATGGAATAATTTCAAGTTCAAGCTGCGTAGTGGTAGCGGCCATGCAGCGACATTCCTATCATCGCTGCACAGTCATTGCAATAAGTAAAAGCCCCCGAAGGTATCCCAACAGAGAGCGGGAGCGCACGCTTATTTCAGCTTCGCCCCGATCGGCACATCTTCTAAAAATCCTGCCAGCACCGGTTTGCCGTCTTCGCCAACTGAGGCGGCAACGATCATGCCGTTTGATTCCAGCCCGCGCAGCTTGCGCGGCTGAAGATTGGCCACGATTACGACTTTACGTCCAATCAAATCTTCAGGCTTGTAAGCCAGAGCAATACCGGCCACGAGTTGGCGGACCTCGGTGCCTATGTCAACTTCAAGGCGGAGCAACTTGTCCGCGCCTTTGACTTTTTCTGCGACCTTCACCTGGCCCACGCGCAGCTCAATCTTCATGAAGTCATCAATAGAGATTTTTCCGTCAGCGGATGATGCTGCCTGTGAAGGCGCAGCTTTGCCGGCCGGCGCAGCTTCTGTTGGACCATGCGCGGCCTGTGTGGCTGGCTGGCCCGGCTTCGCGCCCTCGCCTGCAGGAGCGGGCGTGCTAGTTGTTGATGAAGACGACGTGGTGGAGACAGCTTGAGCTGAACGCTCCTGTTCCATCTGTTGCATCCTCTCGATTGAAGTTTTATCGGCGCGGGGAAATACCGGTTCTACCTTTCCCAGTTTGCCGCCCAACGGGAGCTGTGCCCACTTGAGATCAGCCAGATTGAACTTGCTGATTTCGCCGAGGCCGAGCTGGCTCCATATCTTTGCTGTGGACTCCGGCAGCACAGGATGCGCCAGCGCCGTTACGATGCGCAGCGCTTCCGCTGCGGTGTACAGAATGGTAGCCAGCCGAGCCTTGTTCTCCTCGCCTTCTTTTTCGGCGACAATCCAAGGCTCTTCATCCACCAGATATTTGTTGACCGCGCCAACCAGTGACCACGCTGCTTCCAGCGCTTTGGAGAATTGGTACTCATCAAAGAGCTGGCCAAATTCCTGGATGGCCGTGTTCGCCTGCTCCTTGATCACGTCATCAGTGGACTTGCGCGCCACGGTGGGCGAAGGATACGGCACCGAGCCGTTGAAATATCGGTTGATCATGGTCAGCGTGCGGCTGGCCAGGTTGCCCAGATCGTTGGCCAGGTCAGCGTTGTAGCGCTGTACCAGCGCGTCAAAGCTGAAGGAGCCGTCACTGCCGAAGACCACCTCGCGCAGCAGGAAGTAGCGCAGCGCGTCATTGCCCAGCACATCAATTACGGTTTCCGCGCGAACGATGTTGCCGCGAGTCTTTGACATCTTGCTCTCTTCAAAGAGCAGCCAGCCGTGCGCCACCACGGATTTAGGTAGCGGCAGCTCCGCGGCCATCAGAAAAGCCGGCCAATAAACGCAGTGGAACCGGATGATCTCTTTGCCGATCATATGTACGTCGGCAGGCCAATAGCGCTCAAACTTTTTCTGTTCGTCTTCTTCTTTTGCTCCCAGGCCGACCGCCGTGCAGTAATTGCTCAGCGCGTCGAGCCACACATACATCACGTGCTTCGGGTCGCCGGGAACCGGGATGCCCCATTTGAAGGTGCTGCGGCTGATGGAGAGATCGCGCAGCCCGCTCTTCACGAAGGCAATGACTTCATTGCGGCGCGTCTCCGGGCGAATAAAGCCCGGGTTCTGCTGATAATGCGCCAGCAGCTTGTCGGCGAAGGCAGAGAGCTTGAAGTAGTAGTTTTCTTCGCTCACGGTCTCCGTGGGACGGCCGCACTCCGGGCAGGGAGCGCCGGGGCCCACGGAGTCAACGTAGAGTTCGTCGAAGACGCAGTACTGGCCGGTATAGGTGCCCTTGTAAATAAAGCCTTTTTCCTGGATGCGCTTCCACAGCTCCTGCGCGCCGCGCTTGTGGCGAGGCTCGGTGGTGCGGATGAAGTCATCATAGGAGATGCCCATCTTGTCAAACAGCGCGCGGAACTCGGCGGAGATCTTGTCCACCCATTTCTGGGGCGGCGTCTGCGCCTCAGTGGCTGAGCGCTCGATCTTTACCCCGTGCTCGTCTGTGCCGGTGAGGAACCAGGTATCAAACCCCAACATGCGTTTGCGCCGGGCAATCGCATCACAGACCAGCGTGGTATAGGCGTGCCCAATGTGCGGGCGCGCGTTCACGTAATAAATGGGCGTGGTGATATAAAACTTTTCTTTGCCCTTAGCCATTGCTTCTTTCCAGATAAACCTTGATAGCTTCCTGCATGACCGCCTTCAAAGGAATGTTTTTTTCCGCTGCGATGCGGCGGCAATCTTCATACTCAGGAGCGTAGTTGCTGATTGAGCCGTTCAGGTTGGCCAGCTTCATGCGAACCTCGCCCCACTTGGTGCTGATGCTCACGTGCCGCCGCGCCAGGACCGCGCGTGTTTCACGGCGCATGCGGACGCCGAGAGTAGTAGTCTCGGCCAGAATCGTCTTTGTCAGCCGCTGGCTGTCTTCTGTACGGCAGAGAACTGTGAGCAGCATTCCGGGGCGATTTTTTTTCATCTGCACCGGGGTGCCGAACACGTCGAGTGCGCCTTCCTGCAGCGCCCGTTCCATCGCATAAGCGAAGACCTGCGGCGTCATGTCGTCCACGTTGGCTTCCAGCACGCTGATTTCTTCCACAGGAAACGGTGATTCATGCTGCGCGACCGTTTCACCCACAACGAGCCGAAGCACGTTGGGAAAATTCTTGAAGTTGCGCGTACCTGCGCCATAGGCGACCTTCTGCGTTTTTATGCTGGGAAACTGCGAGAAGCGTGAGGCCAGCACACTGACGATGGCCGCGCCTGTGGGCGTGACCAATTCTTTTTGAATTTCACCGGAGTAAACGGGAGCATTCTTCAGCAGTTCGAGTGTCGCGGGAGCAGGGATGGGGAACGTGCCGTGTGCGCAGTTTACAGTGCCGCCGCCGACGTTCAGCGGCGAACAGATCCATTCATCCACGCCAAGAGCTTCCGCGCCAACTGAGGCGCAGACGATATCAACAATCGCATCAATCGCGCCGACCTCGTGGAAGTGGATCTTCTCAATATCAGTGTTATGGACCTTGGCTTCGGCCGCGCCGAGCGCCTCAAAGATTTTTATCGCTCGATGTTTCGCCGACTGGCTGATGGCGGCTGCGTTGATGATCTGACGAATTTCTTTCAGGCCGCGATGGGAGTGCGCATGAGCGTGGCCATGGTCATGAGAGTGGCTGTGATCTGCGGCATGGGAATGAGAGTGTTCATGTGAATGTCCTTCGCCCGCAGGCGAGGGCGCCTGCGCTCCATGGGTATGTTCGTGATCGTGTGAATGCGAGTGCTCGTGCGAATGGCTGTGTGAGTGTGCCGCGGTTTTGGCTTCCTTCGCCCAGAATTCTTCCCGAGGAAGCTCTTTTTCCCCGGCGGCAATCACATCCAGCTTGGTTGCGCTGATGCCGCTGCGATCGACACGCGAAATCTCCAGGCGGGCATCCACGCCCAGAGCTTCCACGGTCTTGGTGAAGACCTCGGGCGGAACTCCGGCGTCGAGCAGGGCGCCCAGGAACATGTCGCCGCTGATTCCGGAAAAGCATTCGAGATAGGCAATGCGCATGAGTGGCCTAAACTTCTCATCATAGGTTCACTAGAGCATTGCGTCAAACTTCCCCGGGTCTTTACCTTTGTTATAATCGCCTTTTCCGTCAGTAACTTACGGTGTGAATGATCTCCAGCCGCTAAATCTTCTCTAAAGGCAAAGGCTAACACTTGTATCTTGAATTACAGCAGCAGCTTATCCAGCGCGTTCGCGACCTTCTCAAACGCCAATTCGATCTTGACTTACAGCGGATCGTGATTGACCAGCCGCCGAACGTCAGCCTGGGCGAATACGCACTGCCGCTCAGCTTTGAGCTGGCCAAAAAGCTGCGCAAGCCGCCGCGGAAGATCGCCGAGGAGATTGTTGCCGTGTTGGGCGAGGTTCCGGGGTTCGAAAAGTTTGAGGTGGCCGGCGCGGGTTACATCAACGCGCGCCTCAATCGCGAAGAAGCGGCGCGGGTGCTGCTGCGGTCAAGTGCAGAGGGCCGGCAAGGCTCGGCAACTGGCAGGAAGATTCTAGTCGAACATACCAGCATTAATCCCAATAAGGCAGCGCACGTCGGACACCTGAGAAATTCCATCCTGGGCGATACCTTCGTTCATCTACTTCAGGCCGCAGGTGCGCACGTTGATGTGCAGAACTATATCGACAACACCGGCGTGCAGGTGGCGGACGTTGTGGTGGGCTTTTTGTATCTCGAGAAAAAAGGGAAGAGTGAAATTGAGGCTCTGATCGCAGCCAGCGGTCCTCCACCGCGTTCTTTCGACTACTACTGTTGGGACCTCTACGCGCGTGTTTCGCAATGGTATGAGGAAGACAAAGAAAACCTGAAGCTGCGGCTCCAGACGCTGCACGATATCGAACACGGCGGGAATGAGGCGGCAGAGATCGGCAAGCTGGTTTCGAATGCCATCATCAAGCGGCACCTGGAGACCATGGAGCGCCTGGGCATTGAGTATGACTTTCTACCCCAGGAGAGCGAGATCCTGCACCTGCACTTCTGGGAGCTGGCTTTTGAGCAGATGAAGCAGAAAGGCGTCCTCTATTTTGAGACGGAGGGCAAGAACAAAGGCTGCTGGGTGATGCGCCGGGCGGGCAGCAAGCCCGCGGAAGGCCAAGATGGGCCGGACGAGGACGCCAAGGTTATCGTGCGCTCGAATGGCACCGTAACGTATGTCGGGAAAGATATTGCCTATCATCTCTGGAAGTTTGGCCTTCTGGGCCGCGATTTCGGGTATCGGCGTTTCTATCAATATCCGAACGGGCGGCAGGTATGGATATCTGCTGAGTCGGGCGAGCTGGAGCACCCGCATTTTGGCGGCGTGAACGCCATTTACAACGTGATCGATTCGCGCCAGGCCGATCCGCAGAATAATGTCATCGAGGCCATCCGCGGTCTCGGCTTCGCCGAGCAGGCGGAAAACTACCATCATTTTTCTTATGAGATGGTGGCGCTCACGCCCCGCTGCGCCCTGGAATTGGGCTATCAGGTTTCAGAAGAAGAGCAGAAGAGGCCATATATCGAAGTTTCCGGCCGCAAGGGCTTTGGCGTAAAGGCGGATGATCTGATCGATGCGCTGATCGCGGCGGCACAGAAGGAAGTGGATTCGCGGCATCCGGAGATGCACGAGACGGAGCGGCGCGACATTGCCACGCAGATCGCCGTGGGCGCGCTGCGCTACTTCATGCTCAAGTTCACCAAGAATTCCGTTATCGCCTTCGACTTCAAGGAAGCCCTGAGCTTTGAGGGCGAAACCGGTCCCTACGCGCAATATGCCATAGTGCGCGCGACAAATATTTTCCGCAAAGCGGGGCTTTCGCCGGAAGAAATTCTGAGCGGCGAAATTGATCTACGCTTTTTGAAAGAAGATGACGAACTCTGGGAGCTTTGGCTGCGCTCCGGACAGCTTTCCAACATGGTAGAGCAGTGCATCGCTACCACTGAGCCAGCTTACGCGGCCAAATACGCGTTCCAGCTGGCGCAGCAGTTCAATAACTTCTACCACAAGCACCACATTCTCACGGAAGAAGATTCGGCGAGAAAGCAGTTCCTGCTCGCCACTGCATCGGTGGTGCGGCGGTCACTGATCAAGAGTCTGGAACTCATGGGAATTAGCGCGCCGCCGGTGATGTAGAAGTGCATTTGGCCGCAGATTTGCGCTGATACACGCAGATCACAATCTGGTCCTCTGGGCTCTATAATTTGTCCGTGGCCAGCCCTCTCCCAACCGGTGTACCCGACGCGACGGCCGAACAGCCGAAGCCGCACCTTCGCGTACACGCCGTGAACGTTTTCGTTCGCGACCAGGAGCAGAGCCTTCGTTTCTACCTGGATAAGCTTGAATTCACCCTGGCCTACGATATCCGGCTGCAATCGGGCCAGCGCTGGATGGGTGTGGCTCCTCCTGATGGCACAGCGGTACTGACGCTGGTGGCGCCGGAGCCCGATTCCGAACAGTACAAGCTGATTGGCCGGCCCACAGGCATTGTCCTTGTGACTGAGGACATCACGAGCAAATACACAGCATGGCGGAAGCGCGGAGTGAAGTTTCATCACACGCCGCGGCTGCGGCGGATGAAGTATGAGCACGTGCATGACGATGAGCATCCGACTGTGCTGCAGGGCAAGCAGACGCCGGTTTGGGGCAGCGTCTTCACGCGCTTTGAAGACCTGGATGCCAATACCTTTGTGCTGATCAGCATTGACGAGATGACGCAGGCAGTCGAGGCGCAGCGCCGCGCAGAAGAAGAGCGGCGGGATTCGGAGCGTCGTGCGGCGCATGAAATGGAGATCGCACGGCAGGTGCAGGCCAGGCTCTTTCCCCAGAGCCTGCCGGCGATGAAGTCGCTCGACTACGCCGGCGCCTGCATTCAGGCTCGCGAGGTTGGCGGCGACTACTATGACTTCCTTCATCTGGGCGAACACGGGCTGGGGTTAGTGCTGGGTGACGTAGCTGGGAAGGGGATTGCGGGCGCTCTCCTGATGGCCAATTTGCAGGCCAATCTGCGCAGCCAGTGCGCCGTTGCTCGTGATGAACCGCGGCGTCTTCTGCGTTCCGTGAACCAGTTGTTTTACGAGAACACCACGGACAACACTTACGCCACGCTGTTTTTCGCCGAATATGACGATCGCTCGCAGCGCTTGCGTTATATCAATTGCGGACATCTGCCCGCACTGCTGTTCCGGCGCGACAGCAGCGTCGTACGCCTTGACTCGACCTGCACCGTGCTGGGACTCTTCAATGAATGGGACTGCCAGGTCCGCGAAGCTGCCCTGAGCCCCGGAGATATGCTCGTCATCTACACCGATGGCGTTACCGAAGCCTTTAATTCGGCAGAAGAAGAATTTGGGGAGGACCGGCTGGTTCAAGCTATACGCAGGCGCAGAGAATTGCCGGCCCGCGATCTGCTGGCGAGCGTGGTGGATGAGGTACGGCGGTTCAGCCCTGCCGAGCAATCTGACGACATTACTCTTATCGCTGCGCGCTGCCGACCAGAAAACAGTTAAAAGGAGAGGCTGCCGTGCGCAGCCTCTAACTGTAAATCGCGTCTTACTCCCTTTCTCCGCCGGAGCTGCCGCTCGATTTTCCTCCATTCAGCTTGGAGTCAATCTGTTGGGCCTGATCCAGATGTTTTTGTAGCGTTGGCAGTGTGGTAATGACCCAATTTTTGATGTCAGAGTCTTGCAGGCTGTTCGATGCCTGCTGGAATTCCTGAACATCTTTCTGATGATCCTCGACCATGCCGTCCATATAATCTTTGTCGAACTGTTTCCCGGTCTCACTGGAAAGTTTTGATTGCAGCTCCTTGGCATCGTCGGGAATGCCGTCAGGAAGGGTGATATTTTTGGACTTTGCGACTTGCTGAAGTTTGTTCAGCGCATCTGAGTGGTCTTTGACCATCATCTGCGCAAACTGCTTCACATTGGAGTCTTTTGTTTTTGCGGCGACCATCTTGCCTAGCTGAACCTCGGCGCGATTGCCCTTGGCAGCATCATTCAGGAAGTTTTGATCAGAGTTAGAGTTGCTCGCAGAGCCGGTCCCGGCATTCGCATTAGAGCCGGTCCCACCATTCGAATTAGGGTTGGCTTTAGAGGCTGGCTCGGCGGAGCTGTTGTCGCGCGTAGCAGCTTTATTATTGCCGCTGCATCCAGCCAGAATCATGCCGAACGCCAGCAGGATTGGTAAGCAGTGCTTCATGAATACACTCCTTTTGGTGCTTTACAAAATGAGATGTGAGGGCTACAGCGGATGGATGGGCGAAAAAATCCCGGTAGCAGACCTTGGCGCTCCCAAGCCGTCCCCAGCCGAATTTTTGACAACCCCTGGGTAACCTCACTTGGGCCTTCGCAAGTTGCTGGGCGCAACCTACTTAGGATAACCTGCCTCTTAGAGATGAGCAGTGCTATAGGCGTAATGAAGGAGGAGACTGCCGGGTGAGGGTGAAGATTCTGGTGGTTGATGACGAGCGCGCAATCGTCGATAGCCTGCGGGAAATCATTGAATCTGCCGGATATGACGTGCACGCGACCTGCTCAAGCGAAGAGGCACTGGTAGCAACTGAAGAGTTCTGCCCCAAGATCCTGCTAAGCGACGTGTTAATGCCGGAGATGAATGGCTTTGAACTGGCTCTGGAGGTCAAAAAACGCTGCCCAGAGTGCCGGCTACTCTTGTTTTCCGGCCAGGCTGCGACGGCGGAAATGGCAACAAGGTTTGGGCCAACCTTCACCAGTAAAGGATACCGGTTTGAGCTTCTCCCCAAACCCTTTCATCCTGCCGCGCTGTTGAGGAAGCTGGAACAGTCCTTAACGCATCCGGTCTAGGGTTATCCTTACGAATTCAGGAGCTTTTCTCAATTTATGCAGCGTTGCGCTATGAGAGGCGGTTTAAATTTTATAATATTGGCAGGTACGCCTGCCATTGCCTCAACTTAAGCAATTACAATAAATAATTCGGGTTACGATCTGTTAAACGTGGGGGAAGAGGGGAGTGGAGTTACCAAAAACAGGCACGAGGATAGGTGTGGAGAGCACCCCTTCTATCGATGCCAGCAGCAGTCCTCAGCATGGAGTGATCTCAGCTGCGCACGCGGCTGAGCAGGCTGCACAGCTCGCTGCCATTGTTGAGTCTTCTGACGATGCCATTGTCGGCAAGGACCTCAATGGAATGGTGAAGAGCTGGAACAAGGCAGCCGAGCGGATATTCGGCTGGAAGGCGGATGAGATTATCGGGAAATCCATTCTCTTGGTCATCCCTCCGGAGCTGCACCGCGACGAAGACTTGATTCTGGAGAAGATCCGCCGCGGTGAGAGAATTCAGCATTTTGACACCGTTCGCATGCGTAAGGACGGCAGCAGGTTCAATGTCTCGGTGACGGTCTCGCCAATCAAAGACCAGAATGGGAACGTTATTGGCGCGGCAAAGATCGCACGCGATGTTACGCAACAGAAGAGAGCAGCAGAGGCAGCGTTCAAGCTGGCGGCGATTGTGGAGTCGTCTGAAGATGCCATTGTCAGCAAGGACCTGAACGGGATTGTTGCCAGCTGGAATAAGGCAGCCGAGCGCATTTTTGGCTGGAAGGCGGAAGAGATCATTGGCCAGCCGATCCTGCTGATCATTCCTCCGGAGCTGCACGATGACGAGCCGCGTATCCTGGCCAAGATCAGGGCAGGCGAGCGGATTGAGCATTTTGAAACCATTCGTGTGCGCAAGACCGGCGAGCGGCTGAATATCTCATTGACCATTTCTCCCATTAGGGATCAGAACGGCAAGATTATTGGTGCGGCCAAAGTCGCTCGTGACGTGACGCAGCAGAAGAAGCTTGAGGCGGCTATTCAGACCAGTGAGCGCCTTGCCTCCGTTGGCAAGCTGGCCGCAACCGTGGCGCACGAGATCAACAACCCGCTTGAGGCAGTAACGAACTTTATCTATCTGGCCAAGCAGCAGCCTGGGTTATCAGACAAGATCCTGCGCTATCTCAATTATGCCGACCAGGAATTGGGACGGGTTGCGCACATCGCGCAGCAGACGCTGGGCTTTTATCGTGACAGCTCGCATCCGGTTTTGCTTGAGGTCCGCGAACTGATTGAAGATGTGCTGACCATCTATGAGCGCAAGGCGAAATACAAGAGCCTGGCTTTGGAGCGGCAAATCGAGCCGGGACTGCAAATTTATGGCTTGCAGGGCGAACTCAAACAGATACTTTCGAATTTGATTGCCAATGCGATTGACGCAAGCCATACCCATGGCAAAATCATCATCCGTGCCCGAACCTCAATGGATTTGAAGAATGCGGGATGTGGAGTGCGGATCACGATCGCTGATAACGGATCAGGGATTGCCGCCAAAGACAAAGCAAAATTATTTTCCCCCTTTTTTACTACCAAGAAGGATGTTGGAACCGGCCTGGGCCTCTGGATCACCAGGGACCTGCTGGAAAAAAAAGGAGGATACATACGGTTTCGCAGCAAAGACAGCAAACCTTCGGGTACCGTCATGAGCATCTATCTTCCTGAAGCGCCGCCGGAAAAGCCTGCAGAACGGGTCGCCTAAAATATGATCTTCGAAAATCTCGGTTGCTCCCATATTCTCCCCTCGCTTTTTGATCAGCAAGACAAGCCCGGCCCGTTTATAGGAAAGAGCGGCCAAATTGATCCCTCCCGCATGCGAGGGAACGGCCAGAAAATACTGATCGTTGATGATGAGATGATGATCGCCGACAGCCTGGCCGAGATACTGAGCGATCACGGCTATGAGGCATGCGCCGTCTATGATGGCCATGCAGCGATCCACGTGGCGCGGGACATGTGCCCTGATCTTGTTCTTTGTGACGTGGTCATGCCACAGCTCAACGGAGTGGAGACGGCGATTGCGATTCGCAAGGTCTGTCCGCTTGCCCGCGTCTTTCTTTTCTCCGGGCAGGCAGGCACCAATGACCTTTTGAAAGAAGCTCGGGCCAACGGGCACTCGTTTGAACTGCTTCCCAAGCCCCTGCATCCTGATGACCTGTTGAATAGATTGTCTATAAAACGCAGCTAGGCTAAAAGTTCATTAAGGATTTTCCCCTTGCCTCTGCTGCAAAGTTAAGTACAATTTATTGGTTAGAGCCCACCCTTCTCTTCCGGAACAGGAGCCTGTGTGGCGTACGTCCTTTGTACCGGTATTGATCCCGCATTAATGGCGACTCGCAAGCTCCTTTTGGAGCATGCAGGCCATACCGTGTTTGGGGCCAAAAACGATCAGGACATCATCTCCGCCTGCAGGCAGATATGCTTTGATGTGGCAGTGATCGGTCAGGCGATATCATCTGCGAAAAAGCAGGCCACAGCGGCGCTGGTTCGGGAAAACTGCGTGGGGATAAAGATCCTGGAATTGGTTTCTCCGCATCAGGGAAGAGTGGTGGAAGACGCAGATTCCTAGCTGGAAGTCCCCGCCGATATTCCTTTTGATTTAGCCGAACGCGTGAACGAACTGGCAATGAGGCGGGAGAAGAAACAGGCGTAACCCAGGTTTGAGTAGAGACGCAGCACGCTACGTCTCTACCCTCGAGATTTGTTGCTAGTGACTGTTCCCCTCGTAGCTCTTCACAAACTCCACCAGGCTTCTTACGGCAATGCCTGACGGGCCTTTCGCGACCCAGGCTTTGTTGTCATCAATCCAGGCGGTGCCTGCGATATCGAGATGGACCCACGGAGTATCTTCCGCAAATTCCTTCAGGAAGACCGCCGCGGTAGAGGCGCCGCCCCAGCGTCCGCCGGTGTTCATGATGTCCGCGATGTTGGAGCGGATCATGTCGAGATATTCCTGGTCGAGCGGAAGCCGCCAGAATTTTTCGCCGGAGCGTGTGAGGGCGCGAGTGAAATGCTGGTAAATGTCTTCATCATTGGCGAAGACTCCGGCGTTCACGCCGCCCAGCGCAACAACGCACGCGCCTGTGAGCGTGGCAGCATCAATCAGGTGAGTGCAGCCCAGCGTCTTGGCGTAGTGCAGGCCGTCAGCCAGTACGAGGCGGCCTTCAGCGTCAGTATTGATGATCTCGATTGACTTGCCGGACATGGCGATCTGAACGTCGCCCGGTTTCTGCGCTTTGCCGCTCGGCATATTTTCCGTGGCGCAGACAATGCCAACCACTTTGACATTCGGCTTGAGCAACGCAATCGCGCGCATGGCCCCGATCATGGCTGCGCCGCCGGCCATGTCATATTTCATCTTCTCCATGCCATCAGCGGGCTTAATGGAGATGCCGCCGGTATCAAACGTGATACCTTTGCCGACGAGGCCGAGCTTGGGCTTCTCCGCCGCGCCTTGCGGCTCATAGTGCATCACGATGAGGCGAGGCTCTTCATCGGAACCCTGGGCCACGCTCCAGAAAGCGCCCATCTTCATGGCCTTGATCTGGTCGGGACCCATGATTTCGCATTTGAGGCCAACACTCTCGCACATTTTCTTAGCGCGATCTGCCAGCATGGTCGGAGTGAGGCGGTTGCTGGGTTCGTTGACCAGCTCACGGGTGAAGTTCTGCGATTCGGCGATAATGCGCGCCTGCGCGGCTGCAGTTTGCAGCCTGGAAGTGTCTGCGCCTGCGGGAGCGAGCAGCGTAATTTCGCGCGTGCTGAAATCCTTGCGGTCACTGCGATAAGTGTCAGGATCGTAGTCCGCGACGTAAGCGCCTTCAACAATGGAACGCACAGCGTCTTCGCTTCCGGTTGGCAGTTCCGGGACAACGAAGGCGCAGCTCTTGATCATCTTGGGCTTGATGGCGCGTAGGGCAGTGCCGGCGGCTTTGCGCAGATCGAGGTGGCTGAAGCCCTTTCCCTTGCCGCCGCCAACTACCAGAAGCCGTTTTGCTTTGAGTCCTTGCGGACGATGAAGCAGGATGGCCTCATTGGCTTTGCCACTGACTTCGCCCGAGGAGATTAACTCGGAGACTGAGGCGTCCAGACCGGAATTTTTTGTGGCGAGACTTGGTTCGGGAGTTTTTCCGGTCCCCTGGTCAAGGGAGAAAACGATAAGACATTCAGTCTCAACTTCAGCAGGCTTAGCGGCGATGAGGCGTGTTTCCATGATGGCTTTCTGGCTCCTGTGGAATAAAAAATTATGCTTTTCGTGAGCGGGCAATGGCCTCGCGGGCTTCGCGGTCGGCGGTGCGACGGCGCTCGGTTTCGCGTTTGTCCCACTGTTGCTTGCCCTTGGCCAGGGCAATCTCACATTTGATCTTGCCGTTCTTGAAGTACATGCGAGTGGGAATCAGGGTGTAGCCTTTTTGCTGGGTCTTGCCATGCAGCTTGCGCAGCTCCTCGGCGTGAACCAATAATTTCCGGGTACGCAGCGGCGTATGCGCAGCATAACCGGCGTTTTCATAAGGGCCAATATGGGCGTTGAGCAGCCACAATTCACCATCCTTTAATAGAGCATAACCGTCTTTGAGATTAGCGCGGCCTGCCCGAACGGATTTGACCTCAGACCCTGTCAGCACGACGCCTGCTTCAAGCCTGTCTTCCAGAAAGTAATTGTGGCCGGCGGCGCGATTCACAGTGGCATCGCGCTCGCCGGACGCAATGGGATCCCGCTTCACATTTTTGGGCTTATTCGGCTCAGTTTGATGGGTGGTATGGCGGGCCATAAGCTGTCTAAATCACTCAACGGCAAACTTTTTATGCTACCACAGCGCAAAATTGGTTACTAAAGTCGTTCTGGTAATGCACTGGATTGGGTGTATAATTTGGCTTCCCGAAAAGGTCTTGATTCCGGGCGATACAACGGGTAAGTTCCCCCCACCATTTCCCTGAAAAAGAAGGACTTAGGTACAGCCAGTGAGCAGGAGCCGTATGCGGAAAGTAACAGCAACCCTCACCGTTTTTCTAATCTGCGCGGCTATTTTGTCTGCCGCAGAATCAGCGAAATCACTCTTCCAAAAAGGAGTGAAGGCGGAGGCACGCCAGGACTACGAAGCCGCCTATGAATTCTACAAAGCTGCCTATCAACAGAAGCCGGAAGAGCTGAAATATCGCGTACCGTACGAACGCACACGCATGCTGGCTTCAGCCAGCATGGTAAAGCGAGGACAGAAGCTTCGCGCAGATGGCAATCTGCAGGATGCGCTTACAGTGTTCCAAAAAGCAGCGATCATTGATCCCAGCAATGATCTGGCAGTGCAGGAGATCCGGCGCACGCAGCAGATGATCCAGAAGGCAGCATCGCCAGGACCGGGCCAGGCTGCAACAGGCGCGCCTTCCTATCAGGAAGAAGATCCGCTGCGCAAACGGCTGGAGAGCGCCAGCGGTCCCGTTGCACTTTCACAAATTCCAGACGTGCCGCTGAGCGCGCTGGAGATGACCGACGATTCCAAAGTTCTATACGAGACGATAGGCAAGCTGGCAAATGTTAACGTCCTCTTTGATCCTGACTATACTTCCCGCCGCCTGCCCATCAAATTGAAGAACGTGAATCTGCAGGAAGCGCTGGATATTCTGGCGCTGGAGTCGCGGACCTTCTGGCGGCCGGTCACGCCGAACACGATTTTTGTCGCCCAGGACACGCAGGCGAAGCGCCGCGAACTGGAGCAGAACGTAGTTAAAACTTTTTATCTGGGAAACGTCTCCGGCCCCACTGATCTTCAGGACATTGTGAACGCCATCCGCACCGTGCTTGAGGTGCAGCGCATTCAGCAGATTCCGTCGCAGAGCGCGATCGTGATTAAAGGAACGCCGGACCAGTTGGCTTTGGCCTCAAAGATGATTGACGACATTGACAAGTCGAAGCCTGAGGTCATTGTGGATGTAGTGGTAGCGCAGGTGCGGCGTGACAAGCTGCGCAATCTGGGAATCACGCCTCCGCAGAAGGCCGAGGTGGCATTGCAAGGCACCAATACCACGAGTTCCAGCAGCGGCTCGGGTGGAACCACGAGCACGAGTTCCACGCCCAACCTGAATTTCAACGATCTCCAGCACCTGAATTCCACGAATTACGCGGTGACGATCGATTCAGTGAAGGCCGTTGCCCTGTTCTCTGATGCCGACAGCAAGATTTTGCAGAGCCCGCGCATCCGCGCCACCGATAATGAAAAAGCAACGCTGACCATCGCGGACAAAATTCCAATCGCTACAGGATCATTCGGAACGCCGCTGGGCGTGGGCACCGCCGTGGGCGCCGTGGGCGTGAACACGCAGTTTAACTACACCGATGTTGGCGTGAAGATGGAGATCACGCCGCGCGTGCACCCCGATGGGCAGGTCACGCTGAAAACATCCATGGAAATTTCCAACCTGAACGGCTCGCAGACAATCGGCGGCATCACGCAGCCCATTATCAGCACGCGCAAGGTTGAACACACAGTGCGCCTGGCCGATGGCGAGACGAACCTGCTGGGCGGCATTCTGGAAGTGCAGGACACAAAAACAACCAGCGGCGCGCCGCTGCTGGGGGAAATACCGGTCCTGAAATATCTGTTTACCTCCACCAGCAAGGAACACGTCACGAACGAACTGGTCTTCCTGCTGATCCCGCACATTGTTCGCGGGCAGGAGCTTTCAGATCTGAACCGCCGCGCCTTTGACGTGGGCACGGGCGGCAGCGGCATTGATCTAAGAATGGCCGCCAAGCCTGCTCTGCAAAATGTGAGTGCTCCTGCGGCCGCCGCAGCCGCGCCACAACAGCAGCCAGCTGCAGCGCCAGTTACACCGAGCCGCCAGCCGGCAGCAACGCCGAGCACAACTGCTCAAAATCCGGCAGCGAATCCACCGATAACGCAGACGCCTCCAGCTCAGCAACCCAGCGCGCCTGCACAGCAGCCAGCGCCGCAGCAGACGACAGCGCCAAGCCAGCCTGCGGGCTCGGCGAATCTGAAGCCAGGGCAGGTGGGGTTGACGTTGATTCCGCCAACGGTGTCGCCGCAGCAGGGAAGCACGTTTTCGCTCGCGGTTTCACTGTCGCACGGGCAGGACATTGCCGCAGTGCCCATCCAGATCACCTATGATCCCAAGCTGGTGCAGTTCAACAGCGTGAGCAATGGCGACTTTCTGGCCAGGGATGGCCAGCAGGTCATTCTGGTGCATCGCGACGACCCTGCTTCCGGCAAGCTGCAGATCACCGCACAGCGCCCACCGGGAACTGCAGGCGTGAGTGGCGACGGCGTGGTCTTTAACCTGGTATTCACGGCGAAGGCAAAGGGCACAAGCACGATCTCAATTGCCGTGCCTGGCGCCCGCAACAGCCAGAACCAGCCGCTTGATGCGCTGGGATCACAGGCCGCGGTTACCGTAAACTAGTAGTAATGAAACTGAGAGCTGAATTCGCAGGCCGCAACATCTGGAACAGGCAGATGTCGCCCAGGCCACAGGAATCGCGGAAAGCGCGGTTTCTGGGGATGCGGGGCTTCACCCTGGTAGAGATGATCGTGGTGATCACGATCCTGCTCATCCTGATGGGCGCAGCGGTTCCTGTGGTGAAAATCACAGTCAGGCGGGAGCGTGAACGTGAACTGCGGCGCTCGCTCTGGGAGATGCGAACCGCGATTGATCGCTACAAGGACGCCGCGGACAGAAATGCTTTCCGTGTCAAGCTGGGCAGCGAGGGTTATCCGCCTGATCTGGATACGCTGGTCAACGGCGAGGAAATTACCGGCGGAAAAAAGCTTCGCTTCCTGCGCCACATTCCTGTGGACCCGATGACGGGCAACAAGGATTGGGGGCTGCGCTCCATGCAGGACGATCCTGAGTCAGATTCATGGGGCGGGCAGAACGTCTTTGACGTTTACACCAAGTCAACGGGAACGGCCCTGGACGGAACGAAATATAAGGATTGGTAAAGCGTATGTTCCTTTCAACCGGTTTGAAAAACAAGCAGCTCCGGCTGCGCGGCACGTCTCTCGGCTTCACGCTGATTGAGCTGATCATTGTGGTCGCGATGATCTCAATTCTTCTTGGAGTGATGGTCCCGGTTTACAAGCTGCACATCCTGCACGCGAATGAAGCGGTACTAAAGCAGGACCTGCGCCACATGCGCGACGCAATTGACCAATTTACGCAGGACAAAGGCAAAGCTCCGCAGAGCCTGGATGACCTTGTGAGCTCCGGCTATCTGCACGGCATTCCCAAAGACCCGTTCACCCATGCGTCTGACACATGGCAGACGGTGCAGGAAGACGTAATGGAAAGCATTGACCAGACTGCGCCGGGCATTTCAGACGTCAAGAGCGGATCAAATCAGGTCAGCTCGGAAGGCACGGCATACAGCAGTTGGTGACATTGAATATCTAATTGGTATTTCTGCCGCTCTGATCTCTCCCCTTGATTGGCAGCAAGGAGTTCTGATCACCTTTGCGCTCTGCGTCCAAGCCGATGCGCCTGCGCAACTGAGGTCGCGAAGGCTATTTCGAGGAGAGGCGATCCAGTCGCCGGGTGAGTTCTCGAACTGCGTCCGCCACCTTATGCGCAGCGTCGATCGCCGCCTTGACGTGCTCCAGCGATGCGCCCTCAAGATCGGCCTTGGCAAGGTGCAAATTGCCGACCACCACCTGGAGCGGATTGTTGATGGAGTGTGCAATCTCTGCCGCCATCGCGGCGTCGCGCTGAACCTTATGCAGTTCTTGAAGCTGTTTCAGCGGGCAGATGTCAACCGTGATGCCGATGACTCGTAGAGGCTCGCGCGAGACCAGCGCCCCTCGTGCGGCAAGCCAATGAATCTTTCCTGACCGCCCGAATGCACGATGCTCAATCGCGTACTCTACTCCTGTGTTGAGAGTCTTCTGAATTGCGTTGTTGACCCTCTCGCGGTCCTCGTATGGGACCGCCGACAATACCTGCTCAAGCGTGACTTGGAAGGTGCGGTCTGATTGCGCTTCGGGGATGGTCCACAAGACAGTATTGGTGTCTACACGATAATCCCATGACCAGAGGCGGGCGACACGTCGAGCCAGTCGCAGTCGCTCGTGCTCTTCGTTTTCCAGGCGTTCTTTATCCTCAATCATCCCACCCAGTACGATGCAGGATTACGCTACCCTTCTGCACGCGCCGGTTGTGGCCGCGCCCGATGTTTTCGCCACGATGTTGCATCCACGCACCCGCCGACTACTCTCAATAACAGCTATTTGACAATGAGCGATCAGCAGTCTGCGTTCGGCTGTCAGCCAAAGCAAA
Organism: uncultured Acidobacteriaceae bacterium; assembly: GCA_964541925.1. GTDB lineage: Bacteria > Acidobacteriota > Terriglobia > Terriglobales > Acidobacteriaceae > Angelobacter. Next base: position 88,108 of record CAZISB010000009.1, on the reverse strand, counting down.
ACCGCCTGCCATTCGGCAGGCGGTCTGATCGATCAAGTAATCGCGATATGGTGTTGCTAGCTGGCCTGCTTCTCCACGGCCGGCAGGGAAATGTCACGCCGCTCAACCATGTCTTTGGTTACTTCAAATTCCTTGATGCGTTTCTGGCTGGGCAGGTGATACATCAGGTCCAGCATGAGCTCTTCAAGGATCATGCGCAGACCGCGTGCGCCAACCTTGCGCTGCATAGCTTCGCGAGCGATGGCTGCCAGGCCGCCATCCGAGAACTTCAGCTTCACGTTCTCAAATTCGAACATGCGCTGGTATTGCTTGATGATGGCGTTGCGCGGACGGGTGAGAATCTCAATCAGCGCGGCCTCGTCGAGATCGTTGAGGATGCCGACGACGGGCAGGCGGCCGACGAATTCAGGGATCAGGCCGAAGCGGACCAGGTCCTGAGGTTCGGCTTTGGCGAGCAACTCGGTGTCACGCTTGCTGGCTTCAGTAAATTCCTTCTCTTTCTGCTCACTGGTGCGGAAGCCCATAGACTTTTTGCCAATGCGCCGGGCCACGATTTTTTCCAGGCCAACGAAGGCGCCGCCGCAGATGAAGAGGATGTTGGTGGTATCGACCGGCGTGAACTCCTGGTGGGGGTGCTTGCGTCCGCCCTGCGGAGGCACGTTGGCGATGGTGCCTTCCAGGATCTTGAGCAGCGCCTGTTGCACGCCTTCACCGGAGACGTCGCGGGTGATGGAGGGGTTTTCGTCCTTGCGGCCGATCTTGTCGATCTCATCTATATAGATGATGCCGGTCTGGGCGCGGCCCACGTCGCCGTCGGCAGCCTGAAGCAGCTTGAGCACGATATTTTCTACGTCCTCGCCGACGTAGCCGGCTTCAGTGAGCGTGGTGGCATCAACGATGGCGAAGGGGACGTCAAGCATGCGAGCCAGGGTCTGCGCGAGCAGCGTTTTGCCGGTGCCCGTGGGGCCGATCAGCATGATGTTGGATTTGGTAAGCTCGACGCCGTCAGACTTCGCGCGGTTCATGTGAATGCGCTTGTAATGGTTGTAAACGGCGACCGAAAGCTTCTTCTTGGTCTGCTCCTGGCCGATGACGTATTCGTCGAGGAAGGTTTTGACCTCCTGCGGCTTGGGCAGGTGGTTGGGAGCAGCTGTGGCATGAGTTTCGCTGCGGTCGTCCTCAAGAATGGAGTTGCAGACAGCGACACACTCGTCGCAGATGTAAGCCCGGGGGTAGTCGCTGGGGGACGAGATCAGCTTGGCAACGGCGTCCTGTGACTTGTGGCAAAACGAGCAACGAAGTGTTTCTTCGGGCGTCCTGGGCTTCACGAGCGAACTCCTTGATCGGACAGGCCTTTATTCTCAGCACGAAGCGGCCCAGCCGAGATGACATTTATACCTCTACTTATGCTTGTAGATAATATCGTCGATTATCCCATACTCTTTAGACTGTTGAGCGTTCATGATGAAATCTCGCTCAACATCTTTCTCAACTTTTTCCAGCTTCTGGCCTGAATGCTTGGCAATGAGCTGGCTGGTGATCTCCCGCATGCGCAGGATCTCTCTAGCATGTATATCAATATCTGTGGCTTGGCCGCTAAGGCCAGACATCAAGGGTTGATGAATAAGAATCCTAGAAGTCGGTAGGGCAAAACGCTTACCTGCAGCACCGGCACAGAGTAACAATGCCGCCATGCTGGCGGCTTGGCCGCAGCAAATGGTCATCACGTCTGGGCGGACGAACTGCATAGTGTCATAAATCGCCATTCCCGCCGTGATCGACCCTCCCGGCGAATTGATGTAAAGCTGGATGTCCTTCTCCGGGTCTTCAGCCTCCAAAAACAGCAGCTGCGCAATCACCAGGTTCGCGATCGTATCGTCAATCGGCGTGCCAATAAAAATAATGTTGTCTCGCAGCAGCCGAGAATAGATGTCATACGCCCGTTCGCCCCGGCTGGTCTGCTCCACTACCATCGGTACAAGTGCCATAAACGCTTATTCCTTCCGTGTCGCTTGGTTCACATTTACAACTGACGCAGCATGCCACGCCTCTACGACTGGCCACATCCAGCTGCCAGCCGTGTGGTCTATCCAGCTTTCTCGTACAAAAAGTTTAGCGCTTTTTCTGTCCGCATGCGGTCCCGCAGGCGGTCCACTGCATTATCCTGCACCAGCCGTTTCTTCACTTCCTCTGCCGGCTGCTGCATCTGCTGCGCCATGGCTGCGATCTCCTGGTCCAGCTCCTCATCGCTGATCTGGATATTCTCTTTCAGCGCGATCTTCGCCAGCAGCACGTTCGACTTCACTTCTTTGGTCGCCGCATCCAGCTGCCCGGCGCGCAGACGCCCGAAGTCCATCTTGCGCATTTCTTCTGTCTTCATGCCCTGCGCAGCCAGCGCGCGCAATCCACGCTCCAGCCGTAAATCAATCTGATGCTCAACTAAGGATCGGGGTACCGGAAAATCATTTTTTGCCAGCAGCTCATCCACCAGCTTGCCCTTTACCTCGTGCTCGGCGTGGTGTTTGCGCTCCAGCTCCATGTTCTCGCGGATACGCTGCTTCAAATCCCCAATGGACTCAAACTCCGTGCTCAGCTCCTTGGCAAACGCGTCATTTAACTCCGGCAGCGTCTTTTTCTTGATAGCGTTGACCTTCACCTTGTAGCTGAACTGCTGCCCTGCAAGCCGCTTGTCATAAAAATCTTCCGGATAATTGACCTCAAAGCTGCGCTCTTCGCCGGCCTTGGCGCCTGCCAGATGCTCGGTAAATTCCGGGATCGTGCTCGCCCCGCCAATCTCCACCAGGACTTCATCCATCTGGACCGGCTGGGTCTTGCTTGCGTCAGCTTCTTCCGATTTCTGCTCCGCCGCTGCACCCTCAGCCGCGCCTTCCGGCTCCGCGCCTTTTGGCCTCGCCTCAAACGATACCTGCACCCAATCGCCCTTTTCCGCGCTCCGCTCTTCGTTTACCGGATCAAAGCTCGCCTGCCGCTCCTGCAACTGCTTGATCTCAGAATCAACTTCCTCGTCGCTGACTTTGATCTCCGGCTTCTCAATCTTCAGTTCGCTGTAGTCGCCCACCTCAAACTCTGGAAGAATTTCAAACGCGGCCTTAAAGCGCATCGGCTCGCCCGGAGTAAATTCCAGCCCATAGATATGCGGCTGAGAAACAGGTCTGAATCCGCCCTTCAGCACCTCTTGCTGGTAATAATGCGGCACCAGTTGCTCCACCAGATCGCTCATAATCTCGTCATTGAACTTGTTATTGATCAGGCTGGTTGGAACTTTGCCTTTGCGGAAGCCCGGCACCCGCGCCTGCTTGGCATATTGCTGTACCAACAACTCGCGCTGCTTGGTTACCGCCTCTGCCGGGATCTCGACATTAATCTCGCGCCGGCACGCCGGGTCCATCGGCGGCAACTGAGGACCTCCGTGCGTGTGAGGATGGTCATGAGCGTGGTCGTGTCCGGCTCCGCCGTGCTCGTGATCGTGTGCCTGCTCCGCAGCCGGCCGGCTCTGCTCCGCCATATCCGTTACACCTGAAGGCGCGCCAGATTCCTCCGACCCGCCCTGCTGGTTTTCTAATGCTTTGCTTTCAATGTTTTCCAAATGATTTCCTTATCCACCTGCCCAAGGGAAAGGGCAACAGTTTTTCAGTGGTTTTACCCCTGAAATATTCAATCTTTCAGTTTAAGAGAGCTTTTGATGGGGGTCAACTTGAGCCGTTTTGCGGGGCGTGAGCGAAGCGCAGCTGAGCTGGAGTCCGCAGGCGAAATCCCGAGCGAGGGATCTGCTTTTCCGGTGTGGCACAGGCACTCCTGCCTGTGCTCTAGAAGCGTGGAGCACAAGCCGCCCTCGCCTGCGGAGGCCAGAGTTTTTGTGGCACAGGCACTCCTGCCTGTGCTCAGGGAATTGTGGCATAGCCCTCTGCTGTTTAGGTGGAAGAGCGGCCCTTTAGGGCCGCGTAAAGTGAGTACCCTTTACCCTGTCTTTCCGACTGAGCGCGAGGGAGCAAATGCGACTGAGCGCGAGTGGAGGAACCCCGAGAATGCTTCCTCTACCACGCCGAGTCAGGGAGTTCTAACGATAATCATGTGGCACGGCCGCCGGCCGGGCTGTGAAAAAACTGAGATACATGGAGCGCAGGCGCCGGGGTCCTCAGAACGCTGCTTTTGCGCGTTCTGGGTGGAATCGCCCTCGCCTGCGTAAGTAGGTTTTTTGTGGCACAGGCACTCCTGCCTGTGCTCCAGAATCATGTGGCCGGCTGTGTAGGTGGAAGAGCGGCCCTTTAGGGCCGCGTAAAGTGAGTACCCTTTACCCTGTCATTCCGACCGAGCGCGAGGGAGCCGAAAGGCGACTAAGCGCGAGTGGAGAGACCCCTAGTATGCTTCCTCCACCATACTGCTCAGGGAGTTCTCACGAAATCTTCTTGAAACGCTGGGTGCCCCATCCTTTGCAGCGCATCACTTCGCTGATACTCACGATACCGTAAATGGCGGCAAAGGGTGGGATCACGTTTATGCCTTAACTTTCACTTGCTTGCCATCAGCGCCGGAGGCGCGGCGCGAAGTTAGCCCAGCGCGTAAGCGCTGGGTAAGCTGAGGAAAACGATAGAGCGCCGTAGGCGCGACACAACTTTCCCGATCACCCGATCACCCGATCACGCGCGTTCACCCCACACTTCCCCAGCTCCACCACCTCCACCGGACACTCCTTCCAATTGTTCTTCCAGCAGATAATCAGATCAATCTTCTTCAAATCATGCCTGTGGCTCAAAAAATTTCTGCTATATAGCTCAACCTCCGCGCTCACCTTTTGCCACACTCCCGGAGCCACCTCCCGGTACGCCTCCACATCCGGAAATCCCGTCCGCACCTTCACTGCCACAAAGCCCAGCCTCTCCGCCATCGCGCCAAACAAGAACACCACTGCCTGCTCGTTGTCCGGTTCATTCGCCAGCGGCCCATCCACCATCGGCCGTCCATACGTCGGCCGGTCTGCCATGATCTTCGATTTCCGCGGGTGCCACGGCTGCGGCATCGTCCTTCCGCGCTCCTTCACCGGAGCGGCCTTCACCATGTCCACCACGTCGCGCCACTCGTCTTCCAGACCGTGCTCCTGCGCATAGAGCATCATTCCCGCTGGCGTCTGCCGCCAGCTCCCAAAGCGCGTGAAAAGCGGCTGCACGCTGTACTTCCCATGCCGTTCATACTCGGCGACCGTCGGCAGCTTGCCCAGCTGGCGTACTACTCCCGCCCAGTCTTTGAACAGCGCCTCAATCTCCACCCGATGCCCGCTCCCCTCGCGCCGCAGACCGCACTCCCGCACCGCCTGCGTGTATGTTCCAAAATGCTTCCGCACCGCCCGGCGCGTCACCTTCATCCGCCGCTGCAGCTCCGTGTAGCTTGGCGCACGCCCCAGCTTTTTGGCACAACTCTTGATCCCGCAAAGAATCCGTTCTTTCGTCACCGTTTTCTCCAGAAATGAAAAAAGCCACCCGCTTGGGTGGCTCGATATTTTTTTAATTGCGGTTACCTGCGTAAATCCGCGCTAAATTTTCCTTTGTGTTTCTTCGTGTCCTTTGTGGTGAGCTTGAAGAAGGTAGGTACGGAGTTCTCCCCGCATTCGCAGCAGCTTGAAAAAGGCTATCGCCCTCTGAGCTGAAACTGCCGCTAAGGCATCATAGCGGGCGACTACGGGACGACGCATCGCGGACTATGAAAAGATGCGTGCCGTTTAGGGAAGTTCCCACCGGCGCCGCTGCCCGGTTCCACAATATTACTTTGCCATATATTCGCCAATAAGTCAAGCGAATAATGCACTTCAAAACGCTGTTATTCCTAATTCGCCCTTCTCGCCAATCTTTCCCGCTCAATTCCATCCAGCGCGCGCCACAAGGCCTGTGCGATCCTCTCGGCTGAAGCCAGCGCTCTTGCCTGCGTATCGCCATCCTGCGCTTGCTGCTCCAACTGCTCGCTCCACACGCGCGCGTGATGGCACGTCCGCCGTCTGGTGAAGGGTGAAGTAGCCGCAGGTTTTGGCATCGGCGCCATACATTTCCGTCAGGCCGCGCGCCTTCTCAGCCGAGATGCGCGGCACCTGTGATTCATAGGCATAAAAAGCCGCCAGCGCCTCTGCAGGCGAGCCTTCGCGCGCGATGCTCTGGAAGGTCTCAATCAGCTCCTGAATTTCGCTGAGCGGCTTACCTTCGGCGACTATGGCGCGGTCCGCTCCCATGCCTTCGGCAAAATCCAGCCACAGTTCGGCGTGGCCGTCTTCTCCGGCGCGATTCTCCGCCACGGCCTGCGCCAGCTCGCCCGCTAATTCCGGACGCAACTCAAACATCTCCAGATAATCCGGAAACGCGGCAACATGGTGGAAATACTGCATGGCGTAGGCGCGAAGGTCTTCGTGCGTAAGCTCACCGCAGCTCCACGCGCGGTAAAAAGGATGTGTCAGTAAATCATGCCTGCCGATTCGGGAATCAAGCTCATGCTGAAATGCCGTTGTCATGGTGTTTCCTTTTATCAATATGCCCTAGGGATCGCAACAAGCAGAATACGCGAAACGCCTGTGAGCGCGCAATTTCTCGCATCTGCTGGAATTTAGTTGAGCTGCCGTGGGATGGCGTGCGCATAACCGAAGCTCTGTGCCACATAAGCCAGAAGCTATGGGCGCTCAGCTTGAGGCGCAGGTAAGAAGTTGCATCTAAGCCTAACGTGGCCACCTTCACCAGCGCAGGCCGGCAGATCCGCATTGATCATTATGCGCCCAAGCGGAGCGGCAATAGTCCTGCGGTGATTCTGCTGCATGGTTCCGGCGGCCCCATGCGCGGGCTGGATCCGTTTGCCGGGCAGGCGGCGCTCTTCGGAGTGCATGTTTTTGTGCTGCATTATTTTGACCGCACAGGGCACACCTGGGTTTCGCCCAGCCAGATTGAAGCGCATTTTCCGGCGTGGCTGGAGACGCTCAAAGATGCGCTCAGTTTTGTGGGTGATCAGTTGGGAGTAGATGCACAGCGGGTTGGGCTGCTGGGATTTTCGCTGGGAGCATATCTGGCGCTGGCGCTGGCCACGCAAGATCGGCGCATTGTTGCGGTGGCGGACATTGTCGGCGGGCTGGCGGAGCACTTTGTTCCCAACGCCGCGAGCCTCCCGCCGATTCTTATCCTCCATGGCGCGCAGGACAATGTTGTGCCGGTTGAGCGTGCGTATGAGCTGGAGCGAGTCTTGCAGCAGCGCAAGATTCCGTACCAGATCAAAATCTATCCTGATCAGGGGCACGTCTTTGAGGGGCTTGCTCAGCTGGATGCGATGCGGCGAGTGGCCGCCTTCTTCAAGAATTATTTAATGAAGGCAGCGTGAGCCGCCGGACGCATTTGTTGCGATACTCTGAACTCCGGCAGCTCACACTCTTGCTGAACTGGCTCGCTATTTCTCAGCTCCGGCGCTGCCCGTTACATTAATGGACTGTGCCGTGTACCGCGAGCCATCAAACGTGGCTACGACCCTGACTTCTGTTCCTACGCCGAGACGGTTTCTGTCTTCAACATGAGAAGGCGTGAAGTGGAGCTCGTAGTTCTTCTCGTCACCTGAGTTCTGCACCGCCATGAGGCCGCGATGGAGATCGAGGTAGGTGATCTTCCCCGCAAAGGTGAAGGCCGAACCTGGAGCAGCAAGAATATTGATCTCGCGCGCCAGTCCGCGGTTAGGTTGCTCAGCGGTAAAGCGCACGTGCACCAGCGTTCCGGGTTTTACGTCTTTAAATGCCGCCGGAGACTGGCCGTTGCTGATGCGGGTGTCCTGGTCCACGGCAAAGCGCACTGGCACTGAGTTGATGGTGTCACGAAGCGTAAGCACGCTGTGCCTGGGATCGATACTGATGATCTGGCCATCAGCATCTGCCGGGAGCTGCGCTACGCCGACGCGGATGTTGCGGGCAAAAATGTCGTGTTTGTTATTGTCGAGCTGGGTGTCAACGTACACGCGCTCGCCTTTCTTCAACGCAAGCTGTGTGGCCTCAGCGCCGTTGCGGAAGATGTGCGTGCGCTCGTCGAAGTTAAGGGTCCAGTGCCCGCCGCCAAACACAGCGATACCCATGCGATTGCGCATGCGGTCAACGCTGGTAATGGTTCCGCCTACCAGCGTAGTGGTTGTGCTTGGCACCGGCGCAGGATCGAGAATGGGATCGTGTCCATCCGTGGAGAGTGCTCCGCCCGTAGCAGAGCTATCGAGAATCTCGGTCTTCGGCTGCACCGGAGGAGCGGTATTCTCCTCATCCGCTGAGCCATTCTGCGTGGCCGAGTTCGGCTGCGCTGCGTTGGCAGGCTGGCTGGTGGAAGGCTGCGCCGCGGCCGGAGCTGCGGTTCCAGTGCCTGGCGCTGCGCTCGTTGGCGTGCTCGCCGGCGTAGTCACTGTGCCGCTTGGACCAGCTGATGGTTGTGACGATGGCTGTGTCGTCCTGCTCGGGCTCGTCTGCGTTCCGGGAACAGTCGTTTGCGGCAATCCGGAACCTGGTTTGGGAGTTGCCGGATTATCCTGCGCGCAAGCTAACGCGGCGCACAGCACAAGAGCGGAGAAAACAATAGGGGAACGATGCATAGTTTGAAAACACCTGTTTCCAAACACCTTGGATGCAAACAGCAGCAGCTCAGATGGCAGGCAGAAGAAGAGAAGATACAGAGCCGAGGTATCCGGAAATCCAGCCCAACCTAACAGCCAAATCTGCCATCCAATTCACAAGCAGAGCTACTGCTCTGCGGCAGACCGTTTCCGTAACAGAAGCCGAGTGAGGCCTTTGAAACCAATGCGTTCCCCATTATTTGCATTGCTAGCATTCTCTCTTGTGTGCGTTGCTGTCCCGGCAGGCGCGCAGGAATTGCGTATCCCTTTGCCCAAGAAGAGTAAGTACACGCCGGTGCAGCAGTTGAATCGTGATGGCGTTGCCGCGCTGAAAAAGAACGATATCGATAAAGCCAAGCGTCTCTTCTATAAGGCCTACCTGATTGATCCGAACGATCCTTTCACGCTCAACAATCTTGGATACGTGTCGGAGCTCGAGGGCAATCTCGATCGCGCCCAGCGTTACTATGACCAGGCGCAGGCCAACACCTCTGAAGCTGTGATTGACCGCTCGACTTCGCAAGATGCGCAAGGGAAGGCGGTGGCAAAGGTCGCTGGTCACACTTCTGAAGGTCCGCTCAAGGTGAACCAGTTGAATAGCGAAGCTCTGGGGCTGCTCCGCCAGGATCGCGCGCCGGAGGCTGACGTTGTGTTGCAGCAGGCTCTGAAAATCGACGCTAGCAATCCTTTCACGCTGAACAATATGGGCTTTGCCAAGGAAAAAGAAGGCGAGCTAGAAGACGCGATCCGCTATTACAATCGCGCTGCCGCAACCGGTTCGCGCGAGCCTATTGTGATTGCATTCAACAAAAGCTGGCGCGGCAAGCCGATCAGTGAAGTAGCGGCGCACAATGCTGAAGAGAGCAGCAAAGATTTAAGCAAAGCGCAGAACCTGCAGGACCGCGTGGCGCGCCTGAACCTGCAGGGTGTCTCCGCCATGAACCGTAATGATCGGCGCACAGCGCGCAAAGATTTTGAGCAGGCTTACAAGCTCGATCCGAACAATTCCTTCACCATAAATAATATGGGATATCTTGCCGAGCTGGAAGGCGACAAGGAAACTGCCCAGTCTTATTATGACCAGGCGCGCCGGGCCAAGCGGGCCAACACCAAGATCATGGTTTCAACCCGTCCTGAAGTTGAAGGACGCCCCGTGGGGCAAGTCGCCGAGCAGAGCACAGCCCTGGTGGAATCAAGCTTTGAAGCGCAAGCGGAAGCTCGCCGCCGCAGCGGCCAGGCGCCCGCACTGCGGACACGCGACAATAAAATTATCGTGGAGCCCAAGACGCCTGTTCATCCCAGCACGGAATTTACACCGCCAGAGTATCGCCAGCCGGAGACTGGTGAAGCGGCCGGCGAACCTATTGTGGCGACTCCGCAATCTGACCAGCCACAACAGCAACAGGGTCCAGTGTTGAAAACGCGTCCACGCGAACAGCAGCCGCAGCAATCACAGCCAAATGCTGAGCCGCCTGCTTCGCAGCAGAATCCGCAACAGCCGCCGCAATAGTAAGAGCCGATTCGCGTGTATTAGATGATTCGCGGCTGAAGAGCCGCGTTGAGCTTTCATCTCCGGCGATTAATCTTCACAGCTGCTTCAGACGATTGGCCCTGCTCCCTTGCCGATTTTTGGCGCGCTCCTAATCGCTGCTTCCACATACCGCTTTGCTGCCTTCGCCGCCATAAGCAGATCGCGGTCCAGCGCGAGCTCGCAAGCCAGCGCGGTTGAGAATGCACAGCCGGTTCCGTGAGTCGAGCGGCTGGAAATCTTTTTTCCCTTGAGCACGCTTATTTTTCCATCTTCACCGCAGAGCAGATCATGCGGAGGATCAAGATGTCCTCCCGTGATGATCACATTCCGCGCTCCCATCTGTTGTAATTGCCGCGCAGCTGCCTCCATCGCACCGACATCTGTCACAGCCACGCCGGTCAGCTCAGCGGCCTCATTTATATTCGGCGTCATGACGTAAGCCTGGGGCAAAATGTCATTTTCCAACACCTGCAACCCTTCTTTCGAGACAAGCTCGGCTCCTGAAGATGACCTGATGATTGGATCAAGCACTACATATCGTGGAGAATGCCTTTTTAAAAACGCTGCCACAGCTTTCGCCGCATTAGCCGATCCCAGCATGCCGATCTTTACCGCCGCAATCTTCATGTCATCCGCTAGTCGCTCCAGCGTTTCCAGGATCACCCGGCCTTCCATAGGCACAACCCGCGAAACACCTTGTGTAGATTGCACCGTCAACGCAGTTATGCAGGTGACGCCATAACACCCATGCGCAGCAACGGTCTTGATGTCGGCCGTCACTCCCGCGCCCGACGAAGGATCGTATCCGGCAATCGAAAGCACTATGCGAGTTGGTTTTTCTCTGCGCACCATGTGAAAGTATTTTAAGGCTGACGGGCTTGCAGCGCGCGCGGAGCCTGCAAACCGAATCTTTATTCTGATCAGCGTTCATCCGCATCAATCCGCAGTAGGTTATAGATCCGTGTCATCTGTGCGAATCAGTGGTAAGTTTGAATCTCATGATCATCTTTGGCATCCACGCCGTTGAAGAAGCGCTTTCCGCCCGCGGGCGCAGCTTTGATTACGTCGCCACCGCACCCGGCCGCGGCGATGCCCGCATCCAGCGCATCGCCCAGTTATGCCGTGCTGCCGGAGTTCCCGTGCGTACCATGCCGCGTGACCAGCTCACCCGGCTCGCCAAGACCGCCAACCATCAGGGCGTGGTAGCCGTTACAGCAGAAAAGCAATACAGCGATCTCGAAGACATCCTGGCACGCAAGCGCGGAGAGCACTCCTTCATTCTCCTGCTTGATGGCGTTGAAGATCCGCACAATTTGGGTGCGATCATCCGCACGGCGGAGAGCGCTGGCGCCGATGGAATTATTATTCCTGAACGCCGAGCCGTAGGAGTTACAGGCACTGTGGTTAAGGCCTCCGCCGGCGCCTCAGAATATCTGCCCATCGCGCGTGTTACCAACGCTTCTCGCACGTTGGAAGAGCTAAAGTCGCGCAATATATGGACTGTTGGCCTCGACGCGCGTGGTGACAAACTTTATGACCAGCTCGACTACAAAATGGATTGTGCTCTTGTCCTTGGCGCGGAAGGGCACGGACTGCACGAGCAGATTCGCAGGCACTGTGACTTCCTGGTAAAAATCCCCATGCTCGGCAAAGTTCCGTCACTGAATGTATCGGTTGCCGGGGGAATCGTGATGTATGAAGTCGCGCGCCAGAGACGAAGCTGAATCAGGTCCGCAGCGGCCTGCCGTTGCTGTGCAGCAAATTTCTCAATCGATCAGTGTCATCCGTGGTGAGAGTTTTCGATTTTTACAATTCGCTCTCATACGCGTTCATCTGCGGCAAAACTTGCATTAGCCGGCAAGCCGATCCTGCTTATGAGTTCCTGAAACTTCGGATCATTTCTTATCTCATCCAGCATCGGTTCCACGGCGAGCCAGGTCAGTCCATCGGCGCGCTCTTCATATGCTTTCTCCAGCCACTCCAGCGCTTTGTCGCGGTCGCCTAGGCCGGCAAAGAGCATGCCGAAGTACGTTGGCGGAATGTAGCGTTTTTTTGCAGCCTCTTTAAACTGCTCAGCCAGTTTTTGTGTCAGCCCTTTTTTGCCGCTCACGGCATAGGCCAACCCCAGCGCGGCTTCCATGAGTGGCATTTCGCCGGTTCCGATTGAGGCCTTCAGGTGCTTAATTGCGTTGGCATAGTTATTGAGCCGCATATGCGCGCGTCCGGCAATAAAGTGCAGCATGAAATAGTCAGGATCAAGCTGCTCTGCCTTGTCGCATTCCTCCACCGCGCGCTGATATTCGCGCCCAAAGTAGTAAGCCGCCGCGCGCGTGGTATGCACGGTAACCATCCGGTGCGGATCGGTCTCCTGCACAATGCTCATCGTCTGCTCAATCTCATCAAAAGCATCATGGCGACGGCCCATCGCCAGCAGCAGCCATGAATACCAAAGGTGCGTATCGCCTTGGTCCGGGTTCAGCTCGATCGCTCGCTGGTATTCGGCCTCAGCATCTTTCCATTTCCAGTGATAATGATGGTTTACCAGCGCTAGCGCGGTATGCGCCTCGGCAAACGAGCTATCCAGTTCCAGAGATTTCCGTGCCGCCTTCTCCGCCCTGGGCATGGCTTCATGTGGCGGCAGAAAATCAAAGGGCGCGATCGCCAGCAATGCGTAAGCGCTCGCCAGCCCTGCATAAGCCGGAGCATAATTTGCATCCATATGGATGGCCCGCTCAAAATCTTCAATGCTCTTGCTGATTGCGGAAGGCTTCATCTGGTGCAGGTTGTAGCGCGCCTTGAGGTAAACGTCATAGGCTGCAGGCTGCACCTGCACGCCTTTCCCCACGTTCGAGCTGCTGGCGTTCTCTGATAAATTCAGCGCCAGATTAATCTCCCGTGCAATCGCCTGCGCAATCTCCACTTGCACGCTCAACACGTCGCTCAGATCGCGCTCATACGTTTCCGCCCATGACTGCGTTTGGTCATTCAACTGGATAAGCTGCGCCGTGATTCGCACGCGATTTCCGCCTCGACGCACCCTGCCTTCCAGCACATAGCCAACGCCCAGCTCTTTCTTCATCTGCTCAAGAGACTTGCTGCTCGCGTTGTAGTGCTCCGCGGTGGTGCGCGCGATGACCGCCAGCTCCGGCGCCTGCAGCCGCGTAATCTGCGTGGTCATTTCTTCGGTAAGGCCATCGCTGAAGTAGGCATCCTCAGCCGCGCCGCTCATATTTCCAAACGGAAGCACCGCCAGCTTGATCTTTTCCGCGTGCCCATCCTGCCGCGTCATCGCCGCGCCGGACTGCTGCCTGGCATTGAACCACTCCGTCAGCTCATTGCGGTAGGCATAGATCGAGCCCAGCTTGTCATGCACATGCCGATGCACCGGCAGCCCTTCTTTCTTCTCCCAGCGCTGGACCGTGCGTACGTCACGCCGCAAAAAGGAAGCGATCTCTTTCCATGAATCAAGGCGATCGGCCGGATTACCCGTTGGCATCTTCAGTGCACAGTCCTTTCAGCAATGTAGGACAATCTGCGGCAATTGCGTGGTGCGGTGGCTTGCCGCTTGAAAGCCAATTCTACCGGGAGATATTGTCGCATCGTAGTGAAAAACGAGAGGGCTTATGGTCCGTAATTTCGCAAAATGCACAGCTGTGTCAGAAGCTGCTCAATTCGGCAATGACGATGATCGCCAATGTGTCGGGCAAAAATTTAAGTGCGCCCGGATAGCTGACGTAGAGACGTAGCATTGCTACGTCTCTGTCACTGAAGGTTCAAAAAAGCTATTCATACCGCAGCGCGATCATCGGATCAACCTTTGATGCGCGATACGCCGGTATGTAGCATGCCAGCAGAGAAACCGCCGCGATAATTCCAACCACTGCTGTGAACGTCGCTATGTCCGTGGGCTTGATCCCGAACAGCAAACTGCTGAATGATGTTGCCAGCCGCGCAACAATCAGAGACAGTGCAACTCCCAGCACAATGCCAATTGCTGTGAGCTTCAGCCCGGACTTCAACACCATTTGCACCACACTGCCGCGCGTCGCGCCCAAAGTAATGCGGACTCCAATCTCATGCGTGCGCTGTGCAACGGCATAGGCAATCACTCCATACAGTCCGATTCCTGTAAGTAACAGCGCAAGGCCTGCAAATGCCTCCAGCAACATCGCCTGGAAGCGTGGTGTGGACAGCGTGGCTGAGAGATATTCGTCCATGGTCTTAATGTCGTAAAGTGGAAGGTCCGGGTCCATGGATGAGACCACATTGCGCACAGCTGAGGTAATGCTGTGCGGCTCAACATTGGTGCGCAGGCAAACCGTCATGGAGCCGAAGTTGAGCTGCGTGTCAGGAATGTAGTATTCCGGCAGATCCTGAACATCAAGCCTGCGCCCCTTCACATTGGCTGCCACTCCGATGATCTCGCGCGGCTGCGGTTTTCCACTGTTCGCAGCGCCGGGTGTAATGTGTTTTCCCAGCACGTTCTCATTAGGGAAGAAGCGCTGCGCAAAAGCCTGATTCACAATCACCACGCCAGGAGCTTTTTCGTCATCATGTTCGGTGAAGTCGCGTCCGCTGAGCAGCGGGATGTTCATCGTATGAAAATAGTTGGGCGTCGTTACTTTGATGTCTGCTGAAGGTTCTTCCGACCGCGGAACCGGACGGCCCTCAATTTGAAAAGTAATGATGGCTCCATTGCCGCTCATCGGCAGTGGCGTAACTGCTGCCGCCGAAACTACGCCGGGAACATTCCCCAGCCGTTGCAGAAGCTGTGTGTAGAACTGAATTTGCTGCCGCTCCGGATACTTCTTTTCCGGCAGATCGAAGGTGAGGGTGAGCACGCTGTGCGGATTCATCCCCGGATCCACCGAAAGAATCCGATAGAAGCTGCGCAGCAGCAGCCCTGCTGCTACCAGCAATGTAAGGCCAAGCGTGGTCTCAGCGACCACCAACGCACCGCGTAACCTCTGGTGTGCGCTGCCGCTGGTTGTGCCACGTCCCTCTTTCATAAATTCGGTGAGGTTCGGGCTTGAAGCGCGCAATGCCGGCGCTAACCCAAAAATAACGCTGGTGAGCACAGCAATTCCCGCCGTGAACGCCATTACCGTGCCATCGAGATCGGCGCCATGGATGCGCCGCATGTTTGTATTGAGGCTGATAAAAAGCCTCAATGCCCACATTGCCAGTGGAATGCCCAACAAAGCGCCACCCAGGCCAAGCACCAGGCTTTCTGTGAGCATCTGCCGCACCACGCGGATGCGTTTCGCGCCCAGCGCTGCACGCACCGCAATCTCGCGGCTGCGCTTGCTGGCGCGCACAAGCAGCAGGTTTGCCACGTTGACGCATGCAATCAGCAGCACCACCGCTACGGAAATCACCAATACGATCAATCCCGGCCGGCTATTGCCAACCAACTGCTCCAGCTGAGTAGTAACAATGCCCGTAAAGAACTTCTTGTTTGTATCAGGATATTGCGCCGCCAGATTCTGCGTGATGATGTTCAGCTCTTCTCGCGCGCTCTCAATAGTAGCGCCAGGCTTAAGTCTGGCGACCACTTGCAGAAAATGCGCTCCACGCTGTGACGTTGACGCCGGCTGGTTAGTGGGATCGGTGCTCTCTGCGTCTGGCGCAAAGGTCCGCCACAACAATGGCGGATTATTATCAACAGGAAAGACAAAACCCGCCGGCATCACGCCTATGACTGCGTAACTCTGCTTGTCGAGCGTGATGTTGCGGCCCACAATGTCGCGATCACCATGAAACGCAGACTCCCAAAGCTGATGGCTCAACACCACCACTCGCGTTCCTGGCTTTTCTTCCTCGCGCGTGAAACCCCGGCCAAGCATGGGCTGGACTCCGATTACAGAAAAGAAATCGCCTGAGACCATCTGCGCATTTATATGCAGCGGCTGGTCAAGACCTGTGAGCGTGACGCTGTCACCATGGTAGGAAGCCAAGCCGCTGAGCGACTTCATCCCCGCACGCCAGTCCAGAAAATCCGGATAAGACACGGAAAATGGCCGTGTGACATTGCTTTGAGTGGAGACTCCTGAAGTGACTGACAGCAGCCGGTCTGATTCCGGAAAGGGAAGCGGTTTCAGCAGCACGGCATTCACAATGCTGAAAATCGCGGTGTTCGCCCCGATACCCAGCGCCAGCGTGATCAACGCAACAATGGTGAATCCCGGCGATTTGCGCAACGTGCGCAAGCCATAGCGAATATCTTGAAGTAGAGTAGTCACACTTCACCCCGCGAATGAAAAAACTCATTCTTGAATGGTTGGATTTTTAAGACGTGGCCGGCTTACGCCATCTCGGCTTGCTGCGCGGCTTCCGTCTCTTCCACTACCTTGCCGTCAAAGAGATGGATGGTCCGTTCAGCGTGCTTGGCAAAGCGGGCGTCGTGAGTCACCATGCAGATAGTCGCACCTTCGCGATGCAACTGCTGCAACAACTCCATCACGGCCTCGCCATTGCGGGAATCCAGGTTCCCAGTAGGTTCGTCCGCCAACAGGATTGAAGGCGAACCCGCCAGTGCTCGCGCCACAGCAACGCGCTGCTGCTGGCCGCCAGAGAGCTGTGAAGGATAGTGCCGTATGCGGTGCGCCATGCCGACCTTCTCCAGCGCTTCCTGTACGCGTTTTTTGCGCTCTGCGGAAGACATGGAGCGATACGTCAGCGGCAACTCGACGTTCTCATACACGGTAAGATCGCCGATCAGGTTGAAGCTCTGGAAGATGAAGCCGATCTCCTGATTGCGGATGCGCGCGCGATCAGAAAAATCCAGCCCTTGCACGGCGCGGCTATTCAGGACGTAAGACCCGTCTGTGGGCGAATCCAGAAGGCCGATGATCGAGAGCAGCGTTGATTTGCCGCAGCCTGAAGGGCCGGCAATCGAGACATACTCACCCTTGTTGATGTCCAGGTGAATGCCGGAGAGCGCGTGCGTCTCAACTTCATCGGTGTAAAAAACCTTGGTGACATTTTCCAGACGAATCAAAGTTTGTCCACTGGCCACGTTGTACTCTCCTCTAAGCTTAGTTATCTCTCCAGCCGAATCCGGTCCTGGTTGTCATAGCGGGACATATCGGAAAGAATCACCTGATCTCCTTCTTTCAGTCCCCGCACAATTTCAATCGTATTGACTGAGCCGCGCCCCAATTCCACTGGAACGCGCGTTGCAGTCTTGCCATCCACATCGATCTTGAACATGCCGACCGTGCTTTTCTCCTGTCCGAATGCGGGGCGTCCCACGTAGAGCACGTTATCCAGCCGCTCCAGCGTGATCGTTCCATCCACACTCAGGTCTGGGCGCGATCCCTTGGGCGGCGGCTCGTCGAGTGTGATATCCACCGTTACCGTTCCGTTCTGCACCGCAGGATCAATGCGAGTGACCTTGCCCTTTACCACACCGTTATGCGTATCCACATCAGCGGGTAATTGCATGACGATATCTTTTGCCTGGGTCTCGGGAATCTTCAACTCCGCCTTCAGGTGCTCCGGCTGGACTACCTTCGCCAGAATCGTTCCCTGAGTTAGCCGCTGGCCCACCTGCAATGAAGTTTCAAGAGCAGCCAGCACACCGGTAATTCCAGCTTTCACCTTCAGAGCATCCAGTTGGCGATGCTTCAACTGTGCCATGGCGCGCTTCTGCTCAATGGTGCTCTGCTGGACTGCCAGCTGCGTCTCCACCGCCTTGGTGGCCTCTGCAATGCGGTCTTCTTCGATCTTGTGCCGCGTCGCCATCTCTTTGGCTTTGGCCAATGAAGCTTTCAGCGCTGAAGCAGAGAGCACTCCAATCTTTGCCAGCTCCTTGTTCGCATCAGCATCTCGCTGCGCGTTCTCATAATCAGCTTCCACCGTGGCAGCTTCGGCCTTCAGGTTCATCAAATCGCTATCAACCTTGGCCTTGGTGTTGTGGTATTCAGCTTCAGCCGACTTCAAATCAAGATCAGCGCTCAGCGCTTCCTGCACCACCTGGGGATTTGAGAGCTCCATAATGATCGTGTCCGGCGTAACTGGCATGCCGGGCAGCTTGAGGATGCGCTCAATCCGAACGTCAGTCTCTGCCGGAATTAGACGGACATCTTCAGGAATTGGCACCAATGTTCCTATGCCGTGCACCTGCCGGAGCATGGAGCCCCGTTTGACCGTATCCGGCCAGATTGTTCCGAATTCAACACTTTGGGGCGCGGGCTTCAGCTTGGAAACCCCCAGAGTCACCCCAAGCACCGCAACTACAGCAATCACGATCATCGCCGTTTGCTTTTGGCGCTTCCTCTTCTTTACCGATGCGTCGCGTACGATATCCATTAATTAAGATCTTTGCACAAGGAGTGCCAAAACTATTTTACTGCAAACTATTGAATAACAAGGACAAAATGCCAGTTTTCCATCTTGCTGAATGGCCTTGGTGTTCATTCCTGAAACCCAGTGTCCGGAAACGCACACTGCTCATGTTGGCCATACCGAACCATTTAAAATAGTTAGACCGGGAAAGCCGATTTTCGTTTATGCCCTTTGCCTCTCAGCCGCGACTTTTCTCCACCGATCAATACCGTCTTACACTGCCTGAAGGGCATAAGTTCCCGGTGCGGAAATACGGCTTGTTGCGCAGCTTGGTTGAGAAAGAAGGGCTTTACCAGTTGGAGCAAGCTCCTCTGGCCACTGCGGAAACCGTGTGTCTGGCCCATGATCCTCTTTACGTGACTCACTTCGCTGCTGGCACGCTCTCACCCGCAGCCATGCGCCGCATCGGCCTGCCGTGGTCAGAGATATTTGTTCAGCGCGCCTTTGCCTCAGTTGGCGGGACCGTCAATGCCGCAGCGCACGCGATGGAAAATGGTTGGGGCGCAACACTGGGCGGCGGTACGCACCATGCTTTTCGAGCTGAAGGCGCCGGCTTTTGCGTGTTTAATGACATTGCAGTGGCCATTCAGTATTTACGAAAACAGAAGCTCATCCAGCGCGCAGCCGTCATTGATCTTGATGTGCATCAGGGGGACGGAACAGCGGAAATTTTTCAGGATGATCCGGATGTGTTCACGCTTTCTATCCATTGCGAGAGCAATTTCCCATTCCGCAAAAAGCAGAGCCGGTTGGATGTTCCACTCTCAGATGGCATGGAAGATCAAGATTATCTCCGCCGTTTAGAAGAAGTGCTGCCTGCGATTTTTGCCTTTCGTCCTGACATCATTTTCTATCAGTCCGGCGTTGATCCGCTTGAGACTGACGTTCTTGGCAGGCTATCGCTCACGCCACAGGGCTTGATCGCTCGCGATAAAACAGTGATGTTGGCTGCGAAGAGTTTCGGGGCACCATTTGTCCTGACATCAGGCGGAGGGTACTCGCGGCCTATTGAACTCAGCGCCGAGGCGCACGCAAATACGTTCAGGATGGCGTGGCAGGTGTTTGCTTAGAGAGTGCATTAGAGTGAATCACTGAATAGAACCTTCGCAAGGCAGAAAGAAATCAGTACAAAATTTGTCTTAGGCAGACAATGGCGCTTTCTTGACAATATGTGAAGGGCAGGTCAAAGCTAAAATATTTTGTAACAACTACGTCCTGCCGGTCACTATTTATTGGTAGTATGACTCGGCCAGCTTAGCTGCCAGATCTTTGTAAAGGGAATATTGCCCGGCTGGCGTTCTTTAATACTGCGCAAACATTCCGCTAGTCCTTATGACTGGATTGCGTCGGATTTATCAGGAGGTTTGTATGACTCCGCCAACTCCCCTCGAACGCCGTTTGGCTCCGATCCTGCAGATTCCAGAAAAACCAAGAATTTCCCTCCCCCTTCCCAAGATATGGGTGGGATTCGCCCTGATGAGTCTATATTGGCTTTTACGGCTGCCCATTGTCACCCGCGATAGTGGCCTTACGCCCAGTGGACTCAATAACTTTCTACTTCTGTTAACATTTTCTGCCTGGGGCTACTGGCTATTTTGCATTTATCGCATTCACGAAGTGCTGCAAAAAGTAACCAACGGTGCTTACCCGATTCGTCCAACTAAAGCTCTGGGATTCGCATTTATTCCCTGGTTCAACCATTTTTACTGGCATTTCAAGTGGACCAGGGAAGTAGCCAATTTCGTGACAAGCCGCTCGCCAGGCATTCGCATGGGCAGGTACTGGCCCGGTTTTATCCTGCTGCTTGGCTGGATATTAGGAGTGTATATTCGCCCAGGCACCGGACTCGTGCTTGCGTTTCTGGTTGCACTGTATCTAACGCGCAAGATCGGGCTTGTTGTTCGATGTAGTGAGAATGCCTGCTTGTGCAGCAAGACCGAACCTCTCAGTCTGGCGATTTCTGCCGGAATCGGCGCGACCTTTGCTTTCATTCTTGCTAAAGCCTTTACAGAGAAGCATCCCGACAAAACTGTACAGCTAATCGCTATTCTGTTTGTCTCGCTGGGATTGGCGTGGTTCGTCGAACCAGTCGGTGAGAAAATCCGGCAATGGTTCGGTTTGGAGGCGCCCCATGAGCAGCTGCGGCATAAGCATCCGGTGCTGGTACAGATGGCGATTTTTGCTGTTTTATTTCTTACCAACATAACTCACACTCTGCTGCATGAGCACATATTGGGGGACTTGAGTGGCAGTGGGATCGTGCTGTTAATCGGACTCATCGCTTCAGGCGGGATTACCTACGCCTGGGTCATGGGAGCGCAGCGGACGCGCCGCGAGTCAGCGAAGCGTGGCCTGCTTGGGGGCATTCTCATTGCCGTATTGATGCTTTCACCGTTGCGGCTTGACCTGGTGAACAGGCTGCCGTTCACGGATGTTGCGAAACGCGTCATTGCTATCCTCTCTCCTGTACCCGGCGTGGGCGCGGATCAGGGGATCTCTCATGTTGGTAAGCCGGATGCAAAAGCAGCACAGCGCGAACACAATGCACCTAATCTCCTTCTGATCGCTTGCGTGTCCTATCTTCGGGTTTATTGGTGGCTGGTTCCTAGATCGAAGACGCTCAATGCGCATGAGTCTTGCCTTTGGGCTCGCAATCAGCGCTGCAGTTATCCTGCTGATCGCGCGATTGCAAAGTGAATTCGCAGGGCAACATGCCTGGAACTTTCAAGTTCTTGCGGATGTAGTTTTTTTCGCGGCTGGGTGGTGGGTTGGAGTGTTCGTCTATCCTACAGTCGCAACCATGCTAGCTTGTCCCGGCGCTCAACCCAAGAAGATAGTAGAGCAACAATCAGGCGTTGCCGCTTAAATTGGAAATGAAGATTGCCACACGTAAAGCTGCTCGCCTCTCCAGCGGGATTTCGTGATCCACAAGGTTTGGTTAGTCCATCGGAATCTTCACGCCCTTCTTCTCCGCAAACTCCTTTGCCTCTTCATATCCCGCATCCACATGCCGCGCGACTCCGATTCCCGGATCATTCGTCAGCACGCGCTCAATCCGTCGCGCCATCATCTCGGTTCCATCGGCCACAATGACCTGTCCGGCGTGAAGCGAATAGCCAATGCCTACGCCGCCGCCGTTATGGATGGAAACCCAGCTTGCGCCGCTGGCGGTGTTGAGTAGTGCGTTGAGCAGAGGCCAGTCAGCCACGGCATCACTGCCGTCTTTCATCCCTTCCGTCTCGCGATATGGCGAGGCCACCGAGCCGCAGTCAAGATGATCACGACCGATTACGATTGGCGCCTTGATCTTGCCTTTTTTCACTAAATCGTTCATCGCAAGACCGAACTGTGCGCGTTCACCATAGCCGAGCCAGCAGATGCGCGCCGGCAGTCCCTGGAACTTGATGCGCTTGCGCGCGAGGTTGATCCAGCGGCTCAGGATGCGGTTCTGCGGGAACAGCTCCAGCACTAAGTCATCTGTCACTGCAATGTCAGCCGGATCACCTGAGAGCGCCACCCAGCGGAACGGCCCGCGCCCTTCGCAGAACAGTGGTCGAATATACGCCGGCACAAAGCCGGGAAAATCGTAGGCATTTTTTACTCCGCGCTGAAAGGCAAACGTGCGGATGTTGTTGCCGTAATCAAACGTTACGCTGCCCATTTTCTGCAAACGCAGCATGCCCTCAACGTGCAGCGCAATCGAATCCAGTGACTTCTCGAGATAAGCCTTGGGATCGCTCTTGCGCAGCTCCAGCGCTTGCTCCAATGACATGCCGTTCGGCACATAGCCGTTCAGCGGATCATGTGCCGAGGTCTGATCTGTAAGAATGTCCGGCAGCACACCACGCTCTGCCAACTCTGGAACCACATCGGCGCAGTTGCCAACCAGTCCAACAGAGACTGCCTCTTTCTTGCGTACTGCATTTTTCAGAATACGCAGCGCCTCATCAAGATTGTTGACCATAAAGTCGCAATAGCCGGTCTTCAGGCGTTTCTTGATGCGCTCCGGATCAACATCAATTCCCAGAAACGCAGCGCCTGCCATAGTTGCTGCCAATGGCTGTGCGCCGCCCATGCCTCCCATGCCGCCGCTCACAACGAGCTTGCCTGCCAGTTCGCCGCCAAAATGTTTTTCCGCTGCAGCGGCAAAAGTTTCAAACGTACCCTGAACAATTCCTTGCGAGCCGATGTAAATCCACGAGCCGGCGGTCATCTGTCCATACATCATGAGCCCGGCCCGCTCCAGCTCATTGAACTGCTCCCAGTTTGACCAATGGCCCACTAGGTTCGAATTCGCGATCAGCACCCGTGGCGCATAATCATGTGTTTTGAAAACACCAACCGGCTTGCCTGACTGCACCAGCAGCGTCTCATCATTTTCCAGCGACTTCAGTGACGCGAGGATCGCCTCCAGGCATTGCTGATTACGCGCTGCTTTTCCCGTGCCGCCATAGACCACCAAATCCCTGGGCCGCTCACCCACCTCGTCATCAAGATTATTCATCAGCATGCGCATGGCGGCTTCCTGAGGCCATGCTTTGCAGGTGAGTTCGGCGCCACGCGGCGCTTTCAGCGGAGGAATATGCGTTGTCTGGATTTCTGTATCAACCGGCATACGCAAATGGTAGCAAAACCAGCAGCAATTTCGCAGAGATGCTCCCCTGCATCTAATTTCCGAGACTGAGAGGTGACGGTATGGATGCCGATGAGATGAGACGAGATATTGTGGATCGCGGAATAGAAAGAGCTGAAAGAGAGATGAACCCTGTGCTTCAGGCGATCAAAGAGCACGTGGCCTCTGACCCGGCCATGGGCCGCTCCGGAAGCAACTCCGGACAGATGGCTGAAGATGCCTCCGACCAGATCGGCACCACGCCTTTCAATACTGCCACGGGTGAAGATCTTCCGGAGCGCGCCGGCATCAGCCGACAGGAACAGAAGGTCCATGAAAAACAGGTGGACCCCAAAGCAGTGCGCGAATCATTCAAGGAAGCGGAGCTGGATACTACAACCGAGCCTGAACCGGACGAAGGGAAGCCTGCAGCGTAGAGAACAACTCACCTCAGGTTTGCTGGTCAATTTGTCTTTTGCTGATGGAATGTTGAGCGATCAAGTGTTTCTTTATCTTGGCTGCGCGTTTGCGCTTACCGGTTGATCCAGCCGGATCACCATTCCGGTCTGCGCGGGCAGGCGGACATCTTTGGCTTTCGTCGCCAGGACGTAGCCGCCACCTGCTTGGGTGCCGATGGCCAAACCTTTAAGCGGACTGCCAAACACTAATCCAGTCTGTGCACCAATTCCGGGGCCGCTGTTTGTGTCTTTTGCAACATCGCGGCCGCTGACTCCAGACTCATTTCTAGCTCCCGCATCCGCCTTTTTTGTGCTTTTGCCATTCGTGTCGTTCACAGAGATGAGAGTCGCTGTTAGCGGAAGCGTCTGTCCGTTGGGAAGAACAACGTCGCGAAAGCGCAGGCTTAACTTGCCTTTGTCTTTTAAGGCAGCAAGTGTTTTATTTTCCTCGGCGTCAGCCACCTCGCCTTCAATCCTGGCTCCGGTTGGAACCACGACGGACCCGCCGCTGCCTCGCGCAGGTTCGGCAATGGTGGCGGTAAAGCGATCACCTGGCTTTGATGTTTTGGTGGAAAGCGGTGTATCCAGCACCGCACGGATTTCGGTTCCGGCTGCAATCTGATCGAAGCTGCCAGCCCCCGCGCTAGGCGCGTTCTGCCCCGGGACGCCGGTAGTTGAATTGCCAGTGGTTGAATTAGAAGCTCCCGGCTGGCTGCCTGGGCTCGGATTCTGAGTCTGTCCGGTTCCGATCCGAGTATCCTCTCCGGGCTGTGTGCTTTTCTGTGACTGTGTCTGTGGCGTAGTCGGCGGATTATTGCCTGTGCCTGCAGGCGTCTGTGCAAATGCCATTGGCGCGGCAAGCAGCGCGACGGCAAATAGAGTAACTGCTCTCCGCATAAGCTCCTCCAAACCCCTCATAGGGGTGAGAAGCTGGCATAAATCGGCAGGTTGGCCTGGCTCAGATCACTTTTTTTCCAAATCCAGCATCTCTGATATTGAGAGCAGCGTCCGGTATAATCGCTTATTGGGTTGTTACTGCGAGGAGTTTTATTTTGACAGCATTGAATGGCCAGCCCACCAAGCCCCGTGTTTTGGTAGTGGATGATGAACGGGTAATCGCCGATACCCTGGCGATTATCCTGAACCAGAATGGATTTGACGCCTCAGCGGTCTATACCGGCACTGCCGCCGTGAGCCGCGCCCGCGATACCCGGCCCGAGCTGATCATCAGCGACGTCATCATGCCGGACATGAACGGCATTGAGGCGGCAATCCGCATCCGCGAGATCCTTCCCGAATGCAAAATCCTGCTCTTCTCCGGCCAGGCCGCCACAGCCGATCTGCTGGAAAAAGCCCGTGAACAGGGCCATGAGTTTGAAATCCTGGCCAAGCCGGTGCATCCGCAGGATCTGCTGGCAAAATTGAGAAACTGATTTCATTCAGTTCGACTACTTAAACCACCGGCCATTGGCGGGCGCCGTGTAGCACTCTCAATATTTGGACTGTTTCACCCGAAACCTCATAAACTAGCAGATAAGGTAATTGTCCAAGCACGAGCTCTCGTGTGCCCTCTAAACGTCCAGGGCGGCCTCTGTGGGGAAAATTGCTTAGTGAGGAAGCCATTTCGTAGATACGGAGAACTACATCGTCGGACTGCGATCAAGAAGATAGTGATAGATTTGTTCTATATCCGCCGCTGACGATGCGGCCCATGTGACGTGCATTTAAGAACGGGGCCTTTTCTCCTTTAAAAGCTGCTCTATACGCCGTCCAACTTCTTCATGGCTTATAAGGTCCCCGCGCGCTGCTTCTGCCTGCCCCTTCTCAACTTCTCCTATGAACCAACTATCGTAATCCAGCAAGCGGTCCACTGCTTCCTCGATCATTTGCGCTGTATCCTGCCCGGTTTGAGCTGCCAGTTCTCGAAGGCGCGCTTCTTTCTCCGGAGTAAGGTGGATTTCCATACCCTCAGTCTAGCAAAGGAAAACAGAGAGTCAACAGGGAGCTATCAATTAAAGTTCTCTTCTACCTTCCATCGCCTTCAGCATCGTTACTTCATCTGCATACTCAATGTCACTGCCTGCGGGAATGCCTGTGGCAATGCGTGTAATTTTCAATCCAGAGCGCTTGAGCAGTCCGCTGAGATGGAGCGCAGTGGCTTCACCTTCGATCGTCGGATTCGTCGCGATGATCACTTCGTCCACGCTTCCGTTGTCGATGCGCTTGAGCAGGGAAGGAATTCGTAGCTGCTCCGGGCCTACGCCATGAAGCGGCGAGATGGCGCCGTGCAGCACGTGATAGACGCCATTATAGAAACGCGCTTTTTCAATCGAGGCAATGTTCGTGGGCTCCTCCACCACACACACCAGCCGCTGGTTGCGTGTGGCGTTGGAGCAATAGCTGCACGGATCAACATCTGTGATGTTGTTACATATCGAGCAAAGATGAAGTTTCTCTTTAAGGTTGCGGATTGCCCCGGCCAGCGCCTCCGCGTCTTCTCCGCTGGAGCGGAGAATGTGGAACGCCATCCGTTGCGCGCTCTTGCCGCCAACCCCGGGAAGTTTCTTTAGCTCATCGATGAGTCGAGCCATTGGCTCGGCAAATTTAGACACAAGCCCCTCAAGTAAAGCTTTACAGTCCCGGCAATCCCATCCCACCCAGCATGCCGCCTACCGTGGATTGCATCGCCTCATCCACTTTTTGCGCCGCAGCGTTGAATGCAGCGGTTACCAGGTCCTGCAGCATCTCCACGTCGCCGGACTTAACGGCTTCAGGATCAATCCTGGTTTCCAGCACGTGCTTCTGGCCGTTCATCTTCACCGTTACGGTGCCGCCGCCAGAAGACGCCTCCACCACGGTCTGCTTCATCTTTTGCTGCAGGTCCTGCGCCTGCCGTTGTGCGTTTTCCAACAACTCCTGAAATTGGCGTGAGTTAAATCCGCCCATAAATTCGCTCCTAATTTTTTGCGCGATGGTCAATCACGGTGCGGATCTCCGCGCCAAATTTTTCCCGCATGCGCTGCACTACCGGATCATCAGCTGCCCGGCTGCGCGCGCTAACACCGTCTCCCCGCGGACGAACGATTGCCGGAGTTGAGCCATTGCTCTGCGGCTTTGCGCCGCCCTCCAGCCTCATCTTTAAAAGCCGGCCCGCTGCGGCCGAAGCAGCCGAGTTGGCAATTTGCTTTTGCTCCGCGTTGATGATGAATGGAATCACAGAAGCCGGACGCGGCAGCGTCACCACAATTTCATGTCCCAGAATAGTAGCTGTGCCTTCGCTGAGTGTTGCCGCCAGGTTGTCTCCTCCGGGCGTATTCTCCAGCGCAGCAACGATGTGTCCCAGAATAGTTCCAGCATCGCCAACAGGCTCCGGTTCGGCCACGGCGACAGCGGCCGTTGCAGCAACAGCAACTGCCGCAGGAGCGGCACGCATTTCCGTCTGTGGTGCAGCCGACATCTCTGGCTCTGAGCTTCGGGTCTTGCGCGCGCGGTCCGCCTCAAACGGTGAGACATAACTCTGTCGCGGAGGCGCACCTCCGCCAGCCGGGGGCCCAGAGGAAGGAGCAGAGGGCGCAGCAGCAGGCGATCGCAAAGGCGCAGCTTTCTGTGACTCACCATTTCGCGGAGCCTCACCGCCAACCTTGCTCAAAATCTGTTCGAGCGGCAGCATGCGTTGTGCATGCACCAGCTTCAACACGCCGAGTTCGAGATGGAAGCGTTGCTCCTGCCGATAGCCAAGCTCGTCAAAGGTCCGCAGCATGATCTGCAAAAAGCGGGCCAGGTCTTCTTCTGAAAACTGCTCTGCCACTCGCGCCACTCGTGCGCGCTCGTCCGATGAGATCTGAAGCAGGGCCGAATCTTTTCCCGCCACCTTGGCGACAACGGCATTTCTCAGGAAGCGGACAAGCTGCCTGGCAAAGTGGGCCGGGTTCTGCCCTTCCGTCATCAGCCTATCGAGCAGCCGGAGTGCCTCTTCGCTGGAGCTGCGCGCAACCGTGCCCATCAGCTCTTCCAGTACCTCTGATCCAACATTTCCCACCAGGCCGCGAACCAGTTCGCCGCTCAGCGTTGAGCCGCAGCAGGCAATGGCCTGGTCCATGATGGAGAGCGCGTCGCGCATGGAGCCGTCACCAGCCTCAGCCAGCACAGCCAGAGCTTCTTCGTCGGTCTGGATATTTTCTTTCGCGGCGATCTCCCGCAGCTGTCCCACAATTTCGTCAAACTTTACCGCATGAAAGCTGAAATGCTGGCAGCGTGAGCGGATCGTCTGGGGAATATCTTCAGCCTGCGTTGTCGCCATCATAAAAATGATGTGCGGTGGAGGCTCTTCCAGAGTCTTTAAGAGGGCATTAAAAGCTGCGTCAGTGATCTGGTGGGCTTCGTCGAGAATATAAATCTTGTAGCGATCGCGCGCCGGACGGTAGCGCGCCGCGTCTCGCAGCTCGCGGATCTCGTCAATCCCGCGATTCGTGGCCGCGTCAATCTCAATTACATCCACTGAGCTTCCAGCACGCACCTCAACGCATGACTCACACACGCCGCACGGCTCCGGGGTCGGCTTGTCTGTGGAGCGGCAGTTCAGCGCCATGGCCAGAATGCGCGCGATTGTGGTCTTCCCAATTCCGCGATGTCCGCTGAAGATATAGCCGTGCGCAATCCGTTGCTGCTCGATTGCGTTTTTCAGGGTGCGTGTGACGTGCTCCTGCCCAATGACCTCAGAAAACCGCTGCGGGCGGTATTTGCGCGCTAGGACCGTATAGCTCATGCTGAAACTTTGATTATACCTCTGCCTGCAGAGCAGATTTTCAACAGAGTTGCGGGATCACACATTGCTTGGGCTGGAGACAACTGCTCTGCATCCACAACTCACGCGTCAACTTCTCCCGATTGCATGCTGCGCGAAAAATCAAGGTTTAAGCACACCCCATATTTCTCGCTCGCATCTGAAAAATTATTCCACAGAAAGGTAGTACTCTCATGAGCGAAGCTGCAAGCATCCGAATGAGGAATGCTCCAAGCGGCCGCAGCCGGTACTCTGCACTCGGCTGGAGTGCCTTGATCGGCGGCGGCGCAATTGCATTGCTAGGTCTGTCTCGACGCTCGAAAACCGGTCTCGCCGTTGCTGCAAGTGGCGGGCTGCTCGCTTTTCTCGGCGCCCGCGCCGATACACAGCGGGAGATCATTGCCCGCAGCAGCATGCTGGTGAACTGTTCGCGGGAAGAGGCATATCGATTCTGGCGAAATTTTGAAAATCTTCCGCAGTTCATGCGGCACCTTGAATCTGTTACCGTGCTGGACGGGGAACGCTCCCGCTGGATCGCCATTGGTCCTCTCGGCACGCGCATTGAGTGGTATGCACAAATTACTACTGATCGTCCAAACGAACTCATAGCCTGGCGCTCCCTTCCTGATTCCGATATAGAAATCGATGGCATCGTAAAGTTCTCGACTGCCACCGGCAATCGCGGAACGCTGATCACACCCATCATCGTTTACACCCCTCCGGCCGGCGTAGTAGGCCATGCGCTCGCAAGGATGCTCAGCAAAGATCCGAGCTTCCTGATGCGGCAGGACCTTCGCCGTCTGAAAGCGCTGATTGAAGCCGGCGAAATTCCCACCGTCGAAGGCCAGACCCACGGACCGCGTTCAGCGGTTGCAGCTGCTGCCCGCGCGCTTAATCCGGATGAACCCATCCGTGGTGAAGCCCCAATACACGAGCTGCTGGAAGCGAAAAGGAGGGTCTCATGAAAGCAGTCTGCTGGATGGGCACAGAAAAAATGACTGTGGAAAATGTACCTGATCCGACGATTCTGAATCCGCGCGATGCCATTGTGAAAATTACAAGCACGTGCATCTGCGGCTCTGACCTGCATCTTTATAACGGCTTCATGCCGACTCTTGAGCAGGGAGACATCCTGGGCCATGAGTTTATGGGTGAAGTGGTGGAAGTGGGAGGAGGCATCAAGCCGGAAAAATTGAAGGTAGGCGACCGCGTGGTTGTTCCTTTCACCATTGCCTGCGGACGCTGCTTCTTCTGCCAGCAGGAGTTGTGGTCCTGCTGTGACAACTCCAACCCGAATTACTGGATTGCGGAAAAGATGATGGGCTACTCGCCTTCCGGTCTCTTCGGCTATACCCACATGCTTGGCGGGTACGCCGGCGGCCAGGCGCAATATGCGCGTGTCCCATTCGCTGACGTCGGACCCCTAAAGATTCCCGCCGGAATTCCGGATGAGAAGGTCGTCTTTCTCTCTGACATTTTCCCCACCGGCTACATGGGTGCAGAAAACTGCAACATCCGTCCGGGAGATACAGTCGCCATCTGGGGCTGCGGTCCTGTGGGGCTGTTCGCAATCCGCAGCGCATTCATGCTCGGCGCGGAGCGCGTAATTGCCATTGATCGCTTCGATTATCGCCTGAGGCTGGCGCAGGAGGCCGGCGCTGAAATCATCAACTATGAGGAGGTGGACGATCTGATCCAGCTTCTCAAGGACATGACCGGCAATGTTGGCCCTGATTCCTGCATGGATGCAGTTGGCATGGAAGCGCATTACCACGGCCCCATGTGGGTAATTGACCGCGGCAAGCAGGTGCTGCGCATTCAGCCGGACCGTCCTCAAGTCCTGCGCCAGTGCATTATGGCGTGCCGCAAAGGTGGAACTGTTTCCGTTCCTGGCGTTTACGGTGGCTTTATCGACAAAATGCCGATAGGCCAATACATGAATAAAGGCTTGACCATGAAAACTGGTCAAACGCACATGATGCGCTACATGAAGCCTCTGCTTGATCGCGTTGAACGCGGCGAGATCGATCCAAGCTTTGTGGTCAGCCATCGCGTGCCGATCAATAAAGCTCCGGAGATGTACCGAATCTTCCGCGACAAGCAGGACCATTGCACAAAAGTGGTTCTCGATCCATGGGCTGACGGAACTGCCGCGGCAGCTTAAGTCGTGAAACCCATGTTCCTTCTTCCAGGACTATGCAGTTGTCTGACTGCATAGTCCCCTGGATGAGGATGAGCGCAAAAACTTATTTCTACGAAAGGAGAAAAATGGCAGACCAGAAATTGAAGGGCAAGAAAGTAGCCATCCTGGTAACTGATGGCTTTGAGCAGGTGGAGCTACTAAAACCACGTGAGGCCCTGGATCAGGCCGGAGCAGATACAAAAGTGGTTTCGCCCAAAATGCCCCGCGTGAAAGGCTGGAATTTTACCGAATGGGGCAAGGAAGTGCCAGTAGATATAGCGCTGGATGATGCCCGTCCAGGCGACTTTGACGCGCTGCTGCTTCCCGGCGGCGTTATCAATCCTGACAAGCTGCGCATGGAACCCAGGGCCGTAGCTTTTGTTAAAGCTTTCTTCGATAGCAACAAGCCTGTGGCAGCCATCTGCCACGGTCCGTGGACCGTGATTGAAGCAGGTGCGGCCCGTGGACGAAAGATCGCTTCCTGGCCATCGCTTAAAACCGATCTGCGTAATGCAGGAGCGGAATGGATGGACCAAGAGGCAGTCACAGACGGCAATCTGGTTTCTGCGCGGAAACCAGATGATATTCCTGCATTCAACCGCGCCATGATCGAACTTTTCAGCCAGGCACAGCGCGTCAGACCGGCTGCCTGAACAAGCCCAAATTTTTATATAGGAGGTAAAGTGGCAGGACTCATTTCAGACGCACTTCCGGGGGTTATTGATTCAAAAACTCACGGAATTATTGACTACATTCATGCCGGCACGAATATTGTGGCGGGATTTCTGTTTCGCAATCGCAGTCGCCGCGCTTCAAATGCGTGCTTTGCGCTGGGCGCATCAGTCCTGGTAAACGCATTGTGCACAGACTATGAGCTGGGCGTGTTCCGGCTCTATGACTTCAAAGTACACGGCATTATGGACTATGGAGTTGCCGCGGCCAGCGCAGCCATGCCGCTTCTGCTCGGCCTGGAAGACACTGCCGAGAGAAGCTATTTCTATGGCCAGGGCGGAGGCGAAACCGTCATCGCAGCCCTTACAGACTATAACGACGAATCCGGAGCGCAGCGTTACATACACGGGCTAGAGGAACTGGAACGCGCCGCTTAAAAAAACATTCACTCAGCAACCGGCCGGCGTACAGCAACGCTGGCCGTTTCTTTTTGGGATGGCGGAATTTGGGCACGCGATATCGGTGCAGCGCTGCAAGAGCTACATAGAGAAACACTTACGAGCTGAACCTGCAGACGGACTGTGGCATTGGCGGGCGCCAAAGAAACAGCAATCTTAAAAAAATTGTGACGAAGTGAAACGGTTTTTGAGGATTGATCACTACTTAAATAAGGGAACCATAGAAGGCACGCAGAGACCTGCCGAGCTCCTTCGCTTAACTCTGTGATCCTTCTGTTTTTCTTTCCTTGGTGGAGTCTTCGCGGCAGTTCGCAGGCCGCGAAGACTTTTGGATTTAAGAATTCCAGTTTTATTCCGAGCGGGCAATCATTCCATCCAGGATGCTGTCCGCGCAGATTTCAGCCGGTAAAGTCCCGAAGCTCTGTCCATGCTGACCATTCAGCCTTGAAGTGATGAAAGCCTCCGCATGTTCCGGAGCACTGTGCCGCAGCAATAATGAAGACTGCAAGGCAAGCGCGAGATTTTCTGTAAGCCTGCGCGCAGAGAACTCTGTTGCGCCGTTGCCATTTCCGGATTTTCCGCTAAGCTCGTTCGCAATCCTGGAAACGAATGCATCCAGACGCTTGTCCGCTCCGGAGTTCATTTTCAGCTCATAAAGCAGCGCCTCAGCCGCGGTGGGCTCTTTGGCCAGCGCACGGAGCACATCCAGGCAGATTACATTTCCCGAGCCTTCCCAAATTGAGTACAGCGGCGCTTCGCGGTACAGGCGCGGCATGATGGATTCTTCGACATAGCCGTTTCCTCCCAGACATTCCAATGCCTCGCCCACATGCACCGGCACGCGCTTGCAGAGCCAGTACTTCGCGATGGCAGTAGCAATGCGGCAGAAAGCGCGCTCACGCTCGTCGGTCTGGCGCGCGTCGAACGATGCTGCGAGGCGAACCATTAAAAGAGTTGCTGCTTCTGACTCAATCGCCAGGTCCGCCAGTACGTTGCGCATCAGCGGCTGCTCGATCAGCAGCTTGCCGAACGCGCGGCGATAGCTTGCATGATGGACGGCCTGTACCAGTGCCTGCCGCATCAGCGCCGCCGCGGCGATCGCGCAATCAAGCCGCGTGTGGTTCACCATCTCAATGATGGTCTGTATGCCGCGTCCTTCTTCTCCCACCAGGTGCGCCCACGCCTGCGCGAATTCCACTTCGCTAGAAGCGTTGGAGCGATTGCCTAGTTTGTCTTTCAGTCGCTGGATATGGAAGCCATTGTGCTCTCCCGTGGGAGTCCAGCGCGGCAGGAAGAAGCAGGAAAGGCCTTTCGCCGTCTGCGCCAGAATGAGAAAAGCATCGCACATCGGGGCAGAGCAGAACCACTTGTGGCCGGTGATCAGATACTCGCGTGAGCTGCCGATGCGATCCGCCCATGTGATGTTGGCGCGCACGTCTGAGCCGCCTTGTTTCTCCGTCATGCCCATGCCAACCAGTACGCCCGCTTTCTCTTCTGCCGGCGCAAATTTGGAATCGTAAGCTGGAGAGAGAATCTTTGGCTCCCATACTCGCGCCAACTCCGGCTCAGCCCTGAGCGCAGCCACGGCAGAGAAGGTCATAGAGACGGGACAGGTGTGTCCCGCTTCATTTTGCGCGGTAAGCATCATCAGCGCAGCACGCGCAACGTTTGCTCCTTTGCGCTGCTCGACCCACGGCAGGCTGTGCAGCCGGTTTTCAATGGATGTCCTCATCAGTTGGTGCCAGGAAGGATGAAAGACAACTTCGTCGCGCCGGTTGCCATAGCGATCATGTGTGTGCAGCACGGGCGTATTCTCATTTGCCTCAAAGCCCCAGCGCTGCGCTTCTTCTGTGCCCAGCAGCTGTCCCAACTCGCTGATTTGTCCGTGCGCCCAGCTTGCGCCTTCGCGCTCAATGGCTTTTACCAGCATGTTGTCGGCTGCAAAAAGGTTGTAGCCGGTGAGCGGCGGGACTTGATTTTGTGCGGTTTTATCGCTTGTTACTTGTGGTGATGGAAACTGTCGGGTTGAGGCGGTCATACGCCTCAATTATGCGCTTATCCACGTTGTGAGCGTGGATGTTTTTACTTCCCACCGTTTCCGCAAGGCTACAGAAGGGTGGGTACCCAGCTGGTGTGAAGCCTATTGCTGCCGCAGCACCACAATGGGATCCACGTGCATGGCTCTCCTGGTCGGCAGGAGAGCTGCCAACAGAGTCACGAAGATGAGCACGATTGCGACAATTGCCACAGGATCAGTTTTTGCGGCGGCGCTTTTTGGCGGACGCCCTGCGCCTGGCGCGCTGGCGCAGAACGCGCTTCTGGCGCATGACCTCTTCTTCAGAAAACATGGTTCCGCGGCAGCCTTTAAGGCCGCAGTAGCAAGGAGCTACGTCGCCCGGGTCGCCATCGAACAGGTTGTAATCGTAGGTAAGCTCTTCGCCGGCCTTGATGTTGCGCAGGGCGAGAATCCATATGCCATCGTCAATCTGGTCAGTTTCGCAGTTAGGATCGCAGGTGTGATTCACAAAGGCCGCAATGCCAAAGCCATCAATGATGACGTTCGGGTCATCCATGGCGAAAAGGTAGGTGACCTCAGTATCTGCATACATGCCCTCAGATTCTTTCGACGTGAGGCGTGGACCGGTGTACTCAAGGATGCGTGCGCCTTTTTTGATGGGAGCCGTGGTGTAAACTCCGGCGCCATGCAGGGATGAAGATTTGACGATGAGGGCCATGAAAGTATTTTGGCAGATTAGCAGTCAGCCGTCAGCATTCAGCCCTTAAAACAGAAAAGAATAGAACACAGAAAAAGGATGTACGTAAGAGGTTCCTGCGTTTTAGTTAGCTCTTCGCAGCCGCTTGCCGCTGAACGGCGCGTTGCAGCGTCTTGTCCAGGGCGGCCTTGGCTGTTTCGTAATCCTGCGGTGAAATTTTTCCCTGGATGCGATCCGACTCCAACTGGAATATCTCTTCCCGCATGGCGTCCATCAGCGCGCCGCGGCTGCTCTGCGGTTTGGCTGATGTTCCGGCGGCGTTTGGAGCCTGTTGGTTTGAGGTGTAAACAAAGACCGCGCCCGCGGCAAGAAATAGCGTGAGCACACCCAGGAAAAGCCACTGGCCGGACTGCATGGGGTTAGGCATGGTGTTTGGCACACCGAGGCCACCGCCAGGGCGGCCCTGCGCACCGCCAGGAGCTTCGGCTCCAGCTTGTTGCTGTAGCTGCGGCATTGCGCCGGTACCGGCGATATCAAATGCCACTTGTTGCTGCGGTGTTACGTTCTTGGCCACGTAGAAGTTTACGCCCTGAAACTGCGGATTATTCCTGCTCTGAAACAAAGAGCTGTTGCTGGGAGAGAACTTGATGGATTCCGGAGCAGCCACGATCAGGGTCTCGACAGGTTTATCCATCTGGGGATCAATCTTTAAACTGCCTGAGTATGGCAACGTATAAACAAGATGAAATTGAGTCTCGCCTGGGCGGATGGGGAAGACAAAGGCGTATTTGTTCTTCTCACCCTGCGGAACTACAGCACTCTTGATGTCCACACCGGCGGCTGTGCGCACGCTGGATTCACTGACGTTAGCGCCTTCAGGAAGAGAGAACTCCAGAGTATGCGGCTTCAAGAGCGTTCTTGGCGGAGTTGAGGTATTGCTGACGCTGAAAATTTCCTCAGCGGTGAGTGTGTTGGGCGCATCGCCGGTGTGAAACAGCATGGCGTGCTCAATGATGTTGATCTCTTTCACATCAGGCGAGGCATCAAACACACGCACAATGATCGGATTGGCGCCGGGCATCGCGCGTCCCGTGTAGGTGACACCCTGGTGCTGGACCCAGATGACATAAGGCTGCTGCA
The DNA here is from genome assembly GCA_964541925.1 of uncultured Acidobacteriaceae bacterium. Lineage (GTDB taxonomy): Bacteria > Acidobacteriota > Terriglobia > Terriglobales > Acidobacteriaceae > Angelobacter. The sequence goes on along the minus strand of CAZISB010000009.1, from coordinate 52,590 downwards.
GCTGCGGGACGTTGAAGCTGAATTCGCCTTTGGCATTGGTCTTGGTCTTGCCGACGTCTTCCATGCCATTGCCGATCTTCTTCAAAATCACATCGTCGCCGACAGATGGTTTATTCGTGGTGCTGTTGCGAACAGCGCCCTTGAGCGGGTCTGCGGAAGCAGCAAGCGAACAGGCCAATAGAAAAATGAGAATTGCAATCCGTTTCAAAAGAAATGCTCCCTTCAGGCTCCGGCAGCTTCAAGCGCTTCAATTTCGGCCAGGATTCGCGCGGCTTCGCCTTCCATGCTGGTCCGCATGGCGTCATAATCCGCCTGGGTAAATTTGCCTGCCTTGAATTCAAAATTCAGGTCGCGCAGGTTTTCATAGACCACTTCTTTGCGCTCGTAAAGATAGCTGACGCGTGTCTTGGTGACGCCAGACTCAAGGTCGTGGCTCGGCAGAAAAATGTAGATCAAAACGCCGGTCGCAAACACGGCACAGAAGATCTGAACGATAAATGTAAGAGTTTGCGGACTCATACCTCAGTCTCCTGCCGGGCACGGGCTCGCAATGCTTCCAGATGTTCGTCGAATTTGACGTCTCCCGTGGCAACACCGGCGGCGACCGGGGCACTGCGGGTTTTCCAGGTACGCGCCAGCACGATCACAAGGAGCAAACCCAGGCCAAGTCCTGCGACCGGCAACACCCACGCCATCAATTCAAAGCCGTGGGTTGAAGGCTCAACTACGGCGGTGACGCCCCAGGTCTTGCGAAACCAGTTCAGCACTTCCTCGTCATTGCTGGTGTGCTGGACGTTCGCGCGCAACTGGCTGATCATCTGTGCGGAGTTCTGGCAGCCGACATGGTTGCACTTCAAAAGCATCTGCGCACAGCCGCACGTGCACATGATCTTGTCGCCGAGGTTCTGGAAGCGCGCTTCCTGATTATCGGCGCCCATAAGCAGCACCACCAGGCAGGGAAGAAGCAGCAATTGGATGCACTTCTTCATTTGCCAACTCCTGCAGGCTGCATCCCATGCTGTTCAGCGGCTGCTGCGGTCGCGCGTTGTGGAACTTTCACTGCAATCTGGGCTGCGTTCGGGACCAGTGCCAGGCCAGTGCCAAATGCGGTGATCAGGACGCCCAGCCAGACAAACGAAACCAACGGATTCACAAAAGCCTTGATGATGGGATGGCCTGTATCAGGATTCAGGCCGGCATAGATCACGTAAAGATCTTCCATCGCGGTGGCATGCTTTGCCGGGATAGTGCTGGGCTGGCCATTTGGCTGGCCATTGATCTTATAGACGCGACGTTCCGGGTTAAGCCGCGTGAGGAACTTGCCGTCTTTGTAAACATCGAGCAGCGCAGCTTCTGAAACGTAACGGGCGCTATCGTCCTGCGTGTATTCCTGGCCGACCAGCGTGTAATGGCCGATCTGCAGCTTGTCACCGATGGCCATCTCCTGTTCTCGATCTGCATTGAAAGCCAGGCCAGCCACGCCAACGATGACTACAACAATGCCAAAGTGGACAACATATCCGCCGTAACGCCTCATGTTGCGGCGCATGAGGTGATACATGGCAAAGACAATATTCGTATTCAGCTTGCCTTGCAGCACGCGTCCGCCACGGAAAAATTCTGAAGCAATGGTGGCTGTTACCAGCGCGCCGATCACAAACGCCAGCCAGGAATAAATCTTCGCCATCTCAAGGCCAGAAAACCAGGAGGGTAGCAGCTTGAGCCATACGCCAAACTGTCCGAAGCCGAGCCATTGCGGCATGCTCATCCAGATGCCGATAAGGCCGACGATCGCAGCCAGAAGGGCAGGGATTGTGAAATTGCGCTTAAGGCTGCCAACCGATGTGTTTCGCCATGCCAGCAGCGGGCCAACGCCGGTCAGGAAGAGAAGGAGCAGGCCCATCGGCACCATGAGCTTATTGAAGAACGGCGCGCCGACGGTAATCTTGTATCCGCGTACCCACTCGGAAAGGATGGGGAACAGTGTTCCGCAGAGTACTGCGAAACACGCTGCCAGCAGCAGCAGGTTGTTGAACATGAAGCTGGACTCGCGCGATACTAGCGATTCCAGTTTGTTTTCTGATTTCAGATGATCGCGGTTCTTAATGTAAAACCAGAGGCAGACAACGAAAATGATTTCGAGAAAACCTGGGTAAGCATAAGGAACAGAGCGCCAGGGAGTGCCGAACCAGCCGTAGTCGCCGGCAAACCACGATCCAATACTGGACTGAGCAAAGGCGTGTACGGAGTTCACCATTCCAGAGCGCGTGAGCATTGTTCCCAGGATGGAAAGCATGAAGGTGATAAATATGAGCCAGCAATTCCACACCTTCATCATGCCGCGCTTCTCCTGCATCATGACGGAGTGCAGAAATGCGGTGGTGGAAAGCCACGGCAGCAGGGAAGCGTTTTCAACCGGGTCCCAGCCCCAGTAGCCGCCCCAGCCGAGCACGTTATACGCCCAGTGGCCTCCCAGAGAAATGCCGAAAGTAAGGAAGAGCCACGCGACCATCGTCCATCGCCGGGTGATATGAATCCACTTTTCTCCGGGATAGCGCAAAATCAGCGCAGCCAGCGCAAAGGCAAACGGGACAGACAGCCCTACATATCCCAGATACAGCATCGGCGGATGGATCACCATCTCGGGATATTGCAGCAGTGGGTTCAACCCATTGCCGTCCGCCGCAACGCGCGACATCATCCCAAACGGATCTGCGACAAAATTTGCCAGAACTAAAAAGAAAATCTGGACTGCTGCCAGTATGGTGGAAGCCATGGCCACCAGCCGCTGATCAACCTTGTGCCGCAAGCGCAGCACAAACCCATACGCTGAGAGCAGCAGGCACCAGAAGAGAATCGAGCCTTCCTGCCCCGACCACAGCACGGCAATCTTGTAGCCCAGCGGCAGTGCGCGGTTTGAGTGCTCTTTTATATACGCGACAGAAAAATCATTCGTCAGCCCGGCATACACCAGCGCCCCTGCCGCAAGAAATACGGCGACAAAGCTGGCCATGCCGGCACGGCGCGCCGTCTCCGCCAGACGCATGCCGAGCATATCTTTGCGCACCGCTCCAATGATCCCTACAACAAACGAGTAGAGGGCCAGTGCCAAAGCAAAAATTAAGCAAAACTTTCCCAGAAGAGGCATTATTGTGAGCTTAATATGGTTTCACGCCTGCTGCAATGATTCAATGAGGGGTTGGCCTTACATTTTACAGGCCTAAAGCGCGGATTTAACTAAAGAAATAAGGTCATCCGGGTCGCAAGGCTTGGTCCGGAAGATGACGTTCAGGCCGCTGTATTCTTCTTCGGCGTCCGCCAGCCCGCTAATCACGATGACCGGCAGATTCGGGTTAAAACTCCGCAGCTCCCGTACAAACTCCACGCCATCCATATCGGGCATGAGATGGTCAGTAATCACCACCCCAATCTTTTCCCGGCCAGGCTCGCTGCGCAGCAGCGCCAGCGCGCTCTGTCCTTTGGTAGCGACATGACTCTCCACCGCTCCTTTGCGCAGCACAAGCTCGCGGACGGTCAGCTGGGCTATGTTGTCGTCAAGCAGTAGGGCTTGCTTTACCATTACGCGCTTTTTTCTCTTTCGAATATCGCCAGGACCTCAGCCTCTGCCTGGGCCCAGTCTTCCTGGTGAAATCCTTCACGACGGCCACGCAGCTCAAACAGCTCATAAGCGCGGACGCGGATTCGCTCCACCAGCTCCGGTCCAGCCACGCGGCTCGAAACCTGGCTCTGCGCCGAATTCTGGTTTTGCTTCGAAGCTGAACCGTGCGTTGAAGTTAAGCCCTGAGCTGGGCTTTGTGAAATGGGAGTTACCGTTGAGGAACTCTCGATCGGGGTAGCGGTTGAGCCTTTCTTTTGCGTGGATTGCTTCGTGGACGTGCTCTTACGATTTCCGGGTGTTTTTCCTGCCATAACTACGTTCTTCTCTCCTCAGCTACTTAGTTCTTATTCAATTCTCAAACGAGGGTTTTGTGACGCTCTTCAATTATAAAAAAGATCAAACCGCTTGTGGGCTCTGCATAAAAGAAATCGGTGTAAATTTTTTCCCGGGCAGAGTATGGCTGTGATGGCAGAACGATTGCGGTACTTAGTGAGCTGCAAGATAACTGCCGGTAACATACCCCAGCGTTGCTCCCATCAGAATGTCAGACGGAAAATGCTTCTTTGCCGGATACCGTGAAAGACTGACTCCGGTTGCCAGTGCATAAGCGCCCCACTTCACCCACTTGTTTTTGGGATACCTGTGGGCCACCACGGCGGCAAACGCAAAGCTTGTGGCAGAATGCCCAGAGGGGAAAGATCTTCCGCCTCCCCAGAATTTTCCTGCCCCGTTGCCTTTGGTGGGGAATTGTCGATCAAACGCCAGCTTCAGCGCCAAGTCAATCGTGCCGGCGGCGCCAATTCCAGCAAGGGCCGTGAATCCTGCATCGCGCAAGCGCGGCCGATGCTCGCCGCATCCCACTCCGTAGGCCAGGGCAGACGATCCAATTTCCAGGCCAAGTCCAACATTCGACCAAACGCTTGCAGTCTGCTGCAAAGATTTCGATTGAATACGCCTATCAGCCGGCCGGTCTACTTTTGCAATCAGTATCCCTGTAGCTCCCAGAATCGGCAGCTCCCAAAGCAGATTGTCAGGCCGGATCGCAGCTTGAGGTACTTTGATCAATCCGTGTCCAAGCCGGGATGCCTCTTCCAATGTTTGGTGAGAAAAACCATGAATGCCACAACCATCAGGAGTGGCACTCTCGGGCTGAATTCCGGCTGACCCGGTCCTGTCGGACCAAATCAAAGGAGGTTGCGATGTGTTTCTGGCGCTGGGCATTGCTGTCTGGTCCTGGGCAAACAAGCCTGCCGACAATAACAACACCAGCAATGCAGTGGATCCTGAATGTGTCACGCGCTCACCTTTCTATTCTGATGCACTATCACGAACACGAATGAAATTGTTGCGGCGGTGGTGAGTGCAAAAGCTCGCCACCGCCGAGTATCAGCGCAGCTCACCAGCGGTAGATGGTGAACTGGTCAGCGTAAGCGGTAATGCTGCTGCCTCCCGTAATGCCATCCAGTTGGAAGTTGGGTCCAAGTACATTTGCGCCCCAGCTTGTACCTGAGGGCACGTTCACTGTGCATGCGCCACCGTTATTGCAGGTGAAGTTCTGCACGACTCCATCGATAGCCTCAGCGTCAAACGTAATGGAAGCCGAGCCTGAAATGCGATGAAACTGAATTTGTACGTGGTGCCATCCGGGTTGGAATTGGGCCCGGGTACAGGTTTGGTCCGCAGTCAGCGGCCATCCATTGCCAAGCTGCCAGTGTCCCTGGACCATGTTGCATTGCGTGGCAAAAATGTACAGATTTTGTGCCGGTTTGCCGACGGTTTGGTTCAGGTCCATTTCAAGGTTATAGACCTTATCTATGCTTGCCTGATCGAAGTACACCCAGAGGTCGTACTGGAAGTTCAGGTAAACATCGTCATTCGCGGTCACGCTTGCGTCGCTCAATGGAATAAACCAGCGAACGCCCGCGCCGTTGCTGCCGTCATAAGTCATCGTGTACTGCCGGACCTGCGTATCGGCGGAGGGCGGTGTGGCTGGAGGAGAGGTTACGTTCGTAGTGCCGCTCTTGCTGCCTACGGTGCCGCAGTCCGGCTCCGTAAGCCACAACTGGAAGCTGTTGCTGGTAGCGCCACCCACGCCCTGGCCTACTGAATTTGGAGGGCAGGGCCCATAAGATCCTGTGTAGTTATTCAATAGCTCGATCCGGCTATAGGCGTTGGCAGTAGATCCTGGCGTCAGGCCATTGTTGATCACGTTCAGGTCCATTTGCGTCTCGCACAAGGCGCCTGACGTATTCCAGGCCTTTACGTACAACAAGTGAGCTCCCGTACCCGGCGCAGTCGCCGTGGTGTTGATGGAGGTTCCGGAAGAAACATGGTCTGTGAGGCTGTCAAACGAATACGCCATGCTGCTGGTTTGTATGCCCTGGCAGGTAGGGGCTTGCGCCTGCAATGGAAAACTGATCGCCACATTGGGATCAGTGGGATTGGTGATGGTAATGTCGGAAGCGGTGCTGCTCACAGTGAGGTTCTCGTCCGTTTCACAGAGAGTGCCATTCACGTTCCAGGCTTTCACGCGCAAGGTATGGGCGCCGGTGCCTGGGGCCGTCACATTCTGATTGATGGATTTCTGGCCGGAAAGAAGATGATCACTCAGGCTGTCAAAGGAATAAGCCATGCTGCTGGTCGTGGCTCCGCTGCATGTTGGGGCCTGCGCCTGCAATAGAAACGTGGTGGCTACGGTCGCATTGTTGGATGGCGTGTTGACGACAATGCTCTGCGACGAGACCGTAATATTCAAATTGGTTTCGCAAAAAGCGCCGCCATTGCCCCAGGCTTTCACTCGCAGAATATGATTGCCTGCAGTATCGCTTACCGTCTGATTGATGGATGTGGCGCCGCTAAGGATCGTGTCTGCATTGCTGTCAAAAGAGTAAGCCATACTGGAAGTATTCTGGCCGCCGCAGCTTGGGGCCGATGCCTGCAACAAAAACGAACTCGGCACGGTTGTGCCATTCTGAGGCGCGGTTACCGTCACCCCTGTTCCTACCGTAATGGCCGTGTCCTTTTCGCAAAAAGCGCCGCCGTTTCCCCAGGATTTCACTCGCAGCGTATGGGTTCCCTGCGATGCACTGATGTTGGTATTGATGGAGGTGGCGCCCTGAAATACGGTGTCAGATCCGGAATCGAATGAATAAGCCATGCTGGCCGTAGGTTGGGTCTGGCAGGTGGACGAACTGGCCTGAAGCAGAAAGGGCGAAGCTACAATCGACCCGCTGGCGGGTGCTGAAACAGTAATATCCGCGGCAAATGCATTCGTGGACAGGCTAAACGTAATCAAAGCAAAAAAGGAAACGAACATAAACGTACGCGTACCGAACACTTGCATGTCTTTCTCCTGAATTAGTGGGGAACCTACTTCTGATGGGCGGATGATGTGAGGTGTTGTGAGTTATCAGCACAAAAACGAGAGCTGCGCCGGAAGATTGCGCGACCTCGGGGGCTTTTTGTGGCACAGGCACTCCAGCCTGTGCTACGGAATGGTGTGATGATTCGGTGCGATTATGGGTGATTCTGTTTCGTGTTCTCGATGATTGGCTTTCCAATCGCGGCGATCACGGCAATTCAATACCGTTATCTTTAGAAGGTCAGCCTGATGCCGAACTGAGCTGCAAACGGCATTCCCACCGTCGTTCCCGGACCAAAGAAATCGCCCAGAGCGCCACCCGGTTTTTTGAGGTCGCCCAAACTGCGTATGGGACGCATCGCCGAGCAATCGGCATTCAGGCAGATGTCCGTGACATTTCCCGCCTCAACTTCGGAGCCAGGCACTGGCAGCGCGCCGATATCAGCCACAAAATTGTTTCCCGGATTTTGCCGGTTCAGCAGGTTGAAGAATTCCACGAATGGCTTCAGCGCCGCGCGTTCACCCAGCTTAAAGTTGCGGCTCACGCGCATGTCGATCTGCGCAAATGGTGTGCCGCGGAATTCGTCCAGAGTCGTCGGTACGCCATTGACTACTGCCCGGTCCGTGGGGACGCCGTCACCGTTGATATCAACGCCGGTTCCCAGCGTATATGGTCGCGCGCTTTCAAATTGTGACAGCGTGCTCACATCAAAGGCCCAGGGCAGATGCAACGTTCCTGCTACAACAAAACGATGCCGGACATCTTCTCCGGAGGGCCCATGGTCCCCGGGACCGAAGGGATTGGTCACGCTGGTGACGCCATTCACATAATCGAACAGCTCTCCAACATTGGCTCCCCAGGTAGTTGCGTTTGCCAGCGTGTAATGCGCGGTGAATTCCAACAGGGAAGAGTTGTGATTGATGGCGAAAGAAACTCCGTCATAACGCGAGCGATTGTCTGTCCGGAATACTGAAATGTTCGGCGCGGTCGCCGGCAAAGTTGCATTAGGCGCTGCGGCCGGATCTTGCGCCACGTACTCATAGCGCCTGTACTGGTGGACTCCCTGCTGGTGCTCATAATTGATATTCAGCCGCCAGGTCTTAGTGAATGCGTGCTCGAAACCGGCGCTGGCCTGCACCGCATAAGGCGATTGATAATGCGGATCGATTAACGCACCCTGCTCTGCCTGGCCAAGCAGTGTTGTGTTGCCCGGCACCACGGCGCGAAATGCATCCACCCAGCCGTTTTGCGCAAGATCATTGAAATAAATGCCCGCCCCGGCGCGGATCACTGTATTTCCGTGCGCTCCCGGTGAATAAGCAATGCCGAGTCGCGGCGCAATGGCCTTTCTGTAATCGTGAGGAACGCCCCGCGGCAAAGCCAGATTCAGGGCTGCCACAGTCTGTACAGCCGGATTGGAGTTCTGGTTCCCTCCATTCGAATTGAAGAGCCCAAAGGTGGTGTCATACCGCAGGCCGTAATTTACGGTGAAATTGGGCCGGATGCGCCAGGAATCCTGCGCGTAAAATCCCAATCGCTGTACGTTCTGCGCAAACCGTCCGCCTCCCGCTGTGACATCATTGACGGATTCGACGTTTGGATCGGCCGGGCACGGCGTTTTTGACGGATCTGAGCCCGAGGGATCACAGGTGAAGAACGGCAGAATGTTGTCTCCGCTCGCCAGCAACTCAGACGGATCCACCGCAAACTGGATCAGCCGCTCCGCATTGTCTGAGAGCCTGCCGCTCAGCACCGGCTCATGAATAAAGTTAATGCCGAATTTTGGGGAATGCGTCCCGGTGGCATGCGCCACGTCATAACGGAACTGATATTTCTGCTGGTCGCGATTGACGGGAAATGCCGTGATCGGAGTAACGAACTGGTTATCGCCAAACGTTTCAAAGCCTGAAGTGGTCAGCACTGTGGTGCTGAACGGAAATGCCAGTCCAAAGCCCAGATTTGTATTGCGAATTTTTTCGTGATGAAAACTGCTGGCTTGAAAAATGAAATTTCCCAGCCATTGCGGCGAAAACTGGTACTGGTTGCTGAGCAGGAAGCTGTAATAGTGAGACTTTGTGGTGAACCCTGTTGAAGGCAGCGCTCCTTCATGTACCAGATCATTCCTGGTGTCGTTCAGATCGAAGGAGCCGCGCGCGAACCAGTAGGAGTGTTCAGACTGGGTGAAGTCCACGCGGGTGGAAAATATGGAATCATGAAACGGCGTATCCACCGAACTCGGCACCGGAATTGATGCCACGCCGGGAATCTGGCCTGCCTTCGCCAACTGCCCCAGCGCATTGAACTCGCCCAGGCTCAAATTGCTGTAGGCCACGCTGGCGTCTTCATTGATGTATTCGTAGGAAGAAAACATCCACAATTTGTTTTTTACCAGCGGCCCGCCGATAGTCCCCAAGGCGTTTTGCCGCGAGAACGGCTGCTTCGGGTTTGGCTCCGGATTGTCCAGCTCATTGCGGGCATTCAGGGCGGCATTGCGAAAGAACCCGGCTACTGTGCCATGCCAATCGTTCGTGCCGCGCCGCGTGCCGATAATCACCGATCCCCCATTGGTTCGCGAAGTATCGGCATCGAACTGAGCGGTCCGCACGGTGAACTCCTGCATCGCATCCGGAGAATAATTCTGGAGAAAACCTCCAATGTAGTCGTCGTTGTTATCGCCGCCATCTACAGAGAGGTCCACGTTCAGGCCGGAGCTGCCGCCGAATGAGACTGCCGTAATGCGCGCTTTTGTAGGATCAGATGGTTCCACCGGCTGCGTCATCGGCGCAAGATAGGCAATGTTGGAGAAGCTCCTGTGCGCGAGCGGCATCTCTTCCAGGTCATGCGCGCCGATTGTGGTTTTCACCACACTATTGGTTGTTTCTATTGGCTGCGTGCTGAGCGATGCCGCTATTCCTTCCACGTTCACGTTCTGTTGCACCGGAGCAGGTTGCAATCGCACGCTGATAGAAGGTGCTGCACTCACTCCAATCACAAGCGAGCCTGTTTGCGGGGCAAATCCCGGCGCTTCGACCTTCAGGTCATAACTTCCGGGCGGAAGCGACTCCAGCGTGAACTCTCCCACCGTGTTGGTTTTTGTTGTCCGCTTAAAGGAAAACTTCCTGGCTGAAGCTGTAACGCTGGCGCCGGCAATCCGCGCGCCTGACGAATCGGAAACGGTTCCGTTGACCGTGCCTTCAGGGCTTTGTGCAGATACCAGGCAATGAAAAACCAACACTGCGACAAAAATAGCTGCCAATCTCTTCATGCGGGGGCTCCAAGCGGCGATAGACGAGATGCAGTGTACTATCGCTTTTCAAGTACTACCCCACCTAGTAGGCAGCGTTGTTCTTTATCGGTAAGGAGAAGTTATTGCGTCCTTAAATGGGCCGCTTTGTTGCTGTGCGAGCGCAGAAAAGCATTTTTTGATCTGACATTCAGTTCTTCTTTAGCACCCAGCATCTCCGGATGCGCACTCACCTCTCCAGAATGTCCTTATATGCGTTCAGCACAACTTTCTTCGGCTGCATAGGCAATGGCACATCAACACTGCGGCTGCCATTTCCCTTCATTCCAAGCTGCCCTATGCGCACCATGCCCTTACCGAAGTCAGCAAAAACAGGGACGAGCATCAAAAAGTTATCATCCACGTTGCTCTGGGTGATGGTCATGTGCAAATTTGATTTCCCGCCTTCACCGGGAGTGACCTGATAATCGAGATGGTATTTCGGTATCTCTGTCCCGTAAACCCACTCGTTGAAGAACCAGTCAATTCGCCCATTGCCGGCCAGATCCATCGTCTTTGACATGTGCTTCTGGACGATCGCCTTGAATGACTCCGTGGATGCCGGTTTGTCACGATGGCTCTCGACGAAGTCGTGCATCATCTCGATAAAAGGTTTGTCCTGGTCCTGCGGGCTGTACATGATCGAGCGCAGCATTTGCAGGACGTACGCGCCCTTGGGATAAGTAACATTCTGGTAGGCTTCCATTGTGCGTGGAGACATCAGGCGCTGCCCCATCCAGAGCGGACCTGCATCGTTAGGAGCCACGCCGTAATTGTTTTTCTCCAGAATGCGTTTCTTCAGCCGGTCCCAGAACTCGAGGTAGTCGTTCCGCCAGTCGCCTGCCACCGCCTGTTGCAAAAACAGCCCCGCGGAAAACTCGGCAAAGCCCTCTGAGAGCCATTGGTCGTGGTAAGAAGCCCAGCCCACGGCATGGCCCCACCATTGATGAGCCACCTCATGCGGCGTTACCTCCTGCACAAACCCAGTGAACTTGCTGTTAATGCTACCGAACAGCATCCATCTCTGCGTTGAATCTGTGTAGGCCGAAATCGGCAGATAAACCAGGTTGGGCCAGGACTGGCCAAAGTTAAAATTCGGCTGCTCCGTGATGAAGATCTCGTCGTAGGGAATCTTGCCAAAGAAAAAGCTGCACAACTGCAACTGGGCGCGTGTCTGCTCCAGCGCGTAGTTGGTCATTTTTTTCGGCGCCATTGTCTTGAGTATGCTGAAACGGCTCAGGTTGTCAGGCAGCTCGGTCAGGTAGTAACCGGAAATTTTGAAGCCCGTCTTCTCATCCGCCAGTTCCAGCTTTTGGTAGTTGCCAATGTTGAATCCAGCCACAGCCACAGGCTGGGGAGTTACCCAGTGGGTCACCGCATAATCCTGCTCGATCGATTCACCCTTCAGCTTGCCCACGCTAATGATCTTGTACTTCTTGGGAACCTTGAAGGTCAGGTCGTACGGCACATGTTCCCCAAATCCATTCAGGTTCGGATACCACGAGGTTCGCGCTTTCACGTAATAGCTTCCGTCGCCGGCCGAGTCCAGAACTTTGTCGCCTTCATACTGCACCGTGATGGAATACTGTTTTCCTACCTCAGGAGCTTGCGACAAAATCGCGTAAAACGAGCCGTCTTCCTTACGGCCCTCCTGAACGTAGTAAATGTCCTGGCCCTGATCGTCTGTCACGCGCGAGACGCGCAGGTTGGGCAGCAGGCCGAATTTGAGCACTCTTTCACCGGCAAACAGTGGCTGAAATGTGATGGTAGCGGTGGAAAAGAGATGATCGTTCCTGGAGATGATGGTCTCGATCTTGTAGCTTCGCGTGGCAAAAAGACGGCGGTCTTCGGCGGAACTGGCTTTGCGGCTCGTATATTCCGATTGCAAGTGCGCCAGATACCATACGCCATCGTCCATCGCTTCTGGATCGTAATTGAGCAGTGACACTTCCTCTGGCGAATCAAGCTGCGGAATGGCGCCTACACGCGTCCGCATGAAGAATCGCAGGTCCTTGTGCTTTTTGCCGTGGATGTAAGCATTCACAAATGGCGGATGTGATGGGTTGTAGATGCCGGCTAAAAGATCGGCATCCACGTTGTCCATGGTTTCGCCGTGCAGCAGATATTCAGTAAACCCTAATGGTTCTTCGCGGCGCTTGCGCACTTTCTCCTTCCAGTGATCGAAGGCGCTCACAGCATCTGCCGGTGTTTCAACCTTATCCTTCAATCCGGCCGCAAACTTTTCTTGCTCTCCGCCGGTAAAACGAAAAACCACCTCGCTAAAATCTTCATCAACTTCTACCGCTCCTGAACGTCGTTTGAGCTCCACAGCATCAATCACGGTGACGGGCTTCAGGTTGAGATGGCCTTCGCCAATGAAGATCGCGCCTGTCACTACGCCATTGACGGAATTCAGTTCTGTCAGCGTCCCTTTCTGAAAATGAAAGGCCGCGTTATCCAACTGCACGGTAAAATCATCGAAACGGAAAGTCTGGCCCAGGCCGACATTGCGCAATTGCCGGTAGATGGGATCGGAATTGGCGTAAGGGCGGCCTTTACCGGAAACCGTGACCTGCTCTCGCTGTTTCGCAATCGCCAGCTTGAACTCAAGTTTCGCCTTTTCGCGTAAGTCCACTGTCTTGATCAGTGGTTCAAAGCCTTCCCGCGTCACCCGCAATGAATAGGTACCTTGCTTCAGGTCAGGGGAGGAGAATTGCCTTGAGCATCAGAGGAAAGCACGATTGGCTGGGTAAGCTCACCGCCGGTGATCTCAACACGCGCGCCTACAATGACTGCGCCTGAAGGATCTACGACCCTCCCAGAAATGGTTTCAGCATGCAGCAGCGCGGTACTCATTACACACAACAGAAGCAATGCAAGCTTTAAAAGGTAAGAATGAGGACGCTGATTCAAGCCAACTAGACGGCATACTACATCAGGAAAGCTATAGGACTGCATGAGTACTCCCTGGACGGAGCTTTAGATTGGGGCGGCAGGATTGTACCCTCAAACAGAAGCCAGGTCGAGAACTCTTCTTGTAATTGCAGTCCTGAGATAGCTTGCCAGTAGGCCCGCTTTTATTTTCGTGCTGTCTCGAGTGTACCTCTTACTCCGCCGTCGTTGGATCAATTACCGTTTTGATCTCTGAAACCTTGTTGGCAGGGAAGCCGCCCTGCTGAGCGTGCTGGCGCACCATGTCTTCATTGGGGGCGATATAGATGCAGTAAATCTTGTTATCAGTCACGTAGCTGTTGACCCACTGGATTTGCGGGCCAAGATTGCGCAGCACCCCGCACGACTTCTGCGATATGGCCTGCAACTCCTGCGGCTTCAGATTTCCGGCCCCGGGGATTTCACGCTCAATCACGTATTTAGGCATTGGGTTCTCCTCTCCTAGGCAGCCCCAATACCTTACTGCAAATCGGCGATTTATGCGATCTGAGGAATTCCACCGCCGGATACCCGCATTAAAAAGCAGAAGCTCTCTAAACGCGTTAAAATAGAGTGTTCACCCTTACAAGTGGCTCGTGCTGTGCACGAACGGGAGTCTTTATGTCTGAATTGAATGGCAACACAGGATTGCGTCTCAAGACCGGCTTGGCGGAGATGCTCAAAGGCGGCGTAATTATGGACGTCACCGACGCGGCGCAGGCCGAGATCGCTGAGAAAGCCGGAGCTGCGGCGGTAATGGCGCTGGAGCGCGTACCCGCGCAGATTCGCGCGCAGGGCGGCGTGGCCCGCATGGCATCGCCCAAGAAGATCCGCGAGATCATGGCCGCCGTCTCCATTCCTGTGATGGCCAAGTGCCGCATTGGACACTTTGCCGAGGCGCAGATCCTGCAGGAGCTGGGCGTGGATTACATTGACGAATCTGAAGTCCTTACGCCTGCCGACGAAGCCCATCATGTGGATAAGCATGCCTTCAAGACACCCTTTGTCTGCGGGGCGCGCAACCTGGGTGAGGCCCTGCGGCGCATTGCTGAAGGCGCGGCGATGATCCGCACTAAAGGCGAGGCCGGCACTGGAGACGTGGTGCATGCTGTGAAGCACATGCGGCAGATCGTGCGTGAGATGAAAGCCTTAACGGTTCTTTCTGAAGAAGAACTTTATGCTGAAGCCAAGAACCTGCAGGCGCCCGTGGAACTGGTGCGAATGGTGGCCAAGGCAGGCAAGCTGCCTGTGCCAAACTTCTCAGCCGGAGGCATTGCTACTCCCGCTGATGCAGCACTGGTTCGCCAGCTAGGGGCGGAAGCGGTGTTTGTGGGGTCGGGTATCTTTATGGCCGATGGCCTGAACTTCTGCGAACCGGCAGAGGCCGAGAAGCGCGCCCGCGCCATTGTCCGCGCGACCACGCACTTTGACGATCCTAAAGTGTTACTTGAAGTGAGCGAGGACCTGGTTGGCGCGATGAAGGGCCTGGCTGTTGCGGCGATGAGCGAAGCCGACATGCTGCAGACGAGGGGCTGGTAGGAATCCTTGTCCCGAGCGAAGCGAGGGAACCCTATAGGGACCAATGCGCTTTGAGCATCGAGAATTTGAAACTTCCTGAAGCTAAAAGAATCTCTGCCTGCAGTTTCACTAAGATTGTAGGGATCCCTCGCGACGCTCGGGACTTGAAACCATGAAGATCGGCGTCTTAGCCATCCAAGGCGACTACGAAGCGCACAAGCGCAGGCTCGAACAGCTTGGCGCCGAGGTCACGCTCGTCCGCAAGCCGGAGCAGCTTGATGCGCTCGATGGCATCGTGATCCCCGGAGGCGAATCCAGCACCTTCCTGAACTTTCTTGCCGAGCGCGGCTTCCTGGACAAGCTGCGCGACTTTGTCAGCGCCAAGCCGACCTTCGGCACCTGCGCCGGTGCGATCTTGCTGGCCACTGCAGTAGAAAATCCGCCACAGCAATCCCTGAACGCGCTTGATATCCGGATTCGCCGCAACGCCTACGGCCGCCAGAATGAGAGTTCAATCCGGCAGGCCGCCACAAAGCTGGGCGATCGGCCTCTGGAGATGGTCTTTATCCGCGCCCCGAAAATTATGAGCACCGGTAAGGACGTTGAAGTGCTGGCCTCAGAGAGCGGCGATCCCGTGCTGGTACGCCAGGGCAGGATCATGGCGGCAACATTTCATCCTGAACTTTCCGACGACACGCGCGTCCACCAGGAATTTTTGAAGCTGGTGAAGAACGGAAGCGGCGGGCACAAACCCTGATGGCAGTGGCTCTGCGCATTGCGTTAGTTCTCATCACACTCGGCTGCGTTTACCTGTTTATTGTTCATCCTCTGTGGTTTCCCGCCGGAGTTTCCACGCAAGCCGCTCTGCTCGACCCAGACTTCTATCGAGCGTTCTGGGTTCTCGGCGGACTTTTCATTGCCGGCCAGGTGACGCTGGCATTTGTTCTGATGAAACGGAGTTCAGCGCAGCAGTCCTCTACGCAGCCGAAACACTGGTATGGCAACTGGCGCTTTGAGATTGGCTGGACACTGGCGATGGCCATCATATTTTTCTGGTTTCATGTTTCGGGTGGAAGACTTTGGTCCAAGATGATGAACCACGCCGAAGCAGCTGGACAGCTTCAGGTCGAAGTCACCGGCGCGCAGTTCCAGTGGTATTTTCGCTATGCAGGTCAGGACGGAGTGTTTGGCAAGACTGATGCAGCCAAATTCGCCAAGCCGGATGAAGGAAATCCATTGGGGATTGATCCCGCTGACCCAGCCGGGCGCGACGATATTGTTTCAACGGTCATGGTTGTCCCGGTTGGACGCACAGTCCAGCTTCATCTTCGGGCGCAGGACGTAGTGCACAGCCTCTTCATTCCCGCAATGCGTTTCAAGCAAGATGCTGTTCCGGGAATGGAGATCCACACGCAAATCACGCCGACAAAAATTGGTGATTATGAAATTTCCTGCGCCGAGCTGTGCGGACTGGGGCATTACCGCATGCGGGCTGTGGTGAGAGTGGTGAGTGAAGAAAAGTTTGAGAAGTGGTTACAAGCGCAGAAAGGACCATGAGTCAGCGATCATCGAGCGATTGAGAATTGCCAGAATTGCCAAAATCGGGTAATTGCAAAATTGAAAAGCCAAACCAACCCGAGCTCAACTCCACAGAGGACATCGATCACGGGACTTCTGCGTAACTACGTGTTCGCCACCGATCATAAGACAATCGGTCGCCAATACTTCTTCCTTTCCCTTGCCGCGGTCCTGGTCGGCGCCTGGCTCTCACTTCTGATGCGGATTCACCTGGTCTGGCCCAAGCTAAATTTTCCCGGAATCGGCGAGATCAAGCCGGAAAATTATCTTGCCTACCTGACCATGCACGGCACGCTGATGGTTTTCTTTGTGCTCTCCACCGTTCCGCAGAATGGCTTTGGAACGTTCTTTTTGCCGCTGCAGCTGGGCGCTTCAGAAATGGCTTTTCCGCAGCTCAGCATGGCCGGCTTCTGGACCACGCTGATTTCATTTCTCGTCTTACTTGCGGCCTTCTTCGTTCCCGGCGGTCCCTCCGGCGCCGGGTGGACACAGTATCCGCCGCTCAGCGCGATCGCTGCCGCCGGTCCGGGCCAGGGGCTTGGGACTGATTTATGGCTAATCAGCATTGGCCTGTTCTGCCTGGGCACCATCATGAGCGCGATCAACTTTGTTACGACAACGCTCAAGCAACGCGCTCCCGGCATGACGCTCATGCGTATGCCGTTGCCTTGCTGGAGCTGGTTCGTTACCGCCATCCTAAGCCTGCTGGCATTTAGCGTTCTTGTGGCTGCGGTGATCATGCTTCTGCTTGACCGCAATGCCGGAACCAACTTCTTTGTTCCCGGCGGGCTGATGGTAAGCGGCAAACAGGTGGAGCACTCCGGCGGCTCGCCTCTTTTGTGGCAGCACCTGTTCTGGTTCTTCGGCCATCCTGAGGTCTATATCGCCATTCTGCCCGCGATGGGCGTGACCTCTCATCTGCTCTCGGTCTTCTCGCGCAAACCGGTCTTCGGATACAACGCCATGGTCGCCGCTACGCTCGCCATCGGCGGGCTGGGCTTCATGGTCTGGGGACATCACATGTTTGCCAGCGGAATGAATCCGCATGCCGGATTTGCCTTCTCCACGCTTACCACCGCCATTGCTGTGCCTTCTGCAATCAAGACTTTCAACTGGGTCGGCACACTCTACGGCGGGCGCATTCGTTACACCACGCCGCTCCTGTTCTCCGTTGGATTTGTCTCTTTATTTATTACCGGCGGATTGACTGGGCCGCTGCTCGCGCAGCCGGCGCTGGACGTCTATCTGCACGATACATATTTCGTGATCGCGCATTTCCACCTCATCATGGCCATGGCAGGGCTGTTTGCGGTCTTTTCTGCTACGTATTTCTGGTTCCCTCGCATGTTCGGCCGCATGATGAATGAGCGCCTGGGCAAGCTCCATTTCTGGCTGACGCTCTTTGGCGCTTACGCCATCTTCATGCCCATGCATCTACTTGGGATAGCCGGCCACCCGCGCCGCTACTCTGAATTAACTGGCGTACAATATGTTGCGGCGATGTTGCCGCTGCAGAAATTCATCACAGTAGCGGCGATTGTCACGTTGGTCGCGCAATTGATTTTTTTGCTCAATTTATTTTGGAGCATGCGAAGAGGGCCAGTGGCCGGGCAAAATCCGTGGGAGAGCACCACCCTGGAGTGGAGCACTGGTGATTCGCAGCCCGTAGTCAACCACGGACCGTATGAGTATGGTCCCGCCGGAGATTTTGTAATGCAGGATGCTCCGACAGCAAAAGCAAGCTGAACATCATCTGAAGTAGCAGTATGCCGAGCATCAGCGATCGCGTCGAGCTCGAACGCAAGCCCAAGCTGGGCGGAGGCGGCCCCGGCAAAATCCCCTACCGTCACGGCTATGGCGGCGGTGATGATGGCGACCGCAAGCCGCCTGACGATTTCCAGTCGCGCAATCAGCGCATGCGCCGCTACCGGATTGCCATGGCACTGTGCCTTGTCTCAGTCACCATGGTTTTTATTGCCCTTATCTTCCTGTACGTCATGCGACTGGGCGGAAGCGGACGTTACGATGAGGATACCCACCGCTGGGTGCAGGATTGGATCGCACTCAAGCTACCGTACGTTCAGCTCTGGTTGAATTCTCTGGTGCTCGTCTTGAGCAGCGTGACGCTGGAATGTGCCCGCCGCAGCATGAACCGGAAGGAAGAATTCGCAGCCATGGGAATTGTTCCGCCGCGGCTGAGGCGTGATCTGCCCTGGCTGGGGATTACTCTTTTTCTAGGGCTATGTTTTCTTGCCGGACAGGTCCTGGTCTGGCAAAACCTGCAACATCAGGGAGTCTATCGGGTAATTAACCCGAGCCGGAATTATTTCTATCTGCTGACCGGGACGCATGCCGCACATCTGGCTGGGGGACTCATCGCGCTGCTCTATGCCGCTGCCGGACGGCTGCTGGCACTCAAGTTTGAGGCGCAGAGAGCTGCGGTGGAGGTCACAAGCTGGTACTGGCATTATTTGGGGTTCCTGTGGTTCGGGATCTTTGCCCTGGTGCACTTTGCGAAGGCATAGAACTACATTCACCAGAGAGACACGGAGAAGAACAAAAAAGTAGCCGCTGATTTACGCAAGATGAGCGCAGATCACACGGCTTCAATTTCCTTATTCTTGATCTGCGTTCATCAGCGCAAATCTGCGGCAAATTCTTTGATTACGACTGCTCGCCTGAGCGCTTCACCCGCACAACTGTTATCTTCGCAAAGCCCTCCTCAAACGCCGGCGGCTTCAGCTTGGCGGCCATACGCTGGATGACATCCTCTTTGACCTGGCGTTCGCGCTTGCGATTCCGCTCCAGGCAAACTTCAACCGGGACATCAAAGAAGACGGCATGTACCTCATATCCAAACCCCTTGGCCATCTTGATCCACTGGCGACGCTCATGCGGCGCAAGGTTGCTGGCATCAACGTAATTCCACGGCATGCGGGCAATGAGCCGTGCGCGAAGCAGTGATCGAAGCGTTGAAAAGACCAGCCCCTGGTAGCGCTGTTCGGTTATGTCATCAAAAAGGATGGAGCGCAGCATGTCACTGGAGAGCGGGGTAACGCCGCGACGCTTGAACCACGTCGTCTTCCCGGATCCAGGCAGCCCGATGGCCAGAACCACCACTCCTTTAGGCGCGCGCGTGGCACGGCCTGCAGGTTGAGCCGGCTTTTGCTCGGGAGGCGGCACAGAAGGCGACTCCGGCTGGACCTCAGTCTCAATCCGGCGCTCTTCAACAGGCGGGGCTTCTTCCACAGCGGCAGCCGCCTGCTCCTCAGACGCGTCATCGGGGGCGTCCTCATAGGCAGGAACAATAGGTTCCGGGTGGGACTCATCTACCGGAGGCTTCTGCTGGCCAACTTTACCGGTGGCTTCCGATTCATTCTCTGTTTTCGTTTTTTTACGGCGCTTCATGCGCTCGCGCATCCAGTTGCGCATGCTTCGTGTGTAACACAAGAGAGTTACCGGCGCAAGCAAAGGAGCCTTGTAGTTTCAGGAACAGGCTTAAAACCCGGGATTGAAAGTTCAGCATCTTAATATACAAAGTTTTAAACCTGATTTGAGGGGTATGACGATGAAGAGCTTACCGATTTTACTATTGGCTGGGGCATTGAGCGCCTCTGCTCTGCAGACACCAAAGCCGGCGCACAACATGGGAACACAAAAAGCGCAGGCAGTGAAAATCACTGATGGACCACGCGTGGAGGGTGTTGGCAAAAATTGGGCCGTAATTGCCTGGACGACGAACACCGGCGGCAGTACCGTTGTTCGCTATGGCACAGATCAAAATAACCTCAGCCAAACGGCGGAGTCGCCCTATTCAGACAATGAGAAGACGCAGGCGCAGAATCATCGTGTTCACATCAAGAACTTGAAGCCGAATACGAAGTATTTCTATGTTGTGGATTCCGGCCAAGGCGAAGGAACGGGAACAGAGGCCAAGAGTTCCGTGGGAGAGTTCACCACCAAGCCCGGGAAGTGAGCAGCCAGGAACCATAAAAGTTAAGATTTATTCACATTGTGCACTGTTTTGTTGCACTTTTGGGGCGAGTTGCTATAATTGCGCCCGCAACCAATCAAGTCATCAAAAAATAGTCCTGGCAGGCGAGTTCCTGCAGATGACGGGCATTTTTTGCAACGAGGCATGATGCGCTAAGGCTTCTGATATTTCTTTGTACAGCTTGGACTTGCGGCTTGAATGTTCCTGCCCAGGTTTGAATGTAGAGAACCCGGAACGCACTCGCTGGAGACATGCATCGCGAGAGACTTCTTACCAGGGACATCGCATCAACAGGGACAAAACCAGGTAAGACAAACACCAGGGACACGAGTCAAAAAGTTTTTACAATACGGCGCACGAGCAGCACTTTTAAATGTTGCGGTCGCCGAAGCATTCAGCAATTGTTGCGCATCCCGGAGTGGCTGCGGGGTCACTTGTGATACGCAACTGACGGCTGGAAGCATTTGGGAATCAAAAGCGGAAGCGGCGCTTTTTTGCAGCCCAGACAAGAACGGGGCTGTGGAAAGAGTCTTAACCGCGGAATCTCTCAGCAAGTGTTCTAGACCAACCAGTCAGAATCGTGAAATAAGGCCGCGAGGACTTGTGAACTCGCGGCTTTATTATTGCCAGCACCTTACCCATGCGGCGCAACTGGGCGTAACTCCTGCGCTGGAAGCGTTTGCGCCTCCTCAATCTCCTCTGCTAACCTGATTAGTTTCCGGTAGGTGCAGGTGCTCTCCTGTTGCACTTTCTGCATCAAATTCGTTTCTGTTAGAGCAAAGTTTCAGCGACAAGGAGTTCATTCAATGGCAATCAAAGTTGGAATCAATGGTTTCGGCCGGATTGGACGCAATGTGTTGCGCACGGCCATCGAGGATCCGAATCTCGAATTTGTCGCAGTAAACGACCTGACCAGCCCCGCCACGCTGGCGCATCTGCTCAAATACGACTCCATTCTGGGCAATCTGAAGCATGAGATCAAAGCTGCCGGCGATTGCATCCACATCAACGGCAAATGCGTAAAGGTTTTTTCCGAGAAAGATCCGGCGGCGATCAACTGGGAGTCTGTTGGAGCGCAGATAGTAATTGAGTCCACCGGAAAATTCACTGATGCTGAGCAGGCCAAAAAGCATCTGCGCGGGCCCGTAAAGAAGGTGATCATCTCCGCTCCGGCCAAGAATGAGGACCTTACGGTTGTGCTGGGCGTGAATGAAAACAAATACGATCCGGCAAAGCACAACATCATTTCAAATGCTTCCTGCACTACAAATTGCCTGGCGCCCGTGGCCAAGGTGCTGCATGACACCTTCAAGATCCAAAGCGGCACCATGACGACAATCCACTCTTACACCAATGACCAGGTGATTCTGGATTTCCCCCACAAAGACCTGCGCCGCGCTCGCGCTGCCGCGCTCTCCATGATTCCGACTTCCACGGGCGCAGCCAAGGCGCTGCACCTGGTGATTCCCGATCTCAAGGGCAAGCTCGATGGCTTTGCCATGCGCGTGCCCACGCCGAACGTCTCTGTGGTTGATCTGGTGGCATTCACCGAAAAAAGCACTAGCGTGGATGAGGTCAACAACGCGCTGCAATCCGCAGCCAACGGTGTGATGAAGGGGATTCTCGGCGTTGAAAGCGCTGAGCTGGTCTCTGTGGATTATCGCGGCGACGAGCGCTCCTCCATTGTTGATGCTCCACTCACGCGCGTAGTAGCCGGAAACTGCGTGAAGGTGATCGCCTGGTATGACAATGAATGGGGTTATTCATGCCGTGTGCGTGACCTGATTCACTTTATCGGCAAAAAGGGTCTGTAATGGCTGTAGCAACAGAGAAAACTAAGGCCAAGCTTTCCATACAAGACCTGAACCTTGACGGTCAGCGCGTCTTCATGCGCGTGGACTTCAATGTTCCGCTGACCGACGATGGCCGCGTTTCAGATGACACGCGCATTCGCGAGACGCTGCCGACCATTGAATATGCGCTGCGCAAAGGCGCGCGGCTGATTCTGGCCTCGCATCTGGGACGTCCTAAAGGAAAGTTCAACGCCAAGATGAGTCTTAAGCCTGCGGCAGAGCGGTTGCGCATTTTGCTGGATGAAAAACTGGGCCGCGGCTGCAACGTTGGTTTTGCTCCGGATTGCATTGGTCTGGCAGCTGAAGAGATGGCGCAGAAGCTTGAGAAAGGCCAGACGCTGTTGCTTGAAAACCTGCGCTTCCATGCCGAAGAGGAAGCCAATGATGAGAATTTCGCCCGCAAGCTCGCCGCCCTGGCTGATCTTTATGTCAATGATGCGTTCGGCACAGCGCACCGTGCTCATGCTTCTACTGTCGGGATCACCAAATTCGTGCAGCAGTCTGCAGCCGGACTGCTGATGCAGAAAGAGCTGGAATACCTGGGCCGCGCGACCACCAATCCTGAAAAGCCTTTCGTGGCGATCATCGGCGGCGCCAAGGTCTCTGACAAGATTGACGTGATTCGCAACCTGCTAAGCAAAGTTGATGCGCTGCTGATCGGCGGCGCAATGGCTTATACGTTTCTAAAAGCTCAGGGCAAGCAGGTCGGGAAGTCGTTGGTGGAAGAAGACAAGCTCGATCTGGCCAAAGCGCTTTTCGAGGAAGCGCAGCAGAAAAATGTCCGCTTGCTGCTGCCTCTGGACAATGTTGCCGCCGACAAAATTGATGCCTCTGCCACAACTTTCATCGTCAAAACTGATCAGGGAATTCCTCCAGACAAAATGGGGCTCGACATCGGCCCGGAAACCGTTGCTGCTTTCGCTAAAGAGATTACAGGCGCAAAGACCATCGTCTGGAACGGCCCCATGGGAGTCTTTGAAGTAGCGCCGTTCGCCAAAGGCACTATGAAGATTGCTGAAGCGATTGCGGCAAATCACGGTGCGATTTCCATCGTCGGCGGCGGAGACTCTGTTGCGGCGGTGCATCAATCCGGCGTGGCTGGCAAAATCAGCCATATTTCCACGGGCGGCGGTGCGTCGCTCGAATTTCTTGAAGGCAAGAAGCTGCCCGGAGTGGATGCCCTGACTGATAAATAATGGCGCAAACTCTGCGATATCGAATCGGCAAAAAGGCCGTCCTTGAACTGGTGACGGGCGACATCACCGACGAATCTACTGACGCCATTGTGAACGCCGCCAACTCCAGCCTGCTGGGCGGCGGAGGCGTGGATGGTGCTATCCATCGCGTTGCCGGCCCGGCGCTGCTGGCCGAATGCAAAAAAGTCCGCGAGCAACGCGGCGCCTTGCCCGCGGGGCAGGCCGTAACCACTTCAGGAGCGAACCTGAAAGCGCGCTACGTGATCCACACTGTTGGTCCGGTGTGGCAGGGAGGCGGGCGCAATGAGCCGCAGGTGCTTGAGAGCTGCTATTGCCACGCCATTGAAGAAGCCAATCGCCGCGTCTGCGCCAGCGTGAGCTTTCCTTCCATCTCCACCGGCGCTTTTGGATATCCCGTTGAGGAAGCCGCGAAAATCGCCTTGCAGGCCGTGGCTGACGTGCTGCAAAATCCGGAATCGGTCACGCTCGTCCGGTTTGTTCTTTTTGACGACCGGACGCACAAGGCTTACGCGCGCGCGGCAGAAGAACTCTCCCGCCACTTTCCTCACCTTCAAGTCACTCCCGAGCCTACGCCCTCATGAGAAAAAAGCTGATCGCTGCCAACTGGAAGATGTACAAGACCGCCGACCAGGCGCGAGACTTTGTCTCGGCGTTTCTCCCAATGGTCCTTGATCACACGCGCGATGACATCGTCATCTGCCCGCCATTCACCGCTCTGGGTGCCGTAGCGGAAGGCACGCGCGGGAGCCGGGTCGCCGTCGGTGCGCAGAACATGTTCTGGGAAAAAGAAGGCGCTTACACCGGCGAGATCTCCGCGCCCATGCTGCTTGCCGCCGGATGCACGCATGTGATCATCGGCCATTCGGAGCGCCGCCAATACTTCAGCGAGACCGATGACACCGTCAACCGCAAGCTCCGTTCTGCCCTGGCTGTGGGCCTCAAGCCGATCGTCTGCGTCGGCGAGGTGCTGGCCGAGCGCGAAGCCGGAGTCACGGAAGACATTCTTCGCCGCCAGTGCAGCATCGCCTTCCGCGAGGTTTCAAGCGGTGAAGCCATCCCGATGATCATTGCCTATGAACCCGTCTGGGCCATCGGCACCGGCAAAACTGCTACGCCTGAGCTTGCAGCAGAGGCCCATCGCCTGATCCGCTTTGAGGCCGAGCAGGCCTTTGGCGAAGGTGTTGCCACCCAGATGCGCATTCTCTATGGAGGCAGCGTGAAGCCGGAAAATGCCCATGCACTCATGTCGCAAGCAGAGATCGATGGCGCGCTGGTGGGCGGGGCCAGCTTGGATCCCAAATCATTCGCAGCGATTGTGCAGTGGAGCCGTTCTGGCGTCTGAGCCGCCAGGCGAAATCCTGAGCGACTCCAAGGCTTGCTGAGGAGAAGTCGAAGGATCTGCCTGTGCTTTCTGGGAGCCGATCGA
>CAZISB010000009.1:0-27709 GCA_964541925.1 uncultured Acidobacteriaceae bacterium | reverse complement strand
AGGCTTGCTGAGGAGAAGTCGAAGGATCTGCCTGTGCTTTCTGGGAGCCGATCGAGATCTGTGGAGCACAGGCGCCCCCGCCTGCGAGCCGACTTTCCAACTCCAGCCATTCACACCCCTCCCCCCGGGTACCCATCCCAGATTGGCGTGGACTTGCGCGACATCATCCCAGATCATCCCAATTTGGCGTGTACTTGAGAGGGTTCCTCCCAATTGGCGTAGGGTCGAGCAGGGTGTTTATGTAGCACAGGCACTCCTGCCTGTGCTTCCCTTGGATCGGATCATGATCTGTGGAGCGCAGGCGCCCCCGCCTGCGGACGACTTTCCAACTCCAGCCATTCACCCCCTTCCCCCGGTACTACCATCCCAGATTGGCGTGGACTTGCGCGACATCATCCCAGATCATCCCAATTTGGCGTGTACTTGAGAGGGCTCTCACAATTTGGCGTAGGGTTGAGCGGGTCTTATGTGGCACAGGCACTCCTGCCTGTGCTTTCTTGGGGCAGATCAATATCTGTGGAGCGCAGCGCCCCCGCCTGCAAAGGCCGTCCTGCTATTTTTTGTCAAAGAACTCGGGTGCTTCTACCCCTCAGGGCTGTTAGAGAATAACGTATTTCTCGTGGTGAAACAATAGCGAAATGGTACATGTCCAGATTTTATCAGAAGCTTTGAATGTCTGATAAATCGACGCCCAAAAATATCCTGAAAGCATATTCGCTTTTTATTCCCATGTCTGCTATCCTGTTTCTTGCATGTCCCGCCCCGCCCAACCCGACCTGGTCAACTGGCTCTTCCTCGACATGAATTCTTACTTCGCCTCGGTAGAGCAGGAGGTCCGCCCTGAGCTGCGCGGCAAGCCAACGGTTGTGGTTACGGTGGATGTTGATTCCACTGTCTGCATCGCCGCCAGCTATGAGGCCAAGAAATTCGATGTGAGCACGGGTACGCAGCTCGGCGAAGCCAGGAAAAAATGCCCCGGGCTGAACGTCGTCGAGGCGCGGCATGATTTGTACGTGCAATACCACAACAAAATCATCAAGGCCGTGGAAGAGAACTGCCTGCACATTTCAAAAGTGGTTTCCGTGGACGAGATGGAGTGCCGGCTGATGGGTCGCGAGCGCCAGCTTGAGAATGCGCAGGGGTTGGCGCAAAAAGTCAAAGAGGCGATTCGCGGCGTGGGCCCGACACTGCGCTGCTCGGTCGGCTTGGCGCCCAATCGCTTTTTGGCGAAAGTCGCTTCAAATATGAAGAAGCCGGATGGGCTGGTCACGCTCACGCACAGTCAGCTTCCGGACGTACTTTTTTCTCTGAAGCCGCGTGATCTACCCGGCATTGGCCAGCGCATGGAGCAGCGCCTGAACCGTGCCGGCATTCGCACCATGGAGCAGCTCTGGCAGCTCACTATGGACGAGATGACGCAGCTCTGGGGAGGCGTTCTGGGTACGCGCTTCTGGCTCAAGCTGCGTGGGCGTGATTTTGACGATCGTGAGACCCAGCGCAGCAGCATTGGGCACCAGCACGTGCTGCCGCCGGAGCTGCGCACGCGCGAGCAGGCTGCGGCAGTCGGCAAAAAGCTGCTGCACAAGGCAGCGGTCCGGCTGCGCCAGGCCAGGCTCTTCGCCGGCAGCATGTCCATCTACGTAATGTTCGCGAAGAGCCAGTCAAAGGAAGATGCCGGTGGCTACTGGCTGCACCATGATCGCCCGGTGTGGGAGGCCAATCTGCGCTTTCCTTCCTGCCAGGACACCATGACGCTGGTCAATGTCTTTCAGGAGGCATGGCAGCAATGTCCTGACCGCAAGCCGGTCGTCGTGAGCGTGGCGCTGCTCGATCTTATCCCGGAAAACAAACGCAATCTCACGCTCTTTGACGAAATGTATGGCGGCTGGAAGTTTGATCGGCTCGCCGAAGTCATGGACAAGGTCAACAAAAAATATGGTTCCACTGCGCTCTATCTCGGTGGGATCCACGATGTACGCGAGGCCGCGCCGCCGAGAATCGCCTTTCAGAGCATTCCAGACATGGACCTGAAATAGCCAAACCACAAAAGATTTTTCCTCTGTGTTCTTCGTGTCCTCTGTGGTTAGTTTTTTGCCGGATGGAATCTCCGCAACCACCATCACCAAGGTGCAAAAGATTTGTGACGCCAGGTAACGTGACCAGTTGCCGATGTCCTTGTGAATGCGCCCGCCCATAAATTCTTGCTATTCATAAATCATTAACAAACATGCGGGTGAAACAGCATTTAGCTGCAACTCAGATTGCAGTTCCCCTGTTTCATGGAGCAGCAATATTGCCGCTCAAGTGCCTCACCACCAGGAATCCATTAGTTCGCCGCCCCTAAGTCATCTATCCCGCCTATCGCAACCGGCTGACGATGTCAAAACCGCGGCCACCCAACCGCGGTTACCACCGGAGAGAACTTATGAAATATGTGGTGAAACTTGGGGCCCCATTTTTATTTCTCTGCTGTGCCACTGCCGCGCTCGCGCAGCTCTACAATCCTGAACCTGCCACAAGCAACACCTTGCCGGCCCGCACGCTCCGGGGATATCTCATGGTGGTAGCCGTTTCCATTGACGATCACGGCCCGTATGACTTTCTGGTGGATACAGGCACCAACACCACGCTGCTCGATTCCAAGCTTGCTTCCGAACTCAGGCTGAAACCTAAAGATCGCCTGCAGCTTGCCAGTCTTGCCAATTCGGCCAGCGTTCCGCGCTATTTTTTACAGAAGATAAAAGCTGGTCCGGCAACGCTCTCAAATCTTGAAGCATTAGCCATCCCGCTACCACAGCTCAAAGCGCTGGATGGAAAAATTCGCGGCATTCTGGGCATGAACTTCCTGCTTCATTTTTCTTTCCGGCTGGACTTTGACCATTCCACGCTGGAGCTTTATCCATTTCCTGAGGCGGCCCGCATTCCCGCCGGGCTGCGCGTACCGGTACAGATCAACGAATCGCGCCTGCTGATTGCGGTTGCTTCCAACGTTGCTCCGCACGGAGCATGGAAGCTGGCGCTCGACTCCGGCATCTCGCAGTTTCTGGTTTTTGAAGAGCGGATGGCAAAGCGCGACAAGGCGCCAGATCGCTGCGCATGGAGCAATTGCCTGATGCGGATTTCCACCAACCTTGCCGAGCAGGAGGCTTCAGTGAAATTGCTGCGCGATCTTTCCATCGCAGAGGAATCCCTGCCGGAGCAGGAGGTGGTGGTGTTGCGGAACGGTCTGCAGAAGCCTGCAGACCCGCAAGACGGCCTGCTTCCCGCAGCGCCGTTTCATTCCGTTTTCTTTGACCGCAGCACCGCGACCATCATCTTTAGTCCTTCGCCGGCTGCGGTCTCAGTGGCTGCATTAGAGACACATTAACCTGCTCGCTATCAGGCAGCGCGCTTGCGCTTCTGCTGCGCCACTTTAGCTGCCTGCTTACCCAGCGCTGTTCTGGTTGCCTTGGGCAGATGCGCAATGGTCCGTTTCTTTTTGGCTGCTGAAGCTGCTTTCTTGATGTTCCGCTGTGCTGCTGCCCGCTGCTTTGCCGTTGCCATGTTTGCCCCCCTTGTTTAATGGCGCTTGAAGTATTGCACCGCCCGCTCATGGGCTTTGGCCTTCTCCAGTGACGAGAACGTTCCCAGATTGCGGCGCTTGCCCGTCTTTGGACTCTTCTTGCGCGAATACAGCCGGTACTCACCTGACTTCAATTTGCGAATCATTGGTCTGTCCCAATCTTTTGTTCTTCGGTTTTTTTGATGGCCGCAGCCAAGGGCTGCGTGGCCTGTGTGAAGTTTCCGCTCGTCCGAAAGCAGGCTCCTGGGATGAACCGCACTGTTCATTTCCGAACGCCCGAGTTGCGAAAGCGATCAGCGCCGGCGCCGTTTGGTGACACTCGCAACTAACAAATGAATGTCTCTCAATTACTTATCTGGATAGACTCCCTGGCAGCAGGCTTGCTCGCAATTTGCATGCAACAGTTTTTTCACTGCATCGGATGGAGGAGCCAATGCCAAGAATTGAGCGCATTCGCGAGGTAGTAACGGGCTCAGTAGATATGGATTACGTCCGCAGCAAAACCGAGGCCGGCTGGAAGCTGGTGGCCATGGAGTGGCGGCGGGAAATTCCCGGTGAAGAAGCGAGGGAAGCTGTACTGGTGGAGGAAATTCCTTACGGCCTGCGCGTCGCCGCAGATTGCAGCCGGCTGGAAGAAGACCCCGACGAGCGGCAGGTGCTGGTGCAGATGATGGAGTTGATCGTGCAGGACTATTCCATCACTTCGGTTGCCGCAGAGCTCAATAAGCGCAGACTTCGCACGCGCGCCGGCAGCCCGTGGACTCCTGTGTCTGTCTTCAATATGCTGCCGCGCCTCATTGAAGTCGGCCCCAACATCTTTTCTAGTGATGAATGGGAGAATCGCCGGGAACGCTTATTGAAGATGGTTTAAGCCCAATGGAGCGGAGCGACAGGGGCCCGCGCAGGTACAAACGGGCAAGGCCAGTGGCCGCCGAGCAGTTTGAGTTTTTTGAGCTCGTCATCCCGAACCCCGTAAAACGAGCAAGCGTTTTCATCAGCTTGCGAGTACCGTGCCCCACTCGCGGCGGGTTTTGCGCGAGCGGGTGGTTGTAGGGGTGAGGGACCTCGCGTTTCTGACGTTCTAAACTGAACCACTCCAAGTAATAATTCCGCTTGAATTCCCCGAAATGTGAGTACAATACGCCCATCAACAACCACTCAGAAGGGGGAGCTGTATGAATAAGCCTGCGGGCGTAATCGTAATTGCGATTCTGTATTTTCTTGGTGCTGCAGTTTGTCTTTTCGGCGGACTGCTTATGTTGGCCGGAGGCGGAATCCTGGCAACCATGATGAGTCAGTCAGGACAGGCCGGCGCGTCGCCGCTGGCCGGCATCATGGCCGGACTAGGCGCCGTGGCTGGAATCATCATTGCGGGACTAGGCGTGATTGACCTTTTGGTAGGCATCGGGTTAATCAAGCTGAAAAACTGGGCGCGTATTGTCGCCATCGTTTTTTCGGCGATCGGAGCTGCGTTCCAGGCGCTCGGAGTGCTCGGCTCGCTTACCCATTTCAACGCAGTCGCTTTGCTTTTCCAGGTGATCTTTTTGGCGGTCTATGGCCTGATTATCTGGTACCTGCTCAAGCCGGAAGTCAAAGCCGCTTTCCAGGGAGCTCAGGCTCGCGCTGCCTCGGCATAAAATTTTTAGTCTTTCTATCAAAGGGCTGCCAGCGTGCAGCCCTTTGATTTTTGCTCTTCAAAGCGTCTCACCTCTGATCAGAACTTCAATCAAGTTCGCTTCTGACTGCATAATCTCCCGTACAATTTCTACTTATGCCGAGCGATCTCGTCTTTCTTTTCGACGTGGACAACACGCTGCTGAACAATGACCATGTCACTGAAGATCTCAAGCGTCACCTGGAGCAGCATGTTGGACATGAACTCCAGCGGCGCTATTGGGAGATCTTTGAGCAACTGCGCAGCGAACTTGGCTATGCCGACTATCTTGGCGCGCTGCAGCGCTGCCGCGTGGAGAATCCACGCGAGCTTGGCCTGCTAACGGTGTCGCACTTCCTCGTTCATTATCCGTTTGCCACGCGTCTCTATCCTGATTCGCTTGATGCCGTGGAGCACGTGCGCCAGTGGGGCAAGGCCATTGTGCTCTCCGATGGCGATGTTGTGTTTCAGCCTCTTAAAGTCGAGCGCTCAGGAATTTCGGAATCGGTGGATGGCGTTCTGATTTATATCCATAAAGAGCAGGAACTGGAGGACGTGGAGCGCCGCTTTCCGTCCGCGCATTATGTGCTGATTGATGACAAGCTGCGTATTCTTTCCGAGGTGAAGAAAATTTGGGGAGACAAAGTGACCACGGTCTTTCCGCGGCAGGGCCATTACGCGCTCGACCCTAAAATTCTTGCCACGTACCCGCCTGCCGATCTCACTCTGGAGCACATCGGCGATCTGGTGAACTGCACTCGAGAAAGCTTCTTGCCGAGAGCAAAATAATTTTCCTCTAGACTTTACTGGACGCCGTTGCCGCACTCACGCCTTGGGTGCTGCGCAATGCGGGAAACATCTTTTCCGGATCAATCGCGATGAATGTCCCGGTGCTCCGCGCCAAAATCTGACCTTCCTCATTGCTGATCTCGGCGACGTTGATGTGCTTGCGGCCCTCTACGCTCTGCTCATAGCCGGTTACGGTCAGCAGCTTGCCGAGCGGCACCGGCTTCAGGTATCGAATTTCCATGGAGCTGGTAAGCGCCAGCACATTGCGGAAGCGGTTCACCTTGCCCATGGCTTCATCGAGAATCGTCGCAATTATCCCGCCATGCGCGTGTCCCGGCGGCCCAGTGTATTTGCGCGAGAGCTTGAATTTGCAGATGGCCTGTTTGGCTTCATAATCCAGAACAAACTTCAGGTGCATGCCGTCAGCATTGTCTTTGCCGCAGGCGAAGCAGTGATTCTTCGCTGGTTTAGGCATTCCTTTCACTGCGTGGCCGTGTCCCGATTTGCGTTTTGCCATAGTTGAAGCAAGATTTTAGCATCTCGCTGAATGGCGGTTCAGTTATTCAATATTGCAGCCGCACTTGGCCGGCGGCACATACTTCTTCAGGAAATCCGCTACGCGCGTCCATGCGTCAATCTGATTTTCGATCTTCGCGAAGCCGTGGCCTTCATTCTCATAGACTTTTAATTCCACCACGCCATTGCGTTTCTTGATGGCGCTGGCTACCTGCTCGGCCTCAGTGCGCGGGCAGCGCGGATCATTGCCGCCGGCCAGAATCAGCAGCGGCGCCTTGATGTGATCCACAAAGTTGATGGGCGAACGCTCCTGCAAGCGCGCCTTGTCCTTCACCGGATCGCCCATGGTGGCCATGTCATACTGGCGCAGCAGCGGATCTTCATTTTCAATCTCGGTAAACCAGTTCACAAAGGGCACAATTGGCACGCCGGCGGCCCACAGATCGGGCGCTTTGGTCACGGCCATCATGGTGAGATAACCGCCATAGCTGCCGCCCAGCACCGCAACTTTTTTCGGATCGATGTACCCGGTCTTCTTCATCCACTCCGCGGCCGCAATCACATCCTCCAGGTCGGCTCCCCCCATATCAAAGCGATTGGCGTCTTCAAACTCTTTGCCGTAGCCCGTTGAGCCGCGGTAGTTCGGCGCAATCACGAAGTAACCCTGGTTCACCAGATACTGAATGTAGCGAGTAAATGAATTCACGGTCTGCGCCGTTGGACCGCCGTGAATGGCAATGACGGCTGCATTTTGGCCATTTCTCTCCGCGTTATATGGCACGTAAACGAAGGCGGAGATCTGCCATTTTCCATCCTTGCTGGGAAAGTGGACGAGAAACGGCTCGACCATGTCTTTGCTGCGCACTCCCCCAACAAGCGAATGCGTTATTTCGAGCGGCTTCTGTGTTGAGAAATCGTATGTCCAGAGATCGTTCGGCGCATTGGGGCCTTCATGCCGGAAGAGCAGGCGCGAGCCGTCATTGCTGAATGCGGTCTCCGCGCCAGCCAGCGAATTGATGCCCTTCGCGATGGCTAATACATGCGTTTGTTTTGAGACCAGGTCGTAAACATAAATGTCCTGGTTGCCGTCAATGTTCGCCATCCAGGTAAGGCTCTTGCCGTCGCGAGAAAAGTTTCCTGAAGTCACCTCCCATTTGTCCGTGGTGAGCCATGTGATCTTTTTGCTGGCAATTTCGAGCAGACCGGCATTCTCGTAACCGTTTGACGCATTCGAGGTGATGAGCACGGTCTTGCCGTCGGGCGAGATGTCAGTAGCCAGAAAATTTCGTTCGCCTTCGTGCGGCGTGAGATTCGTGGCTCGACCGCCTGTCGCGCTCACCATAAAAATGTTCGCGTCTTTTCCGTCGGCGCGCTGCTGGGTGAAGATGATCCACTTACCGTCTTTTGACCAGATCGCATTGACGTTGCTGAGCTGTGCCGGAGTGTTGCTGGTGATGTGCGTGACTCTTTTGGTGAGAATATCGATGGTATCGATCTCGTAATTGGGTGACTGCTTCGGCTTTACGCTGTAGGCAAGCCTCTCGCCGTCAGGCGACCACGCTGCGCCTTCTTCGGCCACCTCCGGCGTATTCGTGAGATTTACCACCTGGCCGTTATCCGCCGATACCAGGAACAGGTCCCACTGCTCATTGCCGTCATAATCAGAGTTGTAGGCGATCCACCGGCCCTTGGGTGACCACGCGATATTTGTCTGCCGCTGATTGCTGACGGTGAGCTGCGTTGGCCAGCCGCCCTGCGAGGGAACCACCCAGATATTGTTGCGTCCGCTGATATTGGTGACGAACGCCACCTGCTTGTCGTCGGGCGACCACGCGCTGTCGCCGATCGCATGCGTCATGTAGAGCTTTTCAATAGTGAATGGCTGAATCAGCGGGTTCTGCCTGGAGGTGATCTGCGCGGGGTCGGTGATCGCATTGGTAGCCCTATCCTGCGCAACACACCAAGCCATCGCTAAGAAAA
Source organism: uncultured Acidobacteriaceae bacterium (assembly GCA_964541925.1). Lineage (GTDB taxonomy): Bacteria > Acidobacteriota > Terriglobia > Terriglobales > Acidobacteriaceae > Angelobacter. The sequence goes on along the minus strand of CAZISB010000009.1, from coordinate 19,208 downwards.
CGAATAAGACCGCTGGCATTGATTGGCAGATCTTCATTGCTTGTCTCCGTGTCTCTGTGCCTCCGTGGTAGGTGTCCCTACGGCTGCGCTGTCTTATTTATCTCTACCGTTGACCATGTCTTGTCCGCGGCGTGGCATATGTTCTCCAGCGGGCACTCGGCGCATTTCGGTTTTCGCGCTACGCACAGCGCGCGGCCGTGATGAATGATCTGGTGGGAGTAATCAATCCACTTCTCCTGCGGGATCACCTTCATCAGGTCCTGCTCAATCTCGCGTGGATCATTTGCTTTCGTCAACTCCAGGCGTCGCGAGATACGGTGAACGTGCGTATCCACCACCACGCCCACAGCCTTGCTGAACCAGGTTCCCAAAACAACGTTGGCGGTTTTGCGCGCCACGCCGGGAAGAGAGAGCAGTTGGTCCATCTCGTCAGGCACTTTTCCGGCAAAGCGCTCCACCACGCCTTTGGCCGCGCCCACCAGCGATTTGGATTTGTTGCGGAAAAAACCTGTAGAGCGAATATCAGGCTCAAGCTGCTCCGGCTGGAGCGCGGCAAAGTCCTGCGGCGTTGGATATTTCTTGAATAAAACCGGCGTGACCATATTCACGCGCACATCAGTGCATTGAGCGGAGAGAATGGTGGCCACCAGCAGCTCCCAGGCGCTTTTGTGGGTGAGGGCGCAGGTCACGTTGGGATATCGCTGGTCAAGCCGGTTTAAAATTTCTTTGATCCGTTCCGGGGCAAGCGGATCATAACCGCCTTTTTGCTGCCTGGCTTTTGGCGGCTTTGCGTTCGCGGATTTCGTTTTAGCAGGTTTGGCAGTCTTCGCCAATGGCGCTTTTTTCGCTACAGGCATAGAGATAAAACTAAAGCAGCGGGCTTACAATCACAATAGCAGAGGTCTTGGATATGGCATCCGGCACCGAGATGAAGATCCGCAGTGAATTGCACGCCGTACCGCTCACCATTGAAGGTTCCAGCGTGCTGCATCAGATGTTCCGCTTTCGCTGGGCGGAGTGGCGCAAGCTGAGCGAGGCACAGCAGCGACAAATGACGGCGGAAGCCTCAGAAGCGCTCATGAAGGCGGAAAGCAACGTAAACGGCCAGAGCGCGCTCTATTCGCTGCTGGGCCACAAAGGCGATCTCCTGCTGGTGCACTTCCGCAACTCGTTTGACCAGCTTAAAGCCGCCGAACTGGAGATTTCGCGGCTGCGCCTGAGCGATTACCTGGAGCAGACCACGTCTTATCTTTCAGTGGTCGAGCTTGGATTGTATGAATCTTCTGTCAAGCTATATCGCGAGCTGCGGCAGAAGGGCATTGAGCCGCACTCGGCGGAGTGGAATGATGCGGTCGCCGATACTGTCAGGCGCCAGACAGAAGCCATGCGTCCGCGGCTCTTCCCGCAGATCCCGCCCAGTCGCTACATTTGTTTCTATCCTATGGACCGCCGCCGCGGTGAGGACAAGAATTGGTATAGCCTGCCCATTGAAGAACGCCAGCGCCAGATGGAAGAGCATGGCCTTGTGGGCCGCCGCTACGCAGGTACGGTCAAGCAGATCATCACCGGTTCCATTGGGTTTGACGATTGGGAATGGGGCGTGGACCTTTTTGCCGACGATCCCCTGATTTTCAAAAAGCTGATTTACGAGATGCGCTTTGATGAGGTCAGCGCCGTGTATGCGCTCTTCGGACATTTTTATGTCGGGGTGCGCTGCCCGGCTGCGGGGTTAGAAGGATTGTTCAGCGGTAAGCTGCCGGATTGAGCAAATCGCCGAAATCGCCGGAATCGGAAACCCCAAACCTTACCGCTGATGAACGCATAGGAAAAAATTCTATAGCCTTTTTGATCAGCGCCATCAGCGTTTATCAGCGGTGAGATTTTTGCCTTTTCCGATTACGGCGATTCCGTGCGATTACGGCGAGGTCGGCGATTCCCATTGACCTTTGTGCGACTCACTCTTTACTCTCAATTCATGGTGAAATCGGTCCAAGCAGGACAGGTCTGGCGCAGTGACGAAACCGGCGATAATTTTCTGGTCACCAAAGTTTATGGTGAGCTGTTCACGCAATACGCCATGTTGCGGCCGGCCAAGGTCAGCGCGCCTGAATCCGAGACCATTCGCGTGAAGATCACCAAAGATGACAGCGGCATGACTTTGCCCGGCTATACCTTTACCCAGGAATCACAGGACTTCTAATCAATTTTCATGATCCCAAGCCTCGTCATTCCGAGGGCCGTAAGCGAGCACAAGTTTTTTCCATTGTGCGAGCAGGCCCGAGGAACCTTGTGTTTTGTTGAGCAACGCAAGATCCCTCACCCCTACTCGCGCGCCGGTCAAAGCGCGCGCTCGTAAACGGGGGTTCGGGATGACGAGATTTTAAGTTTGCGTTTTACTCTGCGAGTTCAAGAAAGAGTGCTAAGTGGTCGAAAAAATCATTACTGCGATTTTTGGCTTCATCATTGCGGTGATATCGAAGACGGGCTATGCAGGCATCATCTTGCTGATGGCGATTGAGTCGGCTTGTATTCCTTTGCCTTCAGAAGCGATTATGCCATTTGCGGGCGCACTTACTGTGGCTGCAATCGCTTCACAGTACGGGCATTCGCCTCTCTCACTCACATGGGCCGCGACCGCTGGCGCTCTCGGATGTAATTTGGGTTCGGTGATCGCTTACGAGATCGGCTATTTCGGCGGACGGCCGCTCGTAGAGCGCTACGGTTCATACGTTTTCCTTGGCCGGCATGAGCTTGAGTTGGCAGATCGTTTCTTTCACCGCTTCGGCGGCTTAGCCGTGTTCTTCGGCAGATTGCTGCCGGTAATCCGAACCTTCATCGCGTTGCCTGCAGGCATTGCGCGCATGCCGCGTCTGCGCTTTCACGTTTACACCTTCATCGGTTCGTGGCCGTGGTGCTTTGTGCTGGCGTGGATCGGCATGAAGCTGGGCGAGCAGTGGGACAAAGACCCGCGGCTGAAGCAGTGGTTCCATCGGCTCGACGTGGTTATTGTTTTGGTGCTGCTGGCAGGAATTGTGTGGTTCGTATGGTCGCACTGGAAGGGAAGAGTTCGGGCGACGGCGTGAGACTGAAATCCCGAGCAGAGCGAGGGGACCCTATCGCTGATGAAACTTCAAAGGGAACCACAAGATGAATCGAAGTTGAAGTAAAAGAGAAAAAGTAGGGATCCCTCACGCGCAAAACCAGCGCCGTTCGGGATTTAAGAAAGCACAAGGTTTACAAACCCCTCCCCAAACTGAGAAGATAGCAAGTTTCCACTCACACCAAGGATGGTTCCGTAACTCATGGCTTCTTCTGCTGACAAGACGAATTCAACCAAGATTGCTCCCGCCAAGGGCAAGCTGGGCGTGATGGTGCCCGGCATGGGCGCCGTGGCCACAACGTTTATGGCTGGCGTTGAAGCTGTGCGCAAGGGAATTGCTCATCCCATCGGCTCGCTCACGCAGATGGGTACCATCCGGCTGGGCAAGCGCACTGAGGGGCGGTCGCCGAAGATCAAAGACTTTGTCCCATTGGCGAACCTGAAAGACATTGTCTTTACCGGCTGGGACCTTTTTGAAGACGACGCCTATGAATCGGCAATGCACGCCGGCGTGCTGGAAAAAGATCTGCTGAATCAGATCAAACCCTTCCTGCGTTCCATCAAGCCGCGCAAAGCGGTATTCGATCGCAACTACGTGAAGAAGCTTGACGGCAAGCACATCAAGAAAGGGAAGAACAAGCGCGATCTGGCGGAGCAGTTGCGCGCCGATATCCGCGACTTCAAAAAGAAGTCCGGTGCTGACCGCCTGGTGATGATCTGGTGCGGTTCCACGGAGATTTTCCTGCAGCAGACCGAGATTCATCAATCGGTGCAGAACTTTGAGCGCGGGCTGGAGAAGAACGACGAGAACATTGCGCCCTCCATGATCTATGCCTATGCCGCGCTCTCAGAGGGAGTGCCGTTCGCCAATGGCGCGCCGAACCTCACGGTTGATATTCCGGCCATGCATGAACTCTCCAAGCGCAATGAAGCGCCCATCGCGGGCAAAGATTTCAAGACCGGGCAAACGCTGATCAAGACGATTTTGGCGCCCGGCTTCAAGGCGCGCATGATCGGGCTGAATGGCTGGTTCTCAACCAACATCCTCGGCAATCGCGATGGCGAAGTGCTGGACGATCCCGGCTCATTCAAAACTAAGGAAGAATCGAAGCTTTCTGTGCTGGAGCACATTCTTCAGCCGCAGCTCTATCCCAAACTCTATGGAAATATTCATCACAAGGTTCGGATCAATTACTATCCGCCGCGTGGCGACAACAAAGAAGGCTGGGACAACATTGATATCTTCGGTTGGCTCGGCTATCCCATGCAGATCAAGGTAGATTTCCTCTGCCGCGACTCAATTCTCGCCGCGCCCATCGTGCTGGACCTGGTGTTGTTCCTTGATCTGGCCAAGCGCAGCGAGCAGTTGAAAGGACTTGGCGTACAGGAGTGGCTGAGCTTTTATCTCAAGTCGCCCATGACCGTGCCGGGACTCTATCCCGAACACGATCTGTTTATTCAGTCGATGAAACTTAAGAACACGCTGCGCCATCTGCGCGGTGAGCCGCTCATCACGCACTTAGGGCTTGAGTATTACGACTAGCGATCAGCGTTCATGGATTTTGAATAGCGTAAAATAGATAAAAGGGCAGGAGCCTGCCGGCTCTCGTCGATTTTTTTAGAATGAGGAGCACTCATGGCAGGAAGTTCCCGCAGTACGTTCGGCAAGCGACAGAAAGAGCGCGCCCGCCAGGAAAAGCAGGCGGAAAAGGCGCAACGCCGGGCCGAGCGCAAGCTGCAACAGAAAGATCAGGAAGATAAGGACATGCCGTTGGCGCCGAAAGACCCGGTGGTCACCTATGACGAAGAAGGCAAGCCGGAAGGATTGAGTTTCCACGATTTTTAAGACGACTGCATGGGTGTGGCCGGCGTTGCCGGTGGAAATGCGCGCAAACTGCTGTGGCCTTAGGAAAAACGGTAGTGCCCTATAAGACACTACCGGAAAATTGGCGAATCAGGCAGCTTACTGTGTGCGTGCTATACTGTAGTTGCTTTAGATCTGCGGTTGCAGGGTTTCTTCTGATCGAGATCTGGTCCAGGAATCCACTTTTTCCCTCCGATTGTCTACGGCGAAAATTAAAAATTTATCGGCATGAGATCACTCTGCCCGGGCGCTTTCCATGTGTCCAGCCAGCACCGCCGCCGATCAGAAAAAGAAAACAAAATTGAAGTTTACTGAACTTCCGATATCACCCTATCTACAGGACCGTTTGAAGACGGCCGAATTTATCAACCCAACTGACGTCCAGGCCGCTGCCATCCCCCATGCCATTCGGGGCAAGGACATAATCGCAACTGCGCAGACCGGGACCGGGAAGACTCTGGCTTTTTTGCTTCCTGTCATGGACAAGCTGCTGCAAACGAAAGAACGAAAGCTGGAAGCCCTGGTGCTGGTTCCAACGCGCGAGCTGGCGTTGCAGATTGGCAAGCAGTATGAGCAGCTTCGCGGGAAGCGCCTTCCCAGCGCAGCATTGCTGATCGGGGGGACCTCTGAACGCAGCCAATTGAAGGCTGTGCGGGCCGGCGCGAGACTTGTGATTGCCACTCCGGGTCGGCTGGAAGATCTCCTGGATAGAAAACTCATTACTTTCGACAGCATCAAGACCCTGATACTGGATGAAGTGGACCGGATGCTCGACATGGGATTTATCCCCGCCATCCGTAGGATCGCCGCCCAGCTGCCGAAATCGCGGCAAACGCTGTGTTTTTCCGCAACACTTGAGACCTCAGTGGCGCACCTGATCCATGACTACGTGCGCGACCCAGTCCGGCTTTCGTTCGGTTCCACCCAGAAAGCCTCTGAATCGGTGAACCTGACGGCCTATGAAGTTCACAAAGACCAGAAGCTGGCGCTGTTAAAGCGTTTACTGCAGGCAGAGAGTGGACGCACGCTGGTTTTTGTCCGCACGAAGAGGGCTACTGAGCGTGTGGCCGAGAAGTTGAAGCGCCAGGGCATGAACGTCAGCGTGCTGCATGGGGATCGCAGCCAGTCACAGCGTAACAGCGCTTTGACAGCCTTTCAGCAAGGCAAATCGCGTGTGCTGGTAGCAACCGATGTGGCTTCGAGGGGCATTCACGTGGACGAGATCGCCCAGGTTGTAAATTATGATCTGCCTGCTATCGCAGAGGATTTCATTCATCGCGTTGGACGGACAGGCAGAGCGGGTGCAAAGGGAGCAGCGGCGACGTTCTTCTCCGGAGTAGAGCGTTCTGATCTGGCCCGGCTGGAGCGTGCTCTGCAGCTCAAAATGAATCGCGGACATGTAGAGGCTGACCTGGCGCGCGAAGAGGGAACCAGGCCAATAGACGTTTCCTCTCTGGTGCCGGTGCCGGCCCAGCCAGGCTCCAGGATGATGTGCCTGCCTGGGGAAGTCCTTCAGCGTTATAGCGGTTGATGCAACCGGGCGGCCGCGCAAACAATTATCGCAGGACGAACAATTCTCTCTATAGAATAGTTATATGCTTACTCAAAATGACCAGAAGGTGGAATTGCTGAACAAGACCGCCGAATTCTACCGGCAGTCGATCGCGAACTACGGCCAATTTGCAAGAACAGAACGCAAACCGCGGACGAAAAAACAACTGGAGCTTCGGCTTAAGACCATTCTTCTGGAGATCGAATCCTTAACACTTAAATCCACGCCGTAGCGATTACACATTTGCAAGCCGGGTGTGAATTTCCTCCACCAAAGCACGGGTTGCCGACGACGGCAGCCCGTGTTTTTCTGCGCCGCGCAGGATCGGCCCAGCGATTGCATCGAGCTCCGGCGGACGGCCTGCGTCAACGTCTTTTTGCATGGAGCTGCGCATCTGCGGCGGCAGCTTGCCGATGTTTGCGAGCACGGAATTGACGTCCAGGACGGCCCCGCTCGCAATCGCAATAGCACAGGCCTCACTTACGCATTCCTCCAGCCGGGCTTTCCGGGCGGGATCTTTCACAACGTCGCCAATCGGCGCTGCAGCGGCTGTTGTCGAGAGCGCAATCGGCGCGAGGAAGACCAATTTGCTCCAGAGCAGCGTTGTTTCATTGTCAATAAAGTTGCATTCAAAGCCGAACTGCCTGAATTCTGCGAATGAGCTTTCCAGAATCGGCTGTCCGCTGGTCGCGGCATTAAGGCGCACCCAGGGCGAGCGATGCACAATGACACCAGGCGCGGCCCGCTCGCTCTCAACGGCAATCGTGGCGGGAATCACGCGATCATGCCCGAAGCGCTCACGCAAAAGCTGGACATGGTCAATGCCGTTCAGCAGCGGGACCACGGCGCGTATCTGTGCGCCTGCCGGAACTGAGTTCAGGGCTGAGTCAAGCTGCGTGGCTTTGACCGTGATCCAAAGAACGTCCAGCGGCTGGGCGACTTTGGCAGCCAGAGAAACCGGAGCTGCAAACTTTCCGAAGGTGCTATCCAATGCAATCCCAGAGGGATGCTTTGCCAGTGCTTCCGGCCGCAGGATAAGCGTTACTTCTTCGCCGGTGTGAGCCAGCACCGCTCCAATCAATCCGCCAACGCCGCCCGCGCCAAGAATTCCATGATGCATTTGTAAGTTCCTTTCCTGCGTCCATCATGTTACAAGCTAGGGAAGCTCCAGGGGCAGGAGAACGCATCCCGGCAGCTAGGCATCTGAGTATGTTGTGAGGATCATGAAGATGGGTTGGCTATTGTGTCTTGTGTTGGTGCTTCTGCTTACCAGCCCACCTGCTTCTGCCGTTGACGGCACATTCCGCGGCAAAGTCATTGATCCTCCCATGAATCAGCCGGTAATGCCCGGCTGGATCTTTGTGCAGGGCAAAAATCGCATGCTCCGGCGGGTGGAAGTCTCACACGCGGTAGTTGTGTTCGGCGAAGAAATACCTGTGCATCAGCGGCACAAGTGCAATTCTGAGTGCCTCAGCGCAGGGCAGGAAGTCCGCGTAACAGCGCGGCAGGATTCAGCAGGGGAATGGCGGGCCAAGCGAGTAGAGATCCTGCGGCTGCCCACCCAGGTAGCTAGAATACAGAGAAAATTCTTTCCTTTACCAAACTTAACAGCAAGCTTCTCTCGGGCAGAGATAACCGACAGGTCTGATTCTGCATCGCACCCTATAAGGGAGAAATCTAAACAGAGTATTGGTGAATGTGCGGCGCTATAATGAGGGTATCTCTCTTAAGCGGGCCCCGTTCCTCCAGAGGTGTGTATGAAATTTAAGGCTTTACTGCTCTCCTCGATCCTGGCTGCGGGCATACTCCTGCCGTCTTCATCACTTGCGCAGAACGATAAGCAAAAAGACCAGTCCAGCAGCCAAACAACTTCGGCGCCCGATCAGTCGCAGTCCAAGCCGACCGACCAGACACAGGCGCAGCCCGCCGGCCAGAGCCAGAGCACGGCCGCTGATCAGGACCAGGCGCAGTCCTCTTCGGATTCAGGCAAGGACAAAGACAAAAAAGATAAAGACAAAGATAAGAAGAAAAAAGACAAGGATGCCAAGGCCAGGCATTCTGGCGGCAAAGATGACGTGGATGCCATTGGAAACCGCAAGGTCGCAGGCTGGGACTGGTACTCGATTGAGAGCGAGATCCGCATGGGCAAGGAGTATGCCACGCAGATTGAATCCAGCCTGAAGCTGGTTACTGATCCGGTGATCAATGAGTACGTAAATCGCGTGGGGCAAAACCTGGTGCGGAACTCTGACGCCAAGGTCCCATTCACCATCAAGGTGGTGGATTCAGACGTGATCAACGCCATGGCGTTGCCGGGCGGCTTCTTTTATGTGAATTCAGGCCTGATTCTGGCGGCTGACGATGAAGCCGAACTTGCCGGCGTAATGGCCCATGAGATTGCTCACGTAGCGGCCCGCCATACTACGCGGCAAATGACCCGCGCACAGTTTGCCAATTACATGAGCCTCCCGTTGATCTTTGTGGGCGGCGGCATTGGCTTGGCAGCTCGCGAGGCCGTCGGCATCGGTGTACCGATGACCTTCCTCAAATTCTCCCGCAGCTTTGAGGCAGAGGCTGATTATCTGGGCATTCAGTACATGTACAAGGCGGGTTATGATCCGAACGAGTTCGTGAACTTCTTCGAAAAGGTCCAGGCGCAGGAGAAGAAAAAGCCAGGCTCAATGGCGAAGGTTTTTGCCGACCATCCGCAGACCCCAGACCGCATAGCCAAGTCGCAGGAAGAGATTGCGACGATTTTGCCGGCCAAAGACCAGTACATTGAAACGACCTCAGAATTTAACGATATAAAGGCCCGGCTGGCGGCCATCGAAAACAAGCACAAGGTGGATGATTCCAATAACCCCAACAAGCCCACTTTGCGGCGCGGCCAGAGCACAGCCTCCAAGGACGGCGACAACAAGAAAGACGATGATCGCCCAACCCTCAAACGGCGCGATCAATAACCCAATTCCAGCAAAAAACTAAAAAGGCGGCTCAAGAGCCGCCTTTTTTATTGATCCTCAAAAATGTCATCGCGAAAGCAAAGGCAGAAGACCGCACCTTTCCACCTCTACAACGAGAACCAGTGGAGATACTGCAACCTGAGCCCCGGAATCCCTTTATTTGCTGGCAAAAGACTCTGCTGCATTGGCAGCCAAAGCCTTGGCCTTCCTGGGGTTGGCTTCAATTATCTTCATTTCATGCCAGTCATACGGAAACTCTTTGCCGCAATCCAGACACGCCACGTATGTTCCTGTGACGGAAGCGGCGGTTGAGAGCCGTTGTCCCGGTTTCTTGGTAATCGGAAAGCTAAAATTCTTGTGACTGCAACCAAACAGTACGTCAAGCAAACTCGCCATAAATCACCACCCCCAAACTTCGGGTCTCCCAGGGTAAGCGTTAATATCTTGCCGACAGGAAAGATTGTACTACAGGTCATGTCCAAAAGTACATCATGGTTCATGGGCCCTAGTACTGTTACATTAGATTCAGAGCTGCTGGAAAAGGTTCGCAGTCTTCAGAGAAGAAATTTGCAGGGTTTAGGCAGGTAAAAAATACACTAATTCCTAAGTTGCTGAAATATAAGGATAATTTGTTAGCTGGTGGATTTCTTATCTGACTTGTGGTGCCGGCATTTTGTCATGATGGCTTGATGGAGGCGGGATCTGAGGTCTTCCGGAAGCTCGTAAACCTGGTTATCGCGGTAAATTTCGATGGTTTTTTTGGTGGTGTTCATCACCACATAGCACTCGCGGCACCAATGAAGATGGTCATCCAGCTCAGCCTTCAGGCTCTCGCTGATCTTGCCGTCAAGATAATCGGTCAACTCTTGTAGAAACTCTTTGCACTTCACGGTTGGCCGTCTCCGCCCCTTTTTGACTTGAAGTATTTTGCCAGACGCTCACGAAGTTGCAAACGGGCGCGTAACAGCCGTGATTTTACCGCAGGTACGCTCAGCCCCAGCATTTCCGCCGTTTCCTCCGTGGATAACCCTTCAACGTCTCGCAGCACAAAAACCGTCCTGAACCCCGGCGAGAGCCCCTGTATGGTCTTCTTCAGGATATCGCCCAGCTCTGAGGTCCCGTACAACTGCTCCGGATTCGGCGACCAGTCCGCGACTTCGCGTGGAATGGAGCCGTCCTCTGTCTCTACATCTTCATCGAGCGAGACAGTCCGGTCATTGCGCCGGCGCCGCAGCCGCATCAAGGCTTCATTTACCGCGATCCGCACCAGCCAGGTGTAAAACTTCGAATTGCCCTGGAACTGCTCGAGATTCTGATACGCCTTGAGAAATGCGTCCTGGACTACGTCCTGAGCGTCTTCCTCGTTATGCGTGATGTGCTGCGCGATGCGAAAGATATTGCGGTCATACCGCCTCACCAGCTCGCTGAATGCTTCCAGATCGCCTTTTTTGGCCGCCTGGACTAGCGCCAGTTCGCTGGTGGTACTTTCGTCCGCCTTCTTTTGGATGGTTTCCATGCCGCCTGGACTCAAAATTAATTTACTATGTCTGCAGGGTTAAAGGATTAAATCCCAAAAATAATTGTTTCTATTTAGACGTGTGACGTAACGCTTTATTGTGTGACGGCTCTCATATCCATATGAACAGAATTTTTTCGCTTGTATTCTTATGTTTCCTATTGTTTGCGGCAGGATGCCACAAACAGAACAATTCCGGCGCAGAGCGTATAAAAGTCGTAATGAAGAAGTACTCCATTGAGCCGGCGGTGATCCATGTGAAGGCCGGCCAGACCACCGAATTGGAGGTCTCCACAGCCGACGTGCAGCATGGGTTTGACGTGCCGCAGCTAGGGATCAAAGAGCCAGTTCGTCCCGGGAACTCAGCGATCATCACGCTGAAGTCGCCGCCCAAGGGCGAATACAACGTGGTCTGCGGGATCATCTGCGGCCCGCACCACGACGATATGAACGGGAAGCTGGTTGTGGAGTAGAACCGAAACACACTGCCCTTCAGGCTGTGGTTGAATAGAAGTAGAGGGTTCAACCCTGCCAAGGAGGCAATATGGCCGAAATCAAGGTAGCGTGTGACAGGCACTCCAAATCGCGGATGTTATTGACTAGGATAGACAGCCGGACTAAATCTGGGGAGCCGGTCTCGTATCAGTGTTATATGTGTGAAAGAGAGGGATGTTTTCGGTGTTACTTAGAGGATGCAGGATATTTTGATAATAGTCCGGGCCAAGCGCTTTCTTTTCTGCTAAATGGTCGGCAATGTTCTGAACATAGTGATTGGTTCCTATATCTTGATCTGACTGGTAAATGGCACTGTCCCGAAAGTGGCTGCGAAATAATTTCCTAATGCAGGATCTGATGGCCTACTAAGTTCGCGAAATCCATTATCCAGCAGGTTCTGCGTTACAACTAAGATTCCAAGCACCCGCACTTCAGTAATCTCGCTGGTTGATAATATCTGAGTACGCCTTATAATCGCTGCCAGGAATGCCACGTCCGACGGAAATCCAGAACATCATTGAAGAGGCGGTTGCAGAGGTCTTAGACGCAGCCCTGCCCAAGCTGCGCGCGGAGATCGTTCGCCGCGCCGTCGAGGTAGTGGAATCACTTGCGCCTGCTCCGGGCGCTTCCCCCAGTGACCTGCTCAATGCCGCGGCGGCCTCTATCCAGGAATCAGGCTCACAGGTTGAGATTCTGCGTCATCTGCTGGAAGGCGAGGCGCGATTTGCCGGACGCGTGGCTCTCTTCGTCGTAAAGGGCGGCACGCTCAATGGCTGGCAGGGAATTGGCTTTGATGATAACGATGCCGTGAAGAGCGTGAGCCTGAACGGCTCTTCCGGGCTGATCGCCAAAGCGATTCAGGGTCGCGCGCCTGCGTCAGGCGCAACAAACGAGTTCGACTCAGGGTTTATATCTCAAGTGAAGGCTCCGGCGGAGAATGGCTGCATGGTCCTGCCATTGGTGGTGAAGGACAAGGTGGCTGCCGTGATTTACGCCGATTCCGGCACTGCGCCGGGAGGCATATTGGACGCCTCCGGACTGCAAGCTCTAACGCGCTTTGCTGGAACGTGGCTGGAACTGGCGGCGTTGCGCAAGGCCGGAGGAACGGTTGCAGAAGAGGCTCCGCAGCAGGCGGCAGCGGCGGCGGTGAATTCATCGCCAGCGGCTGCAGCGCCGGCCGCGGAAGAAGATGAGCTTCACAAAAAGGCACGCCGTTTTGCCAAGCTGCTGGTGGAAGAAATTAAGCTGTACAATCAAGCCAAGGTGGATGAGGGCAAGCGGCAAAAAGATCTGTACGACCGGTTGAAGGTTGATATTGAGAAGAGCCGCGCCAGTTATGACAAGCGCTATGCTGAATCCGCTGTCGCCTCCGCCGATTACTTTAATCAGGAACTGGTCAGAATTCTGGCCGACAATGACGTTTCGCTCATGGGGACCGGTTTTTCGCGGTAAATTGAAAGCAGTGTTGTTCAGACGTTCTTTATTTCTCTCGCTATTGCTCCTGATGTCCTGTCAGGCCGCTCTCTACGGCCAGGCGTCAGGGAAGAAGACCCATTCCACTACTTCAAAGAAGACAGCCGCAAAGAAGAAATCGCCGCAGACGGCGCGCAAGCTGGGGCATATCCATCGCGCATTTGCGGCCTCGGCTGATCTGCGTCCTATGGCGCAGCAGCTTCTGGAGAATCGCACGCCGCAAGCCTATGCAGGCGTTGAAGCCTACGCACGCAAACATGCCAAAGATGATGCCGGCCCGCTGGCGTGGCTGGTGGTTGGCTATGCGCATTATCTCGATCACGATTACACAAAGGCGCGGACGACATGGGCGCGCAGCAAGCCGCTCGAGCCTGTATTAGGCGACTACATGGCGTATCTGCAGGCATCGGCATACCAGGGCGATAAGAATTACGCTGAGGTTTTGCAGACGCTGGATGGTTTTGAGCAGAAATATCCTGATTCGCTGCTGATGCATGACGTAGCGTTGCTCTATGCCGGAACGCTGATGGCGACCGATGAGCCGCAGCGCGCAGCAGCTTATCTGGAAAAGCATCGACAGCCGGCGAAAGCTGATATCGAGCTTGCGCTGGGGCGCGCCTACGCAGCTGCGGGCGAGAAGAGCAAAGCAGCAGACATCTTTCGCCGAATTTATTTTGAAATGCCCACCAGCGGCGAATCAGCGTCAGCAGCGCTTGACCTGCACGGACTCGGTGAGAGCGCTCCGGCCGGGACATTTGAGCAGAAGCACGGGCGAGTGGCGTTGCTGATGAAAGCCAAGCGCTACCAGGAAGCAGTGAATGAACTGAGCCCACTGCTGGAGCAGGCGCCGCCGGAGAAAATGCTCGATCTGCAAACAGAGTTCGCTGCAGCGCTTTACAAGACGCACAAGCGCGATGATGCGCAACATCTCTTTGAGAGCATTCTGCAGAATCAATCGGCTTCCAACGATGACAAGGCCGAGGCGCTCTATTACCTGGCGGAGATCGCGCGTGATAAGGACGATGGGCAGAAGCATCGCGACTACGTTGGACAGCTGCGCAACGTTGCACCGGATAGTCCGTGGATGCAGGAAGCGCTGATGTCGGCCGGCAACATGTACATGTTGCGCCGCGACTACGAGACAGCCGTCCCGTTTTATTCCGAGATCTACCAGCGGCAAAAGAACGGACGTTACTCGCCGTACACGCACTGGAGAGCTGCGTGGCTGACGTACTTGATGGGCAAGCGCGACGACGCGAAGAAACTTTTTGAAGAGCAACTGGAGATGTATCCGGCGTCGGCGGAGGTCCCGGCAGCCATTTATTGGCGCGGCCGGCTGGCAGAGGACGAAGGCGACAAACCACTGGCCCACGCTTACTATCAGAAGCTCACAGAGAACTACAGATACTTCTACTACTCAAACCTGGCGCGCGAGCGCATGGCCGGGCTCGGGAGTGAGATAGTGGATCCGCCCGCGCTTGAGAAGCTGCCCCGGCCCGCGGCTGCGCCCCAGGATTGGGAGCCGCCCGCAGACAATCTTCGTGCGCAGAAAGCAAAGCTGCTGGCCAACGCCGCATTGTATGACTTCGCTGTCGCCGAGATGCAGGCGGCCAGCCCCGGAACGCCGCCCTGGGAGGCGAAATCTGTCGCTGAGATTTACAGCGAGCAGGGCAGTTATGTTCATGCTATTGAATCACTCAAGCGCTCTGTTCCCGGCTATTTTTCATCAGAGATTCCGCAGATCCCAAAGTCCGTGTGGCAGACGCTATTCCCGCGTCCGTTCTGGGATGAGTTGCGGAGAGATGCGGCGGCCAACAGGCTGGATCCGCACCTGGTCGCGTCGCTGATCCGGCAGGAGTCGGAATTCAATCCTGCGGCAATTTCTCCCGCGAACGCCTACGGGCTGATGCAACTTTTGCCCAGCGTGGGAAAAGGCATGGCCAAAGAACTCAAGATCAGGCATTTTTCCACGGACGAACTCCTGGTGGCCAACACCAACCTGCAACTCGGCACGCGTTATTTCAAGCACATGATGGACCATTTCGACGGCAAAGTTGAATACGCGCTGGCGGCATACAACGCGGGGGGAGACCGCGTGGACGATTGGCGCAAGAACGGAAAGTTCGCGGACATGGAAGAATTCGTGGAATCGATTCCGTTTCAGCAGACGCGCGATTATGTGCAGGCAATCATGCGGAATGCGGTGCTGTACAAGTTGCTGTATAGCAATTAGCTCTTTTTTTTCGAAGTCCCGAGCGAAGCGAGGGATCCCTACGGACTTGAAAACATTTCGAGTAAGGACATTGAGTTTGGCTTAGGAATCATTGGTTCTGATGATCCTAATTCTTCGTAGCCATAGAGATCCCTCATCCGAAAAGAACGCGGATTCGGGATTTCAGAAGAAAAACAAAGCGCAGACCGTTACAGCCTGCGCTCTAGCTTCCCAAAGAGAAAAAGTTCACTGTTGTGTGCGGCGAAAAGTATTTCGCGCCGCACGATCATTCTTGAGAGCTTCCCACACAGCAGTCGCGCCGCCGCCGATCAGTGCTCCGCCGACCAAGCCGTCATGGCAGTTGCAGCCCAGCCATCCAATTCCTGTTCCCAGCACCGTGTTGGAGCCGATCATTCCCCAGTCATGAAGTGGGCCGAGAGTGTCGCGATGTGAGTGGAGGAACCAGGTGCTTGCCGCGCCACCGCCGATCAGCGCCAGCTTCAGCGGCGTTTTTTCTCCCGGCAAAATGAAGCCAAGCCCGGCGCCTACGGCGGCGCCGCCAAGCGAGGAAACAATGTATTTGAAGTGATGCGGGCTTACGCCGTTCAGATCGCGACGATCTACATCGCGATTTGATTGCGCCGCTGACATCAACGGAAAAACAAGTGCAAGACAAAGGACAAGAATCCAGAATTTTCTGTGCTGCATAGAAGTGGCTCCCCAGGCATTTATGCGGTGTTAGCCGCGTTTTGCTGACTAAGATGAAATTAATGTTCAAGCGAGATGTGCGAAACGCGCAGCAGCATGCGAAATAGGCGCTGCTCCGGCGTGAGCGCACAGACAGGAGTGTCTGTGTCACATTGTCCAGATCAATTCTGAAATTGATTTAGCTTCGAGCAGCTTTGGGCTTGTCTTTTGCCAGCATACGGGTCATCAGCAGCAGAGCGCCGACAACAATTGCGCTATCGGCAATGTTGAATGGAGGCCAGTGATGGGAGCCGATGTAGAAGTCGAGGAAGTCAGTAACTTTGCCGCTCATCACGCGGTCCCAGAGATTGCCGAGCGCGCCGCCCATGATCAGCGAGAGAGCAACGGTTGTAACAGAGAACGAGCTGCGGCGCGTCCAGAGCAAGAGCCCAACTACGGCCAGAGCGGCCAGAGAGATTACGACGAGCAGAGCTGTCCGGTAAGGAGAAACGGATTCAGCAAAGATGCTGAAGGCTGCTCCGGGATTTTCCAGGTGAGTGAGACGGAAAAGTCCCGGGATGATTGAGATGGAATCATCCAGGGCGATATTGCGGATCACCAGCCATTTGGTGAAGCGGTCAAGCAGCAGCACTGCTAGCGCAATGAGAAGGTGGCGCATTCTTTACGAGCTGACGGCCTTTTCTTCCTGGGGCGCCAGGAATATCTCGCTCAGCAGCAGTAATGCTCCTACAACGATGGCGCTGTCAGCAATGTTAAAAGCCGGCCAGTGGTGAGAGCCAACGTAGAAGTCGAGGAAGTCAATCACGCGGCCGCTCATGACGCGGTCCCAGAGATTGCCCAGCGCACCGCCAAAGACCAGCGAGAGAGCAATCGCGGTGGGATTAAGAGCGTTGCCGTTCTTCCAGAGCAGCGCAGAGACAACGGCCAGAGCTGCAATAGAGAACAGGATCAGCATGGCGACTTTCCATTCAGAAGGCGACTCAGCAAAAAGGCCAAAGGCGGCGCCCTGGTTCTGAACGTGGGTCAGGCGGAAGATGCCGGGGATAACGTCAATGCTGTCATGCAGTGTGATCTTCTGGGCGACCAGCCACTTCGTCATCCGGTCACAGATCACGATGAGAGTGGCAATGATGATGTGGTACTTCCGCATGGTCATTAGACGTTCTTCTTACTTCACGGGTCAGCTTTTTTCTTCAGGCAGGCTGGGCCTGTTCAATCTCTTCAAGCGCCGCGCTGCAGCGCTCGCACACCGTTGTATACCGCTCATTTTTGCCCACTTCGGTTGAATAAAACCAGCAGCGCTCGCACTTTTCGCCTTGCGCCTTCTCTGCTGTTACGCGCAAAGCCACGTTTCCGTTCCCTTGCGGCAACGGCTCAATATTGACGCCTGAAACGATCATCAGGAAGCGGAAGTCGTTACGGTAGCGCTCCAGCATCCTGGAGGTCATCTCCGGGGCCTGGATGGTGATGCTGGCGTCTTCCGGCCGGCCGATCAGCTTTTGCTGGCGCGCGATTTCCAGCGCCTTCAGAGCTTCGTCGCGCACGGAGAAGAGTACCTCGAAGTCCTCACGCAGTTTTTTTGTGTCCACCTGCCCAACGCTGCCGGTGATTTCTTCCGGCTTGGGGAAGTATGCCAGATGCACGCTCTGGGGTCTTTCAGAAACTTTGGGCAGCGAGGCCCAGATTTCGTCGGCAGTAAAGCTCATGAGCGGAGCCACCAGGCGGACCATGGCTTCTGCGATCCGCCAGATTGCAGTCTGGGCGGAGCGGCGCGCGCGCCACTTGGGAGCAGCGGTATAGAGCCGGTCTTTAATCGCCGCAAAGTACATGTTGCTCAGCTCAGCGCTGAAGAATTCATTTACCTGGTGGTAGATGCGATGAAATTCAAAGCTCTCATACCAGCGCTGGATCTGCTCGCTGACCTCAGCGGTGCGAAGGAGCATGTATTGATCGAGCGGCAGCATGTCTTCAAAGGACACAGCGTCAGTTGCCGGATCGAAGTCAGGCAGATTGCTCAGGATATTTTTGAAGCGATTGCGCAGGTCAACGTAATTCACGCTGACGCGCTTCAGCAGATCTTCTGAGACGGTGACATCTTCCTGAAAATCGACTGAAGCCACCCACAGGCGAATGATCTCTGCGCCGAGGCGCTTTGCAATATCCACAGGATCAATGCCGTTGCCGAGTGATTTGGAGGTGGCGCGGCCCTGAGGATCGAGTGTCCAGCCGTTCGTCGCCACGGCACGATACGGCGCATGTCCGCGTGTGCCCACGGCAACCAGCAGGGAAGAGTGGAACCAGCCGCGATATTGGTCGCCACCTTCAAGGTAGAGATCGGCAGGCCAGGGAAGTCCCGGATCATTTTGCTGGCCGAGCACGGCAGCCTGGCTGGAGCCCGACTCAAACCAGACATCAATGATGTCCATCTCCTTGCGGAAGCCGGCGCCGCTGCAGCTTGGGCATTTGGTCCCTGCCGGCAGCACGTTTGACGGCTCCAGCAGATACCATGCGTCTGCGCCCTGTTTGGCGAATATCTCGACTACGGCATTGTGTGCTTCTTTAGTGTCGAGCAGCTTGCCGCAGCCTTCGCAGAAGAAGACGGCAATCGGCACGCCCCAGACGCGCTGGCGGGAGATGCACCAGTCCGGACGCGTAGCGATCATGTTGCTGATGCGCTCCTCGCCCCAGGCGGGAATCCACTTTACTTTTTTGATCTCATCGAGCGAGCGTTGGCGCAGTGTGGAGCCATCCACCGGCGCTTCCATGGAGATGAACCACTGCTCGGTGGCGCGGAAGATGACGGGATTGTGGCAGCGCCAACAGTGCGGATAAGAGTGCTCAATCTTGTTCTCGCCCATCAGCACGCCGCGCGACTTCAGCAGCTCGATGATCGGCTGGTTGGCGTGAAACACCATTTTGCCTTCGTACTCAGGGAGGCCATTCTGAATGCGGCCGGCTTCATCCACGTTCACGCGCTGGTCAAGCTTGTATTTTGCGCCGGTGTAGAAGTCATCTGCGCCGTGTGCAGGCGCGGTGTGAACTGCGCCGGTGCCTTGATCAGTCGTGACGTAGTCGGCGAGCACTCCGAGAATCTGGCGATCGAGAAATGGGTGCGCAAACGATGCGTACTCCAGCTTGCGGCCAAGGAAGCGCGCGACGACCGTAGCTCCCTCAAGCTTGCAGGCCTCAATGGTGGCTTTGGCAAGCGCGTCAGCCACAATGTACAGCTCGCCACGGTGCTCCAGAGCGACGTATTCAAGATCGGGATGAAATGCAACGGCCAGTGATGCAGGCAACGTCCAGGGCGTGGTGGTCCAGATGATGG
>CAZISB010000008.1:81144-137767 GCA_964541925.1 uncultured Acidobacteriaceae bacterium | reverse complement strand
TCCATTCCCGTGAGCAGTCCCCGTCAGTTCAATCTGCGGTGGAAGCAGTTCGATTACACGCTTTGAGTCATTCAAAACCGAGAAGCTCAAAATGGTCTGATGGTTAACCTCAAGAGAGTCGCCCAAAGCGGCACGCACCTCCTTGCCTTGCCACGTGGGCGAAGGAAGGGCTTTCTGTTTCTCAAGCTGCTCTGTCATTGGGTCTCGGCGGTTTGATTGAATTGGAGGGTCGGCAAAAGGGGCTGAGGAAAGTGGACGTGTATCTCCGATGAGGAAACTCTGCCTATCCGGGCTGATCAACATGGTTTGCGGTTGCCGGTATTCGACCAGGAAATCAACTCGCGCATTTTCGGCGCCCTTGCCAACGCTTACCAGGAGCAGGCTGATCTCCTGCCCTGATTTTGTGGTTATGAGGGCATTGCTTTCGCTCGGCTGGCTGGTTGTCGGTTTGAAGAAGACGAGCTTCGCCTCAGACTCTGAATGTTCGGCCTTGAAGCTCGCGGGATTCCCTACGACAACGGAACTGATCTCCTCCGGAAGCCTGATCGAAGTGGTGTAGCCTGGCGCGAGATGCAGGACAGTCACAGAGCCATCTTCAACTCGTGCCGTGGTCACACTGGGGGTAATCTGACCTTCTTGCGTTTGTGATGCCGCCACGCCGGCCATCAGATAAACAATAAAAATAAAGTGCACTCTCATCGTGTTCTCCGTGGAGCGCGCTGAGCAGCCACGCTCCCAAACTCTTTCTGCCTTGCAAAACGCTCACGGACGCTGGCCACATATGACACCACGTCGCGGTTTGAATAACCGAGGCCGCGACGCGTGATGGTGTTTTCGCCCGCGTAGTATGCGGCTGCAACTAACCTCAAGTCCCCGTGAAACCTAGTCATGAGCCATGCCAGATAGCGGACACCTCCAGAGACGTTTTGATTGATGTCGCAGCGATTCCGAACATTGAGGCGTACGGCAGTTCTGGGCATGAGTTGCATCAGGCCAGCCGCTCCTTTTTTTGAAATTGGACATCTTTCCCACCCAGATTCTTGCTCGATTACAGCCCGCACAAATTCCACCGGCACGTTGTAATGTTTGGCGTAAGCGGTAACGTAATATTCGGCCTCCCGTCTTTGCTCACCGCGATTTTCCGCCCAGCAAACAGCTGATGAGATCAGCCAAAGAATGAGCGCGGCTAATTTCATGATTCGACCGCCTCCGCACTGTATTGCTGAGCGTCGTAAACCAGACTGGCCCATCCGTCCCGCAGCAGCAGTTTTTTGCGATCTGCTTCTGTCTTGGCCAGCAAAGGCAGCAGGATGTCCCGCATTTCTGGCGTGATTCGTTCTTCTCCGAGGACCTCAAGCGCCTGTGCAAGATCCAGCATTTCCGAGATCGATGGCGGCTTTTCAAGGCTCCAGCCGCGCAGAGCTTTCGCCAGGCCTGCCATTCCCTGATGAAACTCAGGACTCTGGGTGGGCGTGCGCATTTGCAGGATCCTGGCTTCACGCTGGGGAGTCGGATGGTTAATTCGAAGATAGAAGCTTCGTCTTCTGACGGGATCGCCGATTCGGCGCTCTTCGTTGGATGTCAGAATGACAAAAGGAATCGTTTCGGCCTTGATCAGTCCCAGTTTCGGAATGCTTAACCGCCAGACCGAAAGCAGCTCAAGCAGCATTGCTTCAAAAGCCTGGTCAACTTTGTCTAGCTCATCGATGAGCAGCACGCACCGCTGCGGATATTGCAGGGCCCGGAGGAGTGGACCGGCACTGAAAAATTTGAGACTGTGCAGGTCCTGCTTGAGTGGCTCCCATTCCACGGGGCCGGACCTCGACCGTAACTCCACTGCCAACCGTTGCAGGGCTTCGTCGAACTTGCCGATGGCTTTCTCTTCGTTGATTCCCTCAAAGCACTGCAATCGTTCGACTTCAGTACTGGTTGCTTGGGCGATCGCATAGGCAAGTTCGGTCTTGCCGCTGCCCGGCGGTCCTTCGAGCAGAATGGGCTTATTCAGTCGGGCGGCCAAATGCACAATCGTGGCGGTTATCTCATCAGTGATGTAACCGACAGCAGCCAAAGCCTCGCGGGCTTGTTCTGAGGATGAAAACAAGCGCTTCTCCATTCCTGGACTTGGAAATTCCATCCAGCAACAAGAAGCTAAGTCCGCTCGAAATCTCGGTCAAATTTCCTTTCCTGTGGGAATTTTGACCGAAATCGCAAAGCCAGCTAGAAAGAGCGCACTAGGAGTCTTCTTATGACTAAAACCAGCCGCCGGAATCCACCGCACCTCTCAAGCGAGTTGCCCAGTTCAAATGACTTAGTCGAAAGATTGGAAGCCTGCAAGAGTGCACTGAAAGCGCGTGACTTGGCAGAGATATTCGGTGTGACACAGCAGCACATTTACAAAATGGCCGCCATGGGAGTCATCCCCTCGTTCCGGGTGGGAGCCTCCGTGCGCTTTGATCCCGGCATCGTTGCAGAATGGCTAAAACGAAGAATGTCTGTTGTTCAGACGCCGGTAGCCCAGGTTCGGATTGCTGTGTGAGCCGTCGAGACTGCGCGACCACTAAAACCGGCTGACAAACCGTTTATGACTTAGGTAGTCTGACCACGGTCTTGAGGTGGAACAGCGGTCTTGAATCCGAGTGATTCTGCGGCGATTCCAGCCATTTGACTCGTATCCAGAACCTGATGGATATCCTTTCGCCGCACCAGTTTGAGATAGATCATGGTGGATTCCAGATCGCTGTGCCCAAGCCATTCCTGAAGAGTACGAATGCTGACGCCATGCTCGAGGCTAGTGGTCGCAAACGTGTGGCGGAATTTGTGAAGATACCACTTCTGGCAATGCGGTCCTTCGGAGCACTTGTTCCCGTGTCTTGATTCGCAGTGACCGCAATTGAGATCGTTCCGGCAGGCGATTCGTTTCAGCTTGTTCTCAAATTTTCTGTCCGGCCTGCCATTGGCAGTCGGAAATACGAGATGGTGCGGATTGGCGCCTCCTTGCCGCGCCTTGTACTCCTTTAAGGCCGTCAGCAACAGCGACGGTACCGGGATCTCCCGCTCTTCTTTGTCTTTGGGCTTGAACCCGAGATGTTTCTTGGCAGTGACTCGCACACACTTGCGCGTAAAGTCGATGTCGTCCCAGCTTGTGTGTCTGACTTCTTTATCGCGCTCTCCCGTCAGCAGAAAGAACATGTACAGCACTTTTTCATCCGAGTCGCAGGCTTTAAAGAGCGCCTGCAGATCCTCAGGCTGATACATCTCGCGTACATTGGCGACGTATTTGGGCTTGTCCCGGCGCTTCAGTAGGCCCGTGATGCCGTGCAGCCTTAGCAACTGCTCTACGATTCCCATACGGTTGAAGACGGTGCGCGCCTCATTGCCGATCGAGTAGAGGTGGCGCATGAAACCGAGACAGTCATCCCGGTTGATATCTTGAAGGTATTTCTTCTCGCAATTGTCACGGAATTTGTACAGAACAAGGCGATATTCGTCGTATGTTTTCTGCTCCCGTTGTGGGGGCTTAATGTCTTTGAGGTAAGCCTCGATCGCCTCTGCAATGGCAATCCCCCGATTCGATTGAGTCTGCCGCTCCGTGCGGCCTGTGCCGTCACCCGGGACAGCCCCTGCCGTCAGGACGCTAGCTATAGGGAGTGATGAAGCAGGGTTGGTCTCTGTTGCGTTCACGGTTATGCCGAGGCTCTGCAATTGTGATCTGACCGATGCCTTGATGAGTTCCTGCAGATAGGATTCAACACTGCGGAAAATAAGCCCGGCTGCGCTGGTGATGCTATCAATCTCTATACAAGGGCTCTCGGGTATGGAATTGCTCATTGCTGCAGGCAGAGGGATTGGACGAACGGGGTTGGCTGTAGCATTTGCTTCAACGGCAATACCGGCACTTTTTGCGTCAAGTTCCACGGCTTTTAAGCGGGCGTACTCAAGAACCAAATTGCGGTTGGAAATGGATTGCCGGCGACGTTGACCGTCCTCACGCCACTCGATGTAGTAAACGCCTTCGCTGTGCAGCTCAGCGCTACCGTTGACTTGCACTCTATCTTTGAGCTTGCCATCGGTCTCCACTACCACGGGACACAATTTCCACTGGCCTTCGACCTTGACTTTCTTCAGAACGTTGACTTGGTTTCTTGCCTTCGTAGCTCCCAGATGCAACATAGCGGCGATTGTCCATCCTCAAAAAATTTCGCGCAAAAAAGCGCGCTATGGTGTCCTGTGGACACCAAGGTGGACACCAAACCCGAAATTTCGGGACACCAAGGTGGACACCAAACCGCTAAGTTATTGAGGAGAAAAGAAATGGTGCCGAAGAAGGGACTCGAACCCCCACACCCTTGCGGGTACATGGACCTGAACCATGCGCGTCTGCCAATTCCGCCACTTCGGCAAGGAGATGCGCCAGACCACAACCCGGCGCTGCGACAGGAAGACATCTCTATTTTAAAGACTTTGCTCAATGTGTCAAATGATCGGGCCATCGTGACATCCCATCCGCAAATTGCCAAACTTTTCACCTCAGCCGCATTCATCAACATCTCCGGTGATAGCAAAAAAGCAGAATCGCCACCACTCTTTCTTACATCCATAAAAAAGTAATTCGCGACCCCAGACGCCGCCGGCTGCGCTCATAACCAGCAGCTTCGCAATGAACATTGCACGCATCACACTTTATCTGCCCTACATAAGGAGAGATCATGTCCACCACGCTTGTTGCAGCAACTCCGGCCAAGACCAAAACTCTGGGATACGCGGCTACTTCGCCCAGCACGCCGCTGGCGCCGTTTTCCTTTGCGCGCCGCGAGCCGCTGCCGCAGGACGTGCAGCTTGAGATCCTCTACTGCGGCGTCTGCCACTCTGACCTGCACACCGCGCGCAATGAGTGGAAGAGCACCACGTACCCGTGCGTCCCTGGACACGAGATTGTGGGCCGCGTCACCGCCGTGGGCAGTGATGTAAAGCGCTTCAAGCCCGGAGACCTGGCTGCCGTGGGCTGCATGGTTGATTCTGATCGCACCTGCCCCAGCTGCCGCGACGGACTTGAGCAGTACTGTGACACCGGCTTCGTGGGCACTTACAACTCGCCGGACTCTCATCTCGGCGGCATGACCTTTGGCGGATATTCCAAGAGCATCGTCGTGGATGAACACTTTGTGCTCAATGTTCCCAAGACCAACAACCTTGCCGGAGTCGCGCCGCTGCTCTGCGCCGGCATTACCACTTACTCTCCGCTGCGCCACTGGAAGGTGGGCAAAGGGCAGAAGGTCGGCATCGTGGGCCTGGGCGGGCTCGGCCACATGGGCGTAAAGATTGCCCACGCCATGGGCGCGCACGTGGTGCTCTTCACCACTTCGCCCAACAAAAAAGAGGACGCACAGCGCCTGGGCGCGGATGAAGTTGTGGTCTCGCGCAACCAGAACGAAATGGACCGCCACCTTGGCAGCTTTGACTTCATTCTGGACACGGTCTCCGCGCCGCACGACCTCAACGCCTACCTGAACCTCATCAAGCGCGACGCCACGCTTGCCCTGGTCGGCGGGTCGCCGGAGCCGCTCCCGGTTGAGCCCTTCAGCCTGATCTTCAAGCGTCGTGAGCTCGCGGGATCGCTGATCGGCGGCATCCCGGAGACGCAGGAGATGCTCGACTTCTGCGCCAAGCACTCGCTCACCGCCGACGTGGAGATCATCCCCATCCAGAAGATCAATGAAGCCTATGAACGCATGCTGCGGAGCGATGTGAAGTATAGGTTTGTGATTGATATGGGGAGTTTGAAGTAACGCATCTGTCCTGGTCTGGTCGCCTTCGATCAGATCAGGACCTCCGCCTTTCAATTCCCTCATTTGGCAATAACGCGCGATCATAGCAATTTGGAGCGCCCTACCCCTTCCCCTCCCCATCCCAATTTGGCGTGCATTTCAGCCGCTTCATCCCAGTCCATCCCAGATTGGCGTGCACTTCAGCTAACTCCATCGTCATGTGGCACAGGCACTCCTGCCTGTGCCCTTGGATCTACCATGCTCGTGTGGCACAGCAGTTCTCCCCAATCTCTCTCTTTCTCACTTTGCGGCATCTTCCTCCCTGTCCCTTCGATGTCCCGATTTCCCGATGACCCGATCTCCCGATTCAAATCCGTGCCATCTGCGTTCATCAGCGGTAAGCTTTTGCTTTCCTTTGCGGTGAAAGAGTCAGTCACCATCTCCTCCGGCCGTTCCCCAAACGTTGTCTTCCCCAGATTCGCCGCCGCAATCTGCAGTGAATACAGCAGCAGCCCGGCTTTCTTCTCCGATATCTCGTCATCAATCAGCGCCTGCTGTACCTTCATAATCGCCATCTGGATCGCATTCGCATCCTCCAGCGGCGGCAGCTTGAACTTCCTGGGCCGCGCCTCCAGCATCTGCACATGGGCAAAGCAGTAGTCGCCGTTCCGCATCTTTGGTGACCGGCACACCGTCCCGTCTTCCTTGATCCACTGGCACCTTGGAGCTTTGTCCGCCTGCTGCAGGTTCTCCCGCAGCCTGGCAAACACGCTCCGCTCGGCCTCTTCCGTATCGCTGCAGATCGGGAACCCAATCCCCGCATTCTGCTCCACCAGGCTGGTCAAAGCCGTGTAGGTCTCGCCCAGCCGCTTCAGCAACTGCTCCGCTTCCTGCTTAACCTGATCTCTCGCCGACTCTTCCTGCCGAATCAGCTCCATGTACTCTTCATTGGTAAGCTGCTTGCCGTTGATAATCCAATAACCCATGTCGCACGTCCTCAATTCGCTGTATTCTGCTCTTTATCAGACCTTATTCACATCTCTCAAAATCTGATTCAGGCCAAATCAACCGAGCATAGTACGGCTTGGCCGCACGAATCAATTACGAAATAGGACATCGGCCTGGTCTGATAATCATTTGCACTTGTAAAGAGAAGTAAGCGCCATCGCTGCAGAGACTTACAGCCACGGTCATGCCCTAATTCCAAATCGGTAGTGTGCAGCTTTGATCTATATTTCAGATTTACTGAAAATCGCCGCGATCTTGGACATGTACCGCAACTTTTTGGGAGACTCATGTGGCACAGGCACTCCTGCCTGTGCAGGTGGAAGAATCGGCCCTTTACGGGTCCAGTTCACAACCTATCCATACCGAGCACGAAAATTAGGGTGATGGCTATGTTAATAGGCAAAGCCGGGTGCCTCATTCTTCACGTTCGGCAAAGGTAGGATAAATAAATTACGAATCGGTATCTCTGCCGCCAACATAACTTCTTCGCTTCGCCGCATGACACATTCGGCTCACGCAGAACCGCCGGTGCACATCATTTTGCTCGACCGTGCTTTAATGTTTTTGCTGGCTGAGATTCCATCCCCAAAAAGTCCAGCGCCGGAGGCGCGCTGCGAAGTTAGCCCAGCGCGTCAGCGCTGGGTCAGCAGAGATAAAGACCAGAGCGCCGTAGGCGCGGCACCGGCCCCCACGCACCGGCGTTGCGCGCAATGGATGGAGGCACATCACCCGAAAACGTATCGCGGATCATATTCGACGCCGTGCTTCTTTAGCAACGCGATGAATTCTTCTTCAAACGTCATTCTTCTGTGGTGCCGTTCCTGATTTCGGATGTACCGCACGACCGCTGCAATATTCGATCTGCTTACACCGAAGCCACCGTAACCTTGTTGCCACGCGAACTTGCCGATCTCTCCGGACACCCACCCCGACGAGTTCGCCTTTATGTCCCTGATTGCATCGGCAATCATGAGCGTAGGCGGAAATTGCAACAGAAGATGAATGTGGTCCTCCATCCCGCCAATGGCGTGGACGAAGACGCCATGGTGCTGGCAAATACCGGCGGTGTACGCCCATAGGCGCTCCTTCATTTGTTCAGGGATGATTTTCCGTCGCTCTTTTGTGCTGAAAACCAGATGCATTCCATTTTGAAAATACGTGTGAGACAAGGTGTCGCACCTCCGGCGCTCCGCATTCTAAAACAAGTAAACCCAACGCTCACGCGTTGGGCTAACTTCGCGGCGCGCCTCCGGCGCTGACAAAAAAGGCCCGCCTTGCGGCGGGCCTTCAAAGCTCAACTCAAACAACTATCTTGAAGCTGACTCGGGAATCGGATTTCCATCCACGTCAATCTTGTGGATCTCGCCCAGGTTCAGCTCGCGGATGCCGGCTTCCACCTTGCTCATGTCGCCGACGACCACCCAGACCAGGTGCTCCGGCTGGATGAACTTCTTGGCGATTTCATTGGCGCCCTCCGGCGTGAGCGAGGTCGCTTTCTGGGTGAAGGTGTTGTAGTAGTCCTCCGGCAGGTTGTACTGGATGATTGTGCTGTAAGCGCCGGCGAGCTGCTGCACGGTTTCAAACTGTCCGGGCATGGCCAGCGTGGCGTTGGACTGCTCGTCTTTGAGTTCTTTCTCGGAGATTGGCTTGTCGCGCCCGACCTGCTTGTACTCCTTGACCAGCTCGACCAGCGACTCCTTGGTTTTGTCGGTCTGCACCGCCGAGAGGCTCAGGTAGGGGCGCTGCCCGCGCGCGGCGGGCAGGAAGCTGAAGACGCCGTATGACCAGTGCTTGTCCTCACGCAGGTTCATGTTGATGCGCGAGCTGAAGTTGCCGCCAAAAATGTCATTCACCAGCTGCAGTGGAATGGCGTCAGGATCATTGCGCGGCGGCCCAAGTTGCGCGCCAAAGATCACGCTCTGGCCGGAACCCGGACGGTCAATGAGGTAAACCTCATTCTTCTGCGGCTGCGAAACCGGCGTGACGTTCTTTTTGGGGACGTCACCGGACTTCCATCCGGCAAAAAGTTTTTCAAGCCTGGGCTTGATCTCAGCCAGCGTGGTGTCGCCGACGATCAGCAGCGTGGCGTTGTTCGGCTTGAACCAGGTGTTATGCCACTTGGCGAGATCGGCAGGCGTGAGCTTGCTGACGCTGGCTTCAGTGCCGGTGCCGGTGAAAGGCAGGCTGTAAGGATGGTCTTTTCCATACAGGAGCTGCGGCACCACGCGCAAAGCCATGGTCTGCGGCTGGACTTTTTCACGCCGGATGGCGGCGATGCGGTCATTCTGCAGGCGCTTGAATTCTTTTTCCGGAAACGCCGGATGCAGGATGAGGTCGGCGTAGATGTCGAGCGCTTTGTCCATGGTGAGCTTGAGCGTGTTGAGGTTCACGGTGGCCCAGTCAAGGTTGGCGCTTGCGGCAAAGTTGGCGCTGAGCGCTTCCAGCTCTTCGCCGATCTTGAGCGAGTCGCGCGTCGGCGTGCCTTCTTCCAGCATGCGCTGGCTGAAGCTGGCAGTTCCGGGCGCAGTGAGTGGATCGGCGGCGTAGCCGCTATCCACCAGCAGTGAGAAGTTCACCACCGGAGCAGTATGGCGTTCCGCCAGCACAACCTTCAGTCCGTTGGAAAGCGTGGCCTTCTGCATTGGCGGCAAATTGAGCGACTGCGGAGCGCCAAGCGCGGGCTCCTTGGAGC
The DNA here is from genome assembly GCA_964541925.1 of uncultured Acidobacteriaceae bacterium. Lineage (GTDB taxonomy): Bacteria > Acidobacteriota > Terriglobia > Terriglobales > Acidobacteriaceae > Angelobacter. Next base: position 128,302 of record CAZISB010000008.1, on the reverse strand, counting down.
GGTCAAGCTTGCCGTCAGCTTTCAGGTTGGCAGGATATGGCTGCACTTCCAGGATGTAGTCGCCGTCACTGAGCCAGTCATTGGCGGCCTTTTTTACGGAAGCCACTGTCGCGCTCTTGATGCCCTGAAGATAGGTCTTGTAGCAATCAGGATTGCCGGTGAACGTCTGGCAGCGGGCCAGCAGGTCACTCTTGCCGCCGAAGCCGCCAATGCGCTCCACGATCCGCGCGTAGGTGCCGAAGATCTGTGTTTTGGCCAGTTGCAGCTCGGCTTCTGTGGGACCGTTCTTGAGGAAGTTGCGCAACTCTTCGTCGGCGCCTTGCTCCATCTTGCGGAAGTTTTCGTCAGACTGCGCGGCATTGGCGCCAGGCTTGGCAGTGAGCGTGAAGTCGAATTGTCCTGCGATCTCGTTGGTGTCGTCAGTGGCGGTGGCGCTGGTGGCAACCTGCTCTTTGTACACCAGGCGCTTGTAGAGTCGCGAAGTTTTGCCGCGGCCCAGGATCTGCGCTACCAGATCGAGCTGTACCTCTTCAGGAGAGCCGAATTGCGGAACGTTCCATACGCGATAGATGCGCGCCTGAGGGACACGGTCCTGCACCCATCCGCGATGCGTGCCGGTGCGCTTGGCCGTCCAGGCTTCCTGTTTTGCGATGGGCGGGCCGGGAGGAATTTCACCGTAATATTTCTCCACATGCTGCCGCGCCTCTTCCGGCGTAATGTCGCCGGCGATTACCACTGTGGTGTTGTTCGGGCCGTAATAGGTCTTAAACCAATCCTGCACGTCGGGCATGGATGCGGCGTCAAGATCAGCCATTTCGCCAATCACCGTCCAAGAATAAGGATGCCCCACCGGATACGTGTTCTTGACCAGCAGCTCTTCAGTCACACCGTAAGGCTGGTTCTCACCCTGGCGCTTTTCGTTCTGCACCACGCCGCGCTGCAGGTCAAGCTTCTTCTGGTCGAGCACCGGCAGCAGATGGCCCATGCGGTCGCTCTCGGCAAAAAGTACGTAATCCAGCATGGACTTGGGCACGTTCTCAAAGTAGTTCGTGCGATCGTTATTTGTGGTGCCGTTCAGATTGGTGGCGCCAATCTTTTCCATGGCGTTGATGTAGGTGTAATTGAAGTTCTCGCTGCCGGAAAACATCAGGTGCTCAAACAGATGAGCAAAGCCGGTCTTGCCCGGCTTCTCATTCTTGGAGCCCACGTGGTACCACGTGTTCACGGCGACGATAGGCGCTTTGTGGTCTTCATGCACCAGCAGCGTGAGCCCATTTTTCAGCACAAACTTGGTGTACTTGATGTCGGGAATCGGGATGTTGACGCTGTTGCCTGCGGCCGCGGAAGTTTGGGTCTTCGGCGCCGGTGCTTTGCTCTTGGGTGCAGTCTGTGTCTGCGCCGCTGCACTCAATGTCCCGAAACTAAAAACGGTTACGGCCAGTATCACACCGGCCAGTTTCTGCATGAACTTGCTTGTCAAAGGTGCCTCCACAAAAACGGAAAGTTTGGGCCGGTGAAGACCGGGAATTTACTAAGGAACTTACGACAAACTCAAGGGTTGTTTTGTCCAGTGGCTTGCATCGCCTTCCCTGCACTCGCGCGCCAAGCCCGCAATGGAAGTTACATCTCTGGGGTGCTGAGGAAATCATAGCAGGGTAGCAGGCCGGAGTTACACAATGAAATCGCCGCTGGCGGAAAATAAATCGCACTAACGTTTTCGCGGCTTGTACGTCTAACCCGGCCCGCGGATGTCCCTACTTTTGCCTGACGAGCGCTTTGGGCCTTGTCCAGATTTCACCGATCATAGGAATTAGCGGGCCTATTCGAGTGTGTCTTAAGCTCCGATCCTTACTACGTCGCCATCCTGAGGCCGAGCATCTTTGCTGTGTACTTGTCTGCAGACTCAGAGCGAGGAGGAGGGATCTGCTCCGCTGCTCTTCAGGATCGCCTTTGCGCTTGACTTTGCATTTCGTACCAATGAGAGTGGCGGAACGCCGCGGCAAATGTTTCCGCCTTTCTCCGCGCCTCCGCGGTGAACACGCCTATTCCATTCCCTCTCCGCACTCAGCAATATCCTGGCAAACCAGGAACAGATCGCCTCCAAACACATTACTTTCGGCCATTGTCCTGACATTTTTTGTCCTTGTAGTCGCCAAACACACAACCGGGTCTCTCCAACCCACGCCTCTCCTCCCACATCGTGCCCTGGATTGGAAACAGGCAACTTACAGGTTTGGCACGGCAGGTGCATTACTACAAAGCGCCGACTCCCTCCGGTTTTTAAATGAATTGCTTTCTTGGAGGCAAGCAATGAAACGAACAGTGTTTCAGACAATCACAATCGCCGCCCTGGCGCTGTATCTTGCAGGCTGCGGCGGCTCTAACAGCGTGACAAACGCCGGACCAACAAATGCAACGATCAATACTGGCGACGCTACTAATGACCAGATCGTGAAATTTGAGCTCACCGTCAGCTCGCTCACGCTTACCGGCAGCGGCGGCACCGCAACCACGGGCAACCTGCTGTCAAAATCAGCGGAAGTTGAATTTGTCCATCAGGCCGGCTCCTTTGAGCCCCTGACGCTGGCCAATCTTCCGCCCGGAACATACTCCGGAGCATCGCTCACAGTTTCCAATCCTGAAGTTGTAGTGCTGAACAATGCCGTGCCGCCGGCTCCGGTAAAGATCACGGCTACTCTGAGCAGTCCCAGCGTTACGGTGACTTTCGCTTCGCCCATTACTGTCACCAGCAGCAGTTCCTCGGTCATCAACTTTGACCTTGACCTTGCCGGATCAGTAGCGCTGAGCGGCACGCCGCCAACCTCGGCCACTGTGACTCCGAAATTCAACGTGACCACCGCCACTGCAAACAATCAGGACGATGACTCGGGCGAAATGGATGACATTCACGGCAGCGTCACCGCTATTAACGCGCCGAACTTCACCATCCAGAACGGGCAAGCCAGCCTTACCTTTGCAACTGACAGCACTACGCAGTTCAAAGATGGCATTACTTCGCTTTCACAGCTGAAGGTTGGTCAAATTGTTGAAGTGGACGCCACTACCAAGCCTGACGGCACCAAGCTGGCCACAAAGGTCGGCGTGGAAGAAGACCAAACCGGCGAAGAAGCTGAAGGCGTTATCACTGCAGTGACCGGCGCACCGGCCACGCAGATCACGATTGCTCATCAGGTGGATTCCAGCAATTCCGCCACGCCGCCCGTGACGGTTGATTTCACCATCGGCACTGGCACGCAGTTTGTGGTGCGTGCGGACAAGCTGAACCTGGGTGGAACCGCGCCCGCGTTCGACGCGTCGCACATTGCCAAAGGACAGCGTGTTGAGGCCGATTCGGCCAGCAGCACCGCTTCTCCAATGGCTGCTGACAAAATCAAGCTGCGCGAGCAGGCGCTCGTAGGAACAGTCTCCGCAGCCAGCGCGTCAGGCTTTACGCTGACGCTCAACGCTAGCTCCGCTTTTGCGACACTCACTGGCCAGTCAACCGTAACAGTGTCCGTGGTAAGCGGAACCAACCTGAAGGTCACGCCGGCAAACGGCAACACCGTGCGCGTGCGCGGCCTGGTCTTCTTCAACGCAGGCGCCTATACCATGATCGCGTCCCGCGTTGACAACAACAACTAACCTTTTTCATTAGGTCCTTCCAACCCTGAGGCCCGCCGCAAGGCGGGCCTTTTTTGCGCGCGACGAAAACCTTTGAAACACAGAGGAACGGGGGAATCAGAGGAATTCCAGGGGATTGTGCGGCGGTGAATGGTTTAAAAATTACCAGATTACTCAATTACCAAATTTCTCAATTCTTTTGATCTGCGTTGATCAGCGGTAAAAGATTGCTCTGTGTTCCTCCGTGTCCTCTGTGGTTAACGGGTTTGGCCTCTGCGTTGATCAGCGGTAAAGATTTTCCTCAATTCCCTCCGCTCCCTCCTTTCCTCTGTGTTTCAAAGATTTTTGTCGCTTAGGAGATTATGAGCGCCGGTGAATGGTTTAAAAATTACCAGATTACTCAATTACTAAATTCTCAATCCTTTTCATCCGCGTTTATCAGCGGTAAGGTTTTTCAATTCCCTCCCTTCCTCTGTGTTTCAAAGGTTTTTTGTGCATCCAGCACCACTTTGCGCGTCTGCCCCAGCGCACGGTTGAGTGATTGCCTTGGAATCGCCGTCACCAGCGGCTTGAGCAGCCAGCCCAGGCCGGTAGGCATATCGCGCGTGAGTGAGAGTGCTTCGCATTGCATATAGACGCCGCCATCTTTCTCTTTAAATCGCCAGTAAGTATTCAGCCGCCAGAGATAGCCGTGACCGGCGCCAACTGGCAGCTCTTCGCCATCTGGCTTGTCAGGATCTTTTACCTCCGCGATCCGCGTGCTGATGGAGTTTGAAAAAACTTCTTTTGGCGTGACCTGGCCCCAGTGAACGTCATAGTTCGTGTTGAAGACCACGGTCGTAAACTTTCTCTGGCGCAGCCGGAGAAACATCTTGTAATCATCGCCGTGATGCGAGACGGTGTGCGATGCGATGACATCTGGCTTATAGAGTTCGGCGCGGCGGTCATAATCTTTCACCACGGGCAAAGTTTGCGCCAGCGTTGCACCAGGGATAAAGATGAGTCCCACCCAGTGATGGACCATGCCATCGGGAACGTCAGCGCTTACTCCGGGAGCTTTGGTCTCAAGCTTTTCCACCAGGACCTCACCCTGCTTGAGCTGATCGTAGGCTTTCTGGCGCTCATCAGGGTTGAGTGCGTCAATATAAAGGAAGGTGCCGCCAGGCCGTAGCTCCCCGGCGAACCGCGCCTCCGTGGCCGCGACGTACTTATCAAACGCAGCAGCAGTCTTCTGCTTCAGCTCAGCCGCGGATGCGCCCTGGCCCACAGCAATATAAAGGAGCGAAACAAAAATAAGGATACGGTTAGGTCTCATAGGATTTCTGTGACCTCTTTTCTAAGATGCACGGCTTCGGGCCGGGTAGCAAGGGTGATTACCCGGAGATGATGCGAGTTGATACAAAATTTATCTTGGATTTTCAGCCAGTTAGACGCATCGGCGGAAGTACGCTTCTATTGATGGAAGAGCGCCCCTTTAGGGCCGCGTAAACAATACGGGCCAAAACGGGCATTTGATCGCAAATACCTTACGGACAGAATAGACTCTTATCCCATGCACCCGCTCGATAACCCCATCTGGACCGCCCTCACCACCCGGCAGGTGGAGTTTGCGCACGGCTCGGCGCTGGCGCGCCGCTTCCCGCCGGAGATGACACTTCTGGGCGCGTTGGCGGCCAACACAGCAATGGCCTTTGACTCGCTCGCGCAATTGGTCCAGCGCGATCCGGTGACTCTTTATTTTTCCGGTTCGGTAGCTGCCCCCAGCGGCTGGGAGGTGGTGCGTGCCGTTGAGCTGCACCAGATGGTCAAGCAGGATAGTGGCTTGCCCCAGGGCGAAGCGCCTCGACATGAGGTAATTGAGCTCACGCCGGCCGATCTCCCTGAGATGAGCGAACTTTATGCAGCCACCCGGCCGGGGCGCATGCTTTGTCCCAAGATACAGAAGCTCGGGACGTTCCTTGGAATCCGCCACGAAGGCAAGCTCGCAGCCATGGGTGGCCTGCGGCTGCACATCTCCGGCTATCGCGAGATCACCACAGTAGCGACTCTTCCAAATTTCGAAGGCCACGGCTTTGCCACGGCAATCATGCGTGCTCTGATCACGCGAATTGAGGCTCGCGCGGAGCGGCCGTTTCTCACGGTGCGCACAGACAATGAGCGGGCCATCAACATTTACCGGCGTCTGGGATTTCAGGAGAGAACAAAGCTTTATTCCCGAACAATAAGAAGGATGTAGCTCCAGAAAAATAGGGCTTTGGCCAGCAAAATCATGCCAGCTTCGAGCAGGCAATCATCGAGAGGAGAATCATGATCAGAACAAAATTTTTATTGGCTTCATTGCTTCTGGGAACGCTGTGCCTGACATTATCTGCGCAACAACCTGACGAGCCTACCAAAAAGCTTGGGGCTTTTCTCGGCAAGTGGAAAACCGAAGGCGCGTTTGCAACTGGACAAAAAACCAGCACAACACTGGAGTGCCGCTGGTCTCCGATGGGCTCATACCTGGTTTGCGACCAGCTCGTGAACATGGGTGGCGGTGAGCATCGCCAGTTCACAGTTTATTCCTATGACAGCAAGTCCGGCAATTACAGCTACACCACTCTGGCTGACCCGGGTGCAAGCCCAGCAGCGGCGCAGTTGAGATCAAAGGAAACCTCTGGATCTACAACTCCAGTTTTGAAGCCAACGGGAAGACAACGATGATCCGGACGACGAATGAGTTTATCGACCCTAAAACAGAGGTGTTCAAGGTAATGACCTCTGAAGATGGCGGTGCGCATTGGAAGACGGGGCTGGAAGGAAAGGCGCAGAAGGTAGGGGAGTGAATTCTGCGAGATACTGCGGTATAGAGCAAGCTCCGGGACTGACTTACACCGGCAGAGAAAGTTCTTTCCTGAACTTGCCGAGATTGATGCGATAAATATCTATCGGCTCCGGGCGATGGAACTCTTCGCCAACAGTTTCTGACTTCATCACACGCAGTGCCAGCGTAGCCAGGCGGTAGCGCAGATCGTTTGGATCAAAGGGTTTGGTGATGTAGTCGTCGGCGCCGGCGGCAAAGCCATCGCAAATCGACTGCGGATTGCCTCTGGCAGTCAGCAAAATCACATAAGGAACAGGATCGAGACTGGTGGAGTGGATCCATTGGCAAAGATTGCATCCGTTCAGCTCCGGCATTTCCCAATCGAGAATGCAGATGCGGATGCCGCCCTCCTGCAGTTGGCGGCGGGCGCTCTCGCCATCGTACACGGGCGTCACTTCGTAGCCCCAGCCGGTAAGAAGTTTTTGCAGCAGCCGCAGCGTGAGCGGATCATCTTCCGCGATGAGGACCTTCAGTTTCTCCATATCTGTTCTCCTGCCCGAAGGTGTTGTACCAAAGTTATCGGCAGGAGACGCCATGGCTTGATGGCACACACAGAATAGGAGACAAATGTACTCAACTCTGCTCAGCTTTAAGAAATTTAGCGGCGGATAAGTTTACTCGTAGCGCAGAGCTTCAATAGGATCCAGCCGTGAGGCCTTGATGGCCGGCAGCATGCCGCTCACAATCCCAACAATGATCAGGATTCCCGTGGAAACAAGAAGATTCATGGGTGAGATGGTAAGTGTAATGTCGCCGGACTCAGCGTTTTTTGCAATATAGCTGTAAACCGGAATGCGTCCCACTGTCCATGAAATAAGATAAGCGACGATGACGCCAAGCACGCCCCCGGCAAAAGTAATGGCCATGGCTTCAGCCAGAAATTGCGTGAGAATGTCACGGCGGCGCGCGCCCAGGGCTTTCTCCACGCCGATTTCGCGTGTGCGCTGCGTCACCGCCACCAGCATGATGTTCATGAGGCCCACGCCGCCGATTCCCAGCGTGAGCGCCCCGATAAAGGTGAGCAGGACCTGGAGGGCCATGGTAATGATCTGCCAGTTATTCAGGTTCTTCATGGTGTTCCAGATAAAGACAGCGCGCGGGTCCTTGGGATTAAAGCCATGCGTCGAGGCTAGAATGCTGCGGATGTCGCCTTCAACCTTATCGTAGTTCACTCCTTCGTAGTCGAGCCAGAGGCCATCGAGATAGCGAGTGTCGCGGATATCTGACATCACGGAGAAGGGGATGTAGGCGACTTTGTTGATGTTGTCATCGCCCTCCTGCATCTTGGGCGTGAGCACTCCGATCACTTCGAAGCTGATCCCGCTGATGCGAACGCTTTCACCTATGGCGGGCTGGCCGGAGAAAAGCTTGTCCTTGGCGTCAGAGCCGAGCACGACGACGCGTGCCCGCTGGAGCTCGTCGGCCTGGTTGTAAAAGCGGCCTTCAGCAATCTCGAGGGCGCGAACGGGAACGATCTCCGGCGTAAAGCCGCCGACTTCGAAGCGCTCCGTACGGTTGTCGCGCTGAACGTTGGTCTGGAATGAGACTTCCGGCGAGATGTGCTTCAGCAGCGGGAGTAGCTCCTGGAGATGCTGTACGTCTTCCACCTGGAGACGCACCTGCGTGCCCGCTTTGGAGCCGCCGGCCTGGAGCGAAGTTCGGCCGGGAAAGACGCCCATCATCTGCATGCCGAAGTTGGAAAAGATGTTGGTGATCGCGCGGCTGAAGCCCGCGCCATAAGCAAGAAGAATAACGACGGTCGCAATGCCCCAGGCCATGCCTGCCATGGTGAGCGCGGTGCGGCGGCCGTTGTGCTTCAGCGAGTCGTACGCCTGGCCGATCAGATCGTGTACCACGAGCTACTCCTTTCTCAGCGCTTCAACAGGTTGCAGCATGGCGGCTTTACGCGCGGGATAGAGACCGGCGATGATCCCGGCAATGCACAGAGAGCCTACCGCCACTGCGGCTGAGGCCGGCACGATGTGCGGAAGATCAAAGCCCGGAGGCGTGGGCAGCTTGGCCAGCAGCGCCATTACACCCATGGTGATCGCAATGCCGATCCCACCGCTCAGCGCGGTGAGGAACGTGCCTTCCAGGAAAAACTGCATGAGAATGCGGCGATTGGTCGCGCCCAGGGCCTTCAGCAGGCCAATCTCGCGCGTGCGCTCGCTCACGTTCACTAACATAATATTCACAATTCCAATTGCCCCCAGCACCAGCGTCACCAGGCCAACGCCGCCAAGGAACAGATCCATGCCATCAAAAATTTTCCCCACCATATCCTGGCTCTGGACGGAGTCCCACCCCTCAAAGGCGTCTTTGTTGCTGATGTCAAAGCCATGGTTTCGCGCAATGACTTTATGCGCTTCCTCCACTGCCGCTTCGTGCTTCGCGCGCGTGACCGGCCGCATAATCAGGTTGCCGATATCGTCCGGCGTGTGCGCATCCTTGATGGGGAAATGCTGCTTCATCACCGTAAACGGCACGTAGATGCGCGCATTCTGCATGCTATTTTCCTGCCGCCCGATATTGGCCAGCACGCCCACCACCTGGAACTTGACGCCGTTCAGCAAAATCGTGCTCCCAATCGCCGGCCTGCCCGGAAACAGGTTGCGCATCATCTGGAAGCCCAGCACGCAGACCAAACGGCGCTGGTCTTCATCGGCATCATTCAGCCAGCGACCTTCAGCCTGCGGAAGGTAGCGTATCTGATTGAATACCGGCTTCGCGCCCGAGACTAGGCCACTGGTGTTCGCAAAATCGCTCTGCGCCTTGATGTCACCGCGTCCAATCACCGGCGAGATGTCCAGCACGTCCGGAGCCTCGCGCTGAATGTCCTCGTAATCTTTGTAGGTGAGCCAATAGCGACGCATCCCTTGTGCTTGTCCCTGCACGTCCGGTACGTTCCCGCCCCACATAAAGATCACGTCCTGCCCAATGTTGGCCATGTTCTTCTGCTGCCCGCTGCGGAAACCCTCGCCCACGCCAATCAGAAACAGCAGTGACCCAACGCCCCAGGCAATGCCGAACATGGTGAGAAAGGAGCGCAGCTTGTGCGCCCACAATATGCTCAGCACCTGCCGGATTATGTCAAAGGTCATCTGCATCTGATCGTCACTTATTATCTGCTTCTCGCCAGTCCGCGCATCTCAGGCAATTCCCTATTTTCGAATCTTACATCTCTCCGCGATCTCCGCGGTTCGCCCACTTATTATCCCGATCCCGACGATTCCGGCGATCCTATCACTGCCCTGTAATACGTCGAAACAGGCAGAGTGGTTCCCCGAACTTAGACGGACGTAAGCGGAAATTGTCCCTTAGTTTTCTGCAATTTGCTTCATAAAAGCCGCATTGCCTGTGCAACAAGATTCATCTTGACCCTTGTATCCACCCGTGGATAATGGTGCAACCCCTTGGCGCGCAACGGAACGTCATCACAGAAAGAAGGAATTCGCGCTATGTCATCCGCCTTCCGGTCTTTTCTTATTCATGAAAATGCCAAACCTGATCCTGCTTTCACAGAACGCGATGAGAGTCATTTTGTGCTGGCTCTTTTGTTATTGCGCCTCGGCTTCCACGGAGAGATGGGGCGCAATGCTTATGACGGCATAGTCGCCGCCACTGAGCATGCCGATGATCCCCTGGCCTCCATTCAAGCCAGCACTGAAACCGTCACCGCGCTCAAGTTTGTCGGCACCTTCCTCTGTTTTTTTGCCATAAAACCGGCAACCTTCGCGCGCGCCATCCAGCAATTCAAGCAAAACTTCATTCCCGGATTTGCTGACGATGAGGGCAAGCGCGTCCAGTTGTTCCGGCTCGCGAACTCGGCATTTTCTCAAAACAGTCTCCAGCCTGAGCGCTGGCGGTCACTGGAAACTTTCTTTCGCGTAAGTGAAGCGGAAGCTGAGCAGGAAGAGAAACGGATGCTCACGCGCTAGCGGCCCCCCGCCAACAACACCTGCATTGTCGTGGAGGTCTCACCACCGTGTTCTGGTTAATCATCTTCGCTATCGGCAGCCTTGCCATTCTGGCTTACGGCATGTACAAGACCTGCACTTCGTTTACAACGGCAAAGCAGTACAGCCGTGAGCGCCTGGAGAAAACCTGTGACGCCGTGATCTCGCTGCTCTCCATTCTCATCTCCGGAAGCCTCCTGGTTATCTCATGGGTTTTTGATAAATTTCGCGCCCCCGGCTACGGACCATGGCTCTTCCTGGGCATGGCATGGCTTTTCACCGTGCTGCTCTTCACCCTCTTCATGCGCTTCAATTTTGTCTGGAGAATCTCCGCTGACACGCTCGAAGTCGGAGGAGGCAAGAACCTTGTCGTGCTGTGCTGGCTCCCGACCATCATAGCCGGGTTGACCTTCGGTCTCCTTTGCGTCGGCATCCCCATTCTTCGGATCGCCTGGACCATGCCGGCGCCGCCTGCCGCGCCTCCGCAAATCATCAAGGTTGACTGCCAGCCCTATGTCGCCCAAGCTGCGCCTACGCCTGCGCCAGCGCAGACCACCCATTCGGATAAATCAGGTAAGCGCGGCAGCAGGACAAAAAAGAAAAAGAAAAAATGATTGAAGAGAGTGAACCGTATCTGCTCCCTCAGATTCGCGTGTTCACGTGGGAAGTTCAGAGGGATGTCTCCGTAAAAACTAAAAAGGCCCCAGAGCAAAGCTCCGGGGCACTTTCTATCCGCGTTAAAAACCGGTTACGAGCGTGCCGGAAAGATGCCCTGAAGCGCAATGCAGAAGTTCAGGGTCAGAAACGGCATCATGTTGTTGTGAGGCTGGCTGCCGCCGCTAACCGAAGTGGCAAAAGGATTCATCTGCACGTTGCTGCCTTGCGCGCTGGCCGAATAAATGGAGGGGCCGGTCTTGGCCCCTGAGGCCCAGACGTTATTCGCGGGAGAAGGCTGTCCTCCGCCGCCAGTTGCTGAAGCAGTGTGAGCATGCGCCGGCATCTCAGTCTGCAGGAGCGTAACCGCCTGCTCGCCGCCGGTTTCACCCAGGTCGCGCAGGGTCAATCCCGGCCCTTGTCCCTGCTGCATGGGCGCGCAGCCCTGCATGTTTGGCAATGCGAAGTTGCTCGTGCCGTTGCCGCCATAAGTTGTGCCCAGAAGTGAGAACAATGCGGTGTTCTGGCTGATGGGCAGCAGCTGTCCATCGCAGAACGCCCAGCCTTTGGGCGCGAAGTTGAAAGGGAAAATCCTGATCTCAGCTACGAATTGATCTGACATGGTTCGCGTTCTCCTTGGCTTAAACCTGTGATGGGAAGATCCCCTGCAGGGCAATAACAAAGTTAAGCACCAGATAGGGTGACATGTTTTCATGCGGCTGGTTGCCGCCGGTCGCGCTCAGGCACGCCGGATTCATGGCACTGTCAGGCTGTGTGTTATATCCGCCTGCAAATACACCCCATAGATGACCCGCAGCGCTGGAAAATGTGGCGGGATCAGTGGACGACCCAACGGGTACATGATTGTGCGCCGGCAACTCGCTGATGTTGAGCGTGTGCGCGGTTTCGCCGCCCTGCTCCCCCAGAACAAGGCCGTTACCCACGTGATTGGGCATGCGGCCCTGCAGATTGGGCAGGGCAAAGTTCACGCGCCCATCACCCCCATAAGTGGTTCCCAGCAGTGAGAACAGCGCCTGGTTCTGATTGATGGGCAGCAACTGTCCATTGCAGAGCGCCCAGCCTTTGGGCGCAAAGTTGAAGCTCACTATTTTGATTTCAGATAAAAACGGTGTCCCCATTTTTACTCTCCTTGATCTTTCTGTGCGGCCTGACTGCAACAAACACTTCAGCCGTTGTTATGCCTGAGTCGGAAATACGCCAAACAGGGAGATGATGAAGTTGATTACAAGAAATGGCACCATGTTGTCATGCGGTTGCGATCCGCCGGATGAACCGATTGCGCCCGGATCCATTGCGATGGAAGGTGCGGTGGTGTTGTAAGGCGATAGTGTTGAATTAAATGCCCACGCGCCGCCTGCCGGACTTTTTTGGGTCCCTGCAATGCTGCTCGCCTGCGGAACATGGCTGTGCGCGGGAATCTGGCTGGTGGTGAGTGTAACGGCTTCAGCGCCGCCCGTCTGGGCCAGCGCGAAGCCCGGTCCAACATGCATAGGAACGCGGCTCTGCAGATTGGGCAGGGCAAACGTGTTTACACCGTCGCCGCCGTAAGTAGTGCCGATGAGGTTGAACAGCACGTCATTGCCCGCGATCGGGAGCACCTGGCCCTGGCAAAACGCCCAGCCTACCGGGGCAAAGTTTCCGGCGAACATCCTGATTTCGCCAACATAGGGTTGTCCCATGTGTTGTCTCCTTGCTCAAGATTTACAACTCTTACAAGTTTACTGCACGGTTAATGTTACCTGTGTCGTCGCCTGTACCGTTGCGGTTGCAGCGGTGACGGTGATCTGGTAGTTGCCTGCCGGCGTGGTGATGCCGTGTACTCCGCCGCATCCGGCAAACGTCATCAGCGTGACCATGCCCACCACAGCCAATGCCAGGCGCACCCTCAGCTTCTTGTTGCTGCGTCCGCCCAGGCAGATGCCCACAAATCCCAGCACCGGGAGGAACAACGCTGCCAGGAAGCGCGGAGGCTTCCCGTCAAAGTTCTGCCCGGTAACTGCGTTTGAACTGTGGTTGGACGTGGTGATCGTCATCGTGACCTGGCTGATGGCCTGGGTCGTTGCTGGAGGATTGAACGAGCACGTCGCCCCCACCGGCAGTCCGCTGCAACCGAACGTAAGCGTGCCAAGGCTGGGATCGTCATCTTCCACGTCGAAGACGAACTGGCCTGCAGTTCCAGGAACCACGGTCGCAGTGCTCGCCGCGTGCGGGGTGATAACTACCGGCGGGCCAAGGCTGATTTTATCGGTCGCCGTATTGTTGTTGGGATTCACGTCACCACCGCCGGAAACCGTGGCCGTATTGGTGAAGTTATTCACGATGTTAGTGGGAATATTCACTGTCAGCGTAATCGGCGGATAGCTGCTCCCTGAAGCCAGAGCGTCCGCGCGTGTGCAAGTCAGCGTTGCCAGCGTGCAAGTCCAGCCTGTGCCGCTGATGGCCGTCGCCACCGGCGGGTTCTGCACGTTCGGCAGAGTATCAGTCATCGTCACCGTTCCCACCGTCGGACCAAAGCCGACGTTGCTTACGGTAATCGTCCACTGCGCGCCCGTCTGGCCGCGAGTGAAGGTGCCGCTGTGCGTCTTCGTGATCGTCGGGTCTGGCGCCTCTACGTCAATCGTAGCCGTCGCCTGATTGCCCGATCCCGCATTGCTTGAGGTCACAGTGCCCGTGGTGTTCACTTTGTGCCCACCGCTCTGTCCCACCACGTTCACTGAGAATGTGCAGGAACCGCCGGCAGCAATCGTGCCTCCAGAGAGGTTGACCACGGAGAAACCTGAGACTGTTCCCGTCGTGATAGTTCCTGTGCCGCACGATCCCGTCAGACCATTCGGGTTCGCCACCGCGATTCCCGCCGGCAGCGTATCGCCAAAGCCCACTCCGGTCAGCGCTACTGTCGCGTTCGGGTTGGTAATGGTGAAGCTCAGCGTAGTCTGAGCGTTCAAATTGATGGTCGCCGCGCCGAAGGCCTTGCTGATGCTCGGCGGTCCAATCACGGTAACCGTTGCAGTATTGCTTGTCGCGCCGGCTCCGCTCTCATTGGACGAGATCGGCCCAGTCGTATTGCTCTGCACGCCAGCCTGCACTCCGGTCACGTTCAGGCTGATGGTGCACGATCCATTCGCCGCCAGCGTTCCACCGGTGAGGCTGATGGAGCCTGAACCCGCCGTTGCCGTCGCGGTTCCGCCGCAGTTGCTCGTCAACCCGCTGGGCGTCGAGATCACCAGGCCCGCCGGCAGTGTGTCGCTAAACGCAACGCCGGTCAGCGCCAGGCTAGTATTCGGATTACTGATGTTGAAGGTCAGCGACGTGCTGGCATTCAGCAGAATGCTGGCCGCGCCAAACGCCTTGGTAATCGTCGGAGGTGTGCCCACGGTCAGGTTCGCGCTGGCCGTGTTGCCCGTTCCGCCGTTCGTGGAAGTCACAGCGCCTGTTGTATTCGTGTACTGGCCCGCAGCCGCGCCTGTCACGGTTACGCTGAACTGGCACTGGCCGCTCGCCGCGATCGTTGCACCACTCAGTGCAATGCCGGTCGGAGCTGTCGTCGTGAGCGTGCCGCCGCAAACCGTTGATGTCCCATTCGCCACTGTCAGCCCGGTCGGCAGCGTGTCCGTAAAGGCCACTCCTGTCAACGACTGCGCATTGGCTGCCGGGTTGGTGATTGTAAACGTCAGCGAGGTCGTTGCGTTCAGCGCAATCGTCGTCGGATTGAATGCCTTCGCGATTGACGGCGGAGCTTCCACATTGATGCTGGCTGTGGCCGTGCCGCCGGTGCCACCCTCGGTTGAAGTCACAGCACTTGTCGTGTTGGTCTGCGCTCCGGCAGCAGTTCCGGTCACGTTCACTGAGAACGTGCAGCTGCTGTTGGCCGCAATCGTTCCGCCGCTCAGGCTGATCACATTCGTGCCAGCCGTAGCCGTAATTGTTCCGGTTCCGCACGAACCAGTCAGCCCGTTCGGAGTCGAAACCACCAGGCCGGCCGGCAGCGTGTCACTGAAGGCCACACCGCTCAGCGCAACCGTTGCGTTCGGGTTGTTGATGGTAAAGCTCAGGCTGGTCGAGCCGTTCAGCGGAATTGAAGCCGCCCCAAACACCTTGCTGATCGCCGGCGGTCCCGTCACTGTAACCGAGGCATTCGAGGTGTTGCCCGCGCCGCCCTCGGTTGAGGTCACCTGAACGCTGTTGTTCTTCACTCCCGCAGTGGTTCCGGTTACGTCAACAGAAACCGTGCAGTTTGCGCTTGCTGCCAGGGTTCCGCCAGACAATGTCACCTGTCCGGAGCCGCCCGTTGCCGTCGCCGTGCCGCCGCAGGTATTGCTCAGGTTCGATGTGGAAGCCACAACCAATCCTGCCGGCAGATTGTCTGTGAACGCAATTCCATTCAGCGTGACATTGGTATTCGGATTACTGATGCTGAACGTCAGTGTAGTTGTGCCGTTCAACGGAATGCTCGCCGCGCCAAACGTCTTGGTAATGCTTGGCGGAGAAGCTACGGTCAGGGTCGCCGTGTTGCTGGTCGCTCCCGTTCCGCCATTCGTCGAGCTGATGGTGCCTGTAGTGTTGGTGACAGTTCCCGACTGCGTTCCGGTCACGTTCACCACGATCGTGCAGGTCGCTCCCGGCGTCGCGATGCTCCCGCCCGTCAGGCTGATGCTGGTCGCGTTCGCCGCTGCCGTGACTGTTCCACCGCAGGTGTTGCTCACCCCAGGCGTGGAAGCAACCTGCAGCCCGTTTGTCAGCGTATCGCTGAACGCGATCCCGTTCTCCGCGCTGGTGTTGCTGGCTGGATTGGTGATGGTGAAGGTGACCGTAGTCGTTCCGTTCAGCGTAATATTCGCTGCTCCAAACGCCTTGCTGATCGTCGGCGGTGCAACCACTTTAAGAGTGGCCGTGTTGCTGGTCGCTCCCGTTCCGCCTTCCGTCGAGCTGATCGCGCCCGTGGTGTTGTTGGCATCACCCTCTACCGCGCCCTTCACATCCACACTCAAGGTGCAGGTTGAGTTGTGAGCTACGCTTCCGCCTGACAGACTGATGACGCCGCTTCCTGCAGTCGCCGTCACCGTTCCGCCGCAGGTGTTGCTTACGTTGGGCGTGCTCGAAACCACAAGTGTGGCGCTTCCCGGACCACCACTGACCGGCAGCGTGTCACTGAACGCCACGCCTGTCAGATCGCCATTGGCCGGAGTTGCCGGATTGTTCGGGTTGCTGATGGTGAAAGTCACCGTCGTGGTCCCGTTCAGCGGAATGCTGCCTGCGCCAAACGCCTTCGAGATCGCCGGCGGCGCTACCACCGTCAGCGAAGCCGTGGCCGTCGCGCTCGTTCCACCTTCCGTCGAGCTCACCTGTACGCTGTTGCTCTTGTCGCCCGCCGTCGTGCCCGTCACGTTTACCGTAACTGCGCAGGATGCGCTGGAAGCCAGCGTCCCGCCTGACAAGCTCAGCGAACTCGAGCCCGCCGTTGCCGTGGCCGTGCCGCCGCAGGTGTTGCTCAGGTTCGGCGTTGCCGCAATCACCAGTCCTGCAGGCAAATTGTCAGTAAATGCGAGCCCGTTCAGTGTGACATTGGTGTTCGGGTTCGAGATGTTGATGGTCAGTGAAGTGGTTCCGTTCAGCGGAATCTTGGCCGCGCCAAACGTCTTGGTGACCGTCGCCGGTGAAGCCACAATCAGCGTCGCCGTGTTGCTGGTCGCGCCCGTGCCGCCATTCGTCGAGCTGATGGCGCCTGTGGTGTTGATGACTGTCCCCGACAGCGTTCCAGTTACGTTCACCACAATCGTGCAGGTTGCTCCCGGCGTGGCAATTGATCCGCCCGTCAGGCTGATGCTGGTCGAATTGGCCGCTGCCGTGACTGTTCCGCCGCAGCTATTGGTTACGCCCGGCGTCGAGGCCACTTGCAACCCATTCGTCAGCGTATCGCTAAACGCGATCCCGTTCTCCGCGCTGGTGTTGCTTGCGGGATTGGTGATGGTGAAGGTTACGGTAGTCGTGCCGTTCACCGCGATTGCGGCCGCGCCGAACGCCTTGCTGATCGTCGGCGGCGCTACTACGGTAATGGTGCTCGTGGCCGTTCCGCCTGTGCCACCCTCAGTTGAACTCACCGTGCTCGTAGTGTTGACCTGCGTCCCCGCCGTTATCCCCGTCACGCTTACTGAGAACGTGCACGAAGATCCCGCCGCTGGCGATGCCGTCAGCGTCCCGCCCGACAAGCTCACAGTCGATGGCGATCCCGGAGGATTGTTGATCGTGGCCGTGATCGTTCCGCTCCCGCACGAGCCAGTCACCGTGGTCGAAGCCAAGTTCAGTCCGCCCGGCAAAGTATCCGTGAACGCAACCCCGCTCAGAGCACTCGCAGTGTTGGGATTGGTCACGGTAAAGCTCAAGGTGCTGCTGCCGTTCAGGGGCACACTATTAGGACTAAATGATTTGCTGATGGTCGGCGGTGCAACCACAGTCAGCGTGTCTGAAGCCGTTCCGCCTGTTCCGCCTTCGGTGGAGCTTACACTGCCCGTGGTGTTGACTTGCGTTCCGGCACTGATGCCAGTAACACTCACCGAGAACGTGCACGATGACGCCGGATCGGGCGATGCTGTCAAAGTTCCGCCAGACAGGCTCACAGTCGATGGCGATCCCGGAGGATTGCCGATAGTGGCTGTAATCGTGCCGCTGCCGCACGAGCCCGTCACCGTCGTCGAAGCCAATTTCACACCGCCCGGCAACGCATCAGTGAATGCAACGCCGCTCAGGGCACTGGCGGTATTGGGGTTGGTCAGGGTGAAGCTCAGAGTGCTGCTGCCATTCAATGGGATGGTCTTAGGGCTGAATGATTTGCTGATGGTAGGCGGCGCTATCACAGTCAAAGTGTCGCTGGCCGTTCCGCCCGTTCCGCCTTCAGTGGAACTTACGGTGCTGGTGGTGTTGACCTGCGCTCCGGCACTGATGCCGGTGACACTTACTGAGAAGGTGCACGACGATCCCGCCGCTGGCGATGCCGTCAGCGTCCCGCCCGACAAACTTACCGTCGAAGGTGTTCCCGGAGGATTGTTGATCGTGGCCGTGATGGTGCCGCTGCCGCACGAACCGGTCACCGCCGTCGAAGCCAATTTCACACCGCCCGGCAACGCATCAGTGAATGCAACGCCGCTCAGGGCACTGGCGGTATTGGGGTTGGTCAGGGTGAAGCTCAGAGTGCTGCTGCCATTCAATGGGATGGTCTTAGGGCTGAATGATTTGCTGATGGTAGGCGGCGCTATCACAGTCAAAGTGTCGCTGGCCGTTCCGCCCGTTCCGCCTTCAGTGGAACTCACGGTGCTTGTTGTGTTGACCTGCGTCCCCGCTGTTATCCCGGTCACGCTTACGGAGAACGTGCACGAAGATCCCGCCGCTGGCGATGCCGTCAATGTCCCGCCAGACAAGCTCACTGTCGAAGGTGATCCCGGCGGATTATTAATGGTCGCCGAGATGGTTCCGCTTCCGCAGGAACCGGTCACTGTCGTGGATGCCAATTTCACCCCACCGGGCAACGTATCGGTAAAGGCTATCCCGCTCAACGCGCTACCGGTATTGGGGTTGGTAAGGGTGAAGCTCAACGTACTGTTGCTATTGAGCGGAATGCTCTTGGGGCTGAAGGCCTTGCTGATGGTCGGAGGGGCAACTACTATCAACGAAGTGCTTGACGTATTACCCGTACCAGCCACTGTATCGCTTACAGTAACGCTATTTGGCGCCAGACCGGCAACGGTTCCCTGAACATTGACAGAAATCGTGCATGAGGCCCCGGCGGGCAAACTTGCGCCAGTCAGGCTGATGCTGCCTGAGCCGGCGGTGGCTGTCGGAGTTGTGCTGCATGTGTTGGTCAAGCCATTGGGGGTAGCAATCACCAGAGTCCCAGGTGCTGCATTCGGCAATGTATCGGTAAAGGAGATTCCATTCAGCACGGAAGCAGCATTGGAGTTCGGGTTGGTAATCGTAAAGGTGAGGCTGGTCGTCCCATTGAGCGGAATTGTTGAAGCGCCAAAAACTTTATTGATGGTGGGTGGATTAATAACCGTCAGGCTGGGACTGGCTGTAGCTGTATTACCGTTTCCGGCGTCGGTGGAAAGGATAGTGACGCTATTCGGCTTGATACCATCAGTTGTGCCGGTCACATTCACAGTGATCGTGCATGGGCTAGCGCTCACCGGTAAAGCCGCATTCAAGAAGCTGATGCTGGTGGCGCCGGCATTGGCAGTCACACTGCCGCCGCAACCGTTTACGACGTTGGGAGTAGATGCTACGACCAGGCCGCTCACCGTCCCGCCAGAGGTCAGATCATCGGTAAAGCTGGCATTGATGGTTACGACGTTGGGATTGGTGATCGAGAACGTGATCGTGCTGGTGCCGCCCACTTTAATGACGGTAGGACTGAAGCTCTTGGCGATGGATGGCGGAGCGAGAATAATGATGCCCACATTGGCCTTGCCGCCGCTGGAAGCCCCCAGGCCGCTGGTATTAGCGGTGTAAGTAAATGTTGTTGGCGTTGGTGTGGCCAGAATGGTGAAGGTTCCGTTGTAGCCACCTACCCCTACTCCACCGATCACCACCGTCTCATTGGCCGCGAAATTATGCACGCCCACCGTCGTGATCGTCGCGGTGGTGCCTACCTCAGTAGCGCTGGCAATGAAATTGGAATTTGCGCCGATCACACCCTGATCAACTGTGGCATTTGCAGTCCCGCGTCCGCTCGTCCCGCCTGCATTAAACGTAGCTGTCGCCTGTGCGCTGGCGTTTAGCGTCTCCGGCTGCGCCTGCGGAATCGTCCCCAGCACCGCGCCATCAAAGGTAATCGGCAGCCCGACTATCCGATCCAGATTGCCAACCAGCGCGGCTCCGTTGCCGTGATTGTCCTTGCTCATGTCGCCGGTGAGCGTCGTGCTCTGGTTAATGCGTATCTTGGCCGGGCTTGCGCTGTGCGTGAGCACGATAAACGGATCGAAGCACACGCCGTTCGTGTTCACCGCCGCCGGACAGCTGCTGGTTGCCGGCGATCCTCCCTGCGAGATCACGCTCGAAGGCAGGTTCGTTCCCCACCAGTCATTTGTCGCTGAAACGGGGTTCCCTGTGCCCGCCACCGTGGCATTGAAATTAAAGAGTTCATTGCTGCCGGCGCTGAAAGTCGAGGTGTTTCCGGCAATGCGGCTAAAGCTGATGGTCACTGCGCTGAGCCCGCTGCCATCACCTGTATAAATTCCGCCGCCGTTGCCCGTAGTGCTGTTTCCGGTGATTGTTACCTTGCTGAGCGTTAGCCCATCAGTAGCGTCATTGACAATGCCGCCGCCGCCCGCATGGTTGCCATTGGTTCCAGCAGTGTTATTGCTGATCACAGTCCCGCCGTCAATCAGCAGCGTGGCAATGTTGTTCATGCCGCCGCCGATGCCAGCCGCTGTGTTCCCTGAAATCGTGCTGCCGGAAATGTGGCTCTGGGGCTGCGTGTGCTGCCCCTGGAAGAACAGGCCGCCGCCGGTCGCGTTGGTGCCGGCATTGGCATGCGCCGTGTTGTTCAGCACCTGAACATTGCTCATCACGATCTTGGAACGCGCGTCAATCACGCCGCCGCCGCCATCACCCAGCGAGCCGGATGCGTTTGGCGTGGAGTTGTTGTTCTGCACAATGACGTTCGTCAGCGTGGCGAACCCTGTCCCATTCAGCGTGTTGAACATGGTGAAGCCGCCGCCCTGACCATCAAATACTGCGTTGTTCTGGATGGTCACATTCGTCATGGTCAGTGTGGCATTGCCTGTGCCCGGCGTGCCGTTGCCACCGGTATCAAAGTCAAAGGCGCCGCCGAAACCATCCTGGATCGTGAAGGCATCTCCTCTGTTATGGCCATTCTGAATCGTCAGGTTGGAAACGCTTACAGTGGCATTCGTAAAGGAATCTATGTCCTGGTTGAACGAGATTACCTTGTCCACGCTGGTGGTGAGGTCCGTTCCGCCCTGAATGATCGTCAAGTTCTGGCCCGCGCCCACGATATTGACCGAATCCTGCACTTCCAGCGTTCCGGTAAGAGACGTGTGGTGGTCGGCTGCGTTTCTGGGCTGGGTGAGCGTAAACGTTCCCGCGGGCACCTGGATGGTGTCCGTGCCGGCTGTAGCATTGGCCTTGATGATCGCCTCACGCAAGCTGCATGAGGTGGACGTGTCGGCATTGCTGACGTTGTTGCAGATGCTCGCCACCGCCCCTGGGACCGGATCATCGATCCTATTTACGAAAAAAGTTGGGTCCGGCAGCGGCATGAGTGTGGAAGGCGCGCTCTCGTTCGCGTGGATCGCTACCACTCCGGGCCTGCCGTCAATATTGGTGCGCAGAGGGATCGCGCTCAGAGGGTTTCCTGAATACGGGCGGGCAGAAACAACTGCTGCAGCAAACGTGGTGTCACCCTGCTGCGCGTTGGGGTGAGCAATCACGGTCAACTGCCCCGTCGAGCCGCTGATCACCATCACGTCGTCCATCTGGTGGTCGGAAATACGCGTGCGGAACAGGACTGGCGTCTGCCCCACAGGGAAGGTCGCCCCCGCGGCAATGTCTTCTACAACTTTCCAGCCATTCGCTGGGAAGCTCCGCATCGGAACCAGCGGATGCGCTTCCGTACGTACTCTTTTTGCCTGCAAGAGAGCTTGTGTCTCTGCCGCCGTAAAGGCGCGTGGATCAAACTCGCTATGTGCGGCGATATGCACCGCTCCGTCAGCAGTCAGCAATGCCATCTGCAGCCCAGGGGCGCGATCCAAAATGAAGTTGCCCAGCGCCAGGGCCGTCGCCGAAATCGGCAGCGACACCGTCTGCAGCTTCATCGTCGCGGCGCGCAGGATCTGCACCTTGCCTCCGACCAGAAACGCCAGATCATTGTTGCCATCGCCGAAATCGCCAAAATTAAAATTCGAAGCGGAGGCGCTCAGCGGGAACGCCGCTACCGGATTCACGCCATCCTTGCTGCCTACAAAAATTGCCAGCTCCGGCACTGACGTCCCGTTAATGCCTACGATCACGTTCTGGAATCCGCCCGCATGGCCCAGGTCGCCGGCGATCATCGCCGTAACGCCGCCGGGAAGAGTCAACTGCTGCGGCGCCCCGAAGTTCCCTTTGCCGTCTCCCGGGAAAACAAACAGCGCATTGCCGCCCCTGGCAGCTACCGCCAGGTCAGTATGTCCGCTGGCTGTGAAATGTCCTGTAGCAATAAAGTCAGGATTGACCGGCGTCGGCAGCTTGATGCCCTGCGCCAGAAATGGAGTTGGGAACAGCCCTTTGCCGATCGCCTGGAACGATGCGTCGCTCTGCGGAGCAAACGCGTCAACGTTCCCTGGCTGAATGCTGATGTAGCCGTTATAGCCGATAAGCAGATCGGGAAACCCATCTTCATTCACGTCGCCCGCGGCAAGTGATATAGGCTGTTGCGCCGCTGCCGGCGTGGGCGGCGTGATCGTCGCTCCAGCATCGCCCGCGAGCACCGCAGCCCGGCCTCCTGCCGGTCTCGTGACTGCCGCGGCAGCTCCCGCTCCTTGCATGGGCAGCTGTTGCCGCTCGCCCAGCCAGATCTTTGGTCCAGTAGTCTGCGCTTGCAGCGCAAACAGCTGGCTGGAAAGCCCGCTTAAGGCCATCATGGCCATCAGCACGATAAAAAGTTGAATGCGGGAAACCACACGATTGCAGGCAGGCAGATAGCTTCTAATCACAGCCAGGAACTCCTCGCGAAACATCTTGGGTTTTTGGGATCCGGAAGCAGCGCGTTAAGCGCAAAGTGAGCACAACCCGCCTCCGGAAACGGTGGGCAAGCTCAAGAAAATCAGTTAGATCCTGGGGGTGTTTACGGATGAAACATCATGTACTCTGCTTCTATTAAAGAGGTTTGTCAAGAAGAAAGAGCACTGGAATCGAAGAAGTTAGAGCTTTTTTACACCTCCTTGAAATTGTTTTCTTATTGTCGCTATTTGGTTTCAGACTGTGCAGCACTTTTCACTGTTGGAGCATTACATAAGTTTTTTTCGTTACAAAAATTACTGCTGGCGTTTCCATTAAATCCTCGGTAACATGAGCGAACCTTTTAGTTAGGCCCAGAGTTTCTCCCCAATCGAGCATTAAATTTTTCAACTGAATCCCGGCAGGCAGCCGGATGAGAGGTGTGCTTTGGCAGTTTCAAGACGGAAATTTCTGCAGAATGGGGTATTGGCCGCAGCCGCCTGCGCCACCAACCCATTGCTGGCATTGAGCGGCCCCAGGCGTCCGGCCGGTAGCGACGATGAAGCCCGTGTGCTTCCCACTCCTCCGCACTCTTCCGGGTCGGATAACTGGAATGATCACACAGCCACGCTTGACCATACTGATCGCAATGCGTTCACCGGCGCCATTGGCGATACTTTCAAGGTCGTCATCCCAAACGCCCAGGCCGTGTGGGTAACGCTGATTGCAGTGGAAGACCTGCCGCGTCCTGCGGCCGTAAACCCTGCCAGCTTCGCCGTGCCCAATAAAAGTTCAGCCGCAGCGCCCGCGACCAGCGGATTTGTTCTGCGTTTCGGCAGCACATCATCACTGCAGCAGGGAACCTATCTTTTCCAGCATGCCACGCTCGGATCCCTGGCCTTGTTCACCGTTCCGGCGCCTGACGGCCAGAGTTACACCGCGGTGATCAACCGCCTCGACGGTCCCGCGATTATCGCCGTTCCGTTCAACCAGCCTGCCGCGCAGAGCAACAATGCTGCGACTGGCTTAAACGTCACCGCTGCGCCTGCCACTTCAACAGGAACTGAAAGCCCTCTTCCTTCTCGCGCTGGAACCCCAGCCGCTCGAAGAGTCTTAGTGAGGGATTGAAGAACTCCACGTAGATCGTCACAGGTTTTCCGCTCGCGCCGGCTTCATCCATGAGCCGGCGCAGCAGCGTAGAGCCAACTCCCCGCCCTCGATGCTCCGGCAACACCGTAAAATCCAAAACGTGTATCCGCTCCGCATCGCGGTCCACATAAATCCGCCCGACCGCGGTCTCATGCACATAAATAATGTCGTGCCTGGCCTGCGGATACACCACCACGTAGTGGTCCTGCTGCGCCGTAAATTGCATCTTCACGAACGCCTGCTTCTGCTCCTCTGTCCATGGCACCCGCGCCAGCTCATCCGCCCGCGAGCTTCCATAGGCTTGTAGAAGAAACGCCTCGTCCGCTGCGTTATCCACTGGCCGCAGCTTGATCTGCTCAGCCTGAATCACGCCTGCTTCTTCCTGAACCGATGGAACACCGCTTCATACACCGTGCCTTGCTGCTGGTCGGCGCTGATCGGCGTCATAAAAATTTCAAACTCGCCCATCTTCTCGTGCTCCAGCCGGTGCGTCTGCTGCTGCAGCCGGGGCATGAACGGCCCCGCAAATCGCACAAAGAATAATTCCATCGCCGTGCCGGCCTTCTCATCTACTTCTATGAGCTCCAGCAGCATCGGCTCACTGCCATCCGTGCGGACATTGAATTTGGTATGTAATTGTTCGCGAAAAACCTGTGCGTTCAGCTCTTCGAGCGGTTTCATCATGGAACCGCCAGCCTATGCAAGCATCATGAGTGCTGTCAAGCTAACGGTCATCCCCGCGCGAATACCGGGTCCCACTCGCACCGGTTTTGGGCGAGTGGGTGGGAATAGGGGTGAGGGACCTGCGTTTCCAGTAAAGATTCAAACTGTACCACTACAAAATAATGAGTGGTGTCTCAGTTTGAAATAACGGCTTCCCGCTTGTCATGGTGAGCGAAGCCCGAACGCCCTGAGCTTGTGAAGGGGCGCGAGGGCGAGTCGAACCATCCCGAGAATCTGTCCTTCACCATGCCGCGCCAGGGAGTTCTACCGAAAATACTTTTATTCGCTGCCGCTAAACAGCTTCGGAGACAAAGGCGTGAAGAGAACTCCCTGAAACTCCATGGCAGAGGATACATTCTCGGGATGCTTCGACTTCCACCCAGCACGCCAAAGCTCGCGCCGGGGGCCCCGGGCTTGCGCTATCCCGGCTTCGCCAGGACGCGCGCGACGCTCAGCACGACAAGTCAGGAATAACCAGGCAAACTGTACCACTACCAGAACAATGCGTAATTGACCACTCGGCCAAAAGCGCACTACAATCGCGCAATCCTAAGTAGCTCCTCTGAGGTTGCCGCATGACGCCCAAGAAGCTTTTGTTCCTATCGCTCTTCTTCTTTTTACTCACACTGGCTGCTTCTGTTGTTGCACTTGAAAAACCAAGCGATCCCCCAAGCGGCGTTCCAGCGCCGCCAAAAACCAGCGTAAATGAAGTCAAGGAACTGCTCCACGGCACGGAGATCGTGGACCCGTATCGTTGGCTGGAGGACCAGAACAGCCCGGAGACCCGCGCGTGGATTGACGCGCAAAACGCCTATACCGACTCGTTGATCTCGAAGTATCCCGGCCGGGAAATGCTGCAGCAGCAGGTAAGCGCGCTGGTCAAGATCGACACCATGGGCTCTCCGCTGATCACCAATCATCGTTATTTTTTCAGCAAGCGCTCGGCGGACCAGGACCAGTCTTCTCTCTATGTGCGCAACGGTCTCACCGGCAAAGACGAGCTGCTGGTTGATCCGCTGCCAATGAGCCCCAGGCACACCACAACCGTGAATCAGGGCTCAGTCTCTGAAGACGGCAGGATGATGTCCTACTTTGTGCGCGAAGGCGGCGCCGACGAAACAACGCCGCACCTCTTTGACGTGGACGCCCGCAAGAACCTGGCGGACGTTTTCCCCAAGGCGCGTTATTCCGGCTTCACTCTTCTCAATGACAAGAAGGGCGTTTACCTGACGCGTCTTACTCCGGAAGGCCCGCGCGTTTACTTTCACCAGATCGGCACTGACACGGCAAAGGACGTGGAAATCTTCGGCAAAGGCTACGGTCCGGAAAAGATTGTCAGCAGCACTGTCACCGATGACGATCACTATCTTCAGATTACCGTTGCTGTGGGCTCCGCTGCGGACTATACAGAAATCTACGTCAAAGACCTCCGGCACAATGGCCCAATCGTCACCATCGTGAAAGACGTTCACGCCACTTTCTTCGGCCAGATCGCCGGCGATCACATGTTTGTGCGCACAAACTGGAAAGCGCCGAAGTGGCGCATTATGGAAGTGGATCTCAAGAACCCTGCAGCACCGGACAAATGGCGCGAGGTGGTCCCAGAAGGCGAGCACGTGCTGGACAGTTTCTCCGCCGTGGGTGGCAGGCTGGCTGTTCACACCATTGAGAATGTCGTCCCGCACCTGCGGATTCTTGACGCCGATGGAAAGCTCGTCCGTGAAGTGCCCACGCCTACGCTGGGCTCCATCACCGGACTCGGCGGCCGCTGGAAATCAACGGAGGCGTTCTACGCTTTCAGTTCTTATAACACTCCGCCGACCATCTACCGTTATGACGTCGCCACCGGGAAGCAGGAAGTATGGTTCCAATCAAAGGTTCCCATTGAGAGCGCGAAGTATGAAGTAAAACAGGTCTGGTACACATCAAAAGACGGCACAAAAATCCCGATGTTCCTTGCCCATGCCAAAGGGCTGAAGCTTGATGGAACGAATCCCGTTCTGCTCACCGGTTACGGCGGATTCAATCTCAGTTCTACTCCCGGCTTCAACGCCATGGCTGCCGCCTGGCTGACAAGCGGCGGCGTGTACGCTGTTGCCAACCTGCGCGGCGGTGGAGAGTTTGGTGAAGCGTGGCACCACGCCGGCATGCGGGAAAAGAAGCAGAACGTTTTTGACGACTTTATTGCCGCAGCCGAATGGCTCATCCAGAACAAATACACTTCATCGTCGAAGCTAGCCATCACCGGCACCAGCAATGGCGGGCTGCTGGTCGGAGCCGCTCTCACCCAGCGCCCTGATCTCTATGCTGCCGTGATCTGCGGTTATCCTCTGCTCGACATGGTGCGCTACCAGAATTTCCTGGTCGCCCGATACTGGGTGCCGGAATACGGCTCCTCGGAAGATCCGGAGCAGTTCAAATATATCTACGCTTACTCGCCTTATCACCACGTCAAAGCTGGCGCCAAATATCCTTCAGTGCTCTTCATCTCCGGCGACTCCGATACGCGCGTAGCTCCTCTTCATGCCCGTAAAATGACGGCGCTTATGCAGGCCGCCACCGCAGGTTCTGATCGTCCAATTCTTCTGCACTATGACACCACTGCCGGACACTCCGGCGGCACGCCTGTCAGCAAGCAGATTGAAAACATCTCCAACGAACTGAGCTATCTCTTTTGGCAGTTGGGAGTTGATACCCAGAAAAAGACGGCGTTAGCCTCAGAACTTCAGTAGTGTCTCAGTTTGACAGAATCCTGTTTCATCCTGTCATGGTGAGCGAAGTCCGAACGAATCCCGCGTCAGCGGGAGGGCGCGAGGGCGAGTCGAACCATCCCGAGAATTTGTCGTTTGCCCATGCCGCCACAGGGAGTTCTACCCAGATTTCGGTATTCATTGAATGCAAATAACTGCGGAACAAAATGCATAGTCAAGGAATTGTTTTGGGCAAATTGAGACACTACCAGAGCTTCGAACGCCTTTCTATTACAACCCCTGATAAAAACAACCAGGCATTTAGCGGAAGTAATTTTTAGTTAGAAAGCAAACCGGCGGCCTCGCGAGGCCGCCGGTTTTATTTTGCTCAAGTTCAAATCAATTCACTGTGAAGCTGGCAGTCGCCTGAAAGAGCTTACCGCTGCTGTCCCAGGCATTCACCGTCACTTTATGGCTGCCTGCCGCAGCAGCAGCTGAGCCGCTAAGTGTATGCGTAGATGAAGCAGCTACCAGTTTGCCGTCAAGATAAGCTTTCATTGCCACGATGCTGCGGACTCCGCCGTTTGCAGCAGCAGAAATGTCCACCGGTGAACTCAGGTTCCCTCCTGCAGGCGGCAGGCAGATGGAAACGCCTGCGGTCGCTGGAATACGGCAGGTGCCCCTGGCGTTCAGAAAGACATGCATCATATCCGGCAAGCCGGTAATGAACGCAAGATCAAGCTTCGTATCAGCATTGAAGTTGCCGCGGATAGCTCCTCTCGGACTCTGGACGCCGCCCAACGGGAACAACTTGGGCGTTCCCCAACTCGTCCTGGAAGTCGCGGGGAAAACCACAATGGAGTCCTTTTCCTCCCCAGAACTAAGGTCAATCAACCCAGAGACAATGTCATGCAGACCTATCCCGCGGAAATCGCCTTCGGCAAGTCGTCCGTGGGTAAATTGCTCAGTGCCAAGATTCAGCACAGTGCGACTGAAACTTCCCGCGCCATTATTCACAAATACCTGCACTCCGCCATGGCGGGTGGTGCCGGCGTTTTGCTGATTGAGTGACACCAGCAGGTCAGCCACTCCATCACCGTTTACGTCAACCGTGTTGACCACATCCATGAATACGGAGCCCGTACCGCTTGCGGGAGAACTGAAGATGACATGCGGAGCCGCAAATGTCCCGTCCGCCTTGCCATTAAAGATTTGCAGCCGGTTCACGTTCAACGGCCGGTTCTGTTCTACAAATGCAATGTCCTGGGAGCCGTCGCGGTTATAGTCCGCCGCGCTGGCCCAGAAAAACAGGTCTGAGCCGGGATACGTGAGGGTTTGGAGAGTGAAGACGCCCACGCCATTGTTCCGCAAAATTTGGATGTGCGTTCCATCGGCAATCAGCAAACTCGGCAGCGCATCTTTCCCGACCTTGATTGTGCCCAGCGAAAAAGCGCATTGCGGAATCGTGTAATCCACGTGATTACGGAAAGTGCCGTCCCCATTGCCGAACAGGACGGAGACAAAGGATGGGCTTCCCGTTCCGCTGCTGCAACCTGCCGTCGCGATATCAGGGTGCCCGTCCCCATTCAGGTCTGCGACGATAACAAATTCGGGTTGAGCCGCGGTCACGTACGTGGCGGAGCCGCCGCTGGTAAATGTCCCATTCCCATGATTGAGAAAGACCGTGACCATGTTCGCAGAGAATTGCGTGGTCTCAAGTCGCCGACAAAGATATCGGTTGGCCCATTTGGGCTGGAATATTTTGTGTCCTGAAAAGTCTGGGCGCTGGCCAGGGTTGAAATGGTTACTGCGAGGAGAAAAAGTGTAGAAACAAAACGCATGGGCCCGGAATTCATAAATCCTCTGGTAGGGGAATAGAAGTTGCGAGGTAAGATTTGGGCGAGCAGCTCCGGGTTGCCAAAACCCTCAAAATTCAGTGGCAGCTCCGCTTGCCTTAAGCCAAATACTTCTCTGGTCTTTACCTTTCATCCCTGTTCCGTCTGCATCTTAGCTTCTGGAGAGCAGCTGATTGGCAAAGCACAGTGGAACAAAACAATCCGGAGCTCCGGCGGAAGCCAGAGAGAGCCTCTTTGCCGGCGTAAAGCGTCCTGCGCCTGCAAATCTGCCTGTCCGCAAGAAACTCACCATCCGCCAGCTGCTCAAGCCGCATAAGGCGGCGCTTACTCTGGGATTTTTTGCCGTTCTGGGTGAAGCCATCGCCAATCTGCTGCAACCCTGGCCTTTGAAGATCGTGTTGGATGAGGTCTTCCGCGCGCACAATGGCAAAAGCGGAGTACCTCATTTTGTCTCCCGTTTTCTGGGCAGTGACAAGCTTGCGGTCGTCGAATTTGCCTGCTTCGCGGTAATTATCATCGCCCTGCTTGATGCCATTTCCACCTACGGCGAGAAATACTTGACCACCAGCGTCGGGCAGTGGGTCACCTACGATCTCCGCCGCGCCATTTATGCGCACATCCAGAGACTTTCACTGGCGTTTCACGATCAGAAGCGCACCGGCGACCTCATCAGCCGCGTCACCAGTGACGTGGATGATATCCAGAGCTTCATCACCTCAGGGATGCTGAGCTCTCTCATCAACATCATTACGCTGGTGGGCATGATCTCCGTGATGTTCTGGATCAACTGGCAGTTCACGCTGATTGCCTTGTCCGTGGCTCCGCTGCTTGCCGTTGTGGTTTACACGTACACGCGCCGGATCAAAAAGGCCACACGCACAGTTCGCAAGAAAGAAAGCGTGGTCTTTTCTGTTGTCGAGGAAGTGCTCTCATCCATTCGCGTAGTAAAAGCTTTCGCCCGCGAAAAATACGAGCAGGAGCGCCTGGAAGAAGCCAGCCTGGAAGAAGTCGAGTCGGCGCTGCGCGCACGCAGCCTGAAAGCCAAGCTCAACCCGCTGGTAGATGTCATCGTCGCCGTAGGCACGTGCCTGGTCCTCTGGTTCGGCGCGCGCCTTACCCTCAAAGGTGCGCTTTCAGTCGGCTCCATGGTGCTCTTCATCCAGTATCTGAGCAAGATGTACAAGCCCATGCAGGAGCTTTCCAAAATGACGGACACCTACTCTAAGGCAGCCGTAGGTTATGAGCGCATTCAGGAAATCCTGCAGACGGATAATGAAGTTCGCGACCTCAAGGGCGCCAAACCGGTGCGCAAGCTCAAGGGCAAAATTGAATTTGAAAACGTCTCGTTTTCCTACTCACCCGAGCTGCCCATTATTGAGAACATGAGCTTCTGCATCGAGCCCGGACGCGTGGCTGCAGTGGTTGGACCAACAGGAGTGGGCAAAACAACCATCATCAGCCTGGTTTCACGCTTTTATGATCCGATTGAAGGCGTCGTAAAAATTGACGGCACAGACATTCGCCAATTCAAGCAGCAGTCTCTGCGGGAGCACATCAGTTATGTTCTGCAGGACAATGTGCTCTTTCACGGCCCTGTCTGGCAGAATATCGCCTATGGCAGGCCGGAGGCCACGCGAAAAGAAATTATCCTTGCCGCTGAGCAGGCCAACGCCATGGAGTTCATTGAAAAGCTGCCGCAGGGGCTTGCTACCATCGTCGGCGAGCGCGGCATGACGCTCTCCGGCGGTCAGCGCCAGCGCATCGCCATTGCCCGTGCCATTATCCGCAACACTCCTATTCTTCTGCTCGACGAGCCGACCTCAGGCCTGGATGCAGCTTCAGAAAAGCTGGTCTTTGAAGCACTCGATCGCCTGATGGAAGACAAGACGACCATCGTGATCGCGCACCGGCTCTCCACCATCCGCCGCGCTGACGTGATCTTCGTCGTGAACAACGGGACCATCGTCGAGCAGGGGGATCACCGCGAGCTGTTGAAAAAAGGCGGGCTTTACGCCAAGCTCCATCGCCTGCAATTCCAGGGCGAAGGCGCGGCCTGAGGTTCACCTTCCAACTTACAAGACCGCAACAAATGATCGCAAAACCGTAGAAGAGGGCGGCGTTCAGCCGCCCGTTTTGAGCGCCTAAAAAGCAAGGGCTTCAGCCCCTGAAAATGCAGCCCTAAGAATTACAGCTTATTCAACTCCGCAATCCTTGCCTGCACAACCTGCGTAAATGCTGTGGCCTTTTCCGGCGGATAGCCACCGGCGCGGAATGCATCTTCAATCTGCCTGGTGGAAAGCTGCCCCAGCAGCGATCCAATCCACTTCGCGTCTGCGCGAGGCACGTGGCCTCCTACCGATCGCATCCGGAGCTGATGAACGAAGCCGGGCAGTGCAAAAACATGGAGCAGCGGAGGCCAGCGCGGGAAATTGAAATCCACGTACTCCGGCGCCGCATGGGTAATGAACTTCGCGTGCCGGTATTCCTTCAGGTTGTTCTTGGACTGCGCCTCCGTCCAGCGCTGGCCTGAAGCCCCAAACGCGGTACCCACGTCAGTGACCAGATACTCCTCTTTGCCGTGATCCTCAAATGTTGTGTTGTTCTCATCCTTCAGGTCCCAGTTACTCAGCAGCACCATCATCACGCGCAGCCCATTAAACTCGCGCGTTCCCTTAAAAGGATTGTGCTGCCAATTCCACTGCTCCTCTTTCTTCTTGTGGTCTGGCCTGCGCTGCAGGCGTGCGCCGTCAAGATGCCCGGGAGAAATCACATGGCCTTGCCCGCGACTGAGCTGGTCAGGCAGGCCCTTCACCTCAAGATCAGAGATGTAATAGTTTTCATTGGTGAAGTAACCCACCGCCCAAAGCAGCCGCGTCGCCACCACTTCCGGCTGTGCCTCAATCCCAAGCTTCGCCTTCCATTTCTCGCCCGCAGCGTCTTTCAACTCGAACTTGGAATTGGTGCCGTGCTTGTCTTCCTTGACGAACTGAAACGGCGGTTGAGGCCGGTCCTTTTCGCCGCCTGGGCCATTGAACAAGTCTTTCGACTTGATATCGCCCGGATCAGCCCAAATGACGGCCGAGCCTGAGGCGTGGTCTGATTTCGCTGCTTTTTGCCCGGCAGCAGGGAGAACTGCTCCCCAAAGCACTGCCCACAACAAAATAGCCAGCGCCGGTTTGATTGTCTTTCGTCCAGTGCGCATGAATATCCCGCAAAATTGGATGCTGAATTCAGCTTCAATGCTGGATTCGCCGAGAAAGAGCCAAAGCAGCGGCCCAGAGCTGCATCTAAGTATTTTTGCCGCCAGTAGTGTCGCTGCGGCCAATTCCTGTCTGCGAGAGGAAACGCTTGAAGCTGATCGTTCAACCTGCGGATGGCAATGCGCCATTGCTCAAGGCCATTAAGCAGGCCAAGAAAAGCATTCAGATTGTCATCTTCCGCTTTGATCTGGCGGAAATAGAGCGCGCTCTGGAAGAGGCAGCGGAGCGCGGAGTGATGGTCCATGCCTTGATTGCATTTACCAATCGTGGCGGCGAAAAGAACCTGCGCAAGCTGGAAATGCGCTTTCTGGAAAAAGGCATTATCGTGGCGCGTACTGCAAATGACCTGGTGCGCTACCACGGCAAGATGATGATCGTTGATGGCAAAGAGCTCTACCTGCTCACCTACAACTTTACCCATCTCGATAGCCGCAGCCGCAGCTTCGGGATTGTGACCCGCAAGCGTGATCTGGTGCAGGAAGCCATACGTCTCTTTGAAGCCGACACCACGCGCCAGCCTTACAGCTCGCGCTGCGGTAAGTTCATCGTCAGTCCGGTGAACGCGCGCAAGCGGCTCGCCGAATTCATCAAAGGCGCCAAGCGTGAGCTGCTGATCTATGACGTAGATGTCGCCGATAAGGAAATGCTGCGCCTTCTGGAAGAGCGCAGCCAGGCCGGTGTCTCCATCAGGATCATCGGGCACGTTACCTCCAGCAAGCACCTCACCGCCCGCGAATTCCGGCGGATGCGGCTGCACACGCGCGTCATCATCCGTGACTGCAAGCAGGCATTTTTGGGCAGCCAGAGCCTGCGCAAGCTGGAGCTGAACGCCCGCCGCGAGATCGGCGTGATCGTCAACAACACAAAAATCGTCAGCTCAATTTCAACCGTCTTTGAAGATGACTGGAAGGCCTCCGTTCCCGTGGATGTCAAGGCCGAAAAGAAACGGGCCAGCGCTCTGGCAAGCAGGGCTGCAAAAAAAATCGTTTCCGCCATCGAGAAGAAGCTTGCGCCAACTCCTGTGGTGAAACAGGTGCTGAAGACCATTGAGAAAGAAGCTAGCCTGGAAATTGATCCATCGCTCGCAAGAGAAGTGGTGAAAGGAACTCTCACAAAGGCCGTGAAAAAGGCGACAGAAAAAATCGTTGAGAAGGCAGTGGGACAATGAGGCTTATATTCAGTCCTGGGTCAAAACGCCTTCTGGCAGTCGCTTTTTCAGCTCTCTTGATGAGCCGGCTCTTTGCTCAAGCTCCAGATGACGCTGCAATCGTCAAAGATTTTCAGGACCGTGTAAACAAGTACGTGGAGCTGCACAAAGAACAGGGTGTCAGATCCAAGCCAAGCGGATCTCCGGGCAAGCTGGCAGAGCAGAAACAGCAGGCCCGAGAAAAAATTCGCGGCTCGCGTGAAGCGGCCAAACAGGGTGATATCTTTACGCCGCAGATTGGCGCCTATTTCAAGAAGCAAATCGCAGCCACCATGCAAGGACCTGACGGACCAAAGATCCGCGCCAGCCTTCGCCACGCTGAACCTCTACCGAAGTTGCGCTTGAAAGTAAATGCGCCGTATCCACACGGCATTCCGCTGCAGTCCACGCCGCCAACCCTCCTGTTGAACCTTCCGCATCTTCCGGGAAAACTGCAGTATAGGATTGTTGGCTCAACACTCGTCTTGTATGACCCGGCAGCAGGACTGGTTGTGGACCTTCTACCTGACGCGGTGCCGCCGGCATGAATAAACACGACATGAAAAAAGCATTCATTCTGCTGGTTGCGGTATGTGGTCTCTGGATCGCTGGGGTTCAGACCGCTGTAGCGCAAAGCAACGCCGGGACTACAGCAGCTGCTTCCACTGCCGTAACAGCGCAGGCCGGAAGCAAGCAGGCGCCATCCAGCAGCGGTCTCGACATAAAGCTGCCTCTTGAGCAACACTCCACACGCTTCGCCGTGATTGGTGACAGCGGCACGGGCGATCGCGAACAATACGAAGTCGCGCAGCGCATGGAAGCGTATCGCCAAGCCACCGGCTTCGATTTCGTGATCATGCTGGGCGATAACATTTACGGCAGCCACTCACCCCAGGACTTTGCCAAAAAATTCGAGCAGCCGTACAAGCCGTTGCTCGATGCCGGCGTGAAGTTTTACGCCTCGCTCGGAAACCATGATGATCCCTACACGGAGACTCTTTACAAGCCATTCAATATGGGCGGAGAACGCTACTACGCGTTCCGTAAAAATGAGGTCGCTTTTTTTGCGCTCGATAGCAATTACATGGACCCCAAGCAGCTTGGCTGGCTTGACCAGAACCTGAAAAACTCACAGGGAGCGTGGAAAATCTGCTTCTTCCACCATCCTTTATTCAATGAAGGCCGCCACCACGGCCCCGATCTCGATCTGCGCACACAGCTCGTGCCGCTCTTTCAGCGCTACAAAGTCAATGCCGTCTTTTCCGGGCATGAACACGTCTATGAACGGATGAAGCCGGAGAACAACATCTACTACTTTGTCCTCGGCAACTCCGGCAAATTGATGAGACACGATCTTGGCAACTCCAGTGACCGCATCAAAGGCTTTGATACTGACCGCAGTTTTATGATCGTCGAAATCACCGGCAGCAAACTCTACTTCCAGGTTATTTCACGCGCTGGTGAAACCATTGACTCCGGCGAGCTGCCCAAGCAGCAGTAAGTAACCTGGAGGACAGGTCGCAGGCATTCCGGCATATAATGACCTGGATGACTATAGAGCAGCAGGTCGTTGAAAAGCTCCGCGAACTATCTCCTGAGCAGAAGCAGCAAGTGCTTCAGTTCTTGGATTCGCTCAAGCAGCGAGCTGCAGCCTCAACCACAAAACATAGTCTTCTTGGGTTGTGGGAAGATTTGAACTGCCACATCAGCGAAGAAGACATAGCTGAGGCGCGGCGTGAGATGTGGGGCAGGTTTCCTCGCGAGATTGAGTCGTGAGCGCTTAGTTCCAGAAATGCCCGACAGAATTATTGCTGCCACAGCACTCCACTTAGGCGTACCTTTAATAACTCGTGATCGCCGTCTGCAATCATCCGGATTGAAGACGATATGGTAGAAATCCTCTATTTGTGAAGCAATTAGCTCAGGGATTACGTTAATTCTCCTCCCACCTTTAAGGCCATTTTCCAGCAACTGTCTCCTGCTCTACGGGTTAGAATTGTTAAAACAGCGACGACTGGCCATACGGACATTAGAACTAAGTCGTTGATAAATAAAAATTTATTAATGGATGCAATCCAATTCAGCAACTCTGCATCTAACCCATTTAAACGCCACCACATATTTATAGGAGTAGAGCTTATGAGAAATCTTTTGGTGGTTCTGATTTCCCTCGCGCTGTTTGCTGTGGGATGCTCGCGCATGGGCGGTCGCACAGATTCACAGGTCGCCTCTGATGTGCAAAGCAAGATCAGCGCAGACGCAAATGTCCCTGACAAGCAGCTTACGATCAACGCCAATGACGGTGTTGTAACGCTCTCCGGAAACGTAAGCAGTGACGCGGCGCGTAATGCCGCCGCCAGTGACGCAGCGCAGATCTCCGGCGTCAAGACCGTTGTAAACAATCTGCAAGTCACGCCCGCTGCCGCGACCATGCAGCAGCCTCAGCAGCAGGCTGATAATTATCCTCCGCCGCCGGTGCGTGAGGAGCGGCGTCCTTCACCACGCAGACGGACTCACACTTCCAGCTCCTCCTCTGCCAACTCCTCTGCGAACAGCGGTGACAACGGCCTGCGGACCACCGTGCCTTCTTCCGCCAGCAACGGAAACAACAATGATCTGGCTTCAAACGCGCCGACAGCTCCAGCTGCTCCCACGCCGATTCCCAGACTTACCGTACCGGGAGGCACGCAGCTGAGCATTCGCCTGAACGATGAAGTGAACTCAGAAAAGGCCCAGGTCGGTGACGTGTTCCATGGATCAATCTCCTCGCCGGTCACCATCGGCGATCAGACTGCTATCCCAACCACGGCCGATGTTGAGGGCCGCGTGGTTGAAGTAAAATCCGCCGGGCGCTTTGCCGGACAGTCCGTGCTCACACTTGAACTCACCAAGCTCACCATGAACGGCAAGACTTACAGCCTGCAAACAAACCAGTGGACCAAGTCCGGCAACGGACGCGGCAAATCCACTGCAACCAAAGTTGGCGGCGGCGCTGCTGTTGGCGCCATCCTTGGCGGAATCTTCGGCGGCGGTAAAGGTGCAGCCATCGGCGCAGCGGCAGGTGCAGGCGCTGGAACTGGCGTTTCTGCCGCGACCAAGGGCCAACAGATTATCCTGAGACCTGAAGCCGTCATCGCCTTCCAGTTGCAGAACTCCATCACCGTCACGCCGGGCACAAGCCGCGCAGCGATGAACGAATAAGCATCAGCAAGGAAACAATCCAGTGCCGCCTGAAAGGGCGGCATTTTTTTGTTCGGGATGATTAAATGTCTCCATGCCCGATGAAAGCCCTGCTCCTCAGCAGGAATCTGCTGTTCTCGAAACCGGCGTTCCCCTCTCGCAGTCGCTGCTCTGGCGACTCCAGCGCGACTACTACACCCAGCGCGGCCTGGAAGCCTGGACTGAGGACCAAGTCCCCAGCTACATCACCAACAATCCGTTCATTGCTGAAGTGTATGCTGAGATCGTCGCAGCCTTTCTTGGAGATTGCCGCCAACAAACTTCCCGCCAGCCGCTCTCGCCTGAAAATCCTCTGCGCATTCTTGAACTCGGAGCAGGCACCGGAAAATTCTGCTTTCTTTTCCTGCGGAAGCTGTCTCTTCTGCTGCGCGAAAAAAATATCTCGCCTAAAAACACCCGCTACACCATCACGGACTGCTCTGAGCATCTGCTCACGCAGTGGCGCGCTAATTCGCATCTCGCAGAGTTCGTGCAGAGCGGAATTCTGGATTTCCAACTGCTCTGCGCCGGAGAAGAATCCAGTTCCACGCCTCTGCGCAATGCCTCGGCCAAGCCCACAGCTCCGCTCGTCGTGATCGCAAATTACGTCTTTGACAGCCTTCCGCAAGACGCCTTCATCATCAATCACGGCCAAATCTCTGAGGCGCTGGTCACAACCAGCAGCTCGGGAACCGCAGCTCAGCTCGATAATCTGCAGCTCTCCTTCAAAAACGCTCCACTCTCCTCACCTCGATATCCGCAGCAACTTTGGAATGACATACTGGAGCGTTACCGCAGCAGCTTGCCTGCGGCCACAATCTTTTTCCCTGCAGCAGCTCTCGCTCTTCTGCAGCAGCTCAGCCATGCCTCGGATGGCCGAATGCTGGTGCTCGCCGCAGATAAAGGCTTTGCTCATCAGGAGAGCCTCGCCCTTGTGCAGGGGCCTCCGCAACTCGAGTTTCACGCTTCAAATCGCTGCTTCTCTGCCATGGTGGACCTCCATGCGATTGCCCAAAGTTTCACCGCTGCCGGCGGTCTCGCTCTGCGTCCGCCAAAGCACTTTACTAACCTGAACATCTGCGCCTTTATTCAGCGCCCGCAAAGCGGCGACTTTCCTGCTACTCACAGCGCTTACCAACAAGCTCTAAGCACCTTCGGCCCAGACGATCTCTTCACCCTGATGAGCTGGCTGAACCCTTATCTTGAGAGCGTCTCCATACCGCAAGCTCTATCACTGTTGCGGCTCACCCGCTGGGATCCAACAGCTCTGCTGCGGCTCTTCCCCATCATCGCTCCCAGGCTGCGCACCGTCTCTGCTGAACGCAATGATCTTCGCGCTGCTGTCCTGAGCGCCTGGGACAATCATTTTCCCGTCAGCGCTGCCGATAAAACCCTGGCCTTTTGCTGCGGCGTGATTCTGCTGGAACTCAGGTTTTACTCAGATGCAATGGCCATGTTCAAAACCTCTGAGCAGCAGCTCGGCCGCACGGCAACCACCTGTTACAACCTTGGCCTGGGCGCGATCGGGCTGGAGCGCCAGGCAGAAGCGCTTACCTACATGACCCAGGCCTGCGAACTCGATCCCAACTTTGAACCTGCTCGCATCTCGCGCGCAAAGCTGGAAGCTTCCCGCTGATCAGCTCTGCTCGTCAGCTCTGCTGTGCTCACCTTCGCAGTTAAAACTGCCGGCGATCTTGAAATTTGCAACATGTTTGTCTCACCCTTCATCTTAGTTACCAAATCGTCAAGGGGGATACAATGCGCCATCGCAATCTCGCTCTGTTTCTGTTTTTCACCTTCTTGCTTGCTGCCGTTGCCTGGGGACGTGAAGATCGCCTGGTAAACACCGGCACAACGCCGGCCGCAGAAGGCAAGGTAATCAGCTCAAATGATCGCAACGGCAATACCAGCGTTGACATTCATGTAAAGCACATGGCCACGCCGCAATCGCTCACGCCGCCCAAACAGGCTTACCTTGTATGGGTGCAGCCTCGCGGCAAAGAGGCTGAGTTGCTTGGAGCGCTCCGCGTCAATGAAGATCTTGAAGGCACTCTCAAAGCAACAACGCCTTACAAAGATTTTGACATCCTCATCACCGCGGAAGACGGCATGCATCCAGAGTCGCCCTCCGGCATGGCGATCCTCAAAGGCTCGGTGGCAAGAAAATAATCACCGCGCTTCTGACCGTTACTGGCCACTGCCGGCAGCTAACTCACTTCCTGAACCCAACACGCGCCGTTTTTGGCGCGTGTCGAGTTTGTAGCCTGCTCTTTTTGCGGCCAACACTTCGCGGCATCTGTTACCATTTTTGCCGATGATCGTAAAGGAGCAGGCAAGCGCTCCGGCAAAGGCAGCGTCACCCTGGTGGCCGCTCACTGTGCTGGTCGCCATCAACATCCTCAATTTTTACGACCGCCAGGTGGCCGGCGCAGTCGTTGAACCTCTCCGCAAAGAATTTTTCCTTTCCGATACTCAAATTGGCGCGCTCAACACCGCATTCACCGTGCTTTACGGTCTCGTCGGAGTGCCGCTTGGCCGCCTCGCTGACCGCGGCAGCCGCAAAAAACTTTTGGCAGCCGGCATTATCGTGTGGGCCGCGCTCACGGCATGCGCGCGCTGGATCCATAGCTATGGCTTTCTCATGTTCACTCGCCTTGGCGTAGGCGTGGGTGAAGCCACTGCAGCGCCTACAGCCACAAGCTGGATCGGCGATCTCTTTCCCCCAGAAAAACGTTCGCGGCCTCTGGCGCTTTTCATGCTTGGCGTCCCCGTAGGCGGAGCGCTCAGCTTCTTCTTCAGCGGACCAATCGCGCAGGCACTCGGCTGGCGCGCCGCCATGATCGTTGCAGCGGCTCCGGCTGTACTGATCATTCCACTTCTGCTCATGCTCCACGAGCCTCGCCGCGGCGCAGCTGAACGGCACACGCCTGTTACCGATGATGCAGGCTCCATCTGGCAGGTGCTGCGCATTCCCACCTTCTGGTGGATCGCCCTTTCTGGCGCTCTGGTCAACTTCAGCCTCTATGCAGTCGGCGTGTTCCTGCCCGCATTCTTTGCTCGCATCCATCACATGAACGTCGCCCGCGCCGGCATTGCTACAGGGATCGTTTATGCCATCGGCGGAATTTTCGGCGGCCTCATCGCCGGCTGGCTGGGCGACCGTGTTGCTCATCGCAGTTGCAGCGGACGCATGCAGATCGCCGCCATTGCCTCGCTCCTCGCCGTTCCGCTTTCGTATTTCGGCATCAGGCAGGGCTATGGCGGATTTGCCATCGCCTTGCCGCTGCTCACCATCGCCTATGGTCTGCTCAACATGTATTACGGACTGGTGTACGCCTCCATTCAGGATATCGTTGCTCCCGCGCTGCGTGGCACCACCATGGCCCTCTATTTCCTCGTGATGTACCTTGGCGGCGCCTCCTGGGGAAGCTTGGTCATCGGCCGCCTCAGTGACCGCTTGGCCCGCCGCGCAACGCTTCTTGCCGGCGTGACAATTCCGGCCACGCCGCCGGACATATTCAATGTCTCCAGCATCTATGAACCTTTCAAAGCCATCGGACTGCAACAGGCCTTGCTTGCCGTTCCTGTTCTCTCCGCGCTGCTCGCGCTTGTCCTGTGGCTGGGCTCGCGAAGCATCGTGCGCGATATGCCTAATCGCCACGCGTAATCCAGATCTTCTGTTCAGCCCGCAGCATCACCCATTAGTCAAGTATCCGGCAGACGCCATGAATGCCGCGCAGTTCCTGGGCAGTGCGGCAGGGACCCACCCACAAACGCCATTCCGAGGTCGAACACTTGCGTGCGATGTCTTTCTTTTAGGAGCTTTCCGTGAGGCGGAGGAATCGGCTCCGCTGCTTTATAGGATCACAAGAATGCCAGGCCACAGCCCAGGAGTGGAAGCAAGCTAGCCAGCAACAGCTAAATTGTCAAAGAAAACTCTTGCACCCGCCTGGGCGGGATCAATTATCACTTTTTGGCAATCTCGGCGATTCCGATAACGCCAGAGTTTACTCTTCCATGAACACATCAACCCTCCCCTACCCCCTCCCTATTTCATCCCAACCATCCCA
The DNA here is from genome assembly GCA_964541925.1 of uncultured Acidobacteriaceae bacterium. Classification (GTDB taxonomy): domain Bacteria; phylum Acidobacteriota; class Terriglobia; order Terriglobales; family Acidobacteriaceae; genus Angelobacter. The sequence goes on along the minus strand of CAZISB010000008.1, from coordinate 87,325 downwards.
ATTTGGCGTAGGTTTCATCCCAATCCCTACTGGCATGTATCCCAGGGCATCCCTCTCCCCGGCAAACCATCGTTTTTACTGATTAAGCAACACCGGATGCGGTATCTTAGCGCCCTTCTCTAAGCAAAACAATAGCGAATAAGTAAACATTCGCCCAAATTCCTGATCTCTTGTCATATTGAACGAAGTTCTGGTGGCACAGCCGCCCTCGGCTGTTCTGGTGGAAGAGCGGCCCTTCAGGACCGCGTAAACCATGCTATCCCTATTGTCATTCCGGCCGAGCCCGCGGGAGCAGCGCGACTAAGGGCGAGTGGAGGAACCCCGAAAATGTCCTTCCTCGCCATGCCGCATCAGGGAGTTCTACCGATACTCACGTGGCACAGCCGCCCTCGGCTGTGCTGGTGGAAGAGCGGGCCCTTCAGGGCCGCGTAAACCATGCTCTCCCATTGTCATTCCGACCGAGCCCGCGGGAGCAGCGCGACTAAGGGCGAGTAGAGGTTGAGCCTGGCGAAGGAACTGTTGTACCCCGAAATGTCTCCCTCGCCATGCTGCATCAGGGAGTTCCGCTTGCCTCTTGCGTCCAACAAGTATTCAATAAAGAGCACGGAGGGCCGCCCATGAACCGCCGCACATTCCTCAAAGACGCCTCAACCGCCATGGGAGCTGCGCTGTTCGCGCCAACCTTGCTGAAGAGCGCAGTCTTTGAGAACGCGCCTTCGGTTGCTCATGTAGCTTTCGTCAAAACCACTGATCGTGCGGCGGGCATCAGGCGCGCCATCCATCTGCTGGGCCTTGAGAAATTCCGCGGCAAAGATCTCTTCATCAAGCCCAACTTCAACAGCTCTGATCCCACGCCCGGTTCTACCCATCAGGAAGCGCTGCTAACCATCCTGCAACAGCTCAAAGCCATGGGCGCTGGCCCGCTCACCATTGGCGACCGCAGCGGCATGGGCGAAACGCGTGAGGTCCTGGCGCGGAAGAATGCTTTTCAGATCGGCAAAGAGCTCGACGCAAAAGTCATCGTCTTTGACGAGCTCGGCCCGGACGATTGGGAGCTCATCAAGTTTCAGGATAGCCACTGGCGGCAGGGCTTCGCCTTGCCGCGTCCCGTGCGCAAGGCCGGAGGCATTGTTCAAACCTGCTGCCTCAAGACGCATCGCTTCGGCGGCCACTTCACCCTCTCGCTCAAAAATTCCGTTGGTTTAGCGGCCAAAACTGTTCCCGGCAATTCATACAACTTCATGCGTGAGCTGCACTCCTCTCCCAATCAGCGCCGCATGATTGCTGAAATCAACTCCGCTTATAAGCCTGATCTGGTCGTGCTCGATGGCATTCAGGCCTTCGTAAAAGGCGGTCCAGAGCAGGGCAAGATGGTGCAGTCCAATGTCATCCTTGCCGGCATAGATCGCGTGGCCATTGATGCCGTGGGCGTCGCGCTCCTCCGCCACTTCGGCACAACGCCGGAGGTCAGCGAAGGTGCAATTTTTGATCAGGAGCAGATCGCCCGCGCCGTGCAGTTGAAGATCGGCGTCAGCAGTCCAAAGCAGATCGAACTGCTCACCGGCGACCGCGAAAGCGCAGAGTTCGCAAAGCAGGTTCGCGCAATACTCGACGGCGCAAAAGCATAGAAAGGGCTTTAGCCCACGGAAAAGTCAAAGGGAGAGGGAACTTAACTAGCTGGCGATGGCGTGTTTTTGTTCAGTCTTTGTAAAGTGGGAATTGACGCCGGTCTCGTTGGTTTGCGGTTTCGGAAAAATGATGCGGTTTTTCGCCGTGCGCTCCACCTGCATGGTTGTGAGGTGCGTGGCACGATCAATTCGTTCTTGTAAGACTTTGAGCCTGTTGCACAAATTGGTTGAACGCTCCACCAGCAGTTTGGTCCTGCGGATCAGGAGTGCAGTTTTGTCATGCAGTCTGCTTTGCCGCTCAACCACACGCACCCTCACTATGGCGCGAGCGGAAGCTTCTTCCCCGGAATGCTGCAGCAGCTCTTTCGGTGCGCGGTGCAGCCACTGGTCAAGTTCACTCTTGAATGCAACCACGGCACTGCGCGATTTTGCCCGCGGACGGCGCACCGGCAGGCCCAGCTCCCGCTCCCAGCGCTGCACAGTCCTCACCCCGCGGCCCATATAGCTGGCCACTTCCTTCCATGAGTTCAGCACTTGGGCGTTTGTGTCCATTGCCATCTTAGATGCACAGACTCTGTTCCGTGCTGGTCTAGCGCCTTCGGAAAAAAGGAAGGTTGAAATGTCTTGCAAAAAGTGCTTGTCGTATCTTGGCGCTTTCCTGACAAGCAAACTGTATCACATAATTCTCTTGGCATAGCAAGAAGAAAGGTTAAGTAGTTTCGTTTCCTTTTTTCCTTTGTCCAGAGCCCAACGCGTGAAAGAACGCCATCTCCCCTCGGATGGCGTTCTTTTTTCTGCAGAGCGTCCCAGAACAGCACATCGGTGAAAAGATTCTTCACATTTGACGCAATTCCTTCAGAAAGACGGATTTTCAGATTTGAATTTTCTAATCGTTCCCGATCACGGGATTTTTGTATGGTTCGCCTTGTATCCCTTGCTGGATCTCACGGGAACGGACCATGCTCGCCTTGATCCGGCGGAGGATGTCGCTGGAGTGCTCCACCAGCTGCCGCGCCCGCTCAATCTGCTCCTGCGCTGCGCCAATGCTCTCTTTCACCGCCGAGTGTAACTGAGCAGCGTTATAGCGCGGCATCTCCCCCGGTTGGGAGGGGCTGCGCGTGTGCTTGCGGCTTTTCACTTAAGCCTGATTATAAGCCGCGCGGAGAACTCTGGCACGCAAGATAGCAAGCGTTAAGAGACGACATCAGCCCGCCCCCTTCAGGCATCCTATTTAAAGATCAGAAAGGCGCAAGCTTGGCAGAGCGCAATATCATCGTTGTCGGCTGCTCAGTAGGCGGAGTTGAGGCGCTCCAGCGTCTGGTTGGAAGATTACCGGAGCGCTTTCCTGCGGCCATCTTTGTAGTGTTGCATCTCGCTCCCCAGAGCACCAGCGTTCTGCCGCACATTCTCACTCGCGCCGGCAGCCTGCCCGCGTCCCATCCTAAAGATGGTGACCGCATTCAGCAGGGACGCATCTACGTTGCTCCGCCCGATCATCATCTGGTTATTGAAGACGGAAAAGTGCGGGTGGCGCATGGCCCCAAGGAGAACCGGCACCGCCCTGCCGTTGATCCTCTCTTCCGCAGTGCAGCCCGCTGGTACGGCCCGCGGGTGATCGGCGTGATTTTGACCGGCTCGCTCGATGATGGCGCCGCCGGTCTGCTCGCCATCAAGAAGCGCAACGGCGTCGCCATTGTGCAGGACCCCGAAGACGCTTTTTGCAGTGATATGCCGCGCAGCGCCATGGAAGCCGTCCAGGTGGATTATGTCGTTCCCGTGGATCGGATGCCGGAGCTCCTGGAGCAGCTTGTGAGTGTGCCTGTGGCCGACAATGGCACTGGCAAATCCACGCGCCTTAAGAAGGAAACCGAAATTGCGGAGCTTGATATGGATGCCATTGAAGATGAAAACAGGCCCGGAGTTCCTTCCCAATTTGCCTGCCCTGAGTGTGGCGGCGTGCTCTGGGAAATGGATGGAGAAGAGATTCTGCGTTTCCGCTGCAGGGTCGGGCACGCTTATACCGCCAATAGCCTCGGCGTGGAACAGGGAGAGGCCGTGGAAGGCGCGCTATGGGCGGCGATGCGCGCTCTGGAAGAGGGCGCCTCTCTGGCGCGGCGCATGGCGGAGAATGCCGCTAAGAGCCAGCGCTCTCGCATGGAAACACGCTATCGCGAACGCGCTGAAGCCAAGATGCAGCAGGCTGACGTCTTGCGCAAGCTCATCTTGGACACCAAAACGGATGTAGTAAACGTGGAGAAAGAAGAAGCTTCGTAAACCGTTGGTTTCGGCTCGCGGGCCTGTCAGGCCCCGGCTTAACTTTAAAACATCTACCCGTGCCCGTGCTTCTTCGTGGCTGCCATTACTTCCTTTGATTTTTTCACCAGCTGTTTAGAGCGGGCAACAGCGTCTTCAGAGCGCTGCACAGCCTTCCGTGTGCGCTCCTGGGCTTTCTCGGCCCGGATATCAAGCATCCGAGGGGCTCGAAGGGGCTTGAACTTAATTACTGACACACTATTGCTGCCTTTGGATCACTTCCTGAATTAGATCAACTATACCCCTTACACGATGCCATGCAACAACTACTTGCAGCCTTTACAGTACAATTTGAAAGTTCATGTAGGTAGGCTTAGACCCATCTGAATGGCGAAAAAAAGCAAGCCCGCAAAAGCAGAGTTGCTCTACGCAGCCCGCAACTTTGATGTGATTGCCATGGGAGCGTCCGCGGGCGGGTTGAATGCACTGATTCAGGTGCTTAAAAAGCTTCCAAAAGATTTCCCCAGCAGCATTGTAGTTGTGCAACACCTTGCACCCACCCACAAGAGCTGGATCGCTGACCTGCTGGGGCGCTCAACTCCTCTCAAGGTCAAGCAGGCGGAGCATGGAGAGATCCTGCTGCCAGGCACAGTTTACACCGCGCCTCCTGACGAACATCTGCTCGTAGGACCGGGGAAAATCCAGCTTGCGCACACACAGTTGGTGCGCTTCTCGCGCCCTTCCATAGATCTGTTATTTGAGTCCGTTGCTGGAATGTACGGCTCGCGCTCCGTTGGGGTGATCCTGAGCGGTTCCGGCAAAGATGGCGCAGAGGGAATCAGGACCATAAAAGAATCCGGCGGTATCACTATCGTGCAGACGCCGGAAACTGCAGAGTTCCGGCCCATGCCGGAAGCAGCCATACAGACAGGTTGCGTAGATTGGGTACTTCGATTAGAAGAAATAGGAGAGAAACTCACCGAGCTTTGTTGCGGGATTGTAAGGCGCTAAACAGCCATGCCTGAGCCACACACATTAAAAGACCTGGTGCGCCGTCTGGCGGAGGAGCGCGGCATTGACCTGCGTGGCTATAAGACCACAACACTGGAACGCCGTGTGCGCCGCCGCATGCAGCAGCTCAGGATTACGTCCTACGACGAGTACCTGAATTACATCGCCCGGGATCCGGGAGAAACCGCCAAGCTGCTGGACACGGTGCTCATCAACGTCACGCGTTTTTTTCGGGACATTCAGGCCTGGGACGTGCTGGGCCAACAAGTGTTGCCGGCCCTCTTCAAGAGCCGGCCTGTGGGAAGTTCTTTCCGCGTGTGGTCCGCCGGCTGCGCCACCGGTGAGGAACCTTACTCAGTTTCCATCCAGCTGTGTGAGCTGCTGGGTCCGCGAGTGAAGGAATATGAGATCAAGATTTATGCCACGGATAATGACGAAAGCGCGCTGAATATTGCCCGCAGGGCGGAGTATGCGCCGGAAGCGCTGCGCGGCGTGAGTCCGGAGATAAAAGAAAAATACTTCACCGGTGAGCGCCTGATGCGCGTGGCGCGCGATGTCCGCCGCATGGTCATCTTCGGCCGCAGCAACCTGCTTACGGATGCGCCCATCTCTCATGTTGACCTGTTGCTTTGCCGCAACGTTCTGATATATTTTGACGCGACTGCTCAAGCCCATATCCTGGGTCGTTTGAAGTATGCTCTGAATGAAGGCGGCATACTGTTTTTAGGCAAATCTGAATCGCAGCTGAAGAGAAATTTCGAATTTATCCCGATTGACCCGCGCTGGCGGATTTTCCAGCGACGCTCGAATTCAGGCGGCCCTGCATGGCCGGAGATTGCAGGAGAACGAACTATGGAGCAGGACCTGAAAGAAAAAGCCCAGCAGGAACTGGAACGGCTCAGGCTTTATTACGAGACAGTTCTCTCCACCCTGGAGCCTGGCGTCCTGGTCCTGGACGGCGAGGACAAAGTCATTACGGAAAATGACAAGATCGGAAAGCTCTGGGAAATCTCCGGAAAGATGGTTGGGCATGGACTGAAAGATACAGAGCTATGGAATCGCTGCCCGGAATTGAAGCGGTACCTGGAAGAGAGCCGCAATCACGGCCCCAGGACCGTGCGTTTTGATTGCTACGCCACCCCCTCCACCATGGTTACCGTCACCATCAAACCCATCACCGCGGACAACAGCATGGTGGGAACGCTCATCTCCATGGAAAACGCCACCTCGCGCATGACGTTGCAATCGACCATTGAAGAGCTGGAAACCACCGCGGAAGAGCTGCAGTC
>CAZISB010000008.1:0-81044 GCA_964541925.1 uncultured Acidobacteriaceae bacterium | reverse complement strand
TGACGTTGCAATCGACCATTGAAGAGCTGGAAACCACCGCGGAAGAGCTGCAGTCCACCAATGAAGAGCTTGAAACCACCAATGAGGAGCTGCAGTCTCTGAATGAAGAGCTTGAGACCACCAATGAAGAGCTCTCCTCCCGCACCCGCGAACTGGATGAAGTAAACGCCCGCTACTCTGAGATGATGGAGCGGATGCCCTGGCCAGTGCTCCTAGTCAACGATGACACGCTCATTTATATGTTCAACTCAGCGGCGCAAAAACTGTTTGGCTTCGCCAACCCCTCAGAAAAAGGCATGCGTCTGCAGGAACTGCCGCTGAACAACACCGCGCGCCAGGCCATGCTGCGGCGGCACCGCTCCGTCATCCAGACGCACAAGCAATCCAGCATCCGCAACTGCCACCTTGTCACTAACCGCTTTGATGGAAATGCTGACGTCCATTTCACCCCGCTCTCAACCGATACCGGTCATGGCGTGATCGTGATGTTCCAGGTGGAGCGGCAGGGCAAAGTGGCAAGAATCAACGGAGAAAGCGCGGCCCGCCCCAATCCCGGGCCCGTTCGCAGGAAAGCAGCAAAAAAGAAGGCCGTACGGAAGAAGAAATAAGCCGCTAAGCAAATTCTTCAACCCTAAAAATTTCTGTTCCATAGCCCGCGCCGGCGTGTCTCAAATAGCTGGCAGCACTTGCGTGTATCTGCATCACTCAAGACACCACGGGAGCACACCAATGTCCGCGATCAACAAAGATCGGGGAAAACTCCGCCTCACACCTGCAGAACAGCGGCAGCTTCGCGCCCTCGCGCTTGCCGTGGCCGCGCTCATGGCGCTCGTAATCTATCTTGTGACCCGCAGCATCCGGTAAACGCCGGCTATTCTGTAAAATCAGAAAGATGATTGACCACCGCGGAACGAGCTTTGATGTGCTGGTGATCGGCGCTGGGCCCACAGGCATGGCCTCAGCGATTGAGGCGCAGCGCGCCGGCTTCAAAGTGGCGCTGGTGGACAAGGGCTGCCTGGTGAACTCGCTGTTTCACTATCCCGCAAACATGGTTTTCTTCACCACGCCTGAGCTGCTTGAAATTGGCGACATCCCCTTCACCACCGCCAACCAGAAGCCCAACCGCCATGAAGCGCTGGAGTACTACCGGAACGTCGCCCAGCATTATGACCTCGATGTTCGCCAGTATCAGCGCGTGCTGGCCGTGACCGGCCATGACGGCGCATTCCGTGCCCAGACGCGCGACACCCACGGCAATGACCACGAATACTCCGCTCGCAAACTTGTGGTAGCCACCGGCTACTATGATCGACCGAATTATCTCGGCATCCCCGGTGAAGAGCTGGGCAAGGTGATGCACTACTATCGCGAGCCCCATCCGTACTTCGATATGGACGTGCTGATCATCGGCGCCAAGAATTCAGCCGCCATCGCCGCTCTGGAGCTGTGGCGACGTGGAGCGCGCGTCACCATGGTGCATCGCGGGCCGGGAATCCACGGCAATGTGAAGTACTGGATCAAGCCGGACATCGAAAACCGCATCAAGAATGGCGAGGTCGCCGCCTACTTCAACAGCTGCGTGCTTGAGATCAAGCCGGAGCAGGTTCGAATCAAGACGCCTGAATGCGAGCGCACGCTCAAGAATGATTTCGTTTTTGCCCTCACCGGCTACCACCCTGACTATGAGTTTCTGCAGTCGCTCGGCATTGAGCTCACCCATCCGGAAATGCGCCCGGTATGCGATCCAAATACGTTTGAAAGCAATGTGCCGGGAATTTACGTGGCTGGAGTGATCGTCGCCGGTTCAAGGACCAGCGAGATCTTCATCGAGAACGGGCGTTTCCACGGAAAGCAGATTGCGGCAGACCTTACGTCGAAGTTGCCCCGCTGACCACTGCGTTATTTGCTGCTTTTCTTTTTGCTGGTTGCGGCCGGTTTTTGCGCGCCGGTGTTTTTCGCCGGCGTCACTGACTCCGCCGTCAATTCGTCTTTGGTCACCGTGCCTGTAACCGTGACTTTTTGTCCTGCGTATTTGTCAAACTCCTCCGGCTTGCCCTTCAGTATGTAATAGTCATCGCCAACCACCAGCACGTAATCAAAACTCTGTTTCACGCACTTGCGCACGCAGTCAGCGTCGTTGGCTGCATTCATGTGTTTGAGCATGTGCTTGGCAGTGCACATTGAGTCGCTGATCACGCCGGTGAAGGTCTTCTTTCCGTTCTCTGGAGACGGTTGCTGTGAATCCTTTTGGGCAAAGGCGGCACTGGAAACAATGAGCAGCGCCCCGACTATGACTTCGAATTTAAATTTATGATTCATCATTAATTCTGATCTGCGATCATCCGCGTAAATCTTCGGCCAAAGCTTGTTGCCGAATTGTGGCTCTGGAGCGGCCCTGCGATTCTGGCCATCTATTCAATATCTTCTTCCATGTAATCCATTACTGCGTGCAGGTTGTTCTCTTCCAGAAAGATATTCGGGAGGCGGACTCTGTTTTCCTTTTGCAGGCGTTGCGCCGCGGACTCGGCCATCGGTAGGTCCACGCGCATCTCTTCATGAAGAAAGGGGACCAGTTCGTCAAGCTCAACTCGCGCAACAAACGTCCCGCCGGCGTTCTGTTCAAACATGATCTGGTAGGTGGTTGGGTTGCCATCAAGTTTCATCAGATCAAGAGTCCCATTCGGCATTTGTGTCTCCTCCGCTTCTTCGCCACATATATCTCCGCGTGGCCAGCATAGCTGATCATGAGTTTAATGCGAGGGTTAAGACGGTGTAAACCGCATGCGTCTAAAGCATGTCTTTTTCTTTGCCTGAGAGCTGCTTGGAGCAGCCCACCTCGTGCGGGGAACGGGCATCGTATTGGATAAGTCCACCGTAGTGACGGTTTTCTGTTCCCAAAAGTGTGATGCTCCGGTAAGGAGGGAGCTCCGCAAACTTTAACAACGGGAGAATCTACAACATGAAACGTTTCGCAATTCTTATTGCCTTGGCACTGTCTTGTGCGGCCATTGCGCCCACAGCCTCTGCCCAGGAAAATGATGATAAAAATCATGGCAATTTCGGCGTGTATTTTGACTACACCAGGCTGCAATTTGCCAAACAGAACTTCTTTGGAGTCGGCGGACGCCTCGGCGTCAATGTGCATCCGAACATTGTTCTGGAAGGCGAGATGGCCTATGACTTCGAACGAAACGCAACTGCAAGCATCACTGACCTGTCAGGCAATACCACTACTGTTCGCTCGAATCTGCGCCTGATTCACGGTCTCTTTGGTCCAAAAATTCAGACCACAGGGCCGGTACGCGTCTTTGCTGTTTTAAAGGGCGGACTGTTGAATTTCAGCGTGGCCAAAAGCGGTGTCACCGCGGGTAATGTGGCCAACCAGTTCGGCAACATTGCTGACGGCGATACCAATGGCGTCTTCTATCCGGGCGGCGGCGTGGAGTTCAATGTCGGGCATTTTGGCCTGCGTTTAGAAGCCGGCGATGAAATGTTCTTTGACAATGGGGCCCAACATAACTTTAAATTTATGGGCGGTCCACAAATCCGGTTCTAAAATCTGCGACTTCACCAAAGACGGGAGAAGCTGAAACATGAAACGTTTTGCAATTCTAACCGCCTTGGCGCTGTGCTTTGCGGCGATTGCGCCCGCAGCCTCAGCCCAGGTAAAGGATGACAAAAACCACGGCAATCTCGGCGTGTACTTTGATTTCACCCGATTGCAGAACACTGACCTCAATATGTTCGGCGTGGGTGCGCGCCTGGGAATCAATGTCCAGCGCCATATCGTTCTTGAAGGTGAGATGGCGTATGACTTTGAGCGCAACAAAACCAGCAGCATCACTAGCGGCATAACCACAACCACTGTCCGTTCCAACCTGCGCCTGTTGCATGGATTGTTCGGTCCCAAGATCCAGACCACAGGTCCGGTGCGCTTCTTTGCCCTGATTAAAGGCGGCATCGTCAACTTTGGCGTAGGGGGCCCCGTGACTGCCGGCGTAATCAACAACCAGATCAATGGCATTGTTGATGGCGATACCAAAGGGGTGTTCTATCCCGGCGGCGGCGTGGAATTCAATTCCGGCATATTCGGGATCCGCGTGGAAGCGGGCGACGAGATCATGTTTCTCAACAATGGCACGCAGCACAACTTCCGCGCCGCCATTGGCCCGCAGATTCGTTTCTAATTCTCGAGTCTTTATAAAGAAAGACGGAAGCAGCTCGGATTATGCGGGCTGCTTCTTTTTTGCGAGCACTTGAGCGCGCAGCCCGGAGCGTGAGTAGCATCGGAGGCGCTGGAGCGTGTGTTAAATTAATAAGAGTGTGGGCGCGTAGCTCAGTTGGTAGAGCAACGCCCTTTTAAGGCGTGGGTCGCTGGTTCGAATCCAGCCGCGCTCACCATCAATCTGCGCCAAAATCCCTGACATTTGCAGCCTTTCATGCCTGATCCTAATACTCCCGAAACTCAGCCCGAAAACGAAGCCACAGAAAGCACGGAATCATTTAAAGACATTCTCTCGCAATTCGAGCAGGGTCATGCCCGCAAGCCCGAAGAGGGCAAGCCGATTGAAGGCACTGTAGTTAAAGTCACTGCCGACTCAATCGTGCTGGATGTCGGTTTCAAAATTGAAGGCATCCTGCCGCTCACAGCGCTTCGCGCCAATGAGGCCGTAAACCCGGGCGACAAGCTGCTGGTCACCATCAAAGGCCGCGATCCAGAGAGCGGCTATTACCAGCTCACGCGCGGCAAAGTGGCTCGGCCCACGGACTGGGAGTCGCTGGAAAAAGCGTTCAAAGAGAAGACCACGATTGTCGGCACGGTCACGGCTGCGGTAAAAGGCGGCTTGAGCGTTGATGTCGGCGTGCGCGCCTTTATGCCGGCGTCACGCAGCGGCGCGCGTGAGGCAGCAGACCTGGAGAAGCTGGTTGGGCAGGAGATACGCTGCCGCATTACCAAGCTCGATGTTGCCGATGAAGATGTCGTTGTCGATCGCCGTGTAGTTGCGGAAGAAGAGCAGAATGCGAACCGCGAGCGCCGTTATTCGGAGATCAAGGAAGGCGATACCATCAGCGGTATTGTGCGCAGCCTCGCCGATTACGGAGCGTTTGTTGATATTGGCGATGTTGACGGCCTGCTGCACGTGAGTGACATCTCATGGAGCCGCGTCAGCAAACCTTCAGACGTGCTCTCCGTCGGGCAATCAGTCGAAGCCAAAGTGCTCAAGATTGACCATGAGAAGCGCCGTATTTCGCTCGGTCTGAAACAACTGCAGCCACATCCCTGGGATGCCGCAGCGGAGAAGTACAAAACCGGGGAGCGCGTGCGCGGCATAGTCACGCGGCTCATGGATTTCGGCGCCTTCGTGGAGTTGGAGCCCGGAATAGAAGGGCTGATTCATATCTCTGAGATGTCATGGGTGCGCAAAGTCAAACGGCCGAGCGATGCCGTAAAGCCCGGCGAAACCGTGGAAGCCGTAATTCTCGGCGTGAATCCGGCAGAGCGGCGCATCTCGCTTGGATTGAAACAGGCTCTCGGCGATCCCTGGGCGGATGCCACACAAAAGTTTCCTCTGGGTTCAGTGATTGAAGGTCCAGTCGTCAGCCTTACAAAGTTTGGCGCTTTCGTTCAGCTCGCGGAAGGAATTGAAGGAATGGTCCACGTGAGCGAGATCAGCGCCGAGAAGCGCATCAATCATCCACAAGATGTTCTGAAGGTTGGGCAAACCGTGAAAGCGCAGGTGCTTGACGTGGACATCGCAAAGCGGAATGTCCGCCTCAGCATCAAGCAGATGCAGCCCTCAAGCCTCGACGAATACGTGGCCGAGCACAAAGAAGGTGACGCCGTCACCGGCCGCATCATCGAGGTTTCTGGCGGGCTCGCGCGCGTGGAGTTAGGTGAAGGCGTAGTTGCCACCTGCAGGATGCAGTCTCAAGCGACTGAAGAATCAGCCGCCAGCAAGCCTGGTTCCGCGAAAGCCGACCTTTCCTCGCTCAGCTCCATGCTGCAGTCACGCTGGAAGAGCGGAGGCTCGTCTGCCAGTAGTTCCAAGTCGCAAGCAGCTGAATCCGGCCAGATTCGCAGCTTTCGCATCGCGAAGCTTGACGCCGCAGCAAAGAAGATTGAATTGGAACTGGCGACGAAGTAAAGGTCTGCCTAAAACCGTCAGAATTTCCTTTGCGGTTGTTTAATGGGCAGCAGAAGCCATTTGCGCCAGCTCCGCCGCAACCGCGCCGATCCTATCCAGTGCCGTCTTCACTTTTGCGGGCTCGTAACCCACAGTGATGCGCAGATGGTACTCGGTTCCCAGATAAGCTCCTGGCGCGACCAGCACAGACGCCTTCCGCCGAATCTGATTGGCCAACTCGACCGACGGCGCGTCGAAGTGGTACTGCACGAAAGCAATTGACGTTGCGACTGCAGGGCTCACAGAAAATCTTCCTTCTTGCTCCTCAACCCATTTTTCCAGCAGCGCATGCCCTTCTCGCGAGAGCCTTTTCTGCCGCTCCAGCAGCATCGCGCGCTTCTCCGCCTGCAGCGCGATCTCTGCCAGCTTCATGCTTGGTCCGGCAGCGGCAATCACCGCATACTCATGCCGGCGCCACAGCTTTTCCACCATTTCCGGTGAGGCAACGGCCCAGCCGATTCTCAATCCCGCCAGCCCATAGGCTTTGGAAAAGCTGTTAACGCAGATCACCTTGTCATACATTCCCCAGAAGCTTGGCGTCTCCGGGCCGTTGAGTTCTGTCCCGCGATAGACCTCATCTGCGTGCAGCCACGCGCCTGTGCGCTCGCAGAGGCGAATGATCCTCTGCATTTCTTCGTTCGCAAGAATGCTGCCCGTGGGATTGTTGGGATTCACGATCGAGATCAATTTAGTCCTGGGGGTAACAAGCGCCTCCAGTTCATTGAGATCCAGCCGCCACTTGTTCTCGCGGCGAAGCTGCGCCTCTTTCACGCGGCAGCCAAGGTTCTTCGCCAGGCCCCAAACCTGCCGGTAACCGGGCGAGACCACAATCACCTCGTCTCCGGGGTCCAGCAGTGTGCTGCAGATCATCCAGTTGGCCTGCGCTGCGCCTACAGTAACCAGCACGTTATTCGCAGAGGCATTCCGGTAAAGCGCCGCTATGCGGTCGCGTAGCAGGCCTGTCCCATTTACCTCAGGATAATAAAGCGGCATCTCCAGCAGCGGCCTGGGATCTTCGCCTGCCAGCAGGTCGCTCACGTTGGCGCATTTCACTGAGCTGTCAGCTAGGTTGATCTCAACTGAGCGCTCAAATTGTGATTGAAAGTATTCGAGTTCGAAATTCTGGAATTGCATAAATGGTCCTGATATTGGCAGCTAGTTTGCTGAAGAGCTTTGCGCCGTTGCGCCTGCTTTCCTCTTCCGCTTCCAGTAAAGATAAAATGGTACTCCTGCCACCACAATCATAACTCCCGCCAGCGCCTGGGTTTTCTTTTCCAACGCGGCATTCACGGCCCAGATGCAGCCGAAGATCACATAAATCGCCGGCAGCCACGGATATCCTGTACAGCGGTAAGGCCGGCTCACCTCCGGCCGTTTCTTCCGCAATACAAACAGCCCTGCCACGGTCAGCACGTAGCTGAGCACCGTCATCAGCATCACGTAGGTAAAGAGTTCGTCATACTTCCCGCTCAGCGCCAGCACTGACGCCCAGATCGCCTGCAGCACCAGGCTCATCACCGGAGTCCGCCACCGCGGATGCACGCGTGCCAGCGCACGAAAGAAGACGCCGTCCTCTGCCATGGCGTAATAGATTCTTGCGCCGCTCATCAGGCATGGCGCCATGGCGCCAAAGCATGAGAGCGCCACCATGAATGAGAGCCACGGCGCGACTCTGGCGGAGAACATGGAAACCGCGGCAGTCTGCGCTACCGCTTCATGCGCGGCGATCTCACGCATTGGCAGCGCGTACAGATAAACCGCGTTAATGGCAATGTAAACGGTTCCTACCAGCGCCATGCCCCAGATCAGTGAACGCGGCAGGTTGCGCTGCGGCTCTTTGATTTCGCCCGCCACGAAGGTGACATACACCCAACCGTCATACGCCCAGAACACTGCAATCAGCGCAACTCCGATGCTCGTCAGCATGGAAGGAGAATTAGTTACAGCAGGCATAGCCTGGTGATAGTGCTCCCACGAGCCGCGCCCTAAAAGAAGTCCCAGGCCGACGAACGTTCCAATCGCGCCGAACTTCGCCCAGGTAGCGATATTCTGCAGGATCGCGCCTTTCTTCACTCCGAAAATGTTGATGGTTGTCTGCAGAGCAATCGCAGCCAGTGCAATGAGATGCCCCCGCGTGATCGTCACCGGTCCCAGCCCCAGCACAATGCGTTGCACCTCCAGGATGGGAAGAGCGTGGCCTAGATACGTGGCAAACCCCACGCCCAGCGCGGCCATGGTTCCTGTGGCGCTTACCGCAAAGTACATCCAGCCATAAAGAAAGCCGGCAGCGTCGCCGTAAGCCTCGCGCATATAGACGTACTGGCCGCCGGCTTCAGGAAACATCGAGCCAAGTTCGGCAAAGGCAAAGCAGGCCAGCAGGGTAATGAGCGCGCCAATCACCCACACGGCCAGAAAGAGCTGCGGATAGCGCGTTCGCGTGGCTACATCCTGCGCAGTAAGAAAAATTCCTGAGCCGATAATTCCGCCGGCCAGCAGCAGGATGGCATCAGCGAGTGAGAGCCTGCGGACGAGCTTGGCTGGTTTAGGGTCAGGTTCAGGCAAGAGTGGCCCGCGTCCTCTCGCGGGAGTAAATATCATCTTCTATTGAATAGCTCAGTCAAGTACAGGCTTTATGCAATTTAGCCCTCTAGAATAATCATCTGGCTCGCACAGCTGGGCGACTTTCCGCTTACCAGCCGCCTCCGCCTCCACCGCCTCCTCCGCCGCCTGAAAAACCGCCTCCACCTGAGCCGGACGAAGATCCCGGAGCAGCAGAGGATGACGATATCGCGCTTGAAAACGAACTGCTGAAGCTGGAAGTAAAATTGGACGGCGAAAACGAAGAGATGCTTGAACCCACATACCACGAAGGCGAGTAGCTTCCACTTGTGCTGCTGCCGGAAGCCGTGGCAGCCTGCGCCAGAACATGGGAAAACTGCTCAGACCAGGCATGTTCAACCCCAAGCGCCAGTGCGTAAGGCAGAAATCGCTCAAATAACTCGGGCGTCTTGTTCGGCGGCGCCATGGTCTGCAGGCGATCTGCGTCCACGGCTTTCAGGAACATCTTGAAGCCTTCGACCCGGTCCATCAGCGCCCTTCCCGCCAGTGTGGGCGCTTTCAGCAGGTGATGGAAAACAATGTTGATGGTTATGCCCACCGCAATAATGACTGCGCCAGCCAGCCCGCAGGCCCAAAGCAGCACACCCAGGCCAATACACTCCCCAACCACGAACGGAATGCTAAACAATGTAAGAAATCCTGCCTGGCCTGCGCCCAAAACTCCTTCCGCCCTCACGCTCTTCCACGCGCGAACCACACTGCTCAGCAGTGCATAAACAGCAAAGCTCCAGCCTGTAAGCCAGACGGACATGAAAAGCGCCACTACAACGCGCGGGCCGCCGGCCACTATGATCATGCCAATCATCGCAGCAATGGAGAGCAGAGCTCCCGGCCACACATAGCGGCCATTGGTGACGAAATAGGTTTTTTCCAGGGCGGCGTGGAGATCGTTCTCAAGGCCTTTCTGTGCGCGCGAGAGCAGCGTGTGCTTCTCATTGGTGAGCACCAGTGAGTTGCCATCTTCAAAGAGGACCCTGGCCAGAGCTTTTTCGTCGGTAGATAATTTGCTTTCATTTCTGTCTCTGCGCACAAGCTTGTAGGTCTTGGAGTTGTCCTGCTCAATCTGTAGATAGCCTTTTGCCGCCAGCCCGATGATGGCGGAGGTGAAAACTTTTTCGTCGAACCCCATCCGCTCCAGAAAACGCATGGCCGCGGGCGACATGTTATCTGGAGGCTCGTAGAGCGGCATGATGATGCCGTGCTTCGGATCGCGGCCGACCATTGCCCAAACGATCAGGTAATAAACAAAAGCCAGGATCAGGCCGCCGACGCCAACAAGCTCTGCTTTATTGTCTTGAATAAACCATGCTCGCTTCTGCTCAGCACTTGGTTCAGCAATGAGCCCTTTGGGCCAGGCAACAACAATGGTGAGTCCCTGATTCGCCGCCAGGTTTTCAGCGCGGAATGTTGGATTGCCATCGTCATCGCGCCCTGTTGTGAATGCCCGGCCTTTTTCTCCCGCATAGCCGGTATATCCTTCAACGCCCATCACATGGCTGCGGGCATTGGCCGGCAGCAGGACTGTTGCAGTCGCAACGTCAATCGGAAACTTCCACAGGTTGCCAGTCACGTTCCAGTAGAGCTCGTCGTGGTCGCCAAAGAAACCAAGCTGGCGGTTGGTGCGGTACTCAAATTCATACGTGTGTGGGCCTGCCGGCAAATCGTATCCGGAGCTGCCAAAGTAAATGCGCACGCCATCTTCGAGGTTCTCTGTGTGATAAGGCTCAGCGTCTCCATCGCGGCGAAGGCCCGCGATTTCAAACAGCACGGAATAACGATTGCCTGCACGATCGTGATAATGGGTGGGAAAGTCACGGTAGATGCCGTGGCGTATATCAATTCCGGCGGCCTCGACAGTAATTGTCTCTTTTACCTGAACGCTGGAATCCGCATTGACTGTAATTCGGGAATCAAAAGAGCTGATGCGCTCGGTCTGAGCTGTGGCGGACGCGACTGCCAGTAGAAGTAAATAAAGGACCGTAAAGAGCTTTTTCATGGAAATTTGAGCCTGACTATACCCTTATCCGCAGCTTACAGAAAGAGCAAAGTTGAGGCGCCAATCAGGCGTGAGCGAAGCCCGGGGTCCCCAGCGCGCAGGGTTTTTGCGCGATGGGGTGGCGAGCGGGAGTCTGCTGCCGAAATCCCGAGCGTAGCAGGAATCTCTCGGGTTTCGAAAAAAACCGGTCAATGGCATGCACTAAAATAAGCTTTAGCCAGGATCGTTATTGGCAAGTTCAGCGATTTCGCAATTCTATGAAGGTCCTCCTCATCGGCGGCAGCGGCTTCATCGGCGTATTTACTCTTCGGCAGCTCCAGCAGCAAGGCCATGAAGTCACAGTTCTTAATCGCGGAAACAGCATTGTTCCAGAAGGCATTGCGCAAATAGTCGGCGACCGCAATCGCCTGCCCGATTACCGAGAGCAACTCGCGCGAGAAAAATTCGACGTAGTCATCGACTTCGTCCTCAGCTCCGTACGCCAGGCCCGCCAGCTCATGGAGGCTCTGCGCGGCATTACCTCGCGCGTGATTGCACTCAGCAGTATGGATGTTTATCGCGCCTGGGGCGTGTTTTATGGTCTTGAGCCAGGCGGGCTTGAGCCGCTGCCCGTGAATGAAGACTCTGCGCTGCGCACCAAAGCGCCGTATCCGCCTGAGGTGGTGAAGAAAGCCAGGCAGATGGTCACATGGCTAGACGAAGAATATGACAAGGTTCCTGCCGAGCGCGTTGTTCTCAGTGATCCTGATCTGCCCGGAACCATCCTGCGGCTCCCCATGATCTATGGCCCCGGCGACTACGCTCACCGTTTTCATCCGGTGCTGAAACGAATTGACGATGGCCGAAGGCAGATCATCTTCGCCGACGATGTAGCCGCCATCCGCACGCCGCGCGGCTACGTGGAAGACGTTGCTGCGGCAGTCGTGCTGGCCGCCGATGCACCGCAATCCGCAGGACGGGTTTACAACATTTGTGAAACGGATGCATTCAGTGAACTGGAATGGGCGCGCAAGATCGCTGCCGCCGTAAGTTGGGACGGCAAGTTTGTCGTGCTGCCGCATGAGCAGACGCCCAAGCACCTGCTCTGGCCCGGCAACACCGCGCAGCATCTGGTTGTTTTGTCCGATCGTATTCGCAAAGAGCTTGGCTATCGGGAAACCCTTTCGCGGGAAGAAGCCTTCCGGCGCACCATTCCATGGGAGCGCGCGAATCCGCCCACGCATCCTATGTATCAATTTGACTACGCTGCCGAAGACGAAGCCCTGAAGCAGTTCAAGGCCACTGCCTAGCCCAGAAACACCATTGAAACAGAAGTAGCATAGGCTGCGGCGAAGAATTGGTAATTGAGTAACTTCGTAATTTTGTAATTGAGAACCCCTTGGGCTTTGGTTTCCCGATCACCTGATCACCCGATCACGCGCGATCACCCGATTTAAAATCCTCTGCTTCCTCTTTTCCTCTGCGTTTCAAAGGTGTTGGGTTTCCCTCTCCTTTGCGATAATTGAAGTAATGCTCACCATTCGCCCAGCTACGCCTGCAGATGCGTCGCTCATGCTCCAATTTATTCGCGGCTTGGCCGAGTACGAGCGTGAACCGAACGCCGTAATCGCCACCGAGGAAGGCCTCATCCGTGACGGCTTTGGCCCGCAACCCAAATATCGTTGTTTGATTGCGGAGTGGGACCGCCAGCCCGCGGGCTTTGCCCTCTTTCATTACAACTACTCCACTTGGCGCGGACAGCCGGGGCTTTACCTGGAAGACCTTTTTGTCTGGCCGGAGATGCGCGGCAAAGGCATTGGCAAGGCACTGCTCCAGAAGCTCGCCGCAATCGCTCTGGAAGAAAACTGCTACGGGCTGCGCTGGATGGTCCTTGAGTGGAACACTCCGGCGATTGAGTTTTACAACTCGCTGGGAGCGGAGTTGCTCGGCGAATGGGAGACCATGCTGCTGCGGGGTGAGCCGCTAAAGCGGCTTGCAAATCAAGGCTGAGCCGCCAGCGCTCAGGCAGAATCTAAAACGACGAAGGCTCAGTGACCACAAGAATCAAGATCATCGGCGCAGGGCTGGCCGGATGCGAGGCTGCCTGGCAGTGCGCGCGGCGCGGAATCGAAGTCGAGCTGTATGAGATGCGTCCGGCCAAATCCACTCCGGCGCACCAGACAGACAAGTTCGCCGAACTTGTCTGCTCCAACTCACTCAAATCGGAAAGTGAATTCACTGCTCCGTGGCTGCTGAAGGAAGAGATGCGCCGCACAGGATCGCTGCTGTTGAAGATCGCCCAGGAGACCAGCGTTCCCGCCGGCCATGCGCTTGCTGTTGACCGCGAAACATTTGCCGCCAGAGTTACTGGAGCAATTTCAGCCGAGCCTAAAATCAAAATCATCCGCGAGGAAGTTACCACAATCGCGGAAAACGAAGGCCTCACCATCATCGCTACCGGCCCTCTGACTTCAGACGCGCTTTCGCGTGAGATAGCGCGCCTCAGCGGCAGTGGCCATCTCTTTTTTTATGACTCCATCAGCCCAATCGTGGAGGCTGACTCCATTGACCGCAGCAAAGTTTATATGGCGGCGCGTTATGACAAGGGAACAGCGGACTACATCAACTGCCCTTTCACCAAAGAAGAATACGACCGTTTTTATGACGCGCTGATCTCAGCCGAGTCAGTGGAGGGCCATGACTGGGAGAACCTCAATTACTTTGAAGGCTGCCTGCCTATCGAAGAAATTGCGCGCCGCGGTCGTGACACTCTGCGTTTCGGCCCGATGAAGCCCGTTGGATTGGCCGATCCCCGCACCGGGAAGTGGCCGTATGCTGTCGTGCAGTTGCGCCAGGAAAATCTGCGGGCTGACTCATACAATCTTGTTGGCTTCCAAAATCACCTGAAGTATGGTGACCAGGCACGCATACTGCGCCTGATTCCCGGCCTTGAGAACGCAAAATTCCTGCGCTATGGCCAGATCCACCGCAACACCTATATCAATGCTCCCACGCTGCTTACGGAATTATTGAACTTAAAGCGGCATCCCAACGTATTCTTTGCTGGGCAGATTTCCGGAGTGGAAGGCTATACGGAGTCAATTGCCATGGGAGTGCTGGCCGGCATCAACGTAGCTCAGCTTGCCCAGAGACATACGCCGGCTCCGCCGCCCCGCGAAACTGCTTTAGGCTCGCTTGTGCGCTATCTCTGCCATGCTGAAGCCAAAAGCTTTCAGCCGGCAAACATCACCTTTGACCTGCTGCCGCAGCTCGATGAGGCGACACGCCGCCGCATTCGCGACAAGAAGCTTCGCCATAAAATGGTTTGTGAACAGGCTTTGGAGAAGTTAGCATCATGGCTTCAGGACAACTTGGGCGCCGAAGCGCAAGCTGCCGGGGGCACGTATGAACCGTCTATCCGCTATTGATGCCATTAGCCCCGCCATGTCACGGGTTGGGGCTATGCTGTTTCATCCTTTTCGCCTGAGCACCTGGCTCAAGATCGGCTTCATCGGACTCTTGGGTGGGGGAGTGGCGCGCTTCAGCGGCAATTTCAACTTTCGCGCACCGGTGATCCCTCCGGAGATCCATGGCGGCAACTTCCCTGACGATCCCTTCCGCGAAATCCAACGCGTCCTTCATTCCATTCACCTGGCGGATTACGCGCACATCATCATCGGCGTGCTGATCACGATTCTGGCAGTCTCGCTGATCTTTTTGTATCTGTTCTGCCGTTTCCGTTTTGTGCTGTTTGATTCCGTCATCACCGGCCAGCCGGTGGTGGGCCGCGGCTGGCGGCTCTACGCTTCACAGGCGAACCGCTACTTCGGTTTCTGGCTTGTGTTTCGGCTGGTGAACTGGAGTGTGATCGCGCTGATCGTTGGAGTGCCGCTTTGGCACGCCTACAAGAATGGCGTCTTCAGCGGCGATAACTCGCTTTTCGCATTTCTGGAGATCATCGGCTCCATTGCGCTGGGCGCATTTGCAGCAATGATCGTCTTCGCTGTGATCTCCACCCTGATGAAAGACTTCATCATGCCGATCATGGCGCTCGACGATCTCACGCTCGGTGACGCGTGGTCTGTACTGTGGCGTGTGATCGCCTCTGAGCCGGGAGCATGGGCCGGATATCTCGCCCTCAAGCTGGTTCTCACTCTCGTGGGTGGAATTGCCATGGGCATTGCCAGCGTTGTTGCGCTCCTGCCCGCCATGGTGGTTCTGGCGATTCCCGTAGGTCTTCTGGTCGCGCTTGGAATCGTCACCTTAAAAGCTGCAGGTATGGCACTGGCGATTATCTTCTTTAGCCTGGCTGGGCTACTTGTCGTAACCTGCATCCTGCTGCTCACCGTATTCCTGGCTGCGCCTTTCACGGTGTTCTTTGCCTCGTATGCGTTTTACTTCTTCGGCGGACGCTATCCCAAGCTGGGCGCACTGCTCTGGCCGCAGCCTGCGCCCATTGCTCCTGTTCCGCAAATGGCCGGAACGCAGCCGGCAGTCTAGCCGGATTTCAGAGTCGCCTGGACAAATGTGGCACAGACACTCTTGTCTGTGCCTTAGCCGCGCCGCTTTGCTTTTTTCGGCGGCAACTCCACCTTGCTTCTTGCGCGATTCTTGATCCAGATTGGCGTCCCCACAAAGCCAAAGCGTTTGCGGATCTGGTTTTGCAAAAAGCGTTCGTAGGAGAAGTGCAGCTTAACGTCCTTATCCGTAAACAGGATGAACGTCGGTGGCGAAGCGTGCGCCTGCGTCATATAAAAAATTTTTACCTGCTGCCGGTGTGGAACCGAAGCCCGCTCAAAGTCCACCGATTCCAGGAAGCGGTTCATCTGCGATGTGCTGATGCGCTTGCGCCGCTCGGCAGAGACCAGTTCCAGCTCCCTGAAAATCTTCTCAATATTCTTCCCTGCAGCCGCGGAGACAAAAACGATAGGCGCATAATCCAGAAATTTCAGCGCGCGCCGTACCTGCTTTTCATAAATGTCGCGGTCGGCAGCAGGCCGGCCGTCATTGCGTCCCTGCCCGACCAAGTCCCACTTGTTGACCACAATAATGACTGACCTTCCGCTCTCATGCGCATAGCCGCCGATGGTAGCGTCCAACGCGCTCACGCCTTCCACGGCGTCAATCACCAGCAGCGCGACGTCGGCAGCCTCAAGGTGCTTGCGCGCCATCACGACAGAGAGCTTCTCGGCCATCAGCCGCGTCTTGCCTTTGCGGCGAATGCCGGCAGTATCAATAAAGCGATACCTGTTGCCGTTTTTCTCAATCACCTCATCCACCGCGTCGCGCGTGGTTCCGGCAATAGGAGAGACAATCGCGCGTGACGTACCGGTCAGCACATTGAGCAACGTAGATTTGCCTACATTGGGATGGCCTATAATCGCGACCTTGGTTTCCCGGGGCGTGGGCTCTTGCGGAGCTTCAGCTTCTTCCTGCTCCTTGTCAGCACTGGGCTCAGTTGCTGTCTCCTGCGGCTCTTCCATGGGAGCCGGAATAACTTTCAAAATTTCGTCCAGCAGTTCCGCGGTGCCGGTCCCATGCTCGGCTGAAACTGGAGATAGATTCTCAATTCCCAGCGTGCGGAAATTTTCTGCCTCAGCCTCAAGCTTGGTTGAATCAACCTTGTTCACGGCAAGAAAAAGCGGCTTACCCACCCGACGAAGTAGCCGTGCCAGCTCAAAGTCCGGAGCCGCCAGCTCCGTTCTCACATCCACCACAAAGACAATGGCTGCAGCCTCTTCCAGCGCCAGCCGCGCCTGGCGGAAAATTTCAGCCGGGATGAAGTCTTTCTCGTCAGGAATGATGCCGCCGGTATCAACAATGCGCAGCCGGCGACCATCCCACGTCGTCTCGCCATAGAGGCGGTCTCGTGTAATGCCGGGTTCATCGCCGACAATGGCGCGCCGCGAGCCAATCAGCCGGTTGAACAGCGTTGACTTCCCAACATTGGGCCGCCCGACAATGGCAATCAACGGCGGGATTTGTTTTGATTGCGCTTGCTCGCTCACTTTTTCTTCTCAAACATACGCATGGCTTCTTTCGATTTCACAATAACAGGCTTTCCACCACCCGGTGGATGCAGAACCACGGCCACGTCCTCTCTGCAGTCTGGCCCGGCCCAGCCGTAATAATGTTTCAGGGTGTAATCCTGGCTCAGCGGCAATGAAAGCTTCAGCTTCGGCTCGGGCATGGTTTCTAGCTTGTAGACGTGAAGAGGGTCGTAAGTAAGCAGATTATCGCCCCAGGCTTGTGAAAAGCAGGGCAGGCCGACCATTTCTGCGGCGCCATCGCCATCGAGGTCGCGAAATTCAACGATATGAAAGATTTGATTGAACAGCAACTTGGGGCTGCCGGAAGAATCCAGCCCGATTACGTGCAAGCGTTCTGGATCGCTTGCATACGACCAACTTTCAAGAAACGCTAAAGGTGGTGAGCCATCGCTGCCGCGAAGGAACAAAACATAGCTCGATTGGCTGAGATTCTTGTTCACCTTAAGAAATTTCTCATTAGGTTGAAAGTTTGTTTGGTATTCAACCCACCCATCATCGTTGCTTAGGATGAAATCTGCATGCTCTTTGATCTCAATAGTGAGGCGTGAAGGTTCCTGTTGTCCCGTGTGTCGTTCCAATTTGAAATGGGCTGGGGTGCCCTTTCCCGACCAATCAAAATTAAATTCTTCCACGGCGGTCCATTCCACCGGCGAGGCTGAAATTGGCTTATTCGTAGTCTGGGAGGGCTGCACACCAGAGGCTTCCGAAGGCTGCGGCTTTACCGGCGCGAGAGATTTAATCTCGTCCTTCTTGCAGCTGGACAGTATGACGGATAGAACGACAAATGCCATCAATTTTGGCATGAGAGCATGCGAACGGGATAATTTCATACACTTATGGAACTGAGAAACGTACTTGAAACAGGATACGCTATCATTAAACCATCCTCGCCATGGCCTCTTCCTCGCATCCCGAAACTGCTGCCGCCCCAACTCGTAGCGTTCCCACGCTGCACCAGTTTTTTGCTCCCGGAGGACTGCTCAGCCAGGCGCACCCCAATTATGAGTTTCGCCGCGGGCAGTTGCAGATGGCTGAGGCCGTGGAGCGTGCGCTGAATGAAAAACGGCATCTGATCGTTGAGGCCGGAACTGGCACAGGCAAGACTCTGGCTTATCTGCTGCCGGTGATCCGCAGCGGCAAGCGAGTGATCATCTCCACCGGCACCAAGAACCTGCAGGAACAGCTCTTCTTCAAGGATATCCCATTCCTTGAGCAACATCTGGGCAGGCTGCGCGTCTGCTACATGAAAGGCCGCAACAACTATCTTTGCCGGCAGAAGCTTTACGATCTCACCAACCAGCCGGTGCTGAGCGGCCTGCAGGAGATTGAGCAATACCGCCAAATCGCCGAGTGGGAACAAACCACTGAAACCGGCGACCGCGCCGAGCTGCGCGAGCTGCCGGAGAGCACGCAGCTCTGGCCCAAGCTTGATGCGCGCACCGAGCGCTGCACGGGAACAAAGTGCCAGCAGTGGGAGCGCTGCTTCATCACGGAGATGCACCGGCGCGCCGTGGAAAGCGACATCATCATCGTTAACCACCATCTCTTTTTTGCTGACCTCTCATTGCGGCAGTCCGGCGGGCCGGATGCCAGCGTGCTGCCCGAGTTCAGCGCAGTGATCTTTGACGAAGCACACGAACTGGAAGATATTGCCGGCAGCTACTTTGGCGTGAGCGTGAGCAATCTGCGCTTTGAGGAACTGGCGCGCGATATTGAAGTCACTCTGCAGCAGAAGAAAGCCATTTCGCCCGGCGTGATTCAGGCCGTTGCGCGCCTGCGTGAGCGCTCGCGTTTCTTCTTTGGGCTGCTGCCGCCGGGCGAGGGCCGGTCCGCCTTCACCAATCGTGACGAGTTTCTGGAGCAGCATGGCGATGACTACGATGCAGTGATACAGGCAATCAAGCGAACTGTAGCCGAGCTTGAGTTACTGCCACAGAAGCCGGAGGAAGTCTTCAACTTTGCCCGGCGCTGCGGTGAGTTGCAGACACAACTGGCCTTCATCATGGAGTCGCAGGACAAAAACACGGTCTTCTGGATTGAATACCGTGGAGCGCGTGGCGGCCAGACGCACATTATTCTGCAGGCCACGCCCATTGACGTCTCGCAGATCCTCAAGCAGACACTGTTTGAGAATGTGGAGACCGCTGTTTTGACCTCAGCTACGCTGGCGGTTGCGGGCGCTCCGGGCCGCGGCAGTTTTGAATACATGCGTCAGCGGGTTGGCCTGGATCACGCGCGCGAACTCGTGGTGAACTCGCATTTCAATTACAGCAGCCAGGCAATCCTGTACGTGCCGCCGGACATGCCTGATCCGCGCTCCCCAACCTTTGGCCGCGCTGCTGCGGAAAAGATCCGCCGACTGCTCGAAATCACCCAGGGCCGCGCGTTCTGCCTGTTTACCAGCTACGCTCAGATGAATGATATTCACGATCGCCTTCTGGGAGAGCTGCCCTACCCCATGCTGCTGCAGGGGCAAGCGCCAAAGAATGCGCTGCTGGAAGAATTCCGGCTTACGCCCAACGCAGTGTTGTTTGCAACGGCTTCCTTCTGGCAAGGTGTTGATGTTCAGGGCGAGCAGCTGAGCTGCGTCATCATTGACCGTCTGCCCTTCGCAGTGCCGAACGATCCGGTTGTTGCGGCGCGCATCAACGCTATTAACACTGAGGGCGGCAACGCATTCTTCGAATATCAGGTGCCAGCTGCGGTAATTGCCTTGAAGCAGGGCTTCGGACGGCTGATTCGCTCGGTGAAAGATCGCGGCGTGCTGGCGCTGCTGGATAACCGTCTTCTCAAGCAGCGCTATGGCAGGACCTTTCTGGATAGTTTGCCGCCATATAAAAAAACAAAAGACCTCGCCGAAGTAGAGCAATTTTTTGTGAGAAACGGAGAAGAGCGCTCCTAGCGCTTGCTGCCCAACAACTCCGGGCCTGTGTTGGGACATTCCTCCAGAAGCTCAATGATTACTTCTCGAACGGTAAATTCTTCGTGGGTGGCGTGTGATGAGGTCGTCAGGCTGTTCAATACCAGGGAGCCTGATTCGATCTCGTCCGCGAGTTGACGCAACGCCGCGACAGCTTTGGCGTTGTTGAGTCCGAATGCGTGCTTGCCTGCGCGATCAGCGCATTCGGCGGCGCTGATTGGTATTCTGCCTCTGACTGTCATTCTGCTTCCCCTCGCTGCCAGAACGGTCTGCTGACTGTCTTTTTGCCCCGAATTTTCCATTGCAGCTGTTTGCAAATGCATGACCACTGCTTTTCCCAACAATAATGGAAGAACCAAATTGCGAATCAGTAATAAACCGGCTTTAAAACATTGCTGAAAAGGTCATTCATTTTCAATCAGATAACAAAACACTGACACCTGGAAGACTGTCTTTGTTCCAGAGAACGGTCAGCTTTAGCAGCCCGATGCGCTTCCGATCGCGTGTAGAGAAATAGATACGGCTGTGTTGGTTAGGGCACACACTCCGGTCTATCCAGCGCTCTAAATCACTGAGGATTTACAATAAAGGTAGGACAAGAAGGGATAAGGATGTACGAGGTCACAGTCGAAGACTCATTTGCCGCAGGGCATTACCTGCGCAACTACAAAGGCAAGTGCGAAAACCCGCACGGCCACAATTACAAAGTCCGCGTGACGTTGCAGGGCGGCGCGCTGGATAAGGCTGGCCTGTTGCTTGATTTCAAAGACCTAAAAGAGGTCATGAAGAGCGTGATTGACCGGCTCGACCACCAGATGCTGAACGATATTGAGCCTTTTACCGAACTGAATCCTTCAGCGGAGAACCTGGCCAAATACTTCTATGACCAGGCGAACGGCCGCTTGCGCTCGCTGACCACCGGCCGGGTGACGGTGAAAGACGTCACCATCTGGGAGACAGATACCACTACGGCGCGGTATTCGGAGTAAAAGACGCACAGGCAGATTGCCGCCGCTGTACTGTCCTTAACTGATGCAGATTATCGAAATTTACAGATCTATTCAGGGCGAATCGTCCTTTGCCGGCGTCCCCTGCATCTTTGTGCGCCTGGCCGCGTGTAATCTTCGCTGCACCTGGTGTGACAGCGAGTACACGTTCACCGGCGGCAAGAAGATGTCCGCAGAAGAGGTGGAGCGGGCAGTCACCGCGCTTTCACCAGGCGGGCTGGTGGAGATTACCGGCGGCGAACCTATGCTGCAGGAGCGGGAACTGGTCCCCTTCATGGATCGCCTGCTCGCACGTGGCTACAAGCTGCTGCTGGAGACCAGCGGTGAGCGTCCGCTTGAGAACGTGCCCAAGGCCGTGCATAAGATCGTAGATGTGAAGTGTCCCGGCTCAGGCGAGGGCGAATCATTTCGCCTCACGAACCTTGAGACGCTCACACAGCACGACGAAGTGAAGTTTGTGCTTGCCGGCCGCCAGGATTATGAATTCGCGCGTGATTTTGTGCGCCAGCATCAACTTGAGAACAAGGTTGCGAGCGTGATTTTTTCTCCCGCGTTCATGAAAAACCCCACTCAGCAGCGCGACAGCTCAAACTGCATGCTTGATCCGCGTGTCTTGTCGGAGTGGATCCTGCAGGATGGGCTGAATGTCCGGCTGGGGCTGCAGATCCACAAATTCATCTGGGAGCCTGCAATGAAAGGTGTGTGAGGTGGTTCAGTTGAAAACTGACCTACCTTAGTATCAGCATCTAGCGCCCCGGCGTGCCGGGACGCGGGCCTTTAGGCAGACGTCATCGCTCAGCGATGAACTGTGATTAAAATTGACCAGCACGCACCCGCATCAACACGGATTTCATGCGAAAGTTTTGCGATAATTAAGAAAGAAACAAGGCAGCTATTCAGGTTGCCGCAACATCAGAAGAGTTAGATTTCCTGAAATCAGAGGTTCTTGAGTGGCAGTGGACAAACCACGATCGGTGGTGCTCTTAAGCGGAGGCATGGACTCATGCGTCTGCGCCGCGCTGGCCGTCCGCGATACCAAAGCGGCAGCACTGCACATCAGTTATGGACAGCGCACTCAGGAGCGGGAACGCTGGGCGTTTGAGCGTATCTGTGATCGCCTGGGAATTAAGCAGCGGTTGGCCCTGACGAATGAAGCTTTAAGCATTATCGGCGGCTCAGCCCTTACCGATTCCACAATCGAGGTGCCGGAAGCGCATGACCATATTGGCGCCAGAATTCCCATCACCTATGTTCCATTTCGTAACGCGCATTTTCTCTCTGCGGCGGTGAGTTGGGCAGAGGTGCTGGACGCTGAAAAGATTTATATCGGAGCTGTCGAACAGGATAGCTCGGGCTATCCGGATTGCCGTCCGGCATATTATGCGGCATTTAATTCCGTCATCAGGGCGGGCACGCGCGAAGGGAAAATTGAAATTGTGACGCCGCTGATTGCGCTGCGCAAAGCAGAGATCGTCAAGCTGGGGCAAGAGTTGGCCGCCCCGTTTGATTTGACGTGGTCATGCTATAGCCGTGAAGATAAAGCATGCGGGGTATGCGAGAGCTGCGCATTGCGCCAGCGGGCCTTCGCTGAAGCCGGAGTGCATGACCCTGTACCTTATCTGCCGGTAACGGCAAACCATAAAATGTAAGTTTTTCAAGTTTAAGCGGAGGGTTTGAAGCAATGAAGACGAAACTGATGCAGGGACTCATGCTGGCCTTGTTGTTCGCGCTGGCCACTACAATGGGCTGGTCACAGGCCACGGCCGGCAAGGTACAGGGGAGGATCACCAGCAGCGGCAAACCGGTAGCAAACGCAGTGGTTACCCTCACGAACACGGCAAATGGCAGAACCTACAAAATTAAAACCGACAAAGATGGCGCCTTCTCCGGGGTCGGTATTGCCTTCGGCGAATATGAAGAGGAAATTTCCGACGCCAGCGGTGAAAAGTTGTTCAAGCGAAAAGT
Source organism: uncultured Acidobacteriaceae bacterium (assembly GCA_964541925.1). Classification (GTDB taxonomy): domain Bacteria; phylum Acidobacteriota; class Terriglobia; order Terriglobales; family Acidobacteriaceae; genus Angelobacter. The sequence goes on along the minus strand of CAZISB010000008.1, from coordinate 58,323 downwards.
ACCCGTCACGGGAGAGGGTGGGGCTGTGGATGACCTCTCCGTGGACATCGGCTCAGGCGGTGGTGGCGCCCCCAAGATGAGCGACGCGGAAAGAGCCAAGCTGGAAGCGGAACGGAACAAAACCATAAGCCTGAATGCTCTTATTAATCAGTACAATGCTGCTCAACAGGCCAAGAACTGGCAACAGGCAGCAGACACTCTCAAGCAAATGATTGTCGCGGCCCCAAATCGATGGGACTTCCAGCAAGCATTGGGCGATATGCAATTAAATCTCGGGCAATTTCAGGAAGCTGCTGCCACCTATGAAAAAGCTATTCCAGCAGCAGAAGATTCTGCCAAGACTGATCCTAAAGCTGACCCGGCAAAAATTAAAACAGCTGTCGGCAAAATGCTGACTAATGAAGGCGCTGCCTACACCAAGCTGAAGCAGACTGACAAAGCAGTCCAGGCTTTCACCCAGGCCGCAGCAATGGACCCTAACCCCGGCACTGCCTACTTCAATCTGTGTGCCACGCAATACAACTCAGGCAATACCAAAGGCGCACTTGAAGCCTGTGACAAGGCCATTGCCGCTGATCCAAACCGCGCGGACGCGTACTTCATCAAAGGCTCACTCATGATGGCAGACAGCAAACAGGGCAAAGATGGAAAACTGGAAGCGCCTGCAGGAACTGCGGACGCCCTCAATAAATACCTGGAGCTTGCTCCTGACGGGCCTCACGCCAATGACGTCAAGCAGATGCTGGCTTATATCGGTGCCAAGGTTGAGACCACGTATCACGAAAAGAAAAAGAAGTAACCAGCTGTAAATAGCACGCATGCGCCTTGTGCGTGAGTTGTGCAGAGCGGCATGAGTACCCGTGCTCTGGATCAATATTTGGAGGAGCTGAGAAGAATGAAGAAGATGGCAATGCTTCTGGCCATGTGTCTGCTGTTGGGAACAGTCCCTGTTTTGGCACAGACTGTCGGCGTGCCGGTTGAGGGGGCTGTAACGCAGGAAGGCAAGCCGCTGGCAAATGCGCAAATAGTGCTCACAAACATGGACAACGGCAAAGTTTACAAAACCAAGTCCGACAAATCCGGTAGCTTCAACCTGCTCGGCATTCCGTACGGCAATTTCAAGGTTGAAGTGCTGGGAGAAAAAGGAGAAAAGCTCTTTAGCCAGACGACTTCCATCAGCGCGCAGAATACCACCAGCAGCAACTTCCTTCATATCGATGTGCCCAAGGGCGGCATGCCCGATGCGCCTGACGCTTCTGCGCCGAAACTTACAAAGGAGCAGATTGCCAAGATCCAGGCTGACAACAAAAAAATCGCCGGACTGAATTCACTGATTAAGGATTCAGAAAGCGCCCGGCAGGCGCAGGATTGGCCGAAAGCCGAAAACGCATTGAAGCAATTGATCGCAGCAGCTCCTGAGAGTTCGCGCTGGGACTTTTACCTGTTCCTGGGCGAAGCTCAGCTCAAGCAGAATAAATTCCAGGATGCCGCGCAAACTTACGACAAAGGCATTCAGGTAGCTCAGCCGGTTGCCTCAGGTTCGGTTCCAGCCAATGATAAAGTTCCGGCGCTCAATGCTCCGTCTGCCAAAAACGGTATTGAGCGGATGGCGACTTCTCAGGCCAATGCATACTTAAAGCTGGAAAAGCCGGATGAAGCCATTGCCGCTCTTAAGAAAGCTGCCGCAATCAACCCCAGTTCTGCGCTTACGGCTTACAACCTCTGCGGCGTTGAATACACGGCAGGCAAATATGACGATGCGAAGACTGCGTGCAATAAATATCTCCAGCTTGAACCCTCTGGAGCCCACGCTGAAGAGGTAAAGACTTTCATGGCGCAAATGGGATCAAAATAAGAAGCGCTGGTTTTTACTGACGAGAGCGGCCTGTGCTGGGCCGCTTTTCTTTTGTCGCCTGAAAAGATAAATCTTCAACTGGAACATCCACACTGGGTCGCTGCCGTGTAAAATGAATGGCCATTCAGTGTTGCCGCGCGATTACAGCGCGTCGGGCAACTCTCCTGGGAGGATCCATGGATCTCAATCTCAGCCCCTCAGAAATCAAATTTCGTAACGAGTTGCGCTCCTGGCTAAAAGCCAATGTTCCCAAAGACTGGGATGAGCGCCGCGAAGAATCGCTGGAATCGCGCTTCGACTATCTCAAGCGCTGGCAGCACAAACTGTATGAAGGTGGCTGGGCGGGAATCTCATGGCCCAAAGAATACGGCGGCCGCGGCGCAAGCCTGATGGAGCAGGTGATCTTCTGGCAGGAGATGGCGCTGGCCCAGGCGCCGCCGCTGGCGAATGTGCTGGGTGTGGGAATCATCGGGCCTACGATCATCGCGTTTGGGACTGAGGCGCAGAAGAAGCGCTATTTAGCGAAGATCTTGAGCGCTGAAGAAATCTGGTGCCAGGGCTTCTCCGAGCCCGATGCTGGCTCTGACCTGGCCAACGTGCGCTGCGAAGCTGTGCTCTCCGGTGACCATTACATCGTCAATGGCCAGAAAGTGTGGAACAGCTACGGCTGGGCCGCCGACTGGTGTGAGTTGGTGGTGCGCACCGATCCGAATGTTCCTAAACATAAAGGCCTCACCGTGATGCTGGTGGATATGAAATCACCCGGCGTGGACGTTCGTCCGCTGCGGCAGATGACCGGCGAAACCGAATTCAACGAGCTGTTCTTCCACGATGTGCGCGTGCCTGTGGCGAATGTTGTCGGAAAGGTGAATGAAGGCTGGAGCGTTGCCATGGGCACGCTCATGCACGAACGCGGAACGTTTGGTGCTGGCCTGCAGGTTACCTATCGCCGCAACATGGAGCGGCTGATCGATCTTGCAAAGACCACGCAGCGCAACGGTCGCCCCGCGGCAGAAGATCCGATCATCCGGCAAAAGCTGGCGCAGTGTTATGCGGAAATTGAGATCATGCGCTGTAACCAGATGCGCGCCTTCAGCCGCATCAGCGCCACCGGCGTGCCCGGGCCGGAAGGATCTATCCAGAAGATTTTCTGGAGCGAGCTGAACCAGCGCTTCCAGCAGATCGCCCAGGAGCTGCTTGGCCCATACGGGCAGCTTGAGGGCGGCGACGACCACGCCATCGACAATGGCATGTGGGCCTACGGCTATCTGCGCTCGCGCGGCAACACGATTGAGGCAGGAACCTCAGAAATTCAGCGCAATATTATTGGGCATTTTGTGCTGGGGCTGCCGAAGAGCTACTAGCAATCGCCGTGATCGCCGCCAGCGCGCGTGATCGCCGTGATCGGGAAAAGCAAAACTTTGAAAACGCAGAGAATGAGGAAAGGAGGACACGGAGGAGAATTGGTAATTCGGGTAATCGGGTAATTTTGTAATTGAGAGACCGTAATCAAATTTTGGGTTCCCGATCACCAGATCACTCGATCACGTGCGATCACCCGATTCTAAATTCCCTCCGCCTCCTCCGTTCCTCTGTGTTTCAAAGGTGTCCGTTGAGCAGAAAAGATTCTTACGGGGAGTAATGTTATGCAATTCGGATTATCAGAAAGCCAGCAGATCCTCAAAGACACAACCCGGAAGTTCTTTGCCGGTGAGTGCCCTGTCGCCAGTGTGCGCAAGCTGATGGAAACTGAAACAGCCTTCGAGGCGGGCTTGTGGTCCAAGCTGGCAGAGCAGGGTTTTACCGGAATCATTGTGCCGGAAGAATTCGGCGGCATGGGTTTGGGTAAGATTGAACTCATCCTGCTCATGGAAGAAGCCGGATATGCGTTGTTGCCGGGACCGTTTTTCTCGACTGCAGCTCTGGCCGTATCCGTGATTGATGCGTTGGGAACGGCTGCGCAGAAGAAGAAATATCTGGAGCCGATTGCGGCCGGCCAGGCGCGCGCGACTGTGGCTTTCGTCGAGAGCAATGGAAGCTGGGACATCTCCAGCCTTCACCTTTCAGCCGCAGGAGACAAGCTCACCGGCGCTAAGCTCTTTGTGACTGACGCTGCCACCGCCAATTTCATTGTGGTAGCTGCGCAGAATGGCGTGTTTATTGTCGAGGTAAATGCGCCGGGGCTGCGCATCCAGCCGATGAAGGGCATGGATCTTACGCGGAAGATCTATTCCGTTGAATTCAAAAACACGCCGGCAGAAAAGCTGGGCGGAAACGGCAATTTGGCGCGTGCGCTGGACGTTGCCACCGCAGCGCTCTGCGCAGAAATGGTTGGGGGAATGCAACGTGTGCTTGAAACCACGGTAGCTTATGCCAAGACGCGCAAGCAGTTCGGCAAGCCGATCGGCATCTTCCAGGCCGTACAGCACCACTGCGCAGACATGTATCTGGAGACTGAGAGTTCGCGCTCGGCAACGTACTATGCGGCCTGGGCGCTGGAAGAGAATGCGCCTGATGCAGCCAGCGCGGTTTCAGTAGCGAAGATGTATGCCAGCGACGCCGGGCGCGCCGTAGGCAATCGCGGCATACAGGTGCACGGCGGAATGGGATTCACCTGGGAAAATGATCTGCATCTCTACTATCGGCGCGCCAAAGCCTCAGAGACTATGTTGGGCGATGCAACGTTCCATCGTGAGCGGATTGCGAAGCTGGTGATTGATGGTGCTGTGAGCAGCGTCAAAGAACATGCGCACGCGGAAGGAGCGATTAGCAAATAGCAGCTCGCCAGGCAAAAACTATTTATTTTTGCTGAAGTCCCGCTGCGCCGCTCTTCTTCTCGCGCTGCGACTGATAATATTCGTCAAAGAAATCCAGTCCGGCTCTGTTGATCCCTGAACGCACGCCAATCTGGTCGCCGAATTCAAGCAATTGATCATCCGTAGCGTTGTAAGCCGGCCATTTCGGCAGCGTGCCGGCATTAGGATTGCCCGTGGCGGCAAAGTTCACCCAGTAGCTGGTCATCGCATCGCTGAGCTTCTTGTCGGTTTCATCCCATGGAAACGGCCATGGAAATGTCCCGAACACATAGGCAATTTCCACAGCATGAAAGGCGCGCAATTTTTCGCTTTGCGGTCCGGGCGGACGCCGGCTGAAATAGTAAAGATAAGCGGGCTGATGTCCTGTTTTCGCTGCCGTACGGGCCCACGTGCGCATCTCCCAGCCAAACACCTGGTCGCGATAAGCGGAATAAAACGACTTGACCGCCTCCTGATCTGATCCGGCAGGATAAATCTTGAGCATCTGATCGGCTAAACTGCCATAGCGCTGATGCACTCCCAAATTGAACACAAGCGCCTGCATATTCGCGCCCTGTGGGGCCAGCGTGGTTCCTTCATCGGCGTTGTAGCCGGCGATCAGCGGCACATCATTCTGTTTGCCTTGCGCAAAAATGGTCGCAATATCCTGCGGCAGCACGTATCCATCAACGATAGGACGGACAGCCTCAGTCTCATAAGCTTTGACCAGATTTTCCGGCGACACCGCCCGCAGCGCCTTGATGACATCAACAGTTGAATCACCGCCGCTTTGGGGTTTTTCCGACTTCACATCTGGCGTAAGCAAGCGGCCTAGCCTTTCTCCTTCTTTCTCAGCATCAGCCAGCGACTTCATGGGCCCAAACAACCCGCCGCTCTCGCCGATGGCACGATGAAACAGCCCTTTTGCCAGGGGACTAGCCATAAGGACATTCACGGACCAGGAGCCGGCAGATTCACCAAAGATCGTTACCCGGCTCGGGTCACCGCCAAAGGCGGCAATATTTTTCTTTACCCACTCGAGCGCTGCAATCTGGTCCAGCAACGCATAATTGCCTGAAGCGTGATGACTTGATTCTGCGCTCAGTTGTGGATGGGCCAAGAATCCGAACACGCCGAGCCGATAATTAAGTGTGACAACAACGGCACCTTTGCGGGCCAGGGGTTCACCGTCATACGCGCGTGAGCCTGCATAGCCGCGAGTAAAACCTCCGCCATGCAGCCAGACCATCACGGGCAATTTGTCTTTCGCGGATTTTGCCGGCGTCCAGATATTCAGATAAAGGCAATCTTCGCTGAGAGTCGGGAGCTGGCTGCGATAGATGGCGGCTCCCGGTGGATAAGGCGCCTGCCAGCAGGCATTGGAGAACTTCGTCGCCTCACGCACCCCCTGCCATGGTGCAGGAGGCTGCGGCGCTTTCCAGCGCAGATCTCCGACGGGCGGCGCAGAGTAGGGAATGCCGCGATAAACGCGCACCTCAGGAAAAGTCCCAGCGGTTCCGGCGAGCAAGCCCTGTTCTACACGCACAGGATCAGCCGCCATACAGGCAGACGTCAGGGCCAAAACCAGCAGCGCAGAACTTGCAAGACTGAAGCGGGTCTTCATAAGGGCGATCCTTGGTTCGGATGGAATCAGTTGAAAGACGGAATCTGCTGCGGGCCTTTGCCGGGCTGGGGCTTGGGAGTCTCTGGTTTTTTATTCTCGAGGGCAGCCAGCTCTTTTTGCGCCGCGGCTTCAGCAGCAGCCTTCATGTCAATGATGTGCGTCTGCTGGTAGGTATATGCGATGCGGTGGATGATGGTAATGGTTGAGAGTACAGCCAGCACCCAGAGCACGGGAGCCATGGCGCCCCACCGCGCGAACAAAGCGCCGATGATCACCAGCACTATGCGCTCCGGCCGCTCCATAAAGCCCACTTTGCAGGAGCCAATCAGCGACTCTGCGCGCGCCCGTGTGTAACTCACCATCACGGAGCTGACCATAACAAAAGCTACGAGCACAAGATAGAAAAAGTGATTGCCGCGCGCGTAATACACCAGCAGGCCGAAGAAGAGGGCTACATCGCTGTAGCGGTCAATCACAGAATCAAAAAACGCGCCGAAGGTGGTGACCTGGCCGGTAGCTCGCGCAACGCGGCCATCGACCATATCAAAAATGCCAGCTCCAATAATCACCAACCCTGCGTACAGAAACATGCGGGAATAGTTCTGTGAGTTGGCGTAGCCGAAGAGAATCGCGGCAACAGTATTGATGACCAAACCGATGAACGTGAGCACGTTGGGCGAGATGCGGGTGAGCGCGAGTCCGCGCACAATAGCGTGCAGCAGCACGCGGCAGGCCCGTCCGAACGCCCCGGTCCAGGTCATGACGCCTCGTCGTGGATGGTGATTAACTGCAAAACTTCAAGTTCGCGCTTGCCGTTCGGGGTGACCACCAATGCCGTATCCCCTACTTTCTTGCCCATCAACGAGCGTCCGATCGGAGACGTGGTTGAGATCAACCCCTTGGTGACGTCGGACTCCTCGCTGGTTACTAGAGTATAAACAATTTCCTCTTCCTTGGTGTTGTCGAAAACCGTAACTTTTGATCCGAAGGCGACGCGGTCCTTGGGAATGTTGCTCAAATTCACCAGCGCCAGCTCTGCCATACGCTTTTTAAGCTGTCCCAGGCGGGCATTTACAAACTCCTGACGCTGCTTGGCCATGTGATATTCGGCGTTTTCGCTCAGATCGCCCATGGCAACGGCTTTTTTGATCTCTTTAGGAAGCTCGTGGGCCAGCTCATGCTCCAAGGCGCGAATTTCCTCCTCAAGCTTCCTTTTAATATGTTCAGGCATTTTTTAGGAAGAATACTCCTCTAATCGGTATCGGGCAGGTTGGTTAAAAACGTAATTATAAACCTTTCCTTCTGAATACGTTAACCTTAGACCCCAGGCCAGAGCTGAATTATTTTCCAGTAAGATGCAGGTACAGGCCCAATAATATTGCCGAAAATGGGCAAAAAGTTTATAATGTTTACTGTCTTGTTCCCCCGCAAGCTCCATCCAGGTGTTGCATGAATGTTCAACTGAATTTCCAAATCGGCGACAAAGTAGTTTATCCGAACCACGGTGTAGGGGTAATCGAGCAGATCAGCAGCCGCACAATCGGCCCCAACGTCCACAAGTTTTATCTCCTCAAAATCAAAGCCAGCAGTCTGAAAGTGGAAGTGCCCTTTAGCAACGTGGGGACAGTCGGACTTCGGCCAGTCGTGAAGAATGGCGAAGTTAACAAGATTCTTAATTTTCTGGTGGACGGCAAGTGTGACAACCATCAGGACTGGAAATTCCGCTTCAAGGAAAATTCTGACAAGATGCGCACTGGCTCCCTGCTGGAAGTGGCTGTAGTGCTCAAGAGTCTGCTGCTGCTCGCCAAAGAGAAGCCGCTCTCCTTCCGCGAAAAGAAGATGCTGGATCGAGCGCGCTATCTGCTGGTAACTGAACTGGCCATGGCACGCAATACTGAGGAGGCAGAGGTTGAAGACCTGCTTACCAAAGCGTTGGCCAAGTGCAAACTGAAGTTCCCAGAAGTGACGGCCGACGCGTAGATTTTCCGAAGTCCCGAGCGCAGCGAGGGATCCCTATCAAATTGAGATGAATTTAAGGCGGGCCTAATCAGCCCGCTTTTAAAATATGCAATGCTCTTTACTCCGACATTCAAGGTCAGGGTAGGGATCCCTCCCTTCGCAAAGAACGCTCAGGGTCGGGACTTTGGAAAAATCAGTGATCCGTCTTCCCATCCAGCAAGTCCAATGCATGCGGCAGGATTTCGATCACCGCCTGCAATGACTCCACGGCAGCAGCAGGACTTCCTGGCAGATTGAGCAGCAACGATTTTCCGCGAACGCCGCAGACGGCCCGGCTCAATGCTGCCATTGGCGTCTTCTTCGCGCCTTCAGATCGCATCTTCTCCGCCACGCCATCCAGCACGCGCTCGCAGACAGCTAACGTCGCCTCTGGAGTGACGTCACGTGCCGCTATTCCAGTACCTCCGGTGGTTATAACCAAGCGCGTGATCTCGCTGCACTCGATCAAACGTGCGGCAATCGCATCTTTTTCATCCGGCAGGACCGAGTTGTGGACCACCTTAAAGCCCGCGGATTCCAATTCGCGCACTACCGCCGGCCCGGAGAGGTCCTGGCGCATGCCTCGGGAAGATGAATCACTAATGGTTAGGACAGATGCGGTCTTAACAGAAGGCGGGCTCACGCAAGAATTTTACGCTTCCAGAACGTTTTCTTCCGTATCGCGATTGGCTTCATCCAGCAGGCGCAGCCCTTCAAGCAGCAACCCTTGCGTGGATTGCGTGGTGGTTTGCTCACTGCTGCTGCCGGAAAAATCAATTTCAAAGCTGCCTGCAGTCCAGGAAAGAACCTTGTAAACGGCGGGATCGCCTTTCAGGTCGCCATAAAGCGCGTGGTTGATCTGGCCGTCAGTAAAGTACATTTTGCATTTGTCGCCATTGTTGGCGAGAGTCAGGGCACAGGTTTTTCGGCCCATATCCAGCGACTGCAGCAGATCAAGCACATTCATCTGCGCCAGGCTGCCGCGCAGCACAGATTCGCCGGGCGCCTCTCGGGCCATCTTTTCCAGCGAGATCTTATCCACTACTTTTTTGATTTTGGCCGCGGCTTCCTTCAGGAAGAACGGCTTCTCAATGAAATCTTCCACGGCGTCGGCCACGGCTTTCAGCTTTTCATTGATATCGGTCTTGCTGGCCATGAGCATCACGGGAATGGTGGCGCTGGCATTGCGGGTCTTGATCTTCTGCAGGAGCTGGCGGCCGTCCATGCCGTCCATGGCGTAGTCAGCAATGATCAGGTCTGGTTTGTCTTCAATGGCTTTGAGCAGGGCGTCGGCTGCGTCAGGCATGGTCTGCACGCTCGAAAACTGGGCAAGCGCCTGCCGCAGCATCTCCAGAATCATGGGATTGTCATCAACCAGCAGGACCTTGATGTTGCTTGGCATGGGACCTATTTCTTCTTGCGCTCAGCTTTCTTTATTTGGCCAGAGGCTGCGTTGCGCTTAAAATCTCCGCTCTTCCCGCCCGATTTGCGCTCCAAAACCACTTCTCGGATGGCAATGCTCTTGTCCAGGGCTTTGCACATGTCGTAAACCGTGAGGGCGGCAACACTGGCAGCCACGAGCGCCTCCATTTCAACACCGGTTTGGGCAGTGGTGGCGGCTTTTGAGTGGACCTGCACGCCATTCTCGCATACCTCAGTAGTCACATCAATGAAGCTCAGCGGTAGCGGATGGCACATTGGTATTAGCTCGCTTGTGCGCTTGGCCGCGGAAATCCCCGCGAATCTGGCGACTTCCAGCGGATTGCCCTTGGGATTCTGCGGCAGGGCGTGCAGAACTTCCTGAGACATTGCGACGAACGCCGAGGCCTCGGCCTCACGGCGTGTCACGGTCTTGTCTGAGACATCAACCATGCGCGCGCGACCGGCGGAATCGTAGTGCGAGAGCTTCTTTGTCATCGCAGGATCACCGTCACCATCTCTCCTTGAACCAGCTTCTCCCGGTCCGGGGGCACCACAAGATAGCAGTTTGCCCGCGCTGCCGCCAGCAAATCCCCGGAGCCCTGCCAGGGGACCACTTCGACCTCGGCATCATATAACTCGCCTTCAAGCATCGCCGGTAAAAACCTGGTTAATCCTGTCTTGGTCTTAAATTCTTTTTTCAGGCGAGCCTTAGCTGATTTCAAGCGCGCCGGCTCTGCTCCATTCAGCGCTTCCAATACCTGCCGTGCAAATAGCTCAAACGTCACCATTACTGAAACCGGATTTCCTGGCAGGCCAAAGAAAGGCGCTTCACCTACAGCGCCGAACACTACCGGCTTGCCCGGCTGGATCATCGCGCCGGTGAAGAAAAACTCCGCTCCAAGGTCCCTCAGCACAGTCTCAACCAGATCAAATTTGCCCATTGAGACGCCGCCGGAGAGCAGCAGCATGTCTGCCTTCAGGCCTTCCTGAACAAGTTCTGTCAGTTTGCTCTCTTCATCCGGTGCGATGGGCAGTTGCATTGGCTCTCCATTGCAGGCCGCAACTGCAGCCGCAAGAGAGTAGCTGTTGCTGTTGCGTATCTGGCTGGCTCCCGGCTTTTCGGCCACATCAACCAGCTCGTCGCCAGTAGAGAGAATGGCAATGCGCGCCTTGCGGAAAACTTTGAGGCTTGCTCTTCCTGCGGCTGCAGCAAGGGCGATCTGGGCCAGCCCTAATCTTGTTCCGCGCGGCAAGAGCTGCTGACCGGCTTTTGCTTCGGCTCCGGCTGGCACAATGTTTTCACCGGCGCTGGCTGATCGCTGTATCTCGACTTCGGTCTGTTCTGGACCTTCGCTGTGGGCTTTTGTATGTTCCACCATCACCACAGCATCAGCGCCTTGAGGAACAGGGGCTCCGGTCATGATTTCAACTGCTTCACCTGAAGCGACCGGCAGATCGTAGCTGTCGCCTGCCTTCACCTGTCCGACAACCCGCAGCAAAGCCGGGTTGAATTGGTTCAGATCAGCGACATGTACTGCATAGCCGTCGCGCGTGGCCCGCGGGAAGGGCGGGAAATCGCGGTCGGCGAGCACCGGCTCGGCCAGCACGCGGCCCAGTGATTGCAGAAGCGGAACTTCTTCGGTCTGGAATTGACGCTCCAGAATCCGCCGGCAGTATGCCGCGACGGTAGCATGAGCCTCGTTAAAACTCAAAACTCCTGCGGATTGGGCTGGGGAATGCATAACCCGATTCTAAAACCAAAACCCAAAACCTTTGAAACACAGGGGAACGGAAGAAATGGAGGATTTAAGAATCGAGTGAGCGCAAGTGATCGCGTACTCCGGTGATCGGGGACCAAAATGAACCGCGTTCTCAATTATCCAAATTTCCTCCGCTTCCTTCCCTTCCTCTGTGTTCAAGGTTTTGGGTTTACTTTTGGTAAAGTAAAAGCTTCTATGCTTGACCTAGCCTACGTCCGAGACAATCTGCCCCAAATTGAAGAAATGCTGCGGCGGCGCGGCATGGAGCCCGAAAAAGTCCTGAGCAGCTTCCGCCAGGTGGATGAAAAACGCCGGCAGTTGATCACGCAATCGGAGACGCTGAAGGCGCAACGCAACCGTGCGTCAGAGGAGATTGCCAAACTCAAGAAGTCCGGGCAGGACGCAACGGCCCAGATGGAGCAGACCAAGGCTCTCCGCGCGCAGAGTGATGACCTGGAAAAGCAGGCTGCCGAGATTGATCAGGAGTTGCGCGCCATGCTGGCCGGCATTCCCAACGTGCCGCATGAGTCGGTGCCGGTGGGGCACTCGGCTGAAGACAACAAGGAAATTCGCAAGTGGGGCAAGCCGCCAGAATTCAGCTTTACGCCCAAGCCGCATTGGGAACTGGGTGAGCAATTGGGTGTGCTGGACTTGGAGCGCGCAGTCAAGCTGACCGGCGCGCGCTTTGCAGTTTACTGGGATTTGGGCGCCAAACTGGAGCGGGCACTTGCCAGCTTCATGCTCGACCTGCACACCACCGAGCACGGCTACACCGAGGTTCTGCCGCCTTACATGGTGAATTCCGCTTCGATGTATGGAACCGGCCAGCTGCCCAAATTCGCCAACGATCTATTTAAGATTGACAACCACGATCTCTGGCTGATTCCAACCGCAGAAGTGCCGCTCACCAACCTCTATCGCGATGAGGTGATCGACGCGGCACGCCTGCCGCTCTCCGTCACCGGCTACACGCCGTGTTTTCGCAGCGAAGCCGGCTCTTACGGCAAAGATGTGCGCGGAATTATCCGCCAGCATCAGTTCCAGAAAGTCGAGCTAGTAAAGTTTACGCGGCCAGATCAGTCTTACGCGCAACACGAGCAACTCACGCGTGATGCGGAGATTGTGCTGCAGAAGCTTGGGTTGCATTATCGCGTGATGCTCCTGTGCACCGGAGACATGGGACCTAGCTCGGCTAAAACTTACGACCTTGAAGTATGGCTACCCGGACAGCAGCTATACCGCGAGATTTCTTCCTGTTCGAACTTTGAGGCTTACCAGGCGCGGCGGGCCAATATCCGCTGGCGGCCGGAAGGCAGTAAGAAAACAGAGTTCGTGCACACTTTGAACGGCAGCGGTTTGGCTATCGGGAGAACGTGGCTCGCGATCCTGGAGAATTATCAGCAGGCGGATGGAAGCGTCATTATCCCCGAGCCGCTGAGAAAGTATGTGGGATCTGACAGGATTGTGCCGAAGAAGTTTTGAAAATCTTACTGCTGATGAACGCGGATCAAAAGCCAATATTTTTATTTTTGTACACGCGCATAGCCACAAATTTGGGCTGTTCTGATCCGCGACCGTCCGCGGTAATTTTCTTTCAGCCTTGAATTGGCCGCCGGGCGTGTGCTCTCAATTTCCGGCGGATCTTGGCAATTTTGGCGATTCCTTGAGCCTGCCTTCGGGCTTCTATACACTTAATACATGTCTCGTATCGGGCGGACGCTCAAAGGCTACCTTTTCTGGACCTATGACCGGGGCAGCTTCCATTACGACGTAATGGTTACGCTGATCCTCGCGTTTATCTTCATTGCGCCGCGTTTTATCAATTTTAAAGACCAACTGGGAGAGCGCTCGGGGCATCCAAACGGAGTAGCTGTTACCGGAGAAGCAAAGCTATATCAGGTGGATGCATCCGCCGTTGACGCGCAGGATGAGGGCATGGTGCGCGCCAATTTCCTGCGGGCCGTCAGACCGATTGCCGGCTCCGGAACCGTGGACCGAGTAGAGCCTGTGCGAGACGCTGCGGGACATATTGTGGCGTATCAGGCGTGGGTCAGAAAGAGCAATTAGCTAAAACCCGCAAAGCAGCAGCAAAGATCATGTTGCCGGGAAAGGCTCGCCACAATTTTACAAAGCACGACTATGAAAATCAGCTTAAGACTCTCAATCGTTACTTTGCTGACCTCAGTTCTGGCGCTGGCTCAACAAACCCCAACACCGGCTCCGCAAAAGCCTGCTGCAGGCGGAGATCTGAACTCCGTGCTGGCTAAGATGAATGCCAATGCCGCAAAGTTCAAGTCAGCGGAAGCGGGGTTCGATCTGGAAACGTATGAGAGCATCGTGAAAGAAACAACTGTGCAGAAGGGGAAAATCTATTTCCGCCGTAGCGGAAAAGGAGATGTGCAGGCCGCGTTCGACATCACTACACCGGCTCCCAAGCAGGTGGTTTTTAGAGATGGCATGATCCGCATGTATGAACCCAACCTCAACCAGATCACCGAGAGGAATGTATCGCAGAACAAAGCGGCGGTGGAATCCTTCCTGAGTCTCGGTTTCGGCGCAAAAGGCGACGATCTGCGCAAAGATTACGCCGTCACACTGGCAGGATGGGAAATGGTTGAAGGCATCAATACCGCTAAGCTGGAGTTGATTCCGCACAACGAAAAATTGCGGCAGACATACAGCAAGATCATTCTATGGATCGATCCGGACCGCGACGTTTTGCTCAAACAGCAGTTTCTTGAGAGTTCAGGAAATTACCGGCTTACTCGTTATACCAATCTGAAAGTCAACACCAACATTTCTGATAGCGCATTCCGTCTGAAGACCAAGGGCAAACCCAAAACCGTTCAGGCCCAGTAGGGAAACTTAATTGGCTGACTTTGAAACGAGTAGTGTAAAATTCTGAGGATAGCGGAGCAGTACCAGTCACTCACCGTCCGCACGATTTTTTGTATTCCCTGGTGCGTTCCCCGGCATCTCAAGTAATTGCGGAACGAGGGTTTTATGGCCAAAGTTTTTACTATTCCCGTAGTACCAGACCCAAAGCGGCGTAAAACTGGCCAAAGAAAATCCGATCCGCGCTTCATTGAGGGCCAGCGTTTACTGGTGGAAGCAATGAGGTATTTGATCCAACAGGATCCCCGGCAGAACAAAGATGCCGTGATGCTGATCTCAGAGCACTTCCGCACGCGGTTCCGCATGTCTGATAGGCCAATTGACCTGCCTACGCTCTCGCCTGAGAGCTAAATCAAGTTCCTGTAAAAGCCTTAAAAAACGCAGTCTTCCAATTTTTGAATATCGCATCACGGAAAATCCCGTTTTGCGGATTACCCCACTTCATCTCTCGCCTAAGTTGCTGATTTAAAAAGAACATACCTGAGGAACCATAGTTGCATTCGTCCCAAGGAATGCTTCGTGCGTGACGAAGGCATTGCATGTGTTCTTAATTAAAAACTATGGAGATGCAAAGGATGAATCGTAAACTGCGCGACATCTTAGTTCTAGTCGCCACTTGCTTGACGTTGCTTTTGTGCATCCCGTCCTTTGGTCAGGTGCTGAAAGGTTCCATTTCCGGCACCGCTGTTGACCAACAGGGCGCTGTTGTTTCGGGTGCTCAGGTAAAGGCAACGAACGCAGCAACGGGCGCTGTGCTTACCACTACTACAGATAGCGCTGGCTTGTTCCGCTTCAATCTTATTCCGGCTGGCGAATATAAAGTTGAAGTCTCGGCTCCGAACTTCAAAACTTCGGTCCAAAATAACGTGGTGGTTTCTGCTGGAAAAGACAGCGGCCTGGGCTCAGTAAAGCTGTCAGTAGGCGAAGCGAACACCACAGTTGAAGTAACTGCTGAGGCGCCGCTCATCGAAACCACACAAGCCCAGGTCACCAATACCTTCTCCGGCGTAGCGTTGCAGACATTTGCCGGCGTTCAGGAAAATGAAGGATTGGACAATCTGGCCCTGTTTGTCCCCGGCGTTAGCTCGGTGCGTGATAACTCGTTCTCGAACACGAACGGTGGCGTTGGCTTCTCAGTGAACGGTCTGCGCGGCCGCAACAACGACCAGCAGATTGACGGTCAGAACAACAACGACAACAGCGTCGGTGGTCCCGGACTTTTCGTCACAGACCCCGAGTTCGTGTCGCAATATGTTCTGGTGACTAACCAGTTCGGCCCTGAGTATGGCCGCAACTCCGGTTCGGTCGTGAACATCGTGACCAAATCAGGCGGCAATGCCTGGCACGGCAGCGTATTCGGCACCGAGAACAATTCGATCCTGAACTCGCTGAATAACTTTGACAAGAATCCTGACATCTGCGGTACCGGTCCAGACGGCGTCAGTCCTGGTCCCAACTGCCTGAAAAAACCCAACCGTCTGAATG
The DNA here is from genome assembly GCA_964541925.1 of uncultured Acidobacteriaceae bacterium. GTDB lineage: Bacteria > Acidobacteriota > Terriglobia > Terriglobales > Acidobacteriaceae > Angelobacter. The sequence goes on along the minus strand of CAZISB010000008.1, from coordinate 42,489 downwards.
ACGAATTCGGCGGCTTCACTATCGGCGGTCCCTGGATCAAGAACAAGCTGTTCTTCTTCGGCGGGTTTGATCAGGAACTGGTTTCGCAGCAAGCGACTTTCACTAGCGGCACTTTCACCCCTACGCCAGCCGGCATTGCGACACTGTCCGGCTGCTTCCCGGGCTCAGCATCGCTGAACGCACTCAGCAAGTTTGGTCCCTATGCGATCTCAGGTGGTAACCCCCATCCGGTGAATCCGCATGTTCCGACTTCAGCTTCTGCCACGGAGCTGTACCATCAGGGCTTCATCAGTGCGTGTCCCGGAGTCGAGTACGGCCTGGTTTCGCGCACGGTGCCGCAGCCTGATCACATCTTTGACTGGATCGTGAGACAGGACCTGCAACTGGGTAGCGACACCATCAGCGGCCGCTACATTTTCAACCGTAACAACTTCTTCAATGCCAATGACAACGGCGCAGCGGGCTACTTCTTCAACGTACCTGCTCTGAGCCAGGCTGTTCTGTTGAGCTGGACGCACAACCTGAGTGCGCACATGGTAAACGAGCTGCGTGGTTCGTTTGGCCGTTTGAACGTTGAATTCGGCGGCAGCAGCGTCTCCGGCGCAGCTGAACCCACAGCCCAGCAATTAGACCAGGCGCCAGCCAATGTGATCTTCAGCGCTGCGGCCCAGTCACTCGGCTTTGGCCCCGCGACCAACCTGCCGCAGCAGCGCATCGTCAACACCTGGCAGGCACAGGACAACTGGAACTACGTTCTTGGCAAGCACCAGTTGAAAGCTGGCGTGAACTGGACCTACCAGCGCTCGCCGAATATCTTCCTGCCTAACAGCAACGGCGCGTTTCGCTTCAGCAACTGGGGAAGATTCGCCCAGGACATTCCAAACCGTATCCGCATTGCGTCAGGACCGTCATTGCTCGATTTCCGCGAGTATGACACCTTCCTGTACGGCGGCGACGATTTCAAAGTTACTCAGCACCTCACGGTGCAGCTTGGTTTGACCTGGTCGTACTATGGCCAGCCAGCCAATCTGTTCAACAACATCACCGTACCGCGTGAGAGCAATCCTGCAACGGCGCTCTGGGCCACCACTGAACCAGTTGGAAAAGATGCCCTGGGCAATACCTTCATTAACCCCGGCGCAGCAATTCCGCTTTCAGCCCGCACTGAACCGACGATCCCGGCCCCGAAGAACAGCTTTGGGCCGTCATTTGGGTTCACCTACTCACCGCAGTGGGGCGGATTCCTGACTGGGAACGGTAAGACCGTGCTGCGCGGCGGTTATCGCATGTTGTATGATCCGCCGTTCTACAATATCTATCTCAACATCTCCACTTCCGCGCCGGAGACCTTCCTGAATACAGTCCCGAAGCCCGGTACGCATCCGCTGCCGGCCGTCCCGACTGGCCCCAATGTTCGCAGCAGCCTTGCTTCGGCCATTCAGAAAGGCGTATTCGATCCGCGCGAATTTGCTCAGACCCACGTGACCCCGAACTTCGGTCCAGACAAGGTTCACACCTGGACCCTCGGTTTGGAGCGTGAGCTGACCAAGAACTCTGCGATCGAAGCCCGTTACGTCGGCAACCACGCCTACAATCTCTTCCAGACACTCGATGGCAACCCGTTCATCGGCGACCTGAAGAGGGACTTCCCGAACTTGGTGCCTGCAGGGCTGACGCCGTGTGCGACGCCTTCGTTCACCAACAGTTCAGGGACATTCAACGATCCAAACGGTCGTCTGGACTGCAACCAGGGCGTAGTGCGTACCCGTTCCAACTCGGGCTACTCCAACTACAACGCGGCCCAGGTGGAGTTCCGCGCCAACAACATGTTCAAACAGTTGACGATCCGCAGCGCTTATACCTTCAGCAAGACCCTGGATAACGTGAGCGAGATCTTCAGCACGTTTGGCGGCGGCAACAGCGTGTTCTTCGCCCAAAACCCGGCCCAGCAGGTTACCGGCGCCGGCGAATACTCCTTCTCTGGTCTGGACTATCCGCACCAGTGGTCAATTCTGTTAACTGAGCAGTTGCCCTTCTTCAAAGAGCAGCATGGCTTGGTTGGACACATCCTCGGCGGATGGACTCTGTCCGGCAACTACATCGTTGCTTCAGGTCAGCGTTACTCGCCGATCCAGGGGTCAGCTCTCGCCGCGCTCACCGCGAATGGCAATTACTATGACCTCGGCTACATCCTGAACTTCGCTGGAGTCGATACTGCTCACCCGTTCCTGGGCAACCTGAGCGCGCCCGCTACGGCAGTAGGTATCTTTGCTGCTGATGCTTGCAATCTGTTGGCATCAGTTGGCACAGAACCGGTTTGTAATCCAGCGATTGCCAATCAACTCGTCAGCTTAAACGCAGCGAATAAGAGCAGTGCTGGATTGCTTGACGCCAGCGGCAATCCGGTTGCTCCTGTGTTTGTAAATAAGAACCAGGTTCGCTTCATTATGAACGGCTCAGAAGCACAGTCGATTTTCGGAACGCCGTTCGGCAATTCGCCGCGCAACCCGGTGCAGGACGCAAAAACGACAATTGGCAATGCCTCCATCTACAAGAACATCAAGCTGGGTGAGCATGCCAGTTTCGAGTTCCACACCAGCTTCCTGAATGTGTTCAACCAGTCGAACTTCTCCAGCGTTGATCCCATTCTGGAAGATGCGGGCCTCACCGGAGCCTTTAACGGCTTCGGCGATCCCACACAGACGCCGAGCGTCAACACTGGTGCACCGCCAACCCGTCGAATCATCTTCGGCGGCAAGCTGACCTTCTAACAAACTTGCTGTACCAACCTTTGGCCCGCCAGTTCGCTGGCGGGCTTTTTTGTGGCCGCGCAACTCTCTTCGCATTTAGTACAATCATTCAGGATGAGCAGTAACGGCGCCAACCCAGCTCAAGTCAAGCTTCCGGTTTATCTCGACAACCACGCCACAACGCCGCTGGATCCTCGCGTGCTTGAGGCCATGTTGCCCTTCCTGACTTCCAAATTCGGCAATGCCGCCAGCAACAGCCATCCGTTTGGCTGGGAGGCTGCTGCTGCCGTAGAAGCCGCGCGCCGGCAAATTGCGAACATCATCGGCGCTTCTCCGCAGGAAATTGTTTTTACCTCTGGCGCTACTGAGAGCGACAATCTGGCGGTTGCGGGCGTTGCTGAAGCATGCAGTTCCAAAGGCAACCACATCATTACGGCAGTCACGGAGCACAAAGCGGTTCTCGATACCTGCAAGCATCTGGAGAAGCATGGCTATCGTGTAACTTATCTGCCCGTAAAGGCAGATGGCCTCATTGATCTTGATCAGCTGAAGGACTCATTCACTGAGGGCACCATTCTGGTCACGATCATGGCCGCCAATAACGAAACCGGCGTGCTCCAGCCTATTGAAGAGATCGGCAAGCTCTGCCGCGAGCGCGGCGTGCTGTTCCACTCTGATGCCGTGCAGGCCATTGGCAAGATGCCGCTTGATGTTCAGCGCAACAATCTTGATCTGGCTTCACTCACGGCGCATAAGTTTTACGGGCCAAAGGGCTGCGGGGCGCTTTACGTTCGCACCGATACAGCCGTGCGCCTTGCACCCATGATCCACGGCGGCGGACACGAGCGCGGCATGCGCTCCGGCACGCTCAACGTCCCTGGAATAGTGGGCTTTGGCAAGGCCTGCGAGATCGCACAAAAGGAAATGCCGGAAGAGAGCTGCCGCATCGCCGGCTTGCGCAACCGGCTTCGCGACAAGTTGCTCTCCGTGCTCGATCAGGTTGTGATCAATGGCAGCATGGAGCACCGGCTGCCGGGGAACCTCAACATGAGCTTCCTCAACGTGGAAGGCGAGACGCTGTTGACCGGCCTGCATGAGATCGCGCTCTCCAGCGGTTCAGCGTGTTCGTCCGGCAAAACTGATGCTTCCTATGTGCTCAAGGCGCTTGGCCTGAGCGACGAAGCAGCAGGATGTGCCCTTCGCTTTGGAATCGGCCGGTTCAACACAGAAGCTGAGATCGACTACGTTGCGGACCGAGTGATTGACACGGTTAAAAACCTGCGAGCAGTGACTTTAAGTCCCGAGCGTTAACGAGGGATCCCTATTCTCGTAATTGATTGCTTCGGGTTCATTCATACCGCTGATTACAATTTTTGCCTTCACGCGACTCGCTGGGGTCTTGCATTCATTTTGGTGATAATAGGGCTCCCTCGCTTTGCTCGGGATGTGAATCAGATTCTTCTACCTTCGCATCTCTCAGATACCGCGCGGCCTCTTCTGGCGGCGTGGGATTGATGTAAAAGCCGGTACCCCACTCAAATCCCGCGGTCTTGGCCAGCTTGGGAATGATCTCAAGATGCCAGTGATAGTAGTCCTGCGTGTTCTCCTGCACAGGTGAGCTGTGAATGATCAGATTGTATGCAGGATTATCGAGCACCTGCACGGCCTTGCCCAGCACGGTGCGCAGCATGCGCGCCAGGTTCTCATACAACTTGGAAGGCGCGTTCTCAAAGGCCGATTCATGCCGCTTGGGCAGGATCCATGTCTCAAACGGATAGCGCGGCGCATAAGGACACAGGGTAACGAAGTCAGGATTTTCCGCGGCCACGCGCACGCCCATCTCCGTTTCCTGGCGGATGATGTCACAGAAGATGCAGCGCTCCTTGTTGGTGAAATAGCGCTTTGCGCCTTCAAGCTCTTCTACCACCTGCTTGGGCAAAATCGGCAGAGCAATGATCTGGGAATGCGGATGCTCCAGGCTAGCGCCGGCCGGCTCTCCGTGATTTTTGAAGACCAGAATGTATTTGAACCGGCGGTCCTGCTTCAGATCGAGAATGCGGTCACGAAAAGCCCACAGCATATCTTCCACGCGCTTCAACGGCATCATTGGGAGCGTCTCTGCGTGGTTAGGCGTCTCAATCACGACTTCATGCGCGCCAACGCCGTTCATCTTGTCAAACATGCCGTCGGCCTGGCGGTCCAGATCGCCTTCAATTCCCAGCACGGGAAATTTGTTGGGGACCACGCGCAGATTCCATCCTGAACCATTGCGGCTGCCTTCGCCAGCGCGATACGCCAGAATCTCCGGCGGAGTCTTGTCTTCATTGCCGGGGCAGAATGGGCAAAATCCGCCTTTGATTTCCACGCGCTCCCGGGAGAAATCTCCAGGCCGCCGCGCGCGATCTGTGGAGATGATCACCCAGCGACCGGTGATCGGGTCTTTTCGCAACTCAGGCACGCTAACATTTTACAACCCGGCAGCCAGAACGTGCGGCGACAAGCATGCACTGATGTTTTGCTACAATCTCCATTTGACTCTACGTCTCTACAACACGCTATCCGGCAAGGTCGAAGAGTTCTCGCCCATCCAGGACAATACTGTCCGCATGTATGCCTGCGGCCCCACGGTGTATGACTACGGCCACATCGGCAATTTCCGCACTTTTGTTGCGGTTGATATCCTGCGGCGTTTTCTGCGCCAGAGCGGGCACAAGCTGCTGCACGTAATGAATATTACAGATGTGGATGACAAAATTATCCGGAATGCAGCGCGTGAAAAGAAAACCGTGCAGGAGTACACGCGCAGATATGAAGAGGCGTTTCTTGAAGACATGGCGACGCTCAACCTGGAGCGTCCGGAGCAGGTGGTGCGCGCGACCGAGCATATTCAGGAGATGGCGGAGTTCATTGACGCGCTGGTGAAGAAAAGCTTTGCGTACCGGACAGAAGACGGCTCGTATTACTTCAGCATTGCGAAATTCCCGGAGTACGGAAAACTTTCCAAGAAAGATTTCAGCGGGATTGAAGTAGGCGCGCGCGTGGACGTGGACGAGTACGAGAAAGATAACGCACGCGATTTCGCCTTGTGGAAAGCGCCTAAGGAAGGCGAGGCTTTCTGGGAAAGCCCGATCGGGCCGGGACGCCCGGGCTGGCACATCGAGTGCTCCGTGATGTCCATGAGATACCTGGGTGAGAGCTTTGATCTGCATGGCGGCGGCGAAGACCTCACATTCCCGCATCATGAGAATGAGATCGCGCAGTCAGAGTCGCTTACAGGCAAGATTTTTGCGCGGCACTGGATGCACGTTCGCTTCCTGCTGGTTGAAGGCGAGAAGATGTCCAAAAGCGCCGGCAACTTTTATACGCTGCGTGATCTGCTGATAAAAGGGCACAAGCCGTCTTCCATCCGCTTTCTGCTCACTTCCGTGCCCTACCGCAAGCAACTCAACTTCACTTTTGACGGCCTCAAGCAGGCAGCGCACTCGGTTGAGCGCCTGCGCACCTTCGACACGCGAATGAGAATGTCTCAGCTTCCTGCGGGAACCAATCCGGCGGCGCAGGAGGCTGCGGCAATAGCAAAGCAGGAGATGCGCGCCGGGATGGAAGACGATTTGAACACCGCGCGGGCCTCAGCCGCAATCTTTGACATGGTGCGCGAGGCCAATACGCTGGCTGATCGAGGCGAGCTGCGCGAAGGCGACAAAAAACCTCTTCTGGAAGCTTTGCAGCAGTTTGACGAAATTTTTGCCGTCATCAAAGACGATGATGCGGAGAAGATGCAGGCTGCAGCAGAGTGGGCCAAATCACAGGGCCTGGCAATTGAAGGCGGAGCGGCTAATCTGATGTCTGAAGATGACGTCAATCATCTCATCGAAGAACGGAACGCGGCCAAGAAAGCCAGAGACTTTGCCAAATCAGATGCTATCCGCAAGCAATTGGCCGAAGGCGGCATCGTCGTGGAAGACACCAAAGATGGAACGCGCTGGAAGAGAAAGTAAGCAAGAGCAGCAAAGAATCTGCATACCCTCCGGCAGCAGGATCACTCAGCCAGGCACAAACCACTCACAGCCAGCGTACCGGTTCTGCACTCACCGATTCTGCGGATTTCAGGCGACCTAATGGCGGAAATTGACGTCAAAGAATATGCTAATCACTGAGCATGATTTCAAAATGCGCCAATCCGGACTGCTCCAAGCTGCTCATGCGGCTTGATGGCGGCAGGTTCTTTGGGTTCCCAACCACAAAGAAACGCATTGAGCACTTCTGGTTGTGCAACAGATGCTCCAAGCAGTTCACGCTGCGACAGATTGAGGGCCAGGTCGAGCTGCAACGGCGGGACCGCCGGATAGCCTGAGATCCTGCCTCAGATAAATCTGAGCGAGCCAGAAATAGATTCTTGCTACGCCAATAGAAATTATGATGATTGAAGATTGGTCGGGACGGGCAGATTTGAACTGCCGACCCCTCGCACCCCAAGCGAGTGCTCTACCAGGCTGAGCCACGTCCCGACGAATGAAATCCGCTGCCAAAGTTGAGATCATTCGCAGCGAAGGGGTTCTTCTGATTATACATCCAATAGCCGCAGATCCGGGTCTTTCGGCGGACACCTGCGTCCATTACGTATCTGAATCTTCACTTTCGTCTTCCCCCGCTGCTTTCGCCAAAAACCCCAATGCGCCACAGATCACAGCCAGCCCGATGCCTTCCATTTCGGCCAGTCCTCGAGGCGTTTTTGTAAATTCCGCAATCGCGCGCCCACCTACCCAAAACGAGAGCCCGGCAATTGCAAACAACAGCCATGCAATCCCTAATAAAAAGCTCTTCAGGGCTGATTGTGACGAGGAAGCCATATTCGGCAGGTAATCGGTTCCAGAGATCCGCGAAGAATCTTCGTTGCTTAACGCTCCATCACTTCGGCGGCGGCACGTACTCTTTGGGCAGCTGCGCGCCTGAGCCGAAGAAATATTGCTGCATCTGCTCCACCAGGAACTGCTGGGCTTCAGGTTTCCACGGCTGCAGGCGATATTCATTCAGAAGCATCTTGGAGTGCTCAGCCCACATGCGCCAGGCCTCGGCGCTAACGTTCTCATAGATTTTCTGCCCCAGCTCCGTGTCAAAAGGGGGCTCATCCAGGCCAGGAAGTTCGCGGCCAAGCTTTACGCATTTCACCATTCGCGGCATGCCAATATTTTACAAGATCGAGAAGGCCAGCCGCTCAATGAGAGAGGCTTTGGGAAGAGGATCTGGGGGAAGAGGATCTGGGGGAAGAGGATCTGGGGGAAGAGAATCCGGAGAAGAAAATCAGCGCTCCTGACTAGCCGCAAGTTCAGCTTCATACATCCAAAGAATGAGAGATGGCCAAAACTAAGATTACAGCCCTGATTCATGCCTGTGACAATGAGCGCTCCCTGGGGCGCGCCCTGGATTCACTGCGCCCATGCGACGAAGTGATTGTGGTGGACCACAGTTCCCGGGACGAGACGGTGAAGATAGCGCGTGAGCATGGGGCACGAGTGATCTCAGGAGTTCCCGGCGTGGATCGCGGCGCATATGCACAAGACGCACGCAATCTCTGGATTCTCTGTCTTCTGCCGCAGGAAGCTCTGGATGAGGAGCTTGAAGCTTCTCTGTGCGAATGGATTGAAGAAGAGCACGCAGAGGCGCAAATGGGTTTTAACGTAGCCATCCGCGAACAGAATGGCGCGGGCTGGAAGCCATTGCAGCCGGAGATGCGCCTGGCCAATCGCAAGCAGATCAACTGGACTGGAGACTTGCCGCCGGTGAATCCCAATGCGCCGAAGCTAGTGGGAGACATACTCAGGATTCCCGACAGTGACTGACCGCGCGTTGTACGACGTTTGCTTTTCCACTTACCAAATTACCAACTTACCCAATCAGCAAATCGCCTCGTATAATCTCCCCAGCAACTTCCACGTGGGGAGCGCGCTCTGATCCTTTTTGATTTTGCCGGAAACGTCTGGTTCTTTGCCGCAGCGTTTTTCCTGTTCGGGCTGGTTTTCGGCAGCTTTTTGAACGTCTGCATTTATCGCATGCCTCGCGAGATCTCGGTTGTAAGCCCGCGGTCGGCGTGCCCGGTTTGTGAAAAGCCCATTGCGGCTTATGACAATATTCCTGTCCTGAGCTGGCTGATTCTTCGCGGCAAATGCCGCAACTGCAAAGCGCCCATCTCGCCGCGCTATGCAGCAGTTGAGCTGTTTACGGGCGCTCTCTTTCTGCTGAGCTTTCTGGCTGCTTCCGGGCATTTGCCGGGAATCATGCAGTACGTTGCTGAGGAATGTCCGCTGGTTGCGATTGCAAGGCCGGTTGAAGTGCTCGATTTTGGTCACTGGCTGGCACCGGCAATCAGATTGTGTGTGCTGTCATTCTTGCTGCTTGGTCTCATCTTCACTGACGCAGAGACGCAACTGCTCCCAGACCTGCTCACCAAACCCGGCATCGTTCTGGGGCTGGGTTTCAGCTTGCTGGTTCCGCTGCTGGACTTCTGCGTATCTGCTGCCGGCAACTGGCGGATTCAGTCGCTGCTCAACTCCGCTGCGGGCGCGATTCTGGGCTGGGCGATCATCTTTGGCATTGCGCTGCTTTATGAGGCCATTCGCGGCGCTGAAGGCATGGGTGGCGGCGATGTGAAGCTGATGGCGCTGATTGGAGCATTTCTGGGAATGAAATTGACGCTTCTGGTGCTCCTGCTGGCCTCATTCTTCGGCAGCGTCTTTGGTGGATTGCTTGTCGTTTGGGTATGGATCAAGCGCGTAAGGCGTCGCAGGAACCCGGCAGAACGGGCAGCATTCGGCCGCAGCAGGGCATGGCAATCAGCGCGGCTGATTCCGCGGCACTTCCCGATTCCCTTCGGCGTCTTTCTGGGAGCTGCGGCGCTGTTCTGCGGATTCTGGGGGCTGTTTGTGATCTGCAAATATGCTGAGTATGCCAGGCTGCCATGGCTCTGTCCCGGGCAGTAAGGAGCACGCCGCAAAGCTCTTCGTTGGCAGTTACTTACGTCCGATACGGCGTTTACCCTATCGTTTCCGGGCTTTGAATACCGGAGAATGTATCCCGCCATCTCTGTACAATAATAGAGTTGAATCGGGTTCGGATGTCCTTATGAAGAAGTCTTATTTGCTGATTGTGATGTGCCTGTTTGCCGCCGCTGCGGTTGCGCAGCAGTCGCTGGGTGACGTTGCTCGCGCTAATCGCGCCAGGAAGCACGGTGCAGCCACGACGAAGCTTGACGACGACAATTTTGCGCGCAACGCCGGTCCAGCCGATACACCTGCAGCCAAGGATGGAGACGCAAAAAAAGCAGACGACAAGAGCGCAGATAAGAAAGACGCAGACACCAAGGACAGCAAGAAGGACCCAGCAGACGCGCAGAAGGCCAAAGCTGAAGACCTGAAGAAGCAGATTGAAGAGCAGAAGAAGGAAATTGCCACGCTGCAGCGTGAAGTTGACGTCGCCGAACGCGAAGCGCGCCTGCGGGCCGCCGCTTATTATGCTGATGCTGGCGTCATGCTGCGTGATCAGGCCAAGTTCGCCGATGACAGCCGCAAATCGCAGGACGAGATTACAACCAAGAAGCAGGCCCTGGAAGCCGCCCAGCAGAAGCTCAGCGACCTGCAAGAGCAGGCGCGTAAAGCCGGCTTAGGCAGCGAGTAACTACTCAAAGTCCCAGCACCTTTGTACATGCTGGCATCTGCTTCATTTCGACTAAAATGAAGTTGTGATTTCAGCTTCCAAAACATCGAACGCACAGAAATTTAGCCTGACTGCCCTGATCGCCGCGGCACTGCTTTTTGCCGGCTGCGATTCAGGCTCAAGCAATAACGCTCCCGCTGCAAAGCCAACGCCTGCGGCAACTGAGCTGCAAACGGGACGCTTCGCCCTGCAGAAGATGCTTGTACCTGCGCACTTCTGGGCTTCAGATGCGCAGCCCGTGCGCCTGGAATCTTCGAACATCAAAGAGAGCACCGGCCATGACGGCAAGGCGAGCTTCTGGCGCGCACTGTTTGCCTCGTCCGGGCGGCAGAAGTCTGAGCCGTTCAGCTGGTCCGGCGTCTCCACAGCGGACACGAGGTCCGGCGTGGATCACGGGACCGAAGACTCTTACGATCCGGCAAACCGCACTTCTCGCACCTTCGATCTCAATTTCCTGAAGATCGATACTGACAAGGCTTTTGAGGTGGCGCAGCAGCACGGCGGCAAGGAGTTGCTGGAGAAAGACCCCAAGACCAAAGTGACGTATCTGCTGGACTGGGACACAGGATCAAGCCAGCTGCGCTGGCACGTGATTTATGGCGGCAGCGAAGTTTCCAGCAAGCTTGCAGTGCTGGTGGATGCGAGCACAGGGAAGTTCCTGCACAAGGAGTAACTTACTTACGCCGCGCCAAAAACGCGGATGGGGGCCCTGCTACTTGCCCAAGACGTAGTCTATCTCGCCGATTGCCTTTTTGGCGTTTTTGGCGAACTTGCCCTTCGGGTCCATCTCCAGGTACTTGCGGTAAAAGGTCCGCGCAGGATCAAGCCGCTGCATGCCCTGCAAGGCCTGCGCCAGCCGGAAGTAGATCAGCGGATTGTCCGGGGTGAGGCGCATGGCCTCTTCAAAGCGGTCGCGCGCGGAGTCAAAACTGTTGCTGGCGAGATAGGTTTCTCCCACGTTAATGTCATGCGCCGCTGTTCTCAGCTTGTCTCCCTCAGGGCCGGTGGTCTGGCGCATGCTCAGATGCGGCTCGATTCGCTTCAGCGCCTCTTCCGCTTCCTTAGCCTTGGGACCATTCGGCAGGATTTGCAAATATTTGCGATAGTTCTGATCGGCGAGTGAGAGCAGGTCGAGCTTTTCCTGCGTGAAGGCCAGGTCGTAAGTTGCCTCGGCATCGCCGGGCTTGTAGGTCAACGCATGATTGAAGCGCTCCAGCGCCGCGCGATAATTCTTCAATTTCAAATAATACTCACCGACTTCAACGTCTTTCGCAGCTTTGTGCGGGTCCCAGGGCTGCAGGACTGATTCGTCTTCTTTTGCCGAAGCCGGTTCTTTTTCTTCAGGCTTGGCATTTAGGTCAATCTGCGAATCGCGACTGGAGCTCTCTCCGGTTGCGCCTGTTCCCGGAGCATCGCCAGGAAACGAAGGACGCTCATAGCCATCAGAGCGCCTTGGCGCAGGAGCGGTCCCCGGCGCGTCGCCCGGAAAAGGCGGGCGTTCGTATTGGTCTTGCTGCGGTGTGCTCCTGGGTGATAGCGAAGGAGTGGGTGTTGGTGTGGCGCGGGGCTGGATATGGGGCTGATTATCAGGATTGTCTTGTGCGGCAGCGCGTGAAGCGCCGAAGGCCATCATGGCAGCGCACAAGAGAATGCAGGTGCAAAACTTCATAGAGATATTCTACTGGGAAGTTCGATGGTAGAAGGAAATCTTGCAGAGTGCCTACGGGGCTTCTACACAAACGCACCCAGCGCTTACGTGCTGAGCGGCTCGCACCTGACGGCGCTTCGATCACAAAGCACGGGCACATCGTGTAAGGCAGAAATTCTGGAAACACAAGGTCCCTCAGGCCTACTCGCAAGCTGAAGAATGCGCTTGCTCGCTCACGGCCTTCGGGATGACGGTTGTTAGTAAATTTCGCTTGTGATAAAGAAATTAAAGGCCGCCAGAAATCTGGCGGCCTCTGTCTGCGCAAGTCCCGGGGGAGGAGAGACTTACCGGCTCGGGTTGGGAGCGGTACTCTGCGCAGAGCTTGGGGACTCTTGTCCCTGTGTATTGGTCATCAGGTGCACATCCACGCGGCGGTTCTTTGCGCGGCCTTCAGCCGAGCTGTTGGGCGCCACGTACTTGTCCTTGCCCATTCCAATCAAGTAAATCTTGTGCGCAGGAATGTTCTTGGAAGAGAGATACTGGACCACGGCGTCAGCGCGACGCTCGCTCAGCTTGTAATTGTAGGAGGCCGAACCGACGGAGTCAGTGTCGCCTTCGACCACGAGCAGATAGCCCTTGGTATTGGGGACTTCAGCCAAAAGCTGGTCCAGGGCGGTCCTTGCCTTCGCCGTCAGATCAGCCTTGTTGAAGGCAAAATGAACTGAGGTTTCAGCAACGGGCCGATAGTTATCCAGGTTCGCAACCTGATTCGCCAGAGCGTCAGCGCGCGTATTGGCCTGGGCTGCAAGAGTCTGGGCCTGGTCGGCACGATTGCGGGCGTCCAGGGCCTTCTGATCGGCCTGACTGGCCTTGTCATTCACGCCGGCGATACCCTGCTGTGCGCGGGCATCAACATCACGGATGGCGGAGTTGTTCTTGGCCGTTCTGGCGTCAAGTTCGTTGGATTTTTCGACGATTGGCTGGGTCTCCTTGCGGACGTAATTCTTTGTCGCACAACCAGTTCCGATCATGACTGACGAACCGGCCAAGAGAACCAAAAGACTGGATTTCAAATTCATGGGGGAAGCTCCTTAAGACCCATGCGGCGCAGGGTTATGCCGCCTTATAAAGTCACCTACGATAGAGCAAGTGAGTTGCCAACAGGCTATCTTGGTAAAGTGCCATAAAAATCAATGACTTGTCTCGTGGCAGCTCTCTTCAGAGCCCTGCTTTTCGCAGAGTACAATAGAATTTTTACGCACCCGGCGTTGACTGGGAAGAATCTAGGTTACTTAAGCCCCGACCTCTCCAAATGGACCTGATCCAGAAAATCCGGACTCTGCCGCTCCAGCCTGGAGTGTACCTCTATAAGAACGCTGAAGGCGAGGTCATCTATGTTGGCAAGGCCAAAAGCCTGCGCGCCCGCGTTCGTTCTTACTTTCAGGAAGGCGTAGGCGAAGCGAACGCAAAGACCGGGACCCTGCTGCGCGAGGCCGTGGATGTTGAATACATCGTAGTTGATAACAACAAAGAAGCGCTGGCGCTTGAGAACAACCTCATCAAGCAGAAGAAGCCGCGCTTTAATATTCTGCTTCGCGATGACAAAACTTACCCGTACATCAAGCTGACTTTAGGAGAGCGCTTTCCGCGCGTCTATGTGACCCGCCGCCTGCGCAAAGACGGCAGCGTTTATTACGGGCCATACTTTCCCGGCAATCTGGCTTATCGGATTGTTGACCTGATCCACCGCAGCTTCCTGGTTCCTTCCTGCAAGGTTGATCTCACGCGATATCATCTGCGGCCGTGTTTGCAGTATTACATCAAGCGCTGTCTCGGTCCGTGTGTTCAGGACCTGACCACGCCGCACGTCTATCAGGAGGCCGTGCGCGATGTGCAGCTTCTGCTCGAAGGCCGGCAAACCGATTTGGCGAAATCTCTGCGGGCGCGCATGGACCAGGCTGCTCAAGACCAGGAGTATGAACGCGCGGCACGCTATCGCGACATGATTTCGACGGTCTCGCAGTTGCAAGAGAAGCAGCGCATCGCCGCTGTGGAAGGCGATGACATGGATGTCTTCGGATATCACTTTGAAAATGACATGCTCGCCGTGAACGTCTTTCATATGCGCAGCGGAAAGATTCTCGATCGCAGAGAGTTCTTCTGGGAGGAGTTGCCAGAGATCTCGCAACCTTCAGGGGAGCATGGATCGCAGGCGCCGGGGTCCCCAGTGCGCGCCGATTTTGCGCGTGCTGGGGTGGAGGCGCCCCCGCCTGCGGCCGATACCGCCCATTCCTCCAATATCTCGTTCGCAGCCGAGGGCGGCTGCGCTCCACAATCCTCATCGTCCGCGGGCGAGGGCGCCCGCGCTCCAGTTCCGAACTTTTCTCCCGGTGACTTCTTCTCCGCCCTGATGAAGCAGATCTATATTGACCAGCAATACGTTCCTCGCGACATCCTTGTACCGGTGGACTTTGAAGATCGGCCTGAGCTGGAAGAGCTGCTAACAGAAAAGCGCAGCAGCAAGATGGAAATTCTGGTTCCGCAACGAGGCGAGAAGCGCTCGCTTATAGACCTGGCAGCGCAGAATGCCAAACAGTCGTTCGATCAGCGTTTCCGCGTGATGAAGCCCCAGGCCAAAGCCGTGCAGGAGGCGCTACAGGACGCGCTTGGACTGCCGGAGGTGCCCGAGCGCATTGAGTGCTTTGATATCTCGCACATTCAGGGCGCAGAGACTGTGGCTTCCATGGTGGTTTGGGAAGACGGCAAGATGAACAAGAACGAATACCGCAAGTTCATCGTGCGCACCGTCACGGGCGTGGACGACTTTGCTTCCATGCGTGAGGTGGTAGGCCGCCGCTACAAGCGCCTGCGCGATGAAGACAAAGCGTTCCCGAGCCTCATACTCATCGACGGCGGCCTAGGCCAGCTTCACGCTGCGGCACAAGCTTTGGAAGAACTTGGCATCACCAACCAGCCGCTGGCTGCTATCGCCAAAAAAGAGGAGATCATCTACGTCTTTGGCCAGGAAGACGATCCTGTGGTGCTCGACCGCCACTCGCCTGTGCTGCACCTGGTGCAGATGGTGCGCGATGAATCCCACCGCTTCGCCGTGACGTTCCATCGCAAACGCCGCCAGATGCGCGACCGTAAATCCGAGCTACTGGAAATACCGGGCGTGGGCGAGCGCACCCGCCAGCGCCTGCTGCAGCACTTTGGCAGCGTTCGCGCGGTCCAGCAGGCGGATGCAGCGGCGTTGAGCGCAGTGCTGACGAAATCGCAGACGGAGGCGGTGCTGCGGCACTTCCAGCGAAGCTAGCGAAAGGCGCCTCGTGGTCGCAGAACCCGCTTTTTTTCAAGCTATAATTGACCATGGCGACAAACGCGCAGCCCACCTCGCAAAAAGAGCTGAAGCTGCTTACGGGCAAGTTCCAGCAGCTGCTGGCCAAGGTCGCCGAAAATCGCCCCGCGGATGATCTGGAGATTATCCGCAAAGCCTACGATTTCTCTCTCAAACATCATCAGGGACAGACGCGCGCATCAGGCGAGCCATATCTAATCCATCCGCTGGAAGTATCACTGGTACTGGCCGATCTGAAGCTTGATTCCACCGCCATTTCCGCCGGCTTGCTGCATGACGCGATTGAAGATACACCGGTGACGCAAGAAGACGTTCGCCGCGAATTTGGCGAGCAGGTAGCGCATATTGTCGAGGGCGTAACGAAGATCGACAAGATCAACATGGCCAGCCGCGAAGAGCGCCAGGCGGAGAACGTCCGCAAGATGGTGCTGGCCATGGTGGATGACATTCGCGTGGTGCTCATCAAGCTGGCCGACCGCCTGCACAACATGCGCACGCTGCGCCATCTGCCGGAAGAGCGCCGCCAGAACGTTGCGCGAGAGACGCTTGAGATCTACGCGCCGCTGGCGCACCGGCTCGGCATGGGCAAGGTGCGCGGAGAGCTGGAAGACCTTTCCTTCCGCTACGTTGATCCAATCGGCTATGAACAGGTGCGATCAGCCGTGGAGCAGCGCCGCAAAGCGGGTGAGACGTTTCTGGGAAAGATCGTCAAAATCCTGCAACAGAAGTTGCGAGAAAACGGCGTGGAGGCGCGGGTGGAAAGCCGCATCAAACGGCTTTACAGCATCCACCAGAAGCTGCTGCGCCAGCGCATAACTGTGGATCAGGTTTACGATCTGCTGGCCGTGCGCATCATTACCACTTCTATCAAAGACTGCTACACCGTGCTTGGGGCCATCCACCAGATGTGGCGGCCAGTACCGGGGCGGATCAAAGATTTTATCGCCATGCCGCGGCCCAATCTCTACCAGTCACTGCACACCACGGTGATTACGGAAGATGGCCATCAGTTTGAAGTGCAGATCCGCACGGAAGAGATGCACAAGATGGCGGAAGAGGGAATCGCCGCGCACTGGAAGTACAAAGATGGCAGCCCGGTGAGCGCCAAAGACGAGCAGCGGCTGGCGTGGCTGCGGCAGGTAGTCGAGTGGCAGCAGGATGTAAAAGATCCCAACGAATTTCTCTCTACGCTGAAAGTCGATCTCTACCCGGAAGAGGTTTACACCTTCACGCCGATGGGCAAGGTGGTGATCCTGCCGCGTGATGCCAGCGCCATTGATTTTGCTTATGCCATCCACACTGAAGTCGGACATACCTGCGTGGGCGCCAAGGTGAACGGGCGAATTGTGCCGCTGCGCAGCCGGCTTCGCAATGGTGATGTGGTGGAGATCATGACTCAGCCCGGGCACAATCCCAGTCGAGACTGGCTGGGCTTTGCCAAGTCCACCCGCGCGCGCAATAAGATCCGGCACTGGCTCAACATTCATCAGCGGGAGCGGGCGATTGAGATCGGCAAGAAGCTGCTGGAGAAGCAGGCGCGCAAATACCGGCTGGCAATGAAAGACCTGGACGAAGCCGGGATGGAGAAGATCGCCAAGGAATACGGCCTGGGCGGTGGACAGGACCTGCTCGCCGGGATTGGCTACGGGAAATATTCTGCGCGGCAAGTTCTGGCGAAGCTTTCGCCGGGCATTCAGGAAGAGACTCCGGCAGAAGAGCCAACCAGCAAGCCAAGCACGCTGGGAACGGTGATCCGGCGCGTCTTTGGTCAGAGCGCCGATGGCGGCGCGATCAAGGTAAAAGGCTACAACGATCTGCTGGTGTATCGTGCGCGATGTTGCAATCCGATTCGCGGTGAAGCGATTGTTGGCTACGTGACGCGCGGCAAAGGCGTCGCCGTGCATGCGGTGAGCTGCCCGAATGTGAACAATCTCATGTATGAGGCGGATCGCCGGATTGCCGTGGAGTGGGCCAAGCCGCCCAAAGCAGCCAGCGGCCGCGCGACCTATCCGGTAAAGCTGACGGTCTTCTGCGATGATCGTCCGGCGATGTTGAAGCAACTTACGGCCGTGATCAGCGAAGATGAAACCAACATTCGCAATATTGAGGCACGCACTGCGGACAGTCAGGCGACCATCGACATTGTGATTGACATTGAAGACGTGAAACACCTGGAGCGCGTGATCAGCGGGATGAGAAAGATTCCGGGAATTCACGATGTGCAAAGATTGAATAAAGTTTAGAAACTTTTTTGTAATTCAGAAGAAGACGGAGAATGAATGAGCACTTTCACCCGAGACGTTGTTTCCACTCCCAACGCACCCAAGGCGATTGGGCCGTATTCGCAGGCGATCAAAGCTAATGGATTTGTTTTTATCTCCGGGCAGGTCGCATTTGATCCGGCAACGGGCAATCTGATTGAAGGCGGAATTGAAGCGCAGACTGAGCAGGTGTTGAAGAACCTTTCGGCGATCCTGCAGGCGGCGGGAAGCAGCTGGGAAAAAGTGGTGAAGACCACGGTGTTTCTGAAAAATATGTCGGAATTTGGGCAGATGAATGAGGTGTACGGAAAAATCTGCAAGAACGCTCCGCCAGCCCGCTCCACAGTGGAAGTAGCTCGCCTGCCGAAAGACGTTTCTGTTGAGATTGATGTGATCGCGCTGGCATAGCATGGCGCCAGGAAATCTGAAGAGGCCAGCGACATAGGTTCATATGCGAACTGAACCTTAGTGACTGCCCGTTTGTCCCCGGTGCGGACAACTTTTCACAATCCAGAGTGTCTGAACCTGCATCTCACAATACATACTTTCAAACCATTCGTGTGTACGCGCGGAAAAGGAGCTTTGATTGAAACGACTTCTTATTCTGGTTGCAATACTCTCTCTGTCAACGTTTGCAGCAGCACAAAAGGCCGATGCGGCATTTGTCGTAGGCGGATCGTTTGTTTCAGATACCACTGGGACGTTAACTGCGCTTCCGGCGCTTACTTCATCCGCAACCGTCAAGACTGACCACCACTTGTTCCTGGAGGGATCTCTGGGCGTCCGAATGCTGAACGCTCATGTTGCCTCTCTCTACGCAGAGTTGCCGGTAGCAGGAATTCCATCACAGCCGCTCACCGTCAACGGTATTTCCGGAACACTGGACCATCTCGGCACCGTGTTCGTCACTCCCGGAGTGCGGCTCAAAATTGCTCCCATCGCGCCCATCTCGCCCTGGGTTAGCGTTGGCGGCGGCTGGGCACATTATTCGTTGAACACCGCCGGGGTAACGCAGAACAAAGCCGCGCTGCAATACGGCGGCGGACTCGACTTCAAGACCGGCCTTCCTCTGCTTGGATTCCGCGCTGAAGTTCGCGACTTTGTCACCGGCAATCCGGACTTCGGCTTTGGCAACGTGTTTTCCACCCAGAGCGGTTTGCATCATCACAACATTCTGGTCGGTGGCGGCCTTGTGCTGCGGTTCTAAGCAGCTGCTTTTTCGAAAATCGAACCAGCAGAACTCCTGCCCCGG
Source organism: uncultured Acidobacteriaceae bacterium (assembly GCA_964541925.1). Lineage (GTDB taxonomy): Bacteria > Acidobacteriota > Terriglobia > Terriglobales > Acidobacteriaceae > Angelobacter. The sequence continues at coordinate 23,510 of CAZISB010000008.1, read as the reverse complement.
TCGAAACCTGTTCAGAAAGACGAAGGCCTCCAATCAGGAGGCCTTCTTTAATTCCTTGTTCCCGGACGAAAAGCTGCTTACGCCTTCGTCACCTTGCCTGACTTCAGGCAGGTGGTGCATACGCGGACGCGCTTATTGGCGCCGTTCACCTTGGCGTGCACCGGCCGCAGGTTCACATTCCAGCGCCGGCGGCTCACATTGTGAGCGTGACTGATCTTGTTTCCAAATTGCGGCCCTTTGCCGCAGATGTCGCAAACTTGTGCCATTTGAATTGACTCCAGAATTCCTGACTCAGAAGAGGCTATCAGAGCTTTTCAGAGCGGTAGTTAAAGGTAAATTTTACAGGAAGTTATCGCGAAGAGCAACCTCCTGCAGCCTCGGGGCAAGGGTCCAGCTTTGCAATCTCTAAAAACTACTCGTCATCCCGACGGGCCGTAAAGCGAGCGCGCGGTGTCATCAGCGTGCGAGTAGGCCAGAGGGACCTTCTGTTGTTTTTTTGACAAAGGGCCCAAACTGTACCACTACCCAGCCCTGATCATGTACATGCGATCGAAGTCCCTTCTCTCTGAAGCAGCTGCTCCCAGATCGTCAAACCACCAATTCCGCACTCCTCAAAACTCCAGGCCCCGGCAACCTGGTGCTTACTCTCTCAGAGGCTTTCCAACTTTTCGTGCTACTGATTGCATCCCAATTACGCGCGGAGAGAACAAACTGAGCTAGCTGTTCCGCTTCTTCTTCTGAATGCTTGAGAATTGTGAGCTGCCTTTCCGCGATATGCCCGTCCTCAAGACTTAAGTTAGTTACACCAAGCTGGAGTTGCATGGATGAATACGCAAAGCGTTCCAATATTTGACCAGTCTGACTGCACCCTGATGCCCGGCGAGTTGATCAGCCACTCCGGCGTCTATGAGATCTGCCATTTTGACGAAGATCGCGCCACCGCCATTCTCATGCGCGATACCATCTTCCCGTACTGCCGGCAATGCGGTGAGCGCGTGCGTTACAAGCTGTTGCAGGTAGTCCCGCATATTTCTGAAGATCCTGACTTCCGTGAGGAGCTTTCGGACAACCCCAGCTACCTCATGGATATTCAAAACACTACGTTCCCGATGCAACTGGGCAAAGCGCATGGCTTCCGATTCCAGCAAGACACAATACAAGCCTGGCGAGGTGGTCCCGAGGGCGGGGATCTATAAGGTTTCCCACGCCCAGCACCGCCTGCCACATAAAGCAACCTTCAAGGCGCAGGAAAAATTCCCGCCCTGCCTCAAGTGTGACTCCCAGGTCCGCTTCGAGCTGCTCGTCCCTGTCGAGGAAGAGGACGAAGAACGCCGCAGCGCATAAGCGCATACTCAAATCTGATTTGACAATTTGGCACAGGCTCCTGTCTGTGCCTCCTGCGGCTTTGGCTTTCCCGATCACGGCGATCAACGCGCGATGCGGCGACCCCCTCTGAGTTCCGAAGGGATGGTTGGGAGTAAGCCCGCCGTTTCAACGGGCGCGAGCCGAGCAGAGCGAGATGTGGGGGTGTGGGGAATTTCTTTCGCCGCAGATTGGCACAGATAAACGCAGATCAGAGAAGAGAAAAATTAGCCGCGAATAAACTCGAAAGCGCGGATGGAGAAATGGGCTGGCCAGCAGTCCCGCGCAGCGGGACGAAAGAACCTGTAGCCGGGCACGGAAGTGCCCGGTAGGAGATAGCAACGAACAGAGTCCCGAAGGGACGGCACTCTCTTCAAAACCATGTCTTTTCAGAAGCAGCCTGAACTCCGCTGCAAAATCACGCTTCTTGTGGTGCTGGCGCTGGTTGGCAATGTATTTACTCACTCTTGAAATCTGTGACCGGCTCACGCTGCACGCGAAATATCCTTCCTGCCATTCAAAATGGGTCCGTGGGTGTTCGTTGATCCATCGTGAGGAGTTGGCCTTGAGGAGCTGGACAGCCTCGGCGATACTCATGGTTGCCGGCAGCGAGATCAAGGCATGCACATGGTCTTCAATTCCGCCGATTGCCAGCGCACGCATGCCGTGGTTAGCGGCAATTCCGGCCATATAGGCCCACAATTTTGTTTGGATTTTTTCGGAGATGGCGGGCACGCGTGCTTTGGTGCTGTAAACGATGTGGAAATGGCTGCTGACGTAGGACATTGTGCCGTCCCTTCGGGACTCGGAATTTTTACTTCTACCACCGGGCACTGCCGTGCCCGGCTACAGATTGTAACGTCCCTGCGGGACTGGACTATGGTGATTTACACCAACTGGCTTCGCTCGGGACTACAGCACTAGCTCTTGCTGCCACTCCGTCGGCACGACCTTCGGTTCTTCGCAGAGCTGCATTACCAGATTTTCCAGCACCAGCTTTTTACTCGGAGGGTTGGTTCGGAGAGAGAAATCGGCGCGTGCGATGAGGCGCAGAGCGCGGGTGAGTTCGCGGCGGGATTTGTAGCGGCGGGCCTGGCGGATGACATCTTCGGCGGCAAAGGGCGGCACGCGGAAGCCCTGCCACAGCGCCTGCCAGATGGCGCGTGAGTCGCGGACGTTTTTTTCCAGGATCACCAGCATCTGCCGGAAGGTGCGCGCCAGCATGTAAAGGTGGCCGATGGCTGCATCGTCGCCCTCACTGGTGGAGAGCAGCGCGTCCAGCACGGCCAGGGCGCGCGTTTTGTCTTTGGCGGAGATCGCGTCAGTAAGTTCATAGAGCGAGCGCTGCTTGGCGGCCAGCACCATGGTTTCGACGTCGCCCAGCGTGATGTGCTTCTTCTCGCCGGCAAAGAGGATGAGCTTTTCCAGTTCGCGGCTCACCAGCATCATGTCCGCGCCCAGCGCGTCCACCAGCTCGCGGGCGGCGTCCTGGTCAACCTTCACGCCCTCTTTCTGCGCCTGCTCCATCACCCAGCGCATGCCGTCGCTTTCGTCCACGCGCGCCAGCTCCACCACGCCGCAATATTCGCCCAGCGTCTCACGGATGCGCTCATAGCGGTCGCGGTCCTGCATCTCCATGCGGCGAGCGTCGGCGGGAATGCTGATGTGGTCAGCCACAAAGATGATCACCGCGTCTGGATTGGGATCTTTGACGTATGCCTCGATCGCGGCAAACTCCGCGTCATGCGAGCCGCGGCCATACAGCTCTTTCACCCCGCGCACGAACAGCACCTGAAACGGCGCCATGAGCGAAGGCGTGCGCGCGCGGTCCAGGACCTCGGCGATGCTTACGTCGGCGAGATCGAGGTCATGCAGGCTGAAGTCGCGCAGGTCAGCGGGGACAAGGTGCTGCAGCAGCGCCTGGCGGCACTGGTCGCGAAAAAAAACTTCGTCGCCAATCAGCACATACGCCGGACGAAGCTTGCGGCCGGCAACTTCTGAAGCAAACTTTTCTGTCTGCGCAAAGCTGCGTCCGGAGGCCACTAGAAGGCCTCCAGAATGTCACTCACCAGCGTGCGGGCAAAATCCTGTGACATGCGCTGCAGCGCCGGAGTCTCTTCCTCAAAAAAGCTGGTGACCTCGCGCGAGACCTGATATTGCTGGCGAAAAGTGTAATTCTGGTTCTCAAAGAAGACGCGGCCCTGATGGTCAGCGAGCGAGACTTTCATCGCTACCGTGACGATCGCCGTTGAAATGCGCCCGGTCTGTGCGTCATAAGTAAGCGGCGCGGCCTGTGCGGAAACCACGGTGCCTTTGAGCACGGCGTCGGCCGATTTTCCCGAATCATACACAATCTGGTAATGTGTGCGGCTCACGAGCTCGCGCACAACGTCGCGTGTGAGCACCTGCTCAATCCGGTAGGTCTGCGTCTGATTGATGAACACCGGCACGGCAATGGTGTGAACACTTGCCGGAATCCGCACTGCGTGGCCAGCGGTGTGGTATCCGCAGCCGCCAAGCAACAGGATAAGCAGCAGAGAGGAAAGCGCCTTCTTCACTGCACCTTCCCATGCGGACGGACAGTGGCCAGCGCAGTTGCACAATCAGCAGCCGTAAGCGCAGAGAGCCGCAGGTTGTCCACGGCGGCCCACAGCCAGAAACCGTTTTCATGGACGGCATCACGCCGCACAGCGACTGTGATGTCGTCCTTGCCTGCAACATTCACATTGCTGGGCGAATCTTCCGGCCCACGCGCAATATGCATGTGCTCGCCCGCCAGAGCGCGCGTGAAATCGCCGGTGGCCACGCTGGATTCCATTTCCACGTAAACCGAGAATGTGTGCGCATGAAACACCGGCGCCTGCAGCAGCGTAATCGCAGGCAGCGTCGTATTTTCCCCAAGCAGCCGCCGCAGGTGGTTGCTGATGCGCCGCTCCGTCATCTCCAGCGGGTGAGCCGAGGTGCGGCCATAGCGGTCAATCATGTTGAACGCCACCTGTGAATCAAAAACCTGCTGCGGCATGGTTTGAAACGATAAAAGATTTACCGTTTGCTCATGGAGTTCATCCATACCGCGACGGCCCTGCTCTGACACCGGCTCGAAGATGCTGACTACGCTTGTCCGTATGCGCCCGGCTTTCCCCACGCGCAGCAGAAGCAGCGCCAGCGCCACTGCCGCCGGATGCGCCGCCACAACTGCACTCGACTCCAGCGTAAGCTGCGCGTGCTGGCCTGACTCGCGTTCAATCCATGGCGCCCGAATGGGAACGTTCGGCTCACTCTCCAGCGCATAAGAAAGATCGACAATCGCGCTGCCTGCATTGCGCGCCAGCTTCCAGTTTTTACGGGTGAAATCTTCGTCGGAGGCGAAGAAGGTAAAGTCCACGTCGGTCAGCTCGTCGCGCCCAACCGGCTGCACCACAGCAATCTCGTCCTGCACGCGCTCCAGCTGCCCAAGCGACTCGTCATCATCCAGCAGCTTGATGTCTGCAGCGGGAAAGTTGCGCTCTTCCAGCACATCCTTCAGCTCTTTGCCTTTGAGCGTGGCTGCCCCCACAATCGCCACACGAAACAGGTTTTGTGCGTCAGCCTTCATCGCGGTTCCGGAGCCTCATTATAAGCAGGCGCCGTAGGCTCTTGCTTGCGACGATTAAAAAAGTAAGAGAGCCGGAAAAAGATTCCGCTCAAAGCATACGTCACTGCGATGATGAACAGCACATAGTGGTGAAACAGGAAGAGCAGATATCCAAAGCCGCAGATCAGGATAAAAATCTGGAATGGATGTCGATTGCGCAAATTCAAGTCTTTAAAGCTATAAAAGCGCCACGTACTCACCATCAAGAATCCCACCACCAACAGCAACCCTATCCAGAGCGGCGCCAGCGGCAGATACAGAATGGGCTCACCGCGCAGCAAATGAATGGTGGAAGCTATAACTCCTGCTCCCGCAGGAATGGGCAATCCGACAAAATATTTTCTTCCTGGCCGTCCAGGATTTGAGGGCTGCGGATTGACCTGAATGTTGAATCGCGCCAACCTGCTGGCTCCGGCGACAAGAAAGATGAACGTTGCCAGCAGCCCCAGTTGCAGCGTGCGATCATGGACGCTCGGGTAATTCGAAATCGGCAAATGGGCAAAGCCCCACATCCATGCCAGCACTGCCGGAGCAACGCCAAAGGTGATCACGTCAGCCAGCGAGTCAAACTCGCGCCCAAAATCGCTTGTGGTGTTGGTCATGCGCGCAATGCGGCCATCAAGCCCGTCCGCCACCACCGCTACTCCAATCGCCAACGCAGCGTAATCAAAGTGCCACGGCTCGGCAGGCGTGCCCTGAACCGTCTGTGTGATCGCATAGTATCCCGCGCCGATATTCGCCGCCGTAAATAGCGAAGGCAGAATGTACATGCCTTTGCGCATACGGCGCTTCTCCTCCGCTGGAAGTTGATCGTCCCACCGTCGCTTCGGCAAAGGCATTCTCATCGTAATGCACCTGTCTGTTCCTGCGCCGGAGCGGGCGCGATTTTCTGCGGCGCCGTGACGTGCGCCAGGATCGTTGAACCACCCATCACGCGGTCTCCAACTTTCACACGGATTTGCGCCGGCTGCGGAAAGATGACATCTGTGCGCGATCCAAACTTGATCAGCCCAACCCGCTGCCCACGCGCCAGCGTCTCACCGGGCTTGTGATTGAAGACGATCCTCCGCGCCAGCAATCCTGCAATCTGCTTGAAGACCACAGTCATGCCTTCGCCTTCCATGGTAACGATGTTCTGCTCATTGTCTTCGGCAGAAGTCGCAGTCATCGCATTGCCGAACGCGCCTCTCTTATACACGGCACTCTTGATCATGCCTGTAATCGGTGAGCGATTCACGTGCACGTCAAATACGTTCAGGAAAATGCTGATCCGTGTGGAAGGAACTCCGTTCAGCTGTATTGAAGAGACGTCGGTAACTTTGCCATCGGCAGGCGATACGACTACTCCCTCACCGGAGGGAATCACACGCTCAGGATCGCGAAAGAACCAGAGGAAAAACGCTGCAGGCAGTAGCGGCAGTAGAGTTAGTCCTGCCGAGTGCGTCAGCCAGCCGATCACGGCGGCCACAAACACCATTCCCAGCGCGTAGTAGATGCCGTCCCGCACCATCCTTTGATTATAGCCAGCGGCGGCAGGATAAAGATGAAATGTTGAGAACTGCTGTCGATTCCGCTGGTTCCCCGAATCATATCTTTGTGCGTTAGAGGCTTAAACGTCATCCTGCTGCTTACAGCCGGCGCCGGCTAAAAAATTTTTCTAAAACTATATTTTTGGGACCGGAATTGACTCTACTAGATCAAAGAGGCAAGTTCATCCGTCGAACTGCTAAAATTAAAGGGCACGGACCCGGAAGCCGTGCCCTTTTAATTTTTCATCTTCTTTTTATCTTGTGTGGCTGGGAACCAGCGGCCTTTCACAGCACTTCTGTTATTGGCAATTCAAAATAACAAGCCTCTCCCGTCGGGTAATTGACCCACACAAGGAGAGGCTTTAATTTCCGGGCCCGGTTACGCTACCTGCGAGTGACTGCGCCGGAATTCCAGCTCAATCATCTGCATCTGGTCTTTCAGGTGTAGTTTGAGCTTTTTGATGCGCACTTCTTCCAGCTTTTCATCTTCCGTGAGATATCTTTTCTCAATCAGGGAGTGAAGCCGCTGGGAATATTGATTGTGTTCCTGGGCCAGCCGACGAAACTCATCGTGGCTGGCAAGAAGCTGTTCGCGAACGGAATCTACCATCCGGACGAACCTCCTGCGTGTTCTTTCACCGAACGTTAACATACGGTCAGAGTAGGTTCAACGGAAAACAGGATGCCTTATGAAAAATTAAATTGAGGCGCTATGGCGGCGTCTGAACCGCCAGCCGAAATCCCTGAGTGAGCAGAGCGAGTGGAAGGATCTACGGGCTTAGAGCGTTAGATAAGCATTCTCTTTTCTGCTACTTATCTGCGAAATCGAATCTAAGCACCAAGGCATCCTCCACCGGATTGTCATAGTAGCTCTTCCGGCGACCAGCCACTTCGAAAGCCCACTTCTCGTAAAGCATTCTGGCAGCTAAGTTTGACTCGCGGACTTCAAGAAAAATTGCCTGCCCGCCGCGGCTCTTTGCCAAGTCAATGAGCTCTCCCACCAGCCGGGTTCCCAGCCCACGACGCCGAGCCGAGCCGCTAACCGCAATATTTTCAATCTCCCATTCGGCGTGGATGCGTTTGGCTACAAGAAAGCCAGCAACCTCTGCGTTCTCTTCAATCACCAGCGCCACGCGATTTTGCCCTGCGCCTGGTGCAAAAAGCCTCGCGTATTCTGCTGGGCTCCACTGCGCGGCGGTAGCGGCATGGGTTGCGATCTCCATCATTCGTGGAAGATCTTCCGAGATGGCTGACCGAACGCGAAGCATATATCTGAATTTACACCCGGATGCCATGCAGAGCGCCGGAGGTATAACAACAGCGAGCCGTAGCGTGAGCGCTGGGCTCGTGACAATCAAATGTCGAGCGCCTAGCACAACAGTAGTTAGCTCAGAGCATGAGAGTTCGTGTCAACCAAATGCAGAGCACCGCAGGCGCGAAATAATGGTAGCCCCGGGCGGAAGCCCGGGGTAGCTGTAATAAGAAACAAGAGCCCCGGAGGGGCGGCACAGGAAGAAGTGAATTTGCCCATTTAAAGTTAGAAAATGACTGGTCTTGCAAAAAATCACTTAGCCTTAAAGAAAATCTCCGCGTCTGATCTCCGCAGATAATTCGCGTCCAGCGCTTCCACGGAAATGTTTTCACCGGCCAGCAGCTTTCTTCCGCCGATCTTCGCCACCATCTCGCTGCCCGGCCGCGCGACAAGCTGGGCAGAAATTCCAGCGCCGCTCGCCAGCTCCGCAACAGAGCGGTCGCTCGTTACCAGCGCCGTTGACTCACGCATCTTCTCCACAAAAGTCGCTTGTGAAAACAATTCTTCGGAAAGCATGCGTGCAGAGTTTGCGGTTACTTCATACATCCCGAGAAACACCTCTGTCCGTCCCGCATCCAACGCTGCGGCCAATCTTCCTGTTTGCCCGGCCAGTTCAGCCAGCGCCTCCAGCACTGAAACTACCGCAATCGGCTTGTGCAGCACCTCGGCCAGGCCCTTGATGGCGCTCAAGCCAACGCGCAGCCCGGTAAATGATCCCGGCCCGGACGCAGCAGCAAAGCCGCCCAGATCCTTCACAGAATATCCATGCTTGCTCAGCAGCGCAGCCAGAGTGGGAACAAGTTGCGCAGAAAAAGTCCCGCCGGCGATTGGCGCAGATTCAATTACGCGAAAAGGCTCTTGGCCGGATTCGGCCAGCGTTATGCCGCCGGATTGGCCAGAGGTATCAATGGCGAGGATCAGCATCTTTTTTTATCCCGAGCGGAGCGAGGGACCCCTATAGCCAGAATAAACCAAAGTCTAAAAGACGTAGGAAGCTCTGTTGAGGAACTATGCGGCGGTATGCCTGGGTTGAGGCATTCGCGATATATATGATCCTGAGCGGTAAAGCTGAAGAAGCGCACCCCGGCTCGAAGACAAGTGCTTAAATTGTCACTTTTGGCAATTCCGGCGATTTTGGCAATCCTATAGCCGGTTTGCCGCTTCCAGCATTCCCCGCAGCTTTTGCGCGTCTTCCCTGGCGGCATCAGTGACAACATAAAACTGCAGCCCGTTCTGCTCCCAGCCGATCGCGGTGAACTCATGATTGCCAGCTGAAGGCTGCCCCTGCACATCGCGAGCCTGAAAAATGAAGACAGAAATCTTGTGCTGCCGGATTTGGTAAATCAGCTCCGCGCCGGGCGCGTGCTGCGCATAGACCATCTTCCCGCCCAGCAGCTTGAACTCAGAGTTTTTCAGCTCCGGCAGATTAAAGGTAAAAGGCAGCTTACCCTGAAACCACGGCTTTACCGTGTGCCGGTCCTCTGAGATCACATCCATGGGATTGGCGCTGGCCAGCATGATCACGTGCTGATCTACAAGCTCAGCCACGGTAGGATTTTCGCCACGCGAATTCAAGTACCACCCAGTTCCAAACGCCGTGATGATGAGCACGCAAACCGCGGCCCAGCGCCAGAGCCGCCAGCTTCTTGCCGCTGCAGGTTGCGAACTCGTGCTCTTGCGCAGCGTGGCATAAAGCTCTGGCGGCGCGCTGAACTTTTTGGCGGCAATGCGCACGGTCTTCTTGAGCTCCTGCTGCTCCTGCACGGCTGAGCTGCACTCGGCGCAGCCGGCAAGATGCGTGGTAAAGGCCTGCTGCGCCGCTGGTTCCATCTCGTTGTCCACGTACAAACTGCTTTTCTCCCGCAATTCGCAATTCATCTCTGGTTACCTGCAACTTTCTTCTCGCTCAGCGCCGCCACAATGTAAGCTTTCACCTGCTGCCTCGCCCGCGCCAGCCGGGACATCACCGTGCCGATTGGTATATCCAGCGTCTCGGCAATCTCCCTGTATTTCATCTCTTCCAGATCAGCCAGCAGGATCACCTCTCGCCACGAAGAAGCCAGCTGCGCAATTGCCGCCTGCACCAGCTCCGTATCGGCTCGCCGGATCAGCGCCACCTCCGGCGTCTCAGCGCTCACGGCTGATTCAGCAAAACCCTCTTCGTCTTCCTGCTGGGTATTGCGGCGCTCCAGCCCGGTCCGGCTGGTAAGAAATGTGTTGCGCAGGATGCGGTACAGCCACGCGCGAAAATTCGTGCCTTCCTGAAAGCTGGAAAAGCCGCGCAGCGCCTTGAGCAGCGCCTCTTGCGTCAGATCGCGGGCTTCATCGGTGTTGCCGCAGAGCCAGCAGGCAAAGTTGTAGAGCCCATCCAGCAGTGGGACGGCGAGCTTTTCAAAATCTTTATTCTCGAAGCCGCTCACATATCCTCTATTTAAAACGGTGGCGGCCATGATTCTAGTCCTTTCCGCCTTTCGAGTCTTTACTGCACAACAATCTTTCCGGTCATCTTCGGATGGATCGAGCAGTAGTAGCTGTAAGTTCCCGGCTTGGTAAACGTGTAGCTGAAATTCTCGTCTGTATCCAGCACCTTTGACTTGAAGCTTTTGTCTTCGCTCACCACGTTGTGCGGGATATCGTCATGATTGGTCCAGCGCACTGTGGTTCCCACCGGCACAGTCATCGTTGGCGGAGTAAAGACAAAGTTATCAATCTTGATCGCGCTCTCGCTCGCATTTCGGGCCTCAGTCACTGAGGCCACGAGTGCCTTTGGCCGCGCAGCAGCAATTACGATCCCAATCAGCAAAGCCGCCACTCCCAGAGTCCACAAAGTTTTTTTCATCGCATTACTCCAGATTTGAATCGATCACCGCCAGTGCGTGCTTCCTGGCGATGTAGTTCACGTCGCGAATGCCCAGCAGGCTGCGGAGCTGCTCGTCAGGCACCTTCATCGGCCCGGGCGAAGGCGCGGCTCCCGGCTTGGGCTGCGGAAATGCCGTGGAAGCCGCCGTGTGAAACGTGACGTTCCCTTCCACCTTCTGCATGGTCTGGTGAATGTGGCCGTTCAGCACCGTCACCGAGCCAAAGCGCTTGAGATAGGAGAGCGCCTGCGCGCTGTCCTCAGTGCCCCAGCCCCAATCCGGATAGACGCTCCACAACGGAATGTGCGCGAAGACAACGATGGGCGTGCTCTTCGAAAGATGCTTTACGTCTTTCTCCAGCCACTCCAGCTGCTCCTGGCCCAGGCTGCCCAGCCCGCCGGCTTTCAAGTTCATCACGTTCACCAGCCCGATAAAGTGAACGCCTTTTTGATCAAAGCTGTACCAGCCCGCGCCCTGGCTGCGTTTCCCATAGCGCTCCAGATACTGCTTGCCATCGTCGCCGATCACGTCATGCTCTCCCGGAACGTAGAACACCTCTTTCGCACTGGCGTCTTTGAGGATTTGCTCCACATTGTCAAACTCCTCCGGCTTTGAAAGATGGCTGATGTCACCGGTGTGCAGAATGAAAGCAGGCTGTTCCGGCAGAGCGTTGATCTTTGCCACCGCCGCCTTCAACGTACCGATAACGTCCGGGTTGGCGGGCTTGTTGAAACCCATGTGGCTGTCACTGATCTGGACGAAACTGAGCTCGCCCTTCGTCTCCTTGCCGCTCATCTCGGCCAGTCGGCTCAGGCTGTAAGACCGGAGCACGCCGCCCTGCATCACGCAGAATGCTCCGGTGCCCGCCCAGGCCATGCACTTCAAAAATCCGCGGCGATCAATGCCATCATGATTGTGATCATGCAAAATGACGTCGTTGTTTTTGCCGGACATGGGTTTCCTCCTGGAAGCGCCGTTGTTGGCCTGCTGGGCGCTTCTTCTGGAGTGATAACTGGCTTGACCGGAAAATATTCCCGTTATGAAGAAATGTTAACCACCTGGAAACCACGCGGATTACCAGTGCGAACCACTGCATCAAACTGTTAGTATGCCCGGCAAGCGCGCGGAGCAAACTTTGCGACCAATCACATATCGCAGCAGAACTTTTGCATTGGCAGCCACCATGCTTATGCTGTCATGGCAGATCTCGGCTGCCCAATCGCCAGCTAAAACTTCAATCGCGGCGCAGACGCAGAACATGGATTCCCTGCTCGACCAGAGCTATCACGCCATGTACAACCTGCAATTCGATGAAGCGTTGCGCCAGACCCAGGCCGCGAAGGCGATGGCCGTTGACGATCCCATTCCCTGGATGTCGCAGGCCTGCGCCATTTTGTTTCGCGAATTTGATCGCGTGCACCTGCTCCGGAGCGAATTGTTTGAGGCTGACGACAAATTCAGTGACGGCGCACCGATCACCTGGAATGCACAAAACCGCAAGCAATTTGATGACGCGTTGAATGAGGCGGAAAAGCTGGCCCAGCAACGATTGCAGGCAGACAAAAATGATCCTCGCGCGCTTTTTGCGCTCACGCTGGTGAACGGCCTCCGTGCCGATGACGCCGCCCTGCTGGCCAAGAAAAAATTCAGCGCGCTTTCCTATACCAAGGCCGCCAACGGATACGCTGAGCGTCTTCTGGCGCGCTCGCCTGAGTATTACGACGCTTACATCGCAACCGGCATGGGAAAGTACATCATCGGCGGCAAGGCTGCGCCGGTGCGCTGGATTCTGCGCCTGGGCGGACTGAAAGGCGATCAGGAGCAAGGCATTAAAGAACTCACGCTTGTGGCCGATCATGGCCGGTTTCTTGCGCCGTTTGCCCGGATTCTGCTGGCGTTTAACGATCTTCGCCATAAGAACAAGGCCGCTGCGCGCGAAAAGCTGGAGTGGCTGCGTGAGCACTTCCCTAACAATCCGCTCTACCGGCAGGAGATCGCCAAGCTGGACCGCCCTACGGCTGGTGCAGTGCAGTAATGCCGATCATTTATAATTGTTATCAATCCCCGATCTGATGCTTGCAAGTGTCCCCCGTTGGCACTGTGTGCTCTGCGGGACATTCCCTTTCGTACATCGGCAAGTTAAGGCGTACCTGATAGCATGCCGATACCCTGAAGGACTGGAGAGTAGGTTGAAGGCTGTTATTCATAGCAAAACTGTCGGTGTATTGTGTTTGGCCCTCGCGGGCTTATTTTCGGCTGCTCCGGCGCAGTCGCAGAACAGCACTGCCAAAACTCCTTCAGTAGAAGACAAGCTGGCACAATCTTATGGCGCCATGTACGACCTCAAATTTTCAGAGGCGTTCAAAGCCGCCGACGACGCAAAATCTCTTGCAGCTGACGATCCTCTTCCCTTTGTAGCCCAGGCTTGGGTGGCCTTCTTCCGCGAGCTCGACCGCCTGCACGCTCTCCGCAGTGAAGTCTTTGCCACTGATGACAACTTTCATGCTTCGCGCAATGGATACGTCTGGGACGCCACCAACAAAAAAGTTTTTGACGATGCGCTTGCCCAAACTGAGAAGCTGGCGCAGGCCCGCCTGAGCCGCGACCAGAATGACACGCGCGCGCTGTTGGCGCTGGCGCTGGCAAATGGCCTGCGCGGCGACGATCTGGGCCTCTTTTCCAAAAAAGACTTGAGCGCGCTTTCTTACGTGAAAGCCGCAACCAATTACGCTGAGCGTCTGCTTGCCCGCTCGCCGGATTCTTACGATGCCTACGTGGCCACAGGTCTGGGCAAGTACATCATTGGCCGGCGGTCAGCGCCGGTGCGCTGGGTGCTGCGCATGGGCGGCTACAAAGGCGACGAGGACGAGGGTATTCGCGAACTTGCGCTCGCGGCAGACCACGCTCGCTATCTCGCGCCTTTTGCGCGGATCCTGGTGGCGTTTGAAGATATTCGCCGCAACAATGCCGATGCGGCCCGCAAGAATTTGGAACAGCTGCATCAGCAGTTCCCGCACAATCCTTTGTTTGTTGAGGAAATCAGCAAGCTGGGCCGCACCTCAGCGCGGCTGAACCAGCAGGGGAACTGAAGTAGCGCCTAGAATTTTTCCGGCGTCACCCTGCTGAACAAACACAACAGCGCGAAGATCATCTCTCTTCCAGTCTTTTTCCAGGGTAAGCGGGACTTCTGCTTTGAACGCTCCGCCTTGCATCTGCCCCAGCGTACGCAGTTGGCGTACGACTGCGGCATGGCGCAGTTCGCGCCCATTGTTTTCGCCCGCGCCGACCTTAGTAGAGAGATTGTCTTCCGTGATTGCCAGCAGCACAGTGCCACTCACTGCGGAAGAGGAAGCTTTGGCCTGAACAGCAAGTTTGTCTGCGGCTGGTGAGAGTTGAATTGCAGCCGCGGCGGGCCGTTCCGCTGCGTCTGAAATCGCCGCACGTGCCCGGCCGGCATCGTTGCCGACGAACTCCGTCTCCCCATCCACAATCATCTGCGGCGTGTAAGGCCCATCAGTGCCCAGCTTTCGGGAGTACTGCTCCTGCCGGTGGCTGAACTCGGCTGAGGAGAACCGGTCTTTCCAGCCAAGCGAGTTCCAATAATCAACATGAAGGCCGAGCGGGATGACCTCAACGCCGTTACCCGCAAGGTCTTGCCGGAGATGGCCCAGCAACGCATCGGCAGGCGGGCAGCTCGAGCATCCTTCTGAGGTAAACAACTCGACCACCACTGCCCTTTTAGCAGCGGCCTGCGCGTGCCTGTTCCAGGGATGGTGGAAAAGTACTGCGCTGAGCAGCAACGCTACAATCACCAACCTCACTGGCAACTTGAAATTTCTGATCATGCTCAAAAACTATTCTTTCACCGCGATTCCCAGCGTTTTCATCTTGCGGTAAAGATGGCTGCGCTCCAGGCCCAGGACTTCCGCTGCGCGGGTCACGTTGCCATGGTTTTCATCCAGCTTTTTCAGGATGTAGTCGCGCTCATAAGCGGCGCGCGCCTGGTGCAGCGTGGAAAAGTTTCCGGTTGAGCGCCCGCCTTCCCGATGGATCAGCTGCGGCAGGTGCTTGCGCTCAATCTTGTGGACGGTTGGGTTCATGATGACCAGCCGCTCCGTCACGTTGCGCAGTTCGCGCACGTTGCCCGGCCAGGAGTAGCGCGAAAGCGAATCAATCGCGTCTTCAGTAATCTCGCGCGGGCGGCGGCTGTACGCGGTGGAGAACTCTTTCAGAAAATGCTTTGCCAGTAGCGGAATGTCTTCCTTGCGCTCCCGCAGCGGCGGCACGTAGAACGGGATCACATTCAGCCGGTAGAACAGGTCCTCACGGAAATTGCCTCTTGAGATTTCCTCTTCAAGGTCTTTATTTGTAGCGGCGATCACGCGGACATCAACCTTGATGGATTCGTCATCGCCCACGCGGGTGAAGCGCTGTTCATCGAGCGTGCGCAGCACCTTGGATTGGGTTTTCAGACTCATGTCGCCCACTTCATCCAAAAACAGCGTGCCGCCATTGGCCTTCTCGAACTTGCCTTCTTTGTCGCCGGCGGCGCCGGGCAGTGCACCCTTGCGATGTCCAAAGAGCTCGCTTTCGATCCAGTCTTCAGGAATCGCCGCGCAGTTGACCTCAACAAACTGGTTCTCCTTGCGCAGGCTGTGCGCGTGAATGGCATGCGCCACCAGCTCTTTGCCGGTGCCGGACTCGCCAAAAATCAGAACGCGGCCATTCGTCGGCGCCATTACCGAGATCTGCTGGCGCAACGCCTTCATGGGAATGCTCTCACCCACGATGATGCTCTTATCCTGAAATTGCTTTTTGAACTCGGCATTTTCCAGCCGCAGGCGATGGGCCTCCAGCGCATTCTTCAGCACGATGAGTGTCTTTTCAAGTGAGAGCGGTTTTTCCAGGAAGTCGAACGCGCCGAGCTTGGTGGCGCGCACCGCAGTCTCAATGGTGCCGTGGCCGGAGATCATCACCACCTCCGGCGGGTTTTCCGTTTGGCGGATGCGCTCCAGCGTCTCCAATCCATCAATGCCGGGCAGCCAGATATCAAGCAACACCACCTCGCAGCTGCGCTTTTTGAGCTGCTCCAGGCAGGTCTCGCCGCTTTCCGCCAGCATGACCTTGTAGCCTTCGTCTTCAAGAATGCCGCGCAGGGATTCGCGAATATCGCGCTCATCATCTACCACCAGGATGCTATGCACTCTGCGACTCCGCTGCCGAGGCTTCAGCCGCCAGCGGCAGTTCCACCACGAACTTTGCTCCCATAGGACGGTTTTCCTCTACGCGAATATTGCCGTGATGGTCCTCAACAATTCGGCGCACGATCGCCAGCCCCAGGCCAGTGCCGCGCTTCTTGGTGGAGAAATAAGGCAGAAAAAGTTTTTCCTTCAGTTCGCGATCAATGCCGTGACCGGTATCGGCAATCATGATCTCCAGGCCATCGCCGCTTTCAAGCAAAGCCGTTGTGATGTGGATCTCGCGGACGTGTGAATCCTGCATGGCCTCCGCGGCGTTGTCAATCAGGTTGGCCAGAGCGCGCTTAATGGCCTCAGGATCGGCCATAGCCAGCGGGAGCCGTGCATCAAGCTGCTTTTCCACGTGAATGCCGTCGAGCCGCCCGTTGAACATCGCCAGCGTAGCTTCCACAATTTCATTGATGTCAGCCGGACGCGGCTGGGCTGCGGGGAATCGCGCCAGAGAAGAAAATTCATCCACCAGCGAACGCACCGTCTGCACCGCCTCAGTGATGGTCCCGGCACAGCCTTGAATCACGTTGAGAGAGGCCTGGTCAGGCGGCAGTCCGCGCTCCAGGTGGCGGCGGATGCGCTCTGCTGAGAGTGCAATGGGCGTGAGCGGGTTCTTGATCTCATGCGCAACGCGACGCGCTACTTCACGCCACGCGGCTTCACGCTGGGCTTTGAGCAGCTCGCTGTAGTCTTCAAATACGATCACGTAGCCCAGCCGCTGCCTGCCATGCTGCACGGAGGAAACAGTCACGCTCACGTTGAGCTTGCTCTTTTCTACAGGAATTTCAAACTGTGCTGCCGTAACGGACATGCGGTCGGCGCGGCGCAGAAGGTGTTCGAGATCTGCTGCAGTTTCCGGCGGGAAAATCTCGCGGATCGTTGAACCCACGGTCGGCATGCCGCCATTGGGCCAGAACATGCGCCCAAAGGCCACATTGCTGTGCGTCACGCGCCCCTCCGGCCCCAGTGAGAGCACGCCGGTGGGAATGTTTTCCAGAATGGTCTCGATGTTTCGCCGCTGCTGCTCCAGCTCGGTATTGGTATCTTTCAGCGCCCTAGCCGACTCATCCAGCTTGGTGCGGCTCGATTCCAGCTCGGCGGCCATGTTGTTGAATGAGGAAACCAGCTCTCCCAATTCGTCGGCGGCGGAGACTTCCACGCGATGTCCCAAGTGCCCGACCGAAATTTCTCGCGTAGCCTCAGCCAGTGCTTCCACAGGTCGCGTCACCAGCTTGGCGACAAAGAGTGAGAACCACGTGGCCACAAACAGAACCAATACCGTGAGCAACGTGAGCAGCAGCATGTAAAGGCCACGAATGCGCTTGGCCTCACGGCTTAAAGTTTGATAGTCATGCTGGTTCTGGTTGATCTGCTCCAGCGTAGAAGAAAAATCTTTCGGCAAAATAAAGCCAACCACAATCTTTCCTGCAGGGCCGACCGGCGCAGAAGCCAGCAGATATTCAGTATTAAGGTAATTCCACTTCTGTGGCGATTTTTGAACATTCTGCAGATCGGGAAGCGCAGATCGCAATGCAGGCCAGGCACGCGGGGCGTTCCAGCTTGCCACGGCATCACCATCGCGCAGCGCCAGTACAAATCCGCCCTGGATTGTGGGCTGGTGGCGGCGGAACTCATGCAAAATTCCCGTGTAATTCGCGGTCTCAAAAGCATGCTGAACGTCGGGAGACTCTGCAATCTCGACCGCCTCCTGCAACGCATTGTCTCCGGCGTACGCGGAAAGAAGGTTCGCCACCTTGCCTGAGTCCTGCTGCAGAGCAGTAACGGGGCTGGAAAACCATTTGTCAATGGAGCGGTTCATCAGCCCGTAAGAGAATATGAACATCACCAGCGTGGGCGGAAATGAGAGCAGGAGCGCGGCGACCACCATGCGCGTTCGAAAGCGCGAGCCCAGCACGCCCAGCCGCCGCTCGGCATAGAGCTTGAGCAGATTGCGCAGCAGGACAAAGGTGAGGATGACGAGCAGCAGGAAGACCAGCGCTGAGAGCGCTACGAGGCCAAGCGTCTGCTCGGCAGAATCAGGCCGCAGGTGCTTGAGGTTGAAGGCCTGCTCGGAGAAGACAACACCAAAGAGCAGGATGATCCCAAGGGCCAGCGGAATCAGCACGGTGCGCCGCTGAGTAAAGGGAAGCGAAGGTTTGCTCTTATCCGTTTTCTGTGCGGACACGGGTACTGCTCGCGCGTATGGCTTTTTCGCGGAGTCCTTGTCAGACATTATAAGCGGGGGCAAAGCCTCAAGGCAGCAACTTCAAGAGGCGAATCCGCCTATTCAAGACGATAATTGGGCGCTTCGCGGGTGATGATCACGTCATGGACGTGGCTCTCACGCAGGCCGGCGCCGCTGATTCGGATAAACCGCGCCTTCTGCTGCAGCTCAGGAATACTCCTGGTGCCGCAATATCCCATGCCGGAGCGCAGGCCGCCAACCAGCTGATAGACCATCTCGGCCAGCGTTCCGCGATACGGTACGCGGCCTTCAATCCCTTCAGGAACAAGCTTGGCTACGCGGTTACTGCTGCTATCGCCGTCGCGCATGCCCATGCTGTCAGTGGATGAATCGTCAGCGCTCTGCGCGTAGCGCTCGCTCGATCCGGAAGCCATTGCAGAGAGCGAACCCATGCCGCGGTACGACTTAAAGGAACGGCCCTGGTAGAGAATCGTTTCGCCGGGGCTCTCTTCTGTTCCCGCAAACAGCGAGCCGATCATCACCACGCTGGCGCCAGCAGCAATGGCCTTGCTGACGTCGCCGGAGAACTTGATGCCGCCATCGGCAATTACCGGGATTTGGGCGTCACGGCAGGCGCGCGCTGCTTCTGCAATCGCGGTGATCTGCGGCACGCCAGCGCCGGTAACGATACGCGTGGTGCAAATGGAGCCCGGGCCGATTCCAACCTTAATGGCGTCGGCTCCGGCTTTGGCCAGAGCGCAGGCGCCTTCATGCGTGCCCACGTTCCCGGCAAGCAGATCAACTTCAGGCAGCTTTGATTTAATGACCTTAATAGCCTCAAGCACGCGGCTGGAGTGGCCATGTGCGCTGTCAATCGCAAGCACATCAACCTTGGCTCGCACCATCTCCTGCGCGCGTTCCAGGAAGTCACCCGTTGCGCCGATGGCCGCGCCAACACGCAAGCGGCCGTGCTGATCTTTGGCTGCGTTGGGATACTTGAGCTTCTTCTGAATGTCTTTTACGGTGATAAGACCTTTGAGGTTGTACTTGTCATCCACCACCAGCAGCTTTTCCACGCGATGCTCATGCAGGATCTTCTCCGCACCTTCCAGCGTGGTGCCTACAGGGACCGTGATCAGGTTTTCCTTGGTCATGACCTTGCTGATGGGAATATCTGTGCGGGTTTCAAAACGGAGGTCGCGATTGGTGAGAATACCGACGAGTTTCTTGTTCTTGGTAACGGGGACGCCGGAAATTTTGTAGCGCCGCATGAGTTCCAGCGCGTCGGCAATTTTGTGATCAGGCGAGAGCGTGATGGGATCCATGATCATGCCGCTCTCAGAGCGTTTTACCTTGTCCACCTCATCGGCCTGCTGCTCGATTGAGAGATTGCGGTGGATAATCCCCAGCCCTCCCTGCTGCGCGATGGCGATCGCCAGGCGCGATTCGGTCACGGTATCCATGGCGGCGCTGATAATCGGGATGTTCAGGCGAATATTGCGGGAAAGTTGTGTCTGCGTATTGACCTCAGCCGGCACCACGTCAGAATGGGCGGGCAAAAGCAAAACGTCATCAAAGGTCAGGGCCTCAGGCACGGGAAAATGAATCATGTTTGTTTCTCTAAGGAGGGACTAAGAACATATTGTAAATGTTTTCTGCCGAATGCGCCTGAAAACATGCCTGATTTGCAGGCCGTTTCATATTGTTCGCACGAAAGTAATATTGACCAAATATATTATCCCCGCGATACTCGAAAGGTCATGGAACTCAAGAACGGTCTCTCGTCTGTGGCTGCGCCCTCAGCCTCTTCCGCTGCAACTGCCTTTGATAAACGGCAGGAAAAGCGCGTGCATCTGGCCGTTCCGATAAAGGTGTTCCCTGACATCACCAGCCCTGAATCGCAGAATTGCTGCACGTATGAAATCTCAACACTTGGCGCCCGCCTGGTAGCGCCGCAGGGAATCAAGAATGTGGGCCAGACAATCTGGCTGCAGCGCCACAATCGCCGCGCCCGCTACAAAGTGATTTGGATCGGCCAGGTTGGAACTTCACTGGCCAACCAGGTCGGCGTGGAGACTCTTGAGCCGGCAAACGCGATCTGGGAGCCGGAAATCAAAGCGCGAATCTTGAAGGCGTAACTTTCAGCATTCATTCTTTAATCCTGCCGTGCGCACACACTTTTTCAATAGGCCAATTTTCTTTTCTACCTAAGTAGAGCGCCTTAGTGCAGTCCGCACAGAACCACCCGAGAATGAGCCTGCTCCCCACAACAAAACTGCTAATGGCCGAAAACTATCCTTATATCGTCCGCTGCAATGATTGCGAGTTCGTCAGCCAGGTCTATCTTGAGGAACAGCAGGCCATGAATGAGCGCGACTTTCACTCCTTTGAGCACCTGCACTCGGTCTCAATCTGGCGCTATGCCTGGGAGCAATGGACGCTGGTGACGGAGTTGATGGGCGTGGAGCTTCATTAGTGTCGCTCCGCTCCAACCCGCTTGAGAACATTCCCTTTTCGACAAACTATTTTGCTCCTGATACAGGCAGCTCGGCGCGCGCGTCCGCCTCACACAGATGAGTTAACCAAGCCATATGGGCAGCTAGCCAGCAGCTTTGTCCGCGTGTTACCTTCTAAAATTCAAGCCTATGCTCCGCTCTTATCAGGGAATCAGCCCGCGTATTCACGACTCGTGTTATATCGACGAGTCGGCGCAGATCATCGGCGACGTTGAGATCGGCGAGAACTCCAGCGTGTGGATGAACGCCGTGATCCGCGGGGACGTGTTCGCCATCCGCATCGGCAAGAACTCCAACGTGCAGGATTGCAGCGTGCTGCACGGCATGCGCTACAAATACGGCGTGACTCTGGGCGACTGGGTAACGGTGGGCCACTCGGTCACGCTGCATGGTTGCACGGTAGGCGATCGCTGCCTGATTGGCATGGGCGCGGTGATTCTGAATAACGCGAAGATCGGCGAAGGTTCGATCATCGCCGCCGGAACGGTGATTCCGGAAGGCACTGTGATTGAGCCGCATTCGCTGTGGATGGGCGTCCCCGGCAAATTCAGAAAAAAGATTGACGATGAAGAGTCGCAGAAGATGATCCTGATGTATGGGAAGAATTATGTGGATTACACGGCTGCGTATCGGAAGGAGCTGGCGGGGAAATAATGGCTGGCTCAATCAAAGCTGTGCGCGGTACGCGCGACCTCCTGCCACCTGAAACAGAGACCTGGAACTTCGTTGAGGCTGCGGTGCGGGATGTTTTCCGCGTGTACAACTTTCAGGAGATCCGCACACCTATTCTTGAAGACCTGCAACTCTTCCAGAGATCCGTAGGCGAGGAGACTGACATTGTCTCCAAAGAGATGTTTGCCTGGGAGGATCGGGCGCGCGCGCAAAGCGAGAAAGGCCAGTGGCTGGCTTTGCGACCGGAGAATACCGCCGGCGTGGTTCGCGCTTATATCGAGCACAAATTGTGGGAGCGGCCTGGTTTGCAGCGCTTCTACTACATCGGTCCGCAGTTCCGCCGCGAGCGTCCGCAGAAAGGACGTTACCGGCAGTTTTACCAGATCGGCGCGGAAGTGATTGGGCCATCGGCAGCGGGCAGCGAGTCTCCCACGGTCGATGCCGAAGTTTTGGAGATGCTGGCCACGCTGCTGGACCGTCTGGGCATTCAAGGCTGGACGCTCAAGCTAAATTCTGTGGGCTCATCGAAAGACCGGCCGCGTTATCTGCAGGCGCTGCGCGATGCGTTGAAACCTGTCGTTCACACCATGTGTGCTGATTGCCAGCGCCGCGCCGAAACCAATCCTCTGCGCGTGCTGGACTGCAAAGTCCCTGAGGACGAGCCGATCATCGAAAAGCTGCCGCGCATGAGCGAATATCTTGATGACGATTCACGCGCGCATTTTGCCGAGGTACAGAAAATTCTCACCGCCGTGGGCGTGCCGTTTGAGATTGACCACCGCCTGGTGCGCGGCCTGGATTACTACACGCGCACTGCCTTTGAGTTCACGCACGGAGCGCTGGGCGCGCAGAATGCCATTCTGGGCGGCGGCCGATATGACGGGCTTTCAGAATCGCTTGGAGGACCGCCGGCACCGGGCATCGGCTTTGCCATTGGTGAAGACCGCCTGGTAATGACCTTGCAGGAAACCGCCGGCGTGGCAGCGCAGCCCGCCGATGTTTACATTGCGCCGCTGGGCGGCGGGATGAACGTGCACGCGGCGAAACTCGCCCGCGAGCTTCGCCGCGAGGGCGTGGTAGTTGCGCTGGGAGATGAAAGCTTTAAGCTGAAGAAATCTCTGGAAACTGCCAGCAAGCTGGGCGCACGGTTTGCTCTGATTGTCGGCGAAAATGAAGTCAACTCCGGCCAATTTGCGCTGAAGAACCTGGGAACAGGCGAGCAGGCGGGAGTTGAGCGCACGCGAATCGCCGCTGTCGTGAAGCCGGTGAAATAAACCACCAGGCGTCCGAGATCTCACGGAGGCACAGAGAAAACGCTTTCAGCCGCAGATTTGCGCGGATAAACGCAGATAGAATAAATAGAGATTACGCTTTCTGTTTTTGGATGTTTTGTCTTTATCCGCGTTCATCTGCGTAATCAGCGGCTATTTTTTTGTTTTCTTTGTATCTCCGTGCCTCCGTGGTGAGATTTACTCTTTCTCCCGATTTATAATCAAAGTTTTATTCAACCAGGAAAGGTACGTCTTTGCCGCTTGATTTTTTAGGTGAACTTCGCCGCACGCACAGGTGCGGAGAGCTGCGCGCGGAAAATGCCGGCCAGCAGGTTGTCTTGATGGGCTGGGTCAATCGGCGTCGCGACCTGGGCAACGTGATTTTTGTGGACGTGCGTGACCGCACCGGCCTCACGCAGCTGGTCTTTGACAAGAGCGACAACAACGCGCTGCATGACAAGGCGAGCAATCTGCGCTCGGAGTTCGTGATTGCCGCCGTCGGCAAGGTGCGCAAACGCGACGAGAAGACCATCAACCGCAACGTTCCCACAGGCGAGATTGAAGTTGTGGTCACCGAGCTGAAGCTGCTGAATGATTCGAAGGTCCCTCCGTTCCTGCCCAGCGATCCCGCTCTGGCGAATGAAGAGGTGCGCCTCAAGTATCGCTATCTCGACCTGCGGCGCGAGCCCATGCAGTACAACATCGAGCTGCGGCACAAGGTGGCGCTGGCGATACGGCAGTATCTTGCCGGCCAGGGCTTCTTTGAAATTGAGACGCCGTTCATGACGCGCTCTACGCCGGAGGGCGCGCGCGACTACCTGGTGCCCAGCCGCGTGCATCCCGGCGAGTTCTACGCGTTGCCGCAGTCGCCGCAGCTGTTCAAGCAGATCCTGATGATCTCCGGGTTCGACAAGTATTTACA
>CAZISB010000007.1:0-163533 GCA_964541925.1 uncultured Acidobacteriaceae bacterium | reverse complement strand
TGAAAGAGGCCAACCCGCGCCTGTCAGACGAAGTCGCGCGGCACCTGACGTTGCACGGCACCAACTGGGACCCTGACGGCTCACTGGTGTGGAAATTCGATAACTACGTTCGTGCGTTTGGGCCGCAGATCTTCAACGTGGCAGAGAGCGCCGAAATCTATGGCCAGATCACCGCTCCTACGCTGCTCTTCTGGGGCCTGGAAAGCTTTGCGCCGGTGCCGGAGAACGATCCACGGGTGAAGGCCATCCGCAACTGCAAGCTGATCAAGGTAGAGAAAGCCGGCCACTGGGTACATCACGATCAGTTGGAGCTGTTCTTAAAAGAAACCAAAGAATTTTTAGCGGGATAATCTCGATCACAATATTTATGTCGCGATTGTAATTCCTCACATATTCACTGCGTCATCTCTATGACGACAATGCAACCTTCACGGCGTAACCCAAGGTCGCTACTCCGCAGGCTGTTACTTGCAGCCTGTGGCGCATATCTTCTTTTTGCTGTAATCGCAGGCGCAGTTATTGCGGAGATGAGTTTGAAGCTGCATCGCCGGCCGTTGCGGCACCAAGCTGAGGCTACGGTGGCTGTCGAAACCCTATTTCACACGGAGTTGCAGAACGTCAGTATTCAAGCCGCCGATGGAGTTGTTCTCAAAGCATGGTATATCCATCCCAAGGCATTTAATGGCAGCGCTGTGCTTCTACTGCACGGGATAACCGATAACCGTGAGGGAGTAGCCGGATATGGAAGATTATTTCTGGAGCACGGTTACGCCGTGCTGCTTCCCGATGCGCGCGACCATGGCGAAAGCGGCGGAGCATTAGCGACCTACGGAATCAAGGAATCAGACGACATACATCGGTGGGTGTCATGGTTGTATAAAAACGATCCGCCGCAATGCGTTTACGGATTCGGAGAATCTTACGGCGCCGCGTTGATGCTTCAATCACTCGCGGCGGAGACTCGCTATTGTGCCGTCGCAGTGGAGAGCCCATTCTCCACTGCACACGACATGAGCTATGAAAGAGTGTCCGGGCCGCTGCACCTGAAACCCTGGTTTGGCAAAACACTGGCGCGCCCGGTGATCTGGTCGGCGGTGCTATACGCGCGGCTTCGTTATGGCATTGATCTGCTTCAGCCAAGCCCGCTGGAAGCCGTCAGGCATTCAGTTACGCCGGTTCTCCTGATCCATGGTGAGCAAGACGTTAGCATCGCTCCACGCCACTCCCAAATCATAGCCAGCGCCGCGCCTGATCACGTGCAGCTCTGGCTGGTGCCGCATGCCGGTCACACCATGGCCTGGGCGGCAGCGCACCAGGAATTTGAGCAGCGGCTGCTGGCATGGTTCGCCGCGCATCCAAAGCCGCGCCAGCAAGTAGCGAATTCTGTATATCCGGCAATAAATGCATCATTAAAAAATAAATAAATTTCCATTTTGGCACACGATTAATAACTTATAAAAAACAATTAAGCCCATCCTGTTTATTCCCAGTCAAAAAAATTCCGGATTCAGAACAATTTGTAATTTTTTAAGATCAGTGCTGCCGGAGCCGGTAGGCTGACGTCCCTGTTTGCGGCCCAAGAGAAACAGCCGTTCTGGCTGCTGCAAGAACAGGTTGCAAGAAAAATCGACAGAAAATCTGTACCACCCATTGTCTTTGCCCCAGATGCAGCAGGTCTTTCTTGCCTCGCTGAAACCATTCACCATTCCGGCCAAAGCTTCAATATCCCAAAACTACGAGGTGGTAAGCGAAATGGATACAGTCCGTAAAAGCAACAATCTGCCATACCTGTGTATTGTTGCAGGTATTCTTGCCCTTGCATCCATGAGTGTCAGCGCGCAGTCAGTGGTGCCGGCCGCGCAAGCTCCGTCATGGCCACAGTGGGGCCTCAACTCTCAGCATACGTTGTTTGATGCAGGCGTTGTGGGCCAGCCCCTCAACCAGAACATCGTTGATATTGTTTACGATTTCAATATTGCCGCAGAGAAAGCTGATCCCAATGCGGCTGGCGGCCTGGACGTACACTACCAAGTCCCGCTGGTTGATGGCAGTGACGTCTATATTGAATCCAAGGACGGCACATACAGCAACAGCACCTACAGCACGCAGCGATGGCACCAGAACAAATACACATGGCAGGGCAACAGCTTTGTGAAGGTATGGACCTTTAATACTGACTGGTTCGCTCCGGGATCTTCAGCTTTGTATTGGGAGCCTGTCTATCACGCGGTACTGGCGAACGGCTTCCTGTACGATCCGGGCCAGGGCGGGACAATCTTCAAGATCAACAAATCGACTGGTGCAGTGGTGAACCGCATCAATCCCTTCGGCACTACCATCAATCCCAACACGTTCACGGCCTCGCCGCTGAGCGCCGATTCCAGCGGGAACATCTACTACAACGTCGTCCAGGTTGCGACGAACGATATTGCAGGCTGGACCAACAGTGATGTGGTGGGTTCCTGGCTGGTGAAAGTTGCACCGAATGACACCATCACGATGGTGAGCTACAGCACGTTGTTTGCGCAGGCGCAAATCAAGGGTGAAGCGCCGCAACCGGCCAATGGACGCTGCAACGTGGCTTTTTCAACAACTCAGTTACCCTGGCCGCCACAGCCGAATTCCAATCCGCCCACGAATCCCTGCGGGAGCGAACGCGCGGCTTTGAACATTGCACCGGCAATCGCCCCGGACGGAACGATTTACACCATCAGCAAAGCGCATCTGGTGACCCGCTATAACTATCTTGTAGCGGTAAATCCCAATATGACCGGAAAATGGGCAGCTTCTTTCCGCAACCGCTTGAATGATGGCTGCGGCGTTAGCTTCGCCATCGGCAATCCGGGCGGCGCAGGAGCCAACGGCGGCTGCACTGCGGGAACCACTTTTGGCGTCGATCCGGGCACAAATGAACCGCCTCCAGCCCGCGTTCTGGACGATTCGTCTTCATCGCCTACCGTTGCTCCTGACGGCAGCATCTTCTATGGCGCTTACACCGCCTACAACTGGGCGCAGGGGCACATGCTGCACTTCAGCGCTAATGGCGATTTCCTGAATTCATTCAATTTCGGATGGGACAATACGCCGTCCATCTATCCGCACGGCGGGACCTATTCCGTTGTGTTCAAGAACAATCATTACGGCGGGGCGGGATTCGGCGATTATTGCTCCGATCCTAACTGGTGCCCGGACCGTTCGAACCCCAACGCGTCATTTCTGGGACCGGAGCAGTACTTTGTTTCCCAGTTCGATCCCAACTTGAACATTGAGTGGAGTTTCCGCAATACCAACCCGCAGAGCTGCCAGCGCAATCCGGATGGGACCGTCACCTGTGTTTCCGACCACCCCAACGGCTTTGAGTGGTGCGTGAACGCTGCCGCGGTGGATGCCAACGGCGTGGTCTATGCCAATAGCGAAGATGGCAACCTCTACGCTATTGGGCAGGGAGGCGTGCCGCTCCAGCACATCTTCCAGAACCTGGCTGTAGGCGCGGCCTATACACCTGCTTCACTGGATGGAAAAGGCCGGATTTACTCACAGAATAATGGGCACCTATTTGTTGTAAGCAAGTAGCCTGTTTATCTGTGTGAGTTAAGTCTTACTTTTATTCTGAAAATTCAAGCCCGGCGAAAGCCGGGCCTTTTATTTTATGAGGAAGGAATTCGCGCTAATACCGGAGCCTTGCGTTTAGAACTTCCAGACTATGGCATACGCGTGCTAAAGAGCATGTGCCATAACTTCTTGCTGCGCCACGGCCACCAGCTCTTCATCAGTCACCGCAGTGATTTCAGCAGTGAAGATTTGATTGGCAGCATGCCGGCCTGCCAGCCGCACTTTCAGGTAATTATCGCTTAAGGCCTCAGTCCATTCGTCATCGCCAGTTTGGAGAGTAATCACATCAAGCGCCTTACCCAGAAATTTGCGGCGGAAGGCAAGATTCTTCTGCGCGGCTAATTCGCGCAGGATGCGGTTGCGCTCGCGGGCAACGTGGACCGGTACCTGGTCAGGCATGGCTGCAGATGGAGTGCCTGGCCGCGACGAGTAGGTGAAGACGTGCAGATAAGTAAACGGCAGATGCTCGATAAAGCTGCGGCTCTCTTCAAACAGCTCGTCAGTCTCGCCGGGAAAGCCGACCATGACATCTGCGCCGATGGCAGCGTCCGGCATGGCTTCATATATCTTGCGAATTTTCTCCGCATAGTGCCAGGGCCGATACTTGCGATGCATGCGACGCAGGATGCGGTCACTACCGGATTGCAAAGGGACGTGTGCATGCCTGGCGATTCGCGGCGAAGTGGCGGCTAGCGTGATTAGGTCGTCGCTCCAGTCCATGGGCTCGACTGAGCTGATGCGAATTTTTTCAATGCCGGTGTGCTGCAGCAATGCGCGGATTAGCTGTTCAAAGCGCTGTTGCGGCTCAAAGTCGCGCCCCCAGCGGCCCAGATTGATGCCACTGAGCACGATCTCACGATAACCGGCGCTGACCAGCGCGTTGGCTTCTTCGATGACGCGCGCAAGCTTCATTGAGCGGCTTTGGCCCCGCACGCTGGGAATAATGCAGAATGAACAGCGATTGTTGCAGCCATCCTGGACCTTGAGATTTGGACGGGTTTTCTCTGCGATGCTGTCACCGGCAAAGACCGGCGCTGTGATCAGCTCTGTGTGCGCAAAAATATCGCCGACGAGTGTGAAAGCAGGTGCAGAGAGGGCTACCTGCTCAAGTGAAACAAAATTTCGAGAATCGCTCTGTTGCAAAGATTCTTCAGGCAAAGCGGCACTTTGCGAATTCAGTGCGTTGCCAACCTGCAGGAATTGCGCGGCAGCAATCTCTGCAACTTGTTGCTTATGTGAATTTCCAATCACCCAGTTTACGCCGGGCAGCGCCGCAATTTCCTGCGGAGCGCGCTGCGCGTAGCAGCCGGTGACCATGATCTTCGCAGCGGGATTTTCGCGATGGATGCGGCGGATGGCGGCACGAGCGTCCTGATCGGCAGCGGCAGTAACGGTGCAGGTGTTGAGCACCACTACGTCAGCTTCCGCGGCGGAGCCGGCCGTGCGCAGCCCCAATGTCGCAAGTTGGCGCTCAATAGCCGCTCCGTCAGCCTGCGTGGCGCGACATCCAAAGTTTTGAACAAAGAAATCCGGCACTCATAAGGATTATAATTTGATTTCACCGTATGAGTTTCAGCAGCAGCTCACAACCTTTAGAGTAGCTGCCCGCATCTCATACGCCGAAAAGATGTAATTTCTCTGGGAGTTCTCATGAAACGCCGCATTCTGTTGGTTGATGACGAACTGGCAATTTTGCTCACCCTGAAAGCCATTCTGGAAATTCACGGTTTTGACGTTGAAACTGCCACCTCAGCGAAGGAAGCCATCTCCAAACTGAAGGCCAACACCTATCACATGGTTATTACTGACATGAAGATGGAGCACGAAAAGGCCGGATATGACGTGATTCGCACGGCGAAGAAGACAGACTACAATCCCGCAGTGGCGATCCTTACTGCATATCCGTTGTTGGGTGGCGACTGGAAGGCAGAGGGCGCGCAATCCATGCTGGTAAAGCCCATGAATACTGATGATCTGCTGCGTCGTATTGAAGTTCTGCTGATCCAGCATGAAGACCAGCGGCAGCAGAAGGCAGCCGCACGCAGTGGAAACCGGCCCCTGAAAGTTCAGGCGGCAGCAAAAAAGCCCGCATAAACAAAATTAGTCACAAGAACACGAAGGATCACAAAGAAGCTGCAGTTTTTAACGGTTAATACAGCTGCTTTGCGGTTCTTTGTGCCGGGGAAACACACGTTTCCCTTTGCGCGTAAGAACCCCAACTTCTCGAAGAGTTAAGGTAGGCTAGGCCGAAGCAGCGGAGGTCTTGCGCTGCTGGAAGCACTCACGGCAAAACACCGGGCGTCCTTGCGTGGGCTTGAATGGCACAGTGGTTTCCCGCTGGCAGCCGGAGCAGATGGCTTTGGTTTCTACCCGCTGAAAGTTGCCGCCGTTTTGCGGAATCCCCAGCGCCTGGGCGCGCTTGCCCTTGCATGCTTTGCAGCGTTTGGGTTCGTTTTTGAATTGTTTATCGTGAAAGAAGAGTTGTTCGCCAGCGGTGAATATGAAGTCGGCGCCGCAGTCCACGCATTTGAGAACCTTGTCCTGGAACTCCATTGAGAGTGCCCCCTTTCCTGCATTCAGCCTGAAATCCGGCCAGAAGACGCATGCAGCGTACTTAAGGGCATCTCAGGATGAATCCCTACCACGGGTTCGGCCCCACACGGCACCCACCGTGTGTTACTACAGAAAACCTGTGAGACAAAACTCGAAATGAATGCGACTGCTTATTAAAATCCGGGCCGTCCGAGGGGAACGGCCCGGGTTGATGCTTAATCCTGCTCTTTACGAGCTTTCTTACGATTACGTTTACGCGCCAGTGCTTCCTTCACGCGGCGTTTCTCGCCCGGCTTAAGATAGAAGGAATGCCGCTTCACTTCCTTAATGATGTCCTCTTGCTGGACCTTTCTCTTAAAGCGGCGCAGGGCGTTTTCAAGAGGTTCGCCCTCTTGTAGCCTGACTTCAGCCAAGTATGATTACACCTCCCAACTCACCTAGTTGGACATTTTGAGTTTTGCAGTGTCTGCTCCCCAAGTCAAGGGGTAAGTTGCCGAAAATACACTAAATTGTAGGTTTTAGAGTGTCTTATTTTGAGACGAAATCCCGATTTCGCTGGCAAAAAGCCTTAACCACAAAGGACACGAAGAAACACATAAGGAGCACACAGATCGTCATGCCTACGGCCGCTCTTTGTTCCCGTTGTGGTTTAATTTCAACGTTTCTCCCATCCATACAATTTAGCTGCATTGTCATGCAGCACCATGTGGGCCAGCTCTAATGCACGTTCGCGCGTGATTTCACCATCCTGGATCATTCCAGTCAGCGCAATGGCCAGCGCCTCGCGCGCCGACTGTGAGGTTTGCCAGCCGACTTCTTCCCAGTTGATCTCCGGAGTATTGGGGTAGAGATCGGTGGCAAACAAAGTCTTTTCCGGATACCACTCCAACAGGTCGCGCACGTTCTCACTCAGCTTGCGCGTGGAGATAAGCCAGGTCTGCTCGGAAAAATCGGCGTAAACGTTGGGCTTCATGATCAGGTAATTCACATACTTGGTGAACGGACCTGCGCCGCCGTGGAGAAGAACGAATTTGGTCTTTCGCAGCGTAGGATCGTTGAGCACAGACTCCAGCAGCGCTGGATTCGATCCCATAAGATTGAAATAGGTTCCGCAGCCGCCGCCAGTGTGGATGTGGACCGGGAGGCCGAGGCGGCCGGCTTCGCGAGCGATGTAGCGAAACAAGGCATTTTGCAGCCGAACGTAATCAGCGTGAGGAGCTACGCCGTCTTTCGCATAGTGCAGATAGATCTGCTGCACCGCTTGCAGCGGCTCGGACGGACCAAAATCGAGCGACCGCAAATATGCAGCTTCAAACTTGATGGCAACTGCGCCGTTCTTCTTCTGCAGCTCCAGCACCGGCGTCACGATTTTGGTGACATATTCGTCCAGGGTCCTGGGCATTGGGCCCTCTAAGCCAACATCTTTCATGTAGCGCCGCAACAGCATGGTTTCATGCTGGAAGAAAATTCTGCGATCAGGGCTCTCGCTGGCCAGCGAAGAGTTTTTCAGGGGATACATCAGCGCGTCGTCAAACGGCACCCAACGGAAGCGCGGCGGCTGCAAGCCGCGTCCAAGTGCGACACGATTAGCCAGCTCAGTCTCAATCCCGAGCTGGTCGAGCACCCAGTTGGGAAAGTTGTCGCCCTGCTCCTGCATGACTTTTTGCTTGGTGGCCATCAGCTCACGCACATGCTCCGGGCTGCGATCGTTGTAAGCGTAGTTGTAGAGCGCCTTCCAGGCAGCGAGGAATTGCGGGTTTTCTGGACGAGAGATGGTGGTGGGATCGCTGGGCTCCAGCGGATCGCAGGGCAGGGCATCAAAATCTTCGTCTTTTTCACCCGGGCCAACTACTTTCGGCGGATGGGAATGGTTATCAATGGCCTTGATCTTGTTGATCTCGGCCAGAAGCTGGGGATCGGCGGTCTGGGCGCGAAGCGCGGCGGCGAGCAGGGCGGTGAGAAGAGCGACGGCGAATTTTCTGGGCATAGGAACGGATGTCCTTAAACTTTGCCGAAAAGGGTAAACCGGAGCGCGGGAGATTGCAAAGGAAACGAAAACCTTACCACTGATAACACGGATGACACTGATTTACACGGATCAGAAAGAATCTTGCTCACTGACAACATGAATCACACGTTATCGAATAGTGAGCGAGGGTTTCCTTCCTAATTGATCCGTACGATCCGTGCTTATCAGAGGTAAGGGTTCCATGAACTGGACAGAACCTCTACTCCGTCTATACCCTAGACAGTCCCCCATGAGCACATCGCCCGTCATTGAAGTCAAGGGTCTCCAGAAGCGCTACGACAAGGTCGAGGCCGTAAAAGGCATTGATTTTGAGGTCCAAGCCGGAGAGGTCTTTGGTTTGCTGGGACCGAACGGCGCCGGCAAGACCAGCACGATTGAAATTCTGGAAGGGCTGCGCCCGCGCACCGGAGGCGAGGCACGCGTACTCGGCTTTGATCCTGACCGGCAGACACAGCAGTTAAAAGACCGCATCGGCGTCTGCCTGCAGGCTACGAACCTGCCAGCCAAGATTCGCGTGCAGGAAGCGCTTGAGGTTTTTGGATCGCTCTACTCGCGCAGCCTCAGCTCTGAGCAATTACTGAAGCGGTTGCAACTTACTGAGAAGCGCGCGGCGTTCTATGAAACGCTTTCCGGCGGGCAGAAGCAGCGGCTTGCCCTGGCGCTGGCGCTGGTGAATGATCCGCAACTGCTCTTCCTGGACGAGCCTACGACTGGCCTCGATCCGCAGATTCGGCTGGAGATTCACAACTTAGTCGAGGAGATGAAGCACGAGAAGCGGACCGTGGTTCTGACCACGCACTACATTGAAGAAGCGGAGCGGCTTTGCGACCGTGTGGCGATTGTGGACGAGGGGAAAATTATCGCGATGGGCACGCCGCGCGAACTACAGCAGAGAAGCAAGGCGCAGTCACTGATCCAGATCATTTGTGACCGGCCGCTACAGGCTGACGCGATGCCCGCGTGGCCGGAGGCGGTAGAGACACGGCTGAACGGCGATGGACGCGAACTGCAGGTGTACTCGAATCGTCCAGCGCGCACCCTTACGGAGATCATCAAGTGGCTGGATCAGCAGGGGCTGCAACTGGAGGATGTGCACTTGAAGCGCCCGACGCTGGAAGATGTGTTTGTGGAGCTGACAGGGAAGAAGTTGAGGGACTAATGAATCGCCGTGATCGCCCGCCATCGCCGTGATCGCACGTGACCGGAAACCAAAACCTTTACCACAGAGGGCACGAAGGAACACGGAGGAAAGGCAAGGCAAGAGCCAGAATCCAGAAGCTACATGAAAGCTTATCTCTCATTAATCGCAATTGATCTGAAGCTGGCGCTGCGGCTGCGCACGGTTATCTTTTTCAATTACCTGTTCCCGATCATCTTCTTTTTTACCTTTGGAACTTTTCTGCGGGCGGGCCGGAGCGTGGAAAGTGTGACAACGGTTGTAAATATGTCAGTGACGCTGGGCATTTTGGGGAACGGACTTTTTGGCGCCGGCATTCGGACTTTGCAAGAGCGTGAGATGAACATTTTGCGGCGTTACAAGGTTACGCCGATCTCGCCAGGACCTTTGCTGGTGTCATCCATGGTGACCGGCTGGATCATTTTCCTGCCATACATCCTGCTGCTGCTGACGATGTCGCACTCTATCTACCACATGCCATGGCCAGCGCACATGCTGGCATTGGTGGTGTTTATTTCGCTGGCGCTGATCACGTTCCGCGCTATTGGACTGGTGATTGCATCTGTTGCGAACAATATGCAGGAAGGTACAATTCTGGTTCAACTGCTGTACTTCCCCATGCTCTTCCTGAGCGGCGCTACGTTTCCGATCCAGTATGGGCCAGCCATATTACAGTTGATTTCACAATTTATTCCAGCAACGTATCTGGTGAACGGCATCAAGCAAATCATCATTCAGGGCGGAGGCTTTCCCTGGACTGCTGCCGGCGCGCTGATCGTTACCATGATCGTCGGCATGATGGTTAGCGTGAAGCTGTTCCGCTGGGAAAAAGAGGAGAAAATCCGGGGCTCAGCCAAGCTTTGGGTTCTGGCGGTGCTGCTGCCATTCCTGGTGATGGGCGTTTGGCAGTGGATCAAAAGATAATTAGGCCGATTCTACTGACCAACAGAAGAGCAGAAACCCCACCGGGGATCAACGCGGGATGTGCGCGGATCAGAAGCGAATATTTTTGGTTAAACTTCCGCTCTGGATTCAAGTCTAAAGAAGTATGAAAATCCAGAGTTTCTGGAACCGTAACCGAGTTGCGGCGACGATATTTCTTGGCCTGCTTGGCGTCGCAGCAGCATCCCAAGATCCCGACGCCACATTGCGTCAGAGGTTCATGAAAAAGCTTTCAACTGCGGCCATTGAACGGACGAACCATTCTGTCCGTTATGATCCGGCTTACGTTCGAATTCCGTATCCCGGTGGCGATGTGCCGCCAGACACCGGCGTCTGCACGGACGAGGTGATCCGGGCCTATCGAGTCTTGGGAGTCGATCTGCAAAAAGAAGTTCATGAGGACATGCTGTCTAACTTCAGCGCTTATCCCAGCAAACGCAAGTGGGGGCGGAGCGGCCCTGATCCCAATATCGATCACCGGCGCGTTCCCAATTTGATGGTCTTCTTCGGCCGCAAGGGCGAGGTGCTGCCGCTCACTGATCGCGGTGCAGACTACACGCCCGGCGATCTGGTGACGTGGGATCTGGGACACGGCCAGACTCATATCGGGATTGTGGTGGATAGAAAAGGGCTTTTCAGCCGGCGCTACATGATTGTGCACAACATCGGCGCTGGGCCCAGGATGGAAGATGTGCTCTTTGCCTGGAAGATCATTGGGCATTACCGCTACTTTGGCGTTGCGGGCACAACCAAACAGTGAAATTGGTACTGATAGCAGGGAAGCGTCCCAAAATGAAACAACCGCCATAGAAAATGCCAAATTAATTCCCTGCTAAGGTAAGTTAGGTGATTGTTGCTCGAGCAGGAGGCGTATGATGGCGGCCTCTACTCTTTCATGCCGATTCTGATCTCCCAGACGGTTCCTCGTCACCAGATCGGCGCCATGTCCGGATCGAAAGGAGGATATGTGAGCATCAATACACCACTTGTCAATGCATGGATTTTTTTGAATGAGGATGAGCCCTCAGGCACCAACTACAACAGCCCCAACAGCAGTTATCAGCAGCTCATCAGAAACAATGTCTATCAGTCAGTGGACATTCTGAATATTTGTTTTCTTACCACGCTGCCGACCAGCGCAACAACGGTCCCGAAGGGAGACGGCTCTTCCTACACGCTCTCCACAGGAAACCCGCCGCCCTCGCATCCAGGAGGGCTGACCAACCAGGATTACATGAAATTTGTTATTCGGGATGCGCGCAAGAACAATCCGAATATCAAGATTGCGGTCACGCTGGTATATGGGCCAGCTTCATCCAATCCCAACAGTAATGGCAAGGCGATCGCCAACATATTTTCCAACACCAAGGTTTCACCGCAGCAGAACGCTGATCATTTTGCGGCCAACATGATGGCCTACTTCAAGGAGTATGACCTCGACGGCTTTGACATTGACTGGGAGTCAGAACTTTCTGACGTGACCACACAGCAGCAGTTCGCGATGGTGGTAAACGCCATAGGCGCTCAATTCCAGAAACAAACTGGCCGGCAGTGTTACCTGACGCTCTCGCCGGCGGTTAACACCAACCTGGACGCCGCTGCGGTCAACAACAATGTGGATTTCATCAACCTGCAACTCTATTCCGGATTTACCGATCCCGGCGACTTTACCAGTATCGGGATCAATTCAAAGCTCTTTGCGTATGGGGCTAAATTTGAGTCGAATTTCCAGACTGCGGAAGCCGCCTTCACGGACAATCGAGATAACTACAAGTACGACATATTTACCTGCTGGCGCTTGAACTCCAATAACTTCGTTTTCGAGCAGCAACAGCAGCAGGCCCTCTACAAATTTGTTTTTCCAACTGCGGCCAAAAAGTCACGGGCGGTGTGAGAGAGCAGAAGACAGGCCGGGGCTGAGGGGGAGCTTCGGCCTGTGCAGTAACAGGATTCGGTGATCCCGGGAAATTGGTTCTTGGCGTGACACAAGTCACATACTGATCCCTGCCAAAGGGATACGCTTCGCTCAAAATGGAATCCTGGGCCTTCTCGTCCGCTGCGCACCACTCGTCCGAATGGGTGTCTTTGGTTTTGGGCGGTTGGAAAGACGGCGGAAATTGGAGTATAAAGAAATGTTACACACAGAGACGCTACTAACTCTGGAGAAGCCCGGGAAACGGCACTAATAAAACCATGTCTACCAGCACACTTACAAAAGGTCTTGAGGGC
Organism: uncultured Acidobacteriaceae bacterium; assembly: GCA_964541925.1. Classification (GTDB taxonomy): domain Bacteria; phylum Acidobacteriota; class Terriglobia; order Terriglobales; family Acidobacteriaceae; genus Angelobacter. The sequence continues at coordinate 150,991 of CAZISB010000007.1, read as the reverse complement.
GTAGTTGCGGCTACTTCCGGAATTTGTTACATCGACGGCGATGCCGGGGTACTGGCTTATCGCGGTATTGATATCCACGAACTTGCGGAAAAATCCACGTTTGAAGAGGTTTGCTACCTCCTGTGGTTTGGCCGGCTGCCCCGCACAAATGAGCTAGCCGACCTGAAGCAGAAGCTGGGCGCTGAACGCAAGATAGATCCGGCCATCTACAACATGATGCGCAGCCTGCCCAAGACGGCCACGCCGATGGAAGTTCTGCGCACTGCGGTTTCGGCGCTCTCATTTTACGATTCCGAAGCAGAGAAAATTGACCATGATGCCAATGTACGCAAGGCGATCCGCCTGACCTCGCAGATTGCGATGATCGTGGCGGGCTTTGACCGCATTCGCAAGGGCAAGAACGTGGTTGATCCTGATCCGTCGCTTTCGCACGCAGCAAATTTCCTGCTGCAGTTGAATGGCGAAAAACCTTCTCCAACGGCAGAGAAGGCGCTGGATGTGGCGCTGATTCTGCATGCTGACCACGAATTGAACGCCTCGACCTTTGCCGCCCGTGTGACCGCGGCCACGCTTTCTGACATGCATTCGGCCATTACCAGCGCGATTGGCGCGCTCAAAGGACCGCTGCACGGAGGCGCCAATGAGGCCGTGATGCGCATGCTGTTTGAGATCGATAAAAAAGGCGAGGACCCGGTGGAGCATGTGAAGAACATGCTGGCCAACAAGAAGAAAGTTTCTGGTTTCGGCCATCGCGTGTACCACACGGAAGATCCGCGGGCTACGCATCTTCGCCAGATGTCCCGTGATCTGGGGCGCTCGTCGAATCCGAAGTGGTATGACATGTCAGCCCAGATCGAGCAGTACATCAAAAATGAAAAGCGCCTCAATGCGAATGTGGACTTCTACTCAGCTTCCACGTACACCACACTGGGGCTGGACGTGGATCTCTTCACGCCAATCTTCGCCGTCTCTCGCATCAGCGGCTGGGCCGCGCACGTGATTGAGCAACTGGATGACAACCGGCTGATCCGCCCGCGCGCGGATTATGTTGGGCCGGCATATCCGAATAAGTACGTTCCCATCGCGCAGCGCTAGAAACAGAGAACCACAAAGGACAAAAAGGAACACGAAGATTTGTTGAGTCGCCTCTTCGTGAACCTTCGTGTCCTTTGTGGTTAAGCGTAGAATAGAAGCATGCGCCGCGTTTACCTCGATAACAACGCCACCACACCGGTCCTGCCGGAGGTGTTTGAGGCGATGCGGCCGTTTTACCTGGAGCAGTTCGGCAATGCTTCGTCCATTCATCATTACGGGCAGCACGCGCGCGCGGCCGTGGAGAAGGCGCGGGCCTCAGTGGCTACATTAGTGAATGCGCGCCCGGCGGAGATCGTTTTTACCAGCGGCGGAACAGAGTCGGATAATCTGGGCATCTTTGGCCTGGTGCAGCGCGGCGATCACGTTATTACTTCTGACATCGAGCACAGCGCCGTGTTGAACACCTGCAAGCGGCTGGAACAGATAGGGTGCGAGGTCACGTTTGTCCCAGTCAATGCCCAGGGAGAAGTTTATCCCGGCAACGTTCATGCGGCGCTGCGGCAGAACACGCGGCTCATCAGCATCATGATGGCGAACAATGAAACCGGCGTGGTCCAGCAGGTGGAAGAGATCGGCAGGATTGCCGAGGAGGCAGACGTCTTTTTCCATACCGATGCGGTTCAGGCGGCTGGGAAGATTGAGATTGACGTGCAGAAGATACGCTGCGATGCGCTCTCGATTTCCGGGCATAAGATTCATGCGCCGCAAGGGACCGGCGCGCTCTATATCAAGAAGGGAACCCTCATTCAGCCGCTGCTCTATGGCGGCAGCCATGAGCGCCAGCGCCGTGCCGGCACGGAAAACCTGCCGGGGATTGTAGGATTGGGCAAGGCTGCGGAACTGGCGAAGCATTGGCTTAACAACAGTGGGCCAGAAGAAATGGCTGCAATGCGCGACCGCTTGCAAAACGCGGTTTTGGGCGTGATTGATGACGCTGGCGTGAATGGACACGAAGCGCCGCGTGTCCCCAACACTACCAATTTCTGGTTTGACCATGTTGAAGGCGAGGCGCTGGTGATTGCGCTTGACCTCAAAGGTCTCGCGGTCTCAAGCGGTGCGGCGTGCTCTTCCGGCGCGATTGAGCCCTCGCACGTGCTGCTGGCCATGGGACTTCCTCACGGGCGTGCGCGGGCCAGCATTCGCGTGAGCATGGGCAAGCAGACAACGCAGGAAGATGTTGACTTCGCCGCAAAGATCATTCCTGAGACGGTTGGACGGCTGCGCGAAATCTCTCCTACATATCAGAAGCAGACTGTCGGCTAAGCTGCGATTTCTCCCAACAATTTCAAATTCGGCGCAGGGGCGCGTCCTTTCGTGCTCCAGGTAAGCAGTTCTGCCGATACTCGCCATCCCCTAACTCAGCTACACTGGTTACTATGATGATATGGTCGGCCTGTGTTGACTCTTTTGTGTTCGTGCGGAGCCTTGCATGAGCACCAAATGGGTCCCTAAATCCATACTTGCCTTCAAGGGCTACACGCGCAGGGACTTCGTTTCTGACCTGGTGGCGGGCGTGACTGTTGGCCTGGTGGCGCTGCCACTGGCAATGGCCTTCGCGATCGCCAGCGGAGTTCCACCGCAGGCGGGGCTTTACACTGCAATCATCGCAGGTTTTTTGATCTCGGCGTTGGGCGGCTCGCGCGTGCAGATCGGTGGGCCGACCGGCGCGTTCGTCGTGGTGGTGGCCGGCATTGTGGCCAGGTATGGAATTGATGGCCTCTTCATGTGTACCGCCATCGCCGGCGTGATGCTGATCTTTCTCGGCGCTACAGGGCTGGGCAGCGCGGTGAAGTACATTCCGCGGCCGGTGGTGGTTGGATTCACCAACGGCATCGCCATCGTGATTGCCAGCACGCAGCTCAAGGATTTTTTTGGACTGAAGATCGAGCATGTACCGGGAAATTTCCTCGGCCGTCTGGAGGTTGTTGCACAAAACTTCCGCACCATCTCCTTTGAAGAAACCGGGCTGGCAGTGCTGGCCCTGGCGGTGATCCTGGTATTTCGCAAGTATGTGCCCAGGATTCCCGGGTATATCGTCGCGCTCTTTGTGGGAACAGCGCTGGTTTGGATATTCCATCTGCCGGTCCAGACCATCGGCACGCGCTTTGGCGGAATTCCATCCGGCCTGCCCGCGCTCAAACTCCCGCAGTTTCATTTCGACCTGATCCGGCCGCTGATCTCCCCGGCGCTTACTGTTGCCATGCTGGGCGCGATTGAGTCGCTGATGTCGGCCGTGGTGGCTGATCGTTTGTTTGGTCACGGCGAAAAGCATAAACCGAACGTTGAATTGATCGCGCAGGGCGTGGCCAACTTTGTTTCGCCGCTGATGGGCGGCCTGCCGGCCACGGGCGCCATTGCCCGCACCGCGACCAATATCCGGTCGGGCGCCAAGAGCCCGGTTGCAGGGATGATTCACGCGCTCACGCTGCTGGCGATCCTGATGTTTGCTGCTCCGCTGGCCAGGTTCATCCCGCTCTCGGTTCTGGCGGCGATATTGCTCGTGGTCTCATACAACATGGGCGAGTGGTCGGAGGTCCCGGAGCTGCTCAAGCTCTCGCGGCTGGAGGTGGCATGCTGGTCGGCCACGTTTGTGCTCACCGTCTTTGCCGACCTTACCGTCGCAGTGGAGGCGGGAATGATCCTGGCAGCGCTGGTTTTCATCCGCAAGGTTACGGCCACCACGACGATCTCGCGCGTGACACCCGAGTACCTCGACGAGGGCCGGTTGCACGTTTTGCAGGACCAAGAAATTCCTCCGTACGCAACTGTGTTCCGCATCCATGGGCCGTTTCTGTTCGGCGCGGCCGACAAGATCGACGACCTGGTGCAGCAGATTCCCGAGCTGCCGCCCATCGTAGTTCTGCGCCTGCGCAACATGACCGCGCTCGACGCCACCGGCCTGTATGCGTTGGAGCACCTGGCCGACCGCATTCACGCGAGCGGCCGCGGGCTCATCCTGTGCGGGGCGCGCGAGCAGCCCGCGCGGCTCATGCATCAGGCCGAATTCGAGCAGCACGTGGGCGCTGTAAACATCTGCGCCAATATCACCGAAGCGCTGGCGCGGGCCCAGGCGCTTTATGCCCAGATCGGCGACAAAGCGCCTGCGGTTGAACATTGGGGGCGCCGCAAGAGCGACCACGGCGAAATTGCCAAAATCGCCGAAAGTGCCAAAATTGGCAATTGAAAATCAATTATCTCTGCGCCTCGGCGTCCTCTGCGGTGATCTTCTTTCCGCCTGCATCGGCCACGCTCTTTGTACCATCTATAATTGATACAGCCCATATGCCCACCAAGACCATAGCCGTAGCCATGTCGGGCGGTGTTGATTCGTCAACCGTCGCGGCCATGCTGCGTGCTGAGGGGCACAACGTGGTTGGCTTGACCATGCAGCTCTGGAACCAGCGCCGCCTTGCAGGCCGCGAGGGCATGCCGGAGAAGGTGCAGGGCCGCTGCTGCTCAATTGACGATGTCTATGACGCCCGCCGGGTCGCAGAGGACCTGGGCATTCCGTATTACGTGGTCAACCACGAAGAGCGATTTGAGCGTGACGTAGTGCGTCCGTTCATTGACGAGTACCTTTCCGGGCGCACGCCGATTCCGTGCAGCTTGTGCAACAACCATTTGAAGTTTGATCAGTTGCTGATTACCGCGCGGCAGATTGGCGCGGACATGCTGGCCACGGGGCATTATGCTCGCTGCGAATTTGATTCCGAGCGCAATCGCTGGCTGCTGCGCCGCGCCGCTGATCCCGCCAAGGACCAGACATATTTTCTTTTCGGGCTTACGCAGGAGCAGTTAAGCCGCACGCTGTTTCCGCTGGGACACATGAACAAGCCGCAGGTACGCGAGCTGGCGCGCGAGCATCATCTGGCGCTGGCGGAAAAGCCGGACTCGCAGGAGATATGCTTTGTGCCGGGTGGCGATTACAAGCGTTTTATCGATGCTTATCTCAGTGAGCAGGGCGAGCAATTGCCTGACACTTCCGGCGAACTCGTCACCACCGATGGCAAAGTGCTGGGTCACCATGAGGGTGTCCACAACTTTACCGTGGGCCAGCGCAAGGGCTTGGGCGTTGCCACAGGTTCGCCGCTTTACGTCATCAACATCAATGGCGCTGAGGGCAAGGTGACCGTGGGCGGGAACGACGATCTGCTTTCACGCACGCTCATTGCACGCGACGTGAACTGGATCGCCATTGATGGCCTGCACGACTCCGGCGCTGGAGCAAACACGCCGATGCACGTGCAAGCAAAGATTCGCCATCGCCATGAGCCCGCGCCCGCCGTGCTTGAGCCTGCGCCGAACGGCGAGGTGCGCGTGACCTTTGACGATCCACAGCGCGCCATCACGCCAGGCCAGGCCGTCGTGTTCTATGACGGTGATCTGGTGGTCGGCGGCGGGTGGATAGCGGAAGCGAGATGATTGTTTTTATTGTCCAAGTCTGCCGTGACTCGGGCGAAATTTGGCGATAATTACGTATGTGAAAAATAGCGAGCCATGCTGAATTAACGGAGATTATCCGTCTCGGAGAAGGGTACATTTTTAATGACCGAAATGATCGCAAGATGCTCCATCGAACTAATTGTGAGTCATTAGAAGTGATGTCCACGAGAGCATACGACAAACTATTCTTCGAAACTTTCCGTGAAGCTAAAAGCTGGCTTGATGCCAAGTACGGCTCGAAAGGCTGGGAAGGGTGCGGCAGATGCGGATAACGATCGTTATCCCGCACCAGTCTGGAAATTCACCGCCTGCAACAAACCATTCCTCTTCTTAAGTATTCGTTCGGTGTAGCCGCTTAATTTCAACCTTGCACAAGGCTGGGAGTTCTGCGCGATCAATGTTGACTCGCTCAAGATACCCTTGGCATTCTGACAAGCTCAAATCGTTACGAAGGCGAAGAGCGGAGGCAAACAACAACGCGCTAGTACGTGACAGCCCTGTTGCCATCAAGTTGATTAGCGTCTGTGTGGCAGCTCCGTACTCGAGGAAAAGGTGGATCGGCAACAGTTTTTCAGATTCTGCCGTAAAACCCTTCTCGATCAAAACGGCTCGGAGAACATCATTGTACAGGCGCATATATTTTACATATGTGTACCGCAGCTCCTTTTCCACATCCTCAAAAAGGTGACGGATCAAGTCATTGATCGCCTCAACATCACTCTCCGGCGTTCGCTCATAGTCGAGCTTTTCTTTTATTAGATCTCGTAGGGATTGTCCTTGCATCCATTTGACCGCTAACGGAGCAAGATATTTGTACCTGTTAGTTCCGGATCGTATGATTAGTTCTTCAATCTTTTCAAAAATAGTTGTGAATCGATTAAAGGAGTACCGCTCATATGGACTCCCCGGGATCCACTGCAACAAGTTAGGCTGACCACGAAAAAAATCTGCTAATCTTTCCAGGCGTGCCGGGTGCATGTAAAAATTATTAATATAGAGATTGTTCGGCAATGTTCTCTTGAATTGTGCCGAAAGCGCGTCGATTTGCTCGAATTGCTCTTTTTTTGCGATGTCTGTCGTGCTGTCTGACAGCCGTGCAATCTGTTTGCCAGATGAAACAAACTCCGCATAGATTCGTGCATATGTCTGTTCTGCCCAAGCCACCGCTTTGGGTTCCGGAGAGTCTGGCGGCTCTTTGACATGTTGCAAAAGTTCGGCAGTGCGTTCCTTAACAGCTACTTCAAATGCCGACTCAATTTCCGCGAGTCTCTCCGTGGTTACGTCTGGTTCCCACGGTTTTCGATAAATGCAGAAGACGTTGCCCTGAAATTCCCGAGAAAGCCGGCCCGCTCGACCAACTAAGTTCCAGAAATCCCCTTTCTTCATCGGTTTACCTCGGCCTTTCTTGGGATCTTCGACAAAGATATTCTTGGCCGGAAGGTTCATACCTTGCAACAGAGTGCTGGTGCAGCAGACGAAACGCAGCTTCTTTTCTCGAAGCAATTCCTCGAGGCGCCCGCGAATTATTTGTGGGATATTGCCGTAGTGAAATGCCACTCCCTTGCGTACAAGCGGTGCAAGCCGATACAAGTGATGCACTTCTTGCCGCAGGAAGCCGGCCAGTTCAGCGAGCTCTGTGTCGGGGTCCTCGTTCGTTATCTCACCCGCAATTTCCAGCGCGACCTTATCAGCTGCAGCGGGCTCGTTGCAATAAACGATTGAACTGTCCTGTGCCTTCGTAAAGTGAAACGCAAACTTGCCGATGTACTGACCCCGGAACTTAAATGGAAGTTTTATATTGCCGAGCGAGACTACCTCGTTGTCCACTACCAGTTCCAATCTCGCAGTATCAGTGCTGCGTGGAACGTCGCGAACATTAATGATGTTCTGAGTTACTGGACTGAGATGTTCAACAAAAGATACCCCTTCAGTTTCACGCCCAAACAAACGAAGAAGCATTTCAGGGTTCGATCGTAATGGGCTTGAAAAGAACAGCCTTGCGCGCGGGAAACGACCCAAACTAATCGCAATCGCTCTTTCCAATGTCTGTCCGCGTTCTTCGCCAATCTCGTGCGCCTCGTCAACAATGATTGCATTGATTTCTGGCTGCTGCTCTCCTGCAGTCAAGAGCGTCGCAAACCGTTCTTGTGTCAGCACATAAATCAATTTGCTAATTTCCTTGAAGTTTTCTGGCACTGTCGGAGCTGAAAGAATGGGAACTGATCTCAGGTCGTGCTCTCGCAGGAGTTGCACTAAATCGAACGTTACTTGGCGAATGAGCGCACGTGTAGGAACGATAAAAACTGCTATATAGGAGGCATCGTCCTTGAGTCTTCTTAGGAGTTCGATCTCAAGTGTAAATGACTTGCCAGCCGACGTAGGGGCTGAAACGCTTACCGATCTGTTCGTTTCGAGCGCTCGGACTAGGCGTACCTGGAAGTCGGTGAGGACCGCTTCAGCGCCGGTACCCCGAAGCCGATTCTCATGATGACGCACCAACATCTCTAAGCCAATGAATGGATCTTGTGTAGCAACATTCGTTCCGAATTGTTTTTCTAGGAGCTGTAGGGCGGGAAAATTCCCAATTCTACTGAGGACTAAATCGCCAATGGCACGGACGGTTGGGGTCGAGCCGTTAGCAAAAGTTAGTGCCCTTATAGCTACTTCATAGGCTTGGCGACCGGCATGTGCATTTTCCAAGGTATCGCCGTTGCCGGAAAGGGCAAGTCGCGTCGCCACGGTTAACGCATATGCTAAGTCCTCCTGCTTCGGCACTCCGCGAGCCGGGAAGAAATTAGCAAGTTGCTGCTGGACATGGGCGACTAATAGGGATCGATATACCTGATTGAACCGCGCAGTTGTTGGGAGAGGCGTCATCTGGCCCCCAAATCTTCGAGGAACCAGTTACGAAATGCCTCGACGTCCTTAAAGGGCAACATGAAAAACTCAAATCTTAAGTGTTTGTGCTTGAAAGCCTTGAGCTTACCATTCAGGGAGGGTCTAATACTCTCTGCCCAAGTCCGATATCGAGCTTCAAATTCTTGTACGAATGTCTTACGCCTTTCATCGCCAAGGCACTCGTACTCGTTCCAGTTGAATCCGATCAGGCAGGCGTGCGCCAACCTACAATTGGAAACATTTTCGCCCTCTATATAAGACACTACTTTTTCCTGCAATTCGCTGTCGAGATTTGAGAATCCTGAAGTGAATGCGTTTACCTCATGCTGTTTCGTGCGGGAGTCATGGAATTCCTGCATGCTCTCAAATGCCTTTTGTAGTGCTCCTGAGAAGGATTTGTAGATCTTTGATTCTGCAAAAATGACTTCGAGGACTCCGGCGGATTCCTCCCAACGAAGATGCATGCCATCACTCCCTTTGCGTTCGTCATTGGGGTTGGTCGTCATGGGCATTTTTTTCAATACTTGCGGCGCATGCAAAACTGTCTCAAGCAAGAAATAGACAAGTAGCTCTCCCACTTGCCCAGATGTATCGAACATTCTAAAAAGGTCACGAGCTTGCATATACATCTCGTTGCGATCACGTTCGGAAAGGTCCTTTCGGCGCTCGGCTGTGAAACAAAAATGCGTAATGTATCGCGCTAACATGCGTGCGAGTTCTCTGAACCTTGGCTCGCCACTAGCATCCGGCCTAACAAAATGTAGACGAACTCGAATTCCAATTGGTGTTCAAGATGGGAGAAATTTGTATCGTAATCACTGCGCTGCGTTTCGAGTAGTTTCTCTAGCGAGTTCTGCACAATCACCGTGACCGTTCACAAGGGGATCACAATCGTACAGTTTGAAAGCACCGCATTCAATACTTAATAAAGGCATACCGCCTTTCAATGCTCTGGAAACCAGCTTTCGTACCTTCGACATGTAATATATTCGCATTTTATTTGCTATGCAACCAAGATCTCAAAACCAAGCTTAAGGAGTGTTCGGAAACGAACACCTCTGCGGAGCGCTCTTGTCAAGATGTACTAATTCCTCATTGCAGTAGAATGTGAGTTGCGCTATTCTTTCGCCAACCCTCAGGGGCGGAAGTTCTGATGTTCTTTGATAACACAAGCTGCTGGCTACTAGCTCTTGGCTTCTAGCTCAAAGTAACCCGAAAAAGCGGCATACGGAAGCTTCGACCGTTCGGTGACCGTTCGGTCGAATGGCACTTTGGGTTGTGTTTTCAACAAAAGTGCCTTAGGGGGGTGGGGTGGGTGTAACCTGCTGCCGATCATCAACTCGGTCGGAGTCACTCAACTCTACGCCAATCTGGGATGATTTGGGATGAAGTGGGATGAACCGGGAGGGGGAGGGCACCCACGGTGATCCGGGACATCGGATCATCGGAAAGCCAAAGTAACCGCTTACGCCGTTGCTTCCTCTAGTCTTGGCTGGCCAAATTTCTCTTGAGTAGGTTCTACCGGCAGGAATATGGAAAAGACTGTTCCAGACTTTCCCGGAGTCACACAGCTCTTTACTCGCACGGTGCCACTGTGTTTTTGAATGATATCGGCACTGATCCAGAGCCCAAGTCCGGTGCCGGTCTGGCCTTTGGTGGTGAAGAAGGCGTCAAAAATGCGAGACTTCATTTCAGGACCAATACCGACCCCGGTGTCGGCAATAACCACTCGGACACCCTTGCGTCCCGTCACAAATTCCGTGGCATTGTGTGCTCGCACCGTGAGCGTTCCGCCGGAACGCATGGCATCCAGCGCGTTGCTCACCAAGTTAGCCGCCAGCTGGCGCAGCTCTCCTGACAGTCCGAGCACAGGCTGGACCTTCTTGTAGTCTTTTTTTACCTCGATCGTGGCGTAGTTCAACCTGGACTGAAAAAGGATCAGGACCGAATCCAGCACGTCAGTGATCTTCACCGGAGCCGGTTTGGCCGAGTGGCGATAAAACTGAAGCGTATGCGATGTGATCGCAGTCACCCGCGCCATCTCCTGCTGGGCCATGGCTAGATAACGTTTTACGGCTGCCGGATCGCTCGCCGTGGAACTCAGGTAAAGCAGGTTGGTGATTGCCGCCAGCGGATTATTGATTTCATGCGCGATGCTCGCCGCCATGCGACCCGCTACCGCGAGCTTTTCCGAATCCCGCAGCGCTTTTTCCGCGATCTGCTGCTGCTGCAGATGATCGCGGATCTGGTACTGGCGCCGGCGTGCCCGCAGAGCGCTTTGTACCGCGCTTATCAAGGTCTCAGGGCGGAGAGGGCGCTCCATCAGGTGCACGTTTCCCAGCGGCTCCCGCAGGTCTCGCCAGCGCTGCGTTGAGGCGCTTACGGCGCCTGCGCTGGTAAGCAGCAGTAAAGGGAAGTCTGACCAGGGAGGTTGATGCTGGATGATTTGCGACAATTTCTGCAGCGCCTCCCTTGTGAGCGACTCCTCAGTTGCGATCACAGCGCCGGCCCCAAGATCAATTTGGTCAAAAAGCTGTTGCCATGAGTTGCATTTCAAGCAAGCAAAGCCAACCCGTTTCAGGACCTCGCAAACCAATATGCCGTCGCGGCCGGTGGTCGCAATCACCAGCACGTGCAGCTCCGGGTTGTCTAAGCTACTTCTTGCTGGTGTCTGCACGCGAAAGCAGCTCTCCCTTTTCTCCCAGAAATCGTGGTACGCCGGTTAGCACGCCTTCAAAGTGTTGAAGAGGAGCGCCTACCTGAATCTTGCCGTCTTTGAAGGATAGCTCCCGGATGGTGCGTTCATGCCGCCCTGTCCGTTTTTTGACGACAGATAAAGCCTGCTTCACGGCCCCTCCCGCTTCGAAGTACCGGAAGAGTAGAACGGAATCTGCGAGATAGCTGATGTCCACTGGAGAATTCATGGCACTGCCGATCAGCCCGTGCTGGGCGAGAGTGATAATCGTCGCCACCCCCTGCTGGTTCAGGTATGAGAGCAGCTCGTGCATCTGCATGGTGAGAAACGCTTCTCCGGGCATCGCGTTCATGAAGCCGTTCAGGCTGTCGATCACCACAACCTTGGTGCCGGATTCTACCAGTCCGCGCACTGCATATACGAATTCTCCCGGAGAAATCTCCGCCGGGTCAACCTGCCGGATGAGAATTTTTCCCGATTCCACGTGCTTGCGAAGCGGTATGTTCAGGCCGTCTGTTCGCTGCAATAACGTGACCAGTGTCTCGTCAAAGGTAAAGATTGCTGCTGCTTCTCCGCGCTGGGCCGCCGATGCGGCGTACAGGGCGGAAATGGTGGACTTGCCGCAGCCTGCCGGGCCCATCAGTATGGTGCTGGTCCCAGTATCCAGCCCGCCACCCAGCAACTTATCCAGCTCATCAAGACCGCTGAGCACAGCCTTGGGAGTCGTCTTCGGCTGGTGCTCTGCCGCAATCAGCCGGGGAAAAACCACAACGCCGCCTGTCTCAATAGTGTAATCATGGTAGCCTTCGCGGAAGCGCGAACCTCGCATCTTCCTCACTTCAAGACGGCGTCGCTTGATGCCAAAGTCTTTTTCCAGACTTTGCATCACAATCACGCCATGAGCAATGCTTTGGAGTTGAAGATCATTGCCCTCTGCGGTGCGATCATCCAGCAGAAGCACGGTGCAGTTCCGTCCGGCAAAATAGCGCTTCAAGCCCAGAATCTGGCGACGGTACCGCAGCGGATCCCGCGCCAGCATGCGTAGCTCGGAAAGAGAATCAAAAACCACGCGCGCCGGCTGCACTTCATCCACCTGTTTGAGCACGGAGCTGGTAGTGTCCGCCAGCTCGATTTCAGATGGGTGAAAAACCGTGTACTGCGCGTCTGGTTGGATGTCCTCTTCCTGGGGAGTCATCTCAAAGATCGGGATCTGCTCTAGGGACCATCCATGGGATTCCGCCACGCCATGCAATTCAGCCTTCGATTCAGAAAGCGTCACGTAAAGACCTTTTTCGCCGCGCTTCAATCCTTCCAGCAGGAATTGCAAAGCTAGCGTGGTCTTGCCGGTGCCCGGATCTCCTTCTACCAGGTAGAGGTGGCACTGTGGAAAGCCGCCAAACAGGATGTTATCCAGCCCTGCGATTCCGGTTTGCGCTTTGGTGGGTTTGTGCGATGAGCTTTTTGGGGGAGCAGTCATCCAGTCCTCGACCAGTTAAGATGCGTTCTGCAGCACTGGGATAAAAACAGCCACTTATTTTTAAAACCGAACCGATCAATTTGCTGCAAAAAAGCTTCAATATTCCCGACTTATTATCCTTTATAACACGGCTGTTACCCTTCCCCTCTGGACTTACTCTCGACTCAGAGCGGCTGACTGAAAAAGTCCTCTGAACTGATCTTCAAATCTTTAAGTGGCAAACACGTGCATCCTCCGCGCTTTTCTTCTAACCTACACTCCATATCCTCTCGTCCGCCGGAGAGAACCAGCATGTCCAAAAACCGCATGGAAGCTTTCAGCGACGGCGTACTCGCCGTGGTCATCACGATCATGGTGTTGGAATTGAAGTTGCCACACGGGACCGATCTGGCTGCTTTAAAGCCTTTGCTTCCCGTGCTGCTCAGTTACGTCCTGAGCTTCATCTACATCGGTATCTACTGGAACAACCATCATCACCTGCTGCACGCAACACAGCGCGTGAACGGCGCGACTCTGTGGGCCAACCTGCATCTGCTGTTCTGGCTGTCACTCATTCCATTCACAACCGCCTGGATGGGCGACAACTACCGCAACTCCTGGCCCGTCGCAGTGTACGGGATCGTCCTGCTTCTGGCGGGCGTCGCCTATTATATTCTCACCAAGGCCCTCATCCGGCTTCATGGACACGATTCCACCCTGGCGACATCCATCGGCAGCGACACGAAGGGCAAACTTTCAATCGCAATTTACGCGATGGGGATCCTGCTAGCCTTCGTGCACCCGGCGATTGCCAACGCCTGCTATGTCAGCGTCGCAATCATGTGGCTGGTTCCGGACCGGCGCATCGAGAAAAAGGTCGCGCACTGAACTCCCGCGCACAAAGTATCCGGGATCACATTACCCACACTCGCGTGTCGGGGTGCAAGTGTCAGGGTACTTTCCTTAAATCTTCTTGATCCGTTGAATCCGCGTTGATCTGCGGTAAGTTTTTTGCTTTCGCTGCGATTTACAAAGTCGGAATCCTGCTTGCCTGGGTTCCCCCATCGCACACGTTTTACTTGTTGGGGCTGGAAGTATCCGGGCTGTCCACAAATCTTTTTGATTGCTTTTTAATCCGCGTTCATCCGCGTTGATCTGCGGTAAGGTTTTCTCCCGCTCACCGGCTCATGCCCGCCGCATCCCGGCTTCGCATCTCGCATCTTGCCCGTGCCTGGGATGTAAAAAGCTCGCGCGCTCTTCTTCAAAGCTCTCAAGTTCCGCGTGAACGCGGGACTGATCCCAGCTCAATGCGCGGCCGATCTTCTGTGCAGCTTCACGGCTGCAGGCTTCTGTCCAGCATGCGCCCAGCGCAACAGGAACGCGGCGGAGAAGGATATCGCCCAGCGTGACGGCAGATTCATGCGCAATGGCCTCAACCGCCTCAGCCACCAGGTGGCAGCTATGCGCGCAGAGCGGCTCGCGCAGGCGTTCGTCAAATGATGCGGCTCGGGCAATTGCCATGGCGTGCCGGCCATGCCATTCGCCGATGGCCTCAGCGCAGTTGGTGCGGATCTTGGCTTTGCATGCAACCAGGTGCGCCCACTGGCGCACGGTTGATTCCAGCTCTTGTCCAGCAGCCGGCGATGCAAAGACGTTGACTGGCTCGGGAATATCAATGCCGATTTTGCGGCCAACTTCGCGCGCCAGGCTGGTGGCGGTGGTGAGTTTGCCGCCAATAACCGAGATGAGCCCGGCAGCGCCGTCATATGTGTGATCGAAAAGAACGTGCCGGCGCGTGATGGACGAAGCAGCGCGTCCCGGAGCGTAGGGCAGCGGCCGGATGCCGGCGAACTCGTAACGTACATCGGCGCGCGTGAGTCCGGAATGCGGAAATAGCCGCGCGAAATTTTGGAACAGATAGTCAGTCTCATGCGCGCTGGGCTGCGGATTGTCCGCGTTCGAGTCGGCTACCTCAGTGGTGCCGACCAGAAGCTGTTTGTTCCAGGGGATGACGAAAATTGGGCGGCCGTCAAGCGCTTCAGCATAAACTGCCTGCGTGGGAGCGCCGGAAAAAGCCGGCAGAACAAGATGCGAGCCGCGCACGCCGCCAACCATCTGCGGAACAGAGATGCCAGAGGTGCCGAGGACAGCATCAGCCCACGGTCCAGTCGCGTTGATGATGTGAGTAGCCTGTACCGAGTATTCCTGCGCGGAGATGCGGTCACGCAGCAGCGCGCCTGTGACTACGCCGTTGTTGCGAGTGATCTCCAGTACCTGCGTGTGATTGCAGGCCAGGGCGCCTGCGTCAGCGCTCTCTGCAAGCCATTCGGCGACAAGACGCTCAGGAAATTCGCACTGCGCGTCTTCGTAGCTATAGATTGACCAGGAGCCGCCGTTGTCGAGTTGGCGCTCAAAGGCGCTGAAATCGCCGCAGGCAATGTGCTTTCCGCCGGCCCAGCGATGGTAGAGCCACAGGCCAGTCCTGATCGCAAGCGAGCTGCGCAGCAGAGAGTGCGATTTCTTCGGCATGGCCAGCAGAAACTGCAGCGGCCGGACAAGGTGTGGTGACTGGCTCAGCAGGCGTTCGCGCTCGCGCAGTGATTCGCGCACCAGGCTGATTTCGCCGTGCTCAAGGTAGCGCAGTCCGCCATGGATGATCCGCGTGGAGCGGCTGGTAGTGCCGGAGGAAAAATCATTTTGCTCCACCAGCAGAACGCGCCGTCCCCATTGCGCACACTCGCGCGCAATGGCGACTCCGTTGATGCCGCCGCCAATAACCAGAACGTCAAAGCGCTGGTCGCGGGCCTGAAACGAGCTACTCACCTTCACATTATTAGATGCCTGTAGAAGCCTACTGAACAATATTACTTAAGGACTGACTGTAACTTGCTGGATCAATGGAAGTTGCTATTAAACGAAGCTAGGAATGCACAGGAATGAAGACATTAGCCTGCTGCGTCTCACAGGAAGTTATGGAGCGCGAAGTTGGGTCGTGAGCGTAGAAGAGAAATTCTAATGCTTCACCGTTGCCCAGCGCTCAGGCTCCACAGTGGGGAAGACGGAGTCGCGAACTTCAATGGCCTCAAGCTCCTCGATCTTCTCCGGGGGAACCTGGTGAGTAGCTTCAAAGCGCCTCCAGCCATCCAGCAGCGTGCGGAGCTGTTCCAGATGCGTGTTGAAGCGCTTTTCCGCGTAATCGCGAGCGTGCTTGGTGGTGATCAGGAACTGCCAGTCAGAAGACTCAAGCAGCAGCAGTTCGCGGCAGATCTGCTTGGCCAGGCGCGTTGCCACTTCGTGTCCGCGCCAGAGGCCGCTGTTGGCCATTTGCTGTACGGAAAGCTCCGCAGGATAAATATGCTTCCATGTCCACGCCGTATTTTCGTTGAGCCAGACGCTGTTGTTGCTCTCCGCTCCCCACGAGCCTTCCGGCAGAGTCACAAATCCAGTGGGGCGGTAGCGGTCAAGGTATTCAGCGCAGGTGATCAGTTTGATTTTGCTGTCCCGCCGCCCGTATTCCATCGCCACATTCTTTAGCCACTCCGGACCTTCAAACCACCAATGTCCAAAAAGCTCAGAATCAAACGGAGCAGTAAGAATCGGTGCTCCTGCGCCGTTGGGGCCGTATTTTTCCAGCGCATCCTGGGTGATGTGAGCAAAGTGCTGCGCGTGTTCGCGTGTCCGCGCCAGCGCCACTTGCGGATAATATGGCTGCTTCAGTCCCAGATCAATCTTGTTGCCGGTAATCCGCCAGTACCTGTTGCCTCCCGGCCAGCGCTTCTTGTGAAATTCCAGGTAATTGGCATCGCCCGGATAGCCGTGATCACCGCTCCAAACCTGAATTCCCGTGCGTGGATCGCGCGTGAAGAACGCCACATGCGCGCGAGGATCGGGACTGGCAGCGTAATAAGGGCGGTAGAAATTTTTCTCCGGATGTTCCGGCGCTTCCTCCACGGCAAGAGGCACGTTCCCTGCCAGCCATTCATACGGAGTAAATCTGGTAGAGGTGTCCACCAGGTGCGTATCAACGTAGAAAAATTCCAGTCCATGTTCGGCCAGGATCTGCTCCACGCCGTTGCGATTTGTGAGCCTTGCCTGCACGGATCCGAAGCCGTTGAGCGAAACAGGGAATTGCCAGGCGCCCGCAGGCCGGTATCCGCACTCCGGCAGCCAGATGCCGCGAGGCTTGCGTCCAAAGAACCGCTGGTGCGTCTCAACGCCGGTCTTTACCTGCGCCCGGATGGAAGCATCCGTGCCGAGCAGCGGAAAGTAGCCGTGCGTTGCGCCGCAGGTAATGATTTCGATCGCGCCGCTGTCGTAAAAATGCTGGAAGCCGCGAATAATGTTGCTGCCGAGATCGTCAAACTGGCGCAGCGCCTGCTCATAAAAATGCTGCCAGAATCGCGCCACTTCAACCATGTGGCGCTCGCCCTGGAGGCCAAAGTCCTCGGCATCCTTATGCGCTGCCTGGATTTTGCGCAGCAGATATTTGGGAAACTCGTCCTTGAAAACAGGATGAGAAAGTTGCTCCAGCAAAATCGGAGAGAGATTTACATTGGCCTTGAGCGCAAGGCCCTGCTGCTCCAGTTCGCCGAAGACCCGCAGCAAGGGCAGATACGTTTCCGCCGCCGCTTCATGCAGCCACTCCATGCCGTGCGGCCACGTGCCGTGGTTGACTACATACGGCAGGTGCGAATGCAGTGCAAAAGTCACGAAATAAGGCGAATTTTTGGTTGGAGATTTTGCGCTCATAAGGCAATAAAAATTTACGTGTGCTCTCTCCTAGTAGATGCAATCGGCCAGATATAAACTTCAAGTTTACTACACAATTTTCAGGCGGGAGTTGCTGCAAAATGCAGCAGAGAATGCAAGGCGAGGAGATACGCTTCGAATATGAGTGTTCTGCTCAGAATTCTTGCAGATTAATTTTGCGCGATCTTAAACGTCAGCGGCGCAGGCGTTGCATCTTTATTCTTTTCCGCCAGCAGATTTGCGACGGAGTCGCTTAAGCTCACGCAATTGCAGCCGCGGCGTTTTGATTCATACAGCGCTTCGTCGGCATACCGCAGCAGGATTTCCGGAGTGAGCACTCCGTCTTGCGAGAAAGAGATGCCGAAGGATGCGGTAATTTTTCCCAGCGCGTGGCCTGCGTGCTGCAGGTCCAGCTTGGCAATCGCGTCGCGCATGCTCTCTGCGCGCTCGCGTACGTTCTCCAGAGAGGTGTCTGGCAGCACAATCAAAAATTCTTCGCCACCATACCGGCAAACAATGTCTTCTGTGCGCACAGAGCGGCGGAAGAGTGCGCCAACTTCCTTCAGCACGATATCGCCGGCCGTATGGCCAAAGGTGTCATTGAAAGCTTTGAATTTATCAATGTCCGCCATAATCACACCCAATCCGGTGTGATGGCGGCCAGACCGATGCAGTTCCTGCTCAAGCGTGGCTTCCAGGAAGCGCCGGTTGTAAAGCCCGGTGAGCGGATCGCGAATGGATTGGTCGTGAAGTTTTTCACGCAGCCGCAGGTTTGCCAGCCGCAGCGCCGCGTATTCACCGCACTGCTGGATCAGTTGCAGGCGCGTCGGCGAAATAGCCGCTGCATTTGAGACGCTGATGTGCAGAATGCCCAGCGTTTCACCCAGTGCTGCCAGCGGCAGGCAGAGATACGCATCAGGAATGCTTCCGCTGAAGTGGCGGCAAGAGAGACCGTGCGTAGTCTCGGTGCGAAGATGGAGCCTGCTGCCACGCATCGCGCAGCAGTCCTCGGGCGACAAAATGTGTTGCGTGGGGCTCAGTGAATCGCCCCAGCTCGCCATTACTCCCATCAAGTTGCGCGAGCTGTCAATTGCAAACACCGCGCCGGCGCTGCCGGGGATAAACTTTTGTGAGTAGCTTCCCAGCACTTCATATGCTTCAGGCGGATTCACGCAGATTTGCAGGTTGGCTTGCAGATCGTTCAGGAGCTTGCCGCTCTCAGTCTCAGTCTGCAATTGCAGCAGTGATCCTTCCAACCGCGTCTGGGCATTCAGCGCTGTCTGCTCGGCAATGCGCAGCTTCTTGGATTCACGAAGCACCAGCAGGAACAGGACAGCCATCAGCACGCTGAATCCGACGATGCGCCAGGTGACGCTGTGTTCCACGTCGCGGGCACGGGCGCGGGCAGCTTCATTGCGCTGGCTCAGCAACGCCTCTTCATCATCTTTAAACTTCTGGATGGCGTCACGCACGCGGTCGCGATTACGGTCGGCATCCGGCGTGTGGAAGATCAGCAACGTATGCGTGGTACGCATGTTGTCCCGCAGTTGCTGCAGCTCCTCATTGATCCAGCGGCTGAGCTGTTCAATCCTCCCCTGATAGCCTTTATCATCCCTGGTCATCTGCGAGATGCGATCCAGACGTTTCCAGGTCTGCGCCACAGCAGCTTCAAACGCTACCAAGTCCTCTTTTTCCGGGGTCAGAACGTAATGCAGCGCGGCTTCGCGGGCATCCTGCAGGCCGTCTTCCACTCCGTCCATCTCGTGCAGCACGCTGTTGGTGCGCTCTACGAATTCCTGGGAGTTGAGGAGTTCCCGCGTACGGGAGAAGCTGTCCCATGCCATGGCCACAAGAAAGGCCAGCATCAGCACAAAGGCAAAAGGAAGAAGCTTACGCGCATCCAATGCGCTGCGTAATACGTTTTGTCCGCTCTTTTGTAAAGATAAGCGCATGGTCTCCGTCCGCGCAGATTTCTTGGGAGAATTGGCGCAATGATACATTAGTTTTGGTGGAAACTGGAGCAAAATTTGAGCGTGCCGTGGCGATTATGGCCCGCCTTCGTGCCCCCGGCGGCTGCCCCTGGGACCGCGAACAGACCTTCGACACAATTAAGCGTTACACCCTAGAAGAGACTTATGAAGTTCTGGAAGCTATTGATAATAGAGACTGGCAAGAGCTTCCCGGCGAATTGGGTGACTTGCTTCTGCAGGTGCTTTTCTACTCTGAAATGGCCAAGGAAGAGGGCCATTTCTCCATTGATGAGGTCCTGGATACCCTCAGTAACAAGCTGATTCACCGCCACCCTCATGTATTTGGCGATGTTGAGGCCAAAGATTCTGCTCAAGTCCTGAAAAACTGGGAAGAGCTGAAGCAGCAGGAAAAGCGCAAAACTTTGCAGAGTCAGGATCAGACGGGCGTGGCTCAGCCGCTTTTAGCTGGCGTCTCTTCCAAAATGCCTGCGCTGCAGGAAGCATCCAAGATCAGCTCCAAGGCGGCCCATGTCGGCTTTGACTGGCCCGCGATCAAAGGTTTATTTGAGAAGCTTGAAGAAGAGACTGAGGAACTGCAAGAGCATGTGCGGGAGCTTCCGCCTGCGCCGGCCAGCAAACTAAAGGTTCCTGAAGATCTCAAAGAAAAAGTTGAGGGCGAAATCGGCGACCTGTTTTTTGTTCTCGTCAACCTCGCCCGATATCTCTCCGTTGATCCCGAGTCAGCCCTGCGCAAGACCAACAGAAAATTCCGCCAGCGCTTCGGCTGGCTGGAAGAGCAGTTGCGCAAGCAGGGCCGCACGCTGGAAGAAGCCACTCTGGATGAGATGGAAGCTTTATGGCAGCAGTCCAAGACCCTGGAGGAGACCCAAAGGTGAGCACAACCGTGCCCGCAATAGACCAGATCACCATCCGCAAATGCGAGACCCTGGATGAGTTGAATGCCTGCGTCATGCTGCAGAAAGAGGTCTGGAATTTTAGTGATATTGACCTGATGCCGCTGCGCATCTTTGTCGTAAGCCAGAAAATTGGCGGGCAGATCATCGGCGCGTTTCATGGCGGCGAGATGGTCGGCTTTGTCTTCTCCATTCCCGGCAGCCGTGGTGGCCATTCATATTTGCACTCCCACATGCTGGCGGTGCGCAACAGTTGGCGGAATCACGGCCTTGGCCGACGGCTGAAGCTGGCCCAGCGCGAAGACGCCATCCAACGCGGCTATGAGCTAATCGAATGGACCTTTGATCCGCTGGAGATCAAGAACGCGCATCTCAATCTGGCGCGACTCGGTGCTATCACGCGGCGTTACAGCATTAATCACTATGGATATTCATCATCTCCTCTGCAGGGCGGCCTGCCGACAGATAGGCTTGTGGCCGAATGGTGGCTGAAGTCAAAACGCGTGGTGAATCTGCTTGAGCACAAGCAGCCGCCGCAGATTCAGTTGGTGCAAAGAGTCGAAGTGCCAGCGCAGATTTATGCCTGGAAGGCATCCGATGCTGATCGGCCCAGGGCAGCCGAGGTCCAGAAGCGCAATCGCGAGCTGTTGCGGGCTGCGTTCCGCGATGGATTAGCGGCGCTTGGCTATCAGCGTGACGAGCAGGGCAACGGCGCATTTCTGCTTGGCCGCTGGGATAAGCCGTGGTCGTACGCATCGAAAGAGGAAGAATCTCTCTGAAAATCCCGAGCCCACGCATCGTTGCTGTTTCGTTCTTTTAGCAGTTTAACGCGCGGGTGAGGGAACCCTATTGCTGCGATGCTGCCTTGGTATCACAATAAATATCTGGAAGAAAATAAGGATCGCTCGCTCTGCTCGGGATTTTAGAAAAAAGCTAGCAGCTAGTAGCCAGCAGCCAGGAGCTAATACTTGAAAATTGAAGCCATCACTCTCCGTGAAATCCGCATGCCGCTGGTCCACTTTTTTGAGACCAGCTTTGGCCGAACCACAGAACGCCGCATTCTGCTTCTGACCGTGCACACTGACGGACCTGAAGGCTGGGGCGAGTGCGTTGCAGGTGAAGACCCGTTTTACAGCGAAGAGTCTGTTGATACCGCCTGGTATGCGATCGAAAAATATCTTGCGCCGGCGTTTCTCGGCAAAGGTATTGGAAAAGGTGCAGAAGCTCCCGCCATGATGGCGCGCGTTCGCGGCCATCGCATGGCCAAGGGAGCGCTTGAAAATGCGCTCTGGGACGCGGAAGCCCAGCTGCAACAGATGCCGCTGTGGAAGCTCCTAGGCGGCTCGCAGCAGGAGATTGCCTGCGGTGTTTCCATCGGCATTCAGAACTCGCATGAGCAGTTGCTGGAGAAAATTGAGACTGAGCTTGCTGCCGGTTATCGCCGTATCAAAGTGAAGTGCAAACCCGGTTGGGACGTGGAGGTCTTTGGCAAAATCCGCGACCGCTGGCCGAACATCCTGCTGAGCTGCGACGCCAACTCGGCCTATACGCTGGAGCAGATCGAGCATTTAAAAAAGTTTGACCGCTTCAACCTGCTGATGATTGAGCAGCCGCTCTGGCATGACGACTTTTATTTCCACGCGCAGCTGCAAAAGCAGCTTACGACCAAACTCTGCCTCGATGAAGCCATTCACAACGCACGCGACGCACAAGCTGCAATCGAGCTGGGCGCTTGCCGGATCATCAATATCAAAGTTGGCCGCGTGGGCGGCTTCAGTGAGGCAATTGGCGTCCATAACGTGGCGGAGAAGAATGCCATTCCCGTGTGGTGCGGCGGCATGCTGGAAACCGGCATTGGCCGCTCTCATAACATCGCCCTCTCCACGCTCAAGAATTTCACTTTGCCGGGCGACGTCTCAGCCTCCAAACGCTATTGGAAAGAGGACATCATTGAGCCTGCTGTCGAAGTGTCTTCCGATGGTTTTATCAGCATTCCGCAGGCTGCTGGAAGAGGATTCAAGATCAAAACAGATCTCATTGAGAAACTCACTGTCCGTAAACAGACGCTGGGGGCAGGTGTTTTTACATCCCGAGCGTAGCGAGGGATCCCTATCTCTTGAATACTGTTCGATATGTAAATTTATGGCACAGGCACTCTTGCCTGTGCGCGTGTAAAGAAGAAATGATTGTGGACCGCAGGCGCCCTCGCCTGCGCGCGCACCGTGATGCTGCTTGGATAATCCCAATACTGCGTTAGCGGCTACGCTCAGGACAAAGAACTAGCTCCTCAACGCCTCATTCGGATCTACCTGCGTTGCTCTTCTCGCCGGCAGATAACTGGCGAGCAGCGCTATCAGCAAAAAGACGATGGGCGCTGCCACAAACGTGGCGTAATCATGGACGCTGACTTTGTAGAGAACGTCTGACAGCAAGCTCTTCAAAACAAGACTCAGGATCATCGCCGCCGCCCAGCCAATCGCAATGCCAACAGCCGCCAGAGTCAGCCCGTACTCAACTACCAGGCGCACGATATCGCTCCTTGCTGCCCCCAGCGCCAGACGAATCCCCATTTCCTGCCGCCGCTGAGCTACCGAGTAGGCCAGCACGCCGTAAATTCCCACCATCGCCAGCACCAGAGCCGCTGCCGAAAAAACACCCAGCACCAGCATGAAGAATCGCGGTCGCGCACGTGAGCCGTCCATCAATTCGTCAACTGTTTCTATGGCGGTTACCGGCTGGTCCGGATCAACTGCGGCAATCTGCGCGCGGATGGTTGAGATCATGGCGTGCGGATCGGCCGCCGTGCGGACAATGAGGTTCATGTTTCCCCAAGGCAGCTGCGGGAAGGGAAGATAGACTTGCGGTTGCGCGTCCTGCGCCAGACCATGATTTTTTACGTCGCCCGCCACGCCCACCACCTCTGAAGGCGCCGGCCCGCGTCCAACCACAACATGCTTGCCAATGGGGTTTTCATGCGGCCAGTACCGGTGGGCAAAGCTCTCATTCACAACAATTACCTTGGGCGCCTGCGCATTATCGGCCTCAGTAAATCCGCGCCCCATTTGGATCGGCACCCGCATGGTCTGGAACCACTGCGGGCTGATCGCCTCGATGCCCAGGAATGGGCGCTGCGGCAGCGGCACATCTGGCTGGCCTTCCGGCAGCACCGGTGTAATGCGCTTCCAACTCAGCGGCAACGCCGCCGAAACCGCTGCCTGGCGCACGCCCGGCGTACTGGAGACTCGCCGCAACAGCTCGTCAAAGAATGAAATTTGTTTTTGCGCATCTCCATACTTTGAAGTTGGTATGGAGACATTCATCGTCAAAACGTTCTGCGGATCAAAGCCGGGATTCACGCGCAGCAGCCCCGCAAAGCTGCGCACCAGCAGGCCGGCGCCGATCAGCAGCATGAGCGAGAGCGCTACCTGCCCAATCACCAGCAAGCCGCGCAGCTGCATGCGCTTGTGTCCGCCGGTGGATCCGCGGCCTTCATCGCGCAAAGTCTCATTCACGTTTGTTTTTGAGAGCTGCAGCGCTGGGAAAATGCCGAAGAAGAGGCCAGTGAGGACCGAGATCCCAATCATGAAGAAGAGCACGTGCGTATCCATGCCGATTGGAATTCCCTGCGGCAGATAATCATTGCCCAGGGTGGCGAGATATCGCGTCGCCGCCCAGCTCAGGCCCAGGCCAAGCAAACCGCCGATCACCGCCAGCAGCACGCTCTCCGTCAGCAGTTGCCGGATCAACGCTCCGCGTTGCGCGCCCAGCGCCGCGCGTACCGCAATCTCCTTTCTGCGCGAAAGCGCTCGCGAGAGTAGAAGACTGGCTACGTTGGCACAGGCAATCAGCAGCACCACTCCCACAGCAACCGAGAGAACCAGCAGCATGGGACGGATGTTCGCCACTACCGACTCCTGCAATCCAGTGAGCACAACCGAAATGTCAGGTTGGGCATCCGGTGCACTGGGATTCTCCTTTTGGAATTGCTGATGTAGAACCGTCAGCTCTGCCACAGCGCGCTCGCGTGAGACCCCAGGGCGCAGCCGTCCGATCATTGAGAGATATCCCACGCCCATGCGCAGCCGCTGCGTGGTAAAAAGCGAGTGCTCAAAGTAACGCGGAGTCCAGACGTCTGTGGGTCCCAGGAACGGGAACTGTACCCCTGCGGGCACTACGCCGATGATCGTGTGCGGCACACCGTCCAGCGCAACCGTCTGGCCCAAAATGCTGCGGTCGTCGCCAAAACGGTTTCGCCAGAAAGCGTCGCTCAGCACAATGACAGGCTTGCCTTCCGTCCGGCCCTCTTCTGGCAGAAAAAAGCGCCCAATCTGTGGCTTCACGCCCAGGACATCAAAGAAGTCCGGTGTCACGCGCCCTGCCGCCACCTGCAGCGGCTCGCCACGCCCAGTCAGATTAAAGTTGTCATTCGCCGCAGCCACCATGCCGGAAAACGACTGGCTGTGATCGTGCACCAGGTCATAGCGGTTCAGGCTGCAGCAATGCGACTGGCCGTCTTTGCCCTGCAGGTCCATTGCGACGAGCTCTTGCGGGTCCTGATATGGCAAAGACTTCAACAGTACCGAACTCGTAATGGTGAAGATGGCTGTATTGCCGCCGATGCCCAGCGCCAGGGTGAAGATTGCAGCCAGAGCGAATCCGGGATTTTTGCGCAACATGCGCGCGCCGAAACGGAGGTCCTGCAGGAATGAGAGCATAGCGCCATTATAGGACGCGCGATTCAGCAGAACGTCACCGCGTTAGCGATGAACTTTGCGGCAGCGCATCTTTTCTCACAAACATCACCAGCGTGTTCCCCGGCCGCAGGTCATGAGTGCTGTAGAGCTTGTAATCATTGCCCAGCTGCTGCTGCACCGCTGGAACCTGCGGCTTGAGCGCGATCACTATCGGCTCTGACGTTTGGACTATCTTTCCCCAGTAGCCGACATGCGGATAGTCGCGTAGATACCACGGCATGGGCCAATGCTCCGGCGACATGACTGTAATTCCAATATCCCTTTTTGCCGGATTCGCCGCTGCAATCGAGTCAATCTCGTCAATCAGCCCAAGGAAGTCGCGATTGGTATGCGCGTACACATAAGCATATGTGTCATCGTCATAATGAATAAAGCTGACGTCAATCGCCTGATAGAGAGAAAAACAGATCGCAGCGCCAGCAATTACAAAGGTAAAAAAGCGCAGCCCCGGCTGATACATCTCATTGATGAAATATCCAGCCATCAAAGCCAGAGGCAAAATCAGGCTGAGCGCAAGCCACGGCGTTTTGTAAGGAACCAGCGAGTACGCTGCAAAAATTCCCATGGCCCAGAAAGCGCAAAACACCAGAAAACGGCTGCGCGCCTTGAACAATGCCAGCGCAACGCCGAGTGCGCCCAGCACCAATAGCGGCGCTTCCTCTTGCCATAGCCACTGGAGATAGGTCCACCACTCGCGATTGTAGATCCCGTGCTCGCCCGTCCTGGTCCAGTAGATGAACGTCAGAATTGAGTCCAGAATTCCCCGCAGATTGGTGAAGAATGACGAGTAGAGCAGAACTGCGATCGCGCTAAACAGAAGAGCAGCAATACCAAAGAGCTTTCTTTGGCTTCCCTTGAGGGTTCCTTTGTTTGCGCTCTCCGCAAGTTCATTCGTTCTCCCGCGCAGTCGCAGATAAACAGCGGTACAGGGAATTGCGATCAGCCAAACTGCGACGGTAATGAGCCAGGTTTCCTTGGTGGCAAAGAGAAACGCTGCTGAAGCAGAAGCTAGCATTAGATATCGCGGCTGGTTTGTCTCGCGGTAAAACAGCCAAGCCACCATCACGCCAAGGGTGAAAAACACGAACAGGATTTCATGGATGAAGTATCGGGAGAAGAAAACAAATCCCGGTGAGACCGTGGCAAATGCGGCTGCAGCCAGCGTTCCAGCCGAGCCGAGCCATCGCCGCAGGCAGAGAATCAGCCAGACAACGCCTACGCCAAATGCCGCGGTAACAAAGCGGATGGCAAAGGTGCTCAGCCCGTGTCCCCAGTGGATGACATTGTTGATCGCAACAGGAATGAGCGTCAGGTAATAGAGTGACGGACCGTGATAGTTCGCTGGGTCGTAGTGGTAGAACCCGGTGCGAAACAATATGGCCAGAAAGTTACCGTTGACGCCTTCATCGTGATGCAGCGGCTTTTCCGTGAGAAATAGCAGGCGAATCAGGGCAGCGGCAATCAGAATGGCACAGCCACTCCACCACCACGCATCACGCGACGGGTAGCCCCGTGTTTGCAAGGAAGCAAACTCTGTCCTTTGTACTTGCGCTCTGCGCCTGCGGGCCTTGGCCGGAAGCTGTCTCATCCGTGCGGATATCTTAACTCACGAACTGTGGACCTCTTCTGTGTGCTTCTCCGCCAGGCTGGCCGCAACGTCAATAAATTCCTGATTCACATAGCGCGTGCGTGAAATAGCTTCCTCAATCGGCACAGAGGTAATCTCAGTGCCCTTGAGCGCTACCATACGGCCGAATTTGCCTTCATGCACCAGATCAATGGCTCTGATTCCATAGCGCGTTGCCAGCATGCGATCAAATGCCGTAGGCGAACCGCCGCGCTGGGTGTGGCCCAGGATCACCGCGCGCGTCTCAAAGCCGGTGCGCTTCTCGATCTCCGCTGCCAGATTGTTGCCGATCCCACCCAGCCGCACATGCCCGAACTCATCCGTTTTGCGGCGCTCGTTGTCCAGGGATTTTGTCGCCAGCTTTGCTCCCTCCGCCACTACGACAATGCTGAAATACCGTCCGCGATCATGGCGGCGCTTGATGGTATCGGCAACTTCATCAATATCGAACGGCTGCTCCGGAATGAGAATCACGTCAGCGCCTCCGGCAACGCCGCTATAAATCGCGATCCAGCCGGAGTCGCGCCCCATGACCTCAACAACGATCACGCGATTGTGGGCCTCAGCCGTTGTATGCACGCGGTCAATTGCCTCGGTGGCGATGCTTACGGCCGTATCAAAGCCAAAGCAGAGATCGGTTCCGCTAAGGTCATTATCAATGGTCTTCGGTACCGCAACTACTTTCATGCCACGCTCAAACAACTTGAGCGAGACGGACTGCGTATCATCGCCGCCAAGCGCAATCAGCGCTTCCACGCCGTTCGCTTTCAGGTTTTGCATGCAGCGCTCCAGGCCATTTTCCTTTTTGGCAGGATTCGTGCGTGAGGTGCGCAGAATCGTTCCTCCGCGGGGCAGAATGCCGGCGACAGTATTTAGATCGAGCGGCATGACCATGTTTTCCATCACGCCGCGCCAGCCCTCCATGAAACCGACAAACTGGTCCCCATAATGAAAAATGCCTTTGCGCACAATCGCGCGGATCACCGCGTTCAACCCCGGACAATCGCCTCCACCGGTAAGAATGCCGATCTTCATTTTTCGTTCCTCACTGCATTTCTATTGATCTCATACAGCCGGTATGGCCCGGCCTCAGCCAGCTTCTTATATTGTGACAAAAATTGCTCATTCATTCCGAAAGTAGAGAGCTCCGCCGGTCCTGCCAGCACGTAATCCACCTCGTATTGCCGCACGAGGGCGATGGCATCGGGCCCTCCTGAATAGATGCGCTGAATGTCCCAGTAGCGCTGCGAATAATCAATTCCGCGCGACCACATCCAGCCTGGAAAGCCCAGCAGTGATCGCCTGCCGGTAAGAAAAACCGGGGAGTCGAAGGTAGGCGCATGCAGCACAACCGCTCGCGGAGCAGCGTTTTCTGATATCGCGTGTGCAATGGCAATACTTTGCGGAGTGAACTCCTGTTGCTCAGCTGTCTCTGTGATCACGCGCAGAACGTCGAGGCTTCCCGCAAGAACCATGGTGAGAAAAGCAACGGGCGCAAGCCACCGCCAGCGTGATCTCTGCTGCCACCACTTCGCCAGCAGTAGCGCCACCAGCGGCGCTGAAGCGATGTACCACCAGAAAAGAACTTTGATGTTGTCCCACACCCACGGCGCGAGCTTGACCAGATTGGGAACAATGAAGCAGAGAGCGAACGGAGCATAGAATTTGATGAGCCTCTCGGGAATCCTGAAGTTGGGATTCCGCCAGAGAAGAACTGCCAGTAACGCCAGCAGGAATGGGCCTGCGTTCACAAACCAGAACCAGAGAACATTGTGGCTGCCGTGGTCCCAGCCGGGCTGCCAGCCGAAATAACTCCGAGTGTTCACACCACCGGTATGCGTCAGCCAAAAAATTTCCGGCAGTGAGACCGGGATCGCCATGACAAAGAACAACAGCCAATGCCGCCACATGGCATGGAAGATCAATGCCAGGCACGCGGCAACTCCCATTACGACTAAAAATGTGTGCGCATGGACGAGCGGCAGCAGTCCTGCGCCAATGCCTGCAGCAATCATGCGCGCGAATGGTCGTGGCTGTGGAGAAGGCGAGATGTTCTTGTTGAGCTTCGAGCGGGAAATTGGCCTTTGCGGTGTCGTTGCTAAAGCATCCGCTGTTTCCTTTGCCGCTGTAGCCTTTTTCTCCGAGATGGCGCTCCACCATTGAATAAAGATGAAGATTGCCAGTGGCGCTCCGCAAAGAATGCTGCGCTGCGGTACGAACAGCGTTGTCAGGGAATTTCCCCAGCGCAGAAGAGTGTCTGGCTCTCGCAGAATCGTGTATTCGTGAGGCAGACTGCCGAGCAAAGAAAAGACGCCGTCACTCTGGCTGATATCTGAGAAGAGCAGCCACCAACCTAGTCCGCCGCTGAATAGCACAAGCAATGGCGCAATGATTCCTGCGGCGCGATTGCGAGTTAACAGAAGTGTCCAGTAATGCAGCGCTCCGACCAGCGCCAGCGCCATTACCATGTTCTGCAGCCACATTGCGCTGATCACACCTGCGCCGGCACGCACCAGCATGGCTGCCAGAAAATCCACCAAAAAGGGATAGGCAAAGCGCACTCCGGCGTATGTCGGGTCTTCAGGCGGAATATTCTGGCCCTGCGCAAAGCTGTTGATGATCTGAAAATGCAGCGGCAGGTCACCCAAATTGTTTTCAACGCCGGTAAAAATTCCGTCGGGGCGCTCGAATACCGCTCGGCTGAAAAGCAGGCCGAGCATAATCGCGATTGCAGCATAGAAGACGATATAGCCGGTTTTGCTGCCGCTACTTTGTGCGCTGCTCTTTCGAGAGGCAGCTTGCGAGGCCGGCCAGAATTGCGAGTGCACGCGCACTCTATATGCCGGGTTTATCAAAAGCAGGCATGGCAGAAGCATGACCGCTGCGCTCAGGATGATGCTTCCAGCGTTTAATCCCAACCACAATGCAAAAAGAAAGCCGATCGCTGCCAGCAGCGGCAACCCAATGCTAGCGCCCATCGCAATGCGCGCAGCGCGCGGAGCGCTTGGGTGGAACAAAAAGGTGAGCATCGCTCCGCCGATAATTGCGATTGCCAATAGAAGGGAAGCTAGAAGCATGTCAGGCTGTCAGCAATGGAAAGACGTTTTGGCGGAATGCGATGCAAGAAGAGAATGCCTCGACGAATTTCCATTCTAAATTATTCCGGCACACGGAAGAGTTTGCGGTCCATGCTATATATAGGCTTTATGTGTTCGTCCTTCACAAAAGCCTCCGCCATTGCTTTTCTTGCGCTTGCGGTAACAGCATTAACCGCTGAAACCGCACCCAGCCTCGAATTGCATGATCTGAAAGGCGCTCCGCACAAGCTGGAAGACTACCGCGGGAAGCCGGTGGTGTTGAATTTCTGGGCTACGTGGTGCGTTCCGTGCGCCGCTGAAATGCCGCTGTTGAACGAGATGCAGGACCGCTACAAAGGCAAAGCAGTATTCATTGCCGCCTCAGTTGATGATGACGATATGAAAGCTGCCGTGCAGTCCTTTATCAAAAAGCACAAGGGTACTGACTTGACGGTGATGATGGGCGCCACGCTGGACAGTCTGCACGACTTTGGCCTTCAGGACGAAATGCCGGGAACAGTCTTTATTGACGCTGATGGAAACATTATGGACCGCCTCAGCGGAGCGCTGAAGCGCGCTGACCTGGAACAGCGCATGCTCAAGCTTGCCGGCAAGCCTGCGCCGCTCCCGCCTGCAAGAAAGCAAACAAAGAGAAAATCCACAAAATAGCAGGTCACCATGAACCTGTATGTCCGCCCGGACAAAGTCCGAAAGGATTAGTGAAACTAAGACGCGAATTTGAGCAACTTGCACCGGGTATTCCGGTTCTGACCTATAGACTTTAGACAAGGCTCGTCTGGCCGGAGCCTGAGTAAGTTAAGGAACCGAACCCAGGAGTTCAAGTGAGAAAATCGCTCGTTTTTTCCCTCGTATTGCTTCCCATATTTGCCTTTGCTCAGCTTCCTAAATCAAATCATGTGGTCATTGTTCTGGAAGAGAACCACAGCTATTCATCCGTGATCGGCAGCTCGTCCATGCCGTATCTGAACAGTCTGGCCGCACAATATGGCCTGGCGACGCAGTATTTCGCCAACACGCATCCTTCGATTGGCAATTATTTTATGCTCACAACAGGGCAGATAGTAACCAACAATGATGCCCTGAATTCCACGGTGAACGTTGACAACATCGTTCGCCACCTGCTCACGGCGGGTAAAACATGGAAGAGTTATGCGGAGAGCCTGCCTGTAGTCGGTTATACGGGCGGAGATGTTTATCCCTATGTTCGACATCACAATCCGCTCTCTTATTTCAGTGATGTGGCGAACAGCAGCGTACAAAAGATGAATCTAGTGCCGTTTTCGCACTTTTCGGCCGATCTCAACAATAATCAGCTCCCGAACTATGCATTTGTAGCTCCCAACCTGAACCATGATGCGCATGATTGCCCTGTAGGTCCGGTTGGCTGCACAGACGCGCAAAAGCTCTCCACAGCGGATACCTGGCTCAAAAACAATATTGGGCCTCTTTTCAACAATCCGGCATTTCAGCAGGATGGGGTGCTGATCATTGTTTTCGATGAGAGTGTGGATTCCGATACCGCGCACGGCGGAGGACATGTGGCTGCGGTTGTGGTTGGACCCAAGGTTAGGAAGGGATTCAAATCCACAGCGCTCTATCAGCATCAGAACGCGCTGCGAACCACGCTCGATTTGCTGGGAGTGACGAGCTATCCAGGAGCGGCTGCGGGCGCGGCGGACATGGCGGATTTCTTTGCTACTTCCACAACAGGGTGCACAGCTTCAAACACAGGCGTGACGGTGTGTTCTCCGGCCTCAGGAAGCACTGTAAATTCTCCAGTGCACTTTGTGGCTGCTGCAAAATCCACGCGGCCTATCACAGCAATGCAGATCTATATTGACAATGTCTCAAAATTCTCAACAACTGCAAGCTCGCTCAATACTTCTTTGGCGGTTGCTTCAGGAACGCACTCAGTTACGGTGCAGGCGTGGGATTCAAGCGGAGCATTCTTCAAATCGCTGCTTACGATTCATGTGCCATAAGGACTGAAACTCCGAAACTCACAACAACAAAGCCCCGGAAGTTCTCCGGGGCTTCTGGTTTCCGAAGAACAGCTGTTATTTACCCTTTTTATCGCGGTGCAGGTCTCTGCGATCGTGACGGATGTCGCGTTTATCCTTGCGCGCATCTTTGCGGTCCTGATGCAGGTCCTTTTCGTCATGATGGATGTCACGACGGTCAGAGCGCAGGTCACGCTTGTCCTTTGCGATGTCCCGCTTGTCATGGTTGATGTCGCGCTGTTCCTGCGCGGCAGCGGATTTATCGCCATTCTTCAGGTCCTGGTTGCGCTCACGGCGGTCCTGCGCCAGATCTTTCTGATCTTTATTTATATCGCGCCGGTCATTGCGAGCATCAGCCCGGTCATTGCGCACATCGCGCTTGTCCTGGCGAATGTCTTTGCGATCTTTTTTCAGATCGCGGCGGTCGTGCCGTATGTCTTTACGATCTTGTTTGGTATCGGGAGTACCAGTGCTCTCCTGCGCAAAAGCGGCCGTTCCCAGTCCAAGTACCGCCAGCGCCAGCAGATGGGTAATATGTCGTCGAATCATTAAAGTGTTGCTCCTTTCATGCCCTCCAGGAATGTAGGTTGCTCTGCGGATATTAACCCGCAGTTTTAGAGAAGTTGCACTCTGGATTGCAAGTGGAGCGTTACTTTGGACACACGATGCCGCAGACACAAGGAATGAGTCTTTCGAACTGGTTACTTTTGTCGTGCGATTTCTAATGGCGATCGCTGAAACTGGGGTTCTAGCATGGCCCCAGCACATTGGGATAGAGCAGAAACATCTGCTGCGTGCGTTTTTTGAGATTTTCCGTTGTGTCCAGGGTCCAGTTTTCAGGATGGGAGAGCTGCGGAGGCTCAATCTGAATTCGATAGAATGTATTGATCATCTTTGAAATTGCCCTGGCTTTTTGCTGTACGGATTGCTGCACCTTCGGATCGGCCATGCTGTAAGAATGCCGCGAGTCGGCATTCATGGGCACCATGACCAGGCCGCCGCTGTTTACTGTCAGCGGATAAAAGTTCTCGTCGCCAGTGTTGTAAACAAAATCGCCAATTCCCGGAGTTGTCCAAGCCAGCCCTTGTGAGGTAGTGGAGGTCATGCTTCCACCGGAGGTAATGTTTCTGGTGGCAACAGGGCCAAGCGCGAGTCCGAACATGCGGATATGGTGGTCTTCCAGCGCCTTGGCAACAGCTTTTGCATTGGCTTTATGGTTATTTTCCATCTCTGCCGCCATTACCACGATTGCATCACCGGTCTGTGGCTCGCTGAAGTGTTCAATTCCCGCCATTACTGTTTCCAGCACATCGCGCTCGACTGCTTTCTTGCTCACATCTTGAAGCGCCTGGGTAATTGCATTGTGGTCATTCGTAAATGTCACATCCTTTCCCGGGCCGCGCGCCGTGAGTATGGCAAAACTATCTTGCGGACGAGCATTGGAAAGAATCGCCTGGATCATCTGGTCTTCGGCTTTGCGAGTGTCGGAAGAAAGCTTTTTGCTGGTATCCACCACGAAAAGTACCCGCCGCGGGCCATCATCATAGGCAGCAGCCTTTATGGTCACCGGCTTCTTCTGAGTATGTGCAACAAAATCGCCTGCCGTTAGACCGCGGAAAACGTCGCCGGAAACGCTGATCGCGCCCACAGGCAGCTCAATTGTTGTGCAGGCGCCCTGCTGGGCGACTATGGTTCCGGCCAGACTGGCAACGCTGAGTAATAACGTTAGAAGATGGCGAATCATAAGGACTCCTCAATAGGCTCTGTAAATAGACGCTGTTCCGAGAAAAGAGCGAGCAGATTATAGCAAGCTGCTTTCCGGGAGCGAAGAGGTTAATTAGCGCTTTTTGTTCGCATGTCATAATCACCCAGGGACAGTGTCCCAATGGGCACTGTCCGTTAGTTCACAGCACCAGAGTAGCTGCAGATTTCTCTGAACTAGGGTAAATACTTGAACAATTTTTCACGCTGTGAAAATAAATATAGTTGTTTCATTTTCATTGAGATACAAGGAACTGCCTCAGGCGATGAGAGCTGCTGGAGTACTATGTTTCGGTACAAAAGTTACATTACAAAAGTCACCAATTTTGAGCGCCCTTTGTTCGCGCTCAATTTGCTTGTTTTGAACTTGAGATTTGAAGGCCAGGATACCGCCTGTTGCTTCCGGACCGGAACAGGTTTTAGGGAAGTTGGAGAAGAAGGTAATAAGTTGAGAATGGGGAAGTCCTTCCGGGAAAATAAAACCGCTCAGTCTGGAGTCACGCTGGCAGAGCTGCTGGTAGTAGTGTCGATTGTGGCGGTAGTGGCCGGCTTGTCCCTCCCCAGTTTGTCCAGAATACTCGACAATGCCCGGATCAAGAGCGCAGCACAAAAGCTTGGTTCGCTTTATCAAGATGCGCGCATTCGCGCCGCGCAGAACAACACTTCTTACGAAGTCCTTGTAACTTCTCCTGGCATAACCCCAGCGCAGGCTTGCATTGACCTGGATGGTGATGGCAAGTGTGGCTCCACGGAATCGCAGGCGGTTCTTGCAGGCCAGGTAATTTTGAATAACAACGGCGTGCCGCAAAAGCTGGGGAAAAGCGTTTTAGGGTTCGATCCACAGAGCGTAGAGACTTCGCACATGGCGCCCGCGCCGGGGCTGGCGTGGAATCCTCGTGGTGTGCCGTGCGAAAGAACTGACGTGAACAGCGCCTGCTCCGGAATTGCGGGCTGGGTGCAGTACCTGCAGTTGCCGCGCTCTGGTGGAGACATTCTTTATATGGCAGTCACGGTGAGCCCAACCGGACGGGTGAAAACCTGGACTTATATTCCTTCAGGAAACGGAAACGGAAGCTGGTTTTAAGACACTATCTTTTATGCGCAGCGCACTTTTAATCCGGCACAAAACCAAGCAAGCAAAGCTGCAGGGCTTCAGCTTGATTGAGCTGATGATCGCCATGACGGTGCTGGTGGTGGGGCTTCTTGGAGGAATTATTGTGATCGGCGTGGCGACGGCAAACAACGGCCGTTCCAAGCTGCATACCACGGCCGTGACTTTGGCGGAGAGCACCATGGAGAAGATCGTGGCCATCCCCACCAGAGCAGCCGGAGCAGCCGCGCAGACCCAGATGACAGATTGTGCGGGAAATGTGTTCAACATTCAGACTGCGGTCGGCCCCGTTGGATATCCACCGATTTCGAGCGGCGCATTTGCCGGGAGTATCGATTTTTCCCAGCCACCCCAGCCGGGATATTCAATGACGTACGTGATGTGCTCGTCAGGGCGAGGCATAACGTATGACGTCCGTTGGAATATCGGGAATGGGCCCACGCCATCAACTCAGATCGTGACTGTAAGTGCCAAGCCCCTGGCTGGGAATACGCCAGCCGCGCAGCTGACCCTGCCATTCACCCTGCGGCAGTTGAAAGGAGATTTTTAGTTTGAAGAGCATCTCCAATCCTGTTCATCGCAAAGCCTCAACCAGGGGCTTTACGCTCATGGAAGTACTGATCACCCTTTGCATCCTTGCGGTGGTCTCGGGAGCTGTGTTCGAGCAGATCAACCAGATGCAGAAGAAATCAAGCTCTGAGGCAATGAAGCTGGATTTGAATCAGGCAGCGCGCGAATTTGTGGACCAGACGGTGCGCGATCTCCATATGTCCGGCTATCCGGGAATCTCCATGTACACCAATCCTCAGGACATGACAAAGGTTGCGACAGGGTTGGTTAGCGTTTCCCCGACACAAATTATTTTTGAAGGCGACGTCAATAACGATGGGAACGTTTACAACGTGAACCTTCAGTACGTCGCCAATGATCCGAGTGATCCGAATTGTCCTTGCATCCGGCGCAGCGTCCTGACGAAAAGCCAGGTGTCAGACCCGCTTCATCCGCCTTTATCTGCGGCGTACATGGAGACCCAGCATGTGTTTCCGCCCGGAACTGGCGCAGGGCAATCTGGAGAGGTTTTGTTTGCGTATTTTGACCAGAATGGGATTCCAGTGGATTTCACCACTGGCGCAGATAATTCCAGCGCTGTGGGGAAGAGCAATCTGGCCAAAATCAAGACTGTCAAAATCAACCTCAATCTTTTGACTGCCGTAAGCGATCCGGCCGGCAAGGACCCGGTCCGCAATTCGATATCGGCTACTGCGAGGCTGAACCAGTAATGACCAGGAGCATGGCCAAAATGATGCGGAAAGATGAGCGCGGCATAGCGTTATTGCTTACGCTGTTTGCCTTGCTGCTCCTCTCCGCTATCGGTTTGTTCCTGGTGCTCTCATCCAATACAGAGACTCGCATTGACGCTAATTACGGAAGCAATCTGCGCGCTTATTATGCTGCCCGTTCCGGACTGGAGGAAGTGCGCGATCGCGTCAAATATCCATCCAATTCTCCTGTTGTTCCCGGCCTTGCTGATTTACTTCCTCAGGATGTTACCGGGAATGCAAATGGCGTGCTTTATGTGCTGAACCCCGTTAATGGAGAGACTGTAGATCCCACGGATTCAACCAGCGCATATTTTGATGACGAGCTTTGCCATGCCTACAACTCTGGCACGCCTAAAGGCATAAAGTGCACCAGCGTGCCTACCACACAGGGCTGGCAGTTGCCTTCAGTGCTGTCGCAGTTGGCATCGCCAACGGCAACGGCAGGACAGGTTGGATTCAAATGGGTCCGCATCACCATGAAGACCAACCGAACCGCTGATCCATATTTCGTTGATCAGCAGGGAAGCGCCTCCACTCTGGATACTCGAGTCTGTTGGGATGGACAGGCAGAGCAGCTTTCTCCAAACGGAAGCTGCGACGCAAATGGCATGCAGACGGTTTACATGCTGACCGCACTGGCGACAACCAACGGAGCCACCGGGCCAAATGGTGCAAGGAAGGTATTGCAGTTTGAAGTGGCTGCGCCTTCTATCCGTCCTGCCGGCGTGCTCACGGCATCTCTATTAGCCGCACCGAGTTCCTCGGGCATTCCTTCCATGGCAATTGACGGGCGTGTACACAAGTTGGATGGCAGCCTGGCAATAAATTCAGATGGCGTTACGCTGGCAACGGTGAAAGGATGCTCATCAGTCGCACCGCTGGCGACGGATAACGGAACCTCCGCGCTGCAACAAGCCCTGAATCAACTGCGGCTGAACATCGTTAACACAGCCAACTCTGCCTGCAATTCTAGTGGCACATCCGGAGGATGTACGCCGGGCTTGGCGTGGGTACGCGGCACTGCTTCCACTCCCAGATTTTTTACCAGTACTTCCACGAGCGGATCCAACACAAGTGGCTCTAGCAGCGGCGGCTCAAGCACCAGTTCTACCACTGGCTCAAGCAGTGGCTCGACCAGCGGTTCTACAAGCGGCTCGACTTCGGGTAGTGGGCATGATGATGGGAGCAAAAGCAGCGGTGGTACTGTCGCGGTAAGCTATACAAATCTCGACCTGTCTTCACCGCAGTTATATGGATTGTCGCCCACCGCGACTGCGCAGTTTGCTCCCTTTATTGGCCACCCCGGCAACCAGTCTGACGCTACAATTTATCAGCCCGGAGCAGCGCAGACAGTGGCTGACGAGATTGCCGCCGTGACAAACATGGTGAAGGCCAGCCAGGCGCAGCCGAATTATTTCACCGTCTCCTCCGCAACGCTGGGCCTCAATAGCAGTTTTGGCAACGCTTCGCCTTCTAATCCAAGCGCAGCCATCGTTGTGGATGCGGCAACAGACACAACTACCGTTTTCACTATTCCAAGCGGCGCCACTCTCACTGGTTCAGGGATTCTTGTTATTACCAATGCTTTGGAGATCTACGGGACTTTAAAGTGGACCGGCATTGTTCTGGTTAATTCTTCTGCAGGTCACGTAACCGTTGGTTCAAACGCTGCCGGCTTCATCAATGGCGCGTTGCTGCTTGCTCCCGGGGCGACTTTCAACTTCCCCGGCGGCTCCGCTCCAGGCCCCAATTTCATTATCAGCTATAGCTGTGAAGCCATCGACTTGCCATTCAATACGCTGCCTTTCAAGATCGTTTCCACCGCTGAAACTTCTTTCTAGTCGTGTTTTCCAAACAGTTCAAAAAAATCCTTCCATAAAAAAGGAATCGGAGTACACTTCCCGTTATAAAAACTGCGTAACTATTCATTTATTTGAGCATCGCTACGGGACCCATCCGAAAGGGGGATGAAGGATGCCTCAACTTGTCCTCTTCATTAAATGGGAGATTTTTATTCTTCTTTGTGGGCTGGCCGGCATTATTGCTGTGCAACTGCTCACAGGCCGCATCAGCATGGACGGTTTATTTCGCGCTGATGATGGCGTGCAGTTCAGTCCCGCCAGAGTCCAGTTGATGGTTGCGACTCTTGGCGGGGCTTTGTATTACCTTTCACAGGTCCTTACTAATCCAACTCCGGGTACTTTCCCGCCTGTTCCTCAAACCTGGCCCATGATTCTTGGTGGAAGCAATCTGCTGTATCTCGGCGGAAAAGCATACGCCAGATGGTTTGGCCCAAAAATTAGATAGGAGATCGAAAAAATGTCTAGTTCACCGGCATTGCAAACTCTTACCCTGGTTGCTGGATACACCCTCTGTGTGTTGATCGGCTTGCTGGGTTTAGTGGTGCTTTGGAAAATCATTGATGGCACGATTGATCTTACTGAGCTGCTGGAAGAAGTAAATGGCGGCGCCAGCATGTCTCGCTTTCAATGGCTGATTTTCTCATTTGTGTTCGCGTTCAGCCTTTTCCTGGTAATCATCTCCACCAATCCACCGTCATTCCCCAACATTCCGGGTACAGTTTTGTCACTGCTGGGAATCAGTGGAAGCTCCTTCCTGGTGAGCAAGGGCATTCAATTCAGCGATCCCAGTGGAGTGCGTCCCCATGGCACGGACATTGTGATCAAGCCGGAGAAGGCGACTGTGGCTGTGGGAAAGACGCAGCAGTTTACAGCCGATGTGAGCAAGCCGGACGCGAAGCTGGTCTGGGAAAAGATTGCCGGTGACGGAACGATTGATGCTACCGGCCTTTATACCGCCCCGGCAGCAATCGCCGGCGGCGCAGCGCACAGCTATGCCACTATCCAGCTGAGCAGCCCTGACATTCCTGGAGCCGTTGACCTGGCCGTGGTCACGATTGTTGCCTGAGGCGCTTATGAGAAGAACAAGTTCAACATCATCTGCTTCGCCTCATGCCCGCAAAAAGCGCATTGTCTCAGCGGCTACTGTGCTGCCTCTAGCGATTGGTCTGGCCAGCACGCAGTTGCCCAGCGGCTCAGGCGCACCGCCGGTCAGCGGCACAGGTCGCATGCCCACTGCATGCACATTACCTTTCCAGCCGATTGCGCAGCATCATCCCATTGACAATAGTTGCGGACCGGATGGCAACGGCCAGGCTAGTTCTCCCCAAGCCGCCCAAAACGATGCAAAAAACAACTTCTGTGCTTCTGGTGCCCCGGTG
Source organism: uncultured Acidobacteriaceae bacterium (assembly GCA_964541925.1). Lineage (GTDB taxonomy): Bacteria > Acidobacteriota > Terriglobia > Terriglobales > Acidobacteriaceae > Angelobacter. The sequence continues at coordinate 111,857 of CAZISB010000007.1, read as the reverse complement.
GACGTTGATTTTGACGTCCTGCATCAGCTTGAAGAAGTCGCAGAAAGACGGGTGACGTTTGGAGGCGACAGCAGTCTGCCTGAGGACCGCTCACTGATTCGCAGCATACCGACAACCAAGGGAAACATTGGTGAAGGTACGGTGGCGAGGCTGGCGGCCTTTGTTCAGGACGCGCACTATAGCAACCTGGGCAAGGGAGAGAGCGTGAATTGCAAGCGGGGCGATGCCGAGAGCAATGACATTCACATTGTTCTGCAGGAGAAGTCCTCTGATACGAATGAATGTGACAGCGCGACTGCTGAGATGAGCCCGCATTTTCGCCCGGACCTGTGGAATCCTGACATCCTGAATGAAAAAGACCAGAGTGTGTTCGGTAACAAGAAGCATCTGTTCCGTTTTACCGGGCAGCTCTTTTTCGATGCCAGCCACAGCCCCTGTGTGAATGGAAAAGGGCGTCCTCCGCAGCGTTCCGCCATCTGGGAACTCCACCCGGTTTACAACGTGGAAATCTGCGTGGATGGAGACACTTGCCGGGTTGACAGCAATGCCGGCTGGCAGTCTCTGGTTGATTTCGTCAACAAGGGGAGCACAGAAACGCGGCTGCAGGAGCCGCCGGCTGGCGAACCCGATTCGCAGCCAGCGTTTGTATTGCGATCCTCACTGCAGAAATCGTGGTGAAACAGAGGGGAAGTGCCGGTTTAATCCGGCACTTCCAAAATCAGCGGAACTTTTTTGCCGCCTGAAACGTATTTGTGAGCAGGCGCAATTATGATCAAATTTCTGCTGTGGTGCATCCTGTTTGTGATCTGCTGGCCGCTGGCGCTTCTGGCGCTGGTACTTTATCCCTTTATCTGGCTGCTTCTGCTGCCGTTTCGGATTGTCGGCATTGCAGTGGGCGGAGTGCTGGAGTTTCTGCGCGCTATCATCCTGCTTCCGGCAAGAGCACTCGGTGGGCGCAGCAGGGCGTAAATGTTTTCACACTCCGATAATTTCGCCTTTTTCATCTACATCAATGGTCAGTGCCCGTGAAGACTTGGGCAGTCCCGGCATGAGCATCATGTTTCCGGCGATCACCACGATGAAGCCGGCGCCGGCGGAGAGGGAAGCATCGGTTACGTTCAATGTCCAGCCGGTTGGAGCGCCGAGCAGTTTGGAGTTGTCACTGAACGAGTACTGCGTCTTGGCGATACAGACCGGTAGCTTGGCAAAGCACCAATCTTTGAACTGCTGCAGTTTGGCGAGAGCTCTATCGCTGAAGTTAACGCCTGCCGCGCCATAGATATTTTGTGCCACCGCGGTAATCTTCTCTTCGAGCGAACTCTCAAGTGAATAGATCGGCTGCACATGAGGCCTTGGGTTCTTCTCGATTATCTCAACCACTTTCTCTGCCAGCGCAGCCGCGCCCGGCCCGCCTTTACTGTAGGCTTCGCTCAAAGCAGTTGGAACGCCCTGCTCTGCCGCATACGCAGCCAGCCGCTGAAGATCGGCCTCTGTGTCGGTAGGGAAGCGGTTGACTGCCACGACAATCGGCACGCAGAAGCGTTTTAAGTTCTGAATGTGCCGGACAAGGTTCGGCGCGCCGCGGTCCAGATCGCCTTCACCCTGCATGCGCAGGCTCTGCACGGTGGTGACCAGCACAGCGCAAGCCGGTGCGATTCCGGAAGAGCGCATCACAATGTCAAAATATTTTTCCGCGCCCAGGTCGGCAGCAAAGCCGGCTTCATTCACCACGTAGTCAGCCAGCCGCAGGCCCATTTTGTGGGAGATGATGCTGCTGGTCCCATGGGCAATGTTGCCGAACGGTCCGGCATGGACCATGGCTGGAGTTCCTTCTGTGGTCTGCGCCAAATTGGGCATGATGGCTTCGCTGAGCAGCGCCATCATCGCACCGGTGGCGCCCAGATCGGCGGCACGCACAGGTTTTCCCGCGCGCGAGACACCGACAACAATCGCATCCAGCCGGCGCCGCAGGTCCTCAAGGTTTGAGGCAAGCGCCAGGATCGCCATGATCTCCGAAGCGGCAGTGATCACAAAACCAGAGTTGCGGGTGAGTGCGCCTTTCTTTTCGCCTATATCGAGCGTCACCCGGCGTAGCGCGCGATCATTCATATCGAGCGTTCGCGGCCAGGTGATGCGCTCAACATCGAGATCGAGTTCATTGCCGTGGAATAAGTGTGCGTCAATCAGCGCCGCGAGCAGGTTGTGGGCAGAGGTGATGGCGTGAAAGTCGCCATGGAAATGGAGATTGATTTTCTGGCTGGGCTCAATCTGAGATTTCCCGCCGCCGGCAGCGCCGCCCTTCATTCCAAACACCGGCCCAAGCGATGGCTCGCGAGAAGTAATAATGGCACGTTTGCCGATATGAGTAAGTCCCTGCGTGAGGCCAATTGAAGTAACAGTTTTTCCTTCTCCGGAAGCTGTGGGCGTGGTGGCAGTTACCAGAATCAGCTTGCCGCGGACCGGAAAAGCTGGGTCGGAGAGGATATCGAGCTTCAACTTGGCGCCGTAACGGCCAATGGGCTCAAAATACGCTTCAGGAAGTTTCAGGCGTTCTGCGATGGTTTGAATAGGCAATAAAGGCTGGCTCATAGCAAACGAAGGAGTGTAGAACTCCGCGATGAAAGAGGCAAGCGGGAAGTGGAGGAAGGCCACGGCTTCCCGCTGGGAAGTTAAGCCTGTTCGTAGGCTCGTTTCAGATCGTCAATTTGTATCTTGCTCATCTTCAGCATCGCCTGCATCACTCTCTTTGATTTCTCCAGGTCGGGATCTTGCAGCATGCTACCTAGAGCACCCGGGATGATTTGCCATGACAGTCCGTATTTATCCTTGAGCCAGCCGCACCTGCTGGGCTGGCCTCCGGCAGTGAGCTTGCTCCATAACTCATCTACTTCTTGCTGGTTTTCACAGTTCACAAAGAGCGAGATCGCTTCAGTAAACGTGAAGAGCGGGCCGCCGTTTAATGCCATAAAGTCCTGTCCTTCAAGCTGGAACGTCACTGACATTACTGTTCCTTCGACGCCCGGACCTCCTTTGCCGTAGCGCTGGATGCCTGTCACGCGGGAATTTTTGAAAATGGAGGTATAAAAATTTGCGGCTTCTTCAGCCTGATTATTGAACCAGAGAAATGGGGTGATCTTCTGCATGAAACTCCTCTTAAATGAATGAACCTAAGCGATACTCAGCCGATTGCCTTGAACTGTTCGTCAATCTCCACCTGCAGCCCGGCGACGAGCCGATTGTTGGAGTTGGCCAAGCCCACGACGGCGAGCATCTCGTTGAACATCGCTTCTGTCATGCCCTTTTTGCGCGCAGCTGCAGTGTGTGCGGCAATGCAATAATCGCACTGATTGCTCACGCTTATCGCGACATAAAGAAGTTCTTTTACCAGCGGATCGAGCGCACCGGCGCCCATGATCTGCTTGGTATCTTCCCAGGTGCGTTTCAGGCGCACCGGATCATGCGCCAGCGCCTTCCAGAAATTGGTGACCTTGTCAGTTTTGCGCGTTGCCATAATGTCGTCATAGACCGCGCGCACCTCAGTGCTGGCTTTTTCGTATTCAATGAATCCCAACGTGGACATTTAATCTCCATTTATCGATTTTATTTATGGCACTAAGAGAATTTTGCCGGTTGTCTTGCGGGCTTCCAGATCGCGGTGTGCCTGTTGCACTTCTTCAAGTTTGTACACATGCTGGATGCGCATGGTGAGCTTTCCGGCGGCGATCATACTGAAGATATCATTGGAGCGCTGCTCCAGCTCTTCGCGAGTGGCAATGTAATGCAGCAGGCTGGGGCGAGTCAGGAAGAGCGAGCCCTTTTGCGAAAGCTTGATGGGATCAAAGGGCGGCACCGGGCCGCTGGCGCCACCGAAGAGCACCATGTATCCGCGCGGGCGCAGCAGGTTGAGCCCTTTTTCGAAAGTGCTCTGGCCAACGCCGTCATAAACAACATCCACGCCCTTGTTGCTGGTGAGGCGCTTGGTTTCGGCCTCAAAATCCTGCTTCGTATAGATGATCACCTCGTCGGCCCCAGCTTCGCGGGCGAGTTTGGCCTTGTCTTCATTGCCGACCGTGCCGATCATCCGCGCGCCGATATCGCGCCCCAACTGCATCAGCAGCAGTCCTACGCCCCCAGCGGCGGCGTGCACCAGCGCAGTGTCGCCTTTTTTCAATGGAAATGTGCTCTTTACCAGGTAATGTGCGGTCATGCCCTGCAGCATTGCCGCTGCGGCTTGCTGATCGGTGATCTTGTCCGGCACGCGCACCAGACGATCGGCTGGGATGGCGGCGTATTTCGCGTAAGAGCCCAGCACGCCGGTGTAAGCCACACGATCGCCCGGCTTAAGCGACTTCACCTCACTGCCAACTTCAGTGACCGTGCCGGCGGCTTCCTGGCCGTCAACAAAGGGAAGTGGCGCGGGATAGCGGCCTTCGCGGAAATACACGTCAATGAAGTTGACTCCGATTGCCGCAATCTTCACCACGGCTTCATTCGGTTTGGGCTTGGGAACCGGCAAATCAGCCAGCGTAAGAGCCTCAGGGCCGCCGGTCTTTTGTACCTGGATTGCTTTCATAAGTGCTCCATATGAGTTACGACTGCAAAAGGTGTTGAAACCGCGTCACAGGAATTGTAATTGCAAGCGCTGGCTTTGTGCCGGATGCGGAAGCGTGGGCGCGGAATGGCGCTGAGTGTGGAAGAAAAATCTTTTCTCGCGGTGGAATTCCGCTAAACTGCTCTCAATATGCCGCAGCTTCCTGATCTCATCCATCTGGCCATTCCGGGCTTCATTGGCCTGCTTGTGCTTGAGGCGGTGCTGGATGCGATCATGCGGCGCGAACTCTACGAATTCAAGGACACTGCTGCCAGCCTTACGATGGGGATTGGCAACGTGCTGCTGGGCCTGTTGAACAAAGCAATGGTGTTTGCGATCTTTACCGCAGTGCATCGCTTCGCCATCTTCAAGATCGGATATCAATGGTGGGCGTGGCTGATTCTGTTCTTTGCTGACGACTTCACCTACTACTGGTTTCATCGCGTCAGCCATGAATGCCGGCTGTTCTGGGCGTCGCACGTGGTGCATCATTCGTCGCAGCGATACAACCTGGGCACGGCGCTGCGCCAGACCTGGACTGGCGGCTTTATGTCGTTCATCTTCTGGTTATGGCTGCCGCTGGTGGGCTTTCCGCCAATCATGGTGCTCACGATGCAGGCGATTAGCCTGCTCTACCAATTCTGGATTCACACCGAACTGGTAAAGAATATGGGGCCGCTGGAGTGGGTGCTCAATACGCCGTCTCATCATCGTGTGCATCACGGCTCGAATGAGCAGTATTTGGATCGTAATCACGCAGGCGCGCTGATCATCTGGGACCGTCTCTTTGGGACTTTCGAGCCTGAAGGGGAAAAAGTAATTTACGGACTGACGAAGAACATCAACAGCTACAATCCGCTGCGGATCGCATTCCACGAGTGGATTGATATTTGGAATGATGTGAGGAACGCGCATACGTGGCATTTGAAAGTGCGCTCCGTGTTTGGGCGCCCTGGATGGAAAGAAGAACAATCCCTCTCAAATTCGCCTGTCAACGTTAAAGTTACTCGCTGAAGAGAGTGGCCAGCCAGGATTTCTTGACCGGCTCGAGCACTTCGAACGCCCCAGGCCCAACGCTGTCAATGTCCTGATCATATCTATAACCTGTTAGCTCTTTGGCAAGTTCTACAGGAATGTCAAAAATATGGTCAACTTCGGGCTCTTGGGGATCCTCGTTCTTTTGTTCCGCAGTCAGCCGGTCTCTAATTGCTACAAAATTTGTCGGCGGCGTGCCATTAACCTCCAGGTGAAGAATGCCTTTTTGTGCATCGTGAATGACAGACCAGAGCTCTTTGCCACCTTGCCAGGCAGCAACAGCACTGTACATGACGTGCTCTTCAACAAAGCCATAAATCAGGTCGAAATATGAAGAGTACTTGCTGAGCTTGGCGGCTGTTAGCTCTTTTCTGTTAAATACTATGAGATAAAGTCCGGTTGAGAGTTGAGCCCCACTCAGATCAGATTCAGGGAAGTCCTCGCGTTCGCCTGTCAGACGCACCCCAAGAGCTGCTTGTACCTCCTGCGCGGAATGTCCTTTGACCGCAATCCACGAAAGTGAGAAGCCCATAAGTTATGCCTTTCAGTTGCTGCCTTGCGGCTTCTTCGGCTTCATCATCTGCCATTGCTCTTCAGTCAGTAAATCGCCCAAATGGACGAACTCGCTTGCGCCCTGAAGTTGCTCGCCGCCATCCATGACGATCTGCTCGCCATTGACATAACCGGAGTAGTCGCTCACCAGGAACGTAGCCAGGTCTGCCAGCTCATCGTGAGTGCCGAAGCGGCCCAGTGGATTGCGCTTCTTAGCCATGTCTTCCAGAGACTTTACCGGCATGAGCCGCGAGAATGCGCCTTCAGTCGGCACCGGACCTGGTGCGATGGCATTGAAGCGAATCCCGCGCTTGCCCCACTCCACAGCCAGGCTGCGGGTAAGGTTCAGCACACCGGCTTTCGCGACAGATGAAGGCACTACATACGGAGAACCCCATTGAGCATAAGTTGTGGTGATGTTCAGGACGGTGGCTTTATGGCCCTGCTGCAGCCAGCGCTTTCCGCAAGCCATGGTGCAGTGAATGGTACCCATGAGAACAATGCCGATCACGGCTTCAAAGGCGCCAATCGAAAGGTCCTTGGTCCGGCTAAGGAAATTTCCGGCGGCGTTGTTGACCAGAACATCGAGCGGGCCATCCTGCCAGAAGGTTTCGATCATGGCCTCCACGCGGTCTTTGTCGCGGACGTCGCAAGGGAACGTTTTTACTGCTCCGCCAGTCGCTTTGCGCAGCTCGTCGGCGGTTTGAGTCAGAACATCTTCCCGGCGGCCGCAGATATAAAGAGAAGCGCCCAGCTCAAGAAATCGCTTGCCCATGCTCTTGCCCAGACCGGTAGCACCGCCGGTTACCAGGATTTTTTTGCCTGCCAGCAAATTCTTTTGAAACATGATCAGGCCCTTTCGCACTATGGAGTGACGAAACATCGTACACGTCAAACGGCGTGTGCGGCCAGCGAAGAGAGCTGCACGATCTGGTTCTTGTGCTGAAGCGTCCGGTTCATTTGTCTTGCGCGAAAGAAGCTTTTGCCACATAATTTCTGACTCGAAGGGGGTAGTCGCATGCGCAGAGTAGTATTTCTAGCCATTGCTGCAGTGCTCGGGATGTCCGTTGGGCACAGCTCTCCCACGGACTGGGCCATCAACGCAACCGCGATCGAAGCATGTAGTTGTCCTCAATTCTGCATGTGCTATTTCAATGACCATCCGGCGGCGCACCATGACCACGGACAAGGTCAGGGCCACAGTTACTGCAAGTTCAATAATGCTTATAAAGTTAACAAGGGCCACTATGGCGATACCGACCTCACGGGCGCCAAGTTCTGGATCAACGGCGACCTGGGCGATGATTTCTCCAAGGGACAGATGGACTGGGCGATTGTGACGTTTGACAAAGCCACCTCGCCGGCCCAGCGCAAGGCCCTGGGTGAGATCATTGGGCACGTTTTCCCGGTGAAGTGGAGATCGCTCCAAACCGCTGAAGGCAGCATTGACACCTGGACGTTCGATAAGAACCAGGCGCATGCCACGCTGAACGGCGGCAAAACGGCTGAGGTCAAGCTGAAGCGGTTCCAGGGCATGACGGATGACCCAGCAGTCCTCAAGAACGTGAGGTACTGGGGAACGCCACGCAATGACGGCTTCATCATGATGCCGAACGAGATTGAGGCCTATCGCGAAGGCGCGAAGGCTTATGAGTTCAAAGGTACGAATGGGTTCATGCTCACCTTTGATATGACCTCAAAGGACGTGCCTGCTGGAGGCGGCTCAACGGGTAAATAGATGGCCGAGCTGCTTTTTGACGTTACTTTTCAGTGCGCCGGATTTCTTCCGGCGCATTTTCTTTTATCTGAAGGTGTCTTCAGCGAGTATTTTTGTACCCTTGCGGCGGAATGGGCTGAAGGACTATTGTGTGCCAGTACTTTGGAAGCCTGATTGGGATGACCGTGACGATGCGTGTTGGGCGATCAATGCACAGAAGGAGATTGGTGTGATTGAACTCCGGTTGGAATTGCAGCCTTATTATGACAATTGTGAGAGCAGCCGCGTGCAGCGCGGGGCCTCTACTCCCCAGCGCGACGGTTGGTCATTTAGTTCGTCGCACAGCGACGAGCGGGAGGTCACGTTCAGCCGCCCAGCTTTCCCACGCCACAGCGCTGCGCTCGAGGAAGATACGTTCGAGTATGGCGCGGTCCGCCTGCGCGAGTTTGAGTTCTGAGAGCAGGCGCTGGGCAAAGTGCGGCTCCAATGCGGCGACAGCGATCCATCCGTCACTTGCCTGATAAAACCCGTAAAGTGGATATCCCCCACCTAATACTCCACCGGATGCCGTGAGGCCGGCCCGCAGAGGCTCAGCCAGATCACGTGCACAATCATATAAAGACACCCACGTACAACCGGATTCACCTGTTCTGGCCAATTTATTCAGCAGTGCCAGCGCCGTGCTGACCGCACGCTCTGCGCCCGCAAGATCGACGAACAAACTGGCAGGCATTTGCGGGGGGCGAAGCAGATTGAAATCTGCTTGATAGGTGAGATCGTGACCGCTGCGTTCTTCCAGCGGAAACGGATGCCCGATGATTCCGACAAAGCAAAGCTGTGGATGACGCGCGTGCAGCGTCTCCCAATCCAGTCCCAGGCGGCGCAAGGCTGAAGGGCGAAATGAGGTCAGAAGCAGGTCGGCTTTATCGAGCAGCGAATCGAGCTGATGTTTTTGATCTGAATTCTTCAGGTCCAGCCTGAGAACGGTCTGGCCCTGGCAAAGCGAGGCATACCATTCAGGAGCGGAGTGGCTTAAAGCGTCCCCACTTGGCGGCTCGATCTTTGTTACTTCAGCGCCAAGCTGTTTTAGTCGCGCCGCAGCCACCGGACCGGGCGCATTCAAGGCAAGACTGACAATCTTGAGCCCTTCAAGTAGCCGCGAATCGGGGTTCTGGTTCATTGCGGGTATCCGAATGTTACAGCACTGTCCGTCGAAACGTCGATTATCGAGATTATGGTGCATGATAGAATCCGCTGCTGTTACCAGGAGAACTCATGCGAAAACTGTGCCTGATTGGCGTATGGATGCTTATTAGCTTTGCTGTGGCGAACGCCACGGAGCGGCAGCCGAATGCTGACTATCATGCCCGACGAATGGCTTTGGCCAAAGCGATGGATGGTGGCGCGCTGGTGCTGTTTGCACCGACTGAGGCTGAAGGGCCGAACAATCTGTACGGCTTTCGCCAGGACGACAACTTCTACTATCTGACCGGCTGGGGCGAGCCGGGAGCGGCGCTGCTGATCAATGCCAATCCTTACGTTGAAATTTTGTTCCTCGCCGAGCACAACGTCACCCAGGAGAAGTGGACCGGCCCAAAGCTGGGGCCGGAAGATCCGCAAGCGGGGCAGAAAACTGGTTTCGACAAAGTTGAAAGCCTGGATAAGATGCACGATGAGTTACTGAAGCTGCTCCCGCAGCCGCGGGCAACGGTCTATTCCGATCTGGGCGCGAACGGGCAGATGACGCCTTCCATCGGGCCGATTGAATGGCTGCGACGCGGGAATTCTTTTCCGAATTACGTTGCATTTCGCGATGCCAAGCCGCTGATCGCGCGGCTAAGGATGGTGAAAGACGCGGGCGAACTGCAGATGATTGCCCGCGCCTCAGATGCTTCTGTCGTGGCGCACAGGGCGGCGCTCAAGGCGATCCATCCGGGCGTCAACGAGCGCGAGATTTCCGCGCTGATGCAGTATGAGTTCGGCAAACGTGGCTGTGAGCGCCCGGCTTATGCGCCAATTGTTGGATCGGGATTTTATTCCACGGTGCTGCACTACTCCGCGGATGACCGGACGATGCAGGACGGCGATCTGGTGGTGATGGACGTTGGTGGTGAGTACTCGATGTATGCAACAGACATTACGCGCACGGCGCCGGTCAATGGCAGGTTCACCGCCAGGCAGCGCGAGATTTATAACATCGTGCTGGGCGCGCAACAGGCAGCGATGCAGGCGTTCCAGGCAGGGAAGTCAAAGCTGGCCACCAGCCGCAGTGATCCGGATTCGTTGTATAAGGTCGCATTTGATTACATCAACACGCATGGCAAAGATCTGCATGGCGAGCCGCTGGGCAAATATTTCATCCACGGGCTGGGGCATCATGTTGGGCTCAACGTGCATGACGCAAGTGACAACAGTCTGCCGCTGGATAAAGGCATGGTGTTTACGCTGGAGCCTGGAATTTACATTCCGGAAGAAAAGCTGGGCGTGCGCATTGAAGACATGTTTGCCGTGGGCCAGGATGGAAAACTCGTGATGCTGAGCCATGATCTGCCGCGAACGGCGGAAGAGGTAGAAGCGGCGATGAAGAAATAGAAACTTTGCGTAATCGTGCGCAGGCGAGGGCGCCTGCGATCCACCTACAAAAATACGGAGCGGTGCGTGAAACCGCTCCGGATGAATCGTAAACTGCGTACAGCTCTTTTGAGCTATACCTGTTTGGACGGCTGAAAGCGGCAAGGAGTTATGCGCCATAAGCCGCAAAAAACAAAACTTAACTCCCCTATAGAACGAGAGTTCCCCATCTTCTTGCGTTTCCGATATTCTTACCTATATATGCGGGTCAAAGTGCTGCTGTTTGGGCAGCTGAAAGACATTGTCGGCCGGCAGGAGGAACTGCTGGACCTTGAGCCGGGAGCCCGGCTTGCGGCAGTGATGTCCCATTATGCAGGACGCTATCCGGCGTTTCAGGGACTTACCAACTCCATTGCCTGCTCCATCAATCAGGAGTACGCGCCGGGCACAGCAGAGCTGCGGGAAGGGGACGAAGTGGGGCTGTTGCCCCCGGTAAGTGGTGGGAAATCGGGAACAAAAGAGCTGCGCGCCGCTCACTGCGCCATTGTGCGCGAAGAAATTGACATTCGCGATATTAAAGGAACACTTGAGGACCCTTCGGATGGAGCGGCAATCCTGTTTGAAGGCGTTGTCCGCAACAACACGCGCGGGCGGAGAACATTGTATCTGGATTATGAAGCCTATGAATCCATGGCGCTGAATGAGATGGAGAAACTTGCTCAAGCAGCACTTGAACGTTTTGAGGTGCGGGATGTTTGCCTTGTCCATCGTCTGGGCAGGTTGGAGATCGGCGAGACCAGCGTGGTGATTGGTGTGGGATCGGCGCATCGGGCTGCGGCGTTTGAGGCTTGCCGCTGGTTAATTGACACGCTCAAGAAGACCGTACCTATCTGGAAGAAGGAATATTTTGAAGATGGCGCTGTCTGGGCGGATGGAGAGCCCTTTCCAGAAGAAATTCGCAGAGACAAATAACGCTTAGCTGTCATTTGCATCTAAGGATTGCAGAATACCCGCTGAACAAAACTATGAAACGGACTCGCGCGGTAACTCCGTGGTTCGGGTTGGCTGGGTGCCTCCTCTTGCTCGCAGGCATCTATGCGTTTCTACCCCTGCAGGCGAAAAGTGCGCCTGTCGCGGACTCTGCCTTGGCCCAGGATAAGCAAAAGGGCGACCAGATTCCGCCCGGATCACAGAATGAGCCAACCTATCGGGTGAACGTGCGGCTGGTCAATGTCTTCACCACTGTCACTGACTCGCATGGCGCGCCGGTTCCCAATCTGACTAAAGACGATTTTCAACTCCTGGAAGATGGAGTTCCGCAGGAGATCAGGATCTTTGAAAAAGAGAGCGCCATGCCGCTGAGCATTGCACTGGCGATCGATACCAGCGAGAGCACGCGCCGGGAGATCGCATTGGAAACGGCTTCAGCCCGGAAGTTTGTGCACTCGATTCTGCGCCCAGTGGATCATCTTTCCCTGTTTCAAGTCAGCGAAGACATAACCCAGCTCACGCGATACAGCTCTGACATGAAGACGATTGAGCGCGGCATTGACCATCTGACTGCGGGCGCGGGAACCTCATTGTATGACGCAATTTACCTTTGCTCTGACTCGTTGCTGGACCGCGAAGGCCGCAAGGTGCTGGTTCTGATTACCGACGGCGGCGATACCACCAGCAAGACCGACTACAGCAATGCTCTGCGGCGGGCGCAGCAGGCGGAGGCGATTGTGTACAGCATTATCGTTGTGCCCGTGGCAGCCGATGCCGGACGCAACACCGGTGGCGAGCACGCGCTGATTCAGATTTCCAAAGATACTGGCGGCAAATATTATTACGCGGAAAGCCTGGCGCAACTAGACGAGGCCTTTCGCAAAGTGAGTGAGGAGCTGCGCACGCAGTACCTGCTGGCGTTTTATCCCAATCGCAAGGTTTCAGATTCGCCGTTCCGGCGGATTCAAGTTGAGCTGTCAAAGAAAGATGAGGATGGGAGGCCGTACCAGGTACGGCATCGGGCAGGGTATTTCACGGCGCCGGCGAAGTAGATTTTTGGTTTACTCCCGAGCGAAGAGAGGGAACCCTATTTCTAAAGATGATTTTCAGGCAAGCCACAAGGCACGGCAGATTTAAGTCGAAAATATGAATCGCATACATCAACAAGTGTGATCTCGCGGCTCCTTTGCGGCGATAGGGGATCCCTCGCTTTGCTCGGGAGTAAACCAAGAAGACCGAGTGCTAATTGCTAACTGCCAGCTGCTATTTTGCGTTACAATACGCGCATGTCTTTCCGTGCCTCTGCGCCAGCCTTTGCCAAAAAAACGACCAAGACGCCACCTCCTGAAGATACGGGAATGGAGTCCTCATATCTGAAGGCGCTGGGCGAGAAGCAGACGCCGGTTATGGTGAAGCTGCACTCCGGCGAAACCTTCCGCGGCTGGATCGAGTACTATGATCTCGGCATGATCCGCCTCACGCGTGAGGGATCACCCAATCTCTTTATCTTCAAGCACGAGATCATGTATATCGCGGAAGACACCGGGCGTCGCGTCCGCTGATGCCAGGCGCAGGAACCCCACATCAGGATTACATCACTCCAATGCAGGAACTGGCGCGTGAAGCCGGTTCGCTGCTGATGTCGTTTTTCGGAAAAGTTTCCATTGAATATAAAGGTGAGGTCGATCTGGTAACCCAGGCGGACCGCGCCTCAGAAAAGATGATCGTGGAGCGTATCCGCAAGCAGTGGCCGGAGCACGACTTGATCGGCGAAGAGGGAAGCCGCAGGCTGACCGGCAGCGACTTCCGCTGGTATGTTGATCCGCTGGATGGAACGACGAACTTTGCTCATGGCTATCCGGTATTCTGCGTCTCCATGGCGCTGGAATATAAAGGAGAGCGGATCGCGGGGGTGATTTACGATCCGACGCGCGACGAGATGTTTGCCGCGGAAAAAGGAGGCGGCTCACGGCTGAATGGCTCTCCGGTGCACGTTTCATCTACACGATTGCTGAAAGAGAGCCTGGTGGCAACCGGTTTCCCCAGCCACAAGCGGCACAAGAATCCCAATATCAATTTTTATCACCAGATCACGTTGCGCTCACACGGCGTGCGCCGCGCCGGCTCGGCTGCGCTTGATCTCTGCTATGTGTCTTGCGGCCGCTACGACGGATTTTGGGAATTCAATCTCAATCCCTGGGACACCGCTGCCGGCGTTCTGCTGGTGCAAGAGGCCGGAGGCAAGGTGACAAACTTCACCGGCGGCCCGTTTAATATTGAGAGCCGCGAGGTGCTGGCGAGCAATGCACTGCTGCATGAAGAGCTGTTAAACGAATTTCACGAGATTATTGCCGGCAGGGTTGAGGGAGTGCCATCAGTGGTCGAGTATTTTCAAGGGCGCGATAGAACTTGAATGGGGTCTCCCGGGGGCATCAGATCTGTTTTCGCAAGAGTATCTATTTCTTCTCTGGCACGGTATTGCGCAGCTCGGCCAAGTCCTCTTTGGCCCGGGTGGAATTAGGGTTGATCTTGAGCGCCTGCTCAAGAGCGGCAATTGCCTTGTCCATCTCATTATTGTTTGCGTAAGCTTCACCCAACATTACGAAACCTGCCTCGTCATCTGGGCGCGATGCCGTGTATTTTTCGAGGAGATGTGCAGCTTCCGCATAATCTCTTTGCGACCAGGCCATGATGGCAACTTGCCTCTGCGCGTCAGGGCCGTGAATCTGAACCAGCTCATGTCCGCCGGCGAATAGAACCAGGCCGGTAACAACTACAGTGGCCAACTGCAGGAGCTGGTGCCGGCGTGCGAACGCGCCGAGGGGAAGTCCGACCAGCAGACCTGTTACAAATCCGCCAAGGTGGCACATGTTGTCGATTTTGCTGCCGAAAATGCCGCTCCCAATTTGCGAAAATCCCAGAATGAAATTCAAGACAGCAAAGCTGACTGCACTGGAGAAGATGGCGCGCTTCTCACCCGCTGAGATATTGAGGTCACCGAACTTTACACCTGCCATGACCGCGCCCACGATTCCAAATACTGCACCTGATGCGCCAAGCTCAGCGTGATTGGGATTGGAGGCGATGCTCAGCAGCGCTCCGCCCACTCCGGTAACCATGTAAATGGCAAAGGTCTGCCATTTTCCAAATAGCCTTTCAGAAAGACGTCCAAGGCTCCAGAGACACCACATGTTTAACGCGATGTGGAAGATGCCACCGTGGAGAAACGCCGGCGTGAACAAGCGCCAGTACTGTCCGCTCAGCGTAAAAGGGCCGTAATTAACGCCCCACGCAGTGACGCCCAGACTGGGTACCATCTGCACCATAAAAACGACTACATTGACAGCGATCAGCAGGGTAGTGACAGGCGCTGTTCCCAAAGCCATGCTTCGGCGGGCCTTACCAGTCGCGATACCAGCGCAGCGATCACAAAGGACGGGCGCTACGCCTTCTTCGTTGACGGCGAGCGAAGTGCCGCATTTAAGGCAGCTAGGCATTGGATACAGGATAACAAGGAAAGTCTTAGGTTGCGTGATGGCATTCTTGGAATTCAGTTCCCTCGCTACACTTCGGATTTTGCTTGTGGCTCAGACGCCCGCAAGTCAGCTCAATTTGCTAAAATTTTCCTGTGGAACCTTCATTGCTTACCCGCTCTATCCAGAAGCGTCCGGATAAATGCAAGTTCCAGGGGCGCATTCTTTTCCTGACCGAAGATCCGGAGCTGATCCGCCGGCAGCTGGCCGGGGAAGACCTGCCCTGGGACACGAAGAACCCGCAGAACAATCCCAAGCTGCGCGACGACATTTCGACCGATGAGATTACGCCGGCGCACATCTGCTTCTTCTTTGACGAGAAGCTGGGCGAGTGGCCGTACACGGGACTGAAGTGCGGCAGCGAGGTCCCGATCAAGCGCGGCGACGTGAAGCGCGGGGGCTTTGTGGCCGCGGTGAGCGGAAAGCGGCGGGGCAAGGGGTCGAGCCGCGAGCAGTCGCCGTATGCGGAGTTGTGTGCGGGCATCAAGCTGGTGATCGCTGAAAATATTGAGCGCATTTACAAGCAGAACTGCCAGAACCTGGGCGTACTGACCTCGACTGACTTCAGCCTGATTGACAAGGTGCGTGCTGGCGAGGAGATCCCGCTGAGCAAGTTTACCGAAGGCGAAGACGACATTACGCGCCAGGTGATCGAGTATGGCGGGCTGTTCCCGTTCAATGTGGCGAGGATGCAAAAAAAGGTATTCCTGCCCCCGATCGCCACGGCGAAGCGGCCGATGACGATCGCCGAGAAGATTTTTGCCCGGCACATGCTGAATGAGGAGAACGAGCCTGGCGTTGCTTACGTGAAGCCGGGCGACTCGGGCTTTGCGCGGACCGATCTGCGCTTCAGCCATGAGTACGTCACGCCGATGTCGGCGATTTTCTTTGAGCATTTTGTAGGCAAGGATGCGAAGGTCAATGATCCTGAGACGATTCTCTTCTTCCGCGACCATCTGACTTTCCTGGACGAAGTAATTTCAGAAGAGAAGAAGAAGATGGGGCTGCTGGACCTGGCCGGGCAGCTCAAGTACAAGCAGGAAGATTTTGCGGTGAAGCAGGGCATTAAGCTGCATGGCGAACTGAAGGACCGCAAAGGATCGGAGGGCATTTGCCATTCGATTGTCGCGGAGACGTACGCGCTGCCGGGGCAGTTGAACGTGGGATCGGATTCGCATACGCCGCACGTGGGCGCTGTGGGCTGCATTGCCTTCGGGATCGGCACTACGGACGTCTTTAATTCGTGGATCACGAAAGATGTGCGGGTGAAAGTTCCGGAATCGGTGAAGGTGATCGTGCGCGGAAAACGCAAGCCCAACGTGACTGCCAAGGACTACATTCTGCTTCTGCTGAGCATGGAGTACATTCGCAGCGGCAAGGCGCTGGACAAGGTTATGGAGTACTCGGGTTAAGCCATTGAAGCGCTGAGTGTGGACGAGCGCGCCACAATGACGAATATGGCAGCGGAGATCGGCGGGTTTACCGGGATTGTCGCGCCGGACCAAAAGACCGTTGAGTTCCTAATGGAACGGCGCGGGATGTTGCGGGCCGAGGCGGAGAAGCTGTGCGAAGGCCTCTACAGCGATCCGGACGCGCAGTACACGCACGTGATCGAGGTGAACGCCGACGAGATTACGCCGATGGTGGCGACGCCGGGCGATCCAGGCAACGGCAAGTACGTTCGCGACCTGAATACGCCGGTACCGGTGGAGATCGCGTATGGCGGGACCTGCACTGCGGGCAAAAATGCCGATATGGATATGTATGCTCAAGTGCTCTCCGAAGCGCTTCGGCAGGGCAAGCGCGTGGCGGACTCTTGCAAGTTCTATATCCAGTTTGGCTCGCAAGAGACGCGCGACTACTGCGTGCGCAAGGGTTATCTCGATATCTTCAAGCGCGCGGGCGCGATCGTGATTGAGCCGAGCTGCGGCGCGTGCATCAATGCCGGGCCGGGCGTTTCCACGCGGCCTGATCAGGTGGTGATCAGCGCGCAGAATCGCAATTTCCCTGGAAGAAGCGGGCCCGGATTGATGTATCTGGCCAGCCCGTACACTGTGGCCGCGAGTGCCGTGGCGGGGTACATCGTGGAGTACGAGCCCAGCGGACAGAAAGAGTCCGCGCAGCCGGACCTTGCATTGCGTAAGTAAGAAATTAGCCACGAATCTTCGCGAATGAACACGAATAAAATTGTGTAATTGGTGATCTCAGAACTCTGCGTTCGATTGTTGGCTGCATGACCGCTCCCGGAAAACCTCATCTGGAACAGCATCTCCATTTCACGCTGCCCGCAGCGGATGGCATACAGCTCTTTGTGTACTGCTGGCTTCCGTCAAGCCAGCCGCGAGCGGTGGTCCAGATTGTCCATGGACTGGCCGAGCATGCCGCACGCTATGCGCGCCTTGCGCAGGTACTTACTTCGGCCGGCTACGCGGTTTATGCCAATGATCATCGCGGCCACGGACGCACCGCAAAATCTCCAGATGAGCTTGGCATCTTCGCCGCGCAGCACGGCTGGCGCAAATGCGTGGATGATCTCTGGCAGCTAAACCGGCATATTGCTGCAACCCATCCCGGCGTTCCGATTTTTATGCTGGGGCATTCCATGGGCGCCGCGCTGGCTGAGCAGTTTATGGGCGAGCACGGAGATGCGCTGGCTGGCGTGGTCCTTTCCGGTTCGAGCGGCAAGCTGACACAAATGGCTAAACTTGGGCGGCTCATTGCACGGGCGGAGCGTCTGCACCTTGGCGCGCGAGGGAAGAGCAACCTCATACAGTCGCTTACCTTTGAGGCGTTCAACAAACAATTTGCTCCGGCGAGAACAGCTTTTGACTGGCTCTCGCGAGATCCCGCCGAAGTGGATAAATATGTTTCTGATCCGCTCTGCGGCTTTGTGCCGAGAGTGCAGCTCTGGGTGGAAATGCTGGACGCAACGAATGCGATTTCCAGTCCGGCGCACAGGAAAAGCGTGCCAAAGAATTTGCCGGTGTACGTGATTGCGGGCGAGCGCGATCCGGTGAGTGGAAATACACGCCAGCTGCGAGCCTGGATCGAAGAGTACCGCGCTGCAGGGATGGAAAAGCTCCAGCACCATTTCTATCCTGAAGCGCGACATGAACTTTTTAACGAAATCAACCGCGATGAAGTCACACAGGACCTGCTTGGCTGGCTGGAGCAGGCCTTGAACCATGCTTAGCAGGCAGTACTCAAGTAACCAGCTTTCTTTATTGTTTAGCCAATATACCCATGCGAGAATTGCGCATCCCCTCAAATCATTTGTGATGAGGTAAGGACATGCGCAAAGCGCTTTTGTGCTCCTTTTTTCTGGTGCTGCTCACAATTACGTGTGCAGGCCAAACCAACGGGTGGACCAGGCACCGGAATCCTGACGGCAATTTCAGCGTTCTATTTCCTGTTGAGCCTGAAGACAGCATTAACAAAGAACGATAGCGACATGCAGTCACACACCTTGATGGCGAAGAGCGGCTCATATATTTACACCGTCGTTTACACAAGCATGAAGGCCGAGCAGGCGGTGAACGATGAAACGTATAAAGTTTTCAAGAATGCCGTTTTTAACCAGCTGCCCAAGTGTGAAATGGAAACTGAAGCGGCTGCGGCTCCAGACCTGCAAGGCTATATCGGACACTGGTATCGCCTGGGCTGCAGTATGAACACCAGAGTAATTGTTCTGGGTAATCTTTATTGGGGTAAGCACTATGCATACGCCGTGATGGTGATGTATCCCGCGACTGTTGCTGAACCGCCTGCGATGAAGGACTTTTGGGAGTCTTTTGCCGTGCTGGATCCGGCAAAATGACCTCTATGCCACTTTTATACCTGCGATAGCGAGAGTTCAAGCTTCCAGAGCGCCCTCGGGCATTGGAGAACCACAGAATTTCCCCACCATTGCGGCCAAGTCTTACAATTGCAGGGCAAGGAGGTATCCCGTGGGAAGCCAAAGGATCAACCAGATTTGCGGCCGCGTGTTGATTGCTATTTCGCTGATTGCCTTGCTTACGGTGCTCACTGGATACGCTCAGCAGCCACAGCCAGACGAAGGCACCGGGGCGCATATTTTCCAACTGGCAGTGATGGCAGTGCTGCCAACGGGCCTGCTCTTCTTCGCCACAGCCGATTGGCGCCGGCCAAGGCATAGCGCTAAACCGCTGGGCATTGCTGGAACAGCGTTGATTCTCGCTTTCGCCGCGCTCTACTATCTTGAGCATGTCTGGTGGCGGTAAAGTCCGTAAATCCTAAGGTATCTCGCCTGTATTTAAGATGATTTAAAAATCCTCGCGGCCGGGGAGCACCGGCTTGATGTCAATGACAGGCGTGCCGTCTATGGCTTCGATGGGCCCAATCCGCAGACGGTTTTTGCCGACTTTCCTGATGGTCACGCGATGCAGACCTATCGGGTTCGGGCGGTCGGGCGAGCGCGTGGCAAATACGCCGTGAAGGCGCTGCCGTGGGTCAGAGCGAGGATATACCTGCAAGGTTTCACGCCGAGCCTGATGCAGCCAGGTGAGCACGATGATCTCGTGGCCGGAGCGAAGGCGGTGGAGGCCTTCGGCGGCAAAAGGATGAATTTCAATCCAGGCGTCGGGCGCGCCCTCAGAGCCCTGGCGAGGGGCGTTCTTACGGTCTTTGAGAGTGGAGCGGACGACACCGACGGGGCGAAGTTGAGGGCGGGAGGTTTTCTTGCGTAGTGGCATGCAAAGAAATGTTATCCCATCCTTTGCGGCCCATGATTTTCGTGAGTTCATGTAATTTCATGGGCCGCAAAGGATGGCGCACCCAGCGCGGAGTTTTCAAAATCGGGTAATTCGCGTTATTGGGAGTGACATTGTCGTGTTTCGATGTATAATCCCGCCCACCCTTGGCTAATTTATATGTGTTTGGAGCATTGAATGGCCACAGTTCCCAGCCGCGCCGCTGAACGGATCGCATCGAATCTTAAAAAATTTCAACCTATCGTTCAATCCGCAAAACAACGCGATGTGAATGAGTCCGATACCGTGATTATTGTCACCGACATGCTTTCTGACCTATTTGGTTATGACAAATACGGTGACATTACATCGGAGATTTCTGTCCGTGGCACCTATTGTGATTTAGCAACTAAGCTGGATGGTCATGTGCAATGCCTGATTGAAGTTAAAGCTGCGGGTATGGAACTTAAAGAAAGCCATACCAAGCAGGCAGTCGATTATGCCGCAAATCAGGGAGTTGACTGGGTTGTGTTGACCAATGCTTCGCAATGGAAAATCTACAATGTCACATTCACAAAACCAGTTGGCCAGGATTTGGTTTTAGATCTGGATATTCTGACCCTGAATGCCAAGAATTCAGAATGCATTCAGTCGCTTTTTCTCCTGGCCAAAGAAGGATTTATCAAGTCTGCATTAGGAGAATTCAGTGCGCAAAAGCAGGCACTCAACCGCTTTTACATTGCGGCTACCCTCCTGACAGACCATGTGCTCGACGTTTTGCGCAGGGAGTTACGTCACATTTCACCGGATGTGAAAATTGATATCGAACAAATTAAATCTGTTCTTGTCCAGGAAATCCTTAAACGAGACGTGATTGAGGGTGAAAAAGCGGATGAGGCTCGCAAGAAAGTAAATCGAGCGATAAATCGGATTCTCAAAGCGAAGGCCGCTATAGCTAATGGAGGCATATCAACGCTGCCCGAAGCCGTTCAATCACCCAACATGGATCCGATTGAAGGGTAAATATGACGTTTGGCAACTTAATTCGAGCAAAAAGCAGGGTTCTAATATGGGTTGGCGTTTCAGACAGTCATTCAAAGTTATTCCTGGTCTAAGGTTAAATCTTTCCCGCAGGGGATTGAGTGCAACCATTGGAGGAGCGCCATTCACGATTAACATCGGGCAGCACGGTATGGCGGAGACCGTGTCAATTCCGGGCACTGGTATTTCGTACCGAGAGCATTTAGGTATTGATCAACCAAGCAGCCCAACTCCCGTCCCACCTCCATCACCAAGAAATAGTTTTGAAGTCCTTTACGCCCGACCCTTGTCGAACGCCAGCTCTCCGCCGGTTGAACAAGTGCGTAGTGCCAGCACGGAGCTTCTGACCAGCGCCAGCCTCAAGGAACTAAAGAAATTAATGCTGATGACCTTTGAAGAGCGGGAAGACATTAATCGTCAACTCGATTCTGCCCGGCCAGAGCGTCATCGAGCGTCAGAGCGGTATGAATCATGGAACCGAGGTTTCTTGTTTAGAAGAGTATTTAAGAAAGCTTTTGAAAAGCGAAGGACCGAATTTGAAACAGCGAGTGCAAAAGTTTCTGAATTGGAGGAGCAGTTGCGGCTCACGACAGTGGCGACACATGTCGAAATTGAGAAGGAGCAAGCGGAACCTTATTTCAAAATGCGGGATGATTTTGCTGCCCTGTGTGAGTGTGCGGTGATCTGGGACGTTAAGAGCCACCAGGCTACAGACAAGCTTCGCGAACGCACAACCGCTGGCGTGAAAGTAGAGCGCCAGTCCGTTACATTCTCCCTTGATAGCTGCGATTTGATTCAATGGGAGCAAAAAGTTCCTCAGCTGCGGAACTCTAAAGGTGGGGACATATTCTTGTATCCCGGTTTTATCCTCTATCGGGCTGCGAAGCAGGCATTTTCTGTAATCGACTACCACGACGTAAATGGGAAGGGAACGTTAGTTCAGTTTTACGAGCAAGAAGGGGTTCCCCGAGATTCCAAGGTGGTGGGACACACATGGGCTAAAGCAAACAAGGATGGCAGCCGGGACAAGCGGTTTATCGACAACTTTCAGATACCAATCGCGCTTTACGGTGCAGTCACATTTAAAAGCGAGAGCGGTCTTTGGGAGGAGTTCCAGTTTTCAAATCCTGATCATTTGCAAAATTTCCTAAATTCCCTGAACGCATTTGTATCATCTTTGACAAAGGCTCCATCAGCGCAACAGCTTGACAAAAGATTAGCCTTGCTCCGCTCCGCGGGCCTTCGGCAGAGAGGAACGGAACGTTTATTTCTTCTTACCCGCCACTCATTCCTCAGCGCGCCTTCCACCCCAGCCCACGCAAAAGCGGCGCGGTCCGGGGACCCCGGCGTTGTTCGCCTCGGAAACGTAGCCGGCTATTATCAGACGTCCCGCTGCGCGGGGACGGGAGTGTGGTAAATCCCGCCGGGAAGCCAAGACCGACCTTTCCAGAGACTCAAAGTTGTGCCACACGAATCTTATGAATGTCGTGCGACAAATCCCAATGGTCTGTGCAAAAGTTCTGGTTGCCCTGGAGGGCAGCGGAGCTGATCCCTCGATCTCACGCAATATGCATGGGAGAACTGTATGTGACGAGCGTTCGACCTCGGGATGGCGCGTGGCGGAGGTATAGGGGCAGTGTAAAGCGTCGGAAGTGTTCAGGGTTCCGCAAGGGACTTTAAGGATCGCATTGAAGGCGACTGCTATGCACACAGGTGTATAGAAGTTCCTCCGATAAAATCTGCACAGGCAAGAGTGCCTGTGCCACACGAATGTCAATACCGGCCGTGGTGGAAGCTCAAGTGGCAGCTCTAATTCGGCGCACGTTGGATCCTTCGGCTCGCTCCGCTCGCTCAGGATTTCGCCTGCGGGCTCACAACCCGCAACCCGGCTCAAGTTGCGGTACATGTCCTTAAATCACAGTCATAATTTACAAGTCTGATAATACGCAGGGGGCTGCACACTGCCGATGAGAGAACTGCGAGGGAGTAGGATTCTAAGTCTCTGTTAATGTATTGCTTACGGGCTTTCTGCCTGTAATGGGGTGATCTAACAGGGGCATGTTCTTTTTCGTAATTGATTCGCAATGAGGACTCGCGCTATAGTTCGTTAGTTTCGGCAAAAATCGGAAATTCCCTAACTACAAAGGACACGAAGAACACGAAGGACATAAAGAAGGCCAGATCGAAACTGAGTTCGCGAATTATTTAAGAACCTGCCCCTCCATAAAGCCGCAGGAGAAACAGCAACCTATCCGCAATAAAAATTTTCAGGAGAAAGACGTGAGCAAAGAGCAGATTGTGGATGCAGTGCGTTACTGCATGGAGAGGCTGGGGCATGTGCCCAGCCGGAACGAGTTGAGAAAGATGGCAATGGTAAGTCCGAAGCAGATCAGGTGGCATTTTGGCACGTACACACAGATGCTGAGGGCATGCGGCCTGGAGAGGCACGGCGGCGGGGTGAAGCTGGACATGGAGGCGCTGTTGCGAGACTGGGCGGGACTGGTGCGTGATTTGCGTAAATTGCCGAGCCTTACTGACTACGAGCAGTTCAGCAAGTACAGCACCTCACCGCTACTGTACCGGTTTGGGGTATGGGCAAAGGTCCCGATGGGGATGAAGCAGTACATAGAAGAATCGGGTAAGGCAGAGGACATGAAAGATGTGCTTGAGGTGATTGAGGCGCAGATGGGGGATGTGCGTCCGGGGAGAACGCTGCGGCCATGGCGCGCACTGCCCAATGACAGCAACGGAGCAAAAAGACCTGAATCGGGAGCGGGGCCTGATCGTGAGTTTGCGCAAGGGCCAGATGATGGGTTTTCAGCAGGGCAGGATGATGAGGTGGCGGGACCTGATTATGAGTCAGCGGGAGACGAGCTGCCAGAGAAGACTGTGCTGAAGCGAGGAGTGTACGGCAGCTTGATGCGTTTTGGTCCGATGATTTGTGCGCCGACGAACGAACAGGGCGTGCTGTTTCTGTTTGGCGCGATGGCAGAGAAGCTGGGATTTGCGATGCTGAGGGTAGGGACGGCATTTCCGGATTGCCAGGTGTTCCGGGTGGTGGACGGAGACAGGCTGGAGCTGATTGATGTGGAGATTGAGTTTGAGAGCCGGAATTTTCTGAAGCATATGCACGACGTGACAAAATGCAGGTTAATTGTGTGCTGGCGGCATAACTGGCCGGAATGTCCGTTGCCGGTGATTGAGTTGAGGCAGTATTGCGAAAAATCTTTGAAGCGCGGAGGAAAGGGGGAAGCGGAGGAAGGTCGAGGGCCGGGAAACCAAGAACTTACCGCGGATGAGCAGATAAACCCGTAAACCAAAAACCTGCAACCACAGAGGACACGAAGGAACACAGAGGAAACAGGAGGTCGGACGGTCAGAAACCAAAAACTTTCCGCAGATTTACGCAGATGGACGCAGATCAGGAACGTGGGTTCAAAGATCCAATGTACCGCAGGCGAGGGCGCCTGCGATCCACAATCGTATAAGGGGGCGGCTTTGCGCTTTTACAGGACCCGTGTTATTCTTTTTAAGTCACTTAAAGGACGAGATTTAGACAAGGAGTCGACCAGAATTCAGTGTTAGCGAGAGAGCGAAAGGCCGACGTGATCAACCGCTTCCGCACGCATCAGTCAGATACGGGCAGCCCGGAAGTACAGATTGCCATACTGAGTGAGCGAATCGGAGAGCTGACGGAGCACTTCAAAAGCCACCAAAAGGACCATGCCTCCCGGCGCGGTCTCTTGATGATGGTCAGCAAGCGCCGCCGCCTGCTGGACTATCTGAAACAGTACGATACTGAGCGTTATAAAGACGTCATCCAGAAACTTGGCATCCGTAAATAATCGCCTTAAAACGATTGCAGGGAACGACGTTTAACGCCGGCGGGGATCGTGTATCTCCGCCTATTTGTATTGTTGGCTCGCGACATTAGCCTTTCGTGATTAGCATCCGTTCACATCTTCTTTTTTTGAACGGCTGCCGTTAGAACAACCGCTGGTCCTCCTGGAAAGAGGAATCTGATGAAACAAACAGCCACTGTTGAACTTGCAGGCGGCAAAACCCTCCAATTTGAAACCGGACATCTGGCAAAACAGGCACAAGGCTCGGCCATTGTGCGCGGCGGTGACAACGTCGTGCTGGGCACGGCTTGTGCCGCTCCTCAACCGCGCGAAGGCGCAGACTTCTTCCCCCTTACCGTTGATTATCGCGAGTACACCTACGCCGGTGGACGCATACCCGGCGGTTTCATTAAGCGTGAAGGCCGTCCGCAGGAACGAGAAATATTAACGGCGCGCCAGATTGACCGTCCGATCCGCCCGCTGTTTCCTGAAGGCTTCCGCAATGAAACCCAGGTCATTGCATTGGTGCTTTCTGCCGATACGGAAAATGACCCTGACGTTCTGGCGATTAACGCCGCCTCCGCAGCTCTGACGCTCTCTGACATTCCGTTTGCCGGCCCGGTAGGCGCAGTACGCGTTGGGCTGATCAACGACGAATACCTCGTTAATCCGACTTACGACCAGATGCGTGAAAGTTTGATCAACATTATGGTTGTGGGCACGGAGCAGGGCATTGTGATGGTGGAATCCGGCGCGAAAGAAGTTTCAGAAGAGCAGGTGCTGAGAGCCATTGACTTTGCTCATGCGGAGATCAAGAAGATTTGCGCGACGATCCGCGACCTGGCCAGCCGCGCAGGCAAGAAGAAGAGGGAGATCGCGGCACCTGAGTTCGACCAGGCATATTACGACCAGCTGAAGTCCAAGGTCGGCGCGCAGTTGAAAGACGCGCTGGATACCAAGAAGCACGGCAAGATCGAGAGCTACACGCTGATCGACCAGATCAAAGACGGCATGAAAGCCGGGCTGCCGGAAGGCGATGAGGCTGCTGCAGAGAAGCTGGAGCACTACTATGAAGTCCTGCGCGAGCGCATCTTCCGCGAGCAGGTCACCAAAGAGCGTGTGCGGCCTGATCATCGGGCGTTTGATGAGATTCGCCCCATCTGGATTGAAGTTGGCGTACTCCCGCGCACGCACGGCTCGGCCGTGTTTACCCGCGGCGAGACCCAGGCATTGGTCACCACCACGCTAGGGACGCCGGACGATGCACAGCGCATCGAGCGGTTTGAAGGTGAGACGAAGAAGCGTTTTATGCTGCATTACAACTTCCCACCGTTCTCCGTGGGCGAAGTTGGACGCATGACGGGCGTGGGACGTCGCGAAGTGGGACACGGTGCGCTGGCTGAACGTGCAATCTCAGCCGTGCTGCCGCCAGATGACAAGTGGCCTTACGCGATGCGAGTAGTCTCTGACATCCTGGAGTCGAATGGATCTTCCTCCATGGCTTCTGTCTGCGGCGCTTCACTCTCGCTGATGGATGCAGGCGTGCCGCTTTCGTCGGCCGTGGCCGGCGTGGCCATGGGTCTGGTGAAAGAGGATGAATCCTATGCCATCCTCACGGATATTGCCGGAGCCGAAGACCACTACGGTGACATGGATTTCAAGGTCGCTGGCACACGTAAAGGCATAACCGCCTTGCAAATGGACATTAAAGTTCAAAATTTAACGTCCAAAATCATGCATGAGGCGCTGGAACAGGCGCGGCGCGGGCGGCTCTTCATTCTAGACAAGATGGAAGAGACAATCACCGGCGGGCGCGAGAACATTTCTGCATTTGCTCCGCGCATCTACACGCTGCAGATTCCTGTGGACAAGATCCGCGACCTGATTGGTCCCGGCGGAAAGATGATCCGCAGCATTATTGAGGAAACCGGCGTCAAGATTGACGTGGACGACAGCGGCCGCGTCAACGTTGCTTCCAGCGATGGCCCGTCGGCGCAGAAGGCAATTCAGCGCATCAACGATCTCACCGCAGTACCTGAGGTAGGGAAGACTTATCTCGGCAAAGTGGTTCGCCTGGCAGAGTTCGGTGCGTTCGTCGAGATCATTCCTGGAACTGATGGTCTGCTGCACATCAGCGAGATCGCGGAACATCGCGTGAAGGAAGTGAAAGACGAGCTGAAGGAAGGCGACCAAGTGCTGGTGAAGGTCCTGGGCATCGAAGGCAATCGCATCAAGCTGTCACGTAAGGCGATCCTGCGCGAGCAGCGCGCCAAGATGCAGGCCCAGCAGCAGCCGCAAGGCGAAGGCACTGGCGAAGAAGGCGGACATGATGGTGAAAACGGAGCTCAGCCACGCGGCGAAGGCGAAGAGACTATCACCTTTGAAGGCGGCGGCAACTTCGATGAAGAAGAGAGCGAGCCAAACTTCAACCGCGAAGATGCCAATCGTGAAACAGTGCACGCTGCCGGTTCAGGCAGGCCGGATCGCGGACCCCGTGGCGACCGTCCTCATGGTGGTAGCGGCGGACGCGGAGGCCGGCATCGCAGAGGTCGCGGCGGGAGTCGCGGTGGTGGCGGAAACCGTGGCGGTGGTGGTGATCGCGGCGGAAATCGCTAAGAGCCAATCAGCTTAAAACAATCAAGAGGCGCAGCGCTGCTGTGCCTCTTTTTTTGCGTGAAACGCACGTTTTGCATCGAAATCGTACTGATGAAAATTGCCGCACCGCAAGTCAGATGCTTGTGTGATAACAGCTTTTCACGTATCTATTTTTCGCATCTAAATGAACTATGAAGGAGCGTGTTGATCCAGAACGCAGCAGCCAATTTAACCGCACTCTCTTAGGGAGCGCTTGCATTGCCCTGATTCTTGCCGTGTTGCTTGTCGGATTCGCCTATGGATGTGCTCGGTCCAGTCGCCCGGAGCGCCCCAGCAAGCCACCGGTGCCCTCAGGAATGAGCGCAGTTCACGAGCAATTGGTATTCGCTCTGCTGCAGTGTGGCTAGTTAAGGCACAACTATCCAACAAATAAGAAGAAGTTTTACGCCACCGTTCTCTTCAACTGTCCACAAGCTGCATAGATATCTCTTCCACGCGGCCGCCGCACAAATGCCGGAATGCCTGCCTTTATCAGGATATTTTGAAATGCGGTGACTCGCTGCTCTGCCGGCGTGCCAAACTGAATTCCCGGACCGGGATTGAGCGCAATCAAATTCACCTTACAGCGAATCCCGCGTACCAGCTCTACCACTTCCCGCGCGTGCTCCGGACTGTCATTCACTGCATCCAGCAGCACGTACTCAAACGTGATGCGCTCGCGATTGCGAAGCGGAAAGTCGCGCGCCGCCTGCATCAGCATTTCCAGGTTCCATTTGCGATTGATCGGCATGATGCTGTTGCGGACCTCGTCGTTCGAGGCGTTCAAAGAAATCGCCAGCTTGGGCCGCATCGGTTCCGTGCCAAAGTCATGAATTCGCGGAATGATGCCCGATGTTGAAACCGTCATGCGCGACTCAGGAAATCCAACGCCCTCCACCAGCAGCCGCACTGCTTTCATGAACTGCGGATAATTCAGGAACGGCTCTCCCATTCCCATAAAAACAATGTTCACGCGCTGCCGTTCCAGATCAACCTGCCGCTCATTCAATACTGCGATCACCTGTCCTACAATCTCTCCTGCCGTCAGGTTGCGCTTCACGCCCAGCAGCGCTGTCAAACAGAACTGGCAATTCACCGCGCAGCCTACCTGGCTTGAGACGCAGATCGTCGCGCGGCTCCACTCATTGTCACCGGCTTCGCTTCCATCACCCGCTTCGCCGCCATCGCCTTCAGGCATCCAGACTGTCTCCACGGTCTCGCCATCTCCCATTGCGATCAGATAACGGATTGTTCCATCGCTCGACTGAAAGTTCTTCTCAATCCGGGGATGGCGGATTTCCAGCCCTTCTTGGCGCAAGATGGCGCGAAATTGCTTAGGCAGAGTTGAGACGGAATCGAGCTCTGACACACGCTGGGGATACAGCGCCTCAAAAAGCTGGCGAGCCCGATATTCGGGCTGCCCATATTTTTGTGCAATATCGCTAAGCTCTTTAAAATCAAGACCTAGCAGCCCGGATTGGGGTTCATCCGTCATCAAAGACAATCCTTCTACCTAAATTTTACACCTGCGGTTCCAGCATTGCGGTCTCTTGGGGTTTTTGCTAACCCATTGATTCTAAAAGGTATATATTTGCCCGTGCGACCATTCAGGCCGTGTCAGAATCATATAAGAGCCCATGGAAACCGCAGTCCTAACACGTCCTAAGATTACTGAAGAAAGAAATATTCAGCGTGAAGTGCTTCCCAACGGCCTCATCGTCCTCAGTGAGGAGATGGCCCACATCCGTTCCATTGCCATTGGCATTTGGATGAAAACCGGCTCGCGCGACGAGTCTCCTGAAGTGAACGGTATCTCTCATTTCACGGAGCACATGGTTTTTAAAGGCACCAAGAACCGCACTGCGCGGGATATTGCGCGCCAGGTGGACTCCATTGGCGGCAACATGGATGCCTTCACCAGCAAAGAAACCATCTGCTTCAATATTAAGGTTCTCGATGAGCACCTGCCCGTTGCCGTGGACATTTTGAGTGATCTGGTCCTCAACCCTGTCTTCGACCCAAATGACATCAACCGGGAAAAGGGCGTGATCCTGGAAGAGATCAAAATGGATGAAGACAATCCTGACTATCTCGTCCATGAAATTTTCACGCAGAGTTTCTGGAAGGACCATCCGCTGGGCAAGCCGATCCTTGGGACCAAAGAAACTGTGCGCTCCTTTGAGCAGCAGAAGCTGTTTGATTTTTATCGCCAGCGCTTCTCGCCGAACAATATGATCATCTCAGCCGCCGGTAATCTGAATCACCACAACTTTGTGCGGCTGATCAAAGAACGTTTTGCCGCTCTCAGCCGGGTGCCAAACGGCTTTCATCTGCCAGCGCCGGCGGTAACACCGCGAATTGTAACCCGCAATAAGAAGTCTCTGGAGCAGGTGCAGCTCTGCATGGGCGTACCGTCTCACCCCATCTCGCATGAAAAGCGGTATGTCTCTTATGTACTGAACACGATGCTTGGCGGAGGAATGAGCTCACGGCTCTTCCAGAAGATCCGTGAAGAGCAGGGGCTGGTTTACTCCATTTATAGCGATCTCAATCCTTATCGTGACACCGGCTGCCTTACCATCTACGCCGGAACCTCGCTTGAATCAACGCGGAAAGTTGTGGATTCAGTGCTGGCCGAATTTCGTGAGCTGAAGAATGATCCCATTCCGGCTGACGAGCTGCGCCGCGCCAAAGACCAGCTCAAAGGCAGCCTGATGCTCAGTCTGGAGTCGAGCACCTCGCGCATGTCCAATCTCGCGCGGCAGGAGATGTACTTTGAGCGCTTCTTCGGCCTGGATGAAACCATCGATCAGATCGAGTCAGTCCGGGCAGAAGAGGTCTGCGAGATGGCCAACACGCTCTTCCACCCGGACAAGCTGGCAATTACCGTGCTGGGAAATCTGGACGGGCTGAAGCTGTCGCGGGAACATCTGGTGTGTTAGCTTTTCCGAAGTCCCGAGCGCAGCGAGGGATCCCTCGCTGCCCTTAGGATTTAACAACTATCGCTCCACCACTCTCTCCAGCATCTCAAAAAATTCCGGGAACGATATCCTCGCCGAATCTGCTCCGTGAATCATCGTCTCACCCTCAGCTCTGAGCGCGGCCACAGCAAACGCCATGGCAATGCGATGATCGCCGCCTGAGTCAATCTCCGCTCCATGCAGCTTCTGGCTTCCCGGCACTCGCAGGCCGTCTTCGCGCTCTTCGCATTCTGCACCCATGGCTCGCAGGTTTCGCGCGACCAGAGCAATGCGGTCTGATTCTTTTACCCGCAATTCTTTGGCGTCGCGAATTTCAATTCCGTCACGGGTGTACGGCGCAATTGCTGCAAGGACCGGCAGCTCGTCTATCAAGGCAACTGACTGCGCTCCTTCAATCGTTACTCCAGTCAGCTTGCCGTGCTCTACTTTCACTGTCCCCACCAGTTCGCCATGGTGTTCTTCCAAATTGATTACTGAAATCCGCGCGCCCAGCAGCTTCAGTACGTCCAGCAGGGAAGCGCGCGTTGGGTTGAGCAGCAGATTGTCAATGACCAGATTTGAATCGGGAAAGAGCGCGGCTGCACAAAAGAAAAAAGCAGCAGAAGAGATGTCTCCAGGCACGGCAGTGTCAATTGCCGTGAGTTGCTGCCCCCCGCGTACGCTCACTCGATTCCGGCTGCGCGAGAGCTGCACGCCAAAAGCCCGCAACGCCTGCTCGGTGTGGTCCCGCGTGCGCTGAGGCTCTTCTATTGTCGTCTCGCCATTGGCAAATAATCCAGCAAACAACACGGCAGACTTTACTTGCGCGCTCGCCACAGGCATTTTGTATTCGATCGCATGCAGCTTTCCGCCATGAATATGCAGTGGCGGACGGTCGGCTGCGGCTGCCGTAATGTCCGCACCCATCTGCCGAAGCGGTGTAATGATCCGGCCCATGGGACGCCTTGAAAGCGATTCGTCGCCATGCAGGTCGCAAGGGAAGCCATGTCCGGCAAGAATGCCTGAGAGCATGCGCATGGTCGAGCCGGAGTTGCCGCAGTCCAGGCTTTCACGTGTCTGCTGCAGCCGCTCACGGCCTTCAATCTCCACCGCACCGTCGTTTGTCTTTCGCACCACGCAGCCTAGCTGCTGCACACATCCCAGCGTGCTGGCGCAGTCGGCGCCGGTAGAAAAATTCGCGAGCCGCGTGGTTCCACGCGCTATCGACGCCAGCATGGCATAGCGGTGTGAAATGGACTTATCGCCTGGAAGCCGCAGCGAGCCAAGAATATTTTTTGCAGGACGAATGATCATCGTGTCCATAGTAGCAGTCAGCCTTGAACTCTCGCGCGTCGGATTGAAACCTTTGAAACAGAGGAACGGAGGAAACAGAGGGCTTTGGTATTTGAAGTTCGTAGAGAGAAGCACCTAAAAAATGGCTAACTAAATGCCAACTGTGCGCTTTAATTTCACTAGATCTAATTTCCTCTGCGCCCCTGTCCTCAGCGTTCAAAGGTTTTTCGGTTCGCAGGCAAATTGTTCAGTAACTGAATGCTGAGTGCTGAATGCTTATTTAGTTGCCCACAGCTCACGAAAAATATTTCTACTGGTAACTCTCACCTTAATACAAACCTAAGGTGAGTAAAAACATCTCATCGTCAACCATGAAGCGAGAGCGCATGGTAAGAAGCAATACCCCGAGTCCAGGACCTGGCCCCTGTTACGGCGTTTGCTCTTTCTCAATTCAAGATTAGCAGGTTGGCCATGAATACCCCTCGAATGGCTCTGGTTTTAGCAGTTGTACTGCTTGGCTGCAGCATCTGTTCTTTCGCGCAAAGACCCTCGTTTGGTTCCCCAACATCTTCCATGCCGCGTTCGCCGTTTGATTCTCCTCGACGGGACAACGGCTCCATCAATGGCACTGTGCAGGATACCGAAAATAAACCCTTGAAAGACGTTCGTGTGGAGTTAACCAACGGTAACGGTGTAGTCGTTAACTCTACCTACACGAATTCTTCCGGCAGCTTTGAATTTTCATCCATCGCCGCCGGCTCTTATACGGTTGTGGCCACGGCAGGCCTGCAGCAAAGTACGGAGCGGGTGGACGTGAGCGGCTGGAGCCATGTGGTTTCCATCCGGATGCCCGCGAATAACAAGCCTGAAGATGGAGTTGCCGGCAACGCAATCTCGGTTGCGCAGTACAAAATCCCTGGCAAAGCCCGCGACGAATATCGCAAAGCGCATGAAGCGCTGCAGAAAGAGAAGCTTGATGATGCCGGCAGGCATCTGGCTAAAGCGCTTGAGATCTGCCCTAACTTCGCCGATGCGCTTACGCTTCGCGCCGTGCTGGCGCTCAACCATCAACAAGCTGAAGCAGCAATGACCGATCTCGACAACGCCGTGAAAGCCGATCCCAACTATGCCATGGCTTACATGGTCATGGGCTCTGCCTTGAATATGCAGTCGAAATTCGATGAGGCCATTCGGGCTCTGGAGCGCGGTGAATCGCTGGCGCCTAATTTCTGGCAGGCACACTTTGAGTTGGGTAAGGCGTTTATCGGAAAAGCCGACTATCCTGCTGCTCTTAAGCAGCTTGAGCGGGCGCAGAGCATGGCCCCGAGTGAATATGCGTTGATCTACTTATTGCAGGCACACGCCCTGTTGGCGATGAAGCAATATCCTGAAGCGATGAACGCCCTGCAGGCCTATCTGCAGAAAGAGCCTAAAGGTCCCAACAGCGCAGAAGCGCAGAAGATGCTGGAGAAGGCGCAGGCATTCGTGGCGAAAAGCGGCCGGTAATCCAGAACGTAGCGAGGGATGCCCACAATGTTCTGCTAAGTCTTTGCATAGTAGGGTTCCCTCGCTTCGCTCGGGATAAAAAACCTACGTATTCACTGCCTTATCCGGCGCGGCGCTCGGCGTAGGCGCTGCCAGCAGCAGCGGCTCTTCCGGCATCACAATCCAGGCGATGCCATAAGCGATAAACCCAAAAAATCCGAGGATTGCGCACAGCAGCCATACAATGCGGACCAGAGTGACGTCGAGATCAAAATATTCGGCAAAGCCTATGCACACACCTGCGACCTTCCGGCCATTTCTCGGGCGTACCAGGCGCTTGCGTGCCAGCACACCCGCCACTCGCGTGCCGCAATAGCCACACAGATTCGCGTCATCCTGAATTACTTTGCCGCAGTAATTGCAATACATGAGTTCACTCCCAGGTGATCAAGTCGCCTATCACCAAATGATACGCATCTCGCCACGTAAAAGTTCACGCTGGCCACAGTTACTGTTCAGTTATTAACTTTAATAGACAAAGCGAGGTTACCTGAGGTGACCAGAGTAAGGTTACCGAGTAAGGTGTCATGCTGACGGCTATCGGGCAGTTTACCTGATTTCTAAGAAGCCCCAGAAACGGTACAACATTCTTGCTCCCCCGCATTCCTAAATGGGGATACGGATAACAAAACTATGACCAGAACACTCAAACCAGCGAAGGAATTCTTTACCGAATCTGAAGCCGTTGGATACCTGAACCTCTCGCTCCATGAGCTTTACTCGCTCCTCGACGAATACATTTTTAACGACGGGAGCCCTCGCCCCCAAGACCTTACGTTCTGTGAGGCCGATCTTGTGCTGCTTGGCTTCTGGAGCAAGACCAAGGAAAACCCTAAGGTCATCCGGATGCCACGGCGCCGCGAAGCCTGAAGCTTTTACACGTAAGAATTTCCAGGTACATTGTCCTGTAGGCCATGGTTGGCATGCAAGTGATTGCATGCCAATGGCTTAGCTGTTTCCGTTTTGGCATCCAATGTGCACTAATCCTCTGTAACTAGAGGATTTCCAAAAATGGCACATATGGCACCCAATTACGAGGAGCGCCAGGAATTCTGGAAGCCAGCAGTCGCTCCACGGCATGAACCGCAGTCTGCGGAGGCAAACCAGATTTGCCAGGACTGCGGCACGGACTTTGTGGTAGGTTCGCGTTTTTGTTATGTCTGCGGCGCAGACCGCAATGCTAACCTCGCCAACAGCGAAGCTACAGGCTTTCGCGCCTGGGTGGATTTTGAGTCTCTGCGTGACGCCTTGGGGCAGACCAATGCCTCTCTGGTGGCGCTCATCCTGGGCTGCGCCTGCGTGATCGCGGCGATTGTTACCGGCTTTGTGTTTACAGCGACCACCCTGCTCGATTGGCAGGCTGTCCAGCTCTGGCGCATCGAGTGGCTGCTGGCTGCGGTAGCAATCTTTGCAGCCGGCTTTCTTCTAAAGAAAAAATAAGTTCTCTCTCCTCCAAGGAAGGGAAAGAGGCGGCGCGCGCATTCGCCGCCTTTTTCTTTTGCTGCTTTGCTTTGACGTAATCTGCCAAACCGCGTCTTGTCTGCAAAACAAAACGGCCACCCTAGGCGGCCGTTTTGTGTCGACGATCCAGTGACTACTCGATTGGAGGAGTTGGACTGGGTTGAACAGTGTTTGGCATATTGCTTGACGGTGGCGGACTAGCGATTGGGCTGTTCGGCGATCCTGGTCCCGGCGTGCTGCCCGGTGCGCAGGGATTGCCGGCTACAGTGGACGTAGTCCCGGCGCCTGCTGTGGTGCCTGTGCCCGTAGTGCTCGAGGTTGATCCAATACCGCTGCTGGTTGAAGAGCTGGTGCTGGTGGAAGGTGTTCCCGTTCCACTGGTGCTTGAAGTCGTTCCGGTTCCCGTCGTTGTGCTGGGAGTAGCGCCTGTTGCAGTGGTGGTGCCGGTGCTGTTACTCGGTGTGCATGGCGCAGTGGTGTTCGATACTCCGGTCTGTCCTTGCGTCGTGCCCTGGTTCTGCGTTCCCAGGGTGCCGCCGGTTACGCTGCCTGAGCTTCCGGCCACTCCGGGTGTTCCGGGGCTCACGGAAGGTGTTCCAGTCGGAGAAGTTGTGGTGGTTCCGGTCTGAGTGCCAGTTGTTCCCGTAGTGCTGGGGCCGGTTGTTCCTGTTGTTCCAGGAGATGTCGTTGTAGTCGGTGAAGTAGTTGTGCTTGTGCCTGTCTGTGTTCCTGTTCCCATGCCGGGACTGGGGGTTACCGTCCCTGTATTCTGAGCTGTGGCTACACCCATTGCCAGCGCGAATACAGATGATGCCAGTAAAATCTTTCGCATAAAAGCTGCTCCTTGTCAGAATGCGAGAAACTCATTAACGCGTTAATGAATGGGATGCTTTTCGCCCCCTGCTGGAGAGCCCAAAATCGAGAGCTGCGGCTGGATTTCAGGGCGTCTTTTTGCTATTGCCTTTCTTGGAGCTCTGAGGGCCAGCAGGGACTTGCTCCTATGCGACGACCTGTCCCATACAATAGAATGACTTCACGAGAGTCTCCGCTGAAACCTGCTCGATTCCAGGCTGTGTTCGCGGAAGACTGTGTTGATTGAGATCCTTTGCAAGACCGAGGGGAATAAATTGAATTTATCTCGTATTCATGGCCGGCTTCGTCTTGTTTTTGTGCTGGCGCTGATGATTTTTACCGTTGTCGCAGGAAAAGTGTCTTTCGCGCAGGATCAGGTCCTCTCTCCTGAGGAGATTATCCAAATCCTGCAAGACAACCCCGACGTGCTTGCCGATGCCAAGCAGCAGATCGTCTCTCAACTTCGCGACCGTGGCTACAACATCTCTATACAGGAGATTACAGATGATCGCCTTTTCAGCCAGATTCGCTCAGACGAGCGAGTCCAGCAACTCGCCAGCGATTTTCTGACCCAGCGCGGCTTTGGCCCGCAGCAACAACAGGGAGAGCAGCAGGTCAACCCGCAGGACCAGCAACAACAACCCGGAGCTGGCGCCGGAACCGGCCAGACCGGCGAGCCATTGGCGCAGCCTTCGCCAACTCCGTCCGGAGGCCGCATCACAGGCCAGCAGCCACAAGGCAGTCTGCCCAGCGATCTGCGTAATCTGCCTTCGCGAACTCCAACTCGTACCGCTCGTCCTACACCAACTCCTGCAAAAGAGAAACCGCCAGGACCACCGCAGGAACAGTATCCGCTGCGCAACCTGCCGGCCCTACGTGATCTTTACACGCAGGCTATCCCGGATGAATCCAAGCTGGAGCGCTTTGGCGCTGCGCTCTTTCGCAACAGCACCGCAGGAGCGCAGGACAAGTCTGCCCTCAACATTCCTGTGGGTCCGGACTATGTCCTCGGCGCGGGCGATGAGGTAGTCATTGACTACTGGGGAGCAAGCTCGCAACATCTGGTGCGCACAGTTGATCGCGAAGGGCGCATTGGGCTTCCAGAAGCAGGCTCGGTGGTTGTTGCCGGGCGGACCCTGGGCGAGGCGCAAGAACTGGTGCAGAAAATGCTGAGCCGGCAGCTGCGCGGAATCACCGTGGATGTTTCGCTGGGCAAGCTGCGGTCGGTTCGCGCATTCATTGTTGGCGACGTAAAAAATCCCGGCGCTTATGACATCAGCTCGCTCTCAACCGTTTTGAGCGCACTCATCGCCGCCGGTGGGCCTACGGAAAGCGGCTCGTATCGCATCGTAAAGCACTATCGCGGCAAAGCGCTGGTTGAAGAAGTTGATCTATACGATCTCATGCTCAAAGGCGTGAGCAGCAGCCAGGTACATATCGAATCTGGCGACAGCATTCTTGTTCCACCGGTAGGTGCGCAGGTCACGGTCGCAGGCAAGGTTCGCCGCCCGGCGATTTACGAACTGCGTCAGGAACAAACTCTCGATCAGGTGCTTGATCTTGCTGGCGGCGTTCCCGTTACTGGTGAGTTAACCCGGATCAAAGTTGAGCGTGTGGAAGCCCACGAGCGCAAGGAGATGCTCAGCGTCAACGTCGGCGGTTCAACCAACGTGGCAGCTCAGGACGCATTCGGCAAGTTCCATATACAAGATGGTGACGTGGTCACCGTCTCGCCCATTCTTCCGTACAGCAACCGCACGGTGTATCTGCAGGGGCATGTTTTTCGTCCGGGG
The DNA here is from genome assembly GCA_964541925.1 of uncultured Acidobacteriaceae bacterium. GTDB lineage: Bacteria > Acidobacteriota > Terriglobia > Terriglobales > Acidobacteriaceae > Angelobacter. The sequence goes on along the minus strand of CAZISB010000007.1, from coordinate 74,738 downwards.
AAATATCCTTATAAGGATGGCTTCAAAGTAACGGACCTCATCCACTCTTATGATGATGTGCTTCCAGAGCCCTCGAATCACGGGGAAATCATTCGATTGCATCCGCCGGATTTCACTCCAACGGTGATTCCTTTCAACCTGCATGACGTGCTGGCCAAGACCGTGCCGGCGCCTAGCCTTGAGCCGTTTGATACCGTGCGGATCGTCGGCAGGTATGATGCAGATGCCCCCAAAGTTTCTATCTTTGGAGAAGTCTTGCGCCCGGGTGAATATCCTCTGGCTGAGCGCATGACGGCAGCCGATCTGCTCCGCATGGCTGGAGGCTTCAAGCGCAGCGCTTATCGCCCTGCAGCCGATCTCACCAGTTACGTGGTGGTGGATGGTGATCACATTGATCTTGAACACCGTGAAGTGCAAATTGATCGTGCGCTGGGCGGTGAAGCAGATACTGACGTGCTGCTTAAGCCTGGTGACGTTCTCACCATTCGCCAGATTGGTGGCTGGACAGATATCGGGGCTTCTATCACGGTGACCGGCGAAGTTATGCATCCCGGACGTTACGGCATTGAGCGCGGTGAGCGCCTCAGCTCCATTCTCAGGCGTGCTGGCGGTTTTTCCTCTGAAGCATATCCGTATGCGGCAATTTTAGATCGCGCTGCCGTACGCGAGGCATCAGCCAAAAGCCGCGAAGATATGGTCTCCAGAATTCAGGAGCAGGGAATGGCTAATCCGCGGACTGAGTCGCTGACCAACCAGCGTGAGCGCCAGCAGCTTGTCACCCGGCTGAAGCAAATCCAGCCCAGCGGCCGCATGATCATCCACATCACCGGGGCGATCGAGAAGTGGCAAAACACAATTAGCGATGTTGAGGTCCGCGCCGGCGACGCACTCTACATTCCCAAGAGGCCAAACTTTGTCATGGTTGCGGGCCAGGTCTATAACCCAAGCGCGATCACCTTCAGCCCCGGCAAGCATGCCGGATGGTATCTGAAGCAGGCAGGCGGTCCGACGAGCCTGGCCAACAAGAAAGATATCTTTGTTGTTCGCGCTAATGGGACAGTTGTTGGCCGCAACTCAGGCGAGTGGTGGTCAGGAAAAACCCTGGGCGCGACGTTGCAGCCCGGTGACACCATTTTTGTTCCGCAAAAGGGTGCAGGCAGCAGTACGATCCTAAAAAATTTGGGTGAATCCATACAGCTTCTCTCTGGCGCAGCCGTAGCGGTTAGCGTGATCAGGACGTTCTAGTGTCACAACACAGAAAGCCATGTGCATGATGAAACTTAGTCTTTTAAAAATCTTATAGACCCCTCAATAAGGGGAGTTAGTACCTGCGCCGATTAAGGGACGCGCGGATCTTGCGTTTATCTGAAAAGAGAGACAGAAGGGAATCAAGTAATTCGAATGCGACAAAGCAGGATCGCCTTAATTGTTTTATTTTGTGCCATCACAAGTTCGTCCTGGGGCCAGGTAACTGACAACACTCCAACTTCTTCCTCGACGCCGAAAACTCCTCAACCCTCCACTGCCATTGACGATAACCGGCCGCTGGCCAGCGACAATCCCGTAAAATTCATCCGCAATCTTGCTCTTGATCAAAAAGCTATCTGGACGAGCCCTTTCAAAGTTAGAGTTCAAGATCTGAACTGGCTTGTTCCCATGGCGGGCCTTACCGCAGGCCTGATCAACGCGGATGCCGAGCTCTCCCATCGCGTGAACCCAACAAATACTTTCTCAAAGCATGCCAGTACCATTGCGAATGGAGGATTGGGAGTGGCGCTCGGTGGGAGCGCCGGAATCTATCTTCTGGGGAAGATCCGAGCCGATGATCACCAGAAAGAGACCGGCATTTTGGCCACTGAGGCAGTTATGAACGGCCTCGTTTTCTTTAACGTTGTAAAGCTGGTCTCGCAAAGAGCGCGTCCCAAGGACGGGAATTTTAAAGGTCAGTTTTACAACAGCAGCACCATCTCAGATTCTTCGTTCCCATCTGGGCACGCCACCATGACGTGGGCGGCGGCGACTGTGCTGGCGCATGAGTATCCCGGACCACTGACAAAAGTTTTTGCCTATGGATTAGCCACTGCAGTGAGCGCATCCAGAGTTGCAAGCCGCGACCATTTCCCAAGCGATGTTCTCGTTGGCAGCGCTGCTGGATGGTTGATCGGCCACCAGGTTTATAAGAGTCATCATGATCCTGATTTGCCCGGCGCCGACTTTGGAACCTTTACACGCGATAACACACCGGAAAGCATTCCGGCGGAGCGCGCCTCAGCTTATGTGCCGATGGATAGCTGGGTTTATCCGGCCTTTGACAGGCTTGCCGCGCTGGGCGCGATGGATACCGATATCATCGGGCTGCGCCCATGGACGCGCAAAGAATGCGCCCGGCTGTTAGAGGAAGTTGGCAGTGAGGTGGATGAAAACAATCCAGATGAGGCTTGGCGGCTGTATTCCGCGTTGGCGCGTGAGTTCTCCACCGAGCTGAACGGAGAAGAGAGTGACGGTGTAACGCTGGACTCCGTTTATGGCCGGATCACTGGAATCTCGGGGTCGCCGCTGACGGATGGCTATCACTTCGGTCAGACCATTGTGAATGATTATGGCCGGCCCTTTCAGCATGGAACCAACGGCCTGACCGGCTTTTCTACCAGCGTCGCAACCGGCGCGCTGGGCTTTTATGTGCGCGGCGAATATGAGCACGCTCCTTCAGCCCCGGGGTTCACCCAGGCGCAGCAGAACGCGATCAACGCAACCGATCTCAAGCCGCCTCAGCCTGCGCTGCTCGTGCCCGCCTTCAACCAGTTCCGCCTGCTCGACAGCTATCTCTCACTCAACATCAACGGATGGCAGACCTCTTTTGGAAAGCAGACGCTCTGGACCGGTCCGACACAAGATCCTTTCCTGTGGGGCGACAATGCAGAGCCCATGTACATGCTGCGCGTTGACCAGACGCATCCGACCAGGTTGCCAAGCATTCTCAAGCTTCTGGGGCCTCTGCGGACAGAATGGTGGGTGGGTAAGATGACCGGCCATCACTTTGTCAACACGCAGGACGTGGCCGTTGGGGAGGTGGCGACGATCGGCCGCACGCTGAGCAAGCAGCCGATGGTGAACGGCGTCAAATTCAATTTCAAGCCCACGCCCAACTTTGAATTTGGCATCGGCCGCACTGGCATATTCGGTGGTCCTGATTTTCCGATTACATTGGGAACGGTACGGCATTCGCTGTTTTCCACCACCAACACCGTCGGGCGCGGCAACGATCCCGGCGACCGGCGCTCGACCGTCGATTTCAGATATCGCCTGCCCGGTTTCAGAAACCTGCTGACGCTCTACGATGATTCTTTTGTCGAAGATGAGATCTCGCCTATCGGTTATCCCCGGCGCGCCGCGCACAACCCGGGAATCTATCTGACGCAGGTGCCTGGGGTGCCGCATCTTGACCTCCGGATTGAAGCGGCGTACACCAACCTGCCGGGTCTGTTACTGCCTCCGGAAGGCGGTTTCCCGCTAGGCGGCTTCTTCTACTGGAACACGCGCTACCAGGATGGCTACACCAATAAAGGCAACATCATTGGCAATGCCACGGTCGGCCGCCAGGGAATTGCCTACAGAGCGCAGAGCACATATTGGGTTGCTTCTGACAAAACACTGCAGTTTGGTTATCGTCAGGAGATTGCCGATAGTATGTTTCTCCAGGGCGGCAATCTGAGAGATACTTTTTTCAAGTCCGAGTGGAGTCTGACTCCAAGGCTCTCGCTCTCCAGCTTCCTGCAATATGAATGGTGGAACTTCCCGCTGCTCGGCGCAGGCAAAAAGCAGAATGATTTCACCGCGTCATTTCAATTGACGTATTGGCCGCACTGGAAGCTTTTGAAGCGGGATAATGTTGACAAACCTTGAGTACAGAGGAATAAAGGAAGCAGAGAATTGAAGATTTGGATCTCAGGGACATTTCTGAATAACATTTTTCGATCCTTGCGATCTTAAGCATCAAACATGCTCTTGGCATTCTAACTTCCTCAGCGTCCTCCTTTCCTCTGTGTTTCAAAGGTGTTTGATTTTGCGATAAGGGGCAAAAATGCGAGCTTTAATCACCGGCGTCACCGGACAGGATGGCTCTTATCTCGCTGAGCTGTTGCTGGAGAAAGGCTACGAAGTTTATGGGATGCTGCGCAATATCCGGCGCGAATCGCACCAGCGTCTTGCAGGCATTGCTGGGCGCATACAGTTTGTGGAAGCCGATCTCACTGACCAAAGCTCGCTTGATCGCGCTCTGCAGCATGTAAAGCCGGATGAGATGTACAACCTTGCCGGCCAGACCTTTGTTCCTGTCTCCTGGAGCCAGCCGCTGCTTACCATGGAGATCACCGGCATGGGCGCCTTGCGCATCCTGGAGGCGTTGCGGCGGCATTCGCCAAAAACAAAATTTCTTCAGGCTTCGAGCTCGGAGATATTTGGTCACGCAGAAGGCGCGCAGCAAAACGAGAATACGCGCATGCAGCCTACCAATCCTTACGGCGCGGCAAAGCTGTTTGCACATTTCGTGACCATCAATTACCGCGAGAGCTATGGCATGTTTGCCTGCTCCTGCATCAGCTTCAACCATGAGTCGCCGCGCCGGGGCGCTGAATTCGTGACGCGCAAGGTAGCGCAGCAGGTCGCGCGAATTAAACTGGGTTTGGCTGACAAGCTGAAGATGGGCAATCTGGATGGCCGCCGCGATTGGGGCTTTGCCGGTGATTACGTTCGCGCCATGTGGATGATGCTGCAGCAGCCGCAGCCGGATGATTATGTCATCGCCACCGGCGTTACTCACAGCGTCAAAGAGCTGCTGGAAATCGCTTTTTCTCATGTTGGCCTGGACTGGAAGAAGCACGTGGAAGTTGACCAGGAGTTAGTCCGGCCCGCGGAACCAGATCCGCTGTGCGGAGACGCCGGCAAAGCCCGGCGTGAGCTGGGCTGGAGTCCGCAGGTTAATTTTCAGCAGCTGATCGAGATGATGGTTGATGCAGAGATGAAAGCGCTTACGCTTGCATCCTCAAAAGAAACTGCAACCGTCTGAAATAAGAGCAGGCGAGCCCCCAGGAAGGAACATGGGGCTCGCCTGCTGCTCTGCAAAGCCTGCCCACCACCAATCTTCAGATGGGCGGCAGTTTCTGCAGCTTCGCGGGACGCGAACTTTTGATTCTGTTGCTTCGCTCCGAACCGCCGGCGCGTATGGCCCGACAGAGATGTTTCAGCTCCCGTAACAGCTCCGCTCGCCGCGTGGCGGGCTCGCTACGCTTCGATTCTGTCGCTCCAGACCGCTTGCGATCGACCTTACACCGCTCTGGCCAGCGTGCGAGGCGCGCTCTGAATAACTTGCGCCGAAAAGCGCTCCATCTCCTCCAGTTGCGGACTGAACTGCAACAACAGCAGATCAACTCCGGCGTCTTCGAACTCGGCAATGCGCTCGGCTACCTGCTCCGGCGTGCCCACCAACCCAGAGCGCAGTCCGCGATTCGAAACCGAATAATCTTCGAGCGAGACTCGCTGCTCCAGTTGCGTGTTCGCCAGCCACTGCTGGTAATTCTCATAGCCGGCGGCGTTTTGCTTGACGTCAGTGATGCGGCGCAGCTCTTCCTGTGCTTCCCGCTCTGAGTCGCGCACGATCGCATACGCGGCTACGCCAAACTGCATCCGCGGCAGTCCCCACCGTTCGCGGCGCGCTGAGAGATCGGCGATCTTGGCGCGAATTTTCTCCGGCGGATCACCGTGCATTACGTAGGCGTCGCACTTCTGCGAGATCAGGTTCTTGGCCGCCTCCGATTCGCCGCCGGCATAAATCACCGGACGGGGAAAAGAGACCGGCTTGGGCTGGAGCATGAGATCATCAACGCTGTAATACTTGCCATGAAAGGTGACGTGGTCGTACTTCCAGGCTTTATCCACAACGTCGAGCCACTCAGAGGTGCGGGCATAGCGATCGTCATGCTGATCGAACTGCACTCCGTACTTGCGCGCCTCTTCCGCCCACCAGGAAGAGACGACGTTCAAAGAGAGGCGGCCATTGCTGATGTGGTCAATGTTCGCTGCTTGCTTGGCCAGCAGCGCGGGATTGTGAAACGTGGGTCGAACCGCAACCATCAACTCCAGCCGATGCGTGACTGCAGCCAGTGCGGCCGCGGTGGACCAGGCATCGAGCGAGGGCTCGGCCGGGCCCTTGATGTCGTTCAAGTTGAGTTCGGCAATGAGAGTCAGATCATAGCCGATCTCCTCACTGCGGCGCGCCAGCCGGCTCACATAAGACCATGTGGGCTCCATCTGCTCGTTTTCCACGTTGCGCAGCCAGCCGCCGAAAACAGGAAGCCAATATCCGTATCGCATTACGCAGCCTCCTTTTCCAGGAAATCAACCAGGCGTGTGAAGGGATCAAAGCCGACAACCTTCGGCCCATCTGCAACGAAATTGGAAAGGGCATTAATGTCATAGAAATAGAGTTTTCCATCGCGGTCGTCGATGATGTATTCGATTCCGCCGACCTCTATTCCTGCAGCGTTCATGATGCGCTCCACCTGCTGAACGATCTCGTCCGGCGGTGTATAGCCCTCAACGCGCAGCCCGGTTTTGGGCGCATCGACGGGGCAAGCGCCGCGTGCGAGCTCCTGTCCACCGGTAGTGCGGCAGATGTCGGCAGGGCAGAGGTCAAAGGTCTCGCCTGTGAGATGGACCTTGATGCCATACAAAAATTTCTCGCCGACAACCTCAACACGGACAATGTGTCCACCGCGAGCAGGAATGAACTCCTGCACCAGGGCTGTGGAGTCCAGCCCGAGATCGAGCTTGCCCGCGTTGGCAGCATCTTCCAATTCCTGGCGTGAGTTGAAGCGCGTGACACCTGCGCCGCTGCCGCCAATATTCGGCTTCACAACAATCGGATAACGCAGCCCTTTAGCTGCCTGCACCGCGTCCGCGGGATTATTGATCACGCGCGACTTCGGGTAGGGAAGTCTCAATGATTCCAGCAGTGAAAGTTGCAGCGCCTTTGAAGTCTCATATCGAAAAGCCTTCTGGCCATTCACAATGCGCTTGCCGCGCTGCTCCAGATAGTCGAGGTAATAGAGTGTGTAGAAGATGGCCTGGCCGTGGCCGCGCCGGTATGCAGACGGGCTCATTCGATTGAAGAGCAGCGAATAACTGCCTTCGCCATTCAATTGTGCGGGGTCGAAGTGGTGTTGCGCCGCGTCAATGCGGACGAAGGGCACTTTGCGTCGCTCCAGTTCTTTGAAGAGCGGCGCAAACCAGTGCGGATGCTCATAATAGATCGCGATTGGCTGTTTTAGCTTTGACATTCCTTCCTCTTTTCTCGAGGAGTCGCCCAAGTCCCGTGAGCAGCCAAATAAAAAGGCCGCTCAATTTGAGCGGCCCCGGTGTGATTTCTCTATTAAGACCTATGAAAAATTGCCCAGCACCGGCCGCTCGCCTGTACACGTACACATACAGCAACACATGGCCATGTTGCGGGCGGAAGCCGGATTGGTGAATAACTGGTGCATTGAACGTTTAGATGCTACATGGTGACCAGGGACTCGTCAATCTTTTTTACCTGTAAACATCTACGTGCTGCGGAAGGTCAATACGCGTATTTTTTGCGTTCTTATGAAAATGCGTTAATTTAGCCGTGTGCCGAGATCACTGAAAACCCTTCATTTGCTCTTCCTCGCAGCTTCCGTTTCATTCTTCTCAGCCGCAGCTTTGGCTCAAGCCCCAGAGGGCATTCCGCGTGAATTGGCGCGTTTTCGTGCGCAGCAGCTCAAGGACGTGCGCTATCAGCTCAGCTACACCATTATTCCCAAGGCACCGTCCATTGCAGGGCACGAGGAGCTGCGTTTTATACAGAATGCAGACGACCGTGGCGTGCTTCCAGAATGGCTTGATTTTCGTGATGGCGCGATCAGCAGCTTGAAGATAAACGGACAGGCGGCTCCGGCAACGATCCAGAATGGACATCTCGAGCTGCCGGGCAAGTTGCTAAAGCTAGGCGAGAACGTGGTGGAGATTGACTTCACGGCGAACGTCGCGCCGGCGGGCAAGGCGATCACCCGCTTTGAAGATAAAGACGATGGCAGTGAATACATCTACACGCTCTTTGTGCCGATGGATGCGGACATGGCGTTCCCGTGCTTCGATCAGCCGGATTTGAAGGCGAAATTCAGACTTGAAGTTCGCCTTCCATTGGATTGGACGGCCATATCCAATACTTCTGTATCTGATTATCGGATGGTGGTGGGACCCGGCGAAATGCATCTCGCGCAATTTGCAGAAACCAAGCCCATCAGCACCTACCTGTTCGCTTTCGCCGCGGGGCCGTTCAAGAAGGTGCATGATATGGCGGGGTTGCCGGGGCTGTATGTTCGCAAATCCAAATTCGAAAAAGCGGAAGCGGAAGCTGAGGCGGTGCAGCAAATCACGGCTGACGGAATCAAGTATCTCTCAGACTACTTTGCCCAGCCGTTTCCATTTCCCAAGTACGACATGGTGATGATCCCTGGCTTTGCTTATGGTGGCATGGAGCATGCCGGAGCGACGTTTTTGCGCGAAGAGTCAATCCTGTTCCGCACCGCGCCTACGCACAGCGACCGGCTGAACCGCGACATCCTGTTGCTGCACGAGCTGACGCACCAGTGGTTCGGCGACCTGGTGACCATGCGCTGGTTTGACGATCTCTGGCTCAAAGAAGGCTTTGCGCAGTACATGGCGTATCACGCGCTGAACGCGCTTAAGCCGAATGAGAATGTGTGGAAGCGCTTCTATCAGGCGATCAAGCCGGCAGCGTATGCGATTGACTCCACGCAGGGAACGACGCCGATCTATCAGGAGATTCCCAATCTGAAGGATGCGAAATCGGCATATGGGGCGATTGTGTATTCCAAGGCGCCGGGCGTAATGAAGCAGTTGGCGTTTGTGATCGGAGAAGAAGCATTCCGCGACGGCCTGCGGCTCTACCTGAAGGAACACACGTATGGCAATGCGGAGTGGAGCGATCTTGTCGGAGCATTTGAGAGAGTTTCGGGCAAGAAGCTGGGCGAGTGGGCTGATGCGTGGATCAAGAGACGGGGCATGCCGCAGGTGGATGTGGAGTGGGATTGTGATGTTTATGGACTGGCGACGGTAATAAGGCTCAAACAACAGAATGTGCTGGATGAGGGCGGGACTTGGCCAATTGCCACGCAGGTTGAATTGAACTACGGAACGCAACGCAAATATTTTCGAGTGGATTGGGCGAGAAAGGAAACAGGTCTTGCCGACAGGAATAGTGGACAGTGTCCTGATTACGTTTTCGCCAATGCAGGGGACTATGCTTACGGTCGTTTTCTGCTGGACGAGGGAAGTCGTATCGGCGTCCGCGGCACATTAATACGGCAAGAAGCGGATGAGTTCGAGCGTACTTTGCTCTGGGGCTCGCTATGGGATTCCGTTCGCGAAGCCGAGATGGATCCACGCGAGTACATCGATCTCTCATTGCGCCTGCTTCCTACAGAAAAAGACGAGTTGCTGGCGCAGAGCATCATTGGGCGGACGATTACGGCCCTTCATCGGTACGTCAGGCCTGAAGTTCGCGCGCAACTTGTACCCAAGATGGAAGCTCTGGCTTACGACCAGATGCTGCACGCGCAGTCGCAGGACATGCGGATTACCTGGTTTCGCGCGCTGCGCGGCGTGGCTGAGACGGAGAAAGCCCGAAGCGAACTGAAAGACATGCTCAGCGGTAAGCTCCAAGTTCCAGGCGTGGAACTGCGTCCACTGGACCGCTGGAACATGGTGGCATCTTTAGTCGCGATGAACGATCCTGAAGCAGAAGCTGTGCTTGCGGCGGAGGAGAAACGCGATCCATCCGGAGACGGAAAGAAGTACGCGTATATGGCAGCGGCTGCGCGCCCAAAAGCCGAAGTCAAGAAAACCTACTTTGACGAATACCTGCACAACGCTTCCCGGCCGGAAGACTGGGTCGAGCAGAGCCTGGGCAGCTTCAATTACTGGAACCAGTCAGAGCTCACGTTTCCGTATCTGCGGCAGGCTTTGGATGCGCTGCCGCAGGTGAAGCGTGAACGCAAGATTTTCTTTATGCTGGCCTGGCTGAATGCGTTTATAGGCGGGCAGCAGTCTGCGGCGGCGCAGAAGCAGGTGCATGAGTTTCTGCAATCGGCGGCGCTGGACAAGGATTTGAGACTCAAGATCCTGGAGGTAGTGGACGAACTAGACAGGACGGTAAAAATACGCAGCAAATATAAATAATGGCATGGTTCCATTAGGGGAACCCGAATGTTTTTCAGCCATTTTCAAGCAGAAAGTCGAATTAAACAGATGTATAATTTTTGATAATGCCGAAGTACTCGATCGTAGTACCTTTTCACAATGAGCAGGAGAGCGTTGCCGCGCTCTATGACCGGCTGAAGGCCGTCATGGAGGCCACGGGTGACAGCTTTGAACTCGTCTTTGTAGATGACGGCAGCATGGACCGTACCTACAAGCTGCTGCGCGAAATCGTGACCATTGATAGCCGGGTAGTGGTGGTGAAGCTGCGGCGCAACTTCGGCCAGACCTCGGCGTTGGCCGCCGGCTTTGCCCATGCGCAGGGCGAATACGTGATCGCCATGGATGGCGACCTGCAGCACGATCCCGACGATATCCCAAAATTTCTGGAGATGCTGGAGCAGGGCTACGATCTGGTGAGCGGCTGGCGCAAGGAGCGCGTTGATAATTTTGTAATGCGGCGGCTGCCTTCTCGCATTGCGAACTGGGCCATGTCCAAGCTGAGCGGCGTCCAGATCCACGACTTCGGCACAACGTACAAGGCATATCGCCGCGAGATCATCCAGCAGCTGCCTCTTTATGGCGAGCTGCATCGCTTTATTCCCGCGCTGGCGTCATGGTATGGGGCTTCCATTTGTGAGATTCCAATCAAGAACATCGTGCGGCCCAAGGGCGCTTCACATTATGGGATCTCGCGCACATTCCGGGTTTTCTTTGATCTGATTACGATCCGCTTTCTGCTGAAATACATGTATCGCCCGCTGCACCTGTTTGGAACGGTTGGTATGCTGTCACTGCTGGGCGGCCTGGGTATCGCTTTCTGGCTGATGCTTTCTAAGCTCATCTGGCATCTGAGCGTGATGGGAGAGCATGGCCCGCTGTTGATCTCAGCCGCGGTGCTGATCGTCTTTGGCGGACAAATGCTGGCGCTGGGACTTCTTGGTGATCTTCAGGTACGCAACTTCCAGGAGCCAGCAAGACGAGTTCCATACACGGTGGCGCACGTATTGCGATCGCAAAGCCAGGAACAAGCGGTCAACGAATAAAAGAGCATCTATAAAATCATGAGCACAGTTACTACTGCAACAGAGCTGCGGCTGGCCAAACGCATGGCCCGCCTTGGGACGGAAACCGCCTTTGAAACCCTGGCCAAAGCGCGCGCGCTTGAGGCCCAGGGCCGGAGCATCATTCACCTGGAGATCGGCGAGCCCGATTTTGATACGCCCGCCAACGTAATTGAAGCCGGCGTTGACGCCATTCACAAAGGCTACACGCATTACACGCCTTCAGCCGGTATGCCGGCGCTGCGTGAAGCGGTGGCTGAAGTGGTTACAGGCACCCATGGCGTGAAGGTCAGCCCGGACGAGGTTGTGATTGTCCCAGGCGGCAAGCCGACTATTTACTTCACATTTACGGCGTTAGTTGAAGAAGGGGATGAGGTTATTTATCCCAATCCGGGATTCCCCATTTATGAGTCGCTCATCAACTTCACCGGCGCAACGCCTGTGCCGTTGCAGATGCGGGAAGAGAAGGATTTTCGCCTTGATGCCAATGAGCTGGCGGACCTGATCACTGACCGCACCAAGCTGATTGTGCTGAACTCTCCGCACAATCCGACCGGAAGCGTGTTGACAGAGCAGGATGTGAAGGACATCGCCGCCGCGATCGGCGACCGCGACATCATGGTGCTCTCTGACGAGATTTACAGCCGCCTGATCTTTGAAGGCCGGCACCACTCGCTGATGTCGCTGCCGGGATGGCGAGATCGCGTGATCATGCTGGATGGCTGGTCCAAGACCTATGCCATGACTGGATGGCGTCTGGGCTTTGGCGTGATGCGTAAAGAGCTGGCCGCACATTTTGGCCGCCTTATGACCAATGTGAACTCCTGCAGCGCTGGCTTTACCCAGGTAGCGGGCATTGAAGCGATCAAGGGTGATCAATCATCCGTGGACCACATGCGTGATCAGTTCCACGCCCGGCGTGACAAGTTCATTGCCGGATTGAATAAGATTCCTGGTTTCAGCTGCCGCCTGCCGCACGGCGCGTTTTACGCCTTCCCCAACATCAAGAAGACGGGATGGGAATCGCGCAAGCTGGCAGAAACCCTGCTGAATGAAGCCGGCGTGGCCTGCCTCTCCGGCACGGCCTTTGGCAAGTTTGGTGAGGGCTATCTGCGCTTCAGCATTGCCAATTCCATGGAGAACCTGGATGAGGCGCTAAACCGCATTGGAAACTGGGCGAAGAAAAATCTTTAGCCGCTGATTTCCGCAGATAAAGGCAGATAGAAATCGAGCAATTTAAAGGCGGCAACATTCATCATTGTTGCCGCATTCTTATGAAACCGTAACTTTGGCTCATTCAGAACACTCTCATCTGCGTTCATCTGCAGTAGATCTGCGGCGATAATTTCATGTCAAAAAAATTCAAAGTTTACGCAACCTGTCATATTGGCGATGCTGCCGAAAATCTGCTTCGTGAAAAAGGCTACGAACTGGAGGTCTATCCCGGACCGGAGGCGCCGCCCAAAAGTCTTATTATTGAAAAGGCGCACGGCGTTGATGGCTTGATCACCACCTTGCGCGATCGCATTGACGCCGAGGTTTTTGAAGCTGGCAAGCCTACATTGAAGGTGGTCTCCCAGATTGCTGTCGGTTTCGACAACATTCATCGGGCTGATGCCAACCGTTATCGCATTCCTTTTACCAACACTCCTGACGTGCTGAATGACGCGACCGCCGAATTTACCTTTCTCATGATGGGCGTTCTCTCACGCCGCATGTGGGACAGCGAGAAGCTGGTGCGCGAACAGAAATGGGGCGCGTGGCATCCGTTTCTGCCGTTTGTCGGAGATGAGATTACCGGCAAGACCATTGCCGTGCTCGGCACCGGCAGGATAGGGCTGGCGCTGATCAGGAAGTGCCTTGGTTTTGACATGAATGTGCTGTGTTATGACCCGGTCTATCAGAACGAGAAGTTCGTGGCCGACACGCAGCAGCTCATGGATATGCGCCACAAGCTCGGCATGACCAGGGAGAAGAACTGGATCAAATACGTCAGCCTGCAGGAGGCACTGCGCCAGGCAGATTACGTCAGCCTGCACGTGCCCCTGATCCGTGAAGGCGAGGGCAAGACGCCGACCTATCACATGATCAATGAGCAGCGGCTGAAGCTGATGCGCCGGGAAGCGTACCTGATTAACGCCGCGCGTGGCCCCGTGGTAGATGAGCAGGCGCTGGCTCGAGCGCTCAAAGAGCACTGGATTGCCGGAGCGGCGCTAGACGTTTTTGAAAAGGAACCTCTGGCTGCCGATTCACCGTTGCTCGATCCCGAGATCGAAGACCGTTGCCGCGTCTTCCATCATTTTGCCAGCGCCGGCCGCATTACGCGTCTTTCCACCGATCCGGAAAAAGGCATGGCTGGACGCTGCATTCAGGGGCTGATGGACGTGCTGGAAGAAAATTATGGCGGCGACATCACCAAGATGCCTTACGTAGTGAATAAAGAAGCCTGGAGCAAAGCTGGATATGACGGTGAGGGTATCTAGCGGCCTGATTGCAGGCTGCTGCAGGTTCGCAAAACAAACATCGCTACCGCGTGCGCATCCAACTTTCATGCGCGGGAGAGGAGTACTGTTATTTGCTGTGCTTGCCTGGTCGAATCTGGGGCTGCCAGCAGACGTTCCTCATTGCCCTCAGCCGGTCACGTTCATCACCATGGATCGTGGCGAGTACTCTTCAATGCCGGGCGCCGTTTTTGGCCTGCAGCATTTCTCCGCCCGGATGGTCGCCCGGGGCAAGACCCAGCCACTCTGTTCCGCTCGCACCACCCAGATTCCAGCGCGGCGATGTCTTTATCAGCTCTGAAAGCATTACCACGATCTTTAAGCAAAAAATGAAGCAGTCGGGATCAAAGATAAGCGAGCTGCAGGTCGAGGTGAAAGACGATGAGCTTCACTTCAAGGGGAAGGTGCAGAAAGGCATGAATATTCCGTTTGAAGTTGCAGGCCCGGTTTCCACAGATGGATCTACTCTCAAGCTCGAAGCTAAAAAGATAAAAGCTGAGCACCTGCCAGTGAAAGGACTGATGGGAATGCTGGGGATGCACCTTTCTTCATTGCTGCAGTCAGAGCAGCCCCAGGGAGTGATTGCGCAAGGAGACACTCTGGTATTTGAGCCAGCGAAGCTTGCTCACGTACAAGGTAAAATCGCCGCAGTTCGGCTGACGACAAAGGGAATTGACATCATTTTTGCCGACACCACAGCAAAGCAACGGGCCGCGCGCTGACAAGCGTGATTCGACCTAAGCTGCCCGACCTGCATTCCGTGTCAGGTTGGAAACAATCTTTTTGGCTTGCGTCTCAGCCTCTTCACGTGTCTTGCCCTCTCCTCGCTGCAAAACCGTCTCTACCGGCCGCAGACGGTAAACAGTAAAGCGCCAGGCGGACAGTAGTTGGGTGGAAGGATCGCGTTGCTGCTCAATGTCATAAGCGAAATCGCCTTCATGAAAGCGCATGATGAATTTCTCCCCGCGCGTTGGATGCACACCGGAGCATAAGCGATTGCTTTTTTACTGCAAGGATTTTTAAGGGCTCGCCAACTTAAGCCGCAAAGGAATCGTCTTCTGCCGGGTCGGGAATAGTAGAAGGCGGATCACTGGTGGGAAACGAATCAGCCAGCGTTTTATCCAGCATCTTCTCGCGTATCTCTTCTTGGTTCTCAGCCGGACGTTCTTCCGGATCTCTTTTGTTGCCGCGGTCCTCGCAATTCGGATCCTGGTCTGGGCATGGATGAGCTTGCTCGGGCATAAGTCTGCCCTCCTTAGGAGATTATTTAAGTCAGATGCTGTGTGCGTATGCCGCGAAGTGAATTCTTGATGAATTGAAGATCCAGAGCACCGTTGCTATTTCTGGGCAGAGCAGGGTTTATTGCGAAACCGTCAGCTTGTCCACGACCTTCCTGCTGCCGGCGTAGGCACGGGCCATTTGGAGGGCCCATTCGCGTTGCATGTCACTTTTAACGGTGCCGCTCAGCGTAACACTCTGGTCATCCACTGCAGTTTGAATGTTTGATCCTTTGTATGCTGGGTTTTTGTTGTCGAGCCCCTTTTGCAGCTTCTCCGTCACATCCTTATTGGATTTATTGTCATGGATGGCCTTGGTATTGGGAGCGTTCGTGTCTGTGTTTGGATTTTGTGGAGATCGCGGCACAAGCTGGGCAAGCAACAGCGATGATGAAAGCAGAAACGCCCATAAGAAGCACTTTTTCCAAAGGCTTACAGCAAAGTTGAGTCTGAAATTCAGGTTCCGCATAGATCACCCGCTCTCTTTTTGGATGCGTCAAGAAAAGGGGCTGTTGGAAGCTGCAATTTCGTGCCGAAGTAGTGCTGAATTTTCCCTGATGGCAAATCAGTTTTCAAATTGACTTGCTACACCGCTAGCGCCCCGCACTTCGGCAGCGTCGTACGGGCCGCTTTTTCGCCGCTATGGATCAGCGAACGGATTGAAGCGTGATTTGGGATGAACGTATAAAAGGGAATGTGCGGCTGCACCACTGCGTCACACTGACGGAATGCTTCCACATACTGGCGTGAGTAAAGAGGCCGCGCATGCCTGCTGTTCGCGCTCACGCCTGACTTCGCGGCCATGGCGCTGCGCAGCCACACGTCAGAGCCGATCACCGTGCGGCACAAATTCGTGCGGCAAATGGGAGAGGGAAGCACGCTGTTCCAGCCGCCGTCAGTGTAGCTAATGCCGTCAATGTGCACGCGATGAAGCAGGTACGGCGTGGCGCAGCTAGCCGCCAAAGCTGACGCCAGATCGCCGGAGCTGAACACATGTGTCTTCCATGAGGGCAGCTCTGTAACGGCCACATGGAATGGCAATGCGAGCTCCTCAAAAGTCGGCGGCAGGTACTTTCGACAGAATCCGCGAATCCCTTGTGATCGCAGCAGGCCCGGCCAGAAGACCATAAGAGCGATGGATTCGATTTCGTCAGCGGTCTTACCGGCAGCGCAAAGGGCCCCGATCAGGCTTCCTGCGCTGGTGCCGGCGATGAAGTCAGGTGTAAGGCCGTAATGTTCCAATGTTCGCAGGACACCGATATGTGCCAGTCCGCGAAAGCCGCCTCCACTTAAGGCCAGGCCGAGGGAATACGCGCTTGTGCTGTCTGCTGAGCTGTTCATGTAAAGCTCAAGGCCGCGCTGCCATGATACATTGAATGCGTCTATGGATGCAGACCTGAAAAAGCGCCTGGGTATTACGCTGCTCATCTTTGTGGTGGCTGGAGCAGTGGAAACGGGATATCTGATGTGGAGCCGCCGCGATACCGGCACTGCGAAGAAGCAGGAGCCAACGTACTCCACCAATCAGGATGACTACGTCACTCCTCGTAAGATCGTTCCGTACAGCGTGGACTCGGCAAAAAAGGAGCTGGTCGGAAAGCCGGTTTGGGTGAAGAGCGGGAACCAGCTGTCTTACTATCGCTATGACAAAGGCGCGCACAGCGTAAATTTCAGCAAGCAGGCTGGGCTGCTGCCGCCTTTGGCCAAGTTGCAGGTGCAGGACGTGGTGTTGCAGCGCCAGCCGGTGGCACTGAAGCCAGGACAGGTTGCCGTGGTGCAGAAGCAGATCATGGCTGTGTTTGAAAAGACAGGCGAGCCGGGGCTGTTTGCGACCTCCATCGGGTCGAATACAGGAGACGACTATTCATTTCCGACCATCAATGAGATTTTCTTTTTTGATGATCCGCATGAGCTCTACAAGCACTGGCCGGCCGATACCTGGAGTGCGATTGATCAACACCAGGTCAAGAACGGCATGAGCGAGCTGCAGGCAAGCTTTGCCGTGGGCGGTGCCGGTGCTTCTGATTCAGACAAGTACGGCGAGCGTACAATTGAGTTTTCGAATGCCGGAAATCCGGTGACGGTGACGTTTGAGAAAAATAAGGCTGTAAAGGTTGAGCAAGGGAAGATGAAGTGAGGCTTCGCTATCCACCCGCTTTGCGGCCCTTCTTTGCAGGAGCGGCCTGCTCAACCGGAGCAGCAGCTGTGCCGGTTGAAGACCGAATCGGTTTCTTCACTTCAGCGATGCTCATCTTCAAAGCCTCAAGAATATCCACCACCGGCGCTTTGTGCTTGGTTTCTGCCGTTGCAACCACCTGCTTGCCTTCGACCTTGGCTTGGATCATCGCCATGAGATTTTCGCGGTAGGCGTCTTTATACTTTTCCGGCTCAAACTCAGCCAGGAGCGATTCAATCAGCATCCTGGCCATCTTCAATTCATTTTCTTTTACCAGGCTGGTATCAGTGCGGAACTCTTCGACCTGGCGGATCTCGTCCGGGTAATACATGGTGTGCAGCAGGATACCCTTTGGCCCGGGGCGCAGGATGACGATGTGCTCGCGGTTGTGCATGGCGATCTTGGCCACGCCAACGCAGCCGCTCTGGCGCAGCGCTTCAAAAAGCAGGGCATAGGGCTTCTCACCGGCTTCGTCAGGCGCCATGTAGTAGGAGCTTTCCAGAAAGATGGCATCAACTTCTGAAGCCTTAACGAACTCCAGGACCTCCATGGTCTTTGCGGTCTTGGGCGCGACTTTCTTGATATCTTCATCGTCGATCACTACGTATTTGTCTTTTTCATACTCGTAGCCTTTGACGATCTCGCTGCGCTGGATGGGCTTGTCTTCAGCCTGGCAATAAATCACCTGCTTGATGCGCGAGTTGTCATGCTTGTGAAGCTGGTTGAAACCAACGGTCTCACTGCGGGCAGCGCTATACAATTTGACGGGAAGTGACAGCAAGCCAAAAGTCAGGTGTCCCTTCCAAACGGTGCTGGCCATTTCTATTCTCCGATACCAGGCAAGGTATAAGTTCAGTTTATGTTAAATAAATTCATCACTACGCGATGACGTCTGCCTAAAGGCGCGCGATTCGCAAGCGAATCGCTAGACGTTGATACTCGGCAGTGGTCAGTTTTTAACTGAACCACTGTCGGGGCGTAGACTGGTATAAAAGCACAAAAAACAGGGCAATACAATCTTACAGAAGGCTATGTCACTAGAAGAATACCGGCGAAAACGCGTCTTCTTCCGAACCCCGGAGCCTCCGGACAAGCCTGCCCAGGAGCAGGGGAACCGGTTTTTTATTCAGAGACATAGCGCACGACGTCTCCACTATGACTTGAGGCTGGAAATGGACGGCGTTCTCAAGTCCTGGGCGCTGCCGCATGGGCCCACGCTCGATCCTGCGATCAAACGGCTGGCAGTGCATGTGGAAGATCATCCGCTGGATTATGGAAATTTTGAGGGGACAATTCCCAGCGGAAATTACGGTGCCGGAAATGTGATTCTTTGGGATCGCGGCACTTACGAATGGCTGACGGACAAGACACCGCCGCAGCAGTGGGAGGCGGGCGATCTTAAGTTTCGCCTGCATGGACAGAAGCTCAGCGGCGAATTTGCGCTGGTGCGCACGAACCGGAACAAAGGGAAAGACTGGCTGCTGATCAAGAAGAAAGACTTTGCGGTGCGCGAAGGCTGGGACCCCGAGAGCGATACGCGCAGCGTGATGCAGAGCTCCGCGGACCTTTCATTGATTGAGGGAGCACTGAAAGCCGAAATGCCACAATCACTCACGCCGATGCTGGCGGTGCTTGGAAATGCGGTCCCCACAGGCACGGACTGGTTGTATGAGGTGAAGTGGGACGGGTATCGCGCGCTATGCTTCATTGGCGATGAAAAAGTGCGGATGCTTTCGCGCCGCGGTACCAAACTGGAGAAGCAGTTTGCCTCTGTGGCTGAGGCGTTGCAGCAGAGCGTAAAAGCAGAGAGTGCGATCATTGACGGCGAGATTGTTGCGCTGGATGAAAACGGCAAGCCTAGCTTTCAGCACTTACAGAACCTCACGGGCTTCGGAACCAAGCCGGCGCTTAAGGGCGTTGCGCCACCACCGCTGAACTTTTTTGCCTTTGATCTTCTGTATTTGAATGGCTATGACCTGCGCAAGGCCGCTCTGATTGATCGCCGGCAGCTTCTAAGTTCGATTGTGCTGCCCAGCGAGATGGTGCGCTACTCCGATCATTTTGCCGGTAAAGGTCAGGAACTGCTGGAAGCGGTGCGGGCACAAGGGCTGGAAGGAATCATCGCCAAGCAGGCGCAGAGCCGGTATGAGTCCAAGCGCAGCAATTGCTGGATCAAGATCAAGGTCACCATGCAGCAGGATTTCCTGATCTGCGGCTACATTGAAGGCGAACGCGATTACTTTGGGGCGCTGGTGCTCGGGTATTACAAAGACAACAAGCTGGTCTATGCCGGAAATGTGGGCTCGGGATTTACGCAGCAGTCGTTGAAATTTGTTTTCGAGAAGATCAAGCCGCTGATCACGAAGAAGGCTGTGCTGAGCGACGTGCCGCGCGAGATCGGCGAGGTCACATGGTGCAACCCCGAGCTGGTATGCACAGTGCGCTTCACCTCGTGGACAGGCGACGAGCGGCTGCGCGCACCTGTGTTTCTTGGTTTGCGGACAGAGGTGGAACCATCTGAGGTGGTGCGCGAAACGGGCTTGCTTCCGGAAGCTGCTCCGGCCGCACCTGGGGAAAGGGAATCGTTGCTTTCGCCAGACAAGGCTGAAGCCGTTGCGACCATTGGTGGCAGGCAGCTGAAGTTCACTAATCTGAAGAAAGTGTTTTATCCCACTGATGGCTACACCAAGCGCGACGTCATCAACTTTTATGATGCTGTTGCAGATCTGCTGGTGCCGCATCTGCAAGGCAGGCCGCTCTCACTCAAGCGCTATCCCAACGGCATTGATCAGGATTTTTTCTTCCAGAAAGACGCTTCGGGATTTCCCGACTGGCTGCATCGGGAAGAGCTGGCGGACGAAGGAGAGTCGGAGTCAAAGACGCGGGTGATATGCGACGACCGCGCGTCGCTGCTTTATCTGGCAAACCTCGGCTGCATTGATCAGAATCCGTACATGAGCCGGTTGTCACCCCATCACGCGAAAAACGCGCGTGACGGGTACCCCGGTGCTGGGAACTCCGGGCTGGAGCATCCGGACTTCATCCTGATTGATCTTGATCCGTATCACTGCGGGTATGACCGGATCGTAGAAGCGGCGCAGCTGGTGCATGAAAAGCTGCGGCTGATCGGGTTGGAAGGATATCCGAAAACCACGGGCGGAGATGGGCTGCATATTTATGTTCCAGTCGAGCCGATCTATGAATTCAGCCAGACCCGTTCATTCGCCGAGATTCTGGCGCGCTGGGTCTCTGCCGACCGGCCCGATCTGTTTACAACGCCGCGAGCGGTATCGGCGCGGGAGAAGGGCAAGGTCTATTTCGACTATCTGCAGAATGCCAGCGGCAAGACAATCTCCGCACCATACGTTCTGCGCGCTTATCCTGGAGCGCCGGTGGCTACGCCTCTCAGATGGGAAGAAGTTGTCCCAGGATTGAAGCCATCACAGTTTCACATTGCCAACGTGCTGCGACGGTTTGAGCGCGTAGGCGATTTGTTTTCCGGCGTACTCAAAAAGCCGCAGGAGCTTGGGCCGGCGCTGGAGAAGTTGGGGAAGGCGATGGGGTGAACAGGGCGGCGCAGACCACCTTCGATCTCATGGTTGCTCCGAAGGATGGGCATCTGCGGAAAGAGTTTTTCCACGATGCCCGATGTGGCGAGCCGGCAAGGAGCGAATCTTCCTTACTACAGCAGAAGCTCTAGGGGCATTGAGGACGGGTATCCTTCCACCCTGTGTGGATGAATGAATACGCTTGATCGGTCAAATCACGTAACATCTGTATGGGATCGGCATAGGGATTAGAAGTGGTGAAGTTGTGGATATGCCCAGCACCCCATCCTGACATATCCAATGAGCCCGTGAAGTGCCCATAGCCGTCACTGTTAATTGTGTAAATGAAGTGAAAATTAGACTGATTGCCGTTCTGCTGCGAGAAACTGTTGCCATCTAAATTACTTCTGCTGTCCTCATTTAAACGATTAATGACATCCGGCTCGGTGAACCGGCGGGCGCCATTGATGTCCTTGGCGTTGTAGCTGGTGTTCATGATGACCGCCATAACAATTGCAGCATTGCGAATGGGATAGACGTGCTGGTTGCATGGCGCCGGTGCTTGCTGACGACGATGGTTGTAAGAGCGAGGGGGCGGAGTTACGCATCCTGTCAGCAACCCCAAAACCAGAAAAGCAGGGACAAAGTAACGCTTCACGGTAGTTCCTTATATCAAGGGCAGAGAAACACCCCGTTTGCGAGGGAGTGTGAGTACCATACCATCAGCGCCTGTCTATTGACGAGTTACGTTGGTTATGAGGGTAACCAAATTACGCAATTCCAGATTTTTAATAGTTCAAATTGAAATTGATCAGGTTCCAGTGGAAGCAGAACCAGACAAATGCAATGCACGCCACCACCAGCAGAAAATTCCAAACCTTAGTCCAGAACCACACGTGGGTGTCACGCCAGGAGCGCAAAGAGGCGAGAAGGACCACAACTGTTCCGATGGCACCGAGGATTCCCAGCGTCTGGATCAGATGAAACTTGACATCGTTGTGAGAGCTGAAGGTGTTGAGTGAATCATTGCTTAGCGTCAGCAGAAAAAGAATACAGAAGACGATATCGGCGGCGCAGACCACGCGGACCCATGGCCGCAGTCTCATGTAGGAAGCATCAAGCTCGAGCCGCTGATGATAATGGGCGCGAACCATGGCCGCGAGCGGCCAGCAGATCAGCGTCACTCCAAGAATGGCGAGGAAGTAAATTCCAACGCCGCGATTGAAGCTAGCGCTTTCACGCAGCGTTACTCGCTGGAAGGCTACGGCAGGGAAATTGGGAACCAGTTGCAGTTCACCGCGATCGTCGCGGCGGAAGGCGAGCATGTCCTGGCCATTGACGGAGCGGTAAACCAGCGGCGCAATCTCCTGCCATTTCTTGACCTGACCGTTAAAGTCCTTGAATTGCGATATCTTGATAGTTCCGTTTTCGTCGGGAACGACCTGAAGATTGCCCAACGCTCCAGCTACCTTGAGGAAGTTGCCGTCTGAGCGGCGGCTGGTCAGGTATTGGCCCGCAACGGTGCGCGCATCGGCATCAGCGGTAGAAAGCTTTTCAACTTTAGGCGGCGTGTAAGGGAAGTAGCGGTCAAGGAAGTGCTCCCATAGCGCGGTGCGCGGGCTGATGTCGCCTTTGCCGGCGCTGTTGTAAGAGACGAAGAAGCCAAGGTTCGCGTCTGGCATGAGATGCAGGTCGCTGTGGAAGTATTGGGTGTCACCGCCATGGCCGAAAATGCGATGGCCGTTGCGCGTCTCTTCATAGAATCCAAGACACATACCGTTCAGGGCAGGGCTGAGGCCGAACTGGCGCGAGTGCATCATGGTTGCAGTTTCCGGACGGAGAATCTGCGTGTTCTCATACTTTCCGTTTTGCAGGTGGGCGACCATGAAATGCGCAAGATCGGCGGCCGTTGCAGCGAGCGCGCCGGCAGGAGCTTCCTGGATGATCTCGAATGGTTTGGGCTTGCCCGAGCCTAAGTTGTAGCCGTTGGACATGAGAGGTTTCAGGTCCGGCGGCAGAGGCTGAGCAAAGGTGGAGCGGGACATTGCCAGAGGCTTGAAGATGTTTTCTGTTACGTAGTCATTGAATGGACGGCCGGAGACGCGCTCCACAATGTAACCCGCCAGCGCTGCGCCGTAATTTGAATATGCCGGAACTGTGCCCGGTGGAAAGATGCGATCGGGAATGTGCTCAGAGAGATGCTGCTTCAGCGTCGCACTGGGAGAGCCATCATCGGTGATCAGGTCCTTGATCTGTTCCTCAAAGCCGGGGGTGTGCGTCATGATATTGCGCAGCGTGATTGGCTTGCCAAATTTTGGTGGAATTGTGAAGTCGAGATATTTATTAATATCTTGATCCAGATCCAGTTTGCCTCGCTCGACCAACTGCATTACGGCAGTCCACGTGAAAAGCTTGGAAATTGAGCCTGGCCGAAACAAAGTGGCATCCACGGTCACTGGAGCCTTCTTGTCCACGTCGCTATAGCCATAGCCTTTAGCGAACAGGACTGTTCCGTCTTTCACTACCAGCACCACCGCGCCCGCGATGTTCTCACGCTCAAGCTGCATGGGCATAAAACCATCGAGAAAGGCATGCACGTCATCGGCGGTCATTGCATGCGGGGGCTCAGGCACTTTGGATTCACTAACGGCGGGTTGTTGCGGAGAGGGCGGAACAGGCGTTGGTTTAGGACCTTGCGCAGCCAGGCTGAGAGTTGCGCCAAATATGCAGGACAGAACGATCCTTGATTTCATGGAGATAAACAAGACTCCGCAAGGGGTTTGTATGGAACGTGGAAGGATATCACGTCGATTGCGAGACTGCCTCTGGGATGGTGCAGCTGTTGTATTGACCAAGACCTCTTGCTTGAGGTTCAAAATGGGAAAAACGATGCTGCGTGATGCATGAAATTCTAAAACTTTTCTCACAAACGTCCAGATTATGACTTTAGTGCCTTAAGGCTGCTGCAGTTTTCAAAAATTCAGTTTAAACTCGATTTCAGAGTACATTCTGCAAGGCCTGACTTGAAGATTAAGCACATCTCAGTCCGTCTAAAAATCCCCCAGACAATAGATTTAAGAGGCGTGTGGTTTGAATAGAGCCAAAGTACTGCTCATGGATGATGATCCTGCGATTCTAGGCGCAGTTTCGGAATTCCTCCAACTAGAGGGATACGAAATTGTGCAGGCAGGCAATCTCAAAGCTGCGTTTGCCCTGCTGGAGAAGCAGACCCCGGACATGGCCATCATTGATTTTGATTTACCTGATGGAAACGCGATTCAATTTCTCAACACCCTGAGGAACATGAATCTTTCGCTGAAGTGCATTGTGCTCACAGGGCACGGCTCCATTGATCTGGCGGTGAAAGCCATTAAAGAAGGTGCAGACCAGTTCTTGACCAAGCCGGTGCAGTTCTCCGTCCTGCTCACGGCAGTGCAGAATTGCCTGCAAACTTTGCAGAACCAGCGCAGACAGCTTGCCAGGAAGATAGCGCGTCCGCGATATAACAAAAATCCATTTCAGGGAACCAGCGCAGTCATCCAGCGGCTGGAACAAGAGGTGCGCAAGATCGTCCATACGGAGCGCCCTGTTCTTATCCAGGGCGAGACCGGCACCGGCAAAGGCGTGCTGGCGGAGTGG
This sequence comes from uncultured Acidobacteriaceae bacterium, assembly GCA_964541925.1. Lineage (GTDB taxonomy): Bacteria > Acidobacteriota > Terriglobia > Terriglobales > Acidobacteriaceae > Angelobacter. The sequence goes on along the minus strand of CAZISB010000007.1, from coordinate 50,237 downwards.
ATCCACAAGAACGGCCCGCGTGCTGAAGAGGCTTTGGTGGATGTGAATTGCGCCGGCCTGTCGAAAGACCTGCTGGAGTCTGAGCTCTTCGGCTATGAAAAAGGAGCCTTCACCAGCGCTGCTGCGAGTAAACAGGGCTTGGTTGAGGCTGCACACAAAGGCATTTTGTTCCTCGATGAGTTGGGTGAGATGGACTTGATGGTTCAACCCAAGCTTTTAAAGGTCCTGGAAGATAATCGCTATCGCCGCCTGGGCGATGTGCGTGAGCGTACGGTTGATCTGCAGATCATTGCCGCCACCAATCGAAACATGATGCAGTCTGTGCGCGAGATGAAGTTCAGGGAAGATTTGTATTTCCGAATCAGCACATTCCATCTGCGCATTCCGCCATTGCGAGAGCGGTCAGAAGACATTCCCGTAATCGCCAACTCGCTCTTGCGCAATCTGGCAGACGATTTGGCCCGGGAACAGCAGCAGCTAGCACCTTCAGCAGAAGAGGCCTTGAAGAGCTATTCATGGCTGGGAAACATTCGTGAGCTGCGCAATGTGCTGGAGCGGATTGTGCTGACCTGCGATCGGCGGTTGATAGAAGAGGAAGACCTGGCTTTGCCGTTGAAAGTTTCTGGATCGAGATCTATTGAGGTAAGCGGAGATTCTGGCTTAACGCTGGCGGAGTTGGAGCGCCAACATATAGTCAGAGTCCTTCAGGAAGAGTCAGGACGGGTGGCACAGGCCGCAGTCCGCCTGGGTATTCCGCGCAGCACGCTGTATCAGAAGATCAAGAGCTATGGGATTGGCACAGAGACGATGCAATAAATGGGTCAGTTATCTGACCCATTACCAAGTGCGAAATTCTAAACGGTAGTTCTTGCTCCGCTCCCGGTTGTATTTACCGGAGGCTTCATCTCAATGGGCCAGGGATTGTTAGAGGCTGATCCAGTTCCGTGCTCTTCCGGCTGTCCATTGCGCATCAGAAGCGCCAATTCCACACGGTTCCATACACCCATTTTCTTGAAGATGCGTGAAAGCTCATTACGCACGCTTTGCTCTTTGATTTTGAGCCGGCGCGCGATTTCCCGGTTCGGATAAGCCTGCGCCACTAATTCGGCAATACGTTTCTGGGCCGGGCTCAGGTTATAGAGATCAAGGAAGTGCGGTTCAGCTTCATTACGGGCGTCTTCCAGCGAATCAAGGGCGTTGACCAGTCCGGTATTGGCTGCGGTGAAAGCTTCAGCCGCGGAATTCAACATGATGACCAGCGTTCCCGGGCAGAACTCATGAACGTACCGGAGCACCTTAAAGCGGTCAGGATCGTGCACGGCGGGGTTAAATTCCAGCACCAGGCCGGAGATATCGCCTTGCTGCAGCAGATACTTGGCCTTGAGCAGGTCAGAGGCGACTGTAACGCGCCAGCCAGCCTGACGCAGGGAATCGAGGAAAGTCTCTGGTACTCCTTGATTGAATGGAACTACAAGCAAATGATCCATAGAAACCTCAATGCTGATCTGAGGTATGTATCGGCTGTTCCCGAGCGGACTTTCGTCTAAACAAAAGTTTTTTCTGAGGCAGGAATTCCGTTTTGGAACTTTATAGATGTATGGAAGTTGCCGATTGATAGAGCAACGCAGTAATCTTTGGTTGCGGGCCGCTCACAATGGATCTTTTAGTGGCCCGCGCCACCGGTCTCATTTTCTTACTTCCACACAAATAGAAGCTCTGTCCAGCAGCAAGAGTCTGAATTCTGGAATCTGCACAATCCCACATCCGTACTAAGTACGGCTATCTTTGATTTTCAACCACTTATGAGTACGAGTGTTTTGGCACAGTACATGCCATAGCAATAGTCGGGGAGCGTGATTTACCGATGGCAACAAATGTAATCAATCCGACACAGCCGCAAATTGTGGTTCAAAATTATTTCAATCTGGTACAGGCAATCGCCAGCAAAATTAAGCGCCGTCTTCCGGCCCACGTTGATGTAAATGATCTGGTGCAGACTGGGATGATCGGCCTGCTGGAGGCGTCAAGCCGTTTTGATGCGACGCGCAGTGTGGATTTTTCCAGCTACGCTAATTCAAGAATCACGGGAGCGATCCTTGACGAGCTGCGCAAGTGGGACAGCTGCTCGCGCCAGGACCGTAGGACTGGCCGGGAGATTGAGCAAGCCAAGCATAAGTTGAGAGCGCAGGGTTATGAGCCGGCGGCTGAAGAGATCGCAGAAGCTGTAGGCCTGGGTCTAGCTGAATACGATAAGGCATTGCACCGGCTTGAGGCCGCCAAGCAGCCGTCACTTCAGTCGAACGATCACGAAGGTGATCCTGTTGACGAGCTGAGCCAGCTGCCGTCAAACGATGCTACACCTTTTGATATGTACCGCAAACAGGAAGACCTGAAGCTCATGCGGAATTATCTGAGAGAGCTCAAACCCCGGCAGCGCCAGGTTCTGGAGCTCTATTACTTCAAAGAGATGGGACTGAAAGAGATCGGCGATGAACTTGGCGTAGGCGAAGCCCGCATCAGCCAGATCCACAAGCAGGCAGTCGCTGAACTGCAGCGCATGATCAGCAGGTCCAAGCGCGCGATTGCGCCCAGGGTCAGCACGATGGTGCAGTAGTTGTGATTTTGTAAGTCACTCGTTCCCAAAATAAATGCCACAAAGGGACCAAGGCCTTTGTGGCATTTTTGTTTTTTGAGATTGCGGTTAGTAAAGAGCGCGATGACGGCGCAGGCGACGATCGCGTTTGATATCGGTACGAATACGCTTGATGGCGGCCCGATCCCTGCGGACCTGTTCTTCATCTGCCAGAATCACATAGCGCGGCGCGTGATGGCGGCGGTCGGTGGCAAGGCGGTCGCGATCGCGATCAAGCTGCACTTGCTCGCGGTGAAGCTGTTCCTCATCTTCGCGAAGGTCGCGTCTTGAGCCTTCCTGTGCCACGGAAAAAATACTCAGCAAAAAAGGCAGAGCCAATACCAGAGAAAAGTACCTGCGCGTCATGTGACAGACTCCGAGCCTTAGAATTTTGCCGGAAGATAGAAGTTGCTGCCGATTGTAACCCTGAAAGGGCCGGGGAAGTAGCGGAATTTTTGCGGCGGTAAGACAGCCCTGAAACTAGGCATTCTGTGGGCGTGCCAGCAGGCCGGTCATCGCCCAAATTCCCAGTAGCGGTCCCAGCGCCATGCTGGCCAGCGCCCAATTCCATCCGTAGTGCGCGGCAATGGCGGCCATCAGCCGGATGACTAGCGCGGTGAGAAGAAAGCCCAAAGCAACCTGGCAGGTGAGTGCGGTGCCGACGTAGCGCTTATCAGAGACTTCACTGATGATCGTAGAAAACTGGGCTGAATCGGCGATGATGGCAATGCCCCAGATCAGCGATAGAGGCACTAGCAGCAAGGGCCGGTGGAGCACGAGCGCTGCAAACAGACAGCAGGCCGCGCTGATTCCCATGGCGATGATCGTGACGCGCGCGCGTTGAGCCACGCGCATGGAAGGCGCTTGGTCCTGCAAGCGATCACTGGCTACACCAGCCCAGATGCAGCCAACAGCACCAATCGCAATGGCCAACGCGGCGACTGTTTCATACTGACTGCGCGACCACCCTGCGGAAGCGGCGATAATGACGGCGATCCAGCCCCACATGCTGTAAAGCTCCCACATGTGACCCAGGTAGCCGAGGTTTGCCAGCCGCAGCGGACGGTTACGCACGATCTCAAAGATTTGTGACGGATCAAAGCGTGACTGGGGCATGGCGAATGGGCCCTGGCGCACTCCAGCAGCAACGATTACGGCACCAAGCACTGCCTGCAGGCTTCCCAGCAGAACCACGCCGCGCCAGGGAATCCTGCCAATGGCATTGGCCGCGTGCGGAACCGCAGAACCAACCGTCAGCGCGCCGATCATGATTCCCAGCGCCAGGCCGCGCCCGCGCTGGAACCATTCGGCAATGATTTTCATCGAGACTGGATAGACGCCAGCGAGGAAAAATCCTGTAACGCCACGAAGCAAAATCGCGGTGAGCGGCTGGGCAGCGAAATAGACAAAAGCTGCGTTGGCTGTGGCGGCAAGCAACGCTGACACAACGAACACTTTGATCGGGCTGAAAACGTCAGGGATGTTGAAAACGGCAAAGGCGATTGCGCCAATGGAAAATCCGATCTGAACTGCAATGGTGAGCCATGCGCCTAAAGCCAGGCCGGAGTGCCACAGGCCGGTGATCTGGGGAATGACTGCCGTGCCGGTGAACCAGAGCGACATGGCCAGCAGAACGGCTATCGAGAGCAAAAAAAGAGCCCGTCGGGATGAGACGTCACGACGGGCCTCAGTTTCGGTTGCAACCGGCATTAGCTCTTGAGCTTCCTGCGCTCGCAGGAAGTGACAATCTGCGTGGGATCAACGGCGTCGCTGTCCACCTGGATCTCAACAATCTTGCCTTCTTTATCGATCAGGAAATTGACGCGGCGGCCGATCTTGCGCTTCTCATCATAGAGGCCGTATTTCTTGGTTATATCGCCGCCCCAGTCACTCAGTAGAGGAAAGGAGACGCCGATTTTCTCTGCCCAAGCGGCGTTGCTGAAAGGGCTGTCCATGCTTACACCCAGCACCTGGGTGTCTGCGGCCTCCAGTTTTTCCAGGTTCTTCTGGAAGGCCTGCATTTGCTTGGTTCAACCGCCGGTGAAGGCAAAGATATAAAACGCCAGCGCGACGTTTTTCTTGCCTTTGTAATCATGCAGTGAAATCTGGTGCTGAAAAGTCTGGTCACGCAGCGTGAAGTCAGGCGCTGTATCGCCGACCTTCAACGCAAGAGGCGGCGCGGCAGGCGCTTCTTTTTTCTCCTCTTTCTTTTCCTGCGCCCAGAGGTTGGTAATACGCGTCCCGACAAGTGCAAACGTACCTAATAAACGGACAGCGGTTCTTCGATCCATTGTGCTCTTCCTCCGCTTGTTCTAGCGCTAAAAGCCTAAATTCAGGCGGCCAGAACGTCAATAGCGCAAAGAGTGCAGGTTCCGAGCTCATTCCAAGGCCCGCAACTTTGTCTTAACTGAGTGTTAGTATTCCGCAAGAGAGCTACTATGAAAGCGATCATCTATACGTCACTGCTGATTATTGGTCTTGGCAGCGCAGGCGTGGCCCAAGTCTCGCCTACGCCGGCTACTGTTCAACTCAACACAATTTATGCCGGAGCCGATGGCAAGTTCGAAGCAGCGCCGGACACGGCGGTGCTCAGCATGGACGTTGCCGCACAGCAGGACACCTCGCGCGCGGCTTACGGCAGAGCTGCAGCGGCGGTAGATCGCGTACGGCAGGTACTGAAGAGCAACGGCATTGATCCGAAGATAGCGCAATTCAGCTCTTACCAACTCCAGCCGGTCTATGACTGGAAAGATCCCAAGCACAAGGTGCTTGCATATCGTGCGACATCCAATGTGACGCTGAAGCTGCGCGACTTCACCAAGCTGGGAGATCTCATTGAGCAGCTTGCCAACATTGAAGACACGCAGAATCAGTCAATCGCTTACACGCTTGAAGACATTGAGCAGGCCAAAGCCAAAGCTTCAGAAGATGCGTTAAAGAAAGCACGCCTTCAGGCCGGCGCCGTTGCTACCGCCGGCGGACGCACCCTGGGCGACCTTTTATACGCCTCCGTTGATGTGAACCAGCCGAACATCATTCCGGTTTTCGCGCCTCAGATGGCGAAAACAATGGCAGCCGGCGCCGTCCCTCCGCCAACGGCGGAATTTACACCGCAGGCGGTGACCGTCAATGCGCATGTGAACGCGCTGTTCGCGTTGAGGTAGGCCGAAGCCGGTTTGCATTTCAGGCGTATTTTTGCATGGCCGAGGGCTACTCTGACATCACCAGAGGCAATCCATTCTTTGCGTTGCCGATCACGATGATCTTCGAGTTCGGGCTCTTGGCCAGATTCTCAGTAGCTTCAATGCCTTTCCACTGCAGCAGCTGCGCGCTGATGCCCTGAGCGACGATCTGCTGGAAATCATGGATGCCCTGCGCTTCAATGCGTTTGCGATCAGCCTCCTGCCGCTCTTTCTGCAGGCGGAAGCTCATGGCGAGAGATTCCTGCTCGGCCTGCTGCTTGGACTCAATTGATGCGCGCAGGGCGTGCGGGAGCTGGATATCGCGCATGAGCACGCTCTCAACCACGATGCCACGGGGCTCCAGAGCTGTTTTGAGTCCCTGCATGATCTCGTCTTCCACCTGCTTACGGGAGCTTGAATAAAGAGTGTTCGCGGAGTGGCCGGCGGTGGTGTCACGGATTGTTGAGCGCAGGTTTGGCTCGACGATGGTGGCGGAGTAGTTGGTCCCGATCTTCTGAAACACACTGGCTGCCTTTTGCGGGTCCAGGTGATAGATGAGCGAGGTATCAATTTCCAAATTCAGGCCTTCACTGGAGGGAGTGGATGTGTGCTCCTCACGGCTTTGCGAGCGAATCGTAAGCACATGATTGATTTTGAACGGCGAGACGAAGTGAGTGCCTTCAGAAAGCGTTTCGCCCGTAACCGCGCCGAAGGAGGTGAGTACGCCTACGCTTCCCGGAGGAACATAGGCCACTGAAGCCCAAAGCAGGATGATGACGAAGAGCACGCCCACACCGATCAGGATGGGGACGCCTGAGACTCTGGGATTCGCGTTGATGACTCTTGGATCGAACTGTGCCATGCAAAATTCTCCTTTTGCTTTTTTGATAAATGAGAGCGGACGCAGGAGACCGGCTGGATGCTTTGCCCGGCATCGAACACGTCTCCTAAGTTATTGCTGTGTGGCGATTTGTAGCATAACCGGATTAAAGGATTGCAGCTAAGTAATATTCATTGCGGCTGGGAGAGAAGGTCGCGTGGGAAAAATCGACAAGGAAAAATTTTCAGGAGAAGGGAATTCCTACCTGTTTTGTACGGAAGCAGCTCTGCTAAGTCTTTTATTTCCAGCAGGTCGGGATTGGCATAGGGGATGCTATTAGGAATGGCAGACGAAGTGGCGCGCATCGGGGCGCTTTCGAAAGGATCTAACGGCCAGAGATCCATCGAAAGTGCCTCGTTGCATTTTGAGCGGTATTGCGGGCGTGAGCTAGGCCGCAAGGCCGAAGCGGGAGTCCGCACGCGAAATCCTGAGCGCGTGGTTTGCGCGAAGGATCTGATTTGAACCGTTCTGCAGGCGTGAGCGATTCCACAAAGCGAGCTGCTCTTCAGCAACTCTGTCCTACACTAACTGCACTTTTTCCCTCAGATCAATTCCGGCACGGCGAAGAATGGCGGCGATCTCACCGTCGTTCAGGCGAGTAGCATCATATTCCACACGGATGGTGCGCTCTTTCTCGTCGAATTTGATTTTGCGTACGCCGTAAACCTCCCAGGCGTTGTTGAGAGCAGCCATCTCTCTTTCTCCGGGCGGCGTGCCATATTTGAAAACCACATCGAGCAGGGTCATTGAGTGTCCTTGGGCCGTTCAGGATCAGATATGAATCGCGGAACCATCTAATATAGTCCAATCTGGTTCGGTAAGGATATCCATGGCAGAAAAACACGAGCATATGTCCGGAACGATGCAGCCTGCCCCCAACACGGTACGCGATCCTGTTTGCGGCATGTATGTTGATCCTGCGAAGGCGAGAGGATCAGCCGAGTACAAGGGCCAGACCTATTATTTCTGCAGCCCACGATGCGTGGAACGCTTCAATGCTGAGCCGGAAAAATATCTGGCGCCGAAGCCACCGCAATCACAAATAATCCAGCTTGGCGGGATTGCTCCCGCAAAACCTGCTGTACAGCAAGACCAAGCGGCACATGCACCATCAAGCGCTGCCTCAGCCCAGCCTTTACCCGGAAAGGGGACTGTCACCTACGTCTGCCCCATGGATCCGGAGGTCCGCGAATCGAAGCCCGGTGCGTGTTCTATGTGCGGCATGGCGCTGGAGCCGGAGACAGTGGAATACACCTGCCCGATGCATCCGGAGATTGTTCGTCCCGGGCCGGGGAGCTGCCCGATCTGCGGTATGGCTTTGGAGCCGCGTGTAGCCGTAGGCGTTCACGAGGAAGATGATTCAGAGCTGCGAAGCATGCAGCTGCGCTTCTGGGTGAGCGCAGCGCTCAGTGCGCCTCTGCTAGTGATTGCGATGTGGGGAATGGCAGAAGGAAGTCCGCTGCACCGCCTTGGCCCTGGATGGTTGCAGTGGCTGCAATTGGCGCTGGCCACCCCGATTGTTCTTTGGGGAGGTTGGCCTTTTTTTCAAAGAGGATGGGCGTCAATCATCAACCGCCACTTGAATATGTTTACGCTCATTGCAATGGGCACCGGCACTGCTTATCTCTATAGCGTGATTGCGACTGTTGTGCCCGGAATTTTTCCTGCATCGCTGCGCGGCAACATGGGACGGCCGGAAGTTTATTTTGAAGCCGCCGCAATCATCGTCACACTGGTTTTGCTTGGCCAGGTTCTGGAACTGCGTGCCCGCCGGCAGACCAGCTCTGCTATTAAAGCTTTACTTGATCTCAGCCCTAAGACAGCACGGCGTTTGCGAGCGGATGGCTCTGACGAAGAGATTCCGCTGGACCAGGTCCATCGCGGTGATCGCCTTCGCGTTCGGCCAGGGGACCGCGTTCCCGTGGACGGAGTAGTGGAAGAGGGCGGCAGCGCAGTAGATGAATCAATGATTACCGGCGAATCGCTACCTGTTGAAAAAGCTGCGGGCGCAAAGGTGATTGGCGGAACGGTGAATCAGACAGGATCATTCATCATGCGCGCTGAAAAGCTTGGGTCGGAAACCATGCTGGCACAGATCGTGCGCATGGTGGCAGAGGCGCAGCGAAGCCGCGCACCAATTCAGTCGCTGGCAGATAAGGTTTCCGGATATTTTGTGCCGACCGTGGTGCTGGTTGCGGTGCTGGCGTTTGTTGCGTGGGCGCTGTGGGGACCCGAACCACGCCTGGCCCATGGATTGGTGAACGCCGTGGCAGTGTTGATCATTGCGTGCCCATGTGCTCTGGGACTGGCAACACCGATGGCGGTGATGGTAGGCACAGGCCGCGGAGCCAGGGCCGGAGTGCTGGTGAAGAATGCCGAAGCGCTGGAAACCATGGAGAAAGTTGACACGCTGGTGCTGGATAAGACGGGCACACTGACTGAAGGGAAACCGCGCGTCACGCAAGTCATCGCAAGTGGCGGAATTTCTGAGGCCGAACTCCTGCGGATTGTTGCATCTCTGGAGCGGGCGAGCGAACATCCGTTGGCAGCGGCAATTGTGAATGCCGCAACCGGTCGTGGGTTGAAGCTTGAAAATGTATCCAACTTTCAGTCTGTGACTGGAAAAGGCGTGCTTGGCGCCGTTGCAGGGCATGAAGTTGCGATTGGGAATGTTGCGTTTTTTACAGAACGAAACATTTCTGGCAGTGAACCAGGCGCGCAGGCTGATGCGCTGCGCCATCGCGGCGAGACAGTGATGCTGGTGGCAATTGATGGCAACCTGGCGGGGATCATTGCCGTGGCTGATCCAATCAAGCCTTCAACAGCAGAGGCGATCAAAGCGCTTAAGCAGAGCGGGCTGCGGCTGGTGATGCTTACCGGAGACAATCAAGTCACCGCACAGGCGATCGCGACTGATCTGGGAATTGACCAGTTTGAGGCCGAGGTGCTGCCACAGGACAAATCACAGGCAGTAAAAAAATTGCAGGAGCAGGGACACATTGTCGCCATGGCGGGCGATGGCGTAAACGATGCGCCAGCGCTGGCCCAGGCTGACGTAGGTATTGCGATGGCTACTGGGACGGATGTTGCAATAGAAAGCGCGGACATCACTCTAGTGAAAGGCGACCTGCGCGGAATTGTGCGTGCGCGCAGGCTCAGCCAGGCCAGCATGCGCAACATCCGGCAGAACCTGTTTTTTGCTTTTATCTATAATCTGCTCGGCGTGCCGATTGCCGCCGGCATTTTGTATCCATTTACAGGATTGCTGCTGCAGCCGATCTTTGCCGCAGCCGCCATGAGCTTTAGCTCAGTCTCGGTGATTGGAAACGCGTTGCGCTTGCGGAGCGCAAAGCTGTAGAGACGTAAGCGCTCTACGTCTCTGCGTTAAACATTATGAGAAGCTTTGCGCTCATACGACTTTCAGCTTCCACTTTCCTTTCTTGAAAACGTAAATGCTGATGATTGATAGCAGGATTTCCGCCGTGAGAATCCCGTAATAAGCGCCGTTCGGCCCGACATGCAGCTTCATGCTCAAGAGGTACGCCAGCGGCAGCTGGACAATCCAATAGACAAAAAAGTTGATCCAGGTTGGCGTCCACGTGTCGCCGGCGCCGTTGAAAGCCTGAACAATGACTTCGCCATAGGCCCACAGGACGTAGCAACAGCTGATGATGCGGAGACAGCTTGCTCCGTAGCGGACCACCTGCGGATCATTGCTGAACAGACCAACCAGCCGCGGCGCGAAAATCAAAAAAGCTGATGACACCAGCGCGAGAAAAACAGCATTGAAAAAGCTGGCACGCCAGACGGATTGCTCGGCGCGGTCCGGCTGCTTTGCCCCGAGGTTCTGACCGACCAGCGTTGCTGCCGCCGATCCAAGCCCCCAGGAGGGAAGAGTTGAGAAGATCACAATGCGGATCGCAACGGTATAACCCGCAGTGGCCTGGCTGCCAAAAGTCTGGATCATGCGGACCATCACGAGCCAGCTAGCGGTCGCCACCAGAAGCTGCAAGACGCCGATGCCTGCAACCTCAAAGATGTTCCACATGAGTTTGAGCTTGATGCGAATGTGCTTTCGCAGAATCCGCAAATGCGCGCTGCCACGGCTGAGCATGTAGAGCTGGAAGACGATCCCAATGCTTCGCCCGATGCTGGTGGAGACTGCGGCGCCGGTTACGCCGAGCCGCGGAAATGGCCCGAGCCCGCGGATGAGGCAGGGATCAAGACACAGGTTGATGAAGTTGGCCAGCCAGAGCACACGCATGGCGATGGCTGCATCCCCAGCGCCACGAAAGACTGCGTTGATGAGGAAGAGCAGCAGGATGATGCCGGAGCTGCTCAACATGATTCGCGAATAGAGCGAACCGACGCGGAGTATTTCCGTGCTGGCTCCCATCCAGCGCAACAAATTGGGCGCGAAGGGGAACGCAATGGAAAAGATCAGCAGCGCAAAGCCGAGGCCGATCAAAATGGATTGTACGGCGGCTTCAGCAGCGCCGTCGCGGTCATGCTCGCCCACGCGGCGCGCGACCACTGCCGTGACGCCCATGCTCAAACCAAACGCAATCGCCATGACGAGCACGAGCAATCCTTCAGTGATACCGACGGTTGCCGTTGAGTCTGCACCGAGATGCGCGACAAAGAAGATGTCCACGATGCCGAAGAGCGACTCCATGGCCATTTCCAGCACCATGGGCACGGCCAGCAGCACAATGGCGCGATTGAGCGAGATGGCGGTGAAGTCCTGGCGGGAGCCGAGGATGGCTTCTTTGATCAGGGCAAACCACTGGGCAGCCTTGGAGGGAATGGGACTGCTTGCAACTGTACTCAAGCGAACTCTCCTCAAATGAATGCTGCGAAATGCAGCGGCAGAAAACAAAGTTGTGTGCGATCACACGCCGGCACAGGACGCCGGCTAGCAAAGAGAAGCGCGGGTTAGTTGGAGAGGCGCATAGGCGTAAAGCAATTTTGTAGCACAGGTTGGGCTATGAACGCAAAAGGGAAAGAGGGGCAAAGCGGACAGAGTACCTCGTTTGTCGAAGAACTGACTCTCTGTTGTTCCTAGAGCTTTTCCAGCGAAACCGATCCCTTCTCTGTGCGCAGCCGCAGCAGGGTTCCACCGTTGTTGATCTTTCCATGAAAGCTATTGCTAAAACTGCCGGTGGTTGAGCTTACAGGAAAGTCACTGTGGAAGCTGGAGCGCCGGCCGCCTTCATAATCCACGTTGAGGCCTGTATTCTGCGGCACACGCAAAACAATGCTGCCTTTGTTAGTCTCCACGGTGGCGCTGTCACTCAAGGCTTTGGCATTAATCTCAGCATCGGCCTTAAAGGACCTCACGTCGAGCGGGCCGCGCAGGGTCACATTCTGCAGCTTGATGGTGTTTTTATAGGTATCAATGCGGATGGCGCCAGTGGTGGAGTCAATTGTGATTGGCGACTTGTAGCTCTTGATGCGAAGATCACCTTCAACAGAGGCGATTTTAATATCTGGTTTGTAACTGTCCACTGCGACGTTGATTTGACGAGGCACACGGATTTCAAGTTCTACGGCAGCGGTGGAGTTTTGGCCTTGCCAGCAGAAGACGCAGTTCCATTGCGGATATTTCACCTCAACCAAGACACGGTCACTCTGGTTATGGAAGTTCACCTGAACATTTTCCATCCACCATTTGCGATCCGATTCGCTGCCGCCTTCGAAACGCTTCGTCACATCCACCACCACCTGATTTCCATCCGATCCAGTGATATGGATAGTGCCTTTGTAGTTCTCCACCTGCAGAGTGCCATTCGGCGAAATAGTGAAGCTGCGCTGAAAACGCTCTGCATTTTGCTCGGAAGCCTGGCTGCGCAGTATCGGTGCTGCCAGAGCGATGAGGCCGACTATGACAATAAACAATCCTGCAATGCGCTGAATTTGCGAGTTCATGGCGGGTCCTTTCACGAAGGATGTTTTGGGCTGCACACCCGTGCCTGCCATTGAATACGCAAGTCAGGACTTTTGGTTCCACATAAATGTGCAGAAAAAAAGTGATCGGACAGCCGGCGGACGAAAAACCAGAAGCAAAAGGGATGCCGAGGATACGCCCCTTGAGAGAATTACATTGTTTTCAGCAATTGGAGCCAGCGCGCCCAGGCTTCAGTCCGGGCCTTTTTGTTGGCAACGGCCATGTCGTGCTTTTTCTTTGTGTCCGGATCGTCACCTGTGGCGTTCGTGGCAGCATCACTGGCGGGATCTTCACCAGCGCGCATGAAGCCGTGTCCTGCGCCTTCATAGGTGACAGGATCATATTTCTTTCCAGCCTCCTTCATAGCTGTCTCAGCGAGAGGGATGGTGGAATCAATGCGCGCGTCATTGCCGCCATAAAACCCGTAAACCGGAGCAGTAATGTTGGCAATCCCGAAGGCCGGAGAAGGGCCGTAGAAGACGAACGCAGCGCTCAGGTCTTTACGATTGGTGGCAAAGCGGAAGCTCTGTCCGCCACCCCAGCAGAACCCGGCCACGGCAACCTTGCCGTTGGCAGAAGGCAGCTTCTTTACGTAATCGGCTGCGGCGTTCAGGTCCGCGGTGACCTGGTCAGGGTTGAGGTCCGCGATCGCTTTGCGGACATCATCGATGCTGGAAAACTCGCTGCTGCCACCGCCTTTTGGTCCGGCGCCGGAAAGAAGGTCCGGAGCTATGGCAATGTAACCCTGTGCAGCCAACTGATCAGCCATGCTGCGAACCCAGTCTGTAAGCCCGAATATCTCATGGATAACCACCACGGCAGGCGCCTTTGTTTTTGATTCCGGATAGACGATAAATGCCTGGACCGTGCGATTATCGTGCTTGAGCTGAACCCACTCTCCGTGGCGCGGCGACTTTTCCAGGTTCTGTTTTGCCCAGTCTTGTGAAAACCCCAGAGAAAGACTGAAGAGCACTACCAGAGCAATTGCGCAGGTTCGTTTCATGCAAGGAAGTGTACGCTGGGGCCAGAGTTCGGACAACTAACGGCTGGAGGCAAAACCTTACCGCTGATGAACGTTGATTCACTGATCGCGAAAAGACAAACCTCACCGCGGATAAACACGGATAACACTGATCGGAAAAAGCTAAGGGCCAAAAGGCCAAGAGCTAAGAGCCGCCTTGTTACAATAACCGTTTACCCACAGTGAGCGAATCGCGGGCGGCAAGTGCTGCGAATCGCGCATGGCTAATTATCAAATACTAACTACTAAGGACTGCTCTTCATGCATCGTTGGTCACAACTGTTTATTCCCACGCTGAGGGAGGCGCCGGCGGACGCGGAGGTCGCCAGCCACAAATTTCTAGTCCGCGCCGGATACATACGCCAGTTGGGCGCCGGGATTTATTCGTATCTGTTCCTGGGGCAGCGGGCAATCAATCGCATTATCAATGTCGTCCGCGAGGAGATGGACAAGATTGGGCAGGAGTTTTTGTTGCCGGCGATCCATCCGCGGGAGCTGTGGGAGCAGAGCGGGCGTTGGCAGGTGATGGGCGAAAACATGTTTCGCCTGAAGGACCGCAAAGGCGCTGACCTGTGCCTGGGCATGACGCATGAAGAGATCATGACGGACATCGCGCGGAAGGAGCTGCGGAGTTACAAGCAGCTGCCGCAGATCTGGTATCAAATACAGAACAAGTTCAGGGACGAACCGCGGCCGAAGTCGGGGCTGATGCGGGTGCGGCAGTTCACGATGAAAGATGCGTACTCGTTCGATATCGACGCAGCGGGTCTGGATGCGAGCTACAAGAAGCATTACGAGACCTACCGGCGGATTTTTGATCGGTGCGGGCTGAAATATGCGGTCGTTGAGGCGCACTCGGGCTCGATGGGCGGCTCGCAAAGCCATGAGTTTATGGTGATGACCGATGCAGGCGAGGACATGGTGGCGAGCTGCGAGAAATGTGGCTATGCGGCGAACCTGGAGAAGGCGACTTCAAAACTGCCGTCTGCCCAAGACTTGCCGGGCGATGGCGCGCCGGAGCTGGTGCACACGCCGGGCATGAAGACGATTGAAGATGTGGCGAAGTTTCTGGGCGTTTCGCCGACGCAGAAGATCAAGACGCTGGCGCTGATGCAGGTTGAGCCGGACAAGAAAGATCCGGCGAAGCAGAAGGTGCGTCCGGTGGTGGTGCTCCTGCGTGGCGACCATTCGCTGAATGAAGCGAAGTTGACGACGGCGCTCGACGGCAAAGAGTTTCGTCCGATGCATGAAGAAGAGATCCGGCAAGTGTTTGGATCGCCTGCAGGATTCCTGGGCCCGGTGAAGCTGCCGGCTGCGACGGCGGGAGGTCTAGGCAGCGAGACGCAGAAGGTCCTGCTGGAAGGCCTGCCGCTGGTGCTGGCCGACGCGGCGCTCAAAGGCCGCAAAAACCTGATTACGGGCGCGAATAAAGAAGACTACCATCTGAAGAACGTCACGCCGCTGCGGGATTTCCATCCTACGGAGTGGGTTGATCTGCGCAACGCGGCGGCGGGTGAAGGATGCCCGAATTGCGGTGAGCCTCTGGTAGTCGGCAGAGCAATGGAGATTGGGCATATTTTCAAGCTCGGGTACAAGTACTCAAAGTCAATGGGCGCGACCGTGCTGGATAAAGACGGCAAAGAGGTCACGCCGATCATGGGCAGCTACGGGATCGGGATTGAGAGAATTTTGACGGCGGCAATTGAGCAGAATAACGACAAAGACGGCTTCTGGTTGCCGCGGGAGATTGCGCCGTTTGACGTGGTTGTGGTTGCAACGAACGTGAAGGATGAGGCGATTGCACGCGCGTCGGAAGAGACTGCGGCCAAGCTGGAAGCGGCGGGCTTCAGCGTGTTGCTGGATGATCGCGATGAGAGACCGGGCGTCAAGTTTAAGGACGCCGATTTAATAGGAATCCCTTACAGAATCACTATTGGCAAAAAGGTTACGGAAGGACAGGCCGAAGTGGTTTTCCGGTCGACACGCCAAACACAGGATGCTAACATCGCGGGCATTGAGAGCACATTGAAGCAGTTGGTGAGCTCTTCTGCCCGGTAAGTTGGGCATGCGTGAAGGAGTTGTTGCCGGCCGTATGGGAAAAATCAAAGGATTGATCGGATTGCTGCTGGTTGCAAGCGGCTTCTATGTGGCCTGGAATATGGTTCCACCGTACTTCCACAACTATCAATTGCAGGATGACCTGGATGATGTTGCTCGCCGCCAAAGTTACACCGCTGCGACCGAAGACGACATACGAAAAGTAGTGATTTCAAAAGCGGCAGCTGACGACGTTATCTTGAAAGAAGATGAGGTAACCGTGGTCCGCAACCCAACCGGCATTGGCATCACAGTGAAATACCGGGTGCACGTTGACATGATTGTCCATCCGGTGGATTTGGATTTTGTAGCGAATTCCCTGAACAAGCGAATCTAGCTATAATAGGGGAAGCAAAACTTCTCAGCACCAGCAGGTAACGCTCTGGCCCGCCATGTCTGAGAGACAGCAAAAGGGCGAGCTCCGCCCACTTAGAACATGGCTATTAAACTGAAAATCCCACGCTTTCAAAAAGGTCTCCGGGGCCGCCTGAACAGCCCATTTGTGCGCGCCGGAGTAGCAGCTTTCCTCATCATTTGTCTCGTGCTGTTCGGCGTCTTCTCGTATTACTACATCAAGTATCAGAAGATCGTGGATGCGAAGATGTCCAAGCCGATCTTCTCCAACACAGCGAAGATTTACGCCCAGCCCCGCAGCGTCCGCATCGGACAAAAGGCCGACCCGCGCGAGATTGCCAACTATCTGCGCCATGCTGGTTACACCGAAATGGGCGAGCAGGGTAAGTCTAAGCTCGGCGTTTATCGTGTGTTGAAAGACTCCATTGAGGTTAAGCCCGGCGCAGAGTCGTATTACAGCGCTGAAGGCGCAGTGGTCAGGGTGAAAGATGGCTTGGTGGAAAAAATTGTCTCTCTTGGCGACACCGGCGATAACCTCACCGCCTACGAACTTGAGCCTCAGCTCGTCACCGGCCTCTTTGACGGCCAGCAGCGCGCCAAGCGACGCATCGTCAAGTATGACGACATTCCCAAGGTCATGGTGGATGCAGTTACTTCCATTGAAGACCGGCGCTTTTTCCACCACAGCGGCGTAAATTACTACCGGTTGATGCAGGCTGCCTGGGTTGACTTCCGCCAGGGCGGCAATCGCCAGGGCGGTTCGACCATCACCATGCAGGTGGCGCGCGGCTTCTTTCTCTCACCGGAAAAAAAGTTCAAGCGCAAGCTGACTGAAATCCTAATCTCCATTGAGCTCGAGCAGCGTTTCTCCAAGAAGCAAATTTTTGAACTCTATGCCAACCAGGTGGATATGGGACAGCGCGGTTCCTTCACCATCACAGGCTTTGGTGAGGCTGCACAGGCATACTTTGGCAAAGACCTTAAAGACATCACGCTGCCTGAAGCTGCTTTGCTGGCCGGCTTGGTGCAGCGGCCCAGCTATCTTTCTCCGTATCGCCACCCTGAGCGCGCGTTGGAGCGCCGCAATTTGGTTTTGGAAGCCATGGCTGAGACCGGCGCCATCACTCGCGCCCAGGCTGATGCGGCAAAGGCCACTCCGCTCAAGCTGGCGCCGCAAAACGTGGAAGCCAGTGACGCGCCGTATTTTGTGGATCTCATTCGTGAGCAGCTTGTCGGGAAATACAGTGAAGACGACCTGAACTCGGACGGGTTTCGCATTTACACCACGCTGGATCCAGCGCTGCAAACGGCTGCGGCGCAAGCCGTGGATATCGGCATAAAAGAAGTTGACGCGCAGGTAAAAAAGCTGCGCACCAAGAAAGTTAAAGTTGGCAAGAACAAATATGAAACCAAGGTGGCGCCCGGGCCGATCCCACAGGTCGCTCTCGTCGCACTTGATCCTCATACGGGCGAGGTGCTGGCACTTGTCGGTGGTCGAAATTATGGCTTCAGCCAGCTAAATCATGCTGTCGCAAAACGTCCTACAGGCTCAATTTTCAAGCCATTTGTTTATGCAACCGCCGTCAACAATGCCGTCACCAATGAGCAGCCGATCTTTACCCCGGCTACCCTGGTGGACGATTCGCCTACAGCTTTCATCAACGGCGATGACGTTTACACGCCGCGCAATTACCAGGAAAGATATTTGGGGCAGGTTCCGGCGCAAAAGGCATTAGCGCTCTCACTGAACAATGCAACGGTGAAAGTAGCCGAGATGGTGGGTTATGAAAAAGTAGCCGCTCTCGCCCGGTCCGCGGGAATTACCTCAGTGAAGCCAACTCCCGCAATGGCGCTTGGCTCGTATGACGCTACGCCTATGGAAATGGCATCGGCCTATACGATCTTCACCAATGGCGGCCAGCGCATTACGCCCACAATGATCCGTTCGGTGCGCGATGCCGGCGGCGACGTCCTGGATAATTACCAGCCGCAGAAAACGCAGATACTCGACCCTCGCGTCTCTTACGTAATCACCTCAATGATGGAAGGGGTGCTCAACAGTGGCACAGCTGTAGGCGTGCGCGCTCGTGGCTTCACCGCTCCTGCCGCGGGGAAAACCGGCAGCTCGCATGACGGTTGGTTCGCCGGCTTTACTTCCAACCTGCTCTGCATTGTCTGGGTCGGTTATGACGACTATAGCGACATCCACCTGAGCGGCGCGACCATCGCCCTGCCCATCTGGACCGAGTTCATGAAGCGCGCGGTGGCGCTACCGAATTATTCTGACGTTAAGCCTTTCACCCCGCCACAGGGCGTAGTTGAGCTTACGCTTGATAAAAACACCAATCAGATTGCCACTGCTTCCTGCCCGGATGACTATACAACGGCCTTTATTGACGGTACTCAGCCCACTCTGACCTGTGAGCAGACGGCACAGGGCAACGTTTTTCAGCGAATTTTTGGCTTACAACCCAAGCCGACTCCTACCCCTCCGGCGTCTAATACAGTAGGGAACACTACTCCCGCTTCGTCTGCCGGCGCCACATCCCAGAATAATGGGCAGCAGGGCGAGGCAGAGAAGAAGAAAAAAGGTTTTTGGGGCCGCCTTTTTGGTGGTTCCAAAGACGATAATAAGGACGATAATAAAGGAACCAGGCCCGCGGCCTCGCCCACTCCGGATAACAGGCCGCACTAAGGAGGCCCGCTATGGGTCGCTTGAGTCGCTTGTTTGTTTCAGCCGTTCTCGTGCTTGCCTTGCCCTTGGTTTTTGCTCAAACGCCTGCCCAGGCTCCCGCCGCACAGCAATCCGCAACTAATAAAGACGCAAATGTTCCGGCATTCCAGCAGCCGTCTTCCTCACTTGACTCCGCTTCCTTGCTGCGCGTCCCGCCACCGCCTGAGGATGCGACTTCAGCAGAGTTGGAGCAGCAAGGTGATGTATGGCGAGGACAAAAAGCTTATCTTGATTCTCTCGATTACTATCGTGCCGCCATGAAAAAACAAGACAGCGCCGTGTTGCACAACAAGGCCGGAATTTGCCTGCTCCTCCTGCGTCGCAATTCTGAGGCGCGCAAGGAATTTCATGAAGCGCTTAAGCTCGATAAATCCTACCCGGAGGCTTACAACAATCTGGGTGCGCTCTCTTATAACGAGCGCAAATTCGGCTCTGCAGTCAAGGAATACAAGAAGGCAATCAAGCTGAATGACGTGAATGCCAGCTTCCACAGTAATCTGGGCACCGCTTATTTCTCAGAGAAAGACTTCAACCGTGCCACCAGGGAATATCAGCGCGCCATGGAAATAGATCCTGCAATCTTTGATCGCTCTCCTTCTGGCGGCGTCTCAGTGAAGCTTGTCACTTCAAATGATCTGGGGCATTTTCATTACGTGATGGCACAGATGTATGGGCAGCATGGCGACATGGAGCACTGCCGCTATTACCTCAGCAAGGCGAATGAGGAAGGCTATCCGATCAAGGGCGCTCTGCGTGACGATGAGTTTGCCCGCCTGCGCAAGGACCCGAACTTTGTGGCTTTTGTGCGCTCGCTGAAGCCGCCGCCGGCGGACAACAACTGACATTTCAGACCGGCGTTAAGGATCAGTGTTTCGTGTCTTACGGATGGTCTGTTGTTAATGTTAGCTCATCCCAGCTTTGTTTCGACTGTCCTGTCAAAATCAGGAAGCGTGAGCGCCGCTAGGCGCGAAAGAAGTTAGCCCAGTCTGAGGCGAGCGAATGCGAAGCCGTAAGGCTGGGAAAAGGTGCAAAAAGCGGGAGAGCCCCGTGGGGGCGGCACACAAAGGAGCCGAGCAGCAAGGACCTTGCATTTTTATGGAAGGATCCGCGCCATAAAAAGTGTTCAGACCGAGCTATCTTTCCACGGTGGTATTTTGGTTTAAAAAAGTCATCAATCTTCGCTGAACTGCTGGCCATTCCGCTGCGATAATCGAAAACCGTGCCGAATCGCGGGCAATATTATCAACCGCCAGACGATGGGCTCGCAGTATCCCTTCGAAGTGTCCGCCGATGCGCTCCAGGGCCGCTCGTGATCGCTCATTGCGAGCGTCCGTGTGAAAGCAGACCCGAAGCACCTTCCATTGCTCGAAGGCATAGCGCAGCATTAGAAGCTTGGCTTCAGTGTTTGAGGCCGTTCTGATGGCGGCGCTGGTCAGCCACGTATAGCCTATTTCACAAGCATCCGGCGCACTTCTGCCATACCTCTGGTGCCCAGCAGGCCAGGACCATCGTTCAAGATTGAAGAAGCGCGTGGATCCAATGATCACTCCATCCGAAACTCGAACAATGGCGAACGGCAGTGCAGTCCCGGCATCTCGCCACGCCAGCGCCGTAGCGATGTACTCTTCTGTCTGAGCGGCTCCTTGTGGCACCGGGGTCCAGCGATACAGTGATGGCTCCGCCGAAGCCGCTGCCGCCAAACCGTCAATATGGCGATGCTCGAGTCCTTCCAATCGTATATTGTTGCCTTTTAATAGCAGCACATTTGCCCTTCACACACTCCAGCGCCGAAGGCGCGAAACAATGGTAGCCCAGCGCGTAAGCGCTGGGTAGGTAAGAAGGTAAAACGAGCCCCGGAGGGGGCGGCAGTTTTGAATCAGATAAGGCCTCTGAGTACCCGCTGGGCAACCTTTACGGTGTACCTGCTTCTAACGTAAGTAGCTGCAGTACCTGGCAGCCAACGAAACAAACTTGACCCACCGGTTCGGCGCGTAAGCGTCTTGGCAGGGAAACCGGTGGGTCATTTAATTTTTGTCGCTGCGCTCCATCCCGCCCGCGATTTTCGCCTTTGCCTTCTGTAATCTGCTCCTGGAGCAGCAGGCTCGGCGCGTGGTCGGCCTCGCCCATCTTCCTCTGCGTTCCTCTGTGGTTAAACAGTTTTAGATTACGGCGATTCCTTTACCGACGTCCTTGCATAAATATACGCATCAACCACTTTCTCCAGCGTTCCCTGTGCCTGAAGGATGTATTCCACTGCGTCCCGCCCGGCGCCGTGCCCGCCGCGGGAAGGCGTTTCATAATGTGCGATGGCCTTCACCTGAGGCCGAGCATTGGCCACTGCGATCGCCAGCCCGCAGCGCTGCATGATCGGCAGGTCAATCACGTCATCGCCAACGTAAGCAATCTGCTCTTCGCGAAAGCCGCTTTCAGCCAGGATTTTGTCGAGAATCTCAGACTTGTTCTGCGCGCCCTGAAAAAGATAGTCGATCTTCAGATCGCGCGCCCGCAAGGCCACAGTTTCTGAGATACGCTTGGTGACCATGCCGGTCTTCAAGCCGCCCAGCCGGGCCAGCGAGATGCCTGTACCGTCATGCGCATTGAAGCCCTTGGCTTCGATCAGGTTCTGGCTGATGATGCCAAAACCGGGCAAATCGGTATGCTTTTGTGCGTGGGCATCAGTGCTGCGCGGCGCGCCCGACGGAGCAGGGAAGAGCCATATTGAGCCGTCAGTGAGGACGCCGTCAACATCGAAGAGAATGACTTTGATTTTCTTAGCGCGGTCGATTGAGTCAGCCATTAGTAATTAGTATTTAATATTTAGCTAAAGAGCATGCCGGATGTCGCCACTCCAAAACTGCATGGAACTTCCAGACAAAAGCCAAATACTAACTACTAAATACTAATACTGCTTTTACACCATCTGCGTTCCCCACAAATCATGCAGATGAATAATTCCTTCGACCTTGCCGTCTGCACCGGTAACAACCAGTGACGTGATCTTCCGCTGCTCCATGATATTCAAAGCGCTGGCGGCAAACTCGTCCGGCGAAATCGTCTTAGGGTTGGCAGTGAAACACTCGCCTGCAGTGAGGCTGAGCACATCTTTTTCTTTTTCCAGCAGGCGGCGCAGATCGCCGTCACTGATGACTCCTAGCAGACGACCATCCTCGACTACTGTTGTAATGCCAAGGCCCTTGCGCGACATCTCATAAATCACGTCAGCCATTTTCGTTGACGGTGTGACCCGGGGAATCGCATCGCCGGTGTGCATGAGCTGCGAAACTCGCGCCAGCTTTTTGCCCAGCTTTCCTCCGGGATGCAGGCTCGCAAAATCCTCTTCTTTGAACCCGCGCTTCTCTGAGAGCGCCACCGCCAGAGCGTCACCCAGAGCAAGCATGGCCGTTGTAGAAGCCGTGGGCGCAAGCCCGATAGAGCAGGCCTCTTTGTCAATGGAGCAATCCAATGCGATATCTGCAGCCTGGGCCAGAGTGGAGCGTTTCTGTGAATTGCCGTTGTAAAGGCGGTCGCCGGTAATTGTGATCAGCTTGCTTCCAATGCGGCGGATGGTCACAAGCAGCTGTAGAATCTCCTCTGTTTCGCCGCTGGAAGAGAGCGCCAGTATCACGTCTCCGCGCACCAGCATACCAAGATCGCCGTGGACGGCCTCTGCCGGGTGCAGATAAAGCGCAGGAGTTCCCGTGGAGCTGAGCGTAGCGGCGATCTTGCGCGCAATAATCCCACTCTTACCCATGCCGGTTACGACTACGCGTCCGCCGCAGGAATACAGGCACTCGACGGCCTGCTCAAATTCCTGCGCCATGGGACCGGCGATGCGCTCAGCCAGCTCGCGCAGGGCTTCTGCCTCAATTCGCACTACATTGGAACCGGTGGATTTCACTGGAAGTAATAGTAGCAGTTCTCCGTAATCCCGAGCGAAGCGAGGGATCCCTACCTTCATTAAAGATGCCAAGGGCAGATCGTACGTAATAGGGTTCCCTCACCCACGCTAGCTTTTATGGAGAATTATGACGGAGATAAGGCCTGGGTTCGGGATTTCAGAAGAAGGCTATACATCAAACACCCGGTATGGTTTGCCGCCGTTATGGACCATCAGAAGCGAGAGAGCCACGTTGTGTACCGGTACGCCCCCAATCGTTTTGCCGTCAATTTTGCCGTGATGGGCGTGACCGTGGAAGGCAATTACAGCCTGATGGCGGTCAATGACTTCAGCCAGGCGCGAGCTGCCAAGATACGGCCAGATCTCCTGCCGCTCGCCCTCTACAGTTTCACAGATCGGGGCATAGTGAGTAACGATCACGATCTTTGGCGCGCGCAATAGGCTGAGAGCGCGCTCAAGCTTCAATGTTTCATCCAGCCCTGCCTGGACAAAAGCTTTGACCTCTTTTTCACCGAATGCCGTTAGCATGCCTTTGCCGAAACCGCCGAGGAAGCCCTTGGTTCCGGCGAAGCCTACGCCATCACGCTCATAGCTGCTGCCATCCAGCACCTTGATGCCTTCGGTGGTCATCATCTTGATGAGCTCCTGCTCCTGGCCGCTTTCATAATCGTGATTACCAAGTACCGCCACGATTGGAATACGCAGCCGCACCAGCGCATTCAGCAGCGAGTGCATCTCTTCAGGCTTGCCGTAATTGGTGAGGTCGCCGGCAATGACCAGCACGTCCGCCTCATCACGCACCCGGGAGAGCGGATCGCGAACCCGGTCGTAGTTCTGTGGGGTGAAGTGGATATCTGCTGTAGCAGCAATTCTCATACGTTATAAGGAACCTGCTTCCAAGTGCTAGGCAGCCTCGCCCGTCTGCTGGCCAATTGCATCTACCTTGGCCCGCAGCTCGTCGAGGATGTTCCGCTTGCCCCACTCGGCGACGTCAATGTTAAACATCTTGTCGTCAATCAGGCTGCCGCGGAACCCCGCATCTTTGTTTGGATGCGTCAGCTCGACTTTGAAGCGCTGCAGCAACTCGTCCCAAATCTCACGCGGAACGTAATCGCTGTTGGCCGGGTAGATATAGTGATAGAACACCAGCAACCAGAAGAGCATCTCCCAGTGCTCGCCGATCAGCGCCATCAGCCGCTGCCAGTCAAACCTGCCGCGGGTGCCGTAGATCACGTGGCAGATGTCAGCCCCGTCAAAGCGTTCGCGCCGCGTCACAAAAATTTTTGACGCAATCAGCTCTTCCGGCGCCAGCACGCGAACTGAGCAACCAAATATCTGCGTGCGGCTGGCGCGCTTGATCCATGAGTAGTCCACGCGGACTACACCATTGCTCATGCCGGTAATCAGGTCCACGAAGAAGCCGTTGCGCTTGGCTTTGGCCAGCCACACAGGGTCTGTGATCTCGGTTTGAAAGTTGTCTTCTTCCAGGATTTTCAACGCGCGCGTTACCTCATTCGCCGGTAAGAAGAGATCGAGGTCCTTGGTGTCGCGCCATATGCCGGTATGCTCATGCAGCGCGAAGGCGCCGGAGATCACAAAAGGCACACGCTTGAGCTCCAGCAGCTCAATCACCTCGCGAAACAGTGATTCCTGGTCCTTCGAAAACACCGGCGGCTGCGAAGAGCTTACCGGTAACGCTTTTCCCTGCTCATCTGGCACCCCGAGTTAGATGGCGTATTGCTCAACTATGTTGTTGAATGCCTTCTCGAAATTAGCCTGCGAAAATAGTGCCGTGCTGGATAACCATGGCCGTTTTCGTTCTGTTGAGGTGAGTACCTGCTGGATTATCCTGCTGGCTTGAGCATCTAATATCGGCAGGGGTGAATTGTGGCCAGGCAGGAAAATGTTATCGAGGTCGAAGGCAAGCAGATCAAGCTAACCAACCTGGATAAAGTCCTATACCCGCAGGTCGGATTCACCAAAGGCCATTTGATTGATTATTACGTGCGGATCTCGCCGGTACTGATTCCTCATCTTGCCGGCCGGCCGCTCACGCTCAAGCGCTACCCAGAAGGCGTGAACGGCATGTACTTTTACGAAAAGAACTGCCCTAAGTACCGCCCGGAGTGGCTCAAGACCGCCAAGGTCTGGAGCGAGGGCAACAATCGCTACATGTATTACTGCGTGGTGGAAGACGTTGCCACGCTGGTCTGGCTGGCTAATCTTGCGGATCTTGAGTTGCATACCTCGCTCGCGAAGGCGCCCGAGCGCGAGCGCCCCACCGTGATCGCCTTTGATCTCGACCCCGGCCCGCCTGCCGACATCGTTCAGTGCTGCCAGGTAGGCCTTTGGGTGCGCGACATCTTTGAGCAGTTCGGATTACAAGCCTTCCCCAAAACTTCCGGCTCCAAGGGCCTTCAGGTTTACGTTCCGCTCAATACTGAGATCACCTACGACCAGACCAAACCCTTCGCCAAGGCAATTGCGCAGCTACTGGAAGAGCGCCATCCTGACAACGTGGTTTCTGATATGAAGAAGGCGCTGCGCACCAACAAGGTCTTTGTGGACTGGAGCCAAAATGACAGCTACAAGACAACCGTCTGCGTGTATTCACTGCGTGCCAAAGATAAGCCGACAGTCTCCACTCCTGTTAGCTGGGAAGAGGTCGAATTGTGCCTTAAAAAGCGCGATCCTGAGCTGCTGGTGTTTACCTACGAACAGGTTTTAGAGCGCACAGAAAAGATGGGCGATCTTTTTGAGCCCGTTCTCAAGCTGAAGCAAAAATTGCCCGCCCTGGAGAAGCTTGTTCCGGCAACCGAAACCCCTGCCGCTGCGAAGAAGGGCGCAAAATCTGCTTCGGCAAAAGCTAAATCCACCCGCAACGCCGGATCTGCACCACGTAAGCGCAAAGCCCGGGCGCTCTGAGTTTGGCCGCCATACCTCATCATCTGAACGGAAAAAGAAAAAATAGCGGCTATATCCGCACCTTCGCAGGCGGCCAGGTTACCTAAGTGAGGGCAGGGAATGGCGCTGGGCGGGAGCGGACCCTGTCCTTGTTCGCGTAGAAAACATGCTGCGGTCCCTGGGGGCTGGGCATCAAAATAGGTGCAGGAACATGGCTGATCTTGAGTTCCAAATCGGCTCCCAGCTTCGCCGTCTTACTGCTGAACTGCGCACACTGGAGCACGAGCTTAAAAGTGAGAAGGTCACTGATTCCACTGCGCTGCATGAGTTTCGGCAGGCGGTGGACGAGATCCGCATGACGGCCTGGACCGTGAACGAGCTGCTAAATGCTCGGCCAGACCGCCAGGCTTCAGTTGCTTCCTTTCTGGCTTCGGAACGAATCCGGCGCTTTGCGCAAATGATCCGCGAATTTTCTATTGATCTGGAACACCAGGACCTCACCTGGGAAAGCGGCGGTGTCCAGACGCTGTTCGATTCTGTAACCACCCTGCAATCGCGGCTGGAGAAGCTGATTCGCCAGCACCGCGCGGCATTTCGCAATCTGAAGGACGAGCAGGGCTAAACATTAAAATCAATTTCTTTAAACTAGTTTTACAGGAATTCTCAATAAGCGCTGATTTACAAGTGCATAAACAACAATTCTCTCAGGAAAAGATCGACATATTGCAGTGATTGGGTATTGAATGGAAGAACACTTGGAGTCTTCAATGATCAACATTGCATCTAAGTCTTGTTGGCTTGGCTTCAGCGGCGACAGTCCTGGGTGACGATGCCAGTCACCGATATAATCTAACCCTCCATTGGACTCGTGATAAATACGAGTACAAAATTGATCCGTAAATTGACCATCAATTAGCACGCTGCTGCGTTTTAGCATTGCTCGCGGTCCTGGCCCACTCGCATGTGTAACCACTACACAATTTGTGGCTGATAAATAGCCTACTAGAGCACCTCCAGTTTCAGTCCTAGGTGAGCATTTCACTTCTGTTCTTATTGCATCTAGCACATTTGGCAGAATGAAGATTTTGCGATAACTCATCGGGCCGCACAGCGACAAGTCGCACGAGTGGAAATTGGTAATACCTCAATTCGTGGATCGAATTCACCTACCGCATTTCGGAGTTGCCAACGTAGATAGTCGCCTTGAAAATGTTTGCGTTGAGTTTCTTCATACAGAATGGTGTCAACAGCAAGAGATGACGCAAGCCCAGCAACAACGCCAATCTCATAAGTTGCGCCTGTGAAAGTTGGATGATCACACCCAGGAGCGAAAATGCCTTGTTCAGGGGATGGTTCGCTAGGTGGGCCTGAACTGTAGTATTGATCGTTCCAGCACAACCAGCATGCTGTTTTTTCTGGAATGACACGAATTACCTCGCCGGCCCAGGCTCCATTCGTAACAGTGGCATAGAGTTGAGGAATTTTAAATTCACCGCATAGATCATTCATAAATCGGCTGACTCCGTGATCTCCAGTGCTTTCAATGATGAGAGATGACCCCTTTATGAATGCTTGAAGCTGGCGATCTTGGGCAATTTGATTAGTGCCGCCGATCAAAATGTCGCTCTTTTGTACATTCCTGTAAGCTCTAGGATTCAGCTGGATCAATCTCATTTCAACCGCATCGATCTTACGTAAACCAAATAACTCAACGCCAGCTTCATGTCGAACTGCATTATCGGGTTCAACATAATCAAAGTCGGCGAGCACAAACTCTTCGACCCCACTGGCGGCGAGATTTGCGGCTATTTTAGAACCCATACTGCCGCATCCAATTAAAGCAACTTTAGCTTTTTGTAGAGCTTGTAATCCGGGTATTCTGATGTTCACCCCGGGATCCTCTATCACAAATGTATGCAGAGGCTCTACTTGACCGTCGTGTTTTGTCCGGACAACGAGCCACGTTAACCGATGATTGAAAGCATCGCCCGTTTGTTCGGGGAAAACAAATGCCATCCAATCGCGTCGGTCATGCGGAAGATTTTGTAACCAGGCAGCAAACTCATCAAGGGACTTTAGAACTGGAGGTGCTTCCGGCAACCGAATGACGTAACCCTTTATCTCAAAACCACTAGGAACCATCGCCCCATAAACCGGTTCTATACGTGACACTGTATCTTTACTGGCAGAAATCTCTGTAATTATTCCCCTTCCCATACCATTCTTCGACTGGGGCACACTGGACCAGTCTTGAAAACGGAGCTTAAAGGATGCTGAAGAATTCTCAGCCATCATGCGGCCAAATCGCATCATGATGGGCGAAATGAGTATGTACGTTTGAGTTTGATAGAGGTACGATCGTGTCGCAGGCTCCGGCACATCGTCAATGAATTCACCTGCAGATATTTGGCTATTTTCGGATGGCAGGCCAAGCACATCTGAGATAACCCGGTCGGCTTCGTCGATAGCAGCTGTACCAAAGCACCTCGCCGACCAACGCCGTTGGTTGGGGCCGAATGTACAAATTTCTCTGGTTGTTGGGGTATGGTGGCGCTTAAGAATTTGCCATTCTTCTGGCGTTGAAACACGTGGAGATTTGGAAGGAAAACTATCCGGATAGTCGACCATTAACTGCAGGTCTTGTATGACAGAAGAACTTCCCACAAATCTTACACGCTGTTGTGAGAACGCTGTTTCATCCAGCGCAAACTTGCGCTTGCGCATTTCCTCGCGCTCTTCTACAAATATCTCCGGATAACGAAGAAACCAAGGGCGATAATCAGTCAAATGTATATCTCACCCGTGGCGACGATCTGGCTGGGGCGGACGATCATCCCGATCACGGTTTCTATCCCGATTGTTATCTTTATCTTGCTTATCTTTATCATCCTCGTACGGCATAGCGAAACCTCCTTCGTAAAGCTCTACTGCAGCATAAGCGAATTCAAAGCGAATGTCAATCTTAAAGTCTGAACTACGGGCAGGGCTTAATCAGCTCGATTTGCCGCGTTTTCCTCTCCTATTAGGCTTTTTCTGATCACACATATGGGCCTGTTCGGCAGATTTTAGGACCGCAGGGCGTGGGCTTGCCGCCACAAAACTATTGCATCTGCTGCAGTAGGATGCAACCAGAGAGGACTGCTTCGAGATAGGGGTATGCGTAAAGGACATCTGAGCAACGTTAGATGAAAAAATTATTCGCGAGCGTATTCATAAATTGCAGACGCAACAAGCGCCATGTTCTGCCATCTGATTCAGTTTGAAACACGGTTGTTAATGCGATTCGATGAGCAGCTTGAATACGGCTCAAGGCTATATATCCGGTAGCCAATTGCATGATGTGGTTGAAGACTGAGCTGATGGGCAGAACTCTGAGAAGCGGCAGGTAAAGGCATCAGAAACTCCTGATTGCAATGGTATGAATTAAATTTCAGCGAGCAGTGTGCTGCTATTGTAGCCGAATCTTAGGGAACGAATGCTGGGTGTTGGTTGTGGAAAATGATAGTTTCTATTCTATCGTTCAGATTTTTACGCCAGATAGGAAAAACAGCTTCAAGGCATTGCGTGTCTCTATCCCCACGGCAGTGCGCCAGCCGGTACGGGCGTTTGCTGTGCTTCCCGTTGACTATTCGCCAGGCTGTTCAAAGCGGCGGTGATACCACCTGCTTTATGCGGGACGTTCGCCAAGTGCAGCCCCATCTCCACTCCGCTGAGAGTGCCGGCGAGCATGAGATCGTTGAAATGACCAAGATGTCCGATGCGAAAAACTTTGCCTGCCAGCCTGGAGAGACCGGTTCCAAGTGACATGTCGAAGTTTTCCAGGATGATCTCGCGCAGCTTGTCGGCATCATGACCGGCAGGCATGAGAACGGCGGTAAGGGAGCTGGAATATTCTTTTGGCTCCTCGCACCAGACTTCCAAGCCCCAGGCCCGAACCGCCGCCCGCGTGGCTTCAGCATGGCGGTCATGGCGATGGAAGACGTTGCTCAGCCCTTCCTCATGCAGCATCTGGATGGCCTCACGCAGTCCCCAAAGCATATTGGTGGCAGGAGTGTATGGGAAAAACCCGGAGCGATTGGGTTTGAGCATCTCCTGCCAATCCCAGTAATAGCGCGGCATTTTTGAAGTTTTGTTTGCAGCCATCGCCTTCTCTGAAATGGCATTGAAGCTTAAGCCCGGCGGGAGCATTAGGCCCTTCTGCGATCCGCCAACAGTTACGTCCACACCCCATTCGTCGTGGTGATAATCCATTGAGGCAAGCGACGAAATTGTATCCACCATCAGCAGGGCCGGATGCGCGGCGCGGTCCATCGCTTGCCGAATTTCGGCGATCCGGCTGGTAGCGCCGGTAGAGGTCTCATTATGGACGACCATCACAGCCTTAATCGTATGCTGCTTGTCATCCTTGAGCTGCTGCTCGGCGTCTTCAGGCTGGGCGCCGCGGCGCCAATTGCCGGGAACGTAATCCACTTGCAGGCCGTGCCGCAGAGCGATGTCTCGCCAGAGATTGGAAAAGTGCCCGGTCTCAAACATCAGCACACGGTCACCGGGAGAGAGCGTGTTCACAATCGCTGCTTCCCAGGCGCCGGAGCCAGACGAAGGGTAAGTAATTACCGGCCCTTTGGTCTTGAAGACCGACTTTAAAGCCTCCAGCACCTCAGCGCCCAGCTGTGCAAATTCCGGCCCACGATGGTCAATGATGGGACGATCCATGGCGCGTAGAATGCGGTCAGGAACGTTAGTGGGCCCGGGAATCTGAAGGAAATGGCGGCCGGTATGCATAAGTGGATCTCCGGTCATCAGTGTAGATCACTGCGAGTGATTCTAAAACCCTGTGCGCGTCTCCATGATTGCGCTACCATGCTGGAATGCATGGGGTTAAATCGGTTCTGGCTTTACTTGTCTTGATCGCAGGGGCTTCGCCTTCAGCTTCCAACGAACCCGAGAAGAAAATACCGATAGTCACATTGGAAGTCCTGCCGCTCAAGGCGAGCTACCGTCCGAACGAGCCGGTAACATTCAAAGCGGTTCTGGCCAACCGGGGAGAGGTCCCGGTGATGATCGAACGGTTTACAGCCATATGCCGCGATGACTTTCATGCTTTTGTTGACGTGGAGATTAAAGACAGCAAAGGGGAGAGCGCTAGGCGCAGTGGCTGCGCGGGAAGCGTATACTTTCTTCCCGGGGATTTAGAGCGGCTGGTCAATGAAGTAGGCAACAAGAACAGCTGGATCGAGTTGAAACCTGGTGAGTTGTATGGGCAGGAAACCAGCCGCGAGGTGAAGACAGGGAAAGGCCGGTATACGATTGCCGGATATTTTGTCTCGACGCGATTTAATGAGCAGCAGCGCAAAATGCTAGCTGATAAGAAGATGACAGTCATCTTTGGCTTAATTCACGCTGCGCCCGTGCAGATATCGGTGCGTTAGAGGCTCTCCACAATATTCTGCAACTGTTTTGCAATTTTTTCCGGATCGCCTGTCGGCTCAAAACGCACGGGATCGCCAATCCGAACCTGCACGGCGTACGGCGGCGCGTAATGTTTTTTGCCGATCTTGAAAGGGAAGAGGCCATCGATGCGCATGGGAATAATAGGGAGATTCAGTTGGGTGGCCAGCAGTCCAATCCCGCTGCGGAAGGGCGACATCTCGCCGGTTTGCGTGCGGCGGCCTTCAGGGAAAATGACAACGCTGTAGCCATGATCGGCCAGTTCACCGGCGTAGCGGAAGGCTTCCCGGTACTTTGCCCGCTGCGGCAATGAGAAGACGTTGAAGAGAGCTGCGATTAGCATGTATTGCAGCTGCTCCCACCAGCGTTTGAGAAAGAACCAATTCCTGGGGGGATGGCGCATGCTGCGCAGCTGCTCGCCCTGCATGGCCACGCCCAGCCGGTTGCGCAATTGCATGGGGAGCGCAGCCATGAGAAAGCCGATATCGATCTGCGCGATATGATTTGAGATGATCAGCGCCGGCCCGCGAAAATTTTTGAGTCGCTCTCGGCCAACGATTTTAGGGCGCGCCATCAGCATGATGTAGGGAAGCGTGAGCGTGTGATAGACGAGCACGCGAATCCAGCGCACCAGCCAATGCTGCGCCCAGCGAGAGTACGGATAATCGGCCTCTTTTGGCTTAGGCGCGGTTTTCTTCAGCAGGTTTTCAAGATCGGCAACGGTGTTGACGCTGGAGAATTCGCGGTCGCCCAGATCAACCTGGTAGCGGTTCTCGATGGCTGACATCAACTCGACTCGGTCTAGCGAGCTTAGGTTCAGATCATCTTCCAGGTGAGCGTCAGGCTTGAGCTGCACCGGGCGGCCGGCAATGTTTCCCACCAATTCTTCCAGCGCTCCTGCCGGTGCACCATTGGGCTGAGCCGATGCGGCAACAGGTTTACCGTTTACCTGAGCCTCTGCAGCGTGGCGGATAATTTCCAGTTTTGGCTTCTGAGTCGAGGTGCGGGGAAAGTCATCGTCAGGCCAGACGAACCAGCGGCGGATCTTTTGGAAGTCCGCGAGTGATTGGTTCGCGGCGGCAACTGCGGCGCTGCCGGAGTCGCTATTATTCACCAGCAGAACGGCGCAAGCTTCAGCGTTGCCGCCTTTATTCACGCCGACAACAACACAGTCGCGCACCTGCGGCTGCTTGCGCAGCGCTTGCTCCAGATCTTCAGGATAAACTTTCAATCCTGCAGGCGTGACAATTACATTCTTGCTGCGGCCTTTGAAATAGAGATTGCCCTCTGCATCCACCTCGCCGAGATCGCCGGTACGGAACCAGCCTTCTTCGCCGGTTACGGGTTTGAGCCCTTTGCCTTGCCAGTATTGTCGCGCGACGTTTTCACCGCGAACGAGAATCTCGCCGGTTTCCGGATCAAGTTTCATTTCGCGCCCGGGCAGAACTTTTCCGATGGAACGGCGGCCAACTTTGAATGGATGGTTCAGGCTGATGAGCGAACTGGTCTCGGTAAGCCCATAGCCCTGGATCACGACGTAGCCGAGACGCCGCCAGAACTCTTCAGTGTTCTGGTCCAGCGCAGCGCCGCCGGAGATGATGGCCCAGAATTTCCAGCCAAAGTGGCGGCGTATCTCTAGAAAACGCCACCAGCGTTTGAGGAAGTGCTCTTTTTCTGCCCGGTCCCAATTCTTTTCGATCAAAGCGGCAAAGTCTGCGCGGACTTTATTCTTCAGTGACTCCGCCACGCGCGGCACCGCCACCAGCACGGAGATGCGCTCGCGCTTGATGGTGGCAATGATGTCAGTGGGCTTAAAGCTATCCTGAAAATGCACTGTGCCACTGATCAGAGTTGGGATGAACATGCCCATGAACTGGCCAAAGACGTGGCTGAGCGGCAGGAGTTCGAGAAAGCGAATCGGGTGGAAGAGACGCTCGGAGCGGCGATATTTGGGGAACTCGCGCTCTATGGGGTCAACGCTGGCCAGGATGTTGCCGTGCGTGAGCACCACGCCACGAGGCTCGGCTGTGGTGCCGGAGGTGAAAACAATTTGCGCCGTATCGTCACGGCTGAGCACTGCAGGCGGATAAATTTCAGCAGAGCGCTGGTTGAGCGTTTCGCTTAAGTTCTCCAACTCAAGATAAGGACGGCCGGCGGCATGCTGGACCAAAGCGCTGGAGCAGACAAAGAGCTTTGCGTCCACATCGGCGGCGACGCGCTGCGCGAAATCTGGCGCGGCAATGCGATCCATGGGAACGGCGACAGCGCCGCGCAGCATGCATCCGAAGAAAGCGGCGATCCATTCCGCGCTGTTGTCACCCCAGAGCAGGATGCGATCGCCTTTGCCGATGCCGCGAGCTTCGAGTTCGCGCGCAAATTGGAAGGCAAGTTCTGCGAGCTGGCGGTAGGTCCAGCGCAGCGTACGAAATCCCCGACGATATACGTAGGCGACTTCCTGGTTGCGCGCCAGGTGCAGCTGCGGATATTCGGCAAGGGTTTGCGGCATCTGCTTCTAACATACCGATTTGATTGGGGGAAGCAAAGCGGCAAAGCACGGCAGAGCAGCGGTTAAAAAATTACCGCGCATTGGCGCGGATAAACCGCAGATCAATGATTTGCACCCGGAGTCGCAGAGAAGCGGAGGTCGAGATCAATGGTGAGACTCCCACCCTTTCGCAAAATGCGCGAAAGGATGGGGCACCCGCAGAGAAACGGCACGGCTGTGCACCGTGCCGCTTTTTGAAAATTATTACTTTGTTGCAGGAGCCTTCTTTTTTGCGGTGCCGCCTTTGTGGGCCGGGGTGGCCTGGCCGTGCGTGGGATCGTCTGCCGGATTGACATAAGTGAGCTTGAACGGTCCCATGGCGCTGACCTGCAGTTCGGTTTCACCTTTTGCCATCACGAAGTGATTGTGGTGTGGGGGAACCACGGCTACGCCAGTAGCGGGCAGAGGCTGCAGCGCGCTTTCATCGAACTTGTCGCCCATGCCGACGCGCAATTCGCCGGAAAGAACGGTGACCGCTTCTGCCGTGGGATGCCAGTGTGGCATGACGCGGTATCCATCAGGCATTTTCAAACGAACGATAAACGGTCCGGCTGCGGTTGGATTGCCGCTAACCACCGCAAACTGCGCGCCTGCAGCAAAAACAGGAGGAGCAGGGCCCCATTGCAGCTTGTCCGGGGTGACGATGGCGGCTGCAGGTGCAGCAGCTTTGGTTGTCTTTTTCTTTGGGGTTGTGGCAGTCTGCGCCACAGCCAGGGCTGAAAGCAGAGTGAAAATCACTACAAACCTACGCATGTTCCCTCCAGAAAAGTATTGAGCACTAATGGCGATTCATTGTAAATGAGAAAAAGCGGACGTGAGAATCGCTGACCCAGGAACCTGTTAACCACAAAGGACACGAAGGACACAGAGCAGGGAAGGAACTTGTGCAGATGGTCGTAGCAAAAAAAGCCCGGCCGCGAAAGCCGGGCTGTCCTGATTACTGAATTGAAAACGACGCTTGCTACTGCTTCTTCGGAGCGCCGCCTTTCTTTGTCCCTTTCTTGGTTCCGGTTTTGCCGCCGGTCTTTCCACCCTTGCGGGTCTTTTCAGCGGCAGCTGCGGCGCGGGTACGGGTGCCGCGCGGATCAATCAGGTTCAGGGCGTCTTCAGCGTTGAACGGGTACTGACGCACTGAGGTTTGTCCGGTGGTGCTGAGGCTGATATCGACGCGGCGACTCTGGGCCAGCGCCAGGGCGCGAGCATCACGGCTGAGCACGGTCTTCTGCGCCGAGGTGAGGTTCGTATCCTGTTGCACGGCCTGCTTGATCTGGTCGGCGTTCATCGGCGGAGTGGTTTCTTCACCGAGGCCTTGCGTATCAATAAGGCCGGCATCAACACCCTGCGCCACGAGGAATGCTTTGGTGCGTTCCACGCGCCGCTCAGAGAGCGCCTTGTTGTACTCAGCTCCGCCACGCGGGTCGGCATGACCCTGCAGGATGAGGTGAGTGTCCGGCTTGTAGGTCAGGTATTTCTTGAAGTCAGAGGCGAGCTGGATGAGCGTGCGCTTCTGGCTGGCAAGCAAGCCGGTGGTAACCGGGCTGTTGGGCAGAGGCTGCGCCGTGGGGAAGTAAATGCTGTGCAGCGAGAGCCGCTGTTCAAGCTGCGTCTGCTCCTGTGGAGGCGCGGCAGCCTTTACGTTGATTGTGGCAGTCCCATTGGCTTTGCCGCCTCTTCCGTCGTCGGCTGTGCAGGTCACGGTGTATGTGCCGGGAGCGACGCCGGTGGAGTCAAACTTCACGTTGGCGCCGGAACCGGTAACGTGGCCGCCGCTGGTGGTGTAACTATAGGTCAGCGGATCATTGTCAGGATCGCTGGCAGTGGTGGTGACGTTAGAGGTCTGTCCAACTGTGATGGTGGAGGGATCTGCCGCGCAGGAAGAAACTACGGGCGGCTGGTTGGGCTTCTGCTCCACCGTGAAGTTGCTTGATGCCGTTGCGGTACCGCCGCGGCCGTCGTCGCAGACAACGGTAGCGGTATATGAGCCTTCTTTGGCATCGCCCGGCTTCCAGCGGACTTCAGCTCCAGTGCCATCGATTGTGCCGCCGGTGGCGGTCCACTTGTAAGTCAGCGGGTCATTATCAGGATCGCTGCACTGTGCCTGCAGGACAATCACGTCACTGGAGCCGGCGAATACTTTCGTCGGGTTGGCGGTGACGGTCACAGTTGGCGGATGGTTCGGCGGAGGTGGCGGCGGATTGCCGCCGAAGTGAAGGACCAGTCCGGCAGAGGCGCGCAGGTTGTTTTGCTTATTGTCGTTATTGTCAGTGAACTTGGTGAGCAGATACTCGAACTGGAAGATCCGAACGCCGATGTGCTTGTTGAAGTTGGCATCAACGCCGCCGCCAAGCGCAGTGGCAAAAGAATTTTGACTGAACGAGCGATTGAAAAATGCCGAGGTGGTGGCGGGCGGAGTCACCTGAATATCGGAGAGCCGGGCAGCGCCGAATAGAGCGTGGACAAAAGGAGTCCAACGTTCACCACGATGTGAGAACTGCGGCCCAAAGAGAAATGTATATGTGCTGCCGTTTACGTTCCGTGGAACGTCATGCAGGCGATACACGCCGAAATCGCCTACCAGGCTGAACCAGCGGTTAATGTTGCCGGCGATTGCTGCGGTGCCTCCGAGCCAATTAAAAGTTTCCTTTACGTCGCCAGCGACGGTACCAGTTCTGGTACTGAAGCGCACATAAGAGAAGCCGCCAAACAGGTCCACGGCAGGCGTTTCAGCGCCGGATGATGTGGACTTGGTTTTGGCCTTGGGCTGTGCCTGTGCCTTGTCATTGGCTTGCCACGCAAAAGCAGGAATAGCAGGTGCGAGATACGCGGCGGAGGCTGCGCTACTGCCAGAAGCCGCTTCTGGCGTAGTGGAGTCGGACGCTTTGGCCGGTTCTTCAGCGAAAGCCGGCGTCAAGAAAAAGGAGCCCAGAATCAGTATCGCAACAACGCGTACAACGAACCTCATTCTTCCCTCCTACATGAATGCTGATTTGGTCAACTATCATACCTGAAGAGAGCCATACTTGGATGTCAAGTGCCAAAGCTGCAGCGTAAATCAATAGAAGTGGGGAGAGCCCTGCCTCGAGATGGAATCGGCTCCCTGATGAACGTGGGGCAAAAAACAGGGCGCGGGGAATTCGGCTGACATCGGCAGAAACACGGGGCAGGCAAGAAAATGTTAGAGTGTGCTCGCGATGAGTATGGATGATCTGCGCAAATTTATGCATAGCATTGTGCCGTATTGGCACACGCTGGGGCTGGAATTGGTGGAGGCCGAACCAGGACGCGCGGTGTTTGAGGCTAGCGTGCGTCCGGAACTGCTGCAGAATGGCGTGCTGCATGGTGGAGTGCTGGCTTCAATAGCGGATTCGGCGTGTGCAGTGGCTGCAATCTCGCGTATATTTCCGGCGAGTTACGCGACCACTATTAATTTGCAGGTCTCCTACCTGAAGCCGGTGGTTGCGGGACGGTTCAGGGCAGTCGGCCGTTGTGTGAGAGCAGGGAAGACGGTGCTATTCAGCCAGGCGGAGGTGTTCGATGAACGGGAGGCATTGGTTTGCAGCGCTTCGTCGCAGTTGATGGTGATCCCAATGGCAGGCTGAGCGCAGGCCCGGGCTGAAAGGTTGAGGCGAATGCAGGACGAAAATGAGGAAAATTTTAGGGATTTTGGCGGCAGAAAAGGCCTTGCGTAGCAGGGAAAAGGGCTTTATAATGACGGGTTTTTCGACATTGTTTTGGTTCCATCAGTGAGTCTTAGGCCTCTTTTTTCAGTAGAAAGTCATCAGAATTGAAACCAAAGGCGGCCCTCGGGAATCCAAATCCTAAAGTAATAAATAAAGCACTCTTCATATCCTAAAAGGCAGGTCGAAACTGACATGGCAAGGAGACGCGGAAATCCTAACTGGGGAAAGCCTGAGCCCATCGGGCCGGTGATTCCTGTAGTGACCTCTTTTGAGCAGGCAGTGAAGGAGTTCAAACTTACTCCTGATCAATATATCCGTTCCACACGTTTGCGGGAATGGGCACGCCGCAATAAAAACAGCAAGTACATACCCGAGCCTTTGCTGGAAGCTTGGGGTTTTGAAATAGAAAGTACGCTGTAAGCAGTTTATATAATTAGACTTAGGCCGCTGATGGCAGCGGCCATTTTTCTTTGGCACAGAGTTTCTGCTGCTCTTGGTTTGACCAGAGCATCTGCCACATGCGATAGTTTTCTGTTGACTTTAACGATTTGTTAACAATGTCAGCCGGAGAACTCCGCCCCACATGGTTCGCCTTGTTCCCAGAGACACCAAATTCTTTGATATGTTCGCCGAAATGGCCAGCAATCTCGGCGATGGCGCTCGCCTGCTTCAGCAGACCCTGAAGGACTTCCACAACGTTGACGATCGCATCCGTCAGCTCAAAGACATTGAGCATCGGGGCGACGACCTAACCCACAACATCCTTACCAAGCTGAACCAGACCTTCATCACCCCGTTCGATCGCGAGGACATTTACCGCCTGGCTTCCTCGCTCGATGACGTCCTCGACTTCATTTACGCTGCTGGCGTTCGCCTTGTGATGTACAAGATTACAGCTGCGCCGGAAGCTGCCACCATGCTGGCTGAAATCGTCGTCAAGCAGTCTGATCAGCTCACGGATGCGCTGGATCGCCTGGGCAAAAAGCACGAGAACGTCCTCGAAAACTGCGTCGAGATCAATCGCCTGGAAAACGAGGCTGATGGCATAGCCCGCGCTGCTATTGCCATTCTGTTCGAAAAAGAAAAAGATCCGATTTCACTCATCAAGCTCAAAGAGCTGTATGAAGTACTGGAAACGGCCACTGACAAAGCTGAAGACGCCGCCAATGTGCTTGAAGGCGTAGTGCTGAAGAGCGCATGACCCGCAGCAAAATCCTATCGGAGCGAGAGGCCTAGGTGCACCTGAGCGGACTGCTGGTTCTCATTACCATTCTGATCGCGCTTTCCTTCGACTTTATCAATGGTTTTCACGATGCCGCCAACAGCATCGCCACCGTCGTCTCCACGCGCGTCCTCTCGCCCCGATGGGCCGTTGTCTGGGCTGCCGTCTTCAACTTTGTCGCAGCTTTTGTCTTTCATACCGCAGTCGCCAAAACCATTAGCGGCGGCCTGGTTGATCCCAAACAGGTCACCCAATACGTGATCCTCGCGGCACTTGCCGGCGCCATCATCTGGGACCTGCTCACCTGGTGGTGGGGACTTCCGACTTCTTCTTCTCACGCGCTGATCGGCGGGCTGGCTGGCGCGGGTATCGCGCGCGCCGGATGGCAGATCCTGGTCCGCGAACCCAAGCTGCACTGGCCCATCATCGGCACCGTCCCTGGCCTCGGGGAAAAGTGGATGTCCACTCTCATCTTCATCGTGCTTGCGCCGCTGATTGGGTTGGTCATCGGACTTTTCTTGATGGTGGCCGTCTCCTGGATCTTCCATCGCACCGCTCCGCGAACCGTTGACAAGCTTTTTCGAAAATTGCAGCTTCTCTCCGCTGCAGCGTACAGTCTGGGCCACGGCGGCAGTGATGCGCAAAAGACCATGGGCATCATCGCTGCTGCGCTGCTCGCTGGCGGCTACCTCACCCAGCAGCAATTTGCCACCGGCTGGGGCCAATACAAGTGGTGGATCATACTCAGCGCCAACGCCGCCATGGGACTGGGAACTTATTTCGGCGGCTGGCGCATCGTCCACACCATGGGCTCCAAAATCACCAAGCTCAAACCCGTCGGTGGATTCTGCGCCGAAGGCGCCGGCGCCGTTACTCTCTTCTTTCTCGCATCGCACGGCATTCCCGTTAGCACCACCCACACCATCACCGGCGCAATCGTGGGCGTGGGCTCAACCAATCGGCTCTCCGCCGTCCGCTGGGGCGTCGCTCAACGCATCGTCTGGGCCTGGGTCCTCACAATTCCTGCCTCGGCCATCGTCGCCGCCATTACTTTCTGGATCATCCGGCTCTTTGTCCCCGGCGCGTAGATAGCTTTGGAGCGCAGGGGCCCTCGCTCAGGAAGTTGTAAATTTCCTGGTTATAGAATTGGCATCATGAGGGTCGCCTATGACAAGAGTTTTAGGGCTGTTGGCTATAGTCGCATTGGCGTGCGGATTCCACTGGAAACCCTTGACGGCAGCGGGACCTCCGCAAGCAAAAAGTGAGGCCGTGCGGCAGGTGCTTGCCACGGATGAGGCCCGCCGACTCGCCATGTTGCACGCAGACGTGAAATCACTGGACGCATTGTTGGCGGATGACGTGACTATCTTTTGGGGTGATGGCACTGTGGATGACAAGGCCTCGACACTTGACCTGTTTCGTTCCGGCCGCCTCAGTTATTCAAAGCTGGAGTACGACAATACACGCGTCCGCATTTACGGCGATACCGCCATCGTTACCGGCGATGCGCGAATTCAGGCCAACTCAGACCAGCATGCACTCCAGCATCTCGTTCGGGTGACCCGCGTTTATGTCCACAAACGCAGCCGATGGCAGCTTGTAGCCAGTCAGGCCACCCGAGTGGAGAGCGCTGCCTGAGCACAGGTGTTGCATTTGTACTGGATTACCACTGTAACTTTCGCCTTCGTCCAATATGCGATACCGTTTTTGTAACGCCCAGTGTACGAGCAAGTTTCTTGGCTGCGTGAAAGGAAACATGTCTCGAAAATTCTTATTTATTGCCACCATTGCGCTCTGCCTTAGTCCGTTTGCAGGAGCCAAAAGCGCTTCACCAGCAAAGGGAGTTCTTCCCATTACCACCAAGTCTCCGGCTGCGCGCCAGCTCTTCCTCGGCGCTCTGGTTAAATTGGAAAATCAGCATGACCCTGAGGCCATGCAGGATTTCCGTAAGGCCATACAGCTTGATCCTGACTTTGCGCTGGCCAATATCATCATGAGCTTTGAGTCCACGGACCCGTCTGTGGATCCGGCGGAAAAGATTGCTGCGCGCGATCGCGCCAATGCTTCACGGTCCAAGGTCAGCCACGGCGAGCAGCTGGTGATTGATTGGCTCACCAACGCCAGTGAAGACCGCATGGTCCCAGCCATCCAGGCCATGAATGAAGTTTTGCATGAATATCCGAATGACACGTTCTTTTCCTGGCTCGGCGCCGTTTGGGTCACGCACCAGCAGCAGACCGCTCACGCCATTCCCATGTTTGAGCGCGTGATCCGCCTGGACCCAAAATTTGCGCCGGCGCTCAATGAACTCGGCTATTGCTATGCCCGTATCCGCGATTTTGATAAGGCAATTGCCACCATGCAGCGCTACATCGCGCTGTTGCCGAATGAGTCCAATCCGCAGGATTCCTACGCAGAGATACTGCGCATGGCCGGCAAGTTTGATGAGTCTCTGGTTCATTACCGGGCCTCACTCAAAATTGATCCTAACTTTGTCTTTTCGCAGGTTGGCATCGCCGACACATATGCGCTGAAGGGCGACCAGCCTCGCGCACGAGCCG
Organism: uncultured Acidobacteriaceae bacterium; assembly: GCA_964541925.1. Classification (GTDB taxonomy): domain Bacteria; phylum Acidobacteriota; class Terriglobia; order Terriglobales; family Acidobacteriaceae; genus Angelobacter. The sequence goes on along the minus strand of CAZISB010000007.1, from coordinate 9,132 downwards.
AATATGCTCTGGCCATACAGCATGCTTCCACCAAAGCGGAGGCAGCCACATGGAGCCTGCAATCGGCTATTACGTACATTCGCGAGCAGGATTTTACCGGAGCTGATTCTGCTTTCCGCGCCCTTGCGAAGCAGTCGCATAAGAATGATCTTGCTGTTCAGGAAGCCGAGGCCTATCGCATGATGGCTACTTATCAGACCAGTAGCGCCTCTGCGATGGAGCTGCTGAAGAAAGCTGAAGAAGTTCTTCATGAAAAGCACTCACTGCCAAAAGTCAATCAGCAGCAGGAACTGGCTGTGGTCCTGCGTGAGCGCGTTTCCCGCGCCGCGCGCGACGGCAAAAATAATCTTGCTGCAGCTGACCTCAAGCGCCTGCAGGAACTCGCCGACTCAACTCATGACAGGGTTGTAGAGATTACCTATGAGGGAGCGGCCGGAGCAGCGCTGGTTGCGCAAGGCAAGTATGAAGAAGCCCTGACGCACCTAGGCGAAGACAATCACAATCCCATCTCGGTCAATCTGATGCTCCGCGCATATCAGAAGCTGGGGAACAGCGCCCGCATCGCCGAGTTCTCACAGTTGCTTTCAGCCTGGAATGAGCCCACGCTGGAACAGGCCCTGGTCGCTGCCGAGCTGCATGCCCACACCACGCAGACTGCACGCTCGTTCATGCGGATGTAAGGCAACTTTGTAAGACGAGTCTTAGGACTGTGAAATTAAAAGCATGGAAGGGCCGAATCACGCACAAATCGGCCCTTATCGTTTACCCAATTTACGCCGGCTTCGCTAACTCGTGGCTCGTCTTTCTGATCTCTTGCACATTGTCGCCTAGCTCCAGCGGAATGCGATGGTCCCGCGCCGAAGCGCGTCCCGCATGCACCCAGCCAAAGCGCGTGAATAATGATCCGGCAATGCTGGACCACGCAGCCGCTCGGCGGAATTTTGTATTTCCGGTGAGCGCGTAGGCGATACGCAACCCGAGCGGCACCGGTCCCGAGAGTACTCCGCCTGCCCGCACGATTGCTCCGCTCAAGCCTTGATGCAAAGGTTCATTTACGCGATCGCGCTTGCGCTCAAGCTCAAAGCCTTCATACACCTCGTACGCGGATGCGCCGATGCCGAGCAGGTTCAGGGCTCTGCTGTCATCCGAACCAAGTAGCTCCAGCGCTGAGACTGCTGAGTTCATTCCTGAAGCCGTAAAATGCGCAGGAAGCGTGCCCACGTTGTTGTTCCACACCGGAACCACTGTGGCTCCAATCAGCACGCCGGTATAGCTGGCCATCACCAGACCTGTGGCAGCAGCCAGGGCGCTTGCAGCGTTCTCGACGAGCTTAATGGGAAGGGAATTGCCAAGCTTCTGCCGTGCCAGATTTGCGAATGCTGCAGCCGCCGCAAAGCTGGAAAATGCTGAGAGCGTCCATGCGCCCATGCTCATGGGGCTTTGCGGTTTGAAAACCCGCAGCATATTGAGGAAACGCGATGGCATACCCAGGTCTTTAATCAACAATACTGAAGAAAGCATTGCGCCACCGGCCGCAACCCAGCGGGCGTTGCGCACCAGCTCCGGATCATCGCTCAACCAGCTTGCCGCGTTGGCAATGGTTGCCGAAGCCCCTGCTGCTCCACCCACAAAAAAGTAAAGCGGCACCTCAGGTTTCCATTGTGGCTCTTTGAGCAGCGGCACGCCGTAATAGCCGGTCTGCGGTGTTGCCTTGGGAAAGGGCGAGCCGGCCGGCACAACGCCCTGAGCTGTCACTGAGCCTCTCTCAGCGGCTTCGCGCCGAATTGCCGCCAGTCGCTTTTCGCTTTGCGTGTCTGGTATGCGATCTGGAAATTCTGGAAGGGGAACTCGGCTGGTCATTGATTGCCTCCCAAAAATGCCAGCAGTGTCACACCCAGCATGGCGCCGGCGGCCAGGGCTGCTGAACGCCAGCCCTTCTTCACATATTCGGTCGGGACCACCGGATGGAGCGGCAGGTTGTAAGTGCGCGGATCACCGCGCAACAGAAATAGAGAGTGAATGCCCTTCACACTGGTATCAACCGGATCATAGAGCACCGCATCATTGATGCCTCGTTTCTGCAAAACTTCAAGTCTTACTTTAGCTTCTTTTCTGAGATCATCCAGGTGGCCAAATTTGATTGACTCTGTCGGGCACGCCTTGGCGCACGCTGGCTGCAAGCCTGCGCGCTGCCGGTCAGAGCAGAAAGTACACTTGAACGCGCGTCCATCTTCCTTGTTTTTCTCAACCACGCCAAAGGGACAGCTCACAACGCAGTAGGCGCAGCCATTGCAGATATCCGGCTGAATATAGACCGCGCCAAACTCCATACGCACGATCGCACCTGTGGGGCAGGCCTCAAGGCATCCTGCTACTTCGCAATGCTTGCAGACGTCAGAAGAAAAGCTCCAGGCCGGCGGTTGCTCTGCTGCGTTTCCACCCAGCCCAATCTCAGGCGCATCTTCCACAAATTTGACGTGCCGCCATGTCGAGTGCCCGACTGCCATAGTGTTGTCATAAGAGAAGCCGCTCCACTCGTAGCCATCCGCATCCAGCTGGTTCCATTCTTTGCATGCGACTTCGCACGCCTTGCAGCCAATACACAATGTGGAATCGGTAAGAAACGCCGTGGTGCTCATGCCACCCTCCGCAAATCTTCTTTCCATACTTCAAGCGCCCGTGGACCACGCGGCAACCGGCCGGGCCGCGCATGGCATACCAGCGCCTTGGTCTCATTAATCCGCACATTTGGCTCTTCTGAAATTGCCAGCAGATCATTAGGGACATCGCCTGTGACCTCGCCTTTGTAGCCGAAGTGGTACGGCAATCCGATGGTGTGCCGCAGCTTGCCATCGATCATCAGCGGCCGGTTGCGTTCGGTAATGAGTGCTCGCGCCTCTATAATGCCGCGCATCGTTGTGATGATGAGGTAATCGCTGTTTTGCACTCCAATTTCCGCGGCCAGCTCAGGCGAGATTTCTGCAAACAGCTCCGGCTGCAGCTCCGCCAGATGCGGCAGATAGCGGCTCATTGCGCCGCTGGTGTGTTGTTCGGTAAGCCGGTACGTGCTCAACACATACGGGAAGCGTTGGTCGCTGGATTCAAAGGCGTAAGGATTGTCCGGGCGTTCTTTCTTGTTAGCCGCAGGATTTGTGCTGTGCTCCGGATAAAGAGGATTCGCGACTACACTCTCCAGCGGCTCATAGTGCGTGGGCAGTGGGCCATCTTTTAAGCCGCTTGAAACCCAAATCCACCCAGCGCCGTCAGGGTGCATGATGAAAGGCTTGTCGCCTGCGATTGCGTCATCTCCCTTGGCATCTTTTGCGGGCTGGTAATCTGGCGGTTTGTCTTGGGTAAAGTCGGGAGTATCGTGGCCAGTCCACTTCTTTTGTTCAGCGTCCCACCAGACCAGTTCTTTGCGCTCGCTCCATGGTTTTCCATCAGGACGCGCCGAGGCGCGGTTGTACAGAATGCGCCGATCGCTGGGCCATGCATAGCCCCAGCCATGGCCATAGCGGCCTTGCGGGTTACGCTCGCGCGCCCGGTTTCTTCCGGGCTCAGGCATTACGCCGGAGTAGATCCAACAACCACAAGCAGTTGACCCATCATTTTTCAGATCGCGATAGCCTGCAACCAGCGTGCGATTAGCAACTCGATAGCCATTGATCTCGCCAATAATCTCTTCGACTACCGGCTCCGCATGCCTGCCGTGGGTGTTGTAATCCCACGTGAGCGCATTCAACGCGGCATTGCGTGAATCGCGTTGCTGCGCTGCTCTTGCTTTGAGCCTGCGTCCCAGGTGATACATGAACCAGGTCTCGCTGCGGCAGTCGCCCGGCGGATCCACGGCTTGCTCCCGGAACTGCAGCAGGCGCTGCGTATTGGTGAATGTACCGGCTTTTTCAACGTGTCCGGCTGCGGGAAGAAAAAAGATTTCAGTTGGAATTTTCCGGGGATTCAACTCCCCCCGGTCCACCTCTGGCGAGTCTTTCCAGAAAGAAGCTGTTTCCGTCTCCACAAAATCGCGAACCACCAACCACTTCAGATTGGCCAGTGCCTTGCGCTCCAGCCTGCCGTTGGCTGATCCGACTGCAGGGTTCTGGCCCATCACGAACAGTCCTTCCATCTTGCCGTCGGCCATATCCAACCAATAGCCATATTCAGAGTGGTCGCCTGTGACTCGCGGCAGAAAATGGAAACCGAATTCATTCTCTGCCGTGGCCGCATTGCCGTACCACGCTTTCAAGAGGCTTATTGCATACTTATCAAAGTTATGCCACCAGCCGGTCTCTGATGTGTGCTGTTTAAGATAGCGATCAAGGGTTCGCGAATCTTCCTCAAAAAATGGCATCGGCAGATAGCCGGGGAGAATGTCATAGAGCGTGGGCACGTCTGTAGAGCCCTGGATTGTCGCGTGCCCGCGCAACGCCAGCACGCCTCCACCGGGCCGGCCCATGTTCCCAAGCAGCAACTGCAGGATCGCAGCCGCGCGAATGATTTGCACACCTTTCGAGTGCTGCGTCCAGCCCACCGCGTAGCAGATTGCCCCGGTCTTCTCCGGCCCTGAAGCCGATGTATAGGCCTCAGCAACCTCCAGAACTTTTTCCTTCGGAATACCGCAGGAACGCTCCACCATTTCCGGCGTGTAGCGGGCGAAGTGTTTTTTCAGCACCTGAAAAACGCAGCGCGGATGCTGCAGGGTCAAATCATTCTTGTGCTCACCCAGATCACCTGCCTCGCCGCCGCGATCTTTCCCGTGACCACCTCCTACCGTTGTGTGCCCCGGCGGCTTGCTCGATTCTTTATATGGCGAGCCTTCATACAACCAGGTCTTCGGGTCATACTCTTTTTCCTCCGCATTCCACCCGGAGAAGAGCCCAGCCAGGTCCTCGGTATCGCGGAAGTCTTCCCGCAGGAGCGTCGGTGCATTGGTGTAGTGGGTTATATATTCGCGGAAATACTTTCCATGTGTGATCGTGTAGTTGATCAGCGCGCCGAGAAAAATAATGTCCGAACCCGGCCGCAACGGCAGCCAGTAATCCGCCATGGCTGAAGTCCGGCTGTAGCGCGGATCAACATGAATGACCTTGCCGCCTTTTTCCCGCGCTTCCATGACCCACTGGAACCCCACAGGATGGTTCTCCGCCATCGACGATCCCATAATGAGAATGGCGTCAGAAAATTGCAAGTCCTGTTGCGCTGTGGTGGCGCCGCCGCGGCCAAACGATGTGCCCAGACCGGGCACGGTAGAGCTGTGTCATATTCGGGCCTGATTACTGATGCAAACCATTCCCAGCCCGCCGGTGAACAGCTTCTTGATCAGATAGTTTTCTTCGTTATCGAGCGTGGCGCCGCCCAGGTGCGCGATCGCCTTGGTCTGCATCAGCGTCTGGCCATCCTGCTTCTCAACAAACGTGTGTTCACGCGATGTCCAGAGCCGGTCAGCAATCATGTCCATCGCGGTCTCCAGGTCCAGGCACTCCCATTCGGTGCTGAATGGCCGCCGATATTTCACCTTCAGCTCGCGGTTAGGATGGGTGAGCAGCTCGTAGCTGTCGGCGCCTTTGGGGCAGAGCCGCCCGCGCGAGATTGGCGATTCCGGATCACCTTCAATCGATATGAGCTGGTTGTTTTTATGAAATGCCAGCTGTCCGCAGCCCACTCCGCAGTACGGACATATAGACCGTGCAACTTTCGCGCCCTCAATCCGGGGCCCCAGCCCGTGCGTCTGCTCAGACATTGCTTCAGGCCCCGTGCCATCACTACCGGTTTGAATTTGCTTAACGACAGGCCAGCGTGAGAGCAGCTCTTTTAGCATTCTGCGAGTCCCCTTATTGTTGTGAAGGACTGGCAAGAGGCGAGGTTGCCCGCTCTCGGAGTATATATCGTTATACGATATGTTATTGAATCCTAGACAGTTTTTGTTTAGAACAACTCGTGATTGCCGCATGGCCGGGAGCAGCGGCGAGCCGCGTGTCGCGCGTAATCAATGGAGCCCCGAGCTTTTCAGCAAGTCCAATGTAGGCCGCGTCATAGGCAGAAAAATTGTGGCGGAGTTGCCAAACCCTGGGCAACAGCATGAAATGGGGATACCGTGTAAGCCTGAGATCCAGCAAGTCCCGCACCGCCTCATCGGCGCGATTTGCTGGAACTGTTCCTTCCCGTACCAGGCGCCGCAGTACCTGCGCGACCTCAAGATCCAGGAGGTGCGGAGCATGCAGCGATTCCCTGGAGGAATACATCCGATGCTCGATGCGCCGCCCCGCAGATGTCTGAAGAAGCCAGTCCACTGTGGCGGACGCATCCAGAACAATCATCGAGCATCACGCTCTTCTCTCACCAGGCGAGCAGTCTCGAGCTGCGCCGCAACGGGCTTGCGTTGATGCAAACGTTCCCGAAACTCCGCCAATGTTGGCCGCTCCGCGATTTCTCTGATCTCAGCCAGCAAATAATCTGAGAGTGACATGCCCGCCATGGCCGCGCGCGCCTTCAGGGTGCGATGCAAAGCATCAGGCACGTTCCGAAGCTGAATCATTTTTGACATGTGCTCAGCATACTTTCATGCTTATCACATGTCAATCATATTTCCGTGGCATCAAGAGAAATGCTCAACCGTGTTCCCAATGATCTTGCTCACTTTTCACGTGACAAAATGCACCCGGCCTCCTGTGATCCCTCGTCACAGTCTACCCGCCCGCTCTCCCCTAAACTCTCTCTTTCGTAAATCGCTGGCTTTAGAAATAATGGTTCTCAGCAAATTCGGTGTACCATATCGGGTTTTGCGTGGAGAGAGGAAACCTCATTATGAAGATAGCGGTCCCACGGGAGAAGCAGCCGGGTGAGGCGCGGGTTGCGTTGGTCCCTGAATCAGTCAAGAAGCTGGTTACTGCAGGCGCAGAGATCGGCGTAGAAGCAGGCGCAGGCACTCGGGCCGGCTTCAATGACGCTGATTATGAAGCTGCAGGCGCCAGCACGATGAGCAGGTCTGATCTTCTGCCTGAAGCTGATGTTCTGGTCTGTGTGAACCGCCCGGAAGACGACGATATCAGCAGGCTGAAATCAGGCGCCGTTATCATCGGCTTCCTTAAACCATTGGATGAACCCGCCGCTCTTGAGCCTGTGATTTCCAGAAAGCTCACTGCTTTTGCCATGGAGCTGGTACCGCGCACCACGCGCGCACAATCCATGGACGCACTCTCTTCCATGGCGACCGTTGCAGGATATAAAGCCGTGATCATTGCTGCCGAGCGGCTGCCGCGCATGTTTCCACTGCTCATGACTGCTGCCGGAACCGTTCCGCCGGCGAAGGTGCTGGTATTGGGCGCCGGTGTAGCTGGATTGCAAGCGATTGCCACCGCACGCCGGCTCGGCGCAGTGGTTGAAGCCTATGACGTTCGTGCTGCCGCCGGACAAGACGTGAAATCACTCGGAGCAAAATTTCTGGAAGTTGATCTTGGCGGAATTGAAACGCAGGATGCCGGCGGATATGCAAAGGAGCTCTCGCCGGAAGCTCTGCAGCGCGGCCGTGATATGGTGGCCAAGCACGCCGCGACTTCTGACGTGGTAATCACTACCGCCCAAATTCCCGGACGCAAGGCTCCGCTGATGCTGACGGAAGAAGCCGTTACCAGCATGAAGCCCGGCGCGGTGATCATTGATCTGGCAGCCTCCACAGGCGGCAACGTTGCGGTGACCAAGGCGGGAGAAGAAGTCCAGCACAACGGCGTGACGATTCTGGGCCCTCTGAATCTGCCGGCAACCGTTCCGGCACATGCCAGCCAGCTTTATTCGCGCAATCTGGGCAGCTTTATTGCCTTGATCAATGACAAGGGCAATCTCAAAATCGATCTCAATGATGACATTCTGAAAGGCGCCTGCGTGACCTACCAGGGAGGCAACGTGCATCCCAAGGTCGCGGCAGCGCTGGGCAATCCCGTGGCGTAACCAAAAGGAGAGTGAATGGAGCACTTACTATTCAATCCTGTTGCTTTCATCAGCGCGCTATACCTGGTGCAAGGGCCGGCTGAAGGCGGGCATTTTCCTCCAGCGGTATTGATCGCTTCGTTGTACGTCTTTGCTCTGGCCGCTTTCCTGGGATATCAGGTGATCTCACGTGTGCCGCCTCTGCTGCACACGCCGCTTATGTCAGCCACCAACGCGATTTCCGGCATCTCGCTGATCGGCTCGCTGGTGATTGCCGGCTCCAAGTATGACCAGCACCAGACGTTGGCGGAGATCCTGGGCTGCGCAGCGGTGACCTCAGCCATGATCAACGTGACTGGCGGCTTCCTTATCACTGACCGCATGCTCAAGATGTTCCGCAAGAAAGAAGCGCCCAAGGCGGAGGAAAAAAAGTGAGCCACGCACAATATTTCCTCGAAGCCACATATCTGATCGCTTCTTGTCTCTTTGTTCTGGGATTGCGCAGCCTGAGCCATCCTGATACGGCGCGCCGCGGCATGATTCTGGCTGCCTGTGGCATGGCCGCCGCCGTCTTCGGCACGCTCTTTCACCCTGACATTCACAACTATTTGTATATTGCGATTGGCCTGATCATCGGCTCATCCATTGGCATTCCCATGGCCATGGTGCCGATGACCGCCATGCCGCAACGAACCGCTCTCTCGCACGCCTTCGGAGCGCTCGCGGCCTCTATGGTCGGTATCGCCGAATATGTGATTCACGGCGCTGCTCTGGGCCCGGTAAAGATGGGCGCTCTGGGGCTTGAAGTCATGCTTGGCTCGCTGACAGTTACGGGCTCGCTGATCGCCGCAGCCAAGCTGCAGGAGATGATGCGTGGCACGCCGATCATGTTCAAGGGCCAGCAGATTGTGAACCTGGGACTGTTTGTCGCTATGGTGGGCTCGTTCATCGCCTGGCTCATCAATCCTGCAGTGTCGATTTATTTTTATTCAACCGTTGGCTGCGCCTTTGTGTTCGGCGTGCTGCTTGTCATTCCCATCGGCGCTGCCGATATGCCTGTGGTCATGTCGCTGTTGAACTCTTACGCCGGACTTTCTTCTGCGGCAACTGGTTTTGTGCTCGGCAATAACGTGTTGATTATCGCTGGCACACTCGACGGCTTCTCCGGCTTTATCCTCTCCATTCTGATGTGCCGCGCCATGAACCGCT
>CAZISB010000006.1:26151-165704 GCA_964541925.1 uncultured Acidobacteriaceae bacterium | reverse complement strand
GCGGCGCGCTGCGCGACATCAAATTCATCTTCCAGCTCGCCCACGATCTGCTCCAGCACATCTTCCACTGTGACCAGGCCGCTGACGGAGCCGAATTCATCCACCACCACGGCGAGGTGGCGCTTGCGCGTCTGGAACTCGATCAGCAGATCATCAAGCGTTTTGGTTTCCGGCACAAAGAGCACTTCACGCATGATGTGGCGGACTTTGAGGTCGCCGGATTTGCGGGCAAAGAGCTCGCCGGCGGAAAGGCGCATCTGCATCATGCGGGAGAGGTCCTTGGAGTAGAGCAGGCCCACGATGTTCTCTCTTCCCTTCTCCGGATCATAGACCGGCACGCGCGAATGCTGCTCTTCCACCACCTTGGCCATGGCTTCTTCCAGCGGCATTTCTGCTGAAAGCGAAAAGATGTTGTGCCGCGGCACCATGATCTCGCGCACGGTGACGTTCCCCAGCTCAAGCGCATTGTGGATCATCTCTTCTTCCGCCTCAGGCAGCAGGCCAAGCCGTCGGCTAGCAGTAACGATAAGCTTGAGCTCGTCCGGCGAGTGAGCGCCGCCTTCACGCCGCAGTCGCGAACCAAAGCCGCGCAAAACAAGGTTGGCAGACTTGTTCATGAGCACCAGGAAGGGGTGGGAGAGCGTCATGAAAAATTCCATGGGGCCGGCCACTGCAAGAGCCACACGCTCCGCGCGTTCTAATGCCAGTGACTTGGGAACAAGCTCACCCAGGATGACGAGAAAGTAGGTAATGATGATGAAAGCCAGAGTGGCGGCGATGCCGTGCGCATAGATGCCCGCGTGTGGCAGGCGGGCAAGCGATGGCTGGATCATTGCGGCAATGGTGCCTTCACCAACCCAGCCCAGCCCCAGGCTGCAGAGCGTTACGCCGAACTGGACGGCAGGGAGAAATTCGTCGAGCCGCTGCTGGATTTTGCGAATGGTGCGCGCGCCGATGCGGTGCTGTTCAATGAGCTGCTGGATGCGCGTGTCGCGGACGCTGACCATGGCGAATTCAGCCGCGACAAAAAAGGCGTTGGCTGCCACCAGAAGCACTACCAGGATGATCCTGAGCAGGACCAGGGTAACCATGGAGAGTTAATGATAATACGAGGAGCAGTTTGTCCCAATAGGAAGATAGGACGATGCCGGAAGACGGTCCAAAAGCGGGCTGTTTGCATGACGCGACCAAGCCTGCTAGCACTGGGAGTGGGCGATCGGCGTAAGTGTTTAAGGCCGAATGCGGGAAAGTTCAATGCTTTTCCCGGCTGTTGCTATCGTTTCAGGTAATTTAAGGTCTAAACGGTTGTCCTGGGACGAAATGGTGTGTTTTTCCGGAACTTCTTACCCGAACTAACCGTATTCAGAGACGGCAGAGAATTTTTATAGGGGTGCCCGTATGGCAAATGGCAAGAAAAAGAGCAGACGGCTCATTTATATTCTGGGCGCTTTCGTAGTTCTGGTCCTTATAGTTGTGATTTTGGTGGCAGCCACGCGCGGCAGCACAAAGATTGATCAGTCAAAGCTGGCAAAGGTGGAAAAGGGTGACCTGGCCAAGAGTGTGGTCGCGACAGGGAAGATTGAGGCGATCACCAAAGTGGAAGTGAAGTCGAAAGCCAGCGGGATCGTGGAAAAGCTGTTGGTGGATTATGGCGATCAGGTCAAGCGCGGGCAGGTGCTGGCGGAGCTGGACAAGCAGCAGATTATGGCGCAGGTGAATCAGCAGCAGGCGTCGCTGGAGGCTGCGGAGGCGGCGGCGCGGGCGGCGGAAGCTGATCTGGAGCGCGCAAAATATGACGCCGAAGGGCCGGATGTCCCAATGCTGAAGCGTCAGTATGAGCGTGCGCAGCAGATGGCCAAAGAAGGTGTTGTGTCGGCTTCGGCGCTGGATGACGCCCAGAAAAACTACGAGCTTGCGGTAAACAAGCAGGCGTTGGGCAAGGCAAATATGGGGTCGGCGGCGGCGAAGTTGAAGCAGGCGCAAGCGCAGGTAGCGCAAGCAAAAGCGCAGCTGGCAGAAAAGCAGGAGGAGTATCGGAATTCTACGATCATTGCGCCGATCGACGGCACAGTGCTCTCTCGCGATGTGGAAGTCGGCGACGCCGTGAGCTCGATTCTTGTGCTTGGGTCCTCAGCAACGCTCGTGATGACCTTAGGCGATACTCACGAAGTTTATGTAAAGGGGAAGGTCGATGAAAGCGACATCGGGAAGGTCTATCTGGGCCAGGCCGCGCGCATTAAGGTTGAGTCGTACAAAGACCGCACTTTCTCCGGCAAAGTCACCAAGATTTCCCCCATGGGTGTTGAGAAAGATAACGTCACTACCTTTGAAGTCCGCGTCTCCATTGACAACTCCAAGGGCGAGCTGAAATCCCAAATGACCGCCAACGCTGAAATCCTTCTTGAAGAGCACAAGGGCATTCGCATCGTCCCTGAAGCAGCGCTCATGTATGACAAAGATCGCAAGGCCTCAGTTCAGGTCCCTGATACCAACGCCAAAGATGGCCGTCGCAAGGTGGACGTGACCGTAGGAATTTCCAATGGCTCCAGGACCGAACTCCTATCCGGCCTGAAGCAGGGCGATCAAGTCGTGCTGCAGTGAGTCAGTTACAAACTGACTCACCGCAGAGTATCAGCGTCTAGCGTCCGGCGCACCAGGACGCGGGCCTTCAGGCAGACGTTCATCGCGTAGCCGGGGTCCCCGGCACGCGCCGGTGCTGCAGCGTGCAGGGGTGGAGTAGCGATGAATCTAGTCCGCAAGCTGAACCACTACAGGAATAAGGAGGGCATCATGAAATCGGCCAGAACTCTTGGCTTTCTCATCGTCGCCATCGCGTTGGCTGTGCTTCCGCTCAACGCAGCCACCACCGGCCATTTTGAGCGCACGCTGCAGGTCAGCGGACAAGTTGAGCTGGAGCTCACCTCCGGCTCGGGCAACATCACCGTGCATCAGGGCGGGAACGGCTCTGTCTATGTCTCCGCCAAAATCCATGCTAACAGCGGCTCCTGGCTCTTCGGCGGCGGCAACGTGGAAGAGCGCATCCATCGCATTGAACAGAATCCGCCCATCGTGCAGCAGGGCAACCGGATCACCATCGGCAGAATTGAAGACCGCGATCTCACCCGCAACATCTCCATTGACTATGACGTCACTGTGCCTGCACAGACGCACCTGAACTCGCAAACCGGCTCCGGCGACCAGACGATCACCGGCCTGCAACTGCCCGTCACTGCGCGAACCGGCTCCGGCAATATCACTGTAGAAAATATCTCTGCCGATACTCGCGTTAACTCCGGTTCCGGCGATCTCAAGCTGAACTCAATCAAAGGCATGCTCTCCTGTGAGACCGGCAGCGGCAACATTCGCGCGCAACAGATCTCGGGTGACGTCATCTCCAGCACCGGCTCCGGCAACATTGAAGTGCAGCAGAACTCTGGCGGCAGCGTGAAGGCGAATACCGGATCGGGCAACATCAAACTTTATGGCGTCAAAGGCAGCCTGCGTGCCGAGGCCGGCAGCGGCGACATTCATGCAGAAGGCGAGCCCACCAGCGACTGGCATCTCCAGGCCGGCTCCGGAAATATCACCTTGAAAATCCCGTCACAGGCAAATTTCAATATTGATGCCCGGACTTCTTCCGGCTCACTTACCGTGCACCATGAGGTAACCATGCAGGGATCTCTGGCGAAGAACCATATTCAGGGCCGCATAGGAAAAGGTGGCGCATTGCTTGACGTACACACCGGCTCTGGCGACATCGAAGTTGATTAGACTAAGCTTTTCTCAATCCAGCCGCCGCTGAACAGCCAGCAACTCCCCTGTTCGGCGGCATTTCTGCTTTTAAAGGCAAGTCGCCTAAAACGTCTCATATTCATAACCTATTGCAGCCATTCCAATCTAATTCTTGTCTCAAAGCTAATTTCTATGTGATTTATTGAAAAACACAATGAATCAATCAAAGGCAAAACCTATGGCTCGCATCAAAAAAATCGCGATTCTTGAAAGTTCTAATCTGCTTCCAATTGTTTCTTAATCCACAATCAGCATTCTAGTGCCGTTCGGTGGTTACTTTAGTAATTCTGGCCGCCTGTGGAGTTATCCATAGGCCAGGCCTATATGACTCAAAGTTCCCGCTCCGGGCAATCAGGCTTTAGCGGACTGGTTGTTAAAGGGTACTGACGGGTGGCATTCAAAATTCGTGCAGAGCAAGCGGTGCCCGCAACCGCTGCCTGGCACGGAAGCTCCGTTTCCCATGCACAATCACCGCCGGCCAGCAGTAGAACACAAGGCCGGACACATTTGCGCCGCAAAAATGGTTTGTGAGCGCCACAGGATACGTGTGTCCGCGCCCTGAAAGAACGAAAGGATGAGAAGCACCATGAAGCATCTCCGGGGAACTGCATACAACAAGCCAGCCGCGCGGACGGCTGAAATTTGCGCGCCAGTAGCTCTGCCCGCTCCTTTGCCGGTCAATGGCGATTGGATCAAAACTTTTTTGCGGGCCGCGGCGCAGACCATCTCGCCTGTTACCGTTCGGGAATTTTTCCGCGAGCTCGACGCCACAGACGCACTGCTCTCGCGCCTGAGCTGGGCGCTCCTCGCCGTCATCCCGGTGTTTGCGGCATTGGCGTTCCTCGCGCCGGGCGCAGCCGCCGGCATCAATCCCTGGATCAAGCCAATCAAGTTCTCGCTCTCGTTTTCCACCTTTGTCGCAACCATCAGCCTCTTTCTTGTTGCTCTGCCCATTCCTGAGTGGCAGCTCAAGCTTGCTCGCCGCGCCATCGCCGTGAGCGTCGCGCTGGAAATATTCAGCCTTGGCGCACAAGCATGGCGCAGCGTTTATGCGCCGGGCAGCCACACGCTGGTTGATAGCTTTCTGGCGCAGATGACCAACAGCATGGTCATGGTCAATACCGTAATCGTCACCGCCATGCTCGTACTGTTCTGTGCCAATCGCGTGAAATCGAGCCTGGTGGACCGCCCCATGCTCGCGGCCATTCGTTACAGTATCGTGATCTTTCTGGTTGGAAACGCCGTAGGCGGATACATGCTGGCCCGCGGCTCACACACTGTCGGCGCGGCTGACGGCGGCGCAGGCCTTCCCTTCCTCAACTGGAGCACCATTGCAGGCGACCTCCGCATCGCGCACTTCATCGCCATTCACGCCATACAAATCATTCCCCTGTTTGCTTATGTGCTGTCGCAAATGGCGCCGATCCCGACGGTACAGCAGCGCAAGTTGGCCATTGCTGCCCTGGCAATTGCCGTGAGCCTGGCTGTGGGAGCAACATTCGTTCAGGCCGCTATGGGACACCCGTTGTTAGCTCTGCGCTAAAGCGGTCTCGATAAATTTCCAGCTTGTCGTGCTGAGCGGAGTGCGTATTCCGGCGCAGCCGGGATACGTGCGCAGTCAAAGCATCCCGAGAATGCTTCCTCTGCAATGCAGATTCAGGGAGTTCTCTTAAATAAATTCTGAGAAACCAGAGCTGCTTTCGCTATTCTTCCGTTCTCACGCCGCGCTATCCCGAGACCGAGCATGACTCACTTCTTCAGCTTAAAGCAAGTCCTGCGAGGTCGAGGGATCGGCTCCGCTGCTCTTCAGGGTAGCGGCTAGCTGCTATTACTTGGCGCATCTTCAGCGTGAGGGTAGATTTTCATAATTCGTCATCCCGACGGCCGTGAAGCGAGCGCGCGCCGTTATCAGCGCGCGAGTAGGTCCGAGGGGCCTTGCGTTTCGCAGCAGTCACTCTGCCTTCGCTGCAACGCTGCTTGTTGGAAAGTACCTACTTTTGGGTTTTCTCGGTAGAGGGATCATTCCAATCAATCAAACATGCTTCGTGTAAAGTCAATTCGTTTGTGTTCTTCCCCGCCCCTTGCGTAATTGACCCTTCTTCTCTAACATGTTATAAATACGAGTTTTACTGGACTAGTTGCATACGTGTATAGGCGCATGGCTAGCCAATGGTTCCAACGCGGCCAAACCTCAAACCACTGAAGTTTCTTGATGTGGAAGCGCGTTTCGGGAATTGCCAGTGAAGCGTGGTTAATCAGAACAAGTCCACACTAACTAAATTTCTGGAGGAGTTATTTATATGCACACCCGGCTCGCAACGGGCCTGATGGGCCGCGTAATCTGCCCAGGTTCCACCTTATCGCCAAAGGGCCTGCTGCGTCGTAGCGTCGCGCTCGCGCTTGCCATGGTCATTTTGGCCTTCATGATTCCTGCAGCCACAGCCCATGCACAAACGCCCAGCCAGTCCCCGGCAACTGCGCCACCGGCGCCAGTGGTCCATGAGCAGGGCCCGGCACGGCCCGCCTCAGAGGCGGGAGGCGAGGCCAACCTTCGCCTGCCGGACATGAAGACCGTGAAGTTCCTCAACGGTTCTATCAGCGGCAACACGCTGCTCGAACTCGGATTGGTCTTCTGCGCGCTCGGCGGACTCTTCGGCCTCATCATTTACATGCAGTTGAAGGGCGCAGCCGTGCACCGCGCCATGAAGGAAATCTCTGAGCTGATTTACGAGACCTGCAAAACCTATCTGACCACGCAAGGCAAATTCATTCTGATCCTTGAAGCGTTCATTGCCGTCGTGATTGTCCTGTACTTCGGGATCCTCCAGCACTATCCGGTCACGAACGTCGTCATCATTCTGATCTTCAGCTTGATCGGAATCGCCGGCAGCTATGGCGTAGCCTGGTTCGGCATCCGCGTGAACACCTTTGCTAACTCTCGCACCGCGTTCGCCGGACTGAAGGGCAAGCCCTATCCGATCTACGCCATTCCGCTCAAGGCCGGCATGAGCATCGGCATGATGCTGATCAGCGTCGAGCTGCTCATCATGCTTTGCATTTTGCTCTTTATCCCGGCTGATTACTCCGGCGCCTGCTTCATCGGCTTCGCCATCGGCGAATCGCTCGGCGCGGCGGCTCTGCGTATCGCCGGCGGCATCTTCACCAAGATCGCCGATATCGGCTCTGACCTGATGAAGATCGTCTTCAAGATCAAGGAAGACGACGCCCGCAACCCTGGCGTCATCGCCGACTGCACTGGCGACAACGCCGGCGACTCCGTTGGCCCCAGCGCTGACGGCTTTGAAACCTACGGCGTAACCGGCGTGGCTCTGATCACCTTTATTCTGCTTGGCGTTCGCGGCCAGCAAATCCAGGTTGAACTGCTGGTCTGGATCTTTGTCATGCGCATCATGATGCTGGTGGCCAGCGCGGTCTCGTACTTCGTGAATGAAACCATCGCGCGGGCAAAGTACGCCAACTCTGACGAGATGAACTTTGAGGCTCCGTTGACCTCATTGGTGTGGATCACCTCATTCGTCTCCATCATCCTGACCTTCATCGTCTCCAAGCTGATCATCCCTGATCTCGGCGGCGATTCCTCGCTCTGGTGGAAGCTCTCAACCATCATCTCCTGCGGCACGCTGGCTGGCGCCATTATTCCTGAGCTGGTCAAGGTCTTCACCTCGGTGGAGTCGCGGCACGTGGGTGAAGTTGTGACCTCATCGGAAGAAGGCGGCGCTTCGCTGAATATCCTCTCTGGTCTCGTCGCCGGAAACTTCTCCGCTTATTGGCTCGGCATCAGCATCGTGGCCCTCATGAGCCTGGCGTATTACGTGAGCACTCTCGGCCTCGGCGGCGCCATCGGCACACCAAGCCAGTGGATGCTCGCGCCCGCCGTTTTCGCCTTCGGCCTGGTCGCCTTCGGCTTCCTTGGCATGGGCCCGGTTACGATCGCGGTTGACTCCTATGGCCCGGTCACTGACAACGCTCAGTCCGTCTATGAGCTCTCGCTGATCGAGCAAGTTCCTAACGTCAAAGCGGAAGTCAAAAAGGAACACGGTTTTGACGTGAACTTTGAGCGCGCCAAGCACCTCCTGGAAGCGAATGACGGCGCAGGCAATACGTTCAAGGCCACAGCCAAGCCGGTGCTGATCGGAACCGCCGTCGTCGGCGCCACTACCATGATCTTCTCCATCATGATGGCCCTAACTGACGGCCTGACCAAAAACACTGAGTACCTTTCGCTGCTGCACGCTCCATTCGTACTCGGTCTGATCACCGGCGGCGCCATCATCTACTGGTTTACCGGCGCATCCACGCAGGCCGTGACCACCGGCGCTTATCGCGCAGTTGAGTTCATCAAGCGCAACATCCGGCTTGAAGGCGTAGAGAAAGCCTCGGTTGAAGACAGCAAGAAGGTGGTTGAGATCTGCACCAAGTACGCGCAAAAAGGCATGTTCAACATCTTCTTGACGGTCTTCTTCGCCACCTTGGCCTTTGCCTTTGTTGAGCCATTCTTCTTCATCGGCTACCTGATCTCCATCGCCGTCTTCGGTCTCTACCAGGCCATCTTCATGGCCAACGCCGGCGGCGCGTGGGACAACGCCAAGAAAGTCGTGGAAGTCGAACTCAAGCAGAAAGGCACTCCGCTGCATGATGCCACCGTGGTCGGCGACACCGTAGGCGATCCGTTCAAAGACACCTCATCCGTAGCTTTGAACCCGATCATCAAGTTCACCACGCTCTTCGGCCTTCTCGCCGTGCAGCTTGCGGTGAAATTGACCAATGAGCGGGGGCCCTCGACCAGCCACGTTCTGGCAGCGATCTTCTTCGCCGTCTCGATCTTCTTTGTATGGCGCTCCTTCTACGGCATGCGCATCGGGGCACAGAAAGAAGCGAAGCACGCCGAAGTTACCGCCTGATTACACACCATCAACAGCCAACAAAAAGCCCGCCATCTCGGCGGGCTTTTCTTGTGCTCCAGGTATTCTTTGTGCTCCGACGCTTTACGCTTCGAGGCGTTTTCGTTATCCATCGGCTGAGTGCTTTGACACGCTTTTGGTTCTCTAAGCGTTCGTGTTCTGCGTACGCCATCCCGAAACCGAGCACACTAGATTGTTCAACTCACCTTGGCTTATTGCGCGAGGCTGAGGGATCGGCTCCGCTGCACTTGAGGCCACGAATTGACAACGAACTAGAGCGTGCACCAAAACTTGTCATGCCCTAAATCGTTTTTCTCATTCACTCTACTCTGCGTTCCTCTGCGCCCTCTGTGGTTAGATTTCTTTTGGTCCGCGTTCATCCGCGCAAATCCGCGGTAACTCTTCTTTCAGTCCTGATCTTTCCTCTGATTCCTTAATGGGAAAACGGCGTCGGCAACGGCCTGGGCACTTCCTCTTTTTGTGGCGGCCCAATCGCCTCTTTCATCTTCTCTTTTACTTTTTTCGCCAGCTTCTCCACCTCATCGGCCTTGCGCACCACGTCCAGCGACAGCATGTTCTCATTCGTCTTGTCCACCGCATCCTTTAATTCGGTGGCAAGCTGAAACAGCTTGTTCGTATCGTCGCGGATGTCCTGCTGCCGCTTCTTGTTGGCTTGTTTGTACATGCGGTCCTGCATCTCTTTCTGCGCGGGGTCTTGCCGTGATTCAAACTGCGCTATAGCAGCGGGCGCTTTGGCCGTAAAGAGAGCGCCTGCAGCAAAAGACAAAACCAGGCATGCAGCGAAAAACAATTTTGCCGGCACAATTACCTCTTTCTGATAAAGACGTGCTCCGATTATAAAAGTTACTGCTCCCTTTGTGTCCCTTTGTGTTCTTTGTGGTTAAAGGTTTTGGATTTTCCGATGATCCGATGTCCCGATCACCCGATCTTTCTTTTTGCCCGCCTCAGCTATAATCGCCACGGACATGCAGGAACGCTTCAGCGACATTTTCCATAAATGGCACGACTACCTCGTAGCCTGGACGCGCGACAAAGCCCCCAAGCTCATCGTCATCCTGGTGCTGGCATTTATCTTCGTGCGCCTGCTCGGGCTGATTACCCGGAAGATTGTCGCGCTCAGTGAACGAAATTCCCACGGACATTTGCGTGCACAGCAGGTTCGCACCGTCGTCGGCGTGGTCCGCAGCATCGGCGTTTTTCTGATCGTGTTCTTTGCGGGCATGTCCGTGCTGAATGACGCATTTAACATCAACATTGCGCCCCTGCTGGCCAGCGCCGGAATCGTAGGGCTGGCAATCGGCTTCGGCGCGCAGACACTGGTCAAAGACGTCATCAACGGCTTCTTCATCCTGATTGAAGACCAGTTTGAAGTCGGCGACACCATCCGCGCCGCTGGCGTGACCGGCGCCGTGGAAGAGATCACCATGCGCCGCACGATTCTCCGCGACGCTGACGGCACCCTGCATATCGTTCCCAACAGCGCGATTCAAATCGTGAGCAATACCACACGAGACTGGTCGCAGGTCACCCTGCACGTGGCGGTTGATTACGGCGAGAACAGTGACCGCGTCGTTGAGCTGCTGCAGGACGTGGCAAAAGAGTTCTATAACGATCTCAATTTTCAAAGCGACGTCGTCGCCGAGCCGCAGGTACCCGGCATCGAACGGGTGCGAGGCAATGAGGTGGATTACCTCATGCTGGTCAAGGTCCGTCCCGGCAAGCAGTATGGCGTGGCCCGCGAGCTTCGCCGGCGCATCAAATCCTGCTTTGAGAAAGCCGGCATCAAGGCCGGAGCGCCAGTGCCGGTTTACGTTGGGCAATCACCGGGCGGAAGCCAGAAATAACGAGATGCCGCGAAATCTATGGCATGAAGAATCTGGACGTAGAGACGTAGCACTGCTACATCTCCACTGCACAGTGGTCGAGAAACTCAGGTTCCGGGATGAAGCAAGCGCCGGAGGCGCGACCAGAAGTTAGCCCACCCTGCAGGCGAGTGAAGCGAAGCCGGAAGGGTGGGTAGGTGTAGAAAAATTCTGAGCCCCTTTAGGGGCGGCACTTAAACTTTGGCCGGTATGATGATACTAAAGCGGTTTGGAGCGACAATAGTTCTTTGCACACGAAAGCCGCGAGGCCCGTGCTCGCCGAGCGGCTTGATGCAGGGCAGAAGGATTTTGGCAGGTTGAAGAATCCTAAAGCGGTTTGGAGCGGAGCGACAATAGTTCTTTGCACACGAAAGCCGCGAGGCCCGTGCTCGCCGAGCGGCTTGATGCAGGGCAGAAGGATTTTGGCAGGTTGAAGAATCCTAAAGCGGTTTGGAGCGGAGCGACAACAGTTCTTTGCACGCGAAAGCCGCGAGGCCCGTGCTCGCCGAGCGGCCTGATGCAGGGCAGAAGGATTTTGGCAGGTTAAAGAATCCTAAAGCGGTTTGGAGCGGAGCGACATAAATAATGGATCTTGGTCTCAAAAACCGCGGCGTGATCGTCGCCGCATCCAGCCAGGGCATCGGCCTGGCCACAGCGGAAGCCTTCGCCCGCGAAGGCGCTCAGGTGGCCATGTGCGCACGCACGGAAAAGACCCTGCGCGAAGCCGCTGAAGGCGTTCGCAATCGCACCAACGCTGAAATCTATGCCGAGCCGCTCGATGTCACTGATGGCCCAGCCGTCCAAAGGTTTGTCGAGAACGTGGCCAAGCGCTTCGGCCGCATTGACGTCTGCGTCACCAATGCCGGCGGGCCTCCGGCCAAAAACTTCCTCTCCATCGCACCAGACGAGTGGCGCAAGGCCGTTGACCTCAACCTGATGAGCACCGTCCACCTGGCCAAAGCGGTCATTCCTTATATGCAGCGCCATCGCTGGGGCCGGATCATCACCATCACCTCGGTTTCCGTCAAGCAGCCGGTGCAGGACCTTGTGCTCTCAAACTCCGTGCGCGCCGCTGTGGTCGGTCTGGTAAAGAGCCTCTCTAACGAATTCGGCAAAGACGGAATCCTCGTAAACAATGTCGCTCCGGGCTTCACCGCTACCGAGCGCCTGCAGGAGCTGGCGCAGGTCCGTGCTCTTGCCGGAGGCGTATCTCCGCAGCAGGTCTGCGACAGCTGGGCTGCCGAAACCCCGGTCAAGCGCCTCGGCGACCCCAAAGAAATCGCCGACGTGATCCTCTGGCTCGCCTCTGAGCGCGCTTCTTACGTCACAGGCCAGACGATCCTGGCTGATGGCGGAATCTATCGCGGTTTGTAGCTGATATCTTGAAATTCATAGAGTTGCGCCCTCATCTCAAAACGATACGACTGCCCATTCAATTCTGGTGCTGAAAAGCAGTGCTCAAACTCCGCAATTTGACATCTAAGCCGCCACAAAGCGGCATCTCAATACCCAAATGGTAGTTCTGGCTATTTCCCTGATCGCCGTTGGTGCGCTCTGTGCGGTTTGGTACGTCGTCGCCTCGCGCTTTAAACGCCAGAGGGCGCGCGAGGTGCTGCGCTGGATCCAGTCCGCTCTCGCCGGCCGCGGACAGGTGATCGGGATCTCATGGATCAGCGCCTCAAAGTTCCGCGTTCCGCTCCGGCTCACCTGCGGTGTCTTCCATCGCGCTTCAGTGCTGGTTGAGCTGCAATCGCATCAAACACCCATCCAATGGCTGCTCGATTATCTGAGTGGCCGGCGTGAAGTACTGACCTTCCAGTCTGATCTGGATTTTCCGCCCGCATTCTCGCTTCATGTGAACAATTATCGCTGGATCGCGCGCAGCAGCCGTCGCACTCCGTCCAACCGTCCCGGCTGGAAATTTGAGTGCCTGCAGCCGCTCATCATCAGCACTCGTCCTGAGCGGCAAAAAGAGATCGCCTGCACCATGGCCTCTCTCACCCGTGGCGAGAGCAGCGAATTTCTGAACGTCAGCTTCCAGCGCTCCTCACCGCATTTTTCCGCTACTCTGCCTTTGGAATCCCTTGCTCCCGGCTCCCCTGCCCGCACTTACATGCTTGACGCCATGCGTGAACTGGCCGGCAGCGCCTCAGCTTCATTGTTTTAGCGTTTATTCATCGGCAGAATAAGGCCAAAATCAAGCGTGCATCCGCCCATGCACTTCCGGTTTTGGCAATTACAGAACTATTACAATCGGCAACCCTCCTCGGCTGTTAGGCTGAGAATCAAAGATTTATTCAGTTATTCCACCAAGGGAGTACAGCACTCGTGGCATTTTTTGAAAATGATCGCACCTTCAGGGAGCCGGTCAGCAAACTCACCACATTTTTCATGGTGGCCTTTCATGTGGGCGCAATAGCCGCGCTCTTCCTGTTTACCTGGAAAGCATTCTTTGTAGCCGTGCTGCTGTGGTGGATATCCGGCAGCCTCGGCATCGGCATGGGCTATCACCGGCTGCTCACGCATCGCGGATTCAAAACATACAAATGGTTCGAGTACTTCCTCACTCTCTGCGCAACCCTGGCCCTGGAAGGCGGCCCGTTTTTCTGGGTAGCCATCCACCGCGTTCATCATCAGAATACTGACGTTGAAGGCGACCCGCACTCTCCCCGCGATGGCGGCTTCTGGGCGCACATGGGCTGGATCATCACCGGCCGCGTCCTGCACAACCACTCCACGGCGCTGCTGCCTTATATTCCCGATCTGCGCAAAGACAAGTTTCATACCTTCATCAGCAAATGGCATTGGGTGCCAATCACCGTTCTCGGCGTTGTGCTGCTGGCCTTTGGCGGCTGGTCCATGCTCACCTGGGGAATTTTCCTCCGCACCGTCGTAGGACTGCACGCTACATGGCTCGTCAACTCAGCCACGCACATGTGGGGATCACAGCGCTTCATCACCGGTGACACCTCCAAGAACAGCTTCTGGGTCGCCCTTCTCACCTTCGGTGAAGGCTGGCACAACAATCATCACGCGCATCCTCAGGCTGCTCGCCATGGCTTGGCATGGTATGAGGTTGATCTCAACTGGTACGCCATCTTTGTTTGCCGTGCACTGGGTCTTATCTGGGACGTAAAAGCTCCCAAGCTGCACGAGGTAATCAAAATGAAGGCCGCAAAAGGGCTGATCAATCTCTCGCACGCGGCATCAGGCGATGACTAGAAACCTGCCGTATTTGGTGCTTAGTATTTAGCTAATCTTTAAACAAGATTTGAGCGGCTGCGCAGGACCATTGAGGGAGCAGCCGCTGGGTGTGTTTTTACCGCTGTAAGGCAGCAACACAGTTGCGATCTCCCGGCCAAATACTAAATACTAAGTACTGATTACCGCCATGCGCATCACCAGCCGCGCCAAGACCATTTCATTTTTCATCACGCTGGGCTCCTGCCTGGTGGGCGTGGCGGTGTATCTCAACATCAGTTGGATCGTCCATACCTGGCGCAACGTGGTCACGTTGGTTCTGGGCATTATTTTTTTCAGCCTGATCATCGCCGGCCTGGTCCTGTACACAATCTTTCTCGTCCGTGAAATCCGGCGCAACGAGCAGCAGGATAGCTTCCTCAATGCGGTAACTCACGAGTTGAAGACGCCAATTACCTCCATTCGCCTCTACCTGCAGACATTGGAACGCCGCCCGCTTGATGAAAGCCAGCGCCGCGACTTCTATCGGCTCATGCTTGACGATACCGACCGCCTCCTGGGAACAGTGGAGCAGGTGCTGCGCGCGGGCGAGATTCGCCAGCGCAGCGCGCGTCGCAACTGGCAGGACCTGGACTTCTCCACAATCATCCAGGAGAGCTTGGAACTGGCGCGCCTGCGTCACGGCCTTTCTCCTGAAGCCTTGCGCTTTGGCGCAGAGCCGAACGGCCCAATCACGCTGTTGGGCAATCCTGAAGAGCTGCGCACCGCCGTAGCCAATCTGATTGAAAATGCAGTGAAGTACTCTGGGCAGCATCCCGCGATCGTCGTAGATGTCCTTACGCCCGATGTTGACAGTGTGGAACTCCGCGTTCGCGACAACGGCGTCGGCATTCCGCGCGACGAGCTCAAGCGCATCTTCAAGCGTTTTTATCGCGTGCATAGCCCAGCCACCGGCCAGGTCAAGGGCACAGGCTTGGGGCTGTTCATCGTTCGTTCCATCATTCGCCGGCACGGCGGTGAAGCCTTTGCTGAAAGCGAAGGCGAAGGCCGGGGCAGCACTTTTACCATTCGCTTGCCACGGGTGTACCACGTATGAGCCGCATCTTGGTTGTGGAGGATGAAGCGCATATCGCGGCGGGTCTTCGCTTCAATCTGGAAGCCGACGGTCATTCCGTAGAGATTCTCGATAACGGTGAAGACGCATTGGTGCACCTGCTTGAGCGCAATCAATTCTTTGATCTTCTCGTCCTCGATGTAATGCTGCCGGGCAAAGATGGATTTACCGTTGCGCGCGAGCTGCGGGAAAAGCAAAACTTTATTCCGCTGCTGATGCTCACTGCTCGCGGACGCCCGGAAGACGTGCTCAGGGGCTTCGAAGCCGGTGCAGACGACTATCTTCCCAAGCCTTTTAATCTGGATATTCTCATGGCGCGCATCGGAGGCCTTCTGCGGCGGAAAAACTGGCTGCAAACCGCGCTTGAAACCGCCCCGCCGCCTATTGATGAATTTTCATTCGCGGGAAAGACGGTTGATTTCCAGAAGCTGCAGCTGCGCGACGGCAAGCGCAGCCTGCAACTCACTCTGATGGAAGCCGAACTGCTCCGTTACCTCATTCGCAACATTGGACGCCCGGTTTCACGCAAGGAAATTCTCGAACAGGTCTGGGACCTGAAGGAAGATACCGATACGCGCGCGATTGACAACTTTGTCGTCCGCCTGCGCCGGTACATTGAAAAAGAGCCCTCACGGCCCAGGCACCTGATCACCGTCCGCGGGCTGGGCTATCAATTTGTAGCCGAGCCGGAGAAGAAATCTAATTTGGACGCTTCTTAGTTGTTGCCTGCTTGAGGTCTGCATGGCAAGCTAAGTAGGCCTTGCCAACACTGGAACAATCAGCTCCTGTAACTGCTTCTGCAAATCAGCTTCCAGCGGAGACGCTGGACGTCTTGATCATAGGCGCGGGCTTTTCCGGCCTGGGCATGGCCATCAAGCTGCTTGAAGCGGGCACAACTTCATTTCTATTGATCGAGAAGGCAGATGAGATCGGCGGCACCTGGTATGCAAACCAGTATCCCGGTTGCGCCTGCGATATTCCTTCCCATCTCTACTCGTTCTCTTTCGACCGCAATCCTGATTGGAGCCGGATGTACTCCGGCCGCGACGAAATCCAGCAATATTTGAAAAACTGCGTGGAGAAGTTCGGCCTCAAGCCTTACATTCGGCTGAACACGCGCATGGCGGAAGCAGTATGGGATGCAGCCGCAGCCGTATGGCGCATTACCACTGCTGACGGTGCAACGATTCGCTCGCGCGTGCTGGTCTCAGCAGTCGGAGCGTTGCATGTCCCCAAGTATCCGGACATTCCCGGCATGGAGAAATTTGCTGGCCCGGCGTTTCACTCCACTTGGTGGGACTCCAACGTTCAGCTCGAAGGCAAGCGCGTGGCCGTGATCGGCACCGGCGCCAGCGCAATTCAGTTTGTGCCGGAGATCGCTGCAAAAGTGGCGAGGCTCTGCATCTTTCAGCGCACGCCACCGTGGATCTTGCCCAAACTCGACTTCGCCATCGCCGAACGCTGGCGCAAACGTTTCCGCCGCTTCCCTTCTCTCACATGGCTTTTTCGCATCGTCCTTTTTTGGCTCTTTGAAGTTCGCGTCTGGGGATTTCTGGGCAATGTAATGGCGCTGCGTAAGCGCGGGCAAAAGATGGCGCTCGATCATCTCAAAGCACAAGTGCCCGATCCCGCGCTGCGCGCCAAGGTCACTCCCAGTTACGAACTTGGCTGCAAGCGCGTGCTGATCTCGAATGATTTCTATCCCGCCATCCAGCGGCCTAACGTCGAATTCATTACAGATGGCATTCGCGAAATCCGCGAGCACAGCATCATTACCGAGGATGGCACAGAGCGTGAGATCGACGTACTCATCTATGGCACCGGCTTCCGCGCCACTGAGCCACTGCATGACACGCCGGTGATCGGTCGGGATGGAATTGAAATTCATTCAACATGGAAAGAGCGGATCAGCGCTTATCTTGGCATAACCGTTACCGGTTTCCCGAACTTCTTCATCCTGCTCGGCCCCAATACCGGGCTGGGGCACAACTCAGTAGTCCTGATGAGTGAAGCCCAGATCGGCTACGTCATGAAATGCCTGCGCCTCATGCGTGAACGCGGCGCAAAAGCGATGGAAGTGAACCCGGAGACCCAGAAGCGCTTTGTCGAAGAGCTGCGCACCCGCCTCGCAGGGACCGTCTGGCAGGCAGGTGGCTGCCGCAGCTGGTATCAGGACTCCGCCACTGGCGAAAACCCAGTGATCTGGCCGGGATCAGTAGTGAGCTACCTGCGCCGTACAAAAACAGTGGCTGAAGCAGATTATGTGTTTGGTGCGGGTGCTCCGAAGGCGCTTACCGCGGATCAACAGGGATAAGTTTTGGCTATCCGGCTATTCTGAAAATCGTCCGGCCTTGGACGTGGCATTAAGAATGTTGCGCATGGCCCTTGCGCAATAGTTGTTGTTCTTCAGTTGACCTTCTTCTCGATGTAGTAACAAGGTTCAACGCTGCCAGTACTAGCAATGGTAGAGAGTAAAAACCTATCATCGTGTGTTGAAGATGAGAGGAATTCAATCTTGATTCAAGTACCGTAACAATGTGTGCCCAGCATCAAGAAGCACCACTCCCGCCAGAAATAATGCGATTAACCGCACTCTCCGAACGCGCTTTATAAAACTACTCCAGAAGAGCACGGCCATGAGAGGAACAATCAGCCAGATACTGAGCCACTCCTCAATTCGAGAAACTTGTGAAAAGAACCGTCCAAGGGGTGTAAGGAAAGCACTAAGTGTTTCGTTGAAAGTCGTCCACGCGTCCGGCCTTTCACCCAACAGATGAACACAGAGCACAGCCGCCAGCAACAACCATGCGAGTTTGCCTCTTCCCTGCTCACTTAAATCCGCTTGCCGAGTTTCCGCGCCGTAAACCTTTTGATAGGCGGACAGCCATTCGGAATAGGTTTCGCTCATCAGCCTGAAGCATTGGATCGTTCGATATGTCATATAGGCAAGCAGCAAACTGGCAATAGCTGTTTCGGCATGACTGACAATTACGCCCAAATCGTCGCCGTGTTTCATTGTCACGATATCATCCGTCAGCACAATCGCCTGTGCCACAACTGCGGTCCACATAATCAGGTTCGGCAAACGTAAAAGGCGTCTTTGTAATGAAAGATTTCTGCTCCCTGCGCTGGCACCGGGCGGGATGGTCAGGACCTGTGTCATCGCTAGCAGATCATATGCCATCTTAAGGTTGGAGGAGTTGTTCGGTTTTGATTTTGAATCAAGTTCTCCAGCCAGCTCAAACACTTTCTTTACATTGTCATGCTGCCGCCGGAGGGAGAAATGAAACCAGCTGAGAAGAATTGTGAAGGTTACTCCCGCCATGATACTTAGATCATTAATATCAAATACCACTCCCAAGACCGGGACCGTTACTCCCAGGACCCTGTTCGCCATCATTAGCTGCAGATCGGCAACGTTCTTTTTGGCTTGTGCCAGTGAGAAATGCCATTGCTTCAGATAATCTATGGCCTGGCGCCTTTCCCCGGCAGTCAAATAATCTTTGTTGGCGCACATCGCTCGATCGTTCAGCTCCTCCCGGCCGATTTGTGTAATCGCATCATTCTGAATTGGAGAGGGCTGGTCTGACGAAATATCACTGTCTCCTGAATTGTAGGATTCGCATGTCAGCAGTTTTTACCGCGCTCTGAGCTGAATTCAGTCTCAACTGCAACCAATTTGAATCGTCTTCTGCCCAAACGGAAGCAATCACCAACACAACTGCCAACTGCATAATGAAGACGATCCAGCGGCTGCGTTTTGAAGATTCTTCAGCATAGTTCAAGCTGATTTTGAGAGGCTCAGGAAGGTCCATGTTTCACCTCGCTGCATAATGATCCAGACGGAATACGAACTATTGGCAGCCCGTTTGTAGATATCGATTATGCCTACAACCTGCGTTATTATCCGAAAACGCAAATGGTGGACTTTTTCCTTTTTGCAATGAGACTGGTCGAATTCTCGACGGAGGCAAGAGGAAAAACATCCCCTGCTTACTTAGTGAAATTTCGAGAAGAAACGTTTCATGGGATCTGTAGATAGTTGGCAGGCAGAAGGCGACTTGGACATTCCTATGGCATAGATTGCAGGAATGGATGACGGTTTTTGAGTATATTACGAAGTCTTTCCCTTCAACCTCAATCCAGCCCGCTCTTCCAGCAACATGATGGTCGCCGCGTAATCCAGATCGTCAAACCCAGCCTTCACGGCTTCTTCATAGATCTCGTCAATCTTCGTCAATCCGGGCAGATCCACACCGTTTTCCTTGGCAGCGTCCATCATCAGGTGCATGTCTTTGTGCATCAACCTGAGCGGAAAGTTAGGGGTCCAGTCCTGATTCAGGATGAACGGCTTTTTGTATTCGGCCACGCCGGAGCGGATCATCGAGTTTTCGATCAGCTCAAACATCTTCTCCTCTGGAACGCCCAGCTTTTTCGCCAGCGTCAGGCTCTCGCATAAGCCTTCATACATAAAAACAATGTTCATATTCTGGGCCAGCTTGGCGGAGAGGCCTTTGCCGTTCGGGCCCATGTGGATGACCTTCTTTGCCATAGCGCGAAGCAACGGCTCCACGCGCTCAATATTGCGCGGCTCACCGCCGATCATAAAGATAAGCTCCCCTTTCTCCGCGCCCGTCTTGGAGCCGGTGACCGGCGCATCAAGAAATTCGCAGCCTTTTTCCTGCAGGCCCTCCATAAAATTCAAGCTGGCTGAAGGCGAGATGGTGCTGGAATCCACTACCACCGTGCCGCTGGAAAGCCCTTCCGCCGCGCCGTTCGGCCCAAAGAGAACGGCCTGTACGGCTTTGGTATCGGAAACGCAGATCCACACCGCCTCTTTGCCCTTCACAGCCTCTGCCGGTGTGGGAGCAGTCGCCGCCCCGGGCACATCGCGGGGTGTACGGTTCCAGACAGTAACTTCATGGCCGGCTTTAACCAGGTTCTCCGCCATCGGCCGGCCCATGATTCCAAGTCCTAAGAAGGCTACGCGCATGCATGGCATTAAACGGCGTCAGGGTAGATGGCGTCAAGGGGGAAGAAATCGCCGTAATCGGAATTCAAAACCTTACCACCAATAACACTGATCACACTGATTTACACAGACCAGAAATGCCAAAGATCGCCGAAATTGAACGTCGAATCCCGCATGAATTAAGGGTGCTCAGTTTTCCAATTGCAATTTCGGCGTTCTGGCAATTCCTTGATCCTCCTTAATCCGCGTTTATCAGCGGTAAGGTTTTTGAATTCCGATTACGGCGATTCCGCGCGAACGGGGCCCCTGGATGGCGCCGGTTTGCGCGAGCTGGGGTGGGATTACGGCGATCCCGGCGATTCCAGGCTGAGTGGTACAATTTTTGGTTACCCAATCCCTTTTGAGGATTTCAAGATGTCACAGCTTTCAACCCAGATTGCGCCTTCGCCCCAGCCGCTGGTCTCGCTCACTGAAGATGAGATTTTATTTCGCGACAACGTTCGCCAGTTTGCCGACCAGGCGCTGCGCCCCAAGGTTCGCGAAATGGACGAAAAGGGCGTTTTCGATCACGATCTGATCGAGCAGTTTTTCCATCTCGGCCTGATGGGAATTGAAGTCCCGGAGCAGTACGGCGGCGCGGGCGGAAAGTTCTTTGAGGCCATTCTTGCCGTGGAAGAAATTTCCCGCGTCGATCCTTCCGCCGGCGTAATCGTTGACGTGCAAAACACGCTGGTCAACAACGCCCTCCTGCGCTGGACCAATGAGGAGCAGAAACGCCGCTACCTTCCTCAGATGTGCAGCAACACCGTAGGCGCGTACGCGCTCAGCGAGGCCAGCTCCGGCTCAGACGCCTTTGCCATGACCACGCGCGCCGAACTCAAGGGCAATGAGTATATCCTGAACGGGCGCAAGCTGTGGATCACCAACAGCAAAGAGGCGGGAATTTTCATCCTGTTTGCCACGGTTGACCCATCGGCTGGATATAAAGGCATTACCGCGTTCATCGTGGAAAAGAAATTTTCTGGCTTCACGGTAGGCAAAAAAGAAGACAAGCTCGGCATTCGCGCCTCCTCCACATGTGAACTTATTCTGGAAGACTGCCATGTGCCTCGCGAAAACGTTCTGGGCGAGGTTGGCAAAGGCTACAAGATCGCAATTGAGACGCTGAATGAAGGGCGCATCGGCATTGGTGCACAGATGCTCGGCCTGGCTCGCGGTGCGTGGGAAAGCGCTCTCAAGTATTCGCAGGAGCGCAAGCAGTTCGGCAAAAGCATCGCTGACTTCCAGGGCATTCAGTTCCAACTGGCGCAGATGGCCACGGAGATTGAAGCCGCGCGCATGCTGGTTTACAACGCCGCGCGCATGAAAGATGCAGGCATGAACTTTGTGAAGGAAGCCGCCATGACCAAGCTGTTTGCTTCACAGGTGGCGGAGCGTGTGGCATCGCTGGCGGTGGAGATTTACGGCGGGTATGGCTTCACCAAGGACTACCCAGTTGAAAAGTTCTTTCGTGACGCCAAGATAGGCAAAATCTATGAAGGCACGTCTAACATGCAGTTGCAGACCATTGCCAAATTGCTCCTGGGTGGCAAATAATCGCCCGGTGAGATACCCGGTAAACCACATCTTATCAGCAGCTTACCAAGGGTTACTCTTTTCGTAAGGGTAACCCCAATTGTGCCAAAGATGAACGTAGGTTAAACTACGTGAAATTTTAACGCCTCTCACCCCCAGGCAAATCGTTGTTGAATAAGGCAGGAGTTTACTTTGGGCCAGGATCCTCAACAGGAGCTGAAGGACCTCACTACCGTTCACGATTTTTATCTCAAGTTGCTTGAAAGCAATTTGGGACACAGCGTGCCAGTTCCTGCTGAAATCAAAAACGCTGCTGAGCCTGCAAGCGACCCTGCTGCGCTCGCCCAGAATTTTAAGCTCTGGCTCGATGTGCTGGACCTGGCGCTGACGCCGCCGCTGGTCCGCGACGCGCTCAAAACGCTCCCAGGGTTTGAGACTTCTTACGCCCTCCTGCGCTATTTCACCAGCAAAGCCTCGCAGCGTTCCGGTGATCGTGACAAGACCGATTGCATCATTACTTATCTCTTCCGCAGCGCGCCTGAAGATAAGCAATACACATGGCAACGGCCTGAGGTGGACAGCCCGTATGCATTCATCTCACAGGCTGCCCTGGCGTTTGAAGGCGAGCTTTATCGCTCCCTTGGCGACGTGCATAGTGAGTCCATGCCGCTGGAGCACGTCGCGTTGCTGCAGGAATTTGAGTATCTCTACCAGGAACTTGAAGAGTTCCGGCATTTTGACCAGATCATTGATTCAGGCATCGTGCAGCGTGTGCGCGAGCTCAAGCAATCACTGGGCAGGTCGTTCTATCATCCTGATTCGCTGGCCAGCATGGCCGTCTGGAATGATATTTTTGGCCGCAAATTTGATGAGCTGTTCCATGACGCTGCCATGCAGATTAAGTCTTACGCGGAAAACGTGCAGCGTGAAGGCGCCAGCATCCTCGCCCGCGTGGAAGGTGACATCACTGTAAAAAATCTTAGTGAAGTCGAGACCAATGAGCTCCTGGCGGAAGACTATCAACTCGCCCAGGACGAATTCCGAAAAGTTTCCAAATACAAAAAAGCCGTCGATAGCAAACGCCCGGTGCGCATGGCAAAACCAGGTGCTCCCAAGCCGTTTGAGCCTGTGGCAGCGCCTCGTCCCGTCATTCCCCAGCCCCATGCGGCAGCGCCTTCCATCAATGCTCCATTGCCGCCTCCGCCACCTGCGCCCAAGCCGCAACCTGTAGCGTCGCTACCAGTCAAAGCTGAAGTGCTGGCGGTTTCTCCATCGCAGGCAGTGCAAAATGCGGTGCAGGAAGGCAAGCTCCACAGCACTCAACAGATGATCAAGGAGCACGTGCGCGGCTCCGACCCCAAATTTGCCGGCGTTTTTCCCGTAAAGGGTTCCAAGCTTGTTCTTTCGCCGGCGGAGGTTGAGGCATTCAAGGCGGAGTATCAGGGTGAAAAGAGCTTCCGCGCCGATTATGCCAACATACTGATGAGCATTGTGAGTTATCTGGCCCGCATGGTTGTGGAGGTCGATGAATACAACCAGAAGGCCAGCTCTGCTTACTTATGGAAGCCGCATGCTGATGCGCTGGGTTATCTGGTGAGCACCCTGGAGCGGCTCAACATGGAGGCTGAACAGGTCATGGCAGTGGCGCGCGCCAGAGGCCTGGCAGAGAAGGCCACGGCGCTTTCCACCTCATTGGAAAAACTCAAAGATTACGCCAAGACAGTTTCGCAAACCTTGCAGTCAGGCAGTCACAGCACGCATTAACCTCTAACCTATATGGCACAGACACAACTGTCTGTGCATGACTTCTCAATTCCCAATAGTGTCAAAGGATAAGGAACTCTGCGAGTAACTATCGCGTAGTTGTATCGTCGCGCTTGTATTTGAGCCCGGAATAAGGCTCGGTCTTGGATGTGTCATGGGCGTTCGAAGAAGACGTCTTTTTCTTCTTCACTGCAGGTTTTTTGGTGCCCAATGCGATATCAGCCAGCTCAAGCAGACGGCTGCTATTCGGCGCACCGCCGGGACGGTTCTCCCAGGCGCGCTCTCCTGCCGGCCCTTTCAAGCTGTAGCGAGGTGCTATCCAAAGGTCCTTGGAGACCTTGGGTTCCTTGTCAGATTTTTTGGGCATCTCTGCTTATTATGCTTGATTGCAGGGTCCTTTTCAATGAATATCCGGGGGGATTGGACACGCCCAGTACTCGCGCTGGCACAAGTTGACGCTAACACCCGGAATCGCGTCCCGATACAGTGGATTTAGCAGTTAAATCAGTCAAAAATTAAGAGAAAACTATGCAGGGATATACGCGAATTCTTTCCGTAGGGCATGACCATCATCTGCTCTCCCTGCGTTCCAGGATCTTGCGTCGCGCCGGTTTTGACGTAATTGAGGCCTATTCGGCAAGCGATGCGCTGCGGCTGGCCCAATCTGACGCAGTTGACCTCGTCCTGGTCTGCCACACACTGCCCAGGCAGGAGCAAAGAAGTATTATCTTGGAGATCCGCAAACACAGGCGCTTGATGCCGATTCTGTGCGTCATCGCCAACAACTTTGTGCTTTCTGCTGAAGAGCGCACCGATGCTGCCCATGCTCCACAACAGCTTCTGGACGGGCTGAATAAAGCTGTTGTGAGCTACTCCACTTTCCGACCCAACCTCGCGGCATGAATGCCAATCCCATAAGTTGGGAGAACATTCATGCCAAAAAAGAAGAACCGGCAATCAGGAACAGTAGCTTCCATTCAGGCTTTTGATCAGGACGACAAGTCAATTGTGCACGTGGTGATTGAAACACCCAAGAACTGCCGCAACAAATATAAATTCGAACCTGCGATGAAGGCTTTCACGCTGAGTAATGTTTTGCCGGAGGGCATGGCGTTTCCTTACGACTTCGGCTTCATTCCTGAGACCCGCGCCCAGGATGGCGACCCAATAGATGTTCTGCTGCTGATGGACCAGCCGGCATTTCCCGGATGTGTGATTGCGAGCCGGCTCATCGGCGTAATTGAAGCCGAGCAGACTGAAGACGGCAAGACCGAGCGGAATGACCGGCTCATTGCTGTTGCGGAAAAGAACCACAGCTATTCTGACTTGCGTGATGTCGCTGATGTCAATAAGACCATGCTCAAAGATATTGGGCAATTCTTTTCCAATTATCACCGGGAGCGCGGCTCCAAGTTTAAGGTGCTCGCCTTTCGCGGCCCCAAGCATGCATACCGGCTGCTTAAAAAAGCGCTCAAAAGCAGCAGAGCTGCTTGATCCGTCAGCTTCGTCCATGACGTCCCAACAAAAGCCAGGCAGCATGCATCCAAGCTCACTATGGAGCATCGTCAGAAAAATTGGAAACGCCTGCTGAAACAACACGCCCCACTGCTGCTGCCCTCAGCTTGTGACGCGCTTACGGCCAAGTTGATCGAGCAGTCCGGCTTCCCTGCTTACCAGATCGGCGGCTTTGCCCTGGATGGCATGCGCTTTGGATTCCCAGACATGGACGTGACCCGGCTCGGCGAAAAGTCCGCCGCGGTGCGTGACATTGTGCACGCATGCACGCTGCCCGTGCTGGTGGATTGCGATGACGGCTACGGCGATGAAAAAAGCGTCGTCCACACGATCCATACGTATGACGATATCGGCGCTTCAGCCATTTTCATTGAAGACCAGAAGGCGCCAAAGCGCTGCGGTCACATGAGCGGGAAAGAAGTAATCGAACCCAGGCAGATGGTGAGCAAGATTCGTGCAGCGCGTTCCGCGCGGCGCAATGCTGACCGGCTGTTTATCCTTGCCCGGACGGATGCTTTGGCAGTGAATGGAATTGATGACGCGATCCGTCGCGCTGAGATGTACCTGAAGGCAGGTGCAGACGGCGTTTACGTGGAAGGTCCGGAGACGGTTGAGCAGCTGCACCGAATCGGCAAAGAATTCAAAGGAGAGCCCTTGGCCGTAAGCATCCTGGAAGGCGGCGGAAAAACGCCGTGGGTATCGCCCGCTGAGATGCATGCCATGGGCTTCAACATGCTTCTTTATCCCACTACGCTGCTTTTCCAGCAGACCAAAACAGTCTTGCGGGCCCTTGCTGGCCTGAAAGCCGGTCATCCGATGCGGCAGGAAGAAGCTGTCACCATGATGCAATTTGAAAAGATCGTGGACATTGTTTACTGGAAGTCCATTGAGGAGAAGGCGCTTCCCCTGGGAGAACGGGTGCGGCAGGCGATCAATAACCTGGTCCAAAAGGTTGCGTGAACATTACAGCCAAACCAAAACGCAAGCGTATCCATGGTTAAGCTTGAGAATGCAATTGAAACTGTTCTCAATGAGGCGCGCATGCTCCTGCTGGGCACGCAGGTACTGCTCGGCTTTGGCTATCGCATCTGCTTTGAACAGAAATTTGAGCAACTTCCGCCTTCATCACAAATAGCGCACATCTCGGCACTGGGGATCATGACAGCGGCTTTGGGCTGGCTCATCTGGCCTGCCGCCTTTCATCAGATTGGCGAGCATGGTGCTCCCAGCACAAAATTTTACGCGTTCGCCACCATGGTCTTGGATTTTGGTTTGGCGCCGCTAAGTCTGGGCCTTCCACTTGCCATTTTTCCAGTGGCCGTAACGCTGCGCATGCCGCACCCCTTGCTGATCGCGATTGCTGTGGGAGCCCTCGCCTCGGGAATGTGGTACGCATGGTCCTTTGCCGTACGCGATCCTCAAAAACGGACAAAGGTTCGGCAAGAGTTGATCAGGCAGGAAGAGGATCGCAGGAAAAAGCAAGAGCCTGACCTATCAGATCGTATCAAGAAAGTGCTGATCGAGTGCCGCATGGCGCTGCCCGGAGCGCAGGCATTTCTTGGATTCCAATTTGCGATTGTTTTTGCCCAGAGTTTCGAAAAGATTCCGCGGCCATGGCAGATCATCCACTTCATCAGCCTTCTGTCCACCACTCTTTCCATCGTGCTGCTGATCGCGCCGGCCGCGTACCACCGGCTGGCTGAGGCCGGAGACGATACTGAGCACTTTCACACCGTCGCCAGCCGTCTTCTGATGGCTGGTTTGGTCTTCCTGGCTCCGGGAATGGCAGGAGATTTATTTGTTGTCATCGCAAAAACCAACAACTCGCCGACGGCAGCCGCGTGGATTGCAGGAGGCATGCTGACAGCTTTTTATGCGCTATGGTTTGGATACAGCGCGTTGCGACGGAAATAACTCACCACAGAAACCCCATCTGCTGCGTCATTGAGATCGCGACTTACCGTCAGTTAACTCAGAATGTTATCCTTTTGCCATTCAAATGAGCCCTTACCAAGGAGCGCCAGCCGAAAATGAAAAAAATCTTGCCGTCAACTCTCGTTTTAATCCTTGCTGCTGCTGTCTATTCACACTCACAGTCAATCACTGAGCCTGCAGCCAGCGAGACAAGCAGTGGGTCGGCCCCAAGCCCGCGCGTGGAACAGCATTTTGATGGCAAGAGCTGGTGGAATTACGTAAAGGTTCTGGCCGCTGACGACATGGAAGGCCGTGAAACCGGCAGCGCTGGCCTGCGCAAGGCGCAGGAGTACGTTGTTGAGCAGCTTAAGCGGGCAGGTCTGGAGCCCGCGGGAGCCAATGGTTTCTATCAGCCGGTGCAGTTTATCTCTCGGCAAATTGTGGAGAAAGATTCCAGCCTGGCGCTGGTGCATCAGGATCAGGTTGAGCCGCTCACGCTCGGTGAAGACGCCATCTTTAGCACGCGTGTGGATCTGGCGTCGTCTGTTGACGCGCCGCTGGTTTTCGTCGGCTACGGCCTCACGGTCCCGGAGAACAGCTATAACGATCTTGACGGGCTCGATCTAAAAGGAAAAATCGCCGTGATATTTGCAGGCGCTCCGGAAGAGATCCCCGGCGCACTCGCCTCACACTATCAGTCTGCGGGTGAGCGCTGGAAAGCGCTTTCAAAGGCCGGCGCAGTGGGGGTCATTACCATCCTCAATCCGACGTCAATGGATATTCCCTGGTCGCGCATCTCAGCCAATCGTGCGCATCCAAACATGGCGCTCAAAGATCCGGAATTTGATGAGACTGCCGGAGAGAACCTGGCTGTGATCTTCAATCCGGCGCATGCGAGCAAACTGTTTGAAGGCTCCGGCCATACGTGGGATGAAATTCTGGATGCAGCCAGGCAGCGCAAACAGCTTCCACGTTTTCCGCTGGTGAAATCCATCAAGGCGCACACATCAGTGAATAAAAAGGCAGTTGAGTCGGCCAATCTGGTTGCGAAGCTTCCCGGCAGCGATCCCAGATTGAAAGAAGAATATGTAGTGCTCTCAGCGCATCTTGATCATATTGGCATTGGCGAGCCCATCAATGGCGACCGCATCTACAACGGCGCAATGGACAATGCTGCAGGCAGCGCAGTGCTGCTGGATATTGCAGCTTCGCTCAAAAAATCGCAAAACAAGCCGAAGCGCTCTTTGCTGTTTGTCTTTGTAACGGCCGAGGAAAAAGGACTGCTGGGCTCGCGCTATTTCACAACGCACCCCACGGTAAAGCCGGGATCGATGATTGCTAACATCAATATTGATATGTTCCTGCCCATCGTGCCGCTGAAAGTCCTTACCGTGTACGGCCTGGCTGAATCTGATATGGGTGACCAGGCACGCGAGGTGGCCCAATCCCACGGCGTTGAAGTCCAGGCCGATCCTGAGCCACAGAGAAACGCGTTTATCCGCAGCGATCAATACAACTTTATCCGCCATGGCGTTCCGGCTCTCGCAATGGGTGTGGGCTTTCAAAAGGGCTCGCCCGAACAGCAGACCTTCAAGAACTGGCTTACTCAGCGATATCACGCGCCTTCTGACGATACCAACCAGCCCGTAGAGCTGGCAGCGGCGGGCAAATATGAAGAGATTGTTCGCTCGTTGATGGTCAAGCTGGCCAATGAGGAGAAGCGTCCGCAGTGGAAGGCCAACAGCTTCTTCCGCCGGTACGCGACGATCGCTGGTTTCTGAGCTCCCGAAGTGTAGCGAAAATCCGTATAGCTGTAGATTATTTGCCTTGAAGCATTCCTTGCCGCGCTCGAAGACAAGAAAACAAAAAAGCCCCGCCTTGCAGCGGGGCTAAAGAGCAGGCTCATTTACTCTTTAATCTTGATTACGGAGCCGGGGCGCTGCTTGTAGTCGAGGCAGCACAAGGATTTCCGATTCCAATGCTGGAAAGTGCCAGACAGAGATCGGCTCGTCCGTGGCCCATCTGCGGCACATTGATGCTGCGTGAAATTGCGTTGGCAACGTCGCCCGGGTGATACGTGGGTCTTGCCTGCAGAACCAGTGCAGCCTCGCCCGCAATTAACGGCGCGCTAAAGGACGTGCCCCAACCCGCAGCGTAATTGCTGCCGGGATAGGTGGTAACCACGCCTTCTCCGGGAGCAGCAATAAATACTGAGTTAGTGCCGAAATTCGTAAACGTGCTCTTTACGTCTGAGTTGCTGGTGGAAGCCACGCCAACCACTAAGTTGTATGCCGCCGGATAGACCAGAATCTGCTGGCCATCGTTACCTGAAGCGGCCACCACCACAATGTTCTTGTTCAGCGCGTACTGAATTGCATTTTGCAGCGACGCAGAACTTTGCGATATCTCAAAGCTCATGCTGATCACCTGGGCGCCGTGGTCAGCAGCGTAATAAATCGCACGAATAATGTTGAACAGATCAGAACTGCCGTCGCCGGCGAATGCTTTTAGCGGCATAATCCTGGCTCCTGGGGCTACCAGATGCACAAGACCGGCTGTCATGGTTCCGTGCCCGAAAGCAGCGGGAGGCCCGTCCAGAATGCTGGTGCTCGATTGGCTGAGGATCGCAGCGGTAGAGCTGTTCAACTGCACCAGATTCTGCGCGTCGAGAATGCTGGTTGAAGATTGTGACAAGGCAGCAGCCATCGCTGGCGAAAGGTCCGTTAGTTCTGACGGAGCGGCCGCTTCATTGATGAAATTGAATCCTGCCACCAACACCGGAGCCAATGCCGGATGGTTCAGGTCCGCGCCCGTATCAATCACAGCGACGGTAATTCCAGAACCGGTCAGAGTGCTTCCGGCCTGAACGTCATGCGTGCGAATAAGAGCCGTAGCGGGTTGCTGCACGTAGTTGCTGGGGACGGCAGAACCAAAATAGTTGAGCACCGTGCGACCCGGCAGACCATCGAGTATCGAAGTTGAAGATTGCGTTAGATTGGCGATTGTGGCACCGGAAAGCTCCGGCACACCCAACTGGTGATTAGGCTCAAAGCTCTGCACATCAGAATCAGTAGCAATAGTGGGATCAACTGAAAAAGTTGAAACCAGAAACACGCCATGGCTGGAAAGCTGCGTGACCTGAGTCAGGCCATGACGGCTACATACATCCTGAGCTTTGGTGGGCGAGGTTACCAGCACATAACGGTCTTGAGCCATGACCGGAATGGCCAGTACCGGAAGAAGACTGAGCAAAATACGAGCAAGCGTCTTTAGTTGAGACATTTCTGCCTTGTCCTCTTTGAGCGTCCGCCCGAGAACGGCTCTAGAGGGCTCCCTTCAGGTTTTATCCGTCGAACGAGAAAAGTATAGCCAGAGTTACTCAGGGAGGTGGAAGAGAATTTTTCATCCTGATTCACGCCTGCAAAATAACAGCGAATACCGAAATTTGGGATACCCAACCGCTCGCCCAAAAACCCCTTGTAAGCTTCTGATTCTAATAATTCAACATCATTACTACAAATCAGAAGAGCGTCATAAAAAGCGAAGGCGTGGCGATATGGACAATGAATTACCTATTTCAAAAAGAGCCTAAAATCAGTAAAAAAATTAGACTTGCTAATAAATTTTAACGTTGGAATTTGGCTGGTGAATCTTCAAGGAGGGGTATAGCTGCAGCTCTTTAATGGAACTATCGAGTGGTGGTAGGAGCTCCGCTATTTCCTACCAAGTTCAGGAGTGACTGATACAGATCGATTCGTCCGTAACCCATGTCATTGATCTGCACCGTCTTGGAAAGAGCGTTGATGACATCGCCAGACTTGGACGATGGACGAACCTGCAATACAAGCGCTGCTGAGCCGGCCACCATTGGCGTACTGAATGAGGTGCCCCATCCTGCAGCGTAGTTGCCGCCTGGATATGTTGTGACCACGCCTTCACCAGGGGCAGCGAAAATCACAATGGCGGAGCCAAAATTTGAAAAAGCGCTTCTTGTATCAGTATTAGTGCTTGACCCTACGCCGATAACAGTTCTGTAAGCTGCAGGATAAACAATCGTCTTAAGGCCGTCATTGCCTGATGCAGCAACCGAAGTGACGTTTTTGCTGGAGGCATACAGCAGTGCGGCTTGTAAGCCTGGGGAGGGCTGCGCCATGCTGAAGCTCATGCTGATCACGTTGGCTCCGTGATCGGCTGCGTAGTAAATGGCCCGGATAATATCTGACAGATTTGAGGACCCATCCGCACGGAACGCTTTCAGAGGCATGATCTGCGCCGTAGGCGCAACCAGATGGACAATTCCCGCGGTCATGGTGCCGTGGCCGAATTCAGCCAGCGTGCTATCCAAAATCGAGGTGCTCGATTGGTCCAAAATGGAAGTGCTGGATTGGCTGAGGATGGCCAGCGCAGAACTGTTCTGCTGAAGGGTATTCTGCGCATCCAGAATACTGGTGGAACTCTGCTGCAGTTGCGCCGCCACTGAGGGGGCCAGATCTGCCAGTTCGGAAGCTCCTGCCTGATTACGAGTAAAGTCATAGCCAGGAAGCAGCACGCCATTCAATGCAGGATGGTTCGGATCTGCGCCGGTATCAATAATCGCCACCACGCCTCTGCCGGTCAAATTCGTAGCTGAGCGGGCATCATTCAGGCGAATGATGCTGATCGCCGTCTGTGTGGTGTAATTGCTGGGTACCGTACTGCCGAAGAATGAAACCAGGGTGCGGCCCGGCAGGCCGTCAAGAATGCTGGTGCTGGATTGATTGAGGGCCGGTTGCGTAAGGTTGCTCAACTCCGGTAGCAAAGTACGCTGTTCCGGTTCAAAAGTTACAACGTTAACGTCCGAGTCAACATCTGTCTCCACTCCGGTAACATCAGCCGAAGGAGAAGTCACCAGCATGACGCTGTTGGTGCCGTCGAAAATATCATTCACCACGGTAAGGCCGTGGCGGGCAACAATTCCCTGAATGCTAGAGGGGGGAGCCGTGAGAATATAGCTGGTTTGCGCCGCCAGAGGCAGGCTTATCAGCGCACCCAAAAGGACTATTAATCGTAAGTTCCTCATCGTCGACTTCCACATCCGGAGTAAAAAAATTTAGAGCTGGGGGGTCTTTCCTAAAGCTACTTCCAATTCCTGCCCCTTGGCCTCAAGCGGCACTACCAGTCGAAGATCGCCTTCCGGAACATATTCCAGCTGGAATTCGCCAAAGGTATTGCTGATAGAGCGGGTGATCTCTCGCTGTCCAGCTACAAGGATCACTGGAATGTTCCCCAGTTTCTCTTCCGGCGCATTCTGATTGGCAATCTGCCCTACCAATACCATGCTGGCGGAACCCTTCTCATGCTCAAAACGGAGATCTACTGAATAATCACCGGCATGGAAAAGGACTTGGCGGTTGATCTGATGCGTTCCACGAACTCCAACGGGTTGCGGGTCGTTCACGCTGTCATAAACAAGGCTGCCCAGGAGTCGCTGCAGGGCGCTCCGGCGCGGCGTTTTATGCAGTCCCACCAGCGCCTTCACCTGCTGTTCTGCCACGCGAGGAACCTCATAGGCGGCCTCACGTGTGCAAATATTTGCAAAGCGGGAGAGGACGGCTTGTAATTTCTCGCACTTGGAGCAGCCGGTCTGCAGATGTGCGAGCATCTGCTCGCGCTGTTCTGCAGGAACTACGTCTCTAACGTAGTCAGCCCACTCGGTGATATCGAAATGCCGCGCTTGAATCATAATGACGTCTTTATCGTCTTTTCCTTATAAGGGGAATACGGCTTCCGGGTCCATATTCCCCTCTTAGCAGTCGACGGATGAGCCTGCTTCTGACCATAAGAGTCTCCGTGTTGCCCAAAAATATACCCTTCGTAAGTTTTTTTAATTTTCATGCAAATTTTCCGACCAGCGCAAATGCGGCCCAGTAGTAAGGATGCGGGTGCTTTTCCTTCAGCTTTATCACGGAGTTACGTAAAGCATTCGCCTTATTGGCAGAGTTTTTGTAATGGCTGTAAAAGTCTTTCATGAACTCGGCCGTGCTTTGATCATGGACCTCCCACAGGCTAACCATCAGGGTTTGCGCCCCGGCATAAAGCAGGCCACGCACCAGGCCTATCAGCTCATCTCCCCCAATCACCACGTTCATGCCTGTGCCGCAGCCGCTCAGGGTCACCAATTCGGCGTCAAACCGCAGCTGATACAAATCGAACAGGCTCAGCAATGAATTCCCCAGGCGGATGGAAGAAAACATTGGATTGTCCTGCCGGAAATATCCATGCGTCGCTATATGGATGAACCGGCTCTGCGGCCCGTAAGTCCGCAGTTGTTCTTCCGTCGCTTCCGCGCCGATAAAAAGCCGCGCCT
Source organism: uncultured Acidobacteriaceae bacterium (assembly GCA_964541925.1). Taxonomy (GTDB): domain Bacteria; phylum Acidobacteriota; class Terriglobia; order Terriglobales; family Acidobacteriaceae; genus Angelobacter. The sequence continues at coordinate 132,706 of CAZISB010000006.1, read as the reverse complement.
TGCCCATGGCTGAGGCTACGAATTGACCTTCTTCGGCAATATGCGGCGCCCGCGCGTCAGGCACGGCCAGGACCAGGGCCTCGCCATCATTCGCAGGCTGCTGTTTCTCCTGGCACACCGCAAAGATGCTGCTGCTCGGCGCATAAGACACGGAAAAATCGTCAATCAGATAGCGCTGGCCATCGGAAAGCGCATGGAATGGGAGATAGTGCAAAAAGGCATGCGGGACAATGATCAGATGCTCAGCCTTGAGCTGCCCGCGAATGGGCGCGATTAACAGCGAATAAAGTTCTTCCAGGTGCGCCTGCGTAGCCTCCAAAAGCGGTTTTTCCAGCGAACGAATATAGTCCTCGCCCAGCCGGAACTTTGCCAGTTGCAATTGCAAGAGGCGAAGTTTCTCGCGAACGGGCATCACGTCGCCCAGGGGCAGAATTTTGAATTGGTCGCGCCCAATCAGGCATGTGTAAAAACGGTTCCGCGCGGTGTAGTACTCAAGCAGCAACGTGTTTTCCGGCAGAATACGTTGCAGGTCTTCCACGGAAATGGTCTTTGCGTTTTGCAGGCTGGCAAATTCCCGGTCCACGCTCTGCACGCGGGAAAAAGCTTTGACCAGTGCGTCCTCATACTTGCGGCTCAACTGCCGCAGCTGCTGGATCTTCTGCTGCGAGCTCCCTTCCCTGTTTAACTCTTCCAATTCGATCTGGTGATAGGTCCAGTTCAGCTTCTGGCGCAGCTCGCGAAACTCGCCCATGGCAGGTGAAAGCGCCTCAGTCCCTTGTGGAGCTATGGACGAAGCCCGAAAAGCAATCAGGTCGGCCAGGCTGCGCGACTTGGCCTGCTCAATGTAGCTGAACGCTTCACGTTGCGCGCGCATGCTAAAGCTCACCGCCAGAGAGGTGATCACCAGCCCTTCATAAACCGCCAGCTTGTTCTTGAGGAACGCGATCTTCAGCTCCTCTTTTCCCAGATGGCTGCGCAGCCCTTCCAACTTTCTGAACGCCTGTTCGTAGGCTTGGCGCGCCAGTTCGGTATTGCCGCTGGACTCCTCCACCTGGCCCAGCATGAAGTACGCCTGATAGGCGGCTGGAGAGTCTATATGCGTCAGGCGCGAAAGCGCAGAGCTGCAGTAACGGCGGGCCTCTTCCGGATCTGACCCGCGCAGCTCAATGGCGGCAAGCAGGAGTTCACATAGAGCAGCTTTTGAAGGTAACGGCGAGTCAGCAAAATATTCAAGCGCAGAGCCGGCCAGGTCTTCCGCCTGGTCATTTTCACGGGCCTCATACAAGACCAGCGCTTTATACAGGTCTATCAGCGAGGGCCAAAGCGGGTTTCCTTCTATAACGAACAGATCGCGCGCACGATCAAACGCCTCAATTGCCTGCTTATACCGGCCTTGCTGGCTTATGGCGATCGCAGAGAAGGTAGCCGCCTTGCCGGCCTCATAGGTCATGCCGAGTTCGGTAAAGGCGGCAAAGGCATCCATTGCCAGGTCCGTGCCGCCCTCCGTCAGATTCAATTCCAGATATATCTCTGATTCGTCGAGATCGCAGAGCGCCTGGTGATAGCGATCGCCCAGCTCAGCGCAGAGACTTCGTGTCTGGTCATAGAGCTGGATGGCGCGCAGATACTCGCCTCGCAGATAATGCAGGTAAGCCACGTTGTAATCGGCTTCAGCCACCAGCAAAGAGAAGCCGTGTTCCAGGCAATGCTGGCGCGCCAGGCGGTAGGTCTCTTCCGCGCGATCAAAGTCATTCAAGCTGTAATAACAGACAGCAAGATTTCTGAGCACCGCGGCAATGTCCAGCGGCTCGCCGTATTGCAGAAATTCCTTGTAGGCATTTTCATAGACCTCCACTGCTTCGTGGAAGCGGTCCTGCCGAAAATAGATGTTGGCGATGTTGCTGTTCAGCCGTGAGAGCCGCAGGCGGTCCTTGTGCGCATGAAAGATGCTGCGCGCTTCCCCTCCCAGCCGGAAGGCTCGCTCATATTGGCCGCAGTAAATCAGGCTTTGCAGCGCTCCGCTAATGGTGCGCGCGTAGTCCACGTCACGGCCAATCTGCTGAAAAATCGTCAGCGCCTTTTCATATTCCTGAATTGCCTTTTTGTATTTGCCGGTCAGATAAAGAACGTGCCCCACCGCGCGCGCGCTCTGCGCGAGAGCATAGGGATCATTGATCTGCTCCGCGATCCAGGCTGCGGCCTGGGCCATGCGCTCTGCCTTCTGCAGATCAACGCGGGCAAAAATGACTACTGCGTTGTAGAGGGATTCAACCGCGGCCGAGCTGTGTTGATTGGTTTGAGACGCAAGGAATGCGCGGCGCCGGTCTTCGTCGGCAATGCCGGCCAGATCGACAATCCACTGCTCGATCCCAAAATTCGGCGGCTGCGCCATCTAGAATCCCAGCTCCGCCAGGATCTTCTGCAAACGGTTCAGGCAACGCCCGCGAATGAAGCCGATGGAGCCTGTGGCCAGCCCCAGCTTCTGTGCCACCTCGTTGTAAGGAACAGGCGGCTGTTCATAAAACAAGAGCTTTACCAGCTGCGCGCAGCGAGGCGTGAGCCGCTCAATGGCATCGCGCACGACCTGCTCCTCCTGGATTTCCTGCATGACCTGGGGCGCGGCGGCGATTTCTTCCGCAACCTCCTGCTCCATGGCATCCAGCTCTACATCCTGCTTCTGCTGCTTCTTCCAATGGAAACACTTGTGCGTGGCCACGGTAATGAGCCATGACCGCAGCGATTCAATCTTTCGCAGCTTGGACAGATTCGTGAACAGGTCAATGGAGACATTCTGAAAAATGTCTCCCGCATCGTCCGGACTGAAGCCGTACTTGACCGGCACGGAGTAGATCAACCGCTTGTACTTTTCAATAAGCGTGTTCCACGCCTGCTCATTGCCGGCCAGGCATTGCTGCACCAGTTTTTCGTCTTCAGCCGCTGTGTCCCGTGTTGTCGCTAATGTCGTTTCCTTGGCGTTGTCTTCCATCAATGCTTTCCGGCGGGGGTGTGCCAAAAAAGTTCATCTGCGTTCCAAAAAGTATACTGTTCTATGATTGCCGGCCGAAAGTTACCCAGGTCTTCTTTTGCTCCCACAAGAATGTTGGGGCTGGTCAAATAAATCATCGGGAGTTGTTGCGCCAGCACCTCCTGCACGCGATCATAAATTTTCTTCCGCTGCTGGTAATTCAAGGTGACCAGCTGCTTCTGCATCAGCTGGTCAAGCTCTGCTTCCCAAGGCGTGGCTGGTTTTTTTTCACCCATATGCCACAGATGGGTCCCGCCATCCGACATAAGAATGTTCATGTCAGGCGTAGGGTCGGCGTCACCACTCACCAGCCCCATCACAATGGCCTCGTATTCATGCGTGTTCAGCACACGATCATTGGCTGAGCGCGATTCCATAGGTACCACCGATGCCGCAATGCCAATTTGCTTCAGGTCGGCCTGTATCAGCGTGGCGATCTGACCGCGCAAGGCATTGCTGGAACCTACCAGGATCGTGAAATCAACCGGTTGGTTGGCTGAATCTACCAGCACGCCATCAGGCCTCCATGAAAATCCAGCAGCTTTCAAAAGCTCTTTAGATTTAGACATGGAGTGCACCGGCGCGGGAACAGAAGAATTGAACCATTGTTTGTTGCCGGGGCTTACATGGGTTGCCAGGCTGGCAGCACGATTGTGATACACCAGCCGGACAATTGCCGCGCGATCAATGGCAGCTGAAACAGCTTGCCGGAAACGCACGTCGCGAAACCACTTCTGTTTGCGCGCGATCTCCGGGAACCGGCTGTCAATATCGTCATTCAGGTTGAAGAGCAGGAAGCTGTATTCGAGGCCGGGGCCAACGTCATAAAGCTTGAAATGTCGCGCAGCCTGCTGCGGCTCCAGAGCAAGGAAGTTGTCAGCACTAAGGTCGCTGATGATCTGCGACTCGCCTGCCTGGAAACGAATGACCTGAGCATCCTGCGTGGGTACCACCAGAAAGGTCAACTCGTCTAAATAAGGAAGGCGCTGCCCCTTGCTGTCAATTTTCCAGTAATAAGGATTGCGCTCCAGCACAATCCGGTCGCCCGGAATAACCTGCTTCAGACGAAATGCGCCCAGCCCTGCAATCTTTGCCGGGGGCGTGCTCAGAGTCCAGGCCTGCGTGAGCTTTCCTTCTTTATAGTCATTTTCCAAAAGATGGCGCGGCAGGATGGCGAGGCCGTCAAAGACGCGCTCAGCCGCTGAATAAGGCGCCGGGAAGGTAAAGCGGACCGTGTAGGCATCCAGCTTTTCCACCGCGATAGGCTTTCCATCAATCAGCAGCAGATCGCGCTGCGGCGAGTGCAGCTGCTCATCGAGATAGACCTTGAAGGAGAAGAGCACATCATCGGCGTCGAACGGTTCTCCATCAGAAAAATGCACACCATGGCGCAGCTTCAATGTGAACTGCCTGCCATCTTTGGAGACAGTCCAGGACTTTGCCAGCGCCGGCTCTGTCTTCTGCGTAGCACGATTGATGTGGATCAGGTCCGCCATCATCCGGGCATTCACGCCTACTGAGCTCTGGTGATTGGCGGCAGCGGCGTTGGCCGGATTGAAGCTGCGCGGCTCCGAACGCAGAGCAATCACCAGCCTGCCTCCGCGAATGCCGGGTTCCGAAGTAGTGTGGAGAAGCTCTTCAGGGGCGCTTCTCTGCGCCGTGGCGAATGGTGCGCTCGCCGCCAGCCCGCACCACAAGATGAAACGGACCAGGCGCAGAGTCCCTCCTTTTTGCTGGATCAGATGTTTGATTTTATTCGCTCCTGTAATTTTTCTGCCAACGAGTGATATGCCAGGAAGACCGGTATCGGCGCCAGTCCGGGAAGAAGCATCCACCAGTAAGAAACCAGCACATGGTATTGCTGTGCCTGGGCCAGCATGTTGCCCCAGCTTGGAAACGGCTCGCCAATGCCCAGGCCGAGGAACGACAAAATGACTTCCGCCAAAATAAACTGCGGAATCAGAATGGTCATCTGCGTGAGCAGCACGCGGAATGTCAGAGGCATGAGATGGCGGCGAAGCAGATAAGCCTTGGATGCGCCAAAGCCTCTCGCCGCGAGAACAAAATTGCGTTCACGCTCAGCAAGAATCACCCCACGCACCAGCCGCGCCGGACGTCCCCAGCCCACGATTCCTATGACACAGACAACCAGCACAAAAGCGGTCACCGGACTGATCTGCAGCGGCAAGAAAGCGCGCACCGCTATTAGCAGATAAAACCAGGGCACGGTGATGAAGATTTCTGCCAGGCGCATCGCAACGTCATCCATCAAGCCGCCATACATTCCGGCAATCGCACCCAGGAGAAGCCCAGCGATCACCGAAAGCGCTGCAGCAACGAATCCCGCGAACAGCGAAACCTGGCCGCCATAGAGCAGGCGGGAGAACTGGTCGCGGCCAAAGCCGTCTGTTCCCATTAAAAAAATATTGGCTGGAGCCTGCACACCGAACAGGTGCCGGTTGGAATGAAAGAGTCCCAAAATTGTGAATTCGTCTCCGCGCGTGAAGAATTCAATTCGAGCCTGTTGCGAACAATCTACCTTGTACTCCATTAAACCATCAGCAGAGGCTTTGGCGACGTAAATAAACGGCCGCAAATGGAATTTCCCCTGGCAATCCACAAAATGCACGCGTGCTGGCGGCGCATAGGGGTAGTCCCGGTCCTGCGACTCATAACTGTAAGGAGCAACAAAGCCCGCCAGCAGCACCAGAACGTGGACCGTCAGCAGGAACCAAATTGCCCAGGCGAAGCCGGTTTTTTTCTGAAATCCCGAACCCGCTTTTTTTGCGGGTGAGGGATCGCTATTGTTAAAAATGCTTTTCAGGTTCATGGATGAACCTCAAGATCCCTAGAGGGAATAGTGTTCCCTCGCTTCGCTCGGGATTTCACAGAATTCCTGATGCGCGGATCGCAGACGTACAGCAGGATGTCGCCAAGAAGATTGCCCGCGATCAGAAACACCGTTGAGAGCATGACCGCGCCGATCACAACAAAGAAATCGCGGGCAAGGATGGATTCCAGCAGCAATGGACCCATGCCAGGCCAACTCATGACCACTTCGATCAAAAGCGAAATGCTGAACAGCAGCGCCACAGACAGGCCAAAAAGCGAGATCAGCGGATTGGCTGCAGCAGGCAGCGCATAGCGGAAAAGCAGCTTAAAGCGCGCCAGCCCATGGCCTTCAGCAGCGCGCATGTAAGTGGATTCCAAAACCTCGCTCACGCTGGAGCGGACGTGGCGCAAGATCATCGTAAGCAGGCCAATCACCAGCGCTGCAACCGGCAGCACCATGTGCCAGACTAAATCACGCAGCCATTCCCAGGTGCTCTGCTCCTGCATGCCAACGGAACTCATTCCGCCCACCGGGAACAAGCCGGACTTGAGCGCGATGAGCAATGCGAGCAGCGCAATCAGCACATCCGGCAAGCCAAGCAGTGTTGAGGTACTAGCGGAGAAGATGCGGTCAACCCATCGCCACTTGCTTCCAGCGACGAGAACGCCCAACGGTACGGCAATCATCCACGAGATCAGCACTGCGGGAATCGAGAGCAGCAGCGTATTGCGCGCGCGCGGCCACAGTAGCTTTGAAGCAGCCATGTTGTAGGCAAAGGAATAGCCGAAATCACCTTTGGCTGAGGATTTGAGCCACTTCCAGTAACGCACCGGAAGCGGCTGATCTAAACCATATTGCGCGCGCATGGCCACAATGGTTTCAGGAGAGATCTGAGGATTGAGCTTGAGGTCGCTCAGAAACTCTCCCGGTGCGGCCTGCAGAAGAATGAAGAGCAGAATAGACACGCCCAGGAGCAGCAAGCATCCGTGTCCGATCCGGCGCGCGATATAGCGAATCATACAATCGCCTCCACGCCGGGAGCATGCAGCCGCTCGCTGGCTTCAATCAGAGCGCGCGTGGCGGGCTGCTGACTGTGCGCCAGGCTGGATGGCGCGAGCCGCTCGACGATTCTGCCCGCATCCATCACCACAACTTCCCGCGCAAATAGCGAGACAAAGTTGAGATCGTGTGAAATATAAAGATAGGTGAGTCCGTGCCGCGCCTGGAGATCCATCAGCAGGCGGACCATCTGAGCCTGGAGCGGCATATCGAGAGCGGAGAGCGCTTCATCCAGGATGAGCAACTTGGGCTCGGCCGCAATGGCACGGGCCAAAGCCAGGCGCTGACGCTGACCGCCGCTGAATTCGCCGGCGAGCCGTCCCGCCCACGCCGGATCAAGCCCGACCTCTTCCATCAAGTCCAGTGCGCGCGATGTGCGGTCAACTTCCGTTTTCCAGCGGGCCGTTTTCCAGCGGGCAATGTCCAGCGGCTCCGCAATGACCTGCCGCGCCGTGAAGCCCGGATTCACCGAGGTTGCAGCATCCTGGAAGATCATCTGCACCTGTCGCTGCTCCCAGCGTTTTTGTCCATTTAGAGAAATTTCGCCCGAATTCGGCGTTTCAAATCCAGCGATGCAGCGCGCCAGCGTGGACTTGCCTGATCCAGAACGGCCAATCACCGCGACAGTCGAGCCCTGCATCAGCTCCAGATCAATTCCTTCCAGCGCCTGCACTAGAAATTTCTTCCGTGAGAGCACACGCCGCTGAACAAAGTGTTTGCTCAGACCGCGAACTTCAAGCAGTGGCGGCGCAGAAGCGGCCGCTGCTTCTCTTCGTGCAGACAACAGGCTTTTTTCAGGAAAGAGCACGCCTTGCACGTAGGGATCAGTGCTTCTCTGCAACTCTTCGACGCTGCCACGCGCCAATACCTCACCTTCGCGCATGACAATGATCTGATCCGCAACAGACCAGAGCACGCCAGCGTTGTGCGTGATGAAAAGCATCGCCAGCCCAAGCTCGCGCTTGAGCCGCTGCAACAGCTCAACAAGTTCAGCCTGAGTGGCCGCATCAAGCGAGCTCAGAGGCTCATCGGCAATGAGCAGTTGCGGGCGGCAGACCAGGGCCTGTGCAATCGCAACGCGCTGTCGCTGTCCTCCGCTGAGCTGGTGCGGGTAGGCGCGCATGATGCGCTCGGGATCGTCAAATCCAACGTCGCGCAAAATGGACTTGCAACTCTCTTCAAGCTGCGCACGGCTGAGAGGACGATGTGCTTTCAGAACATCAATGATCTGCGCTCCCAGCGGAATAACCGGATTCAGCGCCAGAGCCGGCTCTTGCGAAATTAAAGCTACCTCACCGCCACGCATTTCTCTGAGTTGCCTGGAAGATAGGCCGGGAAGGGATTGACCGCGATACTCTACATTTCCGGCAGACACACGGGCGTTACGAGGAAGCAGGCGCATCAGCGCAAGGGCAAGAGAGCTTTTTCCAGAGCCGGATTCACCCAGCACGCCTATGGTTTGGCCCGGAGCAATTTCAAGGTCTATGCCGAGCAGAGCATGAACCAGCTCTCCGCCGGCAGCTTTGTATTCGACGCTGAGGCCGGAGACTTGAAACAGTGATTGCGCTTTAGCCATGCCCAGGTTGCCGGAAGTCAATCGCTGGTAGCCCGCTCTCTGTCAGATTTTTGTTGCGAACAGCGACGCCCATTATGCCGCATGGCCAGTCTTCCTCTCCATCGAATGTTCACCTGTATTTAGGTCCAACCTGAGAATCCAGAAGCCGGCGACAAAACGAAATCGCAGACAGAACCGTTCTCATGACCACTTCTGCCCCATACACCTCTGTGTAGGCGCCCCGGCACTATCAAGCAACAAGCAGATTTTGGCAAAGTTGCTGAAAATCAACAAGTTACCTTAGTGGCTGAAGATCCCAGCTCTGCACAAAAGAGGAACTATAAGCCATGGAATGTGCTTGGCCAAAGGCACGTACTTCCGCTATTCCCTTAGGTAATCATTAGGAGTAACTGCGTAATCTCAGGCGTTCTCCGTAATCCAGAACTGCACCCCGCTTAGTAAAGTTTCCGCACACATAACCGAATAGCTGGAGTTGGAGGGGCCGTGCGGACTTTGCGAATTTTTCATACTGCCGTGTTAATGCTGGTTTTCTGTTTTGTGCTTGCGTCGTGTGGCGGGAACACCGCTTCCAGTACAGCCAGCGCTGCGCCTACGCCCGTTCCATCCCCGACGCCCACGGGAACACCCCCTGCTCCAACTCCTACTCCAAGTGCGAACAGCACGGTGATTGATCACGTGGAAGAAAAGCCCTGGCTTACCTGTGGCAACTGCGGAAATGACGGCGCAGCCGGACCAACCGCAGCTTACTCTGACACGCTGGGAATCGGGACACCGAGCGAAGACGGCTCATCAACTCAGTTTTCCATCGCGGCAACGGTCCCATTCACAAACGGCTATTTCTATCAGACACACACGCCTATAGCCACGCAGATCACGGCGCTCACATATGAGTTCGATCTTTTTATTCCGGCTGGATCAGAGAACATGCCGCAAGCTATTGAGTTTGAATGCCAGCAGGTCCTGAATGGCTGGGTCTATAACTTTAGCTGGCAGGCGCTCTATCCGGGAAACCAGTGGCGCATCTTTGATTACGGGTTGAAGCAGTGGCAATCAACCGGGCTCACGCTCTCACGGTTCACGCCGAATACCTGGCACCACATTGTGGCTGAATACCACAACGACACCACAAACCACCTGGTGCTGCATGATGCACTCACGGTAGATGGCGTGCGCGTCCCAGTGAACATCACGCATAACGCCTTCTTCTCCGGCGCAGTGAATAACCAGTTCACGAATGCTGTCCAGTTAGACAGCAACAACGTGGCCGCGCCTTATAGCGTGTATGTGGATGGGATGAAGATTATTTACCGGTAAGTTTTTAATCCCGAACCGCGCTCTTTGTGATGAGGGACCTATAGCTGCAATGATCTACAGGTGGTTCTCTTAATTGTTTGTGACAATAGGGCCGCTTTACACATTACTCGTAATGCAGCGCCACCATCGGGTCCACCTTGGCCGCTCGCCGTGCGGGTATGTAACTGGCGAGCGCGCCTACAGCAGCCAGTACAATGGCCATCGCCACAAACGCCACAGGTGAAGAAGCATTCACGCCGTAAAGAAACGCAGTAATGAAGCGGACCAGAAGAAAAGCCGCGACCAACCCCACGACAATTCCTGCTCCCATAATGAGGCCGCTACGGCGCAGCACCATCAACAGCACGTCGCGTGGCTGAGCGCCCAAAGCCAGGCGAATACCGAATTCGCGCAGCCGCTGTCCGACAGAGTAGCCCACCACACCGTAAATCCCCACAGCACAGAGAGCCATTGCGATCATGGCAAAAACGGTGAGCAGGCTTGCGCCAAAGCTGGCTGCCCAGAGCGACTGCGAGATCACCTCACCGATTGGCCAAACGTTGGTAAGGGGCAGATTGCGGTCCATCTCCTGGACCTTGCTTCGCACGCTGCTTAAGACCATCTTGGGATCAGAGTGTGTGCGGAAAAAGAGGGTAACGGCCGGCTGAGGGTTTTGAATGAGAGGCGTGTAGATATAAGGACGGGGATCTTCGCCCAGCGTGTTGTATTTGGAGTCATGCACAATGCCGATGACACGCGTGTAATCGTTGTCGCGGAAAAACTTAAACCGCTTTCCTATAGGATCTTCATTCGGCCAGATCTGGCGGGCGGCAGTCTCATTGATGATCGCGACTCGCGGGCTGTCTTCTCGTACGGAAGTGTCAAAGAGTTCTCCCCGCACCATGGGAATACCCATGGCTTGAAGGTATTCGGGAGAAACCACGGAAACCTGCGAAACATGTCCACTCTGGCCGTTGTTGGTGTCCTCGCCTTCGCGGAAAAGTGTCCGGCCAAAACCACCGTTGAAGAGCGGCACGGTATTTGAAAGCGCAGCGGCTTTTACTCCGGGCGTATTCTGCGCTGCTTCAAGAGCACGCCGTTCAAACTCGCGCGCACGGACGGTGTCATAGTTCATGGCTCCGAGATCAAAGGTGAGCATGGCCAGGTTGTGAGTGTCAAAGCCCGCATCCATCTCATGCGCGTTGTGCAGGCTGACAAGAAACAGTCCTGCGCCGACCAGCGCAATAAGGCAGACGGCCACCTGCAGAGAGATCATGACGTCGCGAACATTGAAGCGGCCGCGGCGCGGGTCATTGCCGGCACGCTCCTTCAACTCTGAAATGAGATCAGGCCGCGAGGACTGCAACGCCGGAGCCAGGCCAAAAAGCAATCCGGTGCCGAGAGCAACCAGAATGGTGAAAATCAGAACGTGCGAATCCAGCGAGAGGTCCAGACCTGAGTCAGGCAGCCCGGGGGGACGAAACTTCCACATCAACTCGCGGCCAACGTAAGCCAGCAACAATCCAAGTGATCCGCCAGCTATGGCCAGCACCATGGCTTCAGTGAGAAGCTGAGTGATGATCCGGCTGCGAGATGCGCCGATCGCGACACGAATCGAAATCTCGCGCTTTCTTCCGGCAGCGCGCGCCAGTAGCAGATTGGCAATGTTGAAACAGGCAATCACCAGCACAATTCCCACCACCACCATCAGCAACGCTCCAGCGCGTTGGAAGAGATTGCGCTGATTCGGAGCTATGCTGGACTCAAGCAACGGCTGAAAGGTGAAGCTGCGGCCCTTATTGGCCAGCGGGAAAGCCTGTTCAAGGTCAGACGCAATGGCTCGCAGTTCAGCCCGGGCCTGCTCTGGCCGCGCGCCGTCCTTGAATCGCGCCACAGTATTGAAGCCGAGGAAGCGGCGCTCATTGAAAAGAGTTTTGACGAACCCTGTGAGGATCTGGTCATGCATGGACATGGGGATCCACATGTCGGGGCCGCCAATGACGCCTGTTCCCTGAAAACCCTTAGGCGCCACACCGATGATGGTAAACCCCTGCCCGTTAACCAGGACACTCTGGCCAATCACACCTGGATTGGAGGCGAACCGCCGCTCCCAGAAGCCATGATTGAGCACGATCACCGGTCCCGCGCCAGGTTCCCCATCTTCTTCCGGACGGAAAGTTCGCCCCATGGCGGCAGGTACGCCAAGGACGTCAAAAAAATTGCCGGAGGTGAGCTGGGCAAAAAACTGGTCGGGCTGGCCGTTTATGGTCATGCTGACCGGAGTGAAGGTGTAGATAGTGACTCCAGAGAATGACTGGGCGCGCTTCTGAATATCTTGCGCATTGGGATAGGAGTTTGGGAAGTTGTTGTTATCGCCCAAGCCAAGAAATCGGCGCTGATCGACCGTGAAGATCTCCACCAGACTCTTGGGATCGTGCACTGGGATGGGATGAAAGAAGACCGCATTTACCACGGTAAAGATCGCTGTATTGGCGCCGATCCCGAGGGCCAGAGTGACCACCGCTATGATGGCAAATGCAGGCGCCTTGCGGAGTCCACGGAGAGCGTAACGAATGTCTTGAGCGATGTTGGTCACAGAATCTCCTGGGCAATGCTGGTCATAAAAACTGATTTATTAAGAGACGCGCCCAAGGACCGATGGTTAGCACCCAGCGAATTCCCTGCGCTGATCGCGGTGCAGCGCTAGCTTGGTGGATCAATGTTTTATTTCTGTGTCTGAACCAACACCTACCTGATCCAGAAAGGCAATATAAGCCGCAATCAGCCGGTAAGATTCGTAATAGTCATCCAGCCGCATGGCAGACATGCGGTCTTTGGAGCTATGGATGATGTGGCTTCTCCAAGCTTCCGGAGTGAGTGAATGGATTGTGATGCTCGGGATTTTCCGCTCAACAAAAGATTCCGAGTCTGCACTGGCGCCGATGCTTTCCACATTAACACTGGAAACCGGCACGTTTAGTTGCTTAGCTACATAAGCGATTGCACTATTTAAGCCTTTGTTCGCATGGCTGCCCCAGATTTCAGTAGGGGCCAGGCCAAGGGTATCCATGTTCACCATGGCAGTGGTGGCTGCCACCTGTTCTTTGGTCATGTGCTGCACATAGAAGCTGGATCCCACAAGGCCTAGTTCTTCATCAGTGAAGCCAATAAAGACATAAGTGTGCCTGCGCGGAGCAGCTTTTGTTGATTCATAAAGCGATGGCAGCAGTGAGGCGCCGCTCCAATTGTCCACAACTCCATCCACGTCCGGCACATGATCAAAATGAGCACCTACAATGATGATTTTGTCTGAGCTGCCCGGCAGCACGCATATCACATTGGGCAATCTTGAACCCTTTACCTGCTGTTCAGAAAGATGCTGCTCGTCACAGCCGGCCTCAGAGAACATTTGTTTCAACGTGGCCTCACGCTGCTTGTTGTTACCGGCATATTTCCCCAGACGGATCTCCACCAGGTCACGCGATACCGTTTTGTACTGCACATCGCCAGCGATGGCAATGCCCAGCAAACAGAGCAGCATAAGGGCTGTAATCCCGTATTTTCGTGCTTGCGAGATGCAGATCATAATTTTGAGGGGTGCTCCAAAAATAAAATCTCATAAAAACGTCAAAAGCGGCATCGATTCTAATTGATTCGTCTTGCGCACGCAGCCACTCGGCGTAGAATGCCTCAGACATGCCCTCCATCCATACCATGATGGACTATCCGCTCACGCTCACGGCAATCATGGAGCGGGTTGGAAGATATTTTCCCCAGACGGAGGTTATCTCACGTCTGCCGGACCGCTCGGTGCATCGCTCAAATTGGGGAGAGGTTCACCGGCGTGCGCGGCAGTTAGCGGAGAGCCTGCTGGCGATCGGACTGAAAAAGGGCGATCGCGTGGCCACCCTCATGTGGAACCATTACGTGCAGCTGGAGTGCTTCTTCGGCGTGCCTGCTGCTGGTGGAGTTCTGCATCCGCTGAACCTGCGGCTGCATCCGGAAGAAATTGCTTACATCGCAAACCACGCGCAGGACCGGTTCCTGATTGTGGATGACGTTCTGCTGCCTGTGCTGGAAAAGTTTTGCGCCAAGGTGAAATTTGAGCGCATCTTTGTGGTCCGCCATTGCGACCAGCGGGTGCAGCGCGGCTTCACTGATTATGAAGAATGGCTCAGCCATGCCAGCGGAAGCGCCGAGTTGCCGGAGATCGGTGAACAGGATGCCGCAGCCATGTGCTACACATCCGGCACAACGGGCAATCCGAAGGGTGTGGTGTACTCGCACCGGTCAGAGGTGCTGCACAGCATGGCGCAGGCCATGGCTGATTCCTGCGCAATGTCACAACATGACTCAGTGATGCAATGCTCGCCCATGTTCCACGCCAATGGCTGGGGCTTTTCCCATACGGCAGCCATGGTCGGCGCAAAGTTCGTCATGCCCGGCCCGAACCTGGACGCGTGCAGCATACTCGAGCTGATCCAGAGTGAAGGCGTAACGCTGGCGTGCGGCGTGCCGACCGTATGGCTCGGCTTAATGCCTGAGTTGGAAAAGCGCGGCAGTAACTGGAAGCCGTCGCGCGATGTACGCATCCTCTGCGGAGGCACCGCGCCGCCAGAGAGCCTGATCCGCAATCTGGATCGCCACGGCTTCCACATGCTGCATTGCTGGGGAATGACGGAGACTTCACCGCAGGCCACAATTTCCAAACCTCGACGTGAAGCGCTGAACTGGCCTGAAGACCAGCAGTACGCCGTACGTTGCAAGCAAGGCTGGCCGCTGCCATTTGTTGAAGTCCGCATTTGCAACGATCAAGGCACGGCGCCGTGTGATGGCCAAACCATGGGTGAGCTTGAAGTCCGCGGGCCATGGGTGGCAGGCAGCTACTTCAACGCTCCTGAAACTCGCGATCGCTGGACCCAGGACGGCTGGTTCCGCACCGGCGACGTCGCCACCATTGATCCCGACGGCTGCGTCAAGCTGGTGGACCGCAGCAAGGACCTGGTAAAGTCCGGCGGCGAGTGGATCAGCTCGGTAGATCTTGAAAACACGCTGATGAGCCATCCTGCAGTGCGCGAAGCAGGCGTTATTGCTGTGGCGCATCCCAAGTGGCAGGAGCGTCCGCTGGCGGTGGTCGCACTGAAAGACGGCCAACAGATAACAGCTGAAGAACTGCGGGGATTTCTAGCTGCCAAATTTGCCAAATGGCAACTGCCGGATGACTTCGTCTTCGTCAACGATCTTCCGCATACCTCAACCGGCAAGCTGCTCAAAGCCGAGCTAAGGAAAAGGTATGCGGAGTGGAAGTGGAGTGAAACCGGAACACCTCACCACTGATAAACACTGATAAAAAACCCAAAGCTCTTTTTGATCAGTGTCATCAGCGTTCATCAGCGGTAAGGTTTTGGTTTCGGATGACGGCGATTCCGGGGCCCCGCACCGCTCTGCTTTTGCGCGGGATGTCGGCGATTACTTCTCTTTCAGCTTCAGCTTGTCCTTATTCTCATTCAGAAAGTTGCGAAGCTGCTCTGCCTGGTCCAGCAGCCGATTCCACTGCTCGAAATACAACGTGACCGGAAAGCGCCCCAATCCATAGACGCTGACGCCGCCTTTTTCACTCACGCGGAATTCCAGTGCCCCGGTGCGCTTGGTTGCAACCTGCTTCTCCAGTTCCGCCAGCCGGGCTTTCATCTCTTCATAGGTAGGTTCTACCATGTGGTCCTCTCAAGAAATCTTACAATACGGCGGACGCAACGCGGAGATCTGCTCAATGCTCCTTCAAACGAGTTCGCCCGCAACCCGCTCATGACAAATGAAATCTTCCCAGAGTTAGAGTGGCGGAGGCGCTATGCCGAATTGTCTTACCGGCGTGAATTTTTGCTCGACCGAAGAAGGATGGCATCTCCCCGCTGAACCATTTAATATGTCCGGCGGGCTTTAGTTCCCGAGCTGCTGAATTTATCGAGTCAGCGGGACATCGGATCATCGAGACATTCGGAAGAGATATTTATCCGATTTGTGGACGGTTAGGCCGTTGCAATCGCGCAAAGGGGTTTCATCATGAAGAAATCAATCAGCATCACCGTGAACGGCGTGACGCACCAGAATGAAGTTGAACCGCGCATGCTGCTGGTGCAATATCTGCGCGACGTGCTGAACCTCACCGGTACGCACGTGGGCTGTGAGACCTCGCTGTGCGGAGCGTGCACGGTGATGGTGGATGGCCAGGCGGTGAAGAGCTGCACGGTGCTGGCGGCGCAGGCAGATGGATCCACGGTGACGACAATCGAAGGGCTGGCGCAGGGCGGTGAGCTGCATCCGGTGCAAAGCGGCTTCTGGGAGCACCACGGACTCCAGTGCGGATACTGCACTCCGGGCATGATCATGGCCGCAGCTCAGATCCTGCAGCGCAATCCCGATCCCACGGACGAAGAGATACGGCACGGCCTGGAGGGCAATCTGTGCCGCTGCACGGGATACCAGAACATTGTCCAGGCAGTGCAGTGCGCCGCGAAGAAGATGAGGTCGAAAGGCGTGGCAACAGGAAGATAAACCATTTACCACAGAGGACATAGAGGATCACAGAGTTAAATCGGTGATCTGGTGATAAAAAAACAGCACGGGTTAAAAAACGGAAAGTCAGCAGACGAATAAGAAATCATCAAGCTTCTCTCCGTGTTCCTCTGTGTCCTCTGTGGTTCCAGTTTTGAAGTTGGGAGGCCGAGATGGCGGAAAAGACAGTTGGCAAACCGATTAAGCGCACGGAAGATCCCCGGCTGATTCAGGGGCTGGCGCATTACGTTGACGATATTCGCCTGCCGGACACGCTGCACGCCGTGTTTCTGCGCTCCATCTACGCGCATGCGCGGATCAAGAGCATTGACACCACCGCCGCGCTCAAGCTGCCCGGCGTGGTTGCGGTATATACGGGAAAGGACCTGGCAAAGGTTGGTCCGGTGCCGTGCGGCGCTGCCATTCCTGACATGAAAGCGCCCACTCATACCGTGCTGGCGACAAATAAAGTCTATTGGGTTGGACACCCGGTGGCTGTAGTTGTAGCAGAGAACAAGTTCGCCGCGCGCGATGCCGTTGACCTGATTGAAGTGGATTATGAAGAGCTGCCGGTTGTCCTGGATGAAGAAAAGGCCGCCGATCCCAAGAGTCCGGTGATCCATGAGCAGTTGGGAACGAACATTGCTTACAAGCTGACGGCGGGCGAAGGTGACATTGAGGCTGCGCTGAAATCAGCCGACAAAGTCATCAAACAAAAGATCCTGAACAGACGCTTGGCGCCCATCGCCATGGAGCCGCGCGGCGTGCTTGCCCGCTACTATCCCGGCGAGCAGGAGCTCACTCTCTGGACCTCAACGCAGATTCCGCACCTGGCCAGAACGCAGATCGCCATCATGGTGGGCATGCCGGAAAACAAACTGCGGCTGATTGCGCCGGAGGTCGGCGGTGGATTTGGTTCCAAGCTGAATGTCTATGCTGAAGAGGCTGTGGTGGGTTGGATCTCCATGCAAACCGGCCGGCCGGTGAAGTGGATTGAAGGCCGCCGTGAAAATCTGCAGGCCACAATTCACGGGCGCGGGCAAACTGGGTACGTTGAAATTGCCTGCAAAAAAGATGGCACCATCACCGGCCTCCGCTACAACGTCTTTGCCGACATGGGCTCGTATTTTCAGCTGCTGACGCCCGCAATTCCAACTCTCACCGGGCTCATGCTCTCCGGCTGCTACAAAATTCCGGCGATTCAGATGAACGTGGTTGCCACATTCACCAACAAGATGAGTACGGATGCGTATCGTGGCGCTGGCCGTCCTGAGGCAACATATGTAATTGAGCGCGCGGCCGACCTTGTTGCCGCCGAACTTGGCTTGGACCCAGTAGAAGTTCGCCGGAAGAACTTCCCTGCTCCCGACGAATTTCCATTCAAGACCGCAACCGGCCTCTTCTATGACAGCGGCAACTATCAGGCCGCGCTGGATAAGGCGCTGAAAATCTCTGACTACACCAAGCTTCGCGAAGAACAGAAAAAGGCCCGCAAAGAAGGCCGCCTGGTCGGGATTGGCATATCAACTTATGTAGAAATCTGCGCGCTTGGTCCTTCCGCGGCAATGCCTGCCGGCGGCTGGGAGAGCGCGACCGTCCGCGTTGAGCCAACAGGAAAAGTCACAATCCTCACCGGCGCTTCTCCGCACGGACAAGGCGAGGAGACCTCCTTCGCGCAGATCGCCGCTGATGAACTCGGCGTGAGCGTGAATGACTCCACGGTAATCCATGGCGATACTGCGGTGGTGCAGTACGGAATCGGAACCTTTGGCAGCCGCGGGCTGGCTGTGGGCGGAGTCGCGGTGTACATGGCGATCCAAAAAGTGAAGGAAAAAGCCGGCAAGATCGCTGCCCATCTGCTGCAGTGCGAAAGCACAGTCTTCAGCGACGGCAAATTCTGTGAAGCAGGCGCCAAAGCCAAGGGCGCAACCGTTCCTGAGCCGGTGGTCCCCGTCGGGCAGGCTCCCGCTGCAGCTTTGCCTGAACCCAAACCCGGTGGAAAATCCATCACGCTGCAGGAGATCGCATTGGCGGCGCACTTGGCAAAGAGCCTTCCGCCGGACATGGAGCCCGGACTTTCCGCCACTTCATTCTACGAGCCCAAGAACTTTACTTTCCCCTTCGGGACGCATATCGCTGTCGTGGAGATTGACCGCGAAACCGGCGAGATTCACTTCCAGCGCTACGTCGCTGTGGACGACTGCGGCAAGCAAATCAACCCGATGCTCGTTCACGGCCAGGTCCACGGCGGCATCTGCCAGAGCTTCGGCCAGGCGCTTTATGAAGAGGTCGTTTATGACGACAACGGCCAGCTCGTCACCGGAACGCTCATGGACTACGCTCTGCCTCGCGCTGCCATGCTGCCGCACTTCGAGCTAGACAGCACTGAGACGCCTTCACCCGTGAACCCACTTGGAGCCAAAGGCGTGGGTGAAGCTGGGACCATTGGCGCAACGCCGGCAATTGTTTCCGCAATCGTAGATGCCTTATCAGAATTCGGTATTCGCCACATTGACATGCCGGTGAAGCCCGAAACTGTCTGGCAGATCATCAACAAGAAATCAGCCGGGGCCGCCTAGAGAGGAATGACTTATGATTCCAGCAAATTTTGATTACATTGCCGCTACGAACCTCAACGAGGCGCTCTCTCTTTTGGCTAAGCACAAAGATGATGCCAAAATTCTGGCCGGCGGGCACAGCCTGCTCCCCGCCATGAAGCTGCGTCTCATGCAGCCTAAGGTGCTCATCGATCTCAGCCGCATCAAAGACCTCGCTTACATAAAGGAGGAAGGCGGCCAGATTCGCATCGGCGCCATGACCACACATTTTCAGATTGAAACCTCTGATCTGCTCCGGCGCGCCTGCCCGCTGCTGCCTGAGACCGCAACTCATCTCGGCGACATGCAGGTGCGCAACAAAGGCACAATCGGTGGCAGCCTCGCGCACTCTGATCCCGCAGCCGATTGGCCGCCCGCCATTCTCGCGCTTGATGCCGAGCTCGTCGCAGCCAGCGCAAAAGGCGATCGCGTAATCAAAGCCGCTGACTTTTTTGTCGAGATGCTTACCACCGCGCTTCAACCGGGAGAAATTCTGCGCGAAATCCGCATTCCCGCCGCTAAGCGAAAGACCGGACAGGCCTATATGAAGGTCCGGCATCCTGCTTCAGGCTTCGCCGTCGTAGGCGTTGCCGTGAATCTCGCGATGGACGGCGGCAAGTGCCAATCCGCAGGTATTGGCATCACTGGCGTCTCGCCGAAAGCATACCGCGCAGCAAAAGTTGAAAGCGCGCTCAAAGGTAATGCGCTTGATGCCAAGACGCTCGCTGCTGCAGCTGCTCACGCGGCTGACGGAGTTGACGTGAACTCTGACCTATACGCCTCCGCCGAATATCGCAAGCAGTTGGCAACCGTGTACACGCGCCGGGCGCTGGAGACAGCTCTGTCGAGAATTGGAAAGTAAATCAGGATTGTGTAATTGAATTTGGTAATTGGGTAAATTCCGAAATCGTTTATCTCTGAGCTGATTTACAAATTACTCAATTACCAAATTACCCGATTACCAATTTTCTATGAAGATTGAAGGCACCCAAAAGATCGAAGCTCCCCGCGACCGTGTCTTTGCCGCGCTGGTGGACCCCACTGTCCTGCAGAAATGCATCCCCGGCTGTGAGCAGATGGAGAAGACCGGTGAGAATCAATACAAGGCCAAGCTTACGGCGGGTGTTGGCCCAATCAAAGGCTCTTTTAACGCAACCATTACGCTCGAGCAGATCACTCCCCCTGAGCATTACAAGCTGGTAGTTGAAGGCAAGGGCCAGCCCGGTTTTGTGAAGGGCTCCGGCGAGCTGAACCTGAAAGATGCCGGGGACGCCACTGAAATTCAGTACACCGGAGAAGTAAATGTCGGCGGCCTTATCGCCAGCGTCGGCCAGCGCATGATTCAATCCACGGCCAACCTGCTCGCCAGCCGCTTCTTTAAAGCACTTGAAACCGAAGTGAAGCCCAGCGCTACAGCAGAGCCAAAGCTCTCCACCGGCACGTAAGCGGGCTTCAACAAGTTTCAATTTCGGCGATCTTTGGCAATCGCGGAGTTTCTGACAATCTCGATCACCCGATCTCCCGATCACCAGATCACCCGATTCTAAAAATCCTTCCTATACTTCCCTTGCGCACCGAACCCGCCGTTCTGGTCGCGTGTTCCACTCACTGACCACCTCGGGTTCAGCTTGTATTCCAGCTGGATCGCCTGTCGCTGCGTTGAGGTCACGTCTGTTGCATACGTCACAAACAGATTGCTGGTAACGCGCTGCTGGATCGCAATGCGCGCTCCGGGATTTTGGCCGTTATCTGTCCCCAGCCCGGGATCAATCTGCAACTGTGATATCCCTGCCAGCTTGGCAATTTTTCCGCTCACCTGGCTGCTTACCGCGCCGGCCAGCACTGCCTGCGCGCCCAGCGTCCCCGGCGGATTCGGATTTGCATTGGCCTCTTCCACCGTCTTGCCGCGTGCCACAAGGTTGATGATGTCCACCGGCGGCAGCGGCGGATCAGAAGTATAAGTTGTCTCCAAACGCGCCAGCGGGCCATTCAGCCCGAGCGTGATGTTGTACTGCTCGATGATTGTTTGTATGTGCAGGTTCAAAACCGGCTCCGTGTGCACCGGGTTCACAAAGTCAATGGTTCCCTGCTGCATTTGGTAACGATTGCCGGCCAGGAAAAATTCTCCACCGGTTAGATTGGCGCGGCCCAGGATCACCGGATCGGCTGCCGTGCCCACAATGCGAAGGTTCGCGTCGCCGCGAATGCTGACCTGGCTGCTCTGCAGGTTCATCTGGCTCGTGGACTGCAGCGCGATATCCAGCTTCATGCCCTGTGTCACTGAGCCTGGAGTTCCGCTGTCGGTCACCTGGCCGCTAAACTGGCTGGTAAAGGTGCTCATGTCGAAGTCCGGCGTAAAGGAGACGCGCTCAACCTTCACTTGTCCGGACAGAATGGATGACTGTGGCGTGCCTCTCAGCGCAAGATCTGACGCCAGAATTGCGCGCACGCCCTCCGGATAACGCACGCGTACATTGTTGGCCGCAAATCCAAGCAGGAACTGGATTGAGGGGCGATATACCATTGCACCGGTCGCGTTTACCATGCCGCCGCCAACCTGTCCCTGAAAACTGGCGATCTCCATGCGCGTCTGCGTTACGTTGATCACGCCATTGGCATTATCCAGCCCGACTGGTGAATCAACCGTGTGAAGATTCACGCCTACAACCTTGATTTGCCCATTCAGGTTTGAGCCTGCTCCATACCGGCGCGAATCCAGGTCAAATTGCAGCTGGCCTGCGCTTTTCAAATCAGGCATAAAAAGTTCAGCAATGCGCAAATCAATATTGCCCTGCACCAGGAATGACGCGGCCTTTGGGCTGGTAACAGGCACCACCGCCTGAGCATCAATCGTTGTCCCGGTCCCGCGGATCGAAGTTGGTTGCAGTGTTGCCGTACCGTTTTGGTAGTCAACTTTAATAGGCTTGGCCGCTGCCAGCTGGAACTGCCGGTACTGAAGCTGCAGATTAGGCACATCCACGTGCGCTTCCACGCGGCTCTTGTCCGTCAATGGACCACGCAGGGTTGCGTGCAGCTCCGTTTGTCCCGAAAGATCATTTGCCTGCGCCGGTGCAAACATCGCCACAAGCGGTTGAAAGTCAATCTTGCTGGTATCGAGATGAACATCTGCCTGATACGGCGCGGCAATGCCCACCGTTCCGCGGGCCTTGATATATGTCTTGGCGACATCAGAATCCAGGGCAATGTTGGCCACATGGTTCTGGACAGTGGTCTGCAGCTTGATTCCCTGGATCGTTTGTTTCTTCATTTGCAGTTGCGGTATATCGAGCATTGCCTGCAGCTGCGGATCTTTCACCGTGCCGTGCCCGCTTACGTTCAAATTGAGCGCGCCGGCAATCTGCATGTTGCGGGCCTTCACCGTCTGCAGTTTTTCCAGGCGGAAGTTTTGGGTCTGCATCTGCACGCGATACTCCTGCGTCTTGGGCAGATAGCTAAGAGTGCCTTGCGTTGTTCCTGCCGGCATCTGCAGTGTTAAATTCGCATTCAGCGCACTCCCGTTCCCCTGGAACTTTACATTCAGGTCCTGAATAGTTTCTGCAGAAACCTTTGCATTGGTGACGGTAAGATTTCCCTGTCCAATCGGGTCCAGCTGCGAACCATGCACCGAGACGTTCAACGCCAGCGTGCCGCTGATGGGATACGTCTTTCCCGCCAGCCGCTCCAGGTCGGCCAGTGAAATTTGCGAAGCCGCGATGTTCGCCGTGATCGGGCTTGATGATGTATATGCCCACTTCTTGAGCTGGGCCTGAGCGTTGAAGTTGATGCGGCCTTGTGGCACAGCTTCCAGATCGCCATTGGTCAGGCGCGCCTGTGACGGATTTGCATTGAAGCCTGTGCGCAGCACCTTCCATGAGCTGCCCTTCACGCGAAGATTGCGCGCCTCCAGCTGTCCATTGATCTGCGGCGCATTCAGTGATCCGCTCACTGTCGCGTTCATGTTGGCTGTGCCGTACAGCCCGAGCTGTTGCGGCTGCTGGCCCGGTGTCGGCTTTTGCAATGCCTCCGCCAGCGTCTCCAATTCATGTAGATCGTTCGACCGCATCGCCACCTGCAGCTGTGAGCGGTCACTCACCTTGCCATTTAGGTTGATGGTGGTCTGCGACGTCCGGATATAGCTGTTGGTAAGTGCCACCTGCTTATGTGCTGCCGCGTAATCGGCATGAATAATGCCGTTGACTGGCATCGCCTGCTGCCGCTGGCCTACGCTGGCCTGCAATGTGAGGTCGCTATGAGCAACAAGGTTGTCGAGCGTCTTGGCCCAGTGCGCGTCCGCATCGGCGCTGACCTTGCCGTTCAAACGCGCCTGCTGCATTGAGCTGTTATGCATTGCCGTCTGCGCCTGCTCGAGTGACAGATCTTTCAGCTGCGCCTGCAGCCGCGCAACACCGGCGCCTGTCACATCGCGAATGGTAAGCTTCCCACTCAGAACTCCACCGAGAATGCGCGCGCGAATGTCATTGACTTCGGCGTTCCCGTGCTCCAGTGTGTAGCGCGCGTAAAGATCGCGGACCTCCGTCTGCAGGCTCGGTGTCTTCACCGCCAGACCGCCGCTGCTCACGTTCCCGGCCACGGAAACCGTCTCCAGCATCGGCTTGTTTGGATCAGCCTGATAATTTAATTTTCCAGCCAGCCGCACCGTTCCGCCCGGAACTGACGGGTTCTTGAGAATTTTTTTGAGCTCGCTCGTAACCAGCGTTGCTTCGTAATTGGCTTCCGCCTGGCGAGTCGGCAGATTGTAATCGTTCACCGTGGCATTCATGACCACGCGGGATTCGCCCAGAGCAAGTTCCAGCTTGTCCAGGTTGAACTTTTGCGGCGTCACATCAAATTTCGCCTGCATGTTGTGCTCCATGGGAGCATACGTTCCATATACAATCCGCCCATTGTTATAGCCGAGCGTGCCGGAGTACTTGTTCTGTGCAGGATCGTAGCCGGCATTCACGTTGAAGTCGTGCATATCGGCATCGAGTGGAGTCTTCTGGTCGTTGTAATAAATCTCGCCGCGGTCCAGCTTCAGCTCACGGATCGCCAGATCAAAAACGTTCGTGTTGCTGCTGCTTGTCTTCTTCTGTGGCGGCGTAGGCAGATTGTTCTCGCCTGCTTTATTCACCTCAAAATGAACCACCGGGTGGTCAAGAACAATGTCTCTGACGTGCCATTTGCGGCCCAGCAACGAATCAATGGTCAGCCCGACTTGCAGATGATCTGCCGCCAGCAGCGGCCGCGAACGATCAGCTTCTCTGCCGCGCAAAACAATGTCGTAAAGGTCCAGCGTCATGTTGGAGAGGCGCAGATTGAAGTCTCCCACTTCCAGCTTTGCTCCAGTCGATTCCTGTATGCTGTTTTCAACCTTGGCAAGAATGTCGTGACGAAAGCCTGTGCTGTGATTAAGCAGCAGCACCAGCACAAATACCAACCCGACAATCAGGATAAACAGCCCTGCCAGACTCCACAAAACTATTTTTTTCCATCTCTTTTTCACTTTGATCACCAAATCAAAACGCCTGGCCCAGAGTCACAAAAAATTGAAATGACTTCACTCCGGGCGGAGGATTCACTAAATGTCCAATATCGATGCGCACCGGCCCAACGGGCGTTTTGTAACGCAGCCCGCCGCCCACTGAATGGCTGAAATTGGAAAAGATTGTGTTGAAGTTCACATTTGAATAAACGTTGCCGCCGTCATAGAACACCGCGCCTCCCAGCGCCCCGCCAACAAGTGGCATAGACATCCCCGTGGGGAAGCGCAGCTCGCTGTTGGCAATCACCAGCATCTTGCCCCCAACCGGCACGCTGATGGTCTGGTTGCATCCGGGATTGTCCGCCGGGCACACCGGCACCTCGCGTTGCGGTCCCGCGCCATTCAGGCTGAAGCCGCGCAGCGTGCTTCCGCCGCCGGAGAAGAAACTTTCACTGATCGGAATATGATGTCCGCCGAATGCTCTCTCCATGCCAACGCGCAGGCTGTTCGCCCAGACCAGGGATGAGTCATTGGTGAGCGAGCGATAGTACGCTGTCTGTCCCAGAAAGCGCCCAAAGCTGGTGTTCGATCCCAGCGCGCTCGGGTTCATATCAAGCTGGAAGCTTTCATAAATACCTTTGTGAGCGTCCAGCGGACTGTCGCGTGAATCTCGCGCGTAGGCTGCGCCTAATGATGAAAGGCGGACGTTCTGGTCTTCCGGCAGCACCAGTCCAGGTATTGCGATATTCGAGAGATTCGTGCGGCGGAAGTTATATCTAAAGATGACTGACTTCTGCTTGTTGCGGTCCAGGTAATGCTGGAATTGCCATTCCGCATTGCCAAGCCGCGCCGTAAAAATCGGGTTCTCACTGCTGCGCTCGCCGGAAATGGTCACCGTGGAAGACCAGCCGGTGTTCCAGAATGTAGGATTGTTCCAGCCAATGGACGCTCGCTGATCAAGCCGCCCCGCAAAGCCTGCGATATTCACTGTCTCAGCGCGTCCGCGGAAATTTCTCCGTGTGTATTCAATGGAACCCTCTGGTCCCCAGAAGGTCTGCTGGCTCGTCTTGAAATTGGCGGGCAGCCCCACCGGCGGCAGCCCGGGCAGCGCGATGGTTCCGCTGGGAATGCTTCCGCCGCGATTGATTACCTGGAAGCCAAATCCATAAGTAATGGTATTGCGCTTGGACTCATGCAGTTTCACCAGCACTTCTGCTTTGGGATTGTCGCCTACGGGCTGCCGCGTATCCACGCTCGCCCAGTCAAAGACGCCCAAAGTGTAAAGCTGGCTCTCACCGCGCAGCAGCGCCGTCTCGCTCAGCGGCTTCCCAGTCTTGATATTGGTATTCCGCTGGATAATTTCCGGCCGCGTATGCTGCGTACCCACTGGAGCCACGCTCGCCGTCTCCACCTGCGGCCCTTCGTCAATCTGATAAATCACCCGAACATGGTGCGGATTATCTTTGTCATGCTGCACCGCAGCCTTGAAAGTCATGTTCAGGTAACCGCTGTCCAGGTAGGCCGCCATGATCTCGTCTCGGTCCTTGTTCAGCAGCTGCGTGGAATATGCCTTGCCTGGCTCCAGCTTCAGCCCATTCGGGGCCATCTTCTCGCGTGAGAGGGTATTGTTTCCCTCAAGCTGAAGCGAGTCCACTACGTCACGGACGCCTTCTTCAACCTGGAAAGAAATTTCCAGGCTTCCGTCGTGGTTCACCACCTTCGGCGTGACCTTTACCTCGCTATACCCTGCGCCGTGATAAAGCCCTTGAATGTTCTTTACGCCTTTGCGAACCAGCTGCTCACTGTATTTACCGTGGGAAAAGAAGATATACGGCGTTGCTTTCTGCAGTGGAACGCTGGCCTTCAACTCCTTGTCATTGAAATGCTGGTTTCCTTTGAAGTCAACGGACCGCACCTTGCCACGCCTGCCCTTATTTACCTGATAAATGACCGTCACTCCCTGCGGGGTGCGCTCGAATTTGCTCTCCACCTTCGCATCAAAATATCCCTTTGATTGGAAATACGAAGTCAGGTCCTGCTCGCCTTCGTTGACCAGGTCGCGATCAACCGCATTCTCCTGGTACATGGGAATCAGCTTCTTCTGCGTGCGGCCCCAGACGTGCGCACCGGCAATCTTTATGTCAATCTTTGGCCCCTGCACCACATTGAAGGTAATGTCGGCATGGTTCGTCTCCGGGTTGTAGATCGTTGAAACGACTTTCACGCGGCCGGCCAGGTAGTGCTGCTTCCCCAGTTCCTGCTGCAGAAATGTGGTTGCAGCCTGCAGTTTTCGATATGAATATGTTTTTCCCGGCTTCAGGTATGCGCCTTTGATACGCGCCTTGATGGAGCGCAGGCGTGCAGCCATGTGCTTGACCTGGCTGGGGGGAATGCCGGTGATAATCACGTCGCCAAACTTGGCTCGCCGCTTCAAATTGATGTCATACACCACGTTCACCACGCCATGATCTTTGTCCACCTCAGGCTTGGGCTCCACGGTCGCCATGAAAAATCCGGTGCGATGAAAAAACTCCAGCAGGTTTGACTCAGCCTCTTCCACCTTCTCCTGCGTGTAAGGCTCCTGCTTCCCGTAGCTTGAAATCTGCAGCAGTCGCGGATAGGTAAACACCTTCTCCGCTTTGGGAAAGCTGAAAACGCCAAAGTAGTAGGCCGGCTGCAGAACAAACATCACGTGCAGCCCGTCTGTCGCCGGGGAAACCTGCACCTCTACCTTTTCAAAATGTCCTTGCTGCTTCAGGGCGGCAACTGTCTGGTCAATCTTCTCCTGAGAATAAGGAGCATTGATCGGCTGGGTAATCAGCTTTCGCAACTCCCGTATATTGCCGTCCGCCATTCCCGCCAGCTGTACTGACGAGACTTTCTGCCCTTCATAAGAAATAGTTGACGTCTGCTGTATCTCCTGCGAGTGGAGCATCGCCGCAAACGTCAAAACTCCCAAGACCGCCATCACCATGCCAGCCCGGCAAATAAGATTTTTCATTGCGCCTGAGGATCTCTCGCTATTCTGCGGGTTGGGCAGGAGCCTCACCGCGTTTCCTGAACTTACTTGATTAGAGTTGAGAGGGAATGCTCTTGTTGCTCAGAGATACGAGCAACTGATGTTGGTTCGCTGCTTTGAACCCGAAAATTTGTAAAGCAGAACTGCTGGACAGAATTGCTGCTGGCAGGAATCGGAATGAGAGCTGCTGAATCTCCAAATTGTCGCGACCGGGCGAGCTCTGCTCGCAATCAGAGCAGCTGCTGCTCTCATTCAGATCGCTGGATCAGGATCAACAATGTCAACTCAGTGAACATGCTGCTGCATCCAAGCTGTATCGGCTGGGTTAGCCCAGCTTTTGGGAGGACTGCATGCTTTGGACGATATTTGCCATTCTGCTGCTGCTGTGGCTGCTGGGTTGGGGATTCCACGTGGCCGGCAGCTTGATCCATCTGATCCTGGTGATTGCGCTTGTTGTTCTGGTGATTGAGCTCATCACCGGCCGGCGAGCAGCTGTCTGAACCGGCGCATCCGAAATCATCATCGCGCAAGGTGTCTCTCCACAGCGAGACACGGCAGGCCGTCGCTTACACGTGCCCATCTTCCAGTTGTTTTAGTTTTTGCTCGATCTCGCTCAGCGCCTTGCGCAGCGTTTCGGTGTATCGCTCATTGGTTGAAGATTCGATCTGGTGCTGCACGTAGGCGTGCGAGAGCTTCAGGCTATCTCGCTCGCGCCGCGCTTTCTTTTCGTCGTCAGTAAGCGGGCGCTTTCCCGCCGAACTCTGGTTGCTGCTGGCCTCTTCCACCTGCGCTTCCACAGACTTGCTCTCCCAGCCTCTTGCCATGCCTTGATTATACGAACATTACACAGAATGCGAGCACCTGCTGCCCGTTGAACCATAAAGCTCTACTGTGGCGATCACATGTGTAGCGATTGCATGATGCCTATATAATCCATCTCCTGATGAAAACATTCATTCTCTTTCTTGTAACCGGATTTACGATCGCATCTGCCCAGGCCCCGAATAGCGCGCTCTCTCCTGAACACCAGCTCGCTCGCGACATCTTCCAGCAGCTCATCGAAATCAACACCACTGACACGGCTGCAGGAAATGTAACCACCGCTTCTGAAGCCATGGCCGCCCGCTTTCGCGCCGCCGGCTTTCCCACGGAAGACGTTCAGGTGCTCGGTCCCCTTCCGAACAAGAAGAATCTGGTCGTCCGCTTGCATGGCCGCGGGCAGGGCAAGCCGATTCTCTTCATCGCCCATCTTGATGTGGTGGAAGCCTTGCGCCAGGACTGGTCCATGGATCCGTTCAAGTTCAACGAGGTCGATGGCTTCTTTTATGGCCGCGGCACCTCTGACATAAAAGATGGCGATGCCATTCTCGCCACCAACTTTCTTCGTCTCAAAAAAGAAGGTTGGACACCCACTCGCGACCTGATTCTGGCGCTTACCGCTGACGAAGAGGGTGGCGAATCGAACGGCATTCAGTGGCTGCTCAAGAACCATCGCGAGCTGATTGACGCCGAATACTGCATCAACACCGACGCGGGCGATTTCGAAACCAAAAAAGGCAAGCGCCTGCTGCTCGGAATGCAGACCAGCGAAAAGAATTATGTGGACTTCCGTCTCGAAGTGAAGAGCAACGGCGGCCACAGCTCACGGCCAGTCAAAGATAATGCCATCTATCATCTTGCGCAGGGTCTCTCCCGGCTTGCCGCTTTTGATTTTCCCGTAAGCCTGAATGAAACCACGCGCGGCTTCTTTGAGCGCACTGCTGCGCTCGAGCCTCCGGCAACTGCAACTGACTATCGAGCATTGGTCGGCTCTGATCGTGCTAAATCTGCAGCGGCTGCATCCCGGCTTGCTGCGTCATCGCCTTACCTGAACGCGCTCCTTCGCACCACCTGCGTCGCGACCCGCCTTGAAGGCGGCCACGCTAACAATGCCCTGCCACAAACTGCGGCGGCAAACGTGAACTGCCGCATGCTTCCGCAGGATTCTCTTCAGGAAGTTCAGAGCACGCTGAAGCGCGTGCTGGCCGATGATCGAATCACGGTTAGTGTAGTTGGCGAGCCCGTCCCCGCGCCTGCCTCGGCCATCAATCCGGCGATCGCCGGCAAGCTTGAGGCCCTGAGCCGCAAGCTTTACGGCGGGCTTCCTGTGGTCCCGGTCATGGACACCGGCGCCAGTGACGGCAAGTATCTGCGCATCGGCAACATTCCCACGTATGGCGTCCCTGGAGTTTTTGAGGACGTAGATGATGTCCGCGCTCACGGCAAAGACGAGCGCATCGGCGTAAAAGATTTTTACGACGGCGTGGACTTTTACTATGAGTTCATCAAGATCCTGGGTAGCGGGCAGTAACGTGGCTGAAGCGATTACCGTCCGCCGCAGCGAGCTCGCCTGCCCCGCGCACTCGCTCAAGATGATGACCAAAGCAGCCGCCAGTCAGGCCGACGAGGTCATCTTCGATCTTGAAGACGGCTGCGCGCCTTCACAGAAAATACCAGCGCGCAAAACACTGATTGAAGCCTTCAACACGCTCGATTTCGGCGGCAAGATCCGCGCCTTCCGGCCCAACGGCCTGCATACACAACTTTTCTAT
This sequence comes from uncultured Acidobacteriaceae bacterium, assembly GCA_964541925.1. Lineage (GTDB taxonomy): Bacteria > Acidobacteriota > Terriglobia > Terriglobales > Acidobacteriaceae > Angelobacter. The sequence goes on along the minus strand of CAZISB010000006.1, from coordinate 102,679 downwards.
CGCGATGTGATTGAGGTGGTTGAGGCCGCAGGAAACAAGATTGATGTAATCGTTCTTCCCAAAGTGCAGGGCGCATCAGACGTGCTCTTCGCTGATCGCCTGCTAACGCAAATTGAACAGAACATCGGACTGCCAGTCGGCCGCATTCGCCTGGAAGCCTTGATTGAAAGCGCCGCCGCCGTGCTGCACGCGGAAGCAATCGCGGCTTCCACTCCGCGTCTGGCCGGCTTGATTTTCGGTGTTGTGGATTATGCCGGCAACATTGGGGCGCGCGATCCTGTGCGTGAGCAGTTCGCGCTCTATCATTATCCCAAGGCCAAGACTTTAGCTGCGGCTCGCGCGGCGGGAATAGATGTTGTGGATGGTGTAACGCTGCAATTTCGCGATCTCGCGCAGTGCGAGCATGACGCCCGCTCCGCCGCGCAGATGGGCTTCGACGGCAAATGGGCGATCCATCCCGACCAGGTCGCCGTCATCAACCGCGTCTTCACGCCCTCGCGAGAAGAAATCACCCGCGCGCAGGAGATCATTGATCTGTATGAGAAAGCCGATGTGAACTCCGGCCTGGGCGCAGTGGTTTACAAAGACGAGATGGTTGATGCCGCCAGCCTGCCCATCGAACGCAAGAAACTGGCCATCGCAAAGAAAACCGGGCTGCTCTGATAGATAATCACCTTCCATGTCTGCGAATGCCGATCTGCATAACGAGTTAAAAAGCGCCGTCGCCGCGCTCTGCCGCAACTTCCCTGACGCATACTGGCGTGAGCTCGACGCAAAGCGCGCCTACCCTGAAGAGTTTGTGCAGGCGCTCACCGGGGCTGGTTATCTCGCCACGCTCATTCCAGAGTCTTACGGAGGCGCCGGGCTGGGAGTTACGGAAGCGGCCATTATTCTGGAAGAGATTCACCGCTCCGGCGGCAACGCTGCTGCGTGCCACGCCCAGATGTACGTTATGGGCACTCTGCTGCGTCATGGATCAGAGGCACAGAAGCAAAAATATCTGCCAGCGCTCGCACGCGGAGAGCTTCGCCTGCAGGCCTTTGGCGTAAGCGAGCCCACCACCGGCTCAGATACCACGCAGATCAAGACCTTTGCCCGCCGCGCCGGCGACAAGTACATCGTCAAGGGCCAGAAAATCTGGATCTCCCGCGCCGAGCACTCTGACCTGATGCTTCTTATTGCCCGCACCACGCCATTGGAGCAGGTGAAGAAGCGCAGTGAAGGATTGTCAGTTCTATTGCTCGACCTCCGCAATGCGCCGGGGCTCACCATTCGCCCCATCCGCACCATGATGAATCACGCTACTACAGAAGTTTTCTTCGATGACGTAGAGATTCCCGCTGAAAACCTCGTCGGCCAGGAAGGTCAGGGCTTCCGCTATCTGCTGGACGGCCTGAATGCTGAGCGTATTCTGATCGCCGCTGAATGCGTCGGCGACGGCCACTGGTTTCTTGAGCGGGCCTGCCGGTACGCAAAAGAGCGCGTTGTGTTCGGCCAGCCCATCGGGCAAAACCAGGGCATTCAGTTTCCTCTGGCTCGAGCTTATGCAAACGTGGAAGCTGCATCGCTCATGGTCAAGCACGCAGCCACGCGCTATGACGCGCATCAGCCCTGCGGCGCGCAGGCCAACATGGCCAAGCTGCTCGCCGCAGATGCATCCTGGGAATCCGCCAACGCTGCCGTCCAGACGCATGGCGGCTTCGGCTTCGCGGAAGAGTACGATATTGAGCGCAAGTTCCGCGAGACGCGGCTTTACCAGGTGGCGCCGGTCTCAACCAATCTGATCCTTGCTTACCTCGCCGAGCATGTACTCGGCTTGCCGAGATCCTATTAACGTTGGAGAAAATGATGACCGCGAAACAAGGTTGGACAGGGCGGGTTTATGAAGACTTTGAGGTCGGCGACGTCTATCAGCATCCGCTCGGTCGCACTGTGATTGCTGCGGACAATATCTGGTTCACGTTGCTTACGCAGAACACCAATCCAATCCATTTTGACGCGGTTTACAGCGCACAAACTGAATTCGGCAAGCCACTGGTTGATTCCACTTTTACGCTCGCTCTCGTTACGGGTCAGTCAGTAATGGATGTTTCGCAGAACGCATTGGCAAACCTTGGCTGGGATGAAGTACGTTTGCCTAATCCGCTTTTTGAAGGCGATACGGTTTATTCAAGAAGTGAGGTTCTGGAAAAGCGCGAATCCAGGTCGCGGCCGAATGCCGGCATTGTGAAAGTCAGGACAACGGGCTACAAGCAGGATGGCAGCGTCGTGATCGAATTCACGCGCACCATGCTGATTTATAAGCGCGGGCACCTTCCCACAATTCCGCAAGCTAAAATCAAATCACAAAAATAAACTCACGCAGCTTCACGCGAGCTCTGCTGGAAGCCGCGAATGGAAAATTCCAGCTGCTCGTGCAGGCTCTCGCCTACCTCCATCATGTCGCGAATCACGGTGCTCAGATCCATGCGAATCAGGTTGCGCTGTAAAACAGCAGAGATTACGCGCTGCAGCAGCCGCATTTCAATCACAATCAGGGGAATGCTATAGCCCTGGTTGGCTCGGGACTGACCGTGCTTCACCGCCGCTGCCTTGCCTGTGTCGGTCGTTCCCTCTGACTGAAGCTCTACGCGGCTGGCCAGCTCTTCTATGACATCAGGCAGATGATCGATCCTGTCTTTATCGGTCATGCGAATCGCCTTCAACTCGGGATGAGCTTTCACCAGGATCAGCCATTGCCGCGTTATTTCACCAAGGGTCTCCTGGATGAGCTCTGATACCCGCTTCAGTGGCTTCTGTGGCTGCTGGGGGAGTCGGTGCTCCAGCCGGCTTCGAATTGTATGCACCAGTGTGGGAACATCAGTTGGCTTAAGCAGGTAATCGTCCACCTGGCTGCGGATCGCCTGTAGCGCTGTATCAAAATCAGGATAACCAGTAAGTATGAAAGTTGCGGCTTCAGGCTGGACGCGCCGCATAGCGCTCACAACGGTAAATCCGTCTCCCGGCTGGCCGATGTTCAAGTCCGAGAGCAGTACGTCATACGGCGCATGATTCAGCAATTCCAGGGCTTCTGGGACGGTTGATGCCGTGGTCACCTCAAATCCATGTTGCTCTAAAATTGGCCTGAGCGTCTCACGTATCCCGGCCTCGTCATCGACAAACAATATCCGGGTCGCCATTGACTCAACTCCTGAGTGGGTTAGATGTCGCCAAGCTGCTCCTCGTTGGGTTTGAGAGAAGAAATATCCATACTGTTGGGAACATCATTCATGTGAGTAGATAAAAGAAATTCAAGAAAGGCCCATCTTCCTTGAAATGGGCCTTTTGAAATCATCAGCTTGGAATGAACTCTTATTCCTGATTCTTAAATGAATAACCAATGGAAACGCCGAAGCGCGTCGCGCGTGCGCCACTGAATTCCACGTTGTTGCGAACCAGATATACGTGCGCCTCAGGCCGGACAAAGATGGTGCGTGTCACATAGAACCGCAGTCCCGCGCCGAATTGTCCGAGGAAATGATTGCTGCTGACGAAGTTCGTGCAGCCGGTGAACGTGCTGCAAGTCAGAAAAGGGGTATAGAACCGCACACTCTCCGCCCCAATTCCCGCCGAGAGCTCAGCTTGTGCGCGCTTTCCGAGCGGCGGCGCATAGACTGCATCCACATCGTAAAAGAATGGCCGGAAAGGCTGGAACCCCTGATACAAATTCTGGTGGTTGCGGAATGCCGCGTTAAATCCTACACCCAGGTTGTGATAGAAGAGAAAATCCACGCCGAACGTCGAATAGGCTCCGCCGCCAACCGTCTGTATTCCCGTTGAAGTAGTGGATGGTGCGGTCAGGCCTGACATACCGAAAGATAAATCAAATTGCTGCGCATGAGCGGTGCTTGCTAAGAAACAAATCAGGCAAAAAGACGCAACGTACAACAAATTTTTTTTCAAGCTACTCTCCAATCCAAAGATTGAACAAACTTGGAACCAGCCGGTACTAACACCTTATCTAGAACAACAAAAAAATTATGCTACTCGCAAGGTCTGGAAGTCCAGACGCCGAAAGACACAGCCCAGGTTGTACCTATGATGTGTGAAGTTCTGCAAAGCAGACTTTCATTGCCTATCTGCTCAACGATCAGGAGCCGCCTCTTTACCTGTTATTCTGTAACATGATCTTCACCGCACAAGCTCTTCTCCTGGATATGGATGGCGTCCTCATTGACTCCACTCCCGCCGTTGAGCGCGTCTGGCGCAAGTGGGCAATCGAGCACCAACTCGATCCCTATGCAGTGGTTGAACAGGCTCACGGACGCCGCAGCGTTGAAACTATCCGCGCGGTGGCGCCGCATATGAATGCCGAGCGTGAAAACGATCAAGTCGAGCAGATGGAGATTGATGATAAAGAGGGCGTTACTGCTCTGGAGGGCGCGTCACAGCTCCTGCTGTGTTTTCCGTCTGAGCGATTTGCGATCGTGACCTCCGCTACGCGTCCGTTGGCGATTGCGCGGCTTGGATATGCCGGCCTTCCCGTTCCCCAGCACATCATCACCGCTGATGATGTCCGCGAAGGCAAACCTTCACCTGAGCCGTACCTTAAAGGCGCAGCATTGCTTGGCGCAAAGCCCGCCGATTGCCTGGTGGTTGAAGATACGCCGGCAGGCGTTCAAGCGGCGCACGCTGCGGGAATGCAGGTAATCGCCCTAACAACAACCTACCCTGAGCATGAACTCAAATCAGCAGATGCCATTGTGAGTTCCCTGGCTGAGGTAAAGGCTGAGATCGGCAAGAGAGGCATTGAGCTGCGTTTGCTTTCCTTATCGCAAAAGCGCTGACCGCTCATTATTTTTTCTTTTTGGGTTGCCGCTTTGGCTGTTCTTTCTGTTCTTCAGCAGGCTCCGGCATTGCGCGAATCGCTGCCACAGTCATTCCGGTCAAACGCGACAATGCCTCGACAATGTCTTCTTCTGACACTAAACGAGCTGACTCCTGCTCAAGGTTGTGCTTACTTCGCAGCTCCTGCAGCGCTTCACGTTCGCGGCGCTCCTCGTCAGAGTAAAAACGGGCCTTCTCAAATTCATGATTCGCAATCGCACTTTCCATCCGGTGCACAATGAACTTGATACGCTTCATGGCCTCTTTGATCTCTGCCGGAAGCTTCCCTTCGTACTTCATCTTTGCGTATGCCCCAGCGTCATCCATCAAGTCAACGGCTTTTTCCGGCAGGCTCCCACTTGTCAGGCAGCGATGGGAGTATGCCACCGCGGCTATGATCGCTTCGTCTGAGTACTTCACCGAATGAAATTTTTCGAAGCGCCCTTTAATTCCCGTAAGAACCGCCACAGCTTCTGCTTCATTCGCAGGCCCGACCTCAACCGGAAGAAAGCAGCTCTCCAGCCAGCGCGCTTTGCTGATCGCAGCCTGGTAGTCTTCCGGCGCGGCAGAAGCAATGCATCGCACGGCGCCGCCGAGCAGCGCGGGCTTGAGTAATAACGTAACTTCCGGCGATCCAGAGGCAAGCAATGCATGCAGCTCATCAAAAAAATAAAGCGTGCCAGCGCCTGATCTGATCATCTCCGCTGTAACCGCGGCCAGAAACTCTTTGGATCGTGCACTATGCTGCGCAGCAGTAACCACCATAGAGAGATCAATCGCAACCAGCATCTTGTTGCCAACAAACCCAGGAGCCATGTCATCCACAATCCGTTGCGCCAGCCCGTGCACAATGGTTCCCTTCCCTACTCCCGTCTCGCCTACCAGCGCAACATTGTTTTTGCTGGAGCGTCCCAGGATCTGCAGCGCCTGCTGTATCTCCTTCTCCCGCCCAATCAGCGGTGGAAGGGTCCCTTCTTGCGCTATCCAGGTGATGTTCGTGCTGAAGTCTGCAAGTATTCCCAGTTCCTTAGGCCGGGGCGCATGTTCAGGCTCACTCGGCTGGCTGCCCAATGCTTCGCGGACAAAGGAAAGCCTGACTCCTTGCTCATTCAGCAGTTGCGCCGCAAATGCCTTTTCTTCCCGCAACATGCCCAGCAGGAGGTGCTCAGGACCAATGTTCTTGTGTCCAAGCCGTTCCGCCTCTTCCGCTGCATAGGCGAGCACCCGCTTGCCTTCATTGCTTAAAGGCAGATCAACCGAGGTGGAAACTTTCTCGCGGCGCGGACTGGCATTTTCAATCTGTTTGCGGATGGATTCCACGGCCTCATGGCCGCGCAAAAATCGATGCGTAAGCACCTTGTCCTCACGCAGCAACCCGAGCAGAAGGTGCTCGGTCTCAATATAAGGACTACCGAACTGGCTGGCCTCGTACCGCGCAAAGAAGATAATACGCCGGGCCTTTTCAGTGTATCGCTCAAACATTACGGCTTCCTTCTTGAAAGCTGCAGAACATTGTACAAAGAGCCGAACTCTAATGCCCGTATGTCAGGGCTTTCCCCCGCGAGCTCTGAAGTCCCCGTATAATTTCTGCATCTCGATTTTGATTTTTGAGGAGCAATCAACTCATGCAAAGGAATGCAAGCGCACACTGGAGCGGCGGTCTTAAGGATGGCAAAGGCACGCTCACTTCTCCCAGCGGAGTTCTCAAGAACACGCCGTATTCTTTCGCCACACGTTTTGAATCGCAGCCGGGGACAAATCCTGAGGAGCTGATCGCGGCCGCACACGCCGGCTGCTTCAGCATGGCCCTCTCGGCACAGCTTGGCAATGCCGGCATGACCGCGCAGTCCATTGACACCACCGCAACCGTTACTCTGGAAAAAGTTGAATCCGGATTTGCCGTCACCGCGTCACACCTGCAGGTGAAGGTAAAAATTCCTGGCGCTGACAAAGCCAAATTCGAAGAAGCTGCCAAAAATGCAAAAGAAGGCTGCCCGATTTCCAAACTTCTTAACGCAAAAATCACCATGGATGCGCAGTTGGAAAGCTAGAATTCGCTGCCTCAGCCGGTGGAGCGGGCATTTAGTCCCTCCGGTACAAGCTCGATGAATTGCCGGCTCCGCTGAGGTAATCTCTCAAGCGAACAGCGGACTCTACGCGATCCGGTTTTTCTCTGCGATATCATAGATGCGATTTCCAACGCCTTACTGGAGATTCTCATCACATGCGCAGATTATTCTGCATTGCTGCTTTGTTGAGCGTGGCTTTCGCCGCGCAAATTTCAAGTTCCGCCCAAACGCCGCCCGCTCCTTCGCCCGGCCCTATGGCACTGCAGGTCCGCGGAGAGTTCCTGTACGCATGGAATGCCTACAAGCAAAATGCCTGGGGACATGACGAGCTCAAGCCGCTGAGCAAGGGCCATCATGATTGGTACAGCCACACGCTGCTGATGACTCCCGTGGACGCGCTGGACACGATGATCCTGATGGGCTTGACGGATGAGGCCAACAAGACGCGCGAATATATTGCGCAAAATCTTTCATTCGACCAGGATATTGAGGTCAAGAACTTTGAAGTCACTATTCGCCTGCTTGGCGGATTGTTAAGCAGCTACCAGCTCACGGGTGACGAACGCTTGCTCAATCTCGCAGACAATCTTGGCAATCGGCTGCTCCCGGTTTTCAACTCGCCAACGGGAATGCCCTACATGTTCGTGAATTTGAAAACTGGCAAGACGCGTGGCGCGGAGAGCAACCCTGCAGAAATCGGCACGCTTCTGCTGGAGTTCGGAACGCTCAGCAAGCTCTCCGGCAAGCCGATTTACTATGACAAAGCCAAACGCGCTTTGGTTGAGCTTTACAGCCGGCGGTCGGCGCTTGGGTTGGTCGGTTCCACAATCAATGTTGAAACTGGCAAATGGATTGACACCACCAGCCACATCAGCGGCGGCATAGATTCTTATTACGAATATCTACTGAAATCATGGCTCCTGTTTGACGACAAGGACTGCAAGAAGATGTGGGAGACCAGCGTCAAAGCCGTAAATAAGTATTTGGCTGACGATACAAAGTCAGGCCTCTGGTACGGCCAAGTGGACATGAATACCGGCAAGCGCATTTCAACCCAGTACGGCGCCCTGGATGCTTTCTTCCCCGCTGTGCTGGCGCGGTCTGGCGATCTGGACCGAGCGCGCCGTCTGCAGGAATCTTCTTACAAGATGTGGACCACGTTCGGCCTTGAGCCGGAGGTGCTCGATTACTCCACGATGAAAGTCGTGTCGCCCGGCTACCAGCTTCGCCCGGAGATCATTGAGTCTGCCTATTATCTTCACTTTTTCACCAGGGAGCCGCGGTATCAGGAAATGGCCTCCACTTTTCTGCTGTCGCTGGCGCGCTATTGCAAAACCGATGCCGGATATGCGGCTCTGAGCGACGTGCGGACAAAATCCAAACGCGACAGCATGGAAAGCTATTTTCTGGCGGAGACGCTCAAATATCTCTATCTGCTGTTCGCGCCGCGAGAAACCCTTAATCTGAATAAGGTGGTCTTCAATACAGAGGCGCACCCGCTGCGCAGAACATGGTGATGGATCAGTATCAGCGTCTAGCGTTCCGCCAGACGCGTGTCTTTTAGACAGACGTCATCGCGCTAGCCATGAACAGCTCTCAATTTCAGATTTCTGGGAAGTTCTTACAGCCGGCACGCCCAGGTCAGGGCTTTGGGAATAGGGCCATACAACAAGGCAGAAAAAAGAGATAAAAGGACATGTGGGCGCAGGCATAGGCTTGGAGGCACTTTCCCCGGAACGCGCACCGAACCATGTCCTTTTATCTCAGCCACCCTCTTCTCCTTCAGGCAAAGCTCATTGCTACAGCGATTTTGCTACTCACCTTATTTGTAGCTCACGCTCTCATTAGCTCCCGTCTGCTTATCTATATTGCAAGCTTGAAACCATTTGCATACCCTCGTAAGTAGCTGAAAATAAAGGTGGCTAAAATTATCCACATTCACCTGTGACACTGTGACACATAGGCTGTGACACACATGGAGACAGATTGTCACAGCCCTGCGTTTTTCGAGGATCTATTTTGTGATTTCGCGAGTCAGCTTCCACAGAAGCTGCCGGAGCATGCCTTGCCAGAGCTCAGCATCGGTAGCGGAGAGATTCAGCCGCCGGACCATCCGGCGGATCTTTTCTTCTTTTATGACCGATTGCTGCTTCAAATAGCCGCTGGCCTGTAAGGATTCCACAAGAAGTGCGGTGATGCGGTCGAGTTCTCCTGCATTTGCCGGTTGGTTTTCTTCGAGTTCAGCTATGGCGGACTTCGGCTTGGGCTCGGATGGCTTACTTCGCGCCAACTCGTAGAGACAGACTGCCACGGCCTGGCCCAGATTCATGGAAACATGCTCTACGCGCGTGGGAATATGGAGAACCCAGTGGCAATAGCTGAGATCGGCGTTAGAGAGACCGCGTTTTTCCGAGCCAAAGAGCAACGCCACCCGAGCTGTCCTTAGCCGCTTGCGGATCAGCGATGCGGCATTTTGCAATAACTTTAAAGGCTGATGCAGCTCGCGATTTTGTGCCGCCGTTGTTCCCACTACCAACCCGCAATCAGCCACCGCCTCTTCGACAGATTTGTATTCTTCAGCATCTGCCACCAGAGGCGCAGCGCCAACGGCTGAACGTGCCTCGCGAAAAGAGGCCTCATAAGGATTCACCACCCGCAGACGCAGAAAGCCGAAATTGCTCATGGCCCGTGCCGCTGCGCCTATGTTCAGCGGGTTGCGCGTGGAAACCAGCACAACATAAAGTCGGTCGAATTCTGATTTGCTGAGCAAGCAGCCATTCTAAACGGCTGCAAAGCTGAGCAACCATCGGCAAGAAAGTGATTGATGCAAGTGGGTGGATCAACATCGGCTACACTTGCACTCAGCATGAAGAAATCAGCGGCCCAGAACTGAAAAGATATGCGGGGCTCTGTAGAATATTTGAGAGATTCTTCATTCTCAACAAAATCAAGGAGTAGCGATGACCTCATTTGCGCGGATGAGTCTTGCTTTAATCGCACTAATTCCGTTATTCGGTCATTCTCAAGAGCAACCCAAGCCGGCTTCATCCCAAGCCCCCACCGCAGAAGCTCAGCAGCCAGCCCCATCTCCTACCCCATCTTCATCCAGCACTGAGCAGGAAAAGGAGATACAAAAGAAAGAGCAGTCGCAGAGAATCCTTGGTGTAGCGCCGATGTTTGGCGTCACGAGCCGTCACAACGCTCCTCCCCTCACGCCGGGCCAGAAATTCCATTTATTTGCAAAAGGATCGTTTGATCCCTTCGAATACGCAGCTGCAGGCTTACAGGCGGGGTTAAGCCAGGCGGAAAATGAATTTCCGGGTTATGGACAAGGCGCAGCAGGATACGGGAAACGATACGGTGCGTCGCTCGCCGACCAGGTTTCCAGTAACTTTTTTGCCAATTTTTTCTATCCCACGCTTTTCAAGGAAGACCCGCGATATTTTCGTCTGGGCGAGGGTGCGATCCGTCATCGCATTCTTTACTCTTTCGCCCAGGAGTTTACCAGCCACACCGACAAGGGAGGCAGATCATTCAACTGGTCGAACGTCCTGGGAGCCTTCTCTTCCGGCGGGTTGGCAAACGTCTATTACCCAAAAACTGATCGTGGGTTCGGACTAACTATGAGCCGTTCAGCCATTTCCCTGGCTTATGGAAGCGTAGGCGGATTGGTTGATGAATTCTGGCCCGACGTTCAGCGCAAACTTTTTCATAAACATACTGAAGCGAAATAATTACGGAGTAATGGCGATCACTCGCAGCGGGCCGGCATTCAGGAAGGAAGTGAGCTTACAGGAAGCCCCGATGTTCGCAAAGAGAGAAGGCGAATATTGATGACGTCGCAACACTCGATAATGACAGCATGCGCAGGCGGGGACGCCTGCGCTCCATCCTAAGTTGAATTTTGAAATTAGTGTCGCGCGTGCGTTTGGCGCAGGATGACGCCAAAACTGCGTCCACCGAAAGCGAAGCCCTGCTGAATTTGTCCGGTTACCGCGACTTTACTTCCGCTTCCCGGCACGCCGAAGTTCTGGCTAAAGACCCACATGCTTCCGGTTCCGTCATCGAGCTGGTACACACCGTTCCCTAACGCGCCAAATGAATCAGAGACCCGGCCGGCAACGGTGACTTCCTTGCCGGCAAAGCGGCCAGGATCGCGGTTGATATCTCCAATGCTGGTGCGGGTGGGACATCCGGTAATAAGAAGAAAAGTGGCCAGAAGAATAGCTGCGGACAATCCCTTCAGACTTGTGCACACAAAGACCTCCAAACACGCGTGATTCAGGATAGCAAAACAGATAGATGCAGATATAAACCCTGCGCGAGGCAGCACTACTCGCCCCTAGTCCTTTTATCTGCGTTCGGCTGTACCAATTCCCGCCTGAATTGCTTGCTTCAATGCACCAAAAGCGCTACAGTCTGTACAGCTCTGACCCTTCTTCCGGCCTCTAAATAACCACCTCACAGGAGCAGTTTGGCCAATAGCTGCACTAGCAGTGCGACATCCTGTGGTTGGGAGCAGTTATCCACAACAGATTGTGGGCTTTGCTCTTGACCCCCGGTTACTCTCTGGGTACATTAGCTGGAACGCGGGTCCCTGCCTCCAGCCGGTACGGCCCTGAAGTTGAATATGAGAGATTCGCACCTGCCAGCCACAGCCGTGCGACCGTTGGCCAATGCTGAAGGAGTAGGAAGTTGCTCAAACTTAAAAAACTGCAAATCCTCGGATTCAAGTCCTTCTGTGATCGCACTGAGCTGAAGTTCCATGGCGAAGGCATTGCCGCGGTCGTGGGGCCGAACGGGTGCGGAAAATCCAACATCTCTGACGCCATCTCATGGGTCTTGGGCGAGCAGTCCGCCAAGAGCCTGCGCGGCGTTCGCATGGAAGATGTGATCTTTGCCGGCACGCGCGACCGCAAGCCCACCGGGATGGCGGAGGTTTCTCTCACGCTGATCGATCCTCAGGTTTATGAAGGGCAGGTCAGCGCCGAGCCTGAGATTGACATTCAGGACGAGATGCCCGGAGAAGATGACTGGGATGAGGCTTCAGTCCGCACTGCTGCTGCCGAAGCCACTGACGCGCATGTAGCTGAGGTTCAGCCTGGGCCGCTCGATGCCGCAGAAGTCGCCGAGGAGGCTTCCACTGCAGATAACGTTGGCGAAGCGGCTGATGTTGCGTCTGACACTGCGCCCGAAATCGCGCAAACGGATGCAGCTGCTCCGGCAGCCGATCAGCAATCCCCTGCCGAGCCTGATGCTGAGGCCGCGCAGAATGCCGCGAATCCCGTGGTGCTCAAGATCCGCCGGCGTAAGTTCAAGCCCACGGTTTACGCCAAGGGCGAGATCATGGTCACGCGCCGCCTGTTCCGCACGGGCGAGAGCGAATACCTGCTCAATGGCAAGCTCTGCCGCCTGCGTGATATCCAGGACATCTTTATGGGTACCGGCCTGGGGCCGGAGTCATACGCCATCATCGAACAGGGCCGCATTGGGCAGATCCTCAGCAGCAAGCCTTATGATCGCCGCGCCATCATTGAAGAGGCCGCCGGGATCACCAAATTTAAGACCAAGAAGCGGCTGGCTGAGGCGAGGCTGGAACAGTCACGGCTGAACCTGGCGCGCATCAATGACATCTTTGACGAAGTCACCAAGCAGATGAACTCGCTCAAGCGCCAGGCCGCCAAGGCTGAGCGCTACGCTCGCCTGCGCGACGAGATGAGAGAGAAGCTCCGCGTAGTGCTGGCCAGCAAATTCGCCCAGATGGGCCGCGAAGAAACCGGATTGAATACTTCGCTGGAGGCGATCGGCGAAGAGATCCGCGGCCACTCTGAGAATGTCACCGCAAAGGAAACGGAGCACACGGAACGCACACAGCGCGGCTATGCCATCGAGAATGAGATCGCGCACAACAACCAGACGCTGAATGCGCTCGCCGTCGAAACTGAGCGCGCCAATTCCCGTCGTGGCGCAAATGAGGAGCGCTGCGCGGAATTAGAAGCGCGGTCTGCCGCAGCCTGCGCTGAGCTCGAACGGGCCCAGACGCAACTGATTTCACTGGTGGAAGAGGTGCAGACCAATCGGCGATTTGTTGAGTCTGCCGCTTCTGAAGTGGCTTCAGCCCAGCATGAATGGCAGTCTTTGCAGCAGGCTTCACAGGAAGCTGCCATTGCCCTCTCCGATGTTGAGCGCCAGCAGGAGGCGCGCCGACAAAGCGTGATGGAGGTAATGTCTTCGGCCTCGCAGGTTCGCAACCAGATTACGCAGGCGGAGGAGCACATCACGTCGCTGGAGCGCGAATCGCAACGACTGGAGCGCGAGACCGCAGCCGCGCAGCTTGATATCGAGAGCTTTGGCGGAAAGCGCGGGCAAATTGCCTTTGAATTTGAATCGATCACGCAGACTGTGAGTGCGCTGGGTGCTCGCATTCAAGACGTCCGCGGACAGATTGACAGCAAGCGCCGCGAGGAAGAAGAGCGCAAGCGCAACCTGGACAGGATTCGCGCAGAGTACGCAACCACGATCGGCAAAAAGAGCTCGCTTGAGTCAGTTATCAATGAGCACGGGTACTCCACTGAATCGGTGAAGCGGCTGTTCCAGTCTGGCGCTATCCGCAAGGGTTTTACCCCAGCCGGCGTGCTGGCTGACTTTCTTGAGGTTGAAAACCGTTATGAGAGCGTGGTGGAAGAGTTCCTGCGCGATGAACTGAACTTTGTGGTGGTGAAGTCGTGGGACTCCGCTAATGAGGGCATGCGGCTGCTGCAAACCGATGTGGATGGCCGCGCGACCTTTTTAGTGCATCCTGAAGATGCGCAAGCCCGCTTCTCTTTTGCCGTAAATGACGCGCCGCCTCCGGGCGCCGCAGCGCAGCAGCAGGACCTTGTACCGCTCAAGCACTGCATCCGCGTGCTGAATGGCTTTGGGCGATCGCTGGAAGTGGTGCTGCCCAAGCTGGGCAATGGCTACATTGCGCCGGATGCAAGCATCGCCCGCAACTTGGCGCTGGAAAATCCTGATGCGTACTTCCTCTCCGCAACGGGCGAATGTTTCCACAACGTGACCGTCACCGGCGGCAAGCAGCGCACTGAAGGCCCGCTCTCGCTCAAGCGTGAGTTGCGCGATCTGGTAAAGCTGGCCTCTGATCTGGAAGCTGCCATTCAGAATGAAGAGAATGCTGTCCAGACATTGGACCGTGAACTGAAAGAGCTAAGCAAGCTGCTCAGCACTCTGGAAGAAGAACGCCGCGAGGCGGAGAAGCAGGCGCTGACCTCCAGCCACGCTCTCAAACAGATGGAAAGCGAGCTGGCGCGGACTGAGCAGCGGCTGAATACCTATCGGCTGGAGTTTGAGCGCACTCGTTCTGCGCGCAATGAGAAAGAAAATGTTCTGAGTGAAAAGCGGGAGCAGGCAGAAGCTCTGGAGCAGAAACGGCTGGCGATGGAAGATGAGATGAAGATTGCCCAGCAGCGGCTGATTTCGCTGCGCACCGCGCGCGATGAAGCCGCCCAGCACGCTTCTGAAGCAGCGGCACGGCTCGCAGTGGTTGAAGAGCGGCGCAGGACGGCCGCTTCCGCGCTGGAGCGGATTGAAACCATGTCTGCCGAAGCCGGTAAGCGCGTGGAGTCACTGCAGAGCCAGATTCAGTCAGCAGCTGCGGAAAAAGCGCAGCGCGAGGCGGAGAACCTGCAGATCGCTGGGCGTCTTGAAGCGCTGGCCACAGAAAAGGCGGCAGCGGAAGCCGCGCGCATGCAGTTGCAGCATGAGTCCGAGCAGGTGCGCGCGAGGATCGCTGAAATTGACCAGGAGCTGAAAGCTGCCCGCGCTGCGCTGGACGCGGCCCGCGAGCGCAAGAGCGAACTTGGCACACAGCTGGCCAAGCTTCAGTCTGATCTGGGGCACATGGCTGAGTCCTGCCTGAACGAGCTGGGCATTACTGCGGATGAGCTGCGCGCGAATCAGGAAATTCCACTGGTTGAAGGCGAGCAGCTTTCGATTGAAGAAACCGCCTATCGCGAGATGCGGACGAAGCTTGACAACATGGGCCCGGTCAACATGATGGCTTTGGAAGAGTTCAAAGAAACCGAGCAGCGCCACCAGTTCCTGGAGACCCAGCGGAAAGACTTGCTTGAGTCGATCGAAAATACGCAGGCAACGATCAAGGAGATTGACGAGTTCTCGCGGCAGAAGTTCCATGAGGCGTTTGAACGCATCAATGAGAACTTCCAGTTCACCTTCCGCAAGCTCTTTGGCGGGGGCCAGGCGTTCATGCGCCTGACAGACGAAGCAAACACTGCAGAAAGCGGCATTGATGTGGTGGCGTCGCCTCCGGGCAAGAAGCTGCAGAACGTGCTGCTGCTTTCCGGCGGTGAGAAGGCACTGACTGCGCTATCGCTGCTGGTCGGGATCTTCCAGTATCAGCCGAGCCCGTTCTGCATCCTGGACGAGGTGGATGCTCCACTTGATGAAGCCAACGTCGGGCGCTTCACCGAACTGGTCAAGGAAATGTCCGTGCAGACGCAGTTCATCATCATCACGCACAGCAAGAAGACCATGAGTGTTGCGCCGGTGATGTATGGCGTCACCATGCAGGAGCCGGGCGTCTCGAAGATTGTTTCGGTCAAATTCGGGACGGAAGACGCAGCGCAGCGGGCTTCTGCTTAAACTTCATGTATCGCAGCTTTTGAGCACTGGCAGCGCTGGTCCTGCTGCCAATGTTTGCTTTTGCAGCTAACCAGCCACAGGCGGACAAGATTGTCATCATCAAGTCCACGCGAACCATGACTCTGGTCAGCGGCGAAAAGGCTCTTAAGACCTACAAGGTAGCTCTGGGAGGAGTTCCCGTTGGCCCCAAGCGCATTGAAGGCGACCACAAGACGTCTGAAGGTAATTACGTGATTGACTCCAGGAATCCGCAGAGCCAGTTTCATCTCTCGCTGCACATCTCATATCCAGATGCGGATGATCGCGAGCGGGCTCGCAAACTCGGAGCAAGTCCCGGCGGCGCCATCATGATCCATGGATTGCCGCCGGCGTTCGCTTATCTTGGAGCCCTGCACCGCAAGGTGGACTGGACAGACGGATGCGTCGCTGTGACCACTGCGGAGATAGAAGAAATCTGGAAGCTGGTTCCGGTAGGAACGCGAGTGGAGATTCGTCAGTAACAGAGCAGCTCTCATGTTTTGCCGACAACTGAATTTTCCCGTTGCAAAAAAAATTTTTGCGAGCTGAATTTAGTTTCTAGTAAACCGGTACTACAAACTGTATCAGAAATCAATGCGGTTTTATCCGCATTCTACGCGGCTTTTCTCACTTGTGCATTTTGCGAACTGAATTTTGCACAGAGGAAAAATTTTGGCGCAAAAAAACGCTTTTTCTGAGGTTGACAAAAAAAGTTGAGCGGCTAGAATACACCCTCGCCCACAGTATTCAGTCATGACTAGCCAAGCAATGCAAAACCGAATTCTTCTACAAACGAACTTCCCAGAGCTTACACTCCATGCCCGCGGTAAAGTCCGCGATCTTTACAGCCTGAACGGCCATCTGCTGTTTGTGGCTACAGACCGGATCTCCGCGTTTGATTACGTTCTCGCAACAGGTATTCCGGAAAAGGGCCGTGTGCTCACGCAGCTGTCTCTTTTCTGGTTTGACTTTCTTAAAGGCACGGTGAAAAACCACCTTGTCACGGCGCGAGTTCAGGATTATCCCGCGGCACTACAGAAATATGCCGACGATCTTCGCGGCCGCTCCATGCTCGTGACCAAAGCGCAGATGATTGACATTGAGTGTGTCGCGCGCGGCTATCTTTCCGGCTCGGGCTGGAAGGAATACCAGCAGACGGGCGCGGTCTGCGGCATCAAGCTGCCTGCAGGACTCAAGGAATCAGACAAGCTGCCGGAGCCAATCTTCACTCCCGCCACCAAGGCGCTCACCGGGCATGACGAAAATATCTCATTTGAAGAGATGGTTAAGCGCACCGGAAAAGAGCTTGCAGAGAAGCTGCGCGATTTAACGTTAAATATTTATCAGAAGGCTGCTGATTACGCTGCCGGCCGCGGCATCATCATCGCCGATACCAAGTTTGAATTTGGACAGACGGAGCAGGGCATCATTTTGGCGGATGAGGTCCTCACCCCTGATTCTTCGCGCTTCTGGCCGGCTGACAAGTATCAGCCAGGAAAAGCGCAGGAATCGTTTGACAAGCAGTTTGTTCGCGACTATCTGGAAGCGATCAAGTGGAACAAGCAACCGCCCGCACCCGCTTTGCCTGACGAGGTAGCGCAGAAGACCAGCGAGAAATATATCCAGGCGTACAAGGTGCTGGCCGGGCGTGAGTTGCCTACGGGCTAACCCGGAATGAATGCGCTGGACTGGATCATTCTGGTGATCCTTCTGTTTTCAGCGTTGCTGGCAGCAGCGCAGGGATTTTTCTTCGAAATTATCTGCCTGGCAGGGGCAGTGCTGGGATTCCTGCTGGCCTCGTGGGGTTACAGCAAGCTTGCGCCGTGGTTTGTGAAGTACGTCAAACTACCGGCATTTGCCGACTTGGCGGGGTTTCTGACGATTTTTGTATCGGTAATTTTGCTGGCAGGGGCCATTGCCCGCATCACCCGTTGGATGGTTCACGAAGCAGGGCTCCGATCAGTGGACCGGGTTCTGGGGGCAGCATTTGGGTTTGTTCGTGGAATGGTGATTGTGACCGCGGGATTGCTGGCGCTTACAGCGTTTGCGCCGGATTCAGAAGAGCTCGCTGGATCGCAATTAGCGGGGTACTTTCAGTTAGCTGGACGGGGCGCAAGCTGGCTCACGCCGTCTGATGTTCGCCAGAAGTTTCGTGAGGGAATCACCAAACTGCGAAGCGGAACGAGCCCGGGAACTAAAAACAAGTAAACAAAAGATTAAAGGGCGCATCTGGAAAGAGAGGGAGATCTCGTGAAGGACCAGCTTGAAGGACTCGTAGCGCAAATGTATAGCAGCGGCATTCTTTACTCTGAGGCCGTACGTGAGTTCAAAAAGCGCTTCATCATGAATGTTCTGCAGCAAAACCGCGGCAACCAATGCAAAGCCGCACGTGAGCTCGGCATGCACCGCAATACTCTGAGCCGCACGATTGCTGAGCTGAAACTGGATGTACGCCAGCTGCGGGATGGCGGCCGCCGTCCTGTACGCAGTGAAAGACCCACGCTTCCGCTCGAAAAGCAAAAGCTCGTCCGTTAAACTCGGCGGCAGCCCCGGCTGCCGCATTCTGAATCCAATGCAAGGTGAAAACTCTGGTGCCATCTTCCGCCAGCCAGAAGGTATTCGTCCGCCCTGGGTTCCAGTGGGACACTTCAGACGCTTACCTCTTCGATATTGATGGCACGCTCCTCAAGAGCCGCGACGCTGTCCATTACTTTGCCTTTCTGAATGCAGCGCGCGCCATTCTGGGCGCTGAGATGAGCATGGAAGGCATTTTGGTCCACGGTAATACCGATCCCGGCATTCTTCGCGCAGCGTTGCAGAAGGCCGGGGTAAAAAATGCTGACATCAGCCGCACGATGACGCAGATTGTGGAGCACATGTGTGCTGAAGTCGAACGCAACCGCGAGCAATTGCGCCCTGAGCTTTGCCCTTCCATTCCGGAGTTGATTGCCTACCTGCGCTCTCGGGGCAAGCTGCTGGGTGCAGCTTCAGGAAATCTTGGGCCCGTGGGCTGGCTCAAACTGGAAAAAGCAGGGTTAAGGCAGCATTTTGCCTTTGGCTCGTTCTCTTTTCCGCTTGAGTCGCGAGCTGAAATTTTTCAGCACGGCATAGACTTGGCCCGACAACACCTTGGCCACCACGCAAAAGTCACGGTTGTGGGAGATACTCCTTCCGACATTGAGGCCGCCAGGGCCGTTGGAGTGCCGGTAATTGCGCTGGCAACGGGTATATTCCATTTTCCCGATCTCATGGCTTGCGATCCGGACGCCTGCTTTGCCTGTGCCGATGATCTCTTAGCACTACTAATTTAAACACCTGTAAAACCTGTTCATGGGGACGGTTCCGTTTAAGAGAAACTCATCGCTATGCGATGACGTCTGCCTAAAAGCCCGCGATTTTGGAGAATCGCTAGACGCTGATACGGGTAATCGGTCATTTTCTGAAATCGACCGATTACCCCGGTAACAGCCTGCAAGAATCTCCCCAGAAATCGTTCTGACTAGCTGTAGAATAAGTGTTCCCGAATGAAGATCTGCTTCGCCATTTTCTCGCTACTTTTCTGCCTGGCCTGTGCAGCTGCGGATACGTCCAGGCCCGCCGTATCAAAGCACGACCGGAAAGCAGCGGAAAAAGAATTTAAAAATGCGCTGGAGTTCCGGAAAAAGGGCAAGACTGAGGATGCCCTGCTGGCCGTAACTCGGGCCACGGAGCTTTATCCCGGAAACATGGAATATCTCATGCTGGCAGAGATGCTGCGCCAACAGTTGGTTGGGACGCACATGGAAGAGGGAAACCGGCTGGCGGAGATCGGCGACGCATCCGGCGCGTCGAAGCAGTTTGAGGTCGCTCTGGGGATTGATCCGCAAAACCAGTTTGCTGCACAGCGTTTGCATGACGTAGCTCCGCCTGATCCTGACCCGGAGCACCGGCGCGTTCTCCAATTGCTGGCTTCAGTTGACCAGATCAACTTGCGCCCTGCTGCCGGCAAAAAAAACTTTCACCTGCAAAGTGACACCAAGCAGATTTACACCGCGATTGGGGCTGCCTTTGGCATCTCCATGCAGTTTGATCAGGGCGTGAATACCCGGATGGTCCACTTTGATCTTGATAACGTGGACTTTTACACGGCGATGGACCTGCTGGGAAAGATGACGAAAACTTTTTGGGCGCCGGTTTCAGGCAGTGAGGCCATCATTGCTAATGACACCCAGGAGATGCGCCGGCAATATGAGCGCATGGCGCTGCGGACATTTTACGTTGGCAACGTGACGGCGCAGACCGATTTGAACGATCTGGTCAACGTGATGCGCACCATCTTCGATATGAAGCTGGTGAGCGTTCAGCCCGGGAAAAACACCATCACGGTCCGCGCGCCCCGGGAACAGGTGGAAGCCGCCAGCAGCTTGCTTGATAACCTGATGGACGCAAAACCTGAGCTGGTCATCGATGTGAAGGAATTTGAGATCGACACCGACAAGCTGCGCAACATGGGGCTGGACCTGCCTACAGATTTCCAGGTGTTCAACATTCCTTCAGAGATCCGCCGCGTCCTGGGATCGGACGCACAGTCTGTGATTGATCAACTCAACAAGACCGGGACGATTGATGTAAGCAAAATTCCTGCGGGCTCACTTTCAAATCTTCAAAGCTCGCCTTTGCTCGCCCCGTTTATTTTCTTCGGGAAAGGCTTGTTCGGACTGACCGGAATTGCTCTTCCTAAGAACATCGGGGCTACGGCATCTCTTAACGATTCTCAGAGTTCAAGCCTGGAACACATGACACTGCGCGCCACCGATGGCGAGGCCGCAATGTTCCAGGTGGGCACGCGCTTTCCCGTGGTAAACAGCACGTTCACTAATGTTGCATTCAGCAGCCGCGGCCAGGCGCAGATAGGAAACACTCCGCAGTTTACCTACGTGGACCTGGGCATCACCTTGAAAACCACGCCGCATTATCATTCCAACGGGGACGTCACGCTGGTACTTGACATGGCGATTCAGGGGCTGGGCACGCAGCAGTTCAACAGCATTCCTGACATTACTACGCGCGGCTACAAGGGAACGATTACTATTGGAGACGGAGAGCCTTCCGTGATCATGGGCGCGATTACAGAGCAGGAGGTGCGCTCCGTCCGTGGGCTGCCTTTATTGAGCCAGGTCCCGGGTGCCCAGGCGATTCTGAGCAACTACTCCAAAGAGCACACCCATAATGAAGTGCTGATTGTCATAACGCCGCACGTGGTGCGTAAGCCTTTTCGCGACAAAGGCAGCAGCGTTTTCTGGAACGTCACGCCGTAAAAATCTAACCACTGATCTTCACTGATTTGGAGAAAGCCCTTTCTATTAGTGCCTTTTATCAGCGCCATCCGTGCAAATCAGTGGTTAAGAATTACTTTCCCGCGTGATCGATTTCGAACTGCACAAGTTTCTTCAGATTGTCATACGGGATCCCGGACAATCCTAAAACCGTGCGGCCATTGATGAACACCGTGGGTGTCTGGTTGACGTTTAGAGATTGCCCCAGGTCCAAAGATTTCTTGATTCGCGCATCGGTTTCAGGAGAAGCAGCGCAAGCGGAGATTTTTTGCGCATCGTAACCGGCGGCTGTCGCAAGCTCTTTTAGCTTGTCATCTGCGGTGGCCAGCGCGATTCCGCCCTGATTTTCAAAGATGCTGTCCACATATTTCCAAAAATTATCTTTGTTCATCTGGCCCGCGCAGTCAGCGTATTGAGCTGCTTTCATCGCCCAGGGATGGAGTGAGGCTGGCAACGGGAACTGCTGGAAGACAAAACGCACCTGAGGAAAATCGCCTTCCAGCTTTTCTACGATTGGCTGGGAAGCCTTGCAGTGAGGACACTGCAGATCGCTGAATTCAACAATCTGGATCGGCGGATTGGCGCCGCCACGGCTGGGTCCAAACGCGCCCTGCAACTTGGCACGAGCTCCTGCATAAGGGTTAGGACCAAATGGAATGGTTTGCCCCACAAAGGCTATCTGAGCGGTTGAGGAATAGAAGAGATGATAGGGTTCGCCTTTGTTGACTTGCACGATGATCTCGGCAACTCCCGGCACCGGTGATGACTTGATATCCAGAACCTCCCAGCTCACACCGGAATCATAGCCAAAGCTCCGCTTCATGTAAGCGTCCACATCTTCTTTGCTCGGCAGAGCGGAGTTAGCGGCTGAATCTTTCTCGATCTGGGCCTTGGCTTGAGGACTAAGCGGGCGACGAGTGCCCGGCTGCTTTGTTGAGGAGTTCTGTGCGGCAGTCAGTGAATAAACAAGCAGGATGAAGAAACTTAGGACGGCGCAAGTTTTTAATTTTGTCATCTTTTAGACTTCCGATTTTTGGGCAATTGGAAAACGGCGTCCAAAGCCAAATGCTTTGGGAGTAATTTTGAGTCCCGGGGCTGCCTGCTGGCGCTTGTACTCGCTGCGTTCGATCATGCGGATCACATCGCGCACCAGCTGGACATCATAACCGCGCTCCGAGGCAATCTGCTCCGCGGTGCGGTAATCTTCCACGTAATCTTCCAGGATATTGTCCAGAATTTCGTATGAGGGCAGTGTATCAGAGTCTTTTTGTCCGGGCCGCAGCTCTGCAGAAGGCGGCTTATCAATGGTGGACTGAGGAATCACCGGTTTAATGGAGTTCACATACCGGCTCAAGCTGTATACCATGGTCTTTGGGACATCAGAGATCACGCCGAGCCCGCCAACCATATCTCCATAAAGCGTGCAGTAGCCGACGCCCAGCTCTGATTTGTTTCCCGTGGTGAGAACCAGTTCCCCAAACTTGTTGGACATGGCCATGAGAATGTTGCCGCGGATACGCGATTGAATATTTTCTTCGGCTACGTTTTCCGGCAGCCCGGAGAAGACGGGCGCCAGCGCCTTGCGGTAAACATCAAAAATTTCTCCGATCGCGATGACTTCAAAGCGGATACCCAGCTTGCAGGCCAGCTCACGCGCGTCTTTGATGCTGTGCTCAGAAGAATACTGGCTGGGCATGGCGAAGCCCGTGACATTCTCTTTACCCAGTGCGTCCACGGCAATGGCGGCCGTGAGCGCGGAGTCAATGCCTCCGCTTAAACCCAGAATGGCTTTGCGAAAGCCGCATTTGCGCACGTAATCCCGCGTACCCAGCACCAGCGCAGCATAGGCACTCGGAATACCGGGCTCTGTCTCCTGGTGCATGTCACCCTCGCCGCTTTCGGTATCGAAGACGATCAGGTCTTCTTCGAATGATTTTGCCTGGGCAACAATGCTGCCATCCGGCGCGATGACCATGCTTGATCCGTCAAAAATAAGGCTGTCATTGCCGCCAACCTGGTTAACGAAAACAACCGGGACTTTGTTGTCACGCGCGATGGTGGCCAGCATTTGCCGGCGCAGCTCACGCTTGCCCACATGAAATGGAGAGGCTGAGATGTTGAGCACCAGATTTCCTCCTGCATGGAGCAGCTCCTCTACAGGGTCAACACGATAAAGTCTGCGATGCCAGAAGTGCTTATCGTTCCAGGCATCTTCGCAAATGGTGAGCGCAGCCTGCTTGCCGCCGATCTGAAAGAGCTTTTGCGACTCAGCCGGATCGAAGTAGCGCAGCTCGTCAAAAACGTCATAAGTGGGGAGCAGCATCTTGGATTGCACAAACTGCACCGCGCCGCTGCGCAGCACCGCCGCCGAGTTCATCACGGACTTTCCGGTTTCCACTTTTGCAGGAGACACGAAGCCACAGATGATCGTGATATCAGGCGCAGCCTGGGCTATTTCGTTCACGACTTCCTGATTGCGGGCAACAAAGGCGGGCTTCTCCAATAGGTCGCGCGGGGGGTATCCGCAAACCGCAAGCTCAGGAAAAAGGACCATCCCCGCGCCCAGAGAGCGGGCTCGGTGAGCACATTCTATGATCTTTCTGGAGTTTCCGCTGAAATCGCCAATGGTGGGGTTAATCTGCCCGAGAGCAATCTTCACACCTTTAGTTTAAACCGGGCAGTGGTCAGTTAGAAACTGGCCACTGCAAGTAGCAGCGTCTAGCGTCCCGGCGCGCCGGGGCACGGGCCTTTAGGCAGACGCTCATCGCGATAGCTATGAACCGATAAGATGTACGAACCGCCTTTAGAGCGGAGGCTTGGGTTGGTCCTGCGGTGGCGCTTGCTTATTATCGTCAGGCGGCTTGCCGTGCGTGCCCCACTGTGGCTCATCTTGTGATGGCGGCAACGGCGCAGACGAAGTGCCACTGCGCTGCTGCACCGCGGGATCTGGCTGTTCGTCCGGCCGCTTCAGCGTTGGCTTGTGCACGGGTTGCTGCTGCCCGTCCTGTGGTGCGGCCTTAACGTCCTGAGGAGAATCACTCGACTTGAGAGAGGCCAGCGTGGGCACTCCATCTTTTACATCCACTTCTTTTTGGGTCTTGACGACCATCTCGCCACCGACCTTGGCGATTTTTACCTGGACAACTTCATCGCCCACGAAGCGCACGAAGACGACATCCTGCGGTGCAGCGCCATAAATCCATTCTTCATACTCGTGGCCTTTTTCATCTTTCTCGCGGACTTTCTGCTGTGGACGGTCTTTCGCCATTACCACCATGTCACGGTTCATTCCAACGAGCACTTCGTGGTTCTTGACCGCTTGCCTGATCTTTGGCGGAAGCGTATCTACAAAGACCTCAGACGCCGTTTTGACGGAAAAGTCCAACACGGGCCCCAGTATCTGCTTCAGCTCAGCCCCGGTCATCTCCGGAATGTGTTTCTTAAATTCTACGGTCATCCCAGCGCCGGTTGGCTGCGCCTGATTGGGATCTACTCCGCCGGTGCTGCCGCCCATGCCGGAAATCTGGATATGCTGGTACCACTTTGTTTTCTTCTTGGGGCCGCCGTTGATCTCCAGATAAATCGACTTCTCATGGAAGACGATATTGGTGATCTGCACGCGGTCGCCAATTTTGGCCGCTGCGCCGTAGCTTTGCGCCATTCTGAAGAGAACATCATCGCCGGGCTTGATCAGGCCGTCAGGGCCGATCACAAGGCTCTTATCGCCCACAGGAAAAAATTTGCGCACGTGAGCGAACTCGGCGTCCATAATGCGGATCAATTGCATCTTGGTGCCATCGTTCAGGGCGGGACGGCTATCCAGATCAGAAGGCTTAAGATGAATGGTCCCGGCCGGCTCGGGCGCAGGTTGTGGCGGCTTCATCGGTGAAGCATCAATGGCCCGAGTGGGATTCACCGTGACGGGCGAGGACTGTCCGCCAGCCAAACAGTAGGCGCTTAAAACCAGGGAAAAGATATATGCAGCACGGCGTAACATGGGGCCACCTGTGACTGACTCTTTAATAATGATTCGCTAAATTGCCCGAATTTTCAACATATTTAGCAGCTACTTGCCATTTAGCGCCGATTACTTAGATGCCGGAGTGCAATAAAAGAGGGTATGTCATTCCGCACCGAGATTGCGTCCGCTGACGGAAAGGCCGTCCTGGGCGACCGTGGCAGGTAAGACCTGTCCGCCATAACTGCGGATAGCGGCAGAGATGTGGTCGCGATTTTCAGGCTCTGTCAGAAAGACCACGCAGCCGCCACCACCGGCCCCGCAGACCTTAGCTGCCAACGCGCCTTGCCGCATGGCAACGGTAACCAGCTTTTCAATCATTGGCGTAGTAATGCGGGGAGCGTTAGTTTTGCGCAGCTTCCATTCTTCACGCAGCAGCCTGGCTACCTGCTTCCAGTCAGCCAGAGAGAGTGCGTGGTGCATGGCCCGCGCAATCTCACCGATTCGCTCAAAGTTGTGGAAGATTTTCTTGTTGCCATCAATATGGCCTTTAAATACTTCCCAATTATTGATACCCGATTTACGCGGCGCTCCGGTATAGACGAGAATAAAACGGCGATCGAGCTCCTCCGCCGCTACGCGAACGGCGGTGTGGTGAATGCCATCTGGATCAAGGTGAATTGCGCTCACGCCGCCATAGAGCGCTGGATAATAATCCTGGCAGCCGGTTGGGACCCTGATGAGCTGCGCTTCCACATTCTGGGCAATCACTCGGATCTGTTCGCGGTCGAGCTTCCGGCCTGTGTACTTCGCCAGCGCGGCCGTGGTGGCGACCATGAGCGCAGAAGAACCAGAAATACCAGCTCCAGCGGGCGATTCAGAGTTGGTCTCGAGTTCAAAGCCACCTTCAGGCGCAAAGAACCGGGCAAGATAAGCGGCGAGCGGGTGCTTGAACTTTCTGGCCGAGCAAAGCTGCTCAAAGCTGGAAAATTCTTCTTCTATCCTGGTATCAATCGATTTGAATTTGATCTTCTTTTCCGGCAGGCGGCTTACACGGCAGCGCGTAAGAACGTTGACAGCAAAATTCACAGTGACTGCGCCGTGATGAAAAAGATAGAGCGGCCAGAGATCGAGTGTGCCGCCAGCCAGATCAACCCGGCAGGGCGCATGCGCAATGATGGTTCCGGGAGCTGGCAAGGTTATTCCGTGAAAAACCGTGCCATCTGGCGAAATTTGTTGTAGCGGCCATCAAGGAGCGTCTGCACCGGCTGCTGTTTCAGGGCGTTATAGTGCCTGGCAAGGACTTCATCCACTTTAGCGGCTGCGCCATCATGGTCAAGGTGCGCGCCGCCGTCAGGCTCGGGAATGATTTCATCAATGATCTCGAGCTCTTTGAGATCGGGGGCGGTGATGCGCAGCGCTTGTGCGGCAATCTCTTTTTTGGAAGCGTCGCGCCACATGATGGAGGCGCAGCCTTCAGGCGAGATCACTGAGTAAACCGAATTTTCCATCATAAAGACGCGGTCTGACACGGCGATGGCCAGCGCGCCGCCGCTGCCACCTTCGCCCGTGATGGTGGTAATGATGGGAACTTCAATCCGCGCCATCTCGCGCAGATTCCGCGCGATTGCTTCAGCCTGGCCGCGCTCCTCCGCTCCAAGTCCTGGAAATGCGCCGGGCGTATCGACAAAGGTGAAGATCGGGCGGCCGAATTTTTCCGCCAGCTTCATACAGCGCAGAGCTTTGCGGTAGCCTTCCGGATTGGCCTGGCCAAAATTGCGATAGACGCGCTGCTTGGTATCCCGGCCTTTCTGGTGGCCCACCACCATCACGTTGTCGCCTTTGTACTTCGCCATGCCGCAGATGATGGCGGGGTCGTCGCCAAAACCGCGGTCACCGTGAATCTCACTCCAGTCGGTGAACAGGCGTTCTACATAATCAAGTGTGAACGGCCGCTGGGCATGGCGCGCCAACTCCGTCTTCTGCCAGGCATTGATGTGCAGGCGGATCTGTTCGCGCAGGAAATCAATCTGGTGCTGCAGATGCTTGAGTTGCAGGCGAGCTTCCTGATCGGCACTGGCGCGCGCAGCCAACTGCGCCACCTGCTGCTCGATCACTTCTAACTGCCTTTGCGCTTTTACGGCTGGATCCAAGAAAGCTCCTGGGTGTTACTTGCTGGCTGTGGTGAGGTCAATCAATGATTCTGACGCTGCCCCGTCCGCACAGCTCTTCAACGCGCGCAATAAAACTGCGGTCTGGACAAATATTATATCCGTCCGCTTCCATCACGACCATGAAGTCGCCGGCGCGTTCCACATCAAACAATACCTTGGCCTCGCCTTTTCG
The DNA here is from genome assembly GCA_964541925.1 of uncultured Acidobacteriaceae bacterium. GTDB lineage: Bacteria > Acidobacteriota > Terriglobia > Terriglobales > Acidobacteriaceae > Angelobacter. The sequence goes on along the minus strand of CAZISB010000006.1, from coordinate 75,449 downwards.
CTCATGGCAGATCGCGTGCAACGCATCTACGGTAGCTGCTGTGGCGGTTTCCAGCGGCACTCGGATGCGGATGGAGCGCGGCAGCCTGGGCTTGGCCTCTTCCAGCGGCTCCAGATGGCTGATGGTGATCTTGGGATTAGCGCCCTCTTCAACGCGCACGCCGGCTTTGACCAGCATGGGAATTTCCTGCTTTAAGAGCGCCTGAAGCTTTTTATATGCCTCGGGGAAGACAATGGCCTCAATAGTTCCCGTCATATCTTCCAGAACAGCCTGTGCGTAGAGGTCGCCCTTCCGAGATTTCAGCACCCGCAGGTTTGTAACCATGCCGGCGGTGGTAATTACTTCATCGCGCCCCAAGCTTGTTGTCATCGCGTTAAGGACTTCTGTGGTCTTTGCGCTGAAGTCTTCCAGCTTCTCCCGGTATTTCTCCAGCGGGTGGCCGGTGATGAAGAAGCCGAGAACCTCTTTTTCATTAGCTAGACGTTGGTGCTCATCCCATTCTGGGACGCTGGGTAGTTTCTCTGAGTTGCCGTTGACCTGCTCTTCCTGGAACACGCCGAAAAGCCCATGCTGGCCAAGTTCGGCATCACGCTGCGCTTTTTGCGCGCGCTCAATGGCTTTGTCCAGCACCGCCATAAGCTGCGCGCGATTGCCGAATTCGTCCATGGCTCCGGCTTTGATCAACGATTCCAGCACGCGCTTGTTCATCAGTCGTAGATCAACCTTTTCGCAGAACTCAAAGATTGAGCTGAAGCGTCCCAGCTCTTTGCGCGCCGCCGTGATGGCCTCAATCGCATTGCGGCCAACGTTCTTTACCGCCGCCAGGCCGAATCGGATGGCATTATCATGCGGCGTGAAGTAGGCGTCGCTCACGTTGATGTTAGGCGGCTCCACGGGAATTTCTATCTCGCGGCACTCGTTGATGTACTTGACCACGTTGTCCGTGTTGCCCATCTGTGAAGTGAGCAGAGCGGCCATGAACTCCACCGGGTAATGTGTCTTGAGGTAAGCCGTCTGGTACGCCAGCAGTGCATAGGCGGCAGAGTGGGATTTGTTGAAGCCGTAGCCCGCAAACTGCTCCATCAGATCGAAAATTTTGACAATCTTCTTCTCTGGGAAGCCGCGTTCTGTCGCGCCTTTCACGAAGCGGTCGCGCTGCTTGGCCATTTCTTCGGCGATCTTCTTGCCCATGGCGCGGCGCAGCAGATCGGCTTCGCCCAGCGAGTAGCCGGCCAGCACGTTGGCGATCTGCATCACCTGCTCTTGATAGACGATCACGCCGAGCGTCTCTTTCAGCAGCTCTTCCAGTTGCGGCAGTTCGTACTCGACCTTTTTGCGCCCCCACTTGCGGTCAATAAAGTCGTCAATCATCCCGCCCTGAATTGGGCCCGGGCGATAAAGCGCGTTCAGCGCGGTGAGATCGTCAATCGAGTTTGGCTTGTATCGCCGCAACACGTCAGTCATGCCGCCGGATTCAAACTGGAAGATTCCTGAGGTCAGGCCGGTATGGAAGACGTTCTCATAGGTCTTGGGATCGTCGAGCGGGATTTTTTCGATATCGATCGGCGTGCCGCGTTGCGCGATTAGTTTGAGTGCATCGTCAAGGATTGTGAGCGTGGTGAGCCCGAGGAAGTCCATCTTGAGCAGGCCCATCTTCTCCACCGCCTTCATGTCATAGGCGGTCACGATTTCATCGTTCTTGGTCTTGTGCAGCGGCAACAGCTCGGTGAGCGGCTTGGGTGAGATCACCACTCCTGCCGCGTGCACGCCGGAGTTGCGCACCAGCCCTTCCAGCTTGCGCGCCGTATCAAGCAGTTCGCGCACCTGAAGTTCGTTCTCGTAAGCCTGCTGCAATGGCGGCGAGTCATCAAGCGCCTGGTCCAGCGTGATATTCAGCGTGGGCGGCACCATCTTGGCAATGCGGTCCACATCAGCGTACGGAATGTCCATGGCGCGGCCAACGTCTTTAATGGCGGCTTTGGCGGCCATGGTGCCAAAGGTGATTATCTGGGCCACGTTCTCACGCCCGTATTTCTGAGTGACGTAGTTGATCACCTCGCCACGGCGGTTCATGCAGAAATCGATATCGATATCCGGCATGGAGACTCGTTCCGGATTCAGGAAGCGCTCAAACAGAAGCTCATGCTGGAGCGGGTCAATGTCCGTGATGCCCATGGCATAAGCGACCAGCGCACCAGCGGCCGAGCCGCGGCCCGGGCCGACAGGAATCTGATTTTCCTTGGCGTAGCGGATAAAGTCCCACACGATCAGGAAGTATCCTGAGAACTTCATCTGCTGGATGATGGAGATTTCGCGCGCCAGACGCTGCTCGTAGTCGCTGCGCGATTTCTTTAAGCGGCCAGCCGCTTCAAGCTGGCTGAGGCTCTCCCACCGGCGAGCGAAGCCTTGCCGGGCAACGTGCTCAAAGTAGCTGTCAAGCGTGTAGCCGTCTGGGACGGTGAATTCAGGGAATGGGTTCTTGACTTTGTTCAGCTTGAAATTGCAACGCTCGGCAATGGCCAATGTTCGCTTGAGCACGTCTTCACGGCCATTAAAGAGCTTGGCCATCTCGGCAGCGCTCTTCACAAAAAACTGGCTACCGTGGAACTTTAGACGATTTTCGTCATTGACTGACTTGCCCGTCTGCACGCAGACCAGCACATCTTGCGCGTGCGCATCGTCTTCGCAGAGATAGTGGCTGTCGTTTGTGGCCACCATTGGGATGCCCAGCTCTTTTTCAATGCGGAAGAGATCGGCATGGATGCGATGCTCCTCAGGCAGTCCCTGGTCCTGGATTTCCATGAAGAAATTCTCAGGGCCAAAGATCTCGCGGAAGAAGCTGGCCGCGCCGCGCGCGGCTTCATACTTGTTTGCCAGTAGATTTTCGCAAACCTCACCGGCAAGGCAGCCGCTCAGCCCGATGAGGCCTTTCGAATGCTCAGCGAGAAATTTCTTGCTGATGCGCGGCTTGTAATAGAAGCCGTGCAGGCTGGCCTCAGAGGTGATCTTGATCAGGTTCTGGTAGCCCTCTTCGTTTTCCGCCAGCACCAGCAGGTGGTTGTAGGTGTCGCCTTCCGGCGGCGCGCGATGGTCGTCTTTCTTGCAGATATAAAGCTCGCAACCCACGATCGGCTTGATGCCGGCCTTCTGCGCTTCGTCCACAAACTCCACGGTGCCGTAAATGTTCCCGTGGTCGGTCATGGCCACGGCCTTCTGCCCGACATCGGCGACTCGCTTGATCAGGCCCGGCACACCGCAAGCGCCATCAAGCAGCGAATAATCGGTATGAAGATGGAGATGGACGAATTCGGACATGGGGAAAGTTGTTACTCACAATTATAGTCGCTTCTCTGGAGCTGTGGATTTCAGGTAAGTGTGTGGAAAAGATTGCCAGAATTGCCAAAATCGCCGGAATTGCCAAAATTTAAAAGTTAGCAATTTACCACTGATAAACACTGATAACACTGATCAATAAAATCCAAATTTTGGCAATTATGGCAATTTCGGCGATTTTGGCAATCTATTGAGGCTTCTTCTTGTCCATCACAATATCGTGCCTCGCCTGGCATTCTGATGCAGGATCTACCGTTGCGATGCCAAGCAGGTCATCCTTGGTAGCGCGGAATTCAATTGGCGGCCTTTTTACCTTTGCCGGTATGCCTGTGAACTTTGCTTTGCCCTGCGCGTTGGTGTAGCCAGCCATGTCAAGCTTGTGCGTTCCCATAAATCCATAAGCCGCGTGGTACTCAACGCGTGCCGCATAGACGGGCTTAGCATCACCGCCGAGCACAGTAAGCTCAACCGAGCATGGTCCGGATTCCGCATCAACTACAGGAACATCATTGGGCTGCTGCGGCTGGGCAGATTGTTGCGCCTGGCCTAACAGCAATAGAGTTCCGAATACAGCAAATGCAATTGCGCTAATGGTGGGAAAGCTTCTCATCATTCTGGTTCCAGATTATAGTGCAGCGCCTAATAAACTGCGCGTTTCTGCACCGTCTGTTTTGCTTCCAACGCAAAGCGTGGTTCAGGCGGTGCTCCATGCAGGAGGCGCGCCGTCAGATACTCGCCCACAGCGGGGCCGTGCTTGAAACCGTGGCCTGAACCTCCGCCGGCGATCCAGACATTTTCGTGCTCAGGGTGGCGATCAATCAGGAAGTCGCCGTTCCATGTGTTTTCATACTGGCAAACACGGGTTTCAACAATCGGCGCATCCTCCAGCGCGGGGATATGCCGCTTGAGATAGGCACGCAGCCGGTCGATTGAGCCGGGGGAGATCACACGCGAGCCGCTATCGGGATCGAATGCCTCACCATGGCAATCGAAGGCAATCTTGAAGCCGCGATTCTCGATATCTGGCAGAGCATACGGCAGATCAGAGTGCGTGCGATGCAGCCAGACCGGCATTTGTGGCGGCTTGAATTCCGAGCTGCCTTGCGGAGGTCCGAGGAAGAAGACCTCCTGGCGTGTGGGAAAGATGCGCTCGCGCAATAGCTCAGGGAAAACTTTTGGCAGCCACGGGCCACAGGCATAGATGAATGTTCCTGCAGAGATTGAGTCGCCGGCGGTGGTCTTCAAGGCCACAACTTTGCGGTTCCCTTCGGGAGGGAGCGCCCCGGCTTCTCGATACTCGATGCCTGAATTGATCAGCTCAGCCACAAGCGCCTGCACAGAAGCGCGCGCCATCAGCAAGCCGCTCTCGGGCTCAAGCACTCCCCAGGTCACATCATCAAAGTGGAGTTGCGGCCAGCGATTTCGTATGCCGGCGGTGGATAGTTTTTCGATTGGAACGGCAGCTTTGCTAAGAACTTCAGCGAGGCTCTTTAAGTACTGATCAGCATCATTGCTGAGCCAGAGCACGCCTGTCTGATGAAAGATTTTCCTGCCGACCCGCTCAGAAAGCTCGCGCCAAAGCGGTAATGATCGCATGGACCAGCGCGTGTACAGCTCGTCTGGCCCGTAGCCCATGCGGATGACGCGCGTCTCGCCGCCGGAACTGGCGCGGCTGCTAGCGGGGCCATAGGCGTCAAGCAGGATGACAGAAGCTCCAGAGCGTCGCAGAAAGTATGCTGTCCACGCGCCGAAGACGCCCGCCCCGACTATTGCAAAATCGTATGTTTTACTCATTTAACTGATTTCTTGCTGCACGTTGTGGCTTCCCTTCTCCACCAGCCGCTTCATAAGCTGCAAGCGCCGTTACCAGATCTTCTATCGCGCAGCCCAGGCTTTTGAATAGCGTGATCTCATTATCGCTGGTGCGGCCGGGCTTCTTACCGCCTGCGAGTTCGTGAAGATCTGCCGCGATGTGCTCTCGAGTGATAATGCCATTTTTCATCAGAATAAGCAGGTCGCCCGCTTCGGCTAAAGCGCCTTCGTAAGTATCCACTACGACGCGAGCACGACGCACCGTTTCATCATCCACTTCCCGCGTGTGCGGCTGAAATGCACCGACCAGGTTCAGGTGCGTGCCGGGACGAAGCCATTGGCCCTTGAAGAGAGGCTCGGACGCGGTTGTACAGGTGCAAATCACGTCAGACTCGCGCACGCAGACTTCTGCGGTTACGGGCTCGACTCTAATTCCCTGCTCTGCTTCCATCTTTTTGCAAAATGGCTTCAGGTCAGACCTGCCGGAGCCGCAAACGAGAAACCGCTCAAAGCGGCGCACCTTTGGCAGCACCGCAAGATGCGCTGTCGCTTGGCGGCCAGTACCGAAGATTCCAAGTGTCTGCGCATTGTGGCGTGCAAGCAGATCAGTGGCGATCGCTGAAGTTGCTGCGGTGCGAAGATCGGTCAGGTAATCTGCTTCGATACGCGCGAGAGCTGTACCATTGGCGGCACCAAGCAACTCATAAATGGCATGCACTCCTTTCTCACTCACGCTGACGAGCTTGACTCCAGCCGCCTCAAGAGTGGAGTCATAACAGGGCATGATCAGCAGCACCGTGCCTCCGTGAAGTTGCAGCGAGGTGCGCACCGGCATTTGGACAGAAGCAAAGCCTCGTGAAAAGGCCGCACGGATTACCTGAATGACTTTCTCAGGTTGCAGCAACGTGCGGAGCTGATCTTCAGAGAGAAAGAGCATGAACGTAATTATTTATTGGCGGAGGCACGCGCCAGCCGTAGCTCTTCTGCGCCTGCACGCTTTGCCAGCCAATCGGCGAACATCGCGCTGGCACGTGAAGGAAAGAGCCGCTGGATACGGTCAATGCGATACGCATCACGGCCGATCAGCACGCGCGTCTTGTTGCCCAAAATTCCCTTGATGATCTCCTGAGCGGCCTCTTCCGGCTTGATGACGGCGACCTTCTTGAAGTGCTCTTTGGCTTGACGGCGTGCTTCCGGCTTTGTTCCTTCGCCTGTGCGCGCGTTGTCGGCAATCGGAGTCGCCACGCCCGCAGGATGAACGGTTGTGACTTTGATGCGGGTGGTTGCGCGCAGCTCTTCACGCAGCGATTCGCTAAAGCCTCGCACAGCGAATTTGCTGGCGGCGTATGCGGTCTGTCCGGGTGGGCCGATCAGACCAAAAACGCTGGAGACGTTTACGATGTGTGCTTCCGGCTCGCGCTCCAGCAGCGGAATGAAAAACTTGCAGCCATGGACCACACCCCAGAAGTTGATCCCCAGCAGCCATTCCATGTCTTGCAGGGCGACCTCAGCCAGAGTGCCCATCAGCGCCACGCCGGCATTGTTGACCAGCAGTGAAACGCGGCCGAAGTCCTGCTGGACTTGCTGAGCAAACTTCTCGACTTCGGCTGCTTTGGAAACATCCACAAGATAAGTGCGAGCCTCGGCCTGGCCAAGAAGCTTGCGCGTCTCTTCCAAGCCGGTGGCCTTCACATCGGCCAGTGCGAGCTTTGCGCCGCGTGCGGCAAGATCCAGCGCAAGCGCGCGTCCGATCCCGGAGGCTGCTCCGGTTACAACTGCAACTGCACCATGAAGTTCACGCATAGTGCGGAAAGGATAGCAAGGGGCGTGGAAAATGGAAAATGAGCCAGCGCAGGCAAGTTACGCGTCAGGGTTGCTCCTGTACATCTTGAATATTCTCAAATAGCATCTAAGCCATTAACGAGCAAGGCATAAGTAATAATTCCACTTCGTTCACAAAGCCTTACTTTCGAGGACTTTATGGAAGCACGCAAATTTTCTAGCAGAATCCTGGCGCTCGTCTTGACTGTGCTGCTGATGCAGCCGTCTGCGCTGATGGCGGCAGGGGGACAGCCGGAGCTGCCTGATCCGGGCCAAACCGGCATGAACAAGCAGCAGCAACAGCAATTGGGCATGCAGGCGATGGGCGAGGTCTATAAGCAGATGCCCGTGCTGCCGGATTCAAGCCCGGAGACACGATATGTCCAACAGCTGGGCAGGAAGTTGCAATCGGTGATTCCGCAGGACAGAAACTGGCCCTATCAGTTTCACGTGATCCAGGCGGCGGACATCAATGCGTTCGCGCTGCCGGGCGGGCCGATCTTTGTGAACATTGGAACCATCACTGCAGCGGACAATGAGGCCGAGTTGGCCGGGGTTCTGGCGCATGAAATGTCGCACATATATATGCAGCATTCAGCCAAGCAGGCGCCGAAGGCGACGGTGGCGCAGATTATCGCCGGGCTCGCTGGGGCGGTGCTGCCGCAGAGTGGGTTGGGAAACCTGGGGCGCATGGGCATCCAGATTGGCGCAGGCACCATGCTGATGAAATATTCACGCAAGGATGAAGCCCAGGCTGATGCCGTGGGCGCGATCATCATGTATCGCACGGGTTACAACCCAAAGGCGATGGCTGATTTTTTTCAGAAGCTGGAGGAGAAATATGGCAGCGGCGGATTGCAGATTCTGAGTGACCATCCGAACCCGGGAAACCGCCAGGCGGCGATCCAGAATGAGATCCGGAACTGGCCGCAGAAAAGTTATATAAACAACAGCCCACAATTTGCCAATGTGAAGCAGGATGCCACGCATGTAAAGGCCTATTCAGCGCAGGAGATCGCCAACGGCGCAAAATCCGGCCAATGGTTGGAGCAGAATAAGAAGAACGGCTCCATTCCGGCGAGCCTTCAGGGTTCAGCAAATGGGAACGGCGGCAGTTCTGCAGGGAATTCCGGTTCTACCGGTGCAGGCACAACCGATATCTCGTTCAAGCAAGTCCAGCCCAGCGGCAACTTCACTCAGCTGCAGCAAGAGAATTTCAGTATTTCCTATCCTGACAACTGGAAGACCGCGGGCGGTCAGGGTACGGTGCTGATTGCGCCGCAACAAGGCGCAGGCCAGAACGGAATTTCTTACGGCGTGATCATTGGGGCGGCGCAGGGCGGCAACTCGCTGGATCAAGCTACGCAGCAGTTGATCCAGAATATGCAGCAGGAAAATCCGGGTATGCAGTTTTCAGGCGATCTCAAAACTGTGGATGTGAATGGCATGCAGGGGCGTTCCGCGATTCTCCAGGGAAATTCACCGCTGCAGCAGAATGGCAAGCCGCTTTCCGAGCGCGATTGGCTGGTCACCGTGCCGCGTTCAGACGGCAATCTGATGTATCTGGTATTCGTTTCACCGGAGCGGGACTTCAACCAGCTGCATCCGACCTACCAGAAAATGCTGGACAGTCTGCAAATGCATTAGGCCGCAGGCAGCGCCGGGACTTCTTGCCGCGGTGTAAAGAGCATCCAAACAAGAGTTGGGTGATGGCGCAGGTTTTTATCGTTTCCCTGCATGAGCTGGGCTGAAGTCCAACGATGTCAGGTCCAGCTACATCACCCACTTACTTTCCTACATACAGTTCCGGCAGCATCTGCTTCAGATGCTCGAGCTTTGGCAGATCATTGATGGCGATATAAGGCTCGCTGGGATGATGCTCCGCGTAGTCCTGATGGTAAGCCTCCGCGGGATAGAACGCCTGGAACGCAGTTATCTGAGTGACAATCGGCCGCGGGAAGACTTTGGCACGGTTGAGTTGATCAATATACGCCTGCGCAATGCGGTGCTGGTCTTCATTGGCATAGAAGATGACAGAGCGATACTGTGTGCCTTCGTCAGGTCCCTGGCGGTTCATCTCCGTAGGATCGTGCGCGACGGAGAAGAAGACTTTCAAAATCTGCCCAAAAGAAATTTGTGAAGGATCGTACACAACGCGCACTGATTCGGCGTGGCCCGTCTCACCGGTGCTGACGGTTTCATACTGCGCCGTCTGCGCCGAGCCGCCGGAATATCCGGCCGTGGCGCTGATCACGCCTTTCACGTGCTTGAATACAGTTTGGATTCCCCAAAAGCATCCACCGGCCAGAACAACAGTCTGAATGCCTTTGGTTTTGCTCAAGGACTCATCAGCCGAGGGATCCGGCAATTTCACTGCTGGACCAGCCGCACGGCAGGAGAGAGTTGCTGCAAGCCCAAAAAGCGAGAGAATGTTGATGAAGCGGCGCATGCAGTCTTTACTCTTTCTTTACAAAGTTGAGCGCCGCCGAGTTCATGCAGTAGCGGAGCCCGGTTGGTCGCGGACCGTCAGGAAAGACATGGCCAAGATGCGCATCGCAGCGCGTGCATTCCACCGCAGTGCGACGCATGCCGAAGGTGTTGTCAGCCAGTTCCTCAACATTCTCTTTTGCGATAGGCTGGGAGAAGCTGGGCCAGCCAGTACCTGATTCAAACTTGGTATCAGAGTTGAAGAGCGCCGTGCCGCAGCAGACACAGCGATAAATTCCCTGGTCGTGGTTGTTCCAGTATTGGCCGGTAAAGGCCATCTCGGTGCCATCCTGCCGAGTAACGCTGAAGGCCTGCGGTGAGAGCTGCTGTCTCCACTCATTTTCGCTCTTCACCAGCTTGGGAACGTGCGCAGTGTCTCTGCGCTCACCCGCGTCAGTAAATTCGACAATCGTGACTTCCCGGGGCTCTGTGGTTGTCGTTCCCTGCTGCTCTGCATTCGTTTCCGCTGTCTCGGTTTTCTTTGACCAAAAGCTCATAATCAGAAAGTATAGTCCTCCTCTTGCTGCCTCTGCTGAGTGCAGAAAGACTCGTCTGAAAGTCCTGGAACCTTTCGATTGGACTGAGCACCTCCTGCCTCTGCTTTGCATTTATAGTACGCAGCAGAAACCATCTTGGATTTAACGGCCGGCTAGAACGTGCAACAGCTCGCTGTCAGCAGTATCGTGGCTCAGCTCCCAGAACATCACTCCACCCAAGCGTTGCTTGCGGATATAAGCCATCTTGACCCGCATCGCTTCCGGGCAATCGTAGCTCCAGAAATGAATGTTGTTCCATACGCTGCAAGTAGCGGCATTTTTGTAATATTTGCGGTCAGTCACACCTGTCAGCTCTTTCAACGCGCGATAACTCCCATCCACCTTTGCCGCCCCTGTTGCGTGCTGATACAGGCCATGGTTTACATCCTGAACTCCAGTCCAGCCTTTGCCATAAAAAGGAACGCCTAAGATGATCTTGCTGGCTGGCACTCCCGCCTCCAAAAAGCCGCGAACAGCAAAGTCACCATTGCGCGTATCGAACGGAGGCTTAGAGGGATCAGCCGGATCATGGAAAAGCGGGCTATGCAGAAAGGTCATCGGCTCGGAATCCCAATGCAGGTCATATGCCATGATGGAGAGAAAATCCATGGTGGCGACAATCTTCTTGAGCTCAAAATTTTTGTACAGTTCTGCGGGCGCAGGCAACGCCGCCGTAAGCAGCAGCCCAGGGCGTACCGCGTCAAGCTGGCGGCGGAACTCGGCGGCCATGGCAGTGAAATTCGCCGTGTCCTCGGGCCGGCCTGGCGTTACACCGCCTTCCACTGGATATTCCCAATCAATATCAATCCCGTCAAAGATCCCAGGCGCTTCAATGCCAGAGGCGAACTTTCCCTGTATAAACGTTTCTACACAGCTACGAACAAACTCACGCAGATGCTCCGGTTCCACGGCGCTGGAAAATCCTTCAGACTGCCCCCAACCGCCAAACGAGATCACGATCTTCAAATCAGGATAATGGCGCTTCAACTCCTGCAACTGATGAAAGGTCCCCCGCAACCGGTTCTCACCTATAGGATCCGCTGTGCCGTCGACGCTCTCCATGGCCGTGTAAGCGTGATTCAGTGCGGCCTCACGATCTCCAATTTGGCATTGATTGTCAGCAACGCGTCCAAAAGCGTAGTTCACCTCAGTCAACAGCCGCGCAGCGCCGCTGGTCATCAGGTGCTTGACCGTGTACTTGCCTGACTTCGCGCCCTCCTCTGTGAAATAGCCGATCACTTGCCGTTGTGCGGACTTGCCGTGCTTGTCACTCGAAGATTTGCCTCCTGTCGCAAACGTGAAGATCGAAACGCACAGCAGGAAAGGCATTATGCAATGGAGGCGGCGGTTCATAAACATGGGAGAGGATTATTACATAGCACGCTGCATCTACTATATTGAAGCATTCAATCCGCCATGCACTTTTACTTCGGCGATCTCTGGCTAGTCCGGCTGCTGCTGCAGCGGTCAATGGCGGCAATTTACCTCATCGCCTTTATCGTTGTGCTGCAGCAGTTCAAACCGCTGCTGGGCGAGCGCGGCCTGCTGCCTGTTCCGGAATTTGTGCAGCGCGTCAGCTTTCGCGATGTCCCAAGCCTCTTCTGCTGGCGCTACTCTGACCGTCTTCTCACTCTAGTGGGATGGACTGGATTAATTCTCTCGGCGGCAGCTCTGTTCGGGCTGCCGGAAAAAGGGCCGGTCTGGATTTCTCTCGCGACATGGCTGGTCTTGTGGTTTCTGTATCTTTCCATTGTCAATGTAGGCCAGAAATTTTACGGCTTTGGATGGGAGTCCATGCTGCTGGAAGCAGGATTTTTCACCAGCTTTATGGGACCAGCTTGGAGCCGTCCATCGGCAATCCCCATTTTGATACTGCGGTGGATGCTCTTCCGCACAGAACTTGGGGCCGGGCTGATCAAACTGCGTCATGATCCATGCTGGCGTGAGCTAACCTGCCTTTACTATCACTACGAAACGCAGCCGCTGCCCAACCCGCTGAGCTGGTACTTTCACTGGCTGCCCAAATGGATGCATCGCTTTTCTGTGCTGTTCAGTCATTTCGTGCAAGTCATTGTGCCCTTCGGGCTCTTTGCGCCGCAGCCGGTCGCGTCAATAGCAGGCGCATTCATTATCCTGCATCAGTTGTTGCTGATTGTCAGCGGCAATTATTCCTGGCTCAACTGGCTGACTGTCGCACTAGGGATCTCGGCGTTCAGCGACTCAACTCTGACCTGGGCTATACCTTTATCCGTACCGCACGCTCTGCCGCGATCGCTGGTTTTTGATATTGTCTTGTACGCTCTTGCCGCAGCGGCGATCCTGCTCAGCATTGAACCCGCATTGAATCTTTTCTCCCGAAACCAGCTGATGAATTACAGCTATAACCCGTTTCACCTGATAAACAGCTACGGCGCCTTTGGCAGCGTGACGCGTGAGCGGTATGAAATCGTAATTGAAGGCACGGAAGAAGCAGTGCTGAACAATGGCACGCGCTGGCAGGAATATGAATTCAAGGCCAAGCCGGGAGATCTAAAGCGCATCCCGCCGCAGATTGCGCCGTACCATCTGCGCCTTGACTGGCTGATGTGGTTTCTACCTTTCGCAGTCGGCGTGAGCGAACGAGGTGTGCACGTTCGAGGTTACGAGCTCTGGTTTATGCGATTTGTGCGCAAACTTCTTGAGAATGACCCCGCAACGCTTGGCCTTTTGCGAAGGAATCCTCTTAGCAGCGATCCGCCGCGATTTGTGCGGGGCCTCTACTATCGATACCGGTACACCAACTGGCGGGAGAAAAAAGAGACGGGTGCGCGGTGGACGCGAGAGTTGGTCGGCGTCTATCTCCCGCCGATTTCGCTGGCACAGCTTCGCAAACTCTGAAAAAGTTGCTTCACACGAACAGTTCCCGGCTGATCAATCAAGCTAGAATAGCAATGTCAAGAACAGGAGAAAGCCATGCCTGATGAAAGAGAAGATACAACGATCTACAAAGTTGTGATGAATCATGAAGAGCAGTACTCCATTTGGCCGGCCGATCGTGAGAACGCTTTGGGCTGGAAAGATGCCGGCAAGAGCGGCACAAAAGAAGAGTGCCTGGCATACATCAATGAAGTATGGACAGACATGGGCCATTGAGTTTGAGGAAAAAGATGCAAGAGCAGGGACTGGGCTAAGCGGAAGAGTCGAGGCGGACAATATGCACGTGGTGAATCTTGCGCACAAATTCGCGGGGTTTCAGGACCAGTTCAGCCCCAAGGTCGTCGGCGAACTGAATAACTTCCAGGTCAAGCTGGTGAAGGTGCAGGGCGAGTTCATGTGGCACCATCACGACATTGAAGACGAGATGTTCCTGGTGGTCAAAGGCGAGCTGCACATAAAGCTGCGCGATGCCGATGGCCGGGAGCGCGATGAAACCGTGCGCCCGGGCGAGTTTATCATCGTGCCGCATGGCGTGGAGCACATGCCGTACACACACGAAGAGACGCACATCGTCCTGTTTGAACCGGCCACCACGCTCAACACCGGCAATCTGCAAAACGAGCGCACCGTGGCCAATCTACAGAGGATCTAAGGGTTGCTGCTCTCTTCAAAATGAAAAAATCCATCGCGCTGATCACATGGGCTGGACTGCCTGAAGGCGCAGAGAGCGAGCGGCTGCTGCTTCCGCTGCTTACGCAGAGCGGCGTTGAAGCCCAGATGGTTGACTGGCGCAATTCTTTAGTTGACTTCAGCAGGTTTGATCTAGTGGTGCTGCGCTCGTGCTGGGATTATCACTTGCGCGTGCAGGAGTTCGCTGAGTGGCTTGGCCGCACTGCGCGTTCCACCGCGATATTGAACCCCGCCGAAACCGTACTCTGGAACAGCAATAAGTTCTACTTGCGTGAGCTTAGCGAACAAGGAATTGAGATCGCCCCGACTTGCTTTGTCTCTGCTGGCGAGGAATTAAGCGCCTGCGATCTGGCGGAGATCAAAAGCTGGCGGCAGATCGTGGTAAAGCCGGCGGTCTCGGCCTCCGCGCACAACACATCGAGATTCGATAACAGCAACCTACCTTCATCGGACAAATTGACGTTGCTGATGCGGGGCGAAGCATTTCTTGCCCAGCAGTTCATTCCGGAAATTCAGACCAAGGGGGAAATCTCTTTCATCTATTTCAATGGCTCATACAGCCACGCCGTGCTCAAGCGTCCGGCTAGCCATGATTTTCGCGTGCAGAAGGAGTTTGGCGGCAGCGCGGAGTTATTTCTTCCGCAGGCTTCGCTACTGGGGCAGGCCGATGAGATCGCTGCCACTGTTCCGCAAATTCACAAATCGCTTTATTGCCGAATTGATGCCGTGGAACGAGCCGGCAAACTGGTGTTAATGGAATTGGAGCTGATCGAGCCGGAACTGTTTCTGGGATTGGCCGACAGCGCGGCGGGGAGATTTGCTGAAGCGATCGCGCGACGACTGGATAACTAAAAACCAATTTTGCCGCTGATTCACGCAGATGTCCGCGGATCAAAAAAACAAATAAATTTTTATCTGCGTTTATCTGCGTAGATCTGCGGCAATATGTTTTTGCACTTATTCTCGCAGCTCATATCCCGCTGCTTTGATTCCCTGCACCACGCGCTCACGGATGCGCGTGACCTCGTCGGCCGTCAGAGTCCGGTTCTCAGCTCCAGCGGTCAGGCGGAATGAGACGCTCTTCTTCTGCTGAGGCAGTGGAAAGATCAGCAGAAATTGCAGTGACACCAGATCGTTGCCTGCCAGGTGGCGCAGCTTCTTTTCCAGATCGGCCACCAGCTCATGCTCGCCGGCGACAATCGAGAGGTCAAAGCTGCTGGTGGGAAACCGGCGCAGCGGCTGGTATTTGCGCACCTGTTCCGGGAGCGACTGGAGAGCGTCAAGGTCAAGATCGAGTATGGCAGCGCGTCCGCGGGCATTTTCCAGCAGAGACGGGTGCAGTTCGTACAAACTTCCCACATGCTGTCCGGCGACCTCAATCTGCGCTGCGCGTTCCGGGTGCCTGGTCTTGCTGTGACTCTTCTCCGGCACAATCGTGAATTCAGGCAGAACATACTGAGCCACGCGCTTCATCTCCAGCATGTTTGCGCCATTGCTCTCGCGGCCATCGCGAGCGTCACGGCTGAAGATTGCGGCGATCAGGTGCGTGCGCTCCAGCGGCTTACCATCCTGTGCTTTGTGGTATTCGCGGCCGATTTCAAAAAGGCGAAAATCGCCGAAGTAGCGGCTGTTGTCGATCAAATTGCGGCGGATTCCCGGGAGCAGAGTGGGACGCATGTATTTCTGCTCCGCCACAATCGGGTTAGCAACTTGCAGCAGCTTGTCTGTGGCATAGCCGAAGATCGCCGCATCGGCGTCTGAAATAAACGAGTAATTGCTGGCCTCGGTGAAGCCCTGGCCTACGAGCGCCTCACGCACCGCGCGGTGTTGCTCATGATCAAGGTTGCGCGGGACCGGCTCCGCCAGCACCGCCGGCGCCTGCGGCGTGATGGAAGCATAGCCCACCATGCGTCCGATCTCTTCCACCAGGTCTTCCGGGATGGAGATGTCTTTGGTCGCGCGCCAGCTTGGAACCGTGAGCACCAATTTGCGCGGCCCGGCCTGCTCCAAGCTGAAGACCAGCGAACGGAAGATGTTGATAACTTCTTCTGTGGACAGCTTGCGGCCCAGCTTGCGCTCAGCCCAGTCGATATCAAGCGTAATTTTTGGAATGGGTAGCTTGCGCGCATAAACGTCAATGGGCTGTGCCGCCTGTGAGCCTGGCGAAATCTGTTTCAGCAATTCAACTGCGCGGGCCAGCGCGCGCACCGTGTTCTCCGGGTCCTGGCCTTTTTCAAAGCGCATGGAAGCATCCGTACGCAGCTTGAGCCGCGCCGACGACTTGCGCACGTTGGCCGCGGGAAAGTTCGCGGCTTCCAGAACAATGCGTTTCGTCGTGCCGCGAATCGCCGTGTCATTGCCGCCGATGATCCCGGCAATGCCCACTGGTTTCTGCGCGTCAGCGATGACAATATCTTCCTCGCCCAGCACATACTTTTCCCCATTCAGCGCCAGGATCTCCTCGCCTTTGCTCGCAGCGCGAACGATGATCGTATCGCCCAGCAGGTCAGCGTCATAGGCGTGCATCGGCTGGCCCAGCTCGCACAAGACGTAATTGGTTACGTCCACCAGATTATTGATCGGGTTCACGCCCAGCGAGTTGAGGCGCACCTGCATCCACAGCGGTGAAGGCGCGACTTTCACGTTCTCTACGCGCTGGCCGCTGAAGCGCGCGCACAGGTTGGCGTCCGCAATCGTGATGGAAAGGTCACCTTTCGTGGCCGGCACAGGCGGTTCGCCAACCGGATCGGCAACGCTCAGACCGGCAATGGCCGCGACTTCGCGCGCCATACCCAGATGTCCCCAGAGATCGGGCCGGTTGGTGAGAGATTTGTTGTCGATCTCAATGATTGCGTCGACCTCATTGCCTTCGGCCTTCGCCACGTCACTCACGCTCGCGCCGGGGAATGCGCCGGGATCATGCACGCCCTCGCACTCGGCGGTCTTCATAGTGATCTGCCGGGCGAGCTCGGTCACGTCCATGTTCAAGCCGGGTACAAGTTCGCGCAGCCAATTGTAAGAAAATTTCATAGGTCAGAACTGGTTCAGGAAACGCAGATCGCCGCTCTGCATCAGGCGGATATCGTCAACCGCATAGCGCATCATGGCCAGGCGCGTCAGGCCCAACCCAAAAGCAAATCCATTCCACTCCTGCGGATCGAGCCCGGAATTTGCAATCACGTTCGGATGCACCAGGCCGCAAGGCAAAAGCTCCACCCATCCGCTCTGCTTGCACACGGGGCAGCCGCCGCCACCGCAGATCAGGCACTGGATATCGAGCTCAAAGCCGGGCTCCACGAACGGAAAATAGCCGGGGCGCAGGCGCACCGTAACCTTGCGGCCAAAGATCGAGCTGAGCAGCGTCTGCATGAAGTAAATAAGATGGCCCACGGAGACGTCGCGGTCCACCATCATGCCCTCCACCTGATAGAACGTGTGCTCATGCGAGGCGTCAACCTCTTCATTGCGGAAAACCCTTCCGGGGGCGATCATGCGCATGGGCGCGCCGAATTTCTTGAGCGCGCGCACCTGCACCGGCGAGGTATGCGTGCGCAGCAGATGGCCGTCAGTCATCCAAAACGTGTCCTGCATGTCGCGCGCCGGATGATCAGGTGGAATGTTAAGCGCGTCAAAGTTGTAGTAGTCGCTCTCCACCTCGGGGCCATCGAGCACGCGGAAGCCCATGGAGATGAAGAGCTGCTCAATCTCGTCCTGCACCTGCGTGACCGGATGAATGTGGCCCGGCGCAATGCCCTGCGGCGGCACTGTGAGATCGATCCACTCCGATTTCAGCTTCTGATCAGATTCAGAGCTTTCAAGCGAGGCCTTGCGATCTTCCAGCGATTTCTCCAGCGTCGCCTTGGATTCGTTGAGCAGTGCGCCGGCCTTGGCGCGATCTTCCGGCTGCATCGATCCAAAATTCTTGCTGATGCCGGCCAATGTTCCTTTGCGCCCCAGCACGGCTACGCGGACCTTTTCCAGGTCCGCCAGCGTCGCGGCAGAGTTGATGTCGCCCAACGCCGACTGCGTCAGGTCTTTAATGGTCTGAGTTGGATTGTTCAAGCAGGTTGTCTTTGTATCCTTAGTGTCCCTTATGGTTAAACCCTCTCCACTGCCATTGCCACGGAGTTGCCACCGCCCAAACATAGCGCCGCGATCCCGCGCTTGCCGTTCCGGCGGATCAATTCATAGATCAACGTTATCAGCACACGCGTCCCGCTGGCGCCAATCGGATGCCCTAAAGCCACGGCGCCGCCGTTGACGTTCACGCGGGCAGGATCGATACCCAGCTCTTTAATCACCGCAACCGACTGCACGGAGAACGCCTCATTGATCTCATACAAATCCACGTCCTCAGGCTTCCAGCCGGTTTTGGCCCAAAGTTTTCTAATTCCATCCACCGGCGCCATCATGACCCACTCTGGAGCAGTGCCGCTTGTGGCCTGGCCCACAATGCGCACCATCGGCTGCGCTCTGAGTTGCTTGGCCCGCGAAGCCGAAGTGACTACCACCGCGGCAGATCCATCATTCATGGTGGAAGCATTGCCTGCCGTGACTGTTCCATCCTTTTTGAAGACTGGTTTCAAATTCTTGAGCGTCTCTGCCGATGTATCCTCGCGCGGCCCTTCATCTTTATCAAACAGCGTGGGCGCTTCGCCCTTCTTCTTTGCCGGCAGCTCTACGGGGACAATCTGGCTCTTGAAGCGGCACTCCTTCCACGCCTGCACGGCTTTGCGATGCGAATTGACTGCGTATTCATCCTGCTGCTCGCGTGTGACGCCGTATTTCTGGGCCACGTTTTCGCCCGTCATGCCCATGTGATAGTTGTTGTAAATGTCCCAAAGGCCGTCATTCACCACGGAGTCAATGATCTGCGAATTTCCCAGCCGGTATCCCTTACGCGCCTGGGGCAGCAGATACGGAGCGTTGGTCATTGACTCCATGCCGCCCGCCACCACGATCTCAGCATTGCCGGTCTGGATGGCCTGCGCCGCCAGCGCCACGGCTTTCAGTCCTGAGCCGCAAACCTTGTTGACGGTCATCGCGGCCACGGTGTTAGGAAGCCCGCCATTCAGAGCCGCCTGGCGCGCGGGGTTCTGCCCCAGCCCCGCCGCAACCACCAATCCCATAATGCACTCATCCACCTGCGCGGGATCCACATTGGCCCGCTTCACGGCTTCGCGCACTGCAATCGCCCCGAGCTGAGGCGCAGAAAACGGCTCCAGCGCTCCCTGAAACTTGCCGATCGGCGTGCGCACTCCGCCGATAATTACCACGTCATCCATAAATCTCTCCTTCGGAAATCCAAACTCTTCATTATAAGATGAAGCACAGCGCCAGTGCGCTCCCAAAAACTATGTCAATCGAATCGCCCGACCCACAACAGTCTCCAGACGTTCCCTTGCCTCCCGGCGCGCCCGTAAGCGCTGCTGCCACGGTTAAGCCGGCTCCCATTGCGCCCGTGTGGCACACATTACTGATCACCGCGCTGATCCTCATCAATTCTTTTCTTGGCTCATCCAAGCTGCAAGGAGTGGGCAGCGGCCATGGATCACGGCTGCTTCTTTATGTCGGAACATTTATCACTGAGCTGGTCCTGTTTCTGCTGATATGGTTCGGGATCCGTATGCGCGGCGTTCGCATGCGTGACCTTATCGGGGGACGATGGCAGACGGTTGAAAGCTTCCTGCTCGACATCGGACTGGCGATCGGTTTTCTTTTTGTCTCGCTGATGCTGCTCTTTGTTTTGCGGATTGCTCTGAAGCTTATTGATATTCACAACCTGGCAAAGTCGCAGGAAGAGACCATGAAAGTGCTTGGGTCTCTTGCCCCTCATAGTTATCTGGAAGCCGCATTCTGGGTGGTCCTGGCCGTATCTGCTGGTCTATTTGAAGAGATCATTTTTCGCGGTTACCTGCAGAAGCAGTTTCATGCACTTGCAAATAACGCGGTCGCGGGCATTATCGGCTCCGGAATCATTTTTGGCCTGGCTCATGGATACCAGGGCTGGCGCAATATGATCGTGATCGCCGTCTTCGGCATCTTCTTTGGGATACTCGCCTATCTGCGCAAGAGCCTGCGCCCCGGGATGATTGCACATGGACTGCAGGACTCCATCGCGGGCATCGCTCTCTTCCTCCTGGTGCGGCGACATTAGTCTCTCTCTGCAGCTGGTGAATTGCTGCCGGACGATTTTGCGGTGATTACCAAGGTACTCGCACACAGAGCATTAAGGGCTGCATGACAAAGGACCATCGCATTCATGCTGCACGCATTATTTCCGCAGGTGCGATAGCAGCAGCGTAAACAGCGGTTGATTTGCTTCTCGCTGCAATTTTTTTCAAGCGCCTGAGTGCTCATGAACGCTCAAAGCTCGTTTCGCCACGAGCGAGCTTGTCCGGCAATCAAATTTGGCATCAATTTTTTTCTTGACTTCGATTTTCAACCACTCTATACATTCATCAATTGCGGTTTTTCATTTTGAGACCGCATATCCATGAAAAATGGAAAGGGAGAATAGAAACATGGCAACCAAGAAAAAGGCAAAGAAGAAGAGCAGCGGAAAGAAAAAGTAACAGCTCTTCACATCAAACCCAAGGGGACGCGCAAGCGTCCCCTTAGTTTTTGATGAAAGCAATTTAATCCGAAGCCTTGCTTGCCGATAAGGCCTTACGCTCCCGCGCCGCTTCATCTGGAGTTGCGGGTTCTGCACTTACCGAAGGCTGCATGTCCGGATCATCAAACTCCAGCGTTAAATTCCTTGTCGTGGTTTCGATGGGCGCGAGTTCGGCAATCTCCTCGGTTATGGGTGCACCCAGCTCAGCAAACTTTCTCGCTGAAACCATCACGCGGCTTTCCAGCGAGCCAACCGCCTTGTTGTAGGCCTCAACGGCGCGGTCCAACCCTTTGCCAACGTTTTCGACATGGGCGCCAAGATTGCGCAGGCGATCATACAGTTCCTTACCCAACGCACTGATCTCCTGGGCGTTGCGCGCCAGTTTTTCCTGATTCCAGCCGTAAGCCACAGCCTTGAGCAATGCGATCAGCGTAGTCGGAGAAGCTGGGATTACCTTCTTCTCTACACCGTGCTCTATCAAGCCCGGCTCCTGCTCCAGCGCTGCGCTGAAAAAAGTTTCTCCGGGCAGGAACATCACCACAAATTCTGGTGTGGGCTCAAACTGTTCTTGATATGACTTCAGGCTGAGCTGTTCCATATGCTTGCGAACCTGGGCAGCGTGCTCGGCGAGCTTCTGCCGGCGTACCTCGTCGTCTGTGCTCGCCATGGCATCGAGATACGCCAACAGCGGCGTCTTGGCATCCACCACCACATTCTTCCCGCCAGGCAGCTTAACAATCAGGTCAGGACGAAGGCGGCCATTGCCGGTGGTAACCGTCTCCTGCTCCACAAAGTCGCAATAGGGCAACATGCCGGCGATCTCAACCACACGACGCAACTGGATTTCTCCCCAGCGCCCACGAACGTGGGGAGTTCGCAACGCCCGCACCAGATTGCCGGTTTCACTCTGCAGTTTTTCCTGCGTGGTGATGAGCGAGCGCACCTGCGCGGTAAGATCGCCATATGCCCGGTCACGCACACTTTCCATCTCGCGTATCTGCTCATCCACTTTCTTCAGTGACTCCCCAATGGGCGACACCAGGCTCTCCACTGCCTGCTGCCGCAGTTCCAGATCGCCTTTTGCCTCATTCTGGAATTTTTCCAGCGTCTCATTCGCCAGCTGAAGGAATGCGCGATTGTTGCTTTTGAGCGCCTCAGCGGAGAGCGCCTGAAAGCTCTCGCGCAGCTGGGCTTCGGTTCGGTTCAGCAAGGCAACTTTTTCTTCAATGGCCTTACGCTCCACCGCAACAGTGGCTTCCAGCCTGGCCATCTCTGCTCTCAGCTGCGCGGTCTTTCCCGCTTCTGTGCGCGCGACATTCAGCTCCTGCTGCAGCAGAGACAAGCGCGTATTCAGGACCGCGGCATTCGGGCGCAACAGCAGCCATGCAATCACAAAGCCGGCTCCGCCCCCCAACAGCACCAGCAAAATGTTTCCCAATCCAATCATCCATTCACCGCCACAGCTTTTCTTTCACTTTCCTTGTCCAGCGGCTTCGCCGGCAGATAGACGCGCTGCTCGGTCGCGGGGCACAGCTGCCGGTAGTCACACCAGCGGCAATGCTGTCCTGGATCAGGATCAAATTCACCTGCCGCGATGCCCTCTGCTGCCTGCTGAATCTTCTGCCGCGCGGTATCCAATTGCTTCGCGGTTCGGAATGACTCGGCCACGCTCGTATCCTGAATGTTCACCAATGCCAATTCTTTCGGCGTAAGGTTCATCTGCGCGACTGCCATGGCATAAATGGAGAGCTGCAGGCTTTCGTCAGCGAACTTGCGGTCCTTTGGCGCGCCTGTTTTGTAGTCAATCACCCGCACCGCCCCATCTTCAAGACGATCAATGCGGTCAATGCGGCCGACAATCTCACGGCCGTCCAGCTTGAAGTTGAATTTGTGCTCTGTTGCAATCACCTCAGCCGAGCCGCGCGGGCTTGCCGTCAACAGCGCGCGCAACTGCTCCGCACCACGCTCCTCGTAGATTTTTCTCTGCACGGGATCGTCAATATAGCCCTTTGCGAACTCGCCCTGAAATGCCTGTACAGCGTCTTCAATACTCAATACAGGCGCATGCGGCGCCGGATCATGGTAGCTTTTGAGAACTGTGTGCATCGCATATCCAAACTGCATGGCCGCCGCGGCCTCGCCTGGAATCTTCCAATCGCGCTGGAGCTTGAATTTCATCGGACAGGTCGAATAGCTCTCGACGGCATTCGCGCTCAGCGCCATTCCATCCTTTTCGAAGGCGGGAGGCAGGAGCATCCAACTGCCCACCGGTGAAGGTTCCAGCGGAAGCCTGGCAGTACCTGCGCCGTTGCTCTCGCGCGTGATTAAAGAGCCACTCAGCCTGCGATCGCTCATCAGTGCGCGCAAGTATCCGGGAGGCGTAGGATCTTTCTTCCCTTTCCCTGGGCGCGAACCGATGATCAGCCGGTCGCGCGCGCGGGTAATGGCAACGTAGAACAGCCGGCGCTCCTCCTGATCGTGCACTTCCTTGCCATCGCCGACTGCAATCGAGCTGCGCAGCGCCGGCGGAAATTCAAACAGCCCCTCTTTGAAGTAAGCCGGAAACGCGCCAGAGATCACGCGCAGCAGCCACACGTGCGAGAACTCAAGCCCTTTCGCGGCATGCACGCTCATCAACTGCACTGCGTCAGGATATTGCCGCTCCAGCTCGGCCATTTGCCCTTCTGTAAACAGCGGAATGATGCCGCGGCCCTGCTGATAAAACTCAAGATATTCAAGAAACCTGGGCAGCGACGCCTCGCTAACAAAGGCCTTCTTCTTCCAATCGGCGGCAAAGCGAAGAATCGCCTTGAGGACCGGGTCCTGCTCAGGCAGATCAAACCTGCGCACCAAGTAGGTAAGCGCTCCTTCCGCGCTCATGCCTGGCTGGGAGATAAATGCGCGCGCTTCTTTTAGCGCCGCAAGCACCGGCGCGGCTGCATCTATTGTCTGCAGCACGGCCTTAAAGCTTTTTTGCCCAGCCGCAGCTCTCAGTTTTTTTCTAAGCTCATCGGGCGAGATTTTGAATTTAGGCAGCGCGCAGATGCGAAACAGGCCGCCGGCGTCATTGTCATTGCAGGCAGCGCCCGCCAGCGCAAGCAGGTCGCGCGCCATGCCGGTCTCCAGAACGTTCAGGCCAATCACAATGAACGGGATATCGCGCGCCGCAAGCTCCGCCATTACGTCTTCCCGCTGCATGTGCTGGCGATAAAGGACGGCCATGGAGCTCTCACTGCGGCCCCGGGTTCTCCGCAGCTGGTCAATCTCCTCGCCGATCACCGCCGCCTCGCCTTGGTGCGTCCCGCTGATTACGATCTCCACCGGCTCGTCAAACGGAAAGCGCCCTTCCTGCTGGTCGTGACGGTCGCGTCCAGATTGCAATGGCGCACGCTGAAACTGTACTCGCGCACCCAGTGACTGCACTGGAGGATTCTCATTGATGGCGGCATAGGCGATCTTCAGAATGTTGCCGCGCGAGCGCTGGTTTTCATCCAGAACAACGCCCTCGGTCTCAGGAAAACGCTTCTGAAATTCTTCAAAAGCTGCGCTGGACGCCCCGCGGAAGCGGTAGATGGCCTGATCCGGATCGCCTACGGCGAAAATGTTCTTCTCTTCTCCGGCCAGCAGTTCAGCTAGGATAATGTTGCTGGAGTTGCAATCCTGAAACTCATCGATCAGGATGAAGCGCGCCTTCTGCCGCTCGCGCTGCAGCAGTTCAGGATCGCTTTGCAGCAGGCGCACAGCGTTGCGGATCATCATGCCGAATGTGCCCATCTTCTCGCGCTCCAGCAGACGCATGGCGTTGGAATAGACTCGCGCGATCTCCTGCCAGCGCTCGATGATTTCCGTCTCGCCGACCTCCTCAACTTCCCTGGAGCGGCAGTTGCGCGGCACATTTGCGCCGGGACGCAGGCTGTCAACGTATTGCTGGAACTGCTCCGGCCCCACTAGTTCTTCATGGCAGCGATCGAAGAAGTTCCGCAGGTCATCCAGAAACTGGCCCAGGTCTGCCGGGCGGATGAAGCGCTGCAAGCCCAGCTGGTCAATGCGCTGGCGCAGAAAGACGTAAACGTCTTCCGGCAAAAGAAGGTTGAAGTCCTGGCCAGCGCGCTTAAGCGCGCCGAAGCAATAGGCGTGAAACGTTCCGGCCCAGATGTTTGCTTTAACGCCGGGCGTCTTGCGGCGCAGGCGCTTCTCTACGCGAGATTTCAACTCATCCGCAGCATTGTCAGTAAATGTTATTGCCAGTATCTCTTCGGGCTTGGCATGTCCCTGCTCAATCAGCCAGGCGATGCGCTCCACCAGCACGGTGGTCTTGCCGGTGCCGGCGCCGGCCAGCACCAGCATGGGCCCGTGCAGGTGCTCAATGGCCTGCTTCTGCTTCGAATTGGGAGTGAAGGTCGTCACCTCAGAACGCGAGTTGCCTTATTATGCGAAACCACGGCGAAAGGTACAATGACTAAATTTACTTAGGCTGAGGAAAACTTGTTTCTTTTCTGGAGTGGGGTTTAAGCTTCCGGCGTTTGTTGAATAGGAAGCAAAGCCATAAGGCAACCAGGCCGAAGAGTCCTCTAGCTATCCAAGTGGTCAAAACATGAATAGCTACATCGTCCGAGTCAAAACTGTATGTCACCAGAACAATACCGAACCCCAAGATAATTAAACATATTGCTGCGGCAATAAGCCGGAAGAAATCGCTGGCGCTCCCTGGTTTGGCCTTTCTCACAGGAATTCTGCCATTGCCACCGCTATTGCAGCGATGGCCGCGGTTTCAGCGCGCAGAATGGTATGGCCCAGCGAAGCCGCCTGCCAGGCATTGTCATTGAACATGGCAATCTCTGTCTCTGTCCATCCGCCTTCAGGACCGAAGGCGAGCGCCAGCGGCGGCTTGCAACCGGCCAGAATACTCTTCAGCGAAACCTGCTCTTCAACCTCTGAAAGCACAATGCGGCAGCCGTGTTCCTGGGCGATGGCTTTCTTGAGCGGGAGTGGCTCTGCAACTTCCGGCGGCGCGATCCGCCGGGCCTGCTGTGCAGCTTCCCGAGCCAGCTTGCGCCAGCGCTCCACGCGCTTCTCAGCGGCTTTAGTCAGATGGTGCTCGGTGCGTTGCGCAATGACCGGAAAAATCGAGCTCACACCAAGCTCTGTCAGCTTCTCAAGAGCCCATTCCATCCGGTCAAATTTGAAAATGGAAAGATAAACCGCGATGTGCGACAGGGCCGTACTCTGCACTTCTTCACTGAGCTGGAATTCAACCCGGTCCATGCTCGCTTCCACAATGGTGCCACGGCGAAGCACACCGTTGGCTGCAACATCAAATTGCTGGCCTGCCTTGGCGCGCAGCACGCGGAAGAGATGGTTTGCGTTTGGTCCAAGTAGAAATGCGCGATCGCCTTCAACGTGGTCGGCGATCCAGCGGCGGCGGGTCATACTCGCCTGAGAATTACATAAGAGGCTGCCGCCAATCCAAGATAGAGAATCCCCAGCAGCCGGCTTTGGAAGACAAGCGCCTCAAGTGTAGGATACTGTGCCTGGAAAAAGGTCTCTGCTGCGCTGAGCAGAGAAAAGATTGTGCCAATGATGATCCAGCTCTGATGGCCCCAGGGCACAAAGTAGAGCGCGCCGAAGACGAGCCCCACCAGAACGAAGAGCAATGCACGCAGGCGGGCGCGGCCCAGAGCGTTCGCCGCGCGGAAGCGTTCAAGTTGCAGTTCGGCAAAACGCCGGGGCAAAAGCACGCGCACGATTCCGGCCAGCCCGGCCACTACGATCACGAACCAGATGTAGTATTTAGCCAAAGATGTCCTTTACTTTTTCAAAAAGACTGCGCGGCTCCGGTTTGTTCTCCACGTTGAAGGTTTCGTTCAACTCCGTAAGGAGTTCACGCTGGCGCTTGGTGAGCTTTGAGGGCGTCTGAATTCGCACATGGACATACAAATCGCCTTTGCCCGAGCTCTGCAACGCCGGAACGCCTTTACCGCGAACGCGGAAGGTTGTTCCGGATTGCGTCCCTTCCGGAACTTTGAGCTTGTGCTCTCCGCCATCGAGAGTTGGGATGGTGATCTCAGCGCCAAGCGTAGCTTGGGTGAATGAGATGGGGACGGAGCAGTGCAGGTCTTTTCCTTCGCGCTCAAAGAACGGATGCGGTTTCACCTTCAGCACAACGTAAAGATCACCCGCCGGGCCGCCGTTTACGCCCGCATCGCCCTGTTCGGTGTAACGAATGCGCGTGCCATCTTCCACGCCGGCTGGAACATTCACGTCAATTGTGCGCTCTTTCATCACGCGGGCCTCGCCCTTGCACTTGGTGCAGGGATCAGAGATCACCCGTCCCAGGCCCTGGCATGAAGGGCAGGTACGCGCAATGCTGAACATGGACTGCTGGTAACGCACCTGGCCACGGCCGCCGCATGTTGGACAGGTGGTAGCCCCTTTTCCCGGCGCAGCACCACTTCCCTTGCACTGCTCGCAGCTCTCATAGCGACGGACTTTGACTTCAGTCTTTTTTCCGAAGGCGGCTTCTTCAAAGGTCAGCGTAAGGTCGCCGCGTGTGTCATTGCCGCGCTGCGCACGGCTGCGCCTTCCACCGCCGACGTTCACGTTCACGCCGAAAAAGTCGCTGAAAATATCGCCGAAGATGTCACTGAAATCGGCAAAGTTGGAAGGATCGAATCCCTGGAAACCTCCGCCGCCGTTCACACCCGCATGGCCATATTGGTCATAGCGCGCGCGCTTCTCTGCATCCATCAGGACGCTGTACGCCTCGGTGCACTCCTTAAATTTCTCTTCCGCCTGATGGTTGCCCGGATTGCGGTCAGGATGGTACTGCATCGCCAGCTTCCGGTAGGAGCTCTTGATCTCCTGCTCCGTGGCCGTGCGGGTCACGCTCAGGATTTCGTAATAATCGCGTTTTGCCTGTGTTGCCAAAATTCCCCTCAGTTTTTCTGAAATCCCGAATGCGCCGCTTTTGCGCATGAGGGACCCCTATTCGCTTATAAAATCTCGATGTTTCACCGACAAATGATTTCGAGTTCTCGCGTCCATAGGGTTCCCTCACCCGCAGCGAACGCGGGTTCGGGATTTCAAAAATCACCCAGCCTTCTTCGCCACCCTTACCATGGCTGGCCGCAGCAATCTTCCTTTGATGCGATATCCCGGCTGCAGCTCTTCCAGAACGTGATGGTCGGGCACGTCATTGCTTTCCACCATCTCAATGGCTTCATGCACATTAGGATCGAACGGCTCGCCTTTCGCCGGAATCTGCTGCACGTTCAGCTTCTGCAGTACGTCCTGCAGCTGCTTGTGGATCAGCTCCACGCCTTTGCGCAGGTCTTCCGGTTTCGCAGAAGAACTCTTCAGCGCGAGGGAAAAGTTATCGATCACCGGCAGCAGGGCCCTGGCAGCGTCAGCAACGGCAAAGTCGCGGAAGTCGGCGTTCTCTTTGGCAGCGCGTTTGCGAAAATTATCGAACTCTGCCTGCAGGCGGGCCAGCCGGTCAAAAAGATTGTCGCGCTCGGAGCGAAGTTTCCGCAGCTCGTCTTCCGCAGTTGCCGAGCCGGGCTGATCACCCGCCGCGTTCTTCTCCTCAAAACCATCGGCCGGATCTGCCTGCGGAAGCTCATTCTCCATAGTCTGTTTCTGCTGCTCGTCGAGACCGACGTCAGCCTTTCCATTGGTCTTCCTCATTACAGCACCTGGTCTTTTAATTGGAATTTTCACGCGTTCTCATTCAACAGCTTGTCAAAAAGCTGCGCGATGTAGGAGACCGCCGTGATCGTGTGTTGATAATCCATACGGGTCGGGCCGATCACCGCCAGTGACCCTCTCATTTCTTCGCCAACCCTGGCCGGCGCGCCAATCAGCACAAAGTTGCGCATCTCTGGGACCGCTTCTTCGAGCCCAATCACCACGCGAACTGCCTCCTGGCGCGTATCAAGATAAGCAGAGAGCAGGTCAGCCACGCGTTCTTTTTCCTCAAGCGTCTTTACCAGATCGCGCAGGCGGTCGCGGTCCTGCTGATTGCCGACAAGATTAGCCACACCCTCTACAAAGATGTTCTTCGGGGGCTCAGTGGCTGCCAGCGCGCCGCTTTTATAGAGCTCTTCCAGGCTCTTCATCAGCTGGTCATACTCGCTGCGCTCCTGCTCAATGCGGCGGCCCAGTTCAGCCTTCACATTGCCCAAAATCCAGCCCCGGAAATTCTCATTGATATAGTTGGCGGCGGTGTTCAGATCGTCCTGGCTCAGGTCGCGCTCAAGGCGCATCATGCGGTCATGCACAACTCCGGATTTCATGACCACTACGGCCAGCACGCGATTGCTGCTCTGGCGCGAGAAGTAAACGTGCTCCAGCGCATTCCTGGGCCCGCTGCTTCCGATGGCAACGCCTACCCCGCTCGACACCAGCGAAAGCACGTGCGAGGTACGCTCCAGGAACTCCTGTATATCCACCGTGCCCTGTAAGGTGTCTGCAATCAGCGTCTGATCGGCGGGCGAGATCATAGCCTTGCCGGAAATCTGGTCCACATAATAACGATATGCCTGCGGAGTCGGCACACGGCCAGCCGAGGTATGCGGCTGCTCAAGGAAGCCGCCATCCGCCAGGTCGGCCATCACGTTCCGGATCGTTGCCGGACTCAACCCATCTTTATTCTGGCGTGAAAGCGTGCGCGACCCGACCGGCTCGCCTGTGGAGATATAGGTTTCCACAATCGCGGTGAGGATCTCCCGCTCACGCGGCCCGATTGATCCGGGGTTAGGCATAAGATAAAAACTTTTATTTCAATAACTTAGCAGAAACTTTCGAGAACTCCTGCTTAGGTAGATTTTAAGGACATTAGTGAGATGCTGTCAAGGTAGCACTTGGGAAGAGAGAGTGCTAATGACCCGGCTCTTAGCTATTAGCCTTTAGCTCTAAGCCTGAACCTTTTTGTCCTCAGTTTTTTTTGGATCCCTGCCAGATCATTGATACTGTTTCGGACTTCCATGAACGAGCTAATTGCTTAGGGCTAATTGCTAACTGCTGGTTTTCACTGCACTTGAATCACATCCCCTGGTGCGGCGCTGCTTTTGACCTCGGCTACGCGCGTAATCACGTTCTTTGCGAAGGCGTACAGTGACTTGGCGTGGGGTGAGTCTTCGCCATGCAGGACGGCAGGGCTGCCCATGTCGCCGCCTTTGCGAATGTCGGGATCGAGTTCGATTGAGCCGAGGAAACGCACGCCGAACTGCTGGGCAGTGCGTGCGACGCCGCCTTTGGAAAAGATGTCAATCTCCTGATGACAGTGCGGGCAGACAAAGTGGCTCATATTTTCCACCAGCCCCAGAATGTCAACGCGGGCGGTGCGGAACATCTCGATGGCCTTGCGGCCGTCCTGCAGCGAAACATCAGATGGCGTGGAAACTACAACGGCGCCGGTGAGCGGCACGGTCTGAAACAGTGAGATCACCACATCGCCGGTTCCTGGCGGCAGATCGACGACGAGGTAGTCCAGCTCGCCCCATTCCACTTGCTGAAGGAACTGGCGGATGATGGAGTGCAGCATAGGGCCGCGCCAGACGAGCGGCTTGTCTCCGGGATTGAGCAGACCGACGGAGATAACCTTTACGCCAAAGTTCTGCAGCGGCTCAATTCGGTTCTGCGTGAGCACACGCGGCTGCTGATTGGTATTCATCATCAGCGGGACGTTGGGGCCATAGATGTCGGCGTCGAGCAGGCCGGTTTTATAGCCCAATTTGGCCAGCGCAACGGCAAGATTCACGGCGACTGTGGTCTTGCCCACTCCGCCTTTGCCTGAACCAATTGCGATGATGTTGTTGACGCCCGGCAGAGGAAACGGGCCTTGCTGCGGCGGTGCTCCATGTGAGTGTCCGTGAGCCATAGGTAAACTTCAATTATACGGGAAGGCAGAGTTGCATCGCCGTAATGGCCGTGATCGCGCGTCATCGCCGAGATCGAACAAACAAAATTTCACCAAGGAGACACGGAGAAAACAAAAGCAGGGCTGATTTATTAACTCGCTTGGTAGCCAGCGTCAATCCGCGTTCATCAGCGGTAGGGTTTGTTTTTTTGATGGCGGAGATAACGCGCGCTTACGGCGATTTCCTGGTCCTGCTCCCCAGTTCCCACTTCCGGAGCTCGCGGCGGCGGCCGGCATCTTCATAGCGGCGCTTTTCTTCTTCCGTTTCCGGCATGATCGGCGGCACGGATTTGTGCTTGCCGCGCTCATCCACAGCAACAAACGTGAGATACGCCGAAGCCACGTGGCGAGTGGTGCCGGCAATATAGTTTTCCACCCAGCACTTCACGCCGATCTCCATTGAGGTATTGAAGGCACGGTTCACAGACGACTTCAAGATCAGCAGATCGCCGATGTGCACTGGCTCGCGAAAATCGATGTGGTCCATTGAGGCCGTAACCACATGGCTATGCGAGTGCCGGTGAGCGGCCATGGCGCCGGCAATATCAATCAGATGCATGAGGCGTCCGCCGAGCAGGTTGCCGAGCGGATTGGCGTCATTAGGAAGAACAACCTCAGCCATTTGTGACTGCGATGCCCGCACGGTTCGCGGCTCAACGTTATTCGCGTGGCTTTGACCTTCGGGTGGAAGAGAAGAATTCATATCTGTGGACGGGCAGTTCTGCCCCCAATTCAGAATATCAAAGCATTTCGTTCACCGCTCAGGACAGGAAGTCCGCAGCCTAAACTGCTTCTCATAAGAAACGGAGGGTGATGACTCCCCCGTTCTTTACATAGAGCGATTACCACTTGGGCAGCGGCCGATTCGGAACGGAATTCTCCTTGATGGATTACGTGAACTAGAGATTCCCAGAACGGGAAAATGTTACCGAATTGGGCCGTGTACCAAAAATATCTTGCCTGCGTATTCCCGAGTCTCACCTGATCAGGTACCATGTACGGCAGTCGATAGTAGGACCGATAGGGGTCCGCGAGCCGCACTTCAGTAAGTTCAGTCAACAGCCACAAGTCACAACCATCGAATTAGGAGATCATGAATGTTCTTGCGAACACGTCACCCCGCATGGATTTTTCTCTGTGTCGGCAGCCTGGCACTACTGTTTTCGCTCCCATTGACCGCCCAGCAAGTTGTGGGTCCGATTGTTTTTTCTGATGTTCATCATGATGTCTCGCCGGCTGTGCGCGACATGCCCACCATTCACGCAACGGGCAATGCCGCTACAGCGCACATAAAGCATGAAAACGAACCGGCACGGAGGATTCCTTTGCCTCCAGGGTTGGGAACGCCGCAGCATCCGGGCGTGGGCGATGCAGCTCTGCAGTCCTCTGCTGTTGCTGCTCCCGCCGCGCTGGCCCCCACAGTGAATCTGGGCTTTGACGGGTTGGGAAATGGATCGCTCGGTTTCAGTGTCACCGGCGCTCCGCCAGATACCAACGGCGCGGTGGGCGCGACTCAATACGTTCAGTGGGTAAACACCTCATTCGCTGTATTCAATAAATCCACGGGCGCGTTGATTGCCGGCCCTACGGCTGGAAATCAACTATGGGCGGGCTTTGGCGGCGGCTGCCAAACCAATAATGACGGCGACCCGATTGTGCTGTATGACAAGGCGGCAAATCGCTGGGTGTTCGCACAGTTCTCCGTTTCAACCACGCCGTTCCTGCAGTGCGTGGCGGTTTCCACCACATCGGACGCGACAGGCACATTCAATCGCTACTCCTTCCAGTATTCCAACTTTGACGACTATCCGAAGATGGGCGTCTGGCCTGACGCGTATTACGTCACGTTCAACATGTTCAATAACACGACGAACGCGTTCCTCGGCGCCGATGCCTGCGCATATGACCGCAATGCCATGCTGAATGGCCAACCGGCCACGCAGGTCTGCTTCCAGCAGGGGACATCGGTTGGAGGCCTCCTGCCTTCTGACCTTGACGGCAGCACTGCACCTCCAGCTGGGTCGCCAAATTACCAGCTGTTTTTTGGCACAAACAACCTGAATCTCTTCAAATTCCACGTAAACTTTGCGACGCCTTCAGCCTCGACCTACACCGGGCCAACCGCAATTCCAGTCACGGCGTTCACTCCGCTGTGCAACGGCGGCACATGTGTTCCGCAGCCGGGCACGACGAACCAGCTGGATTCACTGGCCGATCGCTTGATGTACCGTCTGGCCTACCGCAATTTTGGCAGCCACGAATCGCTGGTGGTGAACCATTCGGTAACTGCGGGGTCAAGCGGCGGCGTACGTTGGTATGAGCTGCAGAACCCGAACGGCACGCCCGTTGTCGCGCAGCAGGGCACGTTTGCTCCGGATGCCAACTTCCGCTGGATGGGCAGCATCGCCATGGACCAGGCGGGAGATATGGCAATGGGATATAGCGTTTCCAGCAGCTCGGTGAGCCCGTCCATTCGCTTCACCGGACGCACTCCTTCGGACGCAGCGAATACCATGGAGGCGGAGACGAACATTATCTCCGGCACGGGATCGCAGACCGGAACGCTGACCCGCTGGGGCGACTACAGCGCCATGGCGATTGACCCCGTGGACGATTGCACGTTCTGGTACACCACCGAATATATGAAGACCAGCGGGACCTTCAATTGGAACACCCGCATTGCCAACTTCAAATTCCCCGGCTGCGGCGCCTCACCAGACTTCTCGCTTTCGGCTTCGCCCACTAGCGTGAGCGTCACGCAGGGCGGCAGCGGAACCAGCACGATTACCGTGACTCCTTCAGGCGGATTTACGGGAAGCGTGACCTTGTCGGCCTCAGGGCTGCCAGCGGGCGTTACCGCCAGCTTTGGCACTAACCCGACAACTTCCACGAGCGTGTTGACGCTCACAGCCAGCAGCACAGCAACTACCGGGACAGCCACGGTCACGATTACCGGCACCTCCGGCACGTTGACTCACACCACCACAGTTACGCTTACGGTGAATGCACCGGCGCAGCCGGACTTCTCACTCTCAGCTTCGCCGACAAGCTTGACGGTTAAACAGGGCACCAGCGGCAGCAGCACGATCACGGTCTCGCCAGTCAATGGCTTCACCGGATCAGTAACGCTCTCCACTTCCGCTTTGCCCAGCGGCGTAACGGCTTCGTTCGGAACGAATCCAACCACATCCACCAGCGTTCTCACGTTCACGGCGAGCAGCACCGCGACAACCGGAACGAGCACGATTACCGTAACCGGAACTTCAGGCACGCTGACGCATACAACAACGATCTCGCTGACCATCAGCACTCCAGTGCAGCAGCTTATTGGGAATCCCGGCTTTGAAAACGGAACCAACACTGCGCCGTGGACTCTAACTGCAGGAGTCATCAACAACTCCACAGCAGAGCCGCCGCACAGCGGAGCATGGGACGCGTGGCTCGATGGCTACGGCACCACTCACACTGACACAGCGCAGCAGACGGTCAGCATTCCTTCGGGCAGGACCAGTGCTACCCTGACCTTCTGGCTGCACATTGACACCGCTGAAACCACCACCACCACGGCGTTTGACACCCTGAAAGTCCAGGTGCTGAACACCAGCGGCACCGTGCTGGCGACTCTGGGCACCTTCTCCAACCTGAACGCCGCAGCCGGCTACAGCCAGAAGTCCTTCAGCATGAACTCCTGGATTGGCCAAACGGTGATCATTAAGTTCACCGGCAGCGAAGACGTCAGCCTGCAAACCTCATTCGTGATTGACGACGTTAACCTGAACGTCCAATAGCGTCTGAGCATCGCAAACTTTCCGGGGCCGCATTGGCCCCGGATTTTTTTGCCACTGTCAGACAAAATTCAGGCCGCAATGCGCCATAATCTATTGATTTACGGTTGTAACTTCAGCATCTCAACAGCATCGCAATATTCAACTCTGGAGACGAAATGCCAAGGACCCTGTTTGTGTTGATATTCTTGTTTTGTCTGCTCGCGCCGGCCCGCGAAGGCGATTCCACACCTCACATTGTTCCGGCCAAGGTAGGGTTGGTTCTGATTGGCACAACGCAGGATGGGTTTGTATTGGCAACGGATGGCTCCTCCCTCAATGCCGATGGCCGCGTCAGCCAGGAGCAAAAATTGTTTCAACTGGGAAAGAACGGCGCTCTTGCGCTGTCTGGAACCGTTTCCATCCAGGACCCAATCGGCGGTCGCGTGCGGGAAGAGGTGAATGTTGCAAGAATAGCTGCTGCATGGTCGGCCGCCCATCCTGAGGCGGACGTGCAAACCGCTGAGCGTGAGATCAACTCTGAAATCGCTGCGGCGCTGAATAAATACCTTTCTACACGCGATCCCGGAGCGGAACGAGGCCGGTTCAAATTCGGCGTGATCGTTGCGGGGTTCAATGACGATAAGCCAGTACTCGCGATAACTAAATACTTCCTGCCCACAATCAAAGGCAAGCCGGCGCGTACGGAGCGCACATCAGCGTACACACACTCGGGTGATTTGTGGATCTTCAGCAACTCTTCGGTGCCGGACGAGATACTAGCCGGAAAGACAAATGGTTTGAAAGCTTTCAAAAATGAGCCAGCAGCGGAAAAATTCCGCTCGGCGCCAAAAGCGGGCCTCTCCGAGCAGGAGTACGTCAATCTTTTCGATAGCATCCTTCGCGCCGCTGAGTCCGACGAAGGAAAGAAGCTGGACGGCAAACGTGCCATCGTTGCTTCGCCGAACCGCTTTGCTACCGTCAAACAAGATGGATTTGCCTGGAGCAAAGCCGATGCGAAGTGAGCCAGCCAATCTTCAATATTGAGAAGCGTTAAATCGGACGATCGGAACTATTTTGGCTTGCTTGGCAAATAATAGAACCGCACCACCAGCAAAATTGCCATGGCGGCGGAGCCCATAAGCAGATCAAAAGCAGTCACATCGGTGGCCACCATTCGTCTGGCGACCACGAACATCACCACTTCCACCGCGGCGCTGGTGCGATGGAAGAGCAGCAACAGCCCCAGCTCTCCTGCGATTGCCAGCAGCAGAATGTTCTGCAAGATCTGGTGAAGCGTTTGATATTCATTGGTGTTGGCCCATAGCTGTGGGAAACCGCGGTGTACGAGCTCAAAGAGCGAGATGCAGGCTGCAGCCATGACCAGCAGGGCGAGCACGGACAAGAAAAAGTGGATGAAGCTTCCCATGGCTCGGTTGAAAGCCTGCTCCGCCGCGAAACCTTCACCGCCGCCTTCCTTGATTGTGTCGCTTTCCAGTGCCATCTTTTTGCGGTTCCTTTGAACTCACTCAAATGTGAGTTGCCAGAAGCTCGCTGAGATGCCTGAAGCGCGAGTTTGAGAGCAGTATTGTTGGGGAGCCCGAGCTTGAAAGGCAGGGTCAGTACAATAGCTCAATGCTCATTGCTGCCGGGATACTCAGCCTGCTGATCTGGGGCTACCTGCTGCTCGCGCGAGGGCAGTTCTGGCGCATCTTCACAGCCAGGCTATCTGCTCAGCAGAGCGGACAGTCTGCCCGCATTGCAGCCATCATTCCTGCCAGAAATGAAGCTGACGTCATTGGGCGAGCTGTGCGCTCGCTGCTGCAGCAAACAGGCGCGCACGAGCTTCATATCTTCTTGATCGATGATGGCAGCGCGGACAATACGGCGCAGGTGGCGCGAGACGCAGCCGCTAGTTTGGCGCGATCAGCGACGCTTACGGTAATCGAAGGCGCACCGCTGCCTTCCGGATGGTCCGGTAAGCTGTGGGCAATGCAGCAGGGAGTTGTACGGGCAAGCGCAATTCAGCCCGATTTTTTCCTTTTTACGGATGCGGACATCGTACACGCACCGGACTCTGTTTCAGAGCTTGTTCAACTCTCGGCTTCTGGTCCGTATGATCTCGTTTCGTACATGGTGAAGCTCTATTGCCGAACCCTGCCGGAAAAATTTCTGATCCCGGCGTTTGTGTTCTTCTTCTTCAAGCTTTATCCGCCGGCATGGATTGTTAATCCGCGTCGCGCGACTGCCGGAGCAGCGGGTGGCTGCATGCTTGTCCGTCCCACGGCGTTGCAGGCGGCAGGCGGACTTGCGTCTATCCGCGGAGAGGTCATTGATGATTGCGCTCTTGCCGCGCGCATCAAGCAGAGCGGCGGACGGCTCTGGCTGGGGGCGTCGCATAGTACTGAGAGCATCCGCCCTTACGGTGGCTTTGCCGATATTGGTGGGATGGTCTCGCGCTCCGCATTCAATCAACTGCAGCATTCAGCCTGGCTCCTGCTGTTTGCTCTTGCTGGAATGATGGTGACTTATCTGCTTCCCCCGGCGCTAACGCTCTTCAGCCATCGCATGACGCCTGCTCTGCTTGGCGCAACGGCATGGCTCTTGATGGCGATCAGTTTTGTGCCTGTCCTGCGGCTTTACCGTTTGAACCCGCTCTGGGGATTGGCTTTGCCGCTGATGGCGATCTTCTATATGGGCGCAACCTTTCACTCGGCATGGAAATATTGGTCGGGACGCGGCGGTGAATGGAAAGGAAGAGTCCAGGATCCGGTGCGCGACTGACGTGAAAAGGATGTTGAAGAAATTTAAGAACGGCGTGAGCCAAGCGGCCGGACGGCGGGAGTTTCAGGCTCCTGATCTTCAGTGGATTCCTCAGTCTCGTCGTTTTGGCCGGCGCGCGTAATCTTTACTCCGACTGCGGCGAAGATTCGCTCCTTCGGGACAATCTCATCATCGGAAGCAAGCTTTTGCATGCGCGCCAAGGCTTCAGGCGAAGGCGGCGCCGGAACAGGATCGCGGCGCAAGACAGTCCAGGTCCAGCTCAATACGGCGATCAGATAGGCGCACTGCCCAACCTCGCTGGCAATGCTCTTGAGGAACCGCTGATCGAATATGGCAACAACAAATCGAGTTGTGGCCTGCACAGTTAGGTACAGCACAAAGCCGATGGCGATCTCAGCAACAGATGATTTCCACGTAATGCCCAGAGCTTTCGATTGCACCAGCAAGATCCAAAGCAGTGCCGCGTCGGCAAGGAAGATGGTCCGCTCAATCGTGAGCGGGACTTGTATATACGTTTCTTTGTTGCCGGAAGGCATCATCACAGAGATGGCCACGGCGGTGGAGATGCCCAGAATGGCCCAAAAACAGAACCGGGCCACTGTACGGCCCGGCAATGATTCAAAGGGATCCAGCACTTTGACCAGGATTTCCAGCACAACCAGGTTCAGCAGAATCGCCTCAATGAAGTCAACGGCCGAATAGCCAATGATGAACTGGTTACGCGTTCCCCACAACGAGATCGGCACCATAGCCAGCGTTGCCACCGTCATGTAAAACACGTAATAGCTGAAGGCCTTCCAGTGCTGGAAGAATTTCCTGCGTTTGACAATGGCCCAGCATGCTGCGAACTGGCAGACAATGATGCTGAGCCAGAGGATATAGTCAAACGTAAGAAAACGATTCTTCATCAGGCAGTCTTATTTGGCGCCAGCAGCAACCTGCGGAATGGGTATTCCACCAGCGGGCGTCGGACTACCAGGAGCAGCATTCACTGGACCCGGCGTTGTTGACGCCGAACCTAACAACAGCGTAAGCGCAAGAACGATTGTACCAATCATTAAGGGAACCTTCCTTTTTTGCTCCGGTTTACAGTCTTCCGGAACTGAGTCGACGAGCGCGCTCTCTGGACGCCGAAGCATTTTCCGCTCCAGCCCCCGTACTTCCCGCACGTCCATTTCACATTATTTCGGCAGAGTGCCGTCTAAGCCATATCCCTTAAGGGCAGCTACTTGGGTCACGTAGGCTCCATAATGATATTGCCGAATGTGCTGTCCCGCCCCACGTAAGTGACTGTTTTCAAACTCTTTATAGCCAAAAAAGGGCTACAATAGGGCAGCTCAGCCAAGGAACAAAGATTCTTTATGTCACGGCTTAAATTCTTTCTCATTTGTTTTTCTGCCATTTCGACCGTTGCTCTGGCCTACCAGGAACCCACCGCCACGCCAGCTCAGGGCCTGGGGAAAGTCTCTTTCCCGATCTCCTGCAAGCCGGAGGTGCGTCCAATGTTCGAGCGCGGAGTGGCCCTGCTGCACTCCTTTCAATATGCAGCGGCACAAAAGGCCTTTACTGAAGTCTCACAAAGCGATCCTCAGTGTGCGATGGCTTATTGGGGATTGGCCATGGCTACTTACCATCCGTTATGGGAAGGAGCCGGCGCCAAGGCGCTTGCACGTGACCGCGATTATCTGGACAAGGCAAAAAAGCTCGGCGCAGACAAGCGCGAGCGCGAATACATTGACGCGCTGGATATTATCTTCACCAATCGCAGCAGCGGTGATCGTCTTGCGAACTATAGCCGTGCTCTCGGCGATATTTCCAAGCACTATCCGGAAGACGGAGAAGCGCAGGCGTTTTATGCCTTGTCACTGCTGGCGCTGCCGGAAAAAGGCGACGATCTGGCCACGCGCAAGCAGGCAATTGATATTCTCAACCGCCTCTGGACCAAGCAGCCAGAGCACCCGGGAGCTGTGCACTACCTGATCCATGCCGCCGATACGCCGGGGCTTGCGGCTGAAGGCCTGGCTGCGGCACGGCAGTATGCCAGGATCGCGCCGGATTCCTCACACGCGCTGCATATGCCGTCACACATTTTTGTCCGGCTGGGATTGTGGAAGGAATCGCTTGATTCCAACGCAGCGGCTGCCACGGCGGCCGCAGATGCAACGCAGCATCACATGGGCGAGGCCCATTATCAATTCCACGCCATGGATTTCCTTGACTACTCCTACCTGCAGATGGGGCAGGAGGGCAAAGCACGGCAGATAGTTGAAGAGTTGAACAAAGTCCCCGGCCGATCAGAGGAAGTCACGACGAATGTGCGCGTGAATCTTGTAACGCGCAACCTGCTGGAGCTGCATCGCTGGAAGGAGGCGCTGGCGTTAGCACCGGAAGGAAGTTCTTACAATCAGCAGGTGATCTTTGCGACGCGTGCGATCGCTGCGGCCCGCGCAGGTGATATTAAAGCCGCTGAAGAAAATCTCAAGAGCATGAAGAAGGCAGCCAGGCAGGAGCGGGAGCGGAGCGAGCGCCTGGACAGCACCCGGCGGGATGAAGCAGAGGCGTGGCTGGCTTTTGCGAAAGGCAAGCACGACAAGGCGATCAAGAAGATGCGCGCAGCAGCGGATCGCCAGGATAGAGACGATCCGGGATCGTTCGCTGTGCCTGCACGTGAGATGCTGGCGGACATGCTATTGGAACTGCATCAGGGCGACGGTGCATTGAGTGAATACGAATCAGTACTGAAGCTGGCGCCGAACCGCTTCAATGCTCTCTATGGCGCTGCAACTGCGGCCAGCATGGCGGGAGACTCAGCCAAGGCAAAGAGCTATTTCAGCAAGCTGCGCGAAAACTGCCCGGCACAGGCCGACCGTGAAGAGCTGCAGCATGTAAAGATGGCAGCCGCAGGGCAGTAACTCAGCGCTTCTGCGCCCAGCTTCTGGCCAGTTCAGCCTCTTCCGAAAGGGAGCGGACGGCGAGCCGAGTTTCATTCACCAGCAGCGAGCAGCCCACTGCCAGACACATGAAGCCAATAGCACCCGCAACAAAGCTGACGGCAACAATCGCCTCAAACAGCCATTTATGCTCCGCTGAAACTACGCTTGCGCCGAGGATGGAAACGACACTGGCGGCGGCGAAGCAGCCAATTCCACCATAGAAAAAACTCATGGCGCGGACCAGCAAGGCCCCGCGCTGCTCCAATCGTCCGAGATGACGCACCCATAGGTCTTTACTGGCGCCATCCACCTCAGAACTATGGATATCTCGGAACAATTGCCGTGTGCGGTCCACTACGCGCGCAAGGCGGTTGCCGGTGCCCAGCGCCAGAACTGACGAAGCGTTGGTAAACACTGCGGGTGCGGCAATCAAGGTAAGCACTGCGAACGGACTTTCAGAGACAGGCGGAATCATGGCTTATTAGTATGCAGCTTCTCTCGCCGATTGGGAACGATTGCATTGAACTTGTTACCTGGCCATACAATGCTGATTTATGGAAATCCGTCCTCTTACGACTGCTGATGCCGAAGCGTGGTGGAATCTTCGCCTGGAAATGCTGCGCAATGATCCTGGGTCTTTTGCCGATTCGGCGGAAGAACACGAGAATACGTCGCTGGAAAAGGCACGGGCACGCCTGAGCGCGAGCGATGCGACCAGCAATTTTGTCCTCGGATTTTTTGATCATGGCCAGCTCGCAGGGACGGTTGGGTTCTTTCGCCGCCATCA
This sequence comes from uncultured Acidobacteriaceae bacterium, assembly GCA_964541925.1. Taxonomy (GTDB): domain Bacteria; phylum Acidobacteriota; class Terriglobia; order Terriglobales; family Acidobacteriaceae; genus Angelobacter. Next base: position 35,051 of record CAZISB010000006.1, on the reverse strand, counting down.
CACTAAAGAACGGCATAAGGGCCACATCTGGGGTGTTTATGTGCGGCCACAGTCGCGTGGGAAGGGCGCAGGACGCACGCTGATGCAGGAAGTTCTACGTTGCGCCCGCAAAGTTGAAGGCCTGGAGCAGATCACGCTGGTTGCATCGGCACACCTGCCGGCGCGGCGAATGTATGAGGCGCTTGGCTTTCAGGCGTATGGCGTGGAACCCAAATCATTGAAGATCGGCACGGAATATGTGGATGACGTGCTGATGGTTCTCTGGCTCTGATTGCCCTACTTTTCCTCAAAAAAGATTTGATGCGCGGGCTTTGCTTCCTCTCTATAATGGTCTTGATAGGTTCCGACCACCTCCCGGCCTAAGGCATACCCGGCCGGATGTGGCGGCTCCTTGCAGATGCAAGGACGAGGGTCCGGAGCGGAAACGGCTGGGCCTCCCTCTTCAACCGGGGTTGCAGTCGCAAACTCGGTAGGAGACTTTGGAAAGGAACCGGAGAGCGCGATCGCGCGCACTTACCTTCCTTTTTCTCTTCCTTGCGTAAAACATGAGGATTCGAAGATTCGCTCGTGAGAACTCCCTAAAACAGCAAGGCAAGGGACACGTTCTCGGGATCCTTCGACTCACCCTCATCCCGCGAGCGGGACTCGGGTTTCGCTCAGGATGACAACAATGCGGCTTCGCGACAAACACGGGCGCTTTATCACTGACCTGCGCGTCAGCATCACCGACCGGTGCAATTACAAGTGCGTCTATTGCCGTACCGGGAATGAAGGCGCGCAATATGCGGAGCTGCCGTTTGCCGATTACCTGCGCATGGTGCGGCTTTTTGTTGGGTTGGGCATTGAGAAGGTCCGGCTGACCGGCGGCGAGCCGCTGCTGCGCCACGGGCTGGTGGATTTTGTCCGCGAGCTTTCTCAGCTTCGGACGCTGGATGGGCAGGAGCTTGATTTGGCCATTACGACAAATGGCCATCTGCTGGAAGATCTGGCAGAGCCACTGAAGAAAGCCGGGCTTCGCCGCGCGACCATCAGCATGGATGCTGTTGATTCGAACAAGTTCGCCCGCATTACCCGCGTTCCCAACGGATACGAAAATGTTCGCGCCGGAATTCGCGCTGCCAAGCGCGCGGGGCTTGAGCCAGTAAAGGTCAATTGCGTGTTGCTGCGCGGCTTCAATGAAGACCAGATTGTCGAGTTCGCGCGCTTTTCCCGCGAAGAGGGCGTGGTGGTCCGCTTTATTGAATTCATGCCGCTGGAAGAAGACCGCGTATGGTCGCCGGAAGTGGTGGTCACGCTGGACGAGATCCTGGAAAAGCTGAATGAATTTCGACCGGTGCGCCAGCTTCCGAATGCGCCGAGTGAGACGGCACGCCGCTATACCTTTGACGATGGCCTCGGCGAGATCGGCATCATCGCGCCTGTGTCACATCCGTTTTGCGGGCATTGCTCGCGCGTACGCCTGACTTCGGATGGCAAAATCCGCACCTGCCTGTTTTCGCTACTCGATCACGACCTTGCCGGGCGCATGCAACGCGGCGCCAGCGATAGCGAACTGACTGATTACCTTTGTACCGTGGTCAATCAAAAAGAGGCGCGCCATCACATTGGCGAAGCTGGATTTATCAAGCCTTCACGCAGCATGGTGCATATTGGCGGTTAAATCATCTGCCTAAAGGCCCGCATCCGGGCGCGCCGGGATGCTAGATGCTGGGACCAGCGGGTCAGCATAAGACCGACCCACTATCCGCAGTAACTTGCACCCCACAGACAAGCTTCAGTAAAATCCGCCTTAAATCCTCCCCAGGAAACAGGCGCGAATCTCCTCCGGCACTAATGAAATTCCCCCAGTTTGCCGGCTAAAAACGGGATAATGATCAAGGAAGAAACACAAGACACACGAGGCCTGAACATGGCGCTTGCGGTGGAAGTTGCCGGCAAATCCGACGTGGGATGCGTGCGCGCGAATAACGAAGATAACTTCGGGTTTGACTCGCGCTACGGCATCTTTGTGGTTTGCGACGGGATGGGCGGACAGGCCGCAGGCGAGGTCGCCAGCAAGATGGGCGTAGATACGGTACTGGATTATTTCCGCCGCGAGGCTGCGCGCTCAGGTGGAGAACCGGCAAATGGCACGAAGCGCAGCTCCGGCGCTGAGAGCCTGACTGGAGCCATTCAGCTGGCGAACCGCACGATCTTTGAGGCGAGCCAGGAAAAAGGGCAGGATGGCATGGGCTCGACGATTGTGGCAGCGCTGGTGCGCGGCACTTCCCTGGCAATCGCGCATGTGGGCGACAGCAGGATTTATTTAGTGCGCCAGGGAACGATCCAGCAGCTCACGGAAGACCACTCCTGGGTGATGGAGCAGGTGCGGCTCGGCTACATCACGCGCGAGCAGGCGGAAAAGTCAGAGATGCAGAACATCATCCTGCGCGCGCTGGGTTCGAAAGATGCAGTTGACGCGGATGTTGAAGACCTGGTGGCGCTACCCGGCGATCTGCTCTTAATGACCTCTGACGGGCTGACACGCCATGTAAAGGACGGAGAGATTCTGGCGATCATTCAGGAAACGGCCAGCCTGGAGCAGGCATGCAATTCGCTGGTTGAAGCAGCGAAGCAGCGCGGCGGAGACGACAACATCACCTGCCTGCTGGTAAAAATCGTCGAGCGGCCGTGGTATCGAAACATTTTTGGCAAGCTGTTTTACGGAGGACAGCAATGGCAAAACTCTATCTGAGGTTTGAGCAGTCTGATCAGGTGCTCAAAGAGGTGCCGCTGGCGCAAGCGGCAACTACGATCGGGCGCGCTCCGGATAACAACCTCCGTATCGACAATCTTGCTGTCTCCAGCCATCATGCCAGGATCAACTGGGAGCAGGACCGCTACGTGATCGAAGACCTGGGATCTGTGAACGGGACTTATGTGAATGGCGAACGAGTGGGCAAGGCCACGTTGAAGCATGGCGACCAGGTGCGGATCGGGAAACATCGGGTGGAGTTCAAGAATGAAGGCGCAATGCCAGCCTTTGCCGCCGTCGCACAGGCTGGGCCGGCCGCACCCAAGCTGGACGCAACCATGGTGCTGGATACGCGGCAGGCGCGTGAGATGATCGCAGACAAATCGGCTCCTGCTGCGGGCGCAGGGCCACTGGGAATTTCGCGTCCGGCGTGGATGAATGATCCATTTGTTGCTGCGAAGGACCGCATTGGCCTGCTCAGCATTCTGGAAGGAAAAACCGATCAGGAAAAGTATGTCCTGACCGGCAGGATGACGATGATCGGCAAAGACCGGATGGCTTCAATCCGGCTGAAAGGCTTCTTTGCACCCAGGACCGCGGCGCTCATCAGCAAGCGCGACAATAAATATTTCATTGCGCCGTCAGAAGGTAAAGCCAAGTTGAAGATCAACGGGATTGACCTTGTGGGGCTGCGCGAGCTTGCTTCCGGCGACATTATTGAGGTTGGGAAAGTAAAGGCAGCGTTTAGTTTCCAGGAATAGGTATGTGGGTTACGCAAACTATCTAAAAATCTTCTAATTTAACCGGATTTTCTTCTGCTCTGATTTTCAACTTCTTATAATTCGCAATACGAGGTAAGCCTAGCTGTGAGCGAATGCTTCAGCAGGTGGAGCACACAAATACCTTTTCATCACCGAGCACGGTCATAGCTAGTCCATGGAAGTTCCCAAACAGGCAATCGCCAATCTCGAATACCTACTGGAGCAACGTACAGCTGAGCTGCAGGAAGCACAGAAAGAACTTGAGAGCCTGATGTATTCCATCTCTCATGATCTGCGTGCTCCGTTGCGGCACATCAGAGGCTTCACACAAGTTCTTGCGGAAGACTGCGGCGCGAGTTTGAACCCGGAACATCGCGAATACCTCAAGAACATTGAGGAAAGCGCACAAAAACTTGGGGGGATGCTGGATGCGTTGCTCAGGCTTTCCCGGATCAGCAGACACACGCTGGAGCGCAAGCCGATACCAATGGAAGAGCTGGTGAAGGCCCTGGTTTTTGATCTCGGCAGTAAAGTTCCATCGCGCAATATTGAATGGAAAATTGCAGCCTTACCTACCGCGGAGTGCGATCCTGTTCTTATCAAGCCGCTTTTCAGCAGCCTGCTGGAAAACGCAGTGAAGTTCACCGCCATTCGCGCTTGCGGCGTGATTGAGGTGGGGACTGTGAAAGAGGATACGCAGCAAATCTTTTTTGTACGCGATAACGGAGCCGGCTTTGATATGAAGTACGCCGACAATCTGTTCGGCATGTTCCAGCGGCTGCATACGGAACAGGAATTTCCCGGGCTGGGTACGGGGCTTGCCATGGCACAACGGATCGCGCACAAACACGGCGGCCGCATCTGGGCCGAAGCTGAGTTGGACAAGGGTGCCACATTGTTCTTCACAATACAGGGAAGGCAGCTTCAGAAAGCGCAATGACTTCATCTGCTCACCTACGAAGGTACCGGTTCGTTTCGAAAATCACCGCATGGCTTTCGATACTCACCGGAATCATGGTGCTGGCTGGATGGTGGTTGCACGTACCTCTCTTGATGAGTATTGTGCCAGGCCTGGTAACCCTGAAGCCGAATACAGCGCTTTGCTTTATCCTCACCGGGCTGGCGTTATGGTTACTGCATATTTCTGAAGAAGCACGAGACCGCAGGAAGGCCCAAATCATCATGGCGCGCCTCTGTGCAGTGATTGTCGCGCTGATCGGAATCGGAAGTGCGTGTGAGAGATGGTTTGGCTGGACACTGGGGATTGACGAACTTCTTTTCCGGCAAACTCTTCTGGCAACACCGGTGCCGCGCCCGGGTCTGATGGCAGCCGCCACCGGTCTAGGGTTTTTCTTTTTAGCTGCAGCACTGGTCCTTCTTGACTGGGAGACCCCACGCAAAAAGCGGAATCCAGCGCACGTACTCGCGCTGGCGGTAGTCATGATCGGATTTGTTTCCCTGCTGGGCTATCTCTACGGAGTGCAGCTCCTGTTTGGAGCAGGAGGCTATACCGTCCTGGCGGTGCATACGGCAACTCTGTTTGTGCTCTTAGGAACAGGGATTTTATTTGTCCATCCGGACCGGGGATCCATGGCAATCGTGACCAGCGAGAGGCTGGGCGGGCTGATGGCCCGCCGGATGCTGCCAATTCTCGTCTGCTTCTCTGTGTTGATTTCGTGGCTGCGCTTACGAATGCAGAATGGCGATTTATTCACGCCGCAATTTGCCGCTGCACTTTTTACCGCCCTTTACCTGATCGTGCTGGTCCTGGTGGCCTGGATTTGCGCGCTCTGGCTGAACCGCGCGGATGCCGCCCGCCAACGCGCAGAAGCGCGCGACATTCTACTGGCGTCACTGGTGGAGTCATCCAGTGACGCCGTTGTAAGCATGAACATGGATGGCGAGATCACCAGCTGGAACAAAGGAGCGGAGACGCTTTACGGCTATAGCGAAAAAGAAGTAATGGGCGTTTCAGGCAGATTCTTGCTGGCGGAGGACAGGGTTGATAAGGCGTCCAGCATTCTGGATGAGATTCGGGAAAAGCAAGCTGTAATCCGTATGAAAACTGTCCGCCGGCACAAAGAGGGCAGGCTGATCCCGGTAGCTTTAACAGTGTTCCCTATGCGCAATCGCAACGGTTATCTGCTCGGAATTGCCAAAGTCAGCCGGGACATCACAGCGGAAAAGCAGTTCGAACAGGCACTACAACAGAGCCAGGCGCAGCTACAAGCCATTATCGACTCCGCAATGGATGCGTTGATTACGATTGATTCACAGCAGCGGGTGGTAATGTTCAATCCTGCGGCAGAGAGAATGTTTCAATGTCCTGCCGCCGATGCGCTTGGCAGTCCGGTGGACCGCTTCATTCCAGCGCGTTTTCGAGCTGTCCTTAACAAGCATATTCAGACCTTTGGACAGTCAACCACTATTAGCCGCGCCATGGGCACACGGGGAGCAGTAAAAGGACTACGCGCCAACGGTGAAGAGTTCTCCATTGAAGCTTCCATTTCGCAGACTATCAGCAGCGGGAAAAAACTTTATACCGCGATTGTGCGCGATGTGACCGAGCGTGAACAGGCGGAACGCGCATTACGCGAGCAGGCCAACATGCTCGACCTGGCGCAGATACTAGTGCGCGACCTGGATGGGCGCATTTTGTTCTGGAGCCATGGCGCGGAGAAGCTTTACGGATATCAGCGGGAAGAAGCGCTGGGCCGGATCTCACATGAGCTGTTTCAAACCGAGTTCCCTTTGCCTCTGGAATCCATTTGGGAAATTCTGCAGGCAAAAGGCACGTGGGAAGGAGAGTTGACGCATTGCAAGCGGGACGGCAGCAAGATTGTGGTGGCAAGCGTGTGGGTGCTGGAGCGGGACGCTTCCGGCGCTCCTAGCCGTATTTTAGAGGCCAACACAGACATCACGGAAAGAAAGCATGCCGAAGAGACTCTGCAGTTGACCCAGGCACGGCTGCTCTCCGCTCTTGAAGGCGGACGAATGGGAACCTGGGTATGGGAGATGGGCAAGAACCAGATCATCTGGGATGAAGCCATGTGCATGCTCTTCGGACGCGATCCTCAGGAGCAAGCAGAAGGTGGATCAATTGATCCATTTTTCTCCTGGATCCATCCTCAGGACCGTGAGCGCACGCGCGAGGCCATTGAGGCGGCAATGGAAAAAGGCGACCACTACGATGCTGAATATCGCCTGTTCCGCCCGGACAAGAGCATGATCTGGATAGCGGCGCGCGGCAGAGTGGAGCGAGATGCCCAAGGGCGCGCGTTCCGCATGACCGGCGTCTGCGTGGATATTACAGAGCGCAAAAAAATAGAGGAGCAGCTGCTTCAGGCGCAAAAAATGGAGTCGCTGGGCACGCTGGCCGGAGGCATTGCGCACGACTTCAACAACATCCTGCTGGCCATAGGCGGCAATGCCCGGCTGGCGATACAGGACTTGCCGCAGGACCATACTGCACAGCTCAGCCTACAGGAGATTAGCAAGGCGAGCGCGCGTGCGATTTCCCTGGTGCGGCAGATACTTTCATTCAGCCGCCGCCAGACGCCAGACCGCAAGCCCGTCCACATGCAGCCCGTGGTGGAAGAGGCGCTTGCACTGCTACGGGCAACGCTGCCGGCGCGAATCGAAATACGCACAAGCTTTTCTCCTGAGCTGCCGGCCATCTCTGCAGATTCTACGCAGATGCACCAGGTGATTATGAATCTTGTCACCAATGCTGCGCGTGCCATGGGAGAACAGGGCGGCCTGCTGGAGGTCACGCTGAAAGCGGTGACGATTACGCCTGAACTCGCCGCGCGGAATTTGAAGCTGAGAGCAGGAGAGTATGTGCGGCTTTCCATCCGTGACACTGGAACCGGAATGTCGCCGGCCGTTTTGGAACGCATTTTCGATCCGTTTTTTACGACCCAGGAGCCAGGTGAAGGCACTGGCCTGGGACTCTCAGTGGTGCATGGAATCATGAAAGACCATGAGGGCGCAATTTCGGTTTACAGCGAGCCGGGAAAAGGAACGGTTTTTCATTTGTACTTCCCGGCCATCGCTCATGGCGAGGAAAGAGCAACAACAGCGATGCAAACGACGCCACGGGGACGCGGGCAGCGGCTTCTCTATGTGGATGACGAAGAAGCCCTCGTGCTGCTTGTGACGCGCAGCCTGGGACGGCTCGGCTACAAAGTAAAAGGCGAGATCAGTCCTTTGCGCGCGGTGGAGATATTCCGCGAAGATCCGGCGCAGTTCGACGGCGTAATTACCGATCTTTCCATGCCGGGCATGTCAGGCACAGAATTTGCACGACACATCCTGGAAATTTGTCCGGAGATGCCGGTAGTGATGATGTCAGGCTACATTCGTCCGGAAGATGAAACGAATGCACGGCAGCTAGGAGTTTATGAGCTGATCTTGAAGCCAGAAACAATTGATGATCTGGCACAGGCACTGGATCGCCTCTTTACTGCAGCTCCGGCTGAAACCTGATCAGCTGCGGCAATTCCTTGTGCTCAATTTGCTGCTTCCGGATGCTTCTTAAGATACGCTTTTACGAACGGGCAAATGGGAACTACCTTGAGCCGATTGAAATGCGCGTAGTCCAGCGCCGCCCGCACTAATTGATTCGCCAGCCCTCGTCCTCGCAGCGCTTCCGGAACCTCAGTATGAATCAGCCGGATACTCTCTCCGCTGCGCCGGTATTGCAGCAAGGCAGTTTGGTTTTCCACCGTGATTTCAAACTGGCCCTGAATGAGATTGTGTTTGACGGAGGTATCTTCCATTTACGTTCCCACCTGCGCTATCTCTTCCGGCGTTTCTGCCCGATGTTGTACAGGCCATGAACCCGCCAGGCATGCCAGCAGATAAATTACTCCCACAATCGCAAACGCTTCAGTGAGGCTTCTCTTGTGCGCCACTGTTCCAACAGTGAATGAGAAGACCAGCTGCAGCAATGTTCCAAGGAAGTAAAACGCGTTCTGCACGCGTCCCATGAAGTTGGGCGGCACCAGGTCCATCATGGTGCTGGTAATGGCAACGCCACCCAGGCCGCGGCAGCAGCCCATGATCCCGTAAACCAGAACCGTGGCGGGCAGAGCGATGCCGACTGTTCGCGCCGCAGTGAGAGCAATCCTGCCGTGAACGTGCGTACCGATGAATGGAAGCGCAATCAGGCACGCTCCCAGCACTCCCATGGAAATGCCTACGGCGCGGCGATGTCCGGCGCCACGGATGAGCGCAGGCGTGTAAATCGCACTCAGAAATGCACCGACGGCCCATCCTCCGTTGAGCCAGCCATAACCAACCGCTCCGGCGCGCAAAATGCGGTCGCTCAGCGGCGCGGTGATCACGCCCTGCGTCAGCATGCCGCCGATGAACAGCGCCCAGCAGATGCCGGTAAGCTGCAC
>CAZISB010000006.1:23868-26051 GCA_964541925.1 uncultured Acidobacteriaceae bacterium | reverse complement strand
GCGAGCAGGAAGCTGTTGGAGTGCACAAACTGAGACTCCGGCGTGAGTTCCTGAATGAGCGCGTTGATGGTAGGCCAGAACATCCAGAAGCCGGCGGCGACGATTACCGCCATGAGATAAACTTCCCAGATCGCAGCCATGCCGCGGTAGGCCAGAATTGCCACAGTCAGGATCACGATGCCGCGAACTGCGTCCAGCGCCATGAGCAGCCAGCGGCGGTCTTCACGATCAATGACCACGCCACTGAACGGGAGCATCAGCAAGGCGGGAATGGTCTGCAGCATCAGCAGCGTACCCAAGGCCATTTCAGAGTGCGTCTTCTGCAGGATGAACCAGGTCACCCCGGCGGAGTTCATGCCGCTGCCGATCATGGAGATCAGGTTGGCGGCGAAAATGAGCCGCATCCCTCTATGCTGCAAGATGTTACGCATGTCTCTTTCACTTTAGCACCTCTGGGATACTACTTTTGCGTCTTGCCAGTGGGCCTTGAAATAAGAATAATTCCAGGTGCATGTTGCGCCGCCACATTCGCGCGATTTCCACGGTGGTTGTTGCCGCCGCAGGCTTGGCCACGGCCACGTCGCTCCACAACGAGGTGAAGCCGTTCTCTGTTTATCATGACGGCGACGACCTGATCTTTACTCCAGAGGTGGCGAGCACGCGCAGACTGGCCAGCATTGGCCCGTGGAACCTGGGCGAGCGCCTGAGCGACGGCAAGCCTGCAGACAAGCGCCTGAACCTTTACGTGGTTGTGCCGGGCATGCAGTATCGTGCTGCGGGAAAAGCTGAGTATGACCACAATCTGGTAGTCAACAAGTACACCGTTGACGGCAAGGCGCGCGATTGGGACGTTTTCTGGTGCTTCATTCTCGATCCCACGTTGCGGCCTGACCTGCGAAGCGAGCATGAGCTGCTCATCGCCAAGCAGCAGACCTTCCGTCCGGCCGACCTGTTCGATATCAAAGACGTCCCTTCCCACGCCGTGATGGCCGAGCATCTGGGCGTGAAGATGATGTCGGATCTCCGGCGCTTCCGCCACAAAGACGGCACGCTGCCCCGCCTTCTGATCCTTCCCGCGCGATTGGCTGTGCGCGGCACGGCTGAGGTGCGGGACGTAACGCTGACGCAGGCCCATCAGTGATTGCCAAAATCGCCGAAATTGCCAAAAAGTAAAATTGAAAATCGCGCTATGTAAGATGTCGAGGGTTTGGCGTTTGGTATTTAGGTAAACCTCGCTGCTGTATTGCAAGGCGCAAATTTTCAATTTTGGCAATTCCGGCGATTTGGCAATTTATACTGTTTCTTAAATCTATCTTCCACGAGGCATAGACACTGCTTCCTTATATTCACATTGGCCAGTTTGAGCTGCCGACCTTTGGCCTGCTGATGCTGATGGCTTTTGCCGCGGCATTCTTTGCGCTGGAAGCCGAGATCAAGCGCCGCAAATTGAGTATCGATGGATACAACGTTGTGGCCTTTGTTGCGATAGCCGGCATTGTGGGCGCAAAAATCTGGCACATCATTGATACGCCTGTTGACCGCCTTAACGCTGAAACTCTGCACAGCCTCAGTGCGCTGGTGAATTGGTTCCGCGGCGGGTTTGCCTGGTTCGGCGGATTCGTGGCAGGAATCGCGACGCTGCTCTACCTTGCGCGGCGTTACCGCGTGGGCATGCTCACCATGCTCGATATTTCGAGCTCGGCTGCCGCGGTGGGCTATGCCGTGGGGCGCATTGGCTGCCTCATTTCTGGCGACGGCGACTACGGCCGCCCAACAACTCTGCCGTGGGGCATGGCATTTCCCAACGGCCTGGTGCCGACAACCCAAACCTGTCCGCAGTGGGGAGCGCCGCCGAACTGCGCTGTTCATCCCACGCCGATCTATGAATTCATCGCCAGCGTGCTGATCTATGCGTACATCTGGCGGCGAGGCACGCGCGCCATTCAGCATCCGCTTGGTCCGGGCGTGATCACGGGCGAGTTTCTTGTGCTGTTCGGGCTGGAAAGATTTCTGGTCGAGTTCATTCGCATCAATCCCCCGGTGTTGTGGGGCATGAGCAATGCGCAGATCGCGGCGCTCGGGACCATTGCTGCCGGAATAATTCTGCTCATCATTGCGAGGGGGCGATTTCGCCGCCTTGACCCGGTGCAAAAAGTTTTCAGCCACGTAGTCCAGCACGGCAA
>CAZISB010000006.1:0-23768 GCA_964541925.1 uncultured Acidobacteriaceae bacterium | reverse complement strand
AGCCTGGAGACCAGAGTTTCCGGCACGATTGACGTGCTCTTCTGCGATTCCCTTCCCGAACTGCGCGAGCCTGAGGTCCGGCACTTTCTTCCGCAGATCAATCCCAACGGGCTGATCCTGATGCATGACGCCAGCTCTCATTTGAAAACCGTGCGCGACGCCGCGCTTCGTTTGGAAGCCGAAGGGCTGGTGTCCGTGGTTTTACTGCCCACACCGCGAGGATTGGTGATTGCGCAGAAGCGGGATGGGAGGAAATAATTTTTTCCGAAGTCACGAGCGAAGCGAGGAAACCCTATATTTACCAGAATTTGAAGGACCAGACACGAGAGAGCTTGCAGAGGTAGGGATCCCTCGCTACGCTCGGGACTTTGAAACATACTGCTAAAATAGCCTCATGGCCATTGTCGTCATCGGCGGACATTCGCGGAGCGTGGGCAAGACCAGCGTGGTTGCCGGCCTGATCGCCGCGCTGCCGGAGTTCAACTGGACGGCGCTCAAGATCACGCAGTTCGGCCATGGTATCTGCTCGGCTGACGGCAAACCCTGCGACTGCGATACCGGCGACGATCACTTCCGCGCCCTCAGCGACGAGCGCGACCTGAACGGCGAAAGCGATACTTCACGCTTTCTGGTTGCAGGGGCAAAGCGCGCGCTGTGGGTGCGTACGCGCCAGGGCCGGCTTGGCGAGGCCATGCCGGACATCGAGCGCAAGATCGCCGGAGCGGAAAATGTGATCATGGAATCGAACAGCGTGATCCGGTTTCTCAAGCCTGATCTCTACCTCAGCGTGCTTGATACCGAAACGGAAGACTTCAAGGACTCCGCGCGTGAGTTTCTTGACCGCGCTGACGGCGTTATCCTCCATCAGGCCAATGATCGCGCGAAGTGGAAAGCTGTTTCGATGGAGTCGCTCGCCGGCAAACCAATCTTCCGCATCGAGCCGCCGCCGTATGTTACCGATGAGATCGTGGAGTTTGTGCGGGAGCGGTTGGTGGCAGCACCGGCGCGTTTCTAAAACTGCGAATCGTATTGTTTGTACAAACCAGCAACTTATCTCTGCATCTACTTAGAACGTGCTTCTTACGTAATGAAGCATCTATGGGGAGGCAGCATGCCCTGCAAGTTCGGATTCATCTTCCTCATTCTCTTCTCTCGATTGTGCTTCAGCCAGGAAATTAAGCCGGATGTTCCAGCGGCAGGTAAGACCTCGCTTTCAGGTACTGTTATCCAGGGAGACGCGCATCTTCCATTGAAAAATGTAGAGGTGATTCTGGTGCGCGGCCTGGAGGACACAGAGCCTGCGGATGTGGAGCCCATGCCCACGCCCGACCGCCAATTCAGCGCAAAATCTGACGAGAAAGGCCGTTTCGAATTTACCGACCTTCTCCCCGGCACTTACTCCCTTGGCGCTGCGCGGACGGGAATGATCATGAAAGGTCCGCGCATGCGGCAGCGCATTGTCGTCCATCTGGAGAGTGGAAAGCCGCAGAGTCTTGATCTAATCATGCTTCCCGGCGCTGCTATTACGGGCCGCGTGCTGAATGAAGACGGCGAGCCGATGCAGCACGTGGGCGTAATGGCAATGCGCTATGCCTACTCGATTGCAGGACGCCGCCTGACGATGGCGGCCCAGGCTGAAAGCGACGACAAAGGCGATTACCGGCTCTTTGGATTGCATCCTGGTTCCTATCTTGTTGTAGCTAATCCGGGACGCGCCGCTTTCATGAATGGCTCCGGCTTTGCGACTGGTGCAATCTCCGGCACAAATAAGAAGGCAAATGCTACGGTTTACACCGTCAAATATTACCCAAACGAAATTTCTCCTGAACAAGCTACGCCCGTTGTGCTAAAGCCCGGCGATGAGACCCATGCCGATTTCAATCTGACTCGGGTGCCCGCTCACGTTATTTCCGGCACGGTCACCGGCCTTTCTGCAGCAAAAGCTGCGGATAAAGATAAAGGCGAGGAGCGCGCCTGCGTTGTTATGGCCATGCGTGAGGGCTCTTTTCTGCCGGTGGGCATGGCTGCCGTTGGCAAAGACTCTTCTTTCAAGATGAATGACGTGCCTTCAGGCAAATACAAAGTAGTAGCCACTGAGTACGGAGGCGATGGAGACAACGCACGTAGCGGGCGCGCAGACGCTGTGGTTGACTCCTCCGATGTAAGCGGCGTTGTGGTTGCGCTGGGCTCGACGCGTGGTAAAGCCACCGGAGTGGTACGGGCGGAAGACGATGCAAAGCTCGACTACAGCAAGCTCGCGGTTGTGCTTATACCCGCGGTAATCACCGAGTCGCTATTTGCCTCCAGCGATCTGGAAGGCGGCTGGAATGGCGGCTATGCCGAAATCAAGAAAGATGGCACATTCAGCATTGAATTCTCTCCTTCCGAAAAATCCTATCGCGTGCTTCTTTCTGCGCATGGCTCCGGTTTTGAGGATTGGTTCACCAGCAGGGTCCTGATCGGCGGGAAGGACGTGCTTGATTCCGGCTTTAAGGCCGCTGAAGCCCAACGCGGGACGATGGAGATCGTCATCAGCAACAAGGGCGCAACGGTGGAAGGCACTGTGCTTGATAATCAGCAGAAGCCCTTTTCCAATGCTGAAATCATTGCCATGCCTTCCGATCCAACTCTGCGGAAGCGTCCCGATCTCTTCCAGAACACCGTTGCCGACCAGCAGGGGCACTTTAAGATTCGTGGAGTCCGTCCCGGAGAATATACGGTCATTGCATTGGAAGACTTGCAGTCGCAACCTTTTGCGTCTGAGCCGTTCCTGAAAACGAATAGTGGAAGGATTCAGAGTCTGAAGCTTGAGAGCGGAGCCAAGCAGCAGGTACAGCTACAGGTAATACCGGCGGGGCAGTAGCCGTACAACTCATACTCGTGAAATATTTATATAAATGACCACGCATGCCAAGCTGAACGCAATTTTAGAACTTTTTTGAAATATTTTGCGACGCTCCGCTCTGCTGCGCGCTGGCCTGCGGCAGCAAGGGTGGATTCTTTTCTTTGCTTACCCGGCACTTACGCTCGGCGCGTGATACGCGCCTGCACCACATGCCGGGCTATTGTCGGCCGTCCCTGACGGGACTGGGACATGGGCCTCGAACTGATATGTATAAATCTCTGAAGATTAGCCGGTATTTCGGCGTGGAATGGGGCATCTTCCTGGAGATTTAGGACGTGTTACCTGGCTTCAGCAGAGGCCCCCTTCGACACAGGGAGCCGGCATAAATTTCCGTTCAGGCCCCGTGCAGAAATTCATTTAATAGATTGGCCGTTTGTACATGAACCACGCATCAGCAGAGGGTCGCAAAAGACATGACCGGTGCTGGTGAACTAATTCGTGCGTGACTGCGGAAGAGAATAGCGCTAATATCGAAAAGAGTGGACGCAACGGAGCGAATTTCCGTTGCGTCTTTGCATTTTCGGAAGATTTGTAACCCTCTGCCGAACAAAAATCCTTTACCACAGAGGAGCCGTTAACTCACGCCAATTTGGGAGCACATGGCTGAAGTGCACGCCAAATTGGGATGATCTGGGATGAACCTTCTGAACTCTACGCCAATCTGGGATAGGTATGGGAGGGGGGTAGGGTGCTCCGATGAAATCGCGGGAGTAAATCAATGAGAAGCCAGCAAAGAGATGATCTGAGTACTTCGCGCAGGGAGTCCCTTACATTGTGGGGAAGCTTACTTGCAGCTTTTTTCGCTTGGGCGCATAATGTCCAGCCAACGGATCGACCACTCCTTTTGCTGCGAGGTCAAGCTGTGAAACCGACCACTCTTGCTGCTTTGTTGCTGTCATTTGCATGCGCTCTGCCAATGTTTGCCCAGACCAACAACTCCCACAACCCGACGTGGTGGAACAAATACCAATATCTGCTGAACCATCCGGCTGATAACGCGGTGGGCGCAAATTCATCACTCAGCGCCGGCGCCAATGTGGATGTTTCCAACGAGTGCGGGCCGCAGAGCGAGACGTTTATCGCCATAAATCCCAGCAGCCCCAAGGTGCTGGCAGCGGGATCGAATGAGATCTTCCGGCTGCCGATGCGTGGATATTTTTCCGGCAATAACGGCACGAGCTGGGGCGGCGTAGATTTGCCGTTGCCTCCGGCGATCGGCGCGAATGGAATTGATTTTGGCTCCGACCCGTCGCTGGTGTTCGACACGCAGGGCAATGCTTTCTATAGCTATATCGTCGTCTTCTTCAGTAACGGCAATGGCATCAACGGAACTGAAATGGCGGTTGCGAAGTCCACGGATGGCGGCAAGACCTGGCCCGGCGTGAACTTCTTCGGCTTCAGCAGCGGATCTGACCACTTTAATGACAAGCCGATGATCACCTCTGACGCGAATGCCGCCAGCCGCTTCCGCGATAACCTGTACCTGGCCTGGGACGCTGCCAGCGGCGGCTCAACCGCAGGCGGAGTTCGCGTGGCCACCTCAACTGATCACGG
Source organism: uncultured Acidobacteriaceae bacterium (assembly GCA_964541925.1). Taxonomy (GTDB): domain Bacteria; phylum Acidobacteriota; class Terriglobia; order Terriglobales; family Acidobacteriaceae; genus Angelobacter. Next base: position 19,309 of record CAZISB010000006.1, on the reverse strand, counting down.
CGCCTCATTCACAATCACGCGTGCCGACGACCCCAGCGGGCCCGGCCGTGCCATTGGCGCATCGCCCTTTGTGGGACCAGACGGCACGGTGTATGTGGCGTGGAATGATTTTTCCGCGAACACAATCGCCTTTGCCCGCTCCGCTGACGGCGGGGCTACGTGGCAGCGGCCGAACATCGTTTCCACCAAGACGGCGCTTTTCGATCTTGGCATTCCCGCCGAGGAGTTCCGCCGCGCGCTGGTCTATCCTTCCTGCGACGCCGACCGCTCCTCTGGCCCGCATCGCGGACGCCTCTATTGCTCGTGGATGGACCAGACAGCCGCCGGCACAAGCGATATTTTCCTTGCATTCTCTGACGACAAAGGCAATACCTGGTCACACGCCGCGCCGGTCACTGACCAGCTCAGCTTCGCTGTGGATCGCTTCAATCAGTGGCTGGCCGTGGATCCTGTCACCGGAGACGTGAACGTCTCTTTCTACGATACGCGCAATGACACAACGGGCTTCCGCTTCCAGACCGATACGTTCTTCACGCAATCCACAAACGGCGGCCAGAGCTTCAGCTCGCCAAATACGCGCGTGAGCACCGTGAGCTCCAATGAGCACGACTGCAACGGAGTCTTCCCCTGTAACGCCATTGATTACGGCAATCAGCAGGGCGACTACGAGGGCCTGGCCTCCTTTGGCGGGGTCTCACACCCAATCTGGACCGACAGCCGCAATCAGCAGTCGCCGCTTCCCGGCTGCCGTACTGGTCTGGCGATGGAAGAGGTGTTTACGGCGGTAGTAAAGTAGTGATGGTTTTTTCCTGCGGGGAAAAAAGGAGCTGGTGGTAGCTGAAACACCTAAAAGAACTTACCTTCACAGCTAGCTTGTGTTGGGTATAGAGAAAACGGAATTGCCGAATTGGCAGTTAAATGGGACGATCTTTGAAAACTGAATACATGGGAACTCTCGCAGGCTTTAACACGAGGTCCCTTACTCCTATTCGCGCGCTGACGAGAACGCGCGCTCATTGACGGAGTTCGGGATGACGGGTAGTTAGATCAACATGCCGATAGCGGAAGTTATATCCGGTCACGCAGGAGACTGATAATGTCGTCTGCCGTGATGATCCCAGTCAGATGCTCCTGCTCATCCACCACTGGGAGGGTCAGCAGGTTGTATTTGTCGAACATCTCGGCCACATATTTATCAGAGGCGTTGGCTTTGGCGTAGATGACATGGTCAGGAGTGAGCGTGCTCAGGCGTGTGCCGCCGGGAGCCAGCACCAGCGAAACCAGCGGCACGGAGCCGACGAGCTTTTCCTGTGAATCCACCAGATAGATGTTGCTGATGGTTTCCGTGGGCCCTTCAAACTCTCGGAGGCGATCAATGGCGTCACCCACGGTGTGCTCCGGTGAGAGCGCGATGTACTCAGTGGTCATGCGCCCGGCAGCGGTGTTCTCATGGAAGGCCAGTAGCTCTGAGACTTCCTGCCGCTCTTCGGGCTCCATCTCTTCGAGAATTTCTTCCGAAGTCTCTTCGGGCAGGTCGCCAAGCAGGTCGGCTGCGGCATCGGGATCCATCTCCTCCACGATATCGGCGGCCTTCTCCGAATGGATGGAGCGCATCAGCTCCACCTGCATCCTGGGATCAATCTCTTCAAGCGCCTCAGCCGCCACTTCTTCATCCAGCGACTGGAAGACGGCTTCGCGCTCGTCGGGCGCCAACTCTTCCAGAATGTCCGCAATGTCTGCCGGATGCAGCCTGGAGAGCCGCTCATATTCCAGCTTGAGGTGCACACGCCGCGCCGGATCGGTTTCAATCAGGTCAACGGCTTCCCAGGGAATCGACTTCTCCGGCATGCGAGTGGCCAATGCCTCAATGGCGCGGCTGGGAGCAACGCCTTTAAGCAGCCGGCGAATGGCGCCGCGCAGGCCGATATCCACGCGGCCAAGCTTCAGCTTGAGGGCCCCGTTCACCTGCTCGCGGCGCAGATCAACGTCATTCACGCGCACAACCTTGCGGCCGGAGACGTCAATAATCTGCTGGTCAAGCAGGTCACGTTCCAGCAGCAGCATGCCTTCAGAGCTGACCAGCGGATGCCAGTCATACGGAGTGCCATTAGCCTGGATAGTCGGCCCAACCACGGTCTTGACCTGGCGCATCGGCAGCAGGCGGTCGCCTTCACGGGTTTTTACAACGAAGTCAGAGATGCGGTTGGGATCTTCATTCGGACAGACAGCAACTTCGCGCACGTGTCCTGCGAACGCGCCGGAGCTGTCATAGACCGAGGCGCCCAGGATGCTCGAAAGTGCGATCTCCTGCTGCATAGCTGCACTTGCAGAATACCCAATGTGGTTTGCCTGTGCCAGAATTTTTCGCGAATTTTCTCGCACGTGCAAAAAAACCCTTGAAACACAGAGGGACGGAGGAAGCAGAGGTATTTAGATCCGATCCATCGAGTCATAAACCTCACCACGGATGAACACGGATTTAGCAGTCAAATACGCCTACTGAAAAGTTTGATCCGTGGAAATCAGCGCAATCCCTGTAATCAGCGGTAAGGTTTGGTTTCCGATTGCCCGATTCGAGAGCAATACCCGGAGTGCGTTGGGTGATTTGCGGACGTAACTTTTCACTGGAGCGAAAGAGCAAATAATCTGAATCTTTGACACCCGAAAATCATTCTTTTTTAGTAGGAGTTCTCCATGGGTATTCAGGTAACTGATCTGCACCTGCTGCGCGATCAACTGGTGGTCCGGCGGCAGAAACTTGAAACCGCTGCGGCCAAAGCACAGACCGCCAACCTGCTGCAGCTTCTGGAGCAGGTGGATCGCGCACTGGAACGCGTGGACCACGGCGCCTATGGCGTCTGCGAAGTCTGTGCCGGAACAGTAGAACCAGAGCGGCTCTTTGCCGATCCGCTGGCCAAGGTCTGCCTGGATTGCCTGAAGCCCTCTGAGCAGCGCGCCCTGGAGCAGGACCTGATGCTGGCTGCGCGCATCCAGGCCGGACTGCTGCCCAAGCGCGACTTCTGCGCTGCCGAATGGAAGGTGGCTTACCACTATGAGCCTGCGGGCCAGGTCAGCGGCGACTACTGCGACCTGCTCCAGCAAGGCAATGAGCTGTATTTCATGGTGGGCGATGTCTCCGGCAAAGGCGTGGCCGCGGCTATGCTCATGGCCAACCTGCATGCGCTGTTCCGTGTGCTGGTCCCAAGCGGGCTGCCGCTGGAAGAGCTGGTGGAGCGCGCGAACCGTCTCTTCTGTGAGAGCACGCTTCCCACGCAGTTTGCAACGCTGGTGGTCGGCAAGGCGGACGCGTTCGGCAACGTGGAGATATGCAACGGTGGCCATCCTGCGCCGCTTCATGTGGGCGCCCACAATATCACCGCTTTACAGGCTGCCACGGTACCCATCGGACTCTTCTCCGACCAGAAATTTTCCGTCAATACCTTCCGCGCTGCGCCGGGTGACAGTCTGGTGATCTATACCGACGGCATCTCTGAAGCCGAAGGGCCGGACGGCGCGCAGTTTGGAGCAGCGACATTGGAGGCGCTGTTGGCTGAGTGTCGTGAACTACAGTCGCATGAGTTGGTGGATAAGTGCTTGAAAGAAGTGATGCGCTTCCGCTCAGGCTCTCCTAAACTGGACGACCAGGCGCTCATGGTGCTGAAGTTCTCACCGGAAGGAGCCGCAGCCTAAGCAGACGGGATCAACTTGTGCCCCATTTCAGAGCGTTGGGTAACCGGTGATGAATGCAGACACAGATAGGAGTGTCTGTGCCAAGAGATCTGGCTGCCGTTTGACAATTCCCTACTCTCATAGGCACACTAAAAGTTTCTGTTCCCGTTAGAGACGTACGCTCAGGCCGTCTTTACAAACAAAAATTGGTGAACCGCCCAATGACAAACCGGGTCTCTTACACGTTGGAGTCAACGTTAGAGAGCGTTAATCAGGTGGAGCAAACGGCTTCGCAAATCGCGGCACGGGCGGGTTTTGCAGAGGACGAGCAATACCAGGTCGCAATGGCAGTGCGTGAGGCGGCAGTAAATGCGGTGCTACACGGCAATGCGTACGATCCGGGAAAGAGATTTATGGTGGCTTATGAGACGACCGGCGAAGCGCTGGTCATCACCATCACCGATCAGGGCAAGGGGCTGGACCCTGAGCAAATTCCTGATCCGCTGGCGCCGGAGAACCTGATGAAAGGCTCCGGGCGCGGAATATTTTTGATCCGGGCGTTCATGGATGAAGTAAAGATCCGCAATACGAACCCGGGCACGGAAATCACACTTATCAAGCATACAGGCCGCAACGCGGCAGCCAAGGAGGATGGACAGTGACCATGAAAGTCAGCAATCGACAGTTGGACGGCGTTACCGTGGTGGATATGAGCGGCCGCATCACTCTGGGAGAAGGCAGCGTAATTCTGCGTGACACCATTCGCGACCTGGTGGGCAAAGGACAGAAAAAAATTCTGCTCAACCTGGGTGACGTTACCTACATTGACAGCTCCGGGATCGGCGAACTGGTGAGCGCTTTTACTGCTGTTCGGCGCGAAGGCGGTGAACTCAAGCTGCTTAACCTGACCAAAAAAGTCCACGACCTACTGCAGATCACCAAGCTTTACACCGTCTTCGATATCAAAGATGATGAAATGGCAGCGATTAAATCGTTCGCGAAATAATCAATTTCCGTGGCCAGGGCAATGCGCCTTGCGCTGAAATTTACCGCGTAGAGACGTAGCATGCATGCTACGTCTCTGCTTTTTAGCTACGCAGCAAAGCCAACCCCTCGCAATTGGTACACATGAAATTGACTATACCCAGAATCTCCCGTATTGATCGCGCATCCGCTTCCCCTGAAGTGGCTGAGGTTGAGTCGCGTTGCGGGCGTGAGCGAGGCAAAGCCGAGCGGGAGTCCGCAGGCGAAATCCCGAGTGTAGCGAGGGATCTCTATCAGAAATGACTATACCCAGAATTTCCCGTATTGATCGCGCATCCGCTTCCCCCGAAGTGGCTGAGGTCTTCGACCACTTTATGCATACCCGCGGAAACATTCCCAACATGTTCCGCACTGCGGCGCATCGGCCGGAGATCATGCGCACCATGGTCGCCCATTTCCGCGCCGTCATGGAGACCGGCACAGTTCCGGCGAAATTGAAGGAGCTGCTGATCGTCCGCACTACGCAGATCAACCGCTGCGAGTATTGACTGGCCTCTCACACCGTCTTGGCAAGACGGCACGGCTGGACAGACGAGCAGATCAATGACCTCGCCAACTTTGAGCAGCGTTCCGATTTTACTGAAAAGGAAAAAGCCGCGTTGCGCCTCGCCGAACGCGTTACACGTGACGCTCACACCGTCGATGACCAGCTCTGGAGCGAGCTGCGCAAGCATTTTGATGAAGGCGAAATCGTCGAGATGCTGGCTGCGATTGGCCTGTTCAATTATTTCAATCGCTTTAATGATGCGCTACAGATGGAGCCAACTGTTTCCTCAGCCCCGAAGCGTAGCTAGAGGTCTCTATACAATCGACAATGTACGGTATGATCTGCTGTTTTTCCTAGGATCTCGCGCTGCGGTCGCAGGTTAAAACCTACTTCACCGTGATTTTTTCTTTGATCTGATTGAACTCTTCCGGCGAGACTGCGCCTTTGGCCCCTAACTCATCGCGCGTGTGATACGGACGCCCCTGGATAATCCGCTCCGCCGTGCTTTCATCCACTCCGGGCAAGGTCTGCAACTCAGTTTTTGAGGCAGAATTGATGTTGACCAGCTTGTCCGGCGAATGCAGACCATCTTTTATGCCTTGCACCGCAGCTTTGGTCTGCTGTGCCGCAATTTTCGAATCTTTTTTCAGCTCAACTGCCGCCACTTTGCTTCCCTCTTTGATCTGCTCAGTGGCTTGCTTGGCTTCCTGACGCGTCTTTTCTGTATCCTGCTGGCTGCAGCCGCAAATCAGCAAAAATCCGGCGATTAAACTTAAAACGGTGAGTCTCATAGGTATCCAAGCAAATACAAAATCAAAACAATCAGCAGAATCAGCCCTAGTCCGCCGCTCGGCCGGTATCCCCAGTTCCGGCTATGCGGCCACGCAGGCAGCGCGCCAATCAACAGGAGCACAAGAATGATGAGCAGTATCGTGATCATAAGGGTTCTATTGTTTGGAAGAGCAGGAATGCTCCGGAGTTGCTTTGCGGCACTGATCAGTTTTAGCCGAGCTAACTGCTGATCGCTGAAGAAAAAACAGCCGGAGAACCAGTCCCCGGCTGTGTTCGAGTCAACAGGAGAGAAAACTTACGCGCTGCGGCGCGGACGAATACTCAGATCGCGTACCTGGGCCAGAAGAGTGGAGCGCTGCATTGAGTCCAGCTTGTCCAGGTACTGCACCACTTCGGCGATAAACTCATCCGCCATCAGATCGGCAATCTCATCTTCCAGCGTGCGGGAAGACCCCTTCAACAGGTCGCCCATCGTGACTTCCAGCGCCGTCGCCAGCCGCTGCAGCGACGAAAGCGTCGGCATGGCTTTTTCATTTTCGATCTTGGAAACGTACGTGCGCGGCACCTGCATGCGCAAAGCAAGTTGGCGCTGGCTCAATCCAGACTTTTGCCTTAACATGCGGATAGCTGCTGCTACTTGCAACTGCGAGTGATTTCCGTTTGCCGGGGCTTCCACTGCCGGCGGATCAGCGAGGATCGGCTCAGGCTCATCTTCGTCGAGCGATGTACGGCATCTTCTGCAGAGATTGTTGGTGGTCCGGAATTGGACGAGATGGCAATGGTCACAACGCACGACCTCACGGGAATCTACCGGCGCCAGTGCTGTAGCCATATTTTTGATTTCGCGGTGCCAGAGCAGGCATCGGAAAATCGTCTTGCAAGGGCCTTAACAGAAGGTAGTTTCCGGGATGAACTCACAATTGTCAACAGAAAAATTAGGTAAAAACCTGACAAAGTGGTAGAAAACCAGAGAATCCACGGAGAAACAACGCCAAAACCATGATGGACCGACCTAACCTTGATCGAACCCAGGCCTGGAGCCTGCTCTGCGAATACACTCAATCAGAAAGCCTGCGCAAGCACATGCTGGCCGTTGAAGCTTGCATGCGCGCCTACGCCCGCAAGTTTGGCGAGGACGAAAACAAGTGGGGCATCACTGGCCTGCTGCATGACTTCGATTATGAAAAATATCCCACGCCGGCCGAGCACCCCTTCATCGGCAACAAAATTTTGGAAGAACGCGGCTACCCTGAAGAGATCCGCCGCGCCATCCTCTCCCATGCCGACTACAGCGGTGTGAAGCGTGAGAGCCTGATGGAAAAAACGCTCTATGCCTGCGACGAGATCTCCGGCTTCATCACCGCTTCAGCGCTGGTCAAGCCCAACAAGTCGCTGGCTGAAGTCGAGGCCAAATCTGTACGCAAAAAAATGAAGGACAAAGCCTTTGCCCGTAGCGTCAACCGCGACGACATCATCAACGGCGCCGCCGATCTGGGCGTTGACCTGGAAGAGCACATTGCGTTTTGTATTGAAGCGATGAAGGGGATTGCGGGAGAGTTGGGGCTGGCCGGAAGTGGGTCAGCTTGAAAGCTGACCCACTTCCTGTATCAGCGTCTAGCGTCCCGGCACACCGGAACGCGGGCCTTCAGGCAGACGTCAGCGAACCGCTGATTCCGCCAGACAAGCGTTCAGCCGGCTCGGATAGGATGCCAGATCCGCCTTCTTCTGCCCTGGTATTCGATCTATGCGCAGTAGCCACTTGCGATTCTTAGGAGCAGCAGGCACTTCAAAGTGCAGCAGGTATCCTTGAAGAATAGCGTCTTGCCAGAAACGACTCAAATTTTGTCGTTCTGCCTGCAAGTTTTTAGTATCCATCCATGCGGCCTGCCTCGAATCGATAACGTGCACAACCCCGCCGGTGCGTTCCACCATTTGCAGCATGGTATTCCAGCCCTGTTCTTCATAGGGGTTGAATTGAAGTCCCCCTTTCATCAGGATGGTGGAGATGCGGATCCCTCGCTCCGCCGCCTCTTCTTGCACTTTCTTGTCGCTGAGCTTGCTGATATTGTCTCCTCCATCGGTAACAACCAAAATGGAATCGCCGGGGTGAGTTAAGCCAAACTGCATAACAGCTTCGTGTATAGCATCATAAAGAGCGGTTGCCTTCGGGCCGCGGCGCTTTAACCGTTCCGTCATTTCCAGTAGGCTGCTCTCAAGCACCTTGGGATCTGAAGTAAATTCGCCGCCAAAAACGGCATAATTATTAAATTCGCCGTATTGAACCTTTACTGCCTGCGGCAAAGTAGCCACCAACTCCTGCAATTCATCTCTAACCAACCCTGCAACCTTGCGCTGGTAAATGAGAGGAGGCTCATTCACTTCCATGCTGCCGCTCATATCAATCAGGATAAGAACCCGGAAATTTGAAATTCGCTCCAGTCTGGTTATGGGAACCATCGCGTTGCCCACCTTTGCGTGCAACCGTTCAGCTGTCATTGAGCTATCGAACGTACGCGCCTCGCCTTCAACAATAATGGCAGGCATTATTTGCTTGCAGGACTGGGCCAAAACCACGTCTCCGCAGTAAAGAAGAAAAAACAGAAGAAAAGCGCGTCGCATAGCAGCGCTACTCTATATCAGATTCTTAAAATGGAAAATGCAAAAATCCCCCCATCTATTTGCCATAGCAGTTCGGATTGATCAATGTAATCCGTATTGATCAGTGGAGGACTTGCTTTTTCCCCGCGTCTCCGTGGTAGGTTTTATTTTCAATTTCCGGGATTCTGACAGATGTTGAATCCGCGTGAATCCGTGGTAAAGAATTTAGATCAGTGTCATCAGTGTTCATCAGTGGTGAGATTTCCCGCCCGTATCAGCTCCGCCACGCGCGCAAAATCCTCGGCAAACACGCGGTCTTTTTCGATCTTCGGGCTGACTTTGCGGATCGCCGCATGTGCCCTTTGCAACGGCTCGCTGCTCTTGAGCGGCGACAGAAAGTCCAACGCCTGCGCCGCCGCACATGCTTCAATCGCCAGAACGTTCGTGGTGTTTGCGACAACCTTCTTCAGCTTGATCGCCGCCGCCATGCCCATGGAGACGTAATCTTCCTTGTTGCCCGAAGTGGTAATCGAATCCACCGACGCTGGATGCGCCAGCACTTTGTTCTCGCTGGCCAGCGCCGCAGCCGTTACCTGCGGCATCATAAAGCCGGAATTAATGCCGGCTTCAGCAGCAAGAAATGGCGGCAAACCTTCATTCAATGCAGGATTCACCAGTCGCTCAATCCTCCGCTCGGAAATTCCGGCCAGCGCGCTCAGCGCGATCGCCAGATAATCCAGGGCAAAGGCCAGCGGCTCGCCGTGAAAATTTCCGCCGGAAATAATGTCGCCTTCGCCGCGGCTCTTGGTGAACACCAAAGGATTGTCCACCGCCGAGTTCATCTCGATCGCAAACGTCCGTCGGCAGAACTCCAAGGTGTCCCGCACCGCTCCGTGCACCTGGGGAATGCAGCGCAGAGAATACGCATCCTGCACTCGCCCGCAATCTTTATGCGATTCGCGGATTTCACTTCCCGCAATCAACCGCCGCAAATTGGCCGCAACCTTCATCTGCCCGGCATGCGGACGCGCGGCATGAATACGCTCGTCAAACGCTACGTCTGTCCCGTGCAGCGCATCCAGTGACATCGCGCCCAGCACGTCCGCGGTCTCCGCCAGCGTCTCGGCAGCGAGCAGAGAGAGCGCTCCCACCGCCAGCATGGCCTGCGTCCCATTGATCAATGAGATTGCTTCTTTGGCTTCCGGAACCAGCGGCTTGATTCCCGCGCGCTTCAGCGCTTCCGCGCTGCTTGCGCGCCCGTTTGCCGCCCAGACCTCGCCCTCGCCGATCATCGCCAGCGCCAGGTGCGCCAGCGGCGCCAGATCGCCGCTCGCGCCTACGCTTCCCTGTGACGGCACCATAGGATGCACACCATGATTCAGCATGGCGCAGAGCAGATCAATCACCTCCGGCCGCACGCCGGAAAAACCCTTGGCCAGCGAGTTGGCACGCAGGAGCATCATGGCTCGGGTCTCTTCCTGGGTAAGCGGGTCGCCCACGCCCGCCGAATGCGACCGGATCAAATTAATCTGTAATTGCCGGTTCTGCGCCGGCTCAATGTGCACGTCGCTCAGCTTGCCTACACCGGTGTTGATGGCGTAAGCCACGCGGTTCTCCCGCAGCAGCTTCTCCACCACTTCCCGCGCCGCGACCACTTTCGCTTTCGCCGCCGCAGCCAGCGCCACCGGACGGCGCTCATAGACCACCTGGCGCAGCTCTTCAAATGAAAGATCGTTTCCGTTGATTTCCAAAGATGTCATGAACTCTGCTTTTTTGGGCTGAAAGCCTTCAGATATTTTTCCGGCAGCGCGCAGCGCTCGAATTTGTCATCCACAATGATGTGCATTGTCTCGCCGGTCGCCAGCAACACACGGTCACGCTCGCGAAACACTTCGTACGAAAAATGCAGCAGCGATGACCGCACGTTTTTCAGCTCCGTCCTCACCACGATCTCATCATCATACTGGGCCGGAACTTTATAGCGCACTCGCAGATCAACCACCGGAATATGGCAATTGTCCTGCTGCTCCATCTGGCTGTATTCAAAGCCGAGCTGCCGCAACAGCTCCACCCGCCCCACCTCGAACCATATAACAAAATTCGAGTGATAGACGATTCCCATCCTGTCCGTCTCGGCGTAGCGCACGCGTAGCCGGGTCTCGCCCGCAATGTGTGTTTTGAAATCTACTTCCCTGTCCACTTAGGTTTGCGCTTCTCCAGAAATGCGGTGATGCCCTCTTTGAAATCTGCGGTCTGCCGGCTGGCTGCGTTCTCGCGAATGGCTGACTTCAGCTGGCGATCAAACTGCTCTTTTGTATAGCCGGAAAGCAGCGCCTTGGTCGTCTGTAAAGATGCCGGGCTGTTTTCCATGAGCTGCGCCGCCAACTCATGAGCGCGCGCCATAAGCCGCTCCGCAGGCACAACCTCCGTCACCAGGCCAATGCGATGCGCCTCCTCCGCGTCAAACAGCCGCCCTGTGAGCAGAAGGTCCCGCGCCCGTTTCTCGCCGACGTTGGCAATCAGGTAGCTCGAAACAATTCCAGGCACAAATCCGATTCTGACTTCCGTATATCCAAACTTGGCTTCCGGCACGGCCAGCGTGAAGTCACACAGCGTCGCCAGGCCCGTTCCGCCAGCGATGGCTGCCCCGTTCACTGCGGCAATCGTCGGCTTGGGAAAGTCATAGAGCGAGCGGAACAATGAAGCCATGGTTTCAGAGTCCTGCACGTTCTGCTCATTGGTCCGCCCGATAAGCTGCTTCAGGTTGTCCAGATCCATGCCGGCGCAAAATGCCTTGCCTGCGCCTGTGAGTATCAAAATCTGAGTGGACGATTCAGCCGCCTGCTTCAATGCAGCAATCAGATCGTCAATCAATTCGTAGCTGATGGCATTGCGCTTGTCCGGTCGGTTCAGTGTGATCGAAGCAATGCCCTGGGCCTCGCCATATTGAACGGTTTTGAACTGTGTGGTCATTGAATTGGTGTGTGCTTTTTTGCAATATCTGCCGACATCTCGATCACGGCATCCAGCGGCTTCCTGATCGGAACTTTTACGCCGTGCGCTGCCAGCGCCTGCACCGCAATCTCCGTGGGAATGTTGCCGATCATCTCATCCTGAGCAAACGGGCAGCCACCCAGTCCGCCAATCGCGGAATCAAAGCGCCGGCATCCCGCATCATACGCGGCTATGATCTTCTCGGCTGCGCCTGCTCTCGTGCTGTGCAGATGCGCCCCGATCTCCAAATAGTCGTAAGCGCCAGTCACAGCGGAAACCAGCTCGCTTACTTGCTGTGGCGTCGCCAATCCCACGGTGTCTGCCAGCGAAATCTGATGGATATTCATGTTCGCCAGAATGCCCACGGCCTCAACCACCTCTTCCGCATTCCACAGATCGCCATACGGATTGCCGAACGCCATCGAGATATACGCCACCACGTCCAGCCCCGCAGCATCAGCTTTCAACGTGATCTTTTCCAGCTCGTCAATCGCGGCCTCAAGCGTCTGGTTTTGGTTACGCTCCAAAAATGTCGGCGAGACGGAATACGGAAATCCCAGCGTCTGCACCGCCTCGGTCGCAATTGCCCGCTCCGCGCCCTTCTGGTTCACCACGATCCCGATGATCTCCACGTCATCCGGCGGATCAAGCTGCTTCAACACCTCTTCTGAATCCGCCATCTGGGGCACCGCCTTGGGCGAGACGAACGACACGGCATCAATATGCTTAAACCCCGCCCCAATCAGTGCCCGCAGATACTGGACCTTCACGGCTGTGGGAATCTGCCCTTTGAGCCCCTGCCACGCATCGCGGGGACATTCGATTAGCTTTATTTCGCTCGACATAAAAACCAAAACCTACCACGGAGGCACGAAGACACAGAGTTCTCTCTGAAATCTCGAGCGCAGCGAGAGATCCCTATAATCACAGGCATTCTAATGTCCGCCTCCATATCATAGATAAGGTAGGGTTCCCTCGCTTCGCCCGGGATTGCACAAAAACTACGTTTGCAACACTCCCACCTTAAACTCCCTCACTTCCGGGTTCAGGCTCGCCGCCTCCAGTGCCGTGATCAGCGTCTGGCGGGTCTCCATGGGGTCAATGATCTTGTCAATCCACAATCTTGCTGCCCCATATCGCGGGTCCATCTGGTGGTCATATGTGGCTTTCACTGAGTTATAAAGCTCCTGGCGCTCCTGCTCGCTCAGCTTCTTGCCGCCGCGCTCCAGTTGCTTGATCTTGATGTCCACCAGCGTGCCAGCGGCTGCATTGCCACTCATCACGGCATAGCGCGCCGTGGGCCAGGCAAAGACAAATCGCGGATCATACGCCTTCCCGCACATGGCGTAATGCCCCGCGCCAAACGACCCTCCGATAATTACCGCAATCTTCGGCACCACCGAGTTGGAAACGGCATTCACCATTTTGGCTCCAGCTTTGATAATCCCGCTCCATTCAGCGTCGCGCCCCACCATGAACCCATTCACGTCGTGCAGAAAAATCAGCGGCACCAGATTTTGGTTGCAGTCCATGATGAAGCGCGCAGCCTTATCTGCGCTCTCGGTATAGATCACACGGCCAAATTCAACGCGCTTTTCACCCGCGTGCGGATCAGTCTGCTGCACCGGCAGCGCCTGGTTGGCAACAATCCCCACGGCAAAGCCGCCGATGCGCGCCAGCCCACAGACCACCGTCTTGCCGTATTCCGCCTTGTACTCGTCGAACTTGCCGCCATCCACCACGCGCGCGATGATCTCCTTCATGTCATACGGCTTCATGCCGTCCGCTTCAAAAATTCCGTAAATCTCTTCTGCCGCGTAGGCCGGCGGCTCCGCCTTGATGCGATTGAACGGCGCCGTTGGCTTATGCCCCAGCTTGCTCACCACCGAACGAATGCGCTCAATACAGATATGATCGTTGGGCTCGCGATAATCAATGGTCCCGGCGATCTGCGCATGCATCTGTGCGCCTCCCAGCTCTTCCGCAGAATACTTCGCCCCGATGGCGGCCTGCACCAGAGCCGGCCCGGCCAGGAAGAGCCCGCTGCCCTCGGTCATTAATATGGTGTCGCACATCACCGGTAGATACGCGCCGCCGGCCACGCACATACCCATGATTGCCGTGATCTGCGGAATCCCCATCGCCGACATCACAGCGTTATTGCGAAAGACTCGGCCAAAATCATCCGTGTCTGGAAACACGTCTTCCTGCAGCGGTAAAAACACGCCTGCGGAATCCACTAGATAGATCGTAGGAATATGATTCTCAATCGCGATGTTCTGCGCCCGGATCACCTTCTTGGCCGTCATGGGAAAAAATGCGCCCGCCTTAACCGTGGCGTCATTCACGATCAGCATGAACAGCCGCCCATGGATCCGTCCCAGCCCAGTGACCACGCCCGCCGCCGGCGCGCCGCCCCACTCTTCATACATCTCATAAGCCGCATAGAGTCCGAGTTCAAAAAAATCGGTATCGCGGTCAATTAACAGGTTGATGCGCTCGCGCGCCGTCAGACGCTTTTTCGCGTGCTGTGAGTCAATCGCCTTCTCGCCGCCGCCTTGGCGAATCTGCTCTTCTTCCGTCCGGATTTCCGCGACAAGATTAGCCATGGCACGCATGTTTTTTTCAAAGCGCGCGGAGGTTGCGTCAATTTTGCTGGGAAGCTTGGTTATCTGATCGGCCATAGAAATTAGGCAAACCAGTTAGATTAAATGAGAAGAAGAAACGGGTGCAAATTCTCCGAAGTCCCGCGCGTAGCGAGGGATCCCCCTATAGTTACAAATATCTATAAGGAAACATCCTTCATGGTATAGGGCTCCCTCCCTTCGCAAAGAACGCTCAGGATCGGGATTTCAGAAGCAACTCTACTTGATGATTCCCATCTTCCTGCCCACCTTCTTCAGCACCTCCAGCGCCCGGCTCAACTGCTCCTGTGTGTGCTTCGCAGTCATGATGGTGCGCAGGCGCGCTTTGCCTTCGGCCACCGTGGGATAGGCGATCCCCGGCGTAAAGACGCCTTCATTGAACAGCTCGCGGCTGAACTCCATCGTCAGGCGCCCTTCGCCAATGATGATCGGCGTAATCGGCGTCTCGCTGGCCGGGGTGTTGATACCGCCGATATTGAAGCCCAGCAGCCCCAGCTCTTTCTTGAAGAAGCGCGTGTTGGCCCAGAGCTTGTCCATCAATTCCGGCTCCTGCTCCAGCACCTCAAAGGCAGCAATGCAGGTGGCTGCGACAGAGGGCGGATGCGACGTGGAAAACAGGAACGGCCGCGCACGGTGATAGAGAAAATCAATCAGCTCTTTCGATCCGCACACGTACCCGCCCAGCGCGCCGATGGCCTTTGAGAGCGTTCCCACCTGCACGTCCACGCGCCCGTGTACCTGGAAGTGGTCTGGCGTACCGCGGCCGGCCTTGCCCAGCACGCCGGAGGCGTGCGCGTCATCCACCATCATGATGGCGCCATACTTCTCGGCCAATTCGCACAGCCCAGGCAGCGGGCCAATGTCGCCGTCCATCGAGAAGACGCCATCGGTGATGATCAGCTTGTGTCCGGGCTCCCCAGAAACTTCTTGCAGCAGCTCTTCCGCATGCGCCACGTCTTTGTGGCGAAAAACCTTGATCTTGGCCCTGGAGAGCCGCGCGCCATCAATAATGCTGGCATGGTTCAGCTCATCCGAGATGATGAAGTCATCCTTGCCCAGGATCGCCGAAACCGTCCCCGCATTCGCTGTAAAGCCCGACTGAAAGACCACGCAGGCTTCGGTCTTCTTGAAGCGCGCGATCTTCTCTTCTAACTCCATATGAATGGACATGGTGCCGCTCACCGTGCGCACCGCCCCCGAGCCGACGCCGTATTTCTTCGTCGCTGCGATCGCCGCCTCGCGCAGCTTGGGGTGGGTCGTCAGGCCGAGATAATTGTTTGAAGCCAGATTGATGACGCGCTTGCCGTCAAACACGCTCTCCGGCGCCTGCGGCTCTTCCAGCACGCGCAGCTTGAAATGCGTGCCCTTCTGGCGCAGCTCGTTCATCTGGTCGGTCAGGTACGACAACTGTGGGCGGGAAGTAGAGACTGGAGTCATTGCGATTCCTCTCCTGCAAACTTTTTAGCAATTAGCAATTAGCAGTTAGCAATTAGTCCAGCTAAAGCAGAACACCGACGGTAATCACCAGTGCAACAATGGTTCGTCGATCTCTTCATTTCTGCTTTAGCTATGCTAATTGCCAATTGCTAGTTGCTAAGTACCGTTCCTGATCTGCATTTATCTTGCGCAAATCTGCGGCTAAGTCTTTTGTACTCCGTTCGGATACAACAAAATCTTGCTCGACTCGCCCGTCCTCAACCGGTCCATGCCCTTGCTGAAGTCGGCCATTGGCATGCGGTCGGTGATTACCGGGTCAAGGTCCAGCTTGCCAGCTTTCAACAGCGCGTTCATCTGATACCAGGTCTTGTACATCAGCCGGCCGTTGATGCCCTGCACGTGCGCGCCTTTAAAAATGATGTCGTTCGCCAGGTTCAGCTCCATCGGTTTCGAGGGAATCCCCAGCAATGACGCACGTCCGCCCAACCGCAGAATCTTGAATCCCAGGCGGATCGCGTCCGGATGGCCCGACATCTCTAAGATCACGTCCACGCCGGTACCGTCAGTGGTGTTCATCACCTGCTCATAAACATTGTCTTTTGCCGGATTCAGCACGTGATCGGCCTTCATCTTCTCCGCCAGCTTGCGCCGATGGTCGTTGATCTCAAGCGCAAAAATCTCCGTCGCGCCGCAGGCCCGCGCCACCGCAATGCAGAACAGCCCAATCGGCCCGCAGCCGATCACCGCCACCGTTTTAGCCGCAATCTCGCCGGCCAGGACTGTATGCACGGCGTTCCCCAGCGGATCAAGCACGCTGGCATAGTCGGGCGGAATGCCGGGATCGATCTTCCATATATTCGACTCCGGAATCTTCACATATTCAGCAAATGCGCCATTGGCGTCCACGCCAATAATCTTCACGTGCTGGCAGATGTGCGCTTCGCCTGTCCGGCACTGGTAGCATTTGCCACATGCCACGTGCATCTCCGCGGAAACAAAATCGCCTTCCTTCACTGCGGTCACATTCTTGCCCACGGCAATCACGTGCCCGCAGAATTCATGCCCGGGAATAAGCGGTGGCTTAATGCGGTTCTGCGCCCACTGGTCCCAGTTGTAGATGTGCAGATCGGTGCCGCAGACAGAGGCCACCTTCACTTTTACAAGCACGTCGTCCGGGCCAATCTGCGGGACGGGCATCTGGCGCACGTCCGCTCCCGGCGCGGCTTCCGGCTTTACTACGGCAAGCATGGTTTCAGACATTCAGTTCCTAAGTATGACGAGATGAGGAAGACAAACTATTGATTTTAACAAATTGGTAAGTCGATTAATCAGTCGTTCCCGATAATCGCAGGTATGTCACGCGCACCATGCAGAATGGCGACAATTTGTAACGGAACTGATTTTTCGAGATAAACCACAAGGTAAGAACGCACCGGCCAGAAACGGACATCGCGTTTTGTCAAATCACGTCGTGTGTGGCCGCTGCCTGGCCATTCAACTAGGTACTCGAAAGCAGCAAACAGCTCTTCTACAATACGGTCGGCGGCCTCGCGATTGTCAGCAGCAATGAAGTCCCAGATATTCTGAAGATGCTTCAGTGCCCTTGGGGAAAGAATATATTTCGGCATGTTTATTTTTTAGTTCGACGCAGAAGGGCGCGTGCCTGGTCACCAGGAATACCCTCGCCTCTCTCTAATTGGGCCAAGCCCTCGTCGATCTCTCGTCTGACCGCAGCCAGGCGCTCTTGCCGCAACTGGTCTTGTTCTTCAAGGAGGCGCAAGGCCTCACGAATTACTTCGGAAGCGGATGTGTAGCGCCCACTTTCTACTTTCTGGGCAATAAGCTGTTCGAGCTCGGGGGTCAAAGAAACATTCATATAGCCACCACTTAGATTATGCGCTTGATAACAGAAAATAGCATCTTTTGTTATATGCTCCGCCCGCACACTCTTGACTTGGCAGAAGAAGGCGATTCCTCCATAATCTAACTAACCAGTTAATTAATGGCGCATACTCCGAAACCCGGCAAACCTGGCTCTCGCGGCGAGCCCGAAAAAACGCGCGCCGCAATACTCAAGGCCGCTCTGGAAGAGTTCTCGCATGAAGGCGTAGCCGGCGCCCGCACGGATGAGATCGCCCACCGTGCCGGCGTGAACAAGGCGCTGATCTATTACTACTTCAAAGACAAAGAGGGTTTGTACGCAGCCGCGCTGGAAGAGGTGTTTTCCGGCCTGCACCAGAGAATCATGTCTGTGCTTGACCGCACTGATCTGCCTCCGCGTGAAAGGTTGATTCGGTACGCGCAAACGCATTTTGACTATATTGCCAGCGCGCCTGTTTATCCTCGGCTGGTTCAACGCGAGTTCATGCGCAGCAGCGGCCGCACGCTCTCCCCTACCGGAAGCCGGATCATGGAGCGGCATGCGCGTCCTATTTATGACAAGTTGGAAAAACTGGTCTCTGAAGGCGCAAAGGCCGGCGACTTCCGCCAACTCGATCCCATGCAAACAGTCACTTCAATCATTGGAATCATCGCTTTTTACTTCATCAGCATACCGGCGCAGCAATTCATGCACTCTGGCGATCCGGCCTCACCGGAGCGCATCGCCGCACGCCGCGCAGCCATGCTGGACTTCATCTGTGCCGCCGTGCTCACACCTGAGGCTGCCAGAAAGGTCTGCCATCCGTGAGTCAGCGCAACAGATTTTTTGGATTTCTCGGCGTGCTGCTGATCATTGCAGCCGTTTACTATTTTCTTTCCACTGATCGCTCGCCTGATCTCGTTTTAATCGGCACCGTGGACGCCAATCAGGTCGTGGTCAGTCCTAAAATCGCGGGCCGCATTGAGCGTCTAGCCGTTGATGAAGGAACAGAGGTCAAAGCCGGAGATACAATCGCTGTTCTCGATTCACAGGAACTCACCGCTGACCGACAGGCTGCTGAAGCAGTGCTCGCAAGTCTTCGCCATCAGGTCTCACAAACCAGGGCCACAGAAGAGCAGACCGCTGGTGAAACCACCAGCGGCGTAGCCAATGCGCAAGCGCGACTCCGCGCAGCGCAAGCAACATTGCTGCAGGCCCAGGCAGATTTGCAGCGCATCCAAGGAGACTCCCACCGCGCCATTGAATTGGCGAAGCAAGGCATCGGCACACAACAAGCTGCGGACCAGGCCGCTGCGCAGTTGAAAGCCCAGGAAGCGCTGGTGCGAGCGGCTGAAGATCAGGTTCGCGCCACGCAAGCCGATCTCGACACCGCCCAGGCTCGTCTCTACCAGGCGCACGCCGCGCAGAGCACCGTTGCGGCAACGCGCGCACAGCAACTCAATGCCAAAGCGCAACTTGAGGCCGCTGAGACGCGGCTGGGATATACCAAAGTCACTGCGCCGGTCAGCGGCATCGTCACTGTCCGCGCGGCTCGTGAAGGTGAAGTAGTCAATCTGGGCCAGGCCATCGCAATTATCACCGATTTGAATGATACCTGGGTACGTGCGGCCATTCCTGAAACGCAGGCAGTTCACATTGCTCTGGGCGATCAACTCAACGCGCGCCTGCCTTCCGGTGAAATCATTCCAGGCAAAATTATCTTCAAAGCTCCTGAAGCTGACTTCGCTACACAACGCGACGTGAGCCGCCGCAAGCGCGACA
>CAZISB010000005.1:0-174660 GCA_964541925.1 uncultured Acidobacteriaceae bacterium | reverse complement strand
TCAGCGCGCCGACAAGATCATCGTCATGCACAAAGGCCAGGTGCGCGAGATCGGCAGCCACCAGGAGCTGCTCTCCCAACGCGGCATTTACTGGAAGCTCTATGAGTTGCAGTACAAGGACCAGGAGTTTGAGCCGGTCTGGGGGCGTGAGCGTAGCGGGAGCCCACAGGCGAAATCCTGAGCGTAGCGAAGGATCTCTTCCGCAGGGGGACTAGCCTTCGTCGCGATCGTATAAACTTGCCGCCTTGGTACTTGTCATTCCGACCCTGAGCGAAGCCGAAGGGGAGGAATCTGCTTTTAGCTTTTCCGATCACCAGACCTGTCCCGGCCAGCCGTGGATGCCCCCCTCCCCCCGGTACCCTCGATTAGGATTCCAGAGTACTTACACCACCTTATCCCAGTCGATCCCAACATACTCATATGGCACCCCGGGGGCCCCGGACATCGCCGATTTGCGCTGGCTGGAATGCACGGCCGCCTTCGGCGATGGTTTTCCGATTACGGCGATCCCGTGCGATGTCGGCGATCTCGGCGATGTGGCACCCTCCCCCTCCGGTTCATCCCATTCCATCCCAAACGGGGTCCTCGGCAAGCCTGCTTTTGGCTTGCTGGGGTAGAGGTCATCCCAGATTGGCGTAGGGCTGAAGGGATCCTGCCCCTAGCTGAACGCTGAGTGCTAATGCTGATTGCCAATTGCCAATTGCCATTTGCTAGCTGCTAGCTGCCAGCTGCCAGCTGCCAGCTGCCATTTTCAAAGACCTCAGAACTACTACTTCCCCGCCTGAGAGGGAAAAATTTACTTTACCATTTCTTCGCCTTTTTGTCAAGGAAAACCACCATCTCCCTAATTTGATAGTGGCACTACTCTCATGGGGCAACCTCCCGCCACAAACCTAGTTCTATCAATAGAAAGGTGGGGGTGGCCATGAAAATTTCACGTGATGCTGACGGACTCCGCTTCATTGCCGAATGCACCCCTGAAACCGGCTTTATGCCTGAAGACGTCCATTGTCTCCACTGCAGTCGCAGGGTTGAACTCTTCGGAGAAAGCGAGCTTTCTCTGCTGCGTTGCTCGGCCTGCGGCATCAGCGGTCCGGCCTTTTCATCGGAAGCCGATCTGCAAGCCTATCTGTCGCAGCAATGGGACCGCCTGCGCCAAGCCTGCTCCCACCCCAGCATCATCGCCGCCGAACGAGCTTAGTGACCACCGGCCAGCCACCACCAAACCGGCTGCCTTTCTGACCTATGATGAATATATGCTGGTTCCCACCCACTACGAGGTACAGGTCTCCCGCATCCGAGCGCCGTAGGTGCGAAACAATTGGAAGAGCAGGGCCGTAAAGAACTATTTCGATGGCTTGATGTAGGCGGGCCAGAGGGACCAAGGAAAGAAACGGAGACCCACTCGCAGTCAACCCTGCGACGCTCCAGCGCCGTAGGCGCGAAAGAGGTTAGCCCACCCTGAAGGCGAGCGCTATGCGAGCCGAGAAGGGTGGGTAAGCGGAATAGAACAGGCGAGCCCCGGAGGGGCGGCACAAACTAATGGCGGTTGAGAGATAATAACCAGAGCACCAATCGACATCTGTGATTACGAAGCCTGAAGAACACGAAATTAACCGAGCAGGCAAACGGCTGCTTCGAGAAGTACTGGAACCGCTCGGGTGGGTAATCAATGATGTACAAGAGGATTACGGAATCGATTGCAATATCCAAGTTTTCGAAGGTACGCATCCAACCGGCGCCTGGTTCCACGTTCAATTGAAGAGTTCTAGCGCGTCGGCCTATTCGAGCGACGTATCTTTTGTGTCACAAGAACTCTCATTGAACCACGCGCGACATTATGCCCTTGAAATGCGTGAGCCCGTCTTTGTGCTTCACGCTGATGTTAGCTCGCGCCGTTTGTATTGGTATGCCCCTCAATTGGACAAAGTGCTCATTAGCTCGACTCAAAGTGAAGCGGCCAAATCGCTAACCGTTCGGATCCCCTCACGCCAACTTCTTCCACAAACAGCACGCGAGTTGCTGCAAGCCTTAAACAAAATCTACCTTTCACTTGCAAATCGGGAATTGGCTGGAGCTTCTGCCCAGGAGTTCGCAGAATCTCTCAGACATTTTCCTAACCAAGAAATACTCTATCGCTCCTTTCAAGAAAAAGCTGCCACACTTCGCCTCCAAAGAGTAGTTGAGCTTTACAAACAAAACGAACTTTATGAAGCCAGGGTTCGAGCGCAAGCAATTATTGGCGATCCGGATTCTCCGATTGAGTCGAAGTTTTGGGCTCAGATTCAGCTAGAGGCAATTGAGTATAAGGAAGTCTTACATGCTGGAAGACCCGAGAATGAGCTATCAAGAGTTTCTCTCGCACACGCAAGAGCGCTTCAGAAATTAACGTTGTCAGGTCCCAAATACCTAAAATTTTTCTCTTTGATAGCAAAACATGCTGCAGAGCTTGAAATCCTAGCGTATCAAAATTCCAGTTTGTTTATGGCACAGCAACAGCACCTCCTGCAACAAGGCAATCCAATGATGGCACTAGGCCTATATGCCAGAAGAGCAGCTCTTACCAAACATTTAGTTCTAAAGTACAACCAAGGATTGAGGCTTGCTCGCTACGCTTCAAATTATCCGGATCGTTGGGCGCTTGGACGTGCGTTGACGCGAATTGTCAATTCAATTGGGCGATATTTAATAACATTGCATGCTGAATCAGATTTTGAAATGGAACGGAGTCTTGGGGAATCTGCGCTGCAGCTTTGTAAGCTGGCTGCTTGGATTTCGAATGAGACGGGCGACCCTGAAGGAGTTGTTGTTGCGATTATCAGCGCATTGATAACAACCCATACGACAAACTCGGACGCTTACCGTTGGGCTGAAGAGACCGCGAACAACATTCCCGATTCAGCTTTACGTGCTGATGCGCTCCTTAGGATTGAAAGAGCAACCAAACGCTGGGCTGGGGAACAAGTAGAAGGCGATTACCAAGGTGACACAATGTTGCAGATCATCCAGAATATGGCTGCAGCCTATGGAATTGATATGAGCAACGGGAGTGATCCTCTTGTTAAGGCACTCAGAATTGCGGCGAAAGACAATAGCCCAGAACGCATCCTCATCAACTGTGAGCACATATTAGTTAGCCAAGGAGCTATCGGTCCAATCGCACGAGATATTCAAGCCCTATTTAACATCGGTACTGCAGGTTCGAAAGTCGTTCATTGCACTCTTCACGATTTTCACAACGAAGCCAAAGAATTGGACATTGCATATGAAGAATTTAAACGTAAACATTGCGATTCATGTTCCGACAAGAAGCCACGTCCTAAAGAGTGGAAATACACAGAGGATGTAAGGCAACAGATTGAATCTCAGAATCTCGGATTGGTCACAAAATTGAAAGGGACGATATATGGTTTGAGATTTACACACGAAGATTAGACTTTTATGCTTTCACATCCCTCCCTCACCTCCAGCCTGCTCTCCGCGTGGCGCACCAACAACCGCGTCACCCTTGACCTGATTGAAAACCTGCCGGCGGAGCTGTGGGACGCGGCCATCCCCGGAATGCCACGGAAAACGTTGCGGCAGATCGCCGCCCATCTTCACAACGCCCGCTGCATGTGGATCAGGACGCTTGGCCGCGAGCACGGCATCAAGGCGCCCGAGCAGGTTGATCGCAATCGCGCCACGCAGCGACAATTGATTGCGGCGTTGAAGCGGAGCAGCGCCGGCATGGAAGCGCTCTTCAAGCTTGGGCTGGCTTCCGGCGAGCTTCCTCCATCGAAAGGGTATGTGTGGCGCAATCTTTCGCTGGATCTCGGCCACGTGGTGACGTACTTCATCGCGCATGAGGCGCATCATCGTGGGCAGATCGTGATGATCGCGCGCCAGACAGGACACCGTCTGCCGAACGCGGTCACCGGGCACCTGTGGTGGTGGAAGAGGGATTTGCAAAAAAAGCCAAAACTTCACCGCTGATAACACTGATAGCACTGATTTACACGGATAAAAAGTTCATAGGACCCATTTTGAATCATAAATCAGCGTCTATCCGCGTTCATCCGCGGTATGGGTTTGAATTGCTCCGCGTCTCCGTGGGTGAAATCCTTGCGGCGATAGGGTTCCCTCGCGTACGCTCGGGATTGCACAAAGCATGAACTTCCTTCTATCCGCCGGTGAGGCCTCAGGCGACACCTACGGTGCGCAGCTTGCCGAAACTCTGGGGCAGCTGGCGCCAGGCTCGCACTTCTTTGGCATGGGCGGCGAAAAAATGCGGGCCGCCGGCTGCGAGCTTCTGGTGCATGCCAATGAGGTGGCCGTGGTGGGGCTGGTTGAGGTGGTAAAGCACCTGCCGGACATCCGCCGTCGCTTCCGGCATCTGGTGGCAGAAGCGGCGCGGCGGAAGCCGGATGCCGCGGTGCTCATTGACTTCCCTGACTTCAACCTGCGTCTGGCGCGCGAGCTGCACAGGCTGGGCATTCCGGTTTTTTATTTTGTCAGCCCGCAGATTTGGGCCTGGCGAACGGGCAGGGTGAAGCAGATCCAGAAATATGTCCGCAAGATGATCGTGATCTTCCCCTTTGAGCAGGAGTTTTATCGCCGCCACGGAGTTGAGGTCAGCTATGTCGGTCATCCGCTGGCGCATGCGGAGCCGCCGAAGATTTCGCGGGAAGATTTTGCGGCGCAGCACGGACTCGATGCAAAGAAGCAATGGATTGCGTTGCTGCCCGGGAGCCGAAGGAAAGAAGTCAGGCTGAATTTGCCGCCGATGGTTGAGGCAGCGGGAATCCTCCAGCAACAAGGCGGCTTTGAATTTTTGTTGCCCGTGGCATCGACCTTGAGTGAGGAGTGGGTGCGCGGAGAGATGGAGCGAGTACAGGGGCTAAAGCCCAGATTCAATGCAAACTCCAACGCGGCCCTAAAGGGCCGCTCTTCCACGGAGGCCCATGCATCCTCCACCAGCGACGCTTTCACCATCCACCTCACCCAGAACGCTCGCGCCACGCTCATGCATTCGCGTGCGGCGGTGGTCGCCAGCGGCACGGCGACGGTGGAGACTGCGCTCTCCGGAACGCCGTTTGTGGTGGTCTATCGGCTGGCGCCGCTGACGTGGCTTCTGGGACGCCGCATGGTGAAGCTTGATACCTTCGCCATGCCCAACCTGATCGCCGGAAAGAAGATTGTGCCTGAGCTGATCCAGAAGGATTTCACGGCGGCAAACATCGTCCGCGAACTTGCTGCCATTATCCCGGACGGATTGGCGCGCCAGACAATGCAGGATGCATTGCAGATGGTGCAAACTCAGCTCCATGATCGCCAGGACGCCGAGCCGCCGGCGATGAGGGCAGCGCGTGAGATACTGGCCGGGATCGAATACTCGTCCCGAAGGGACAGGAACTGATTGCAACTGCCTCGCAATTGGCCTTCAGGCAGCTTTTCTGGGACAATTTACATCTAAGACTGTAATCATTCAGCAGCTTAGGAGAGATTCATGGTTTTTGCACGACGGCCCCTGCGACGTGCCCTCCCCCTTCTCGGCCTGATGGCAACGCTTTGTTTGCCGTCGCTGGCGGCTGATCGCCCGCGCGTTAAGGCGGAAGACTACGTAATTGACGCCGAGATCGCGCCCAAGACTCACCACCTTACCGCCCGAGCCAAGGTCAAGTTTCTCGCGCTGGAAGATACCAACTTTGCCAGCTTTGAGCTGAACAATGCCCTGCGCGTCACCAAGGTGCTGGATGCCAACGGTCGCACGCTCAGCGCGGAGCGCATCACGCAGGATAACGTTGTCCGTGTAAGCTTCCCCGCCACGCTGAACAAGGGCGCCTCCACCACGCTGACCTTTGACTATGAAGGCGCTCTGGCCACCGCCGATGACAGTCCGGTGGAAGGACTCAAGCTGGCCTATATCGGCGAAGATATTGCTTATCTTCTTTATCCCGGACGCTGGTTCCCGGTAACCAATTATGGCATTGACCGCTTTACTGCGACCATCAACGTTACTGCGCCGATTGGCTACACAGTAATTGGCAGCGGCAGCAATGGCCCGGCAAAAGCGAATGCCACAGGCAAGACTGTGAGTTCATTCGCATGGCAGAAGCCCAGCTTCCCTGGAACCATCATCGCTGCGCCGTTTCAGGAGAGCGCTATTGGCAGCGTGAAAGTTTATTTCAGCCAGAGCAAAAAGCAGTTTGCCGCCGCTTACGCTGATACTGCAAGCAAAGAGCTGGAATACTTCTCCTCCATCTATGGTCCCGCACCCGCAGGCGGTGCCATAAAGCTCGTTGAGCTGCCGGATGACACGGTCCCCATGTGGTGGGCGCCTGAGATCGCCGCCATCGCCACGCGCGACATAAGCGAAAAGACCAACTATCGCCTGCTGGCGGACTCCATTGCGCACCAGTGGTGGGGTGCAACCGTGAGCCCGGCCAGCAAAGACGACTGGTGGCTCATGGACGGCGGCGCGCGCGACTCCGAGTTGCGCTATGTGCAGAACACCGCCGGGCAGCAGGCTTTTGAAGACGCGTCGCGTGACATGGCCGTGGGCGCGCTGGCTTATGACACCACGCCGCTCTCCAGCGCCAGCAAGCTTGATACGTTCTCTCCGCAGTTCCAGTCACTGGTAACGGACAAAGGCGGAATGATCTTCCACATGTTGCGCTGGGTCATCGGCGATGCGGCGTTTGATAAGACCACAAAAGACTTTATGGCGCAGTTTGCCGGCAAGTCTGCCTCTGTGGCTGATTTCCAGGCAATCGCCGAGAAATACCACGGTGACAAGCTCACCGCCTTCTTCTCTCAGTGGGTGGATGGCACTGGCGCGCCTGAATTCAAGATGAAGTACACCGTCTATCGCGTGAAGAAAGGTTTCCGCGTGGTGGGCGAAATTCAGCAGGACCTTGATCTCTTCCGCATGCCGCTGGAATTGAAAGTCGATACCGATGGCCAGACCGAGATGAAGCGCATTGAAGTCACCGGGACTGACTCGGCGTTTTCCGTTGAGACCTTTGGCAAGCCGCGCCGCCTGGTGCTTGACCCCAACAATTGGGTGCTCAAGAACTCGCCTGATCTGAAAGTTCGCGTGGCCATCCGCCGTGGCCAGGAGCTTACCGCACAGGGGAATCTCTCCGGAGCGCTCACGGAGCTGAATAAAGCGCTTGAGGTCAATCGCAACAGCTCGCTTGCGCACTATCGCATTGCCGACATTTTCTTCCTGCAGCGCAATTATCAGTCATCGGCCAACGAGTTCCGCGAAGCGCTCAACGGTGACGGCGAGCCTCGCTGGACTGAGGTCTGGAGCCACATCATGCTGGGCAAGATCTTTGACGCAACCGGGCAGCGTGAGCGCGCCGTGAATGAGTATCGCCAGGCCATCCAGACCGGCGACCCAACGCAGGGCGCCCTGGATGAAGCGCGCCGCTATCTGGAAAAACCATACGAACGCGAGAAGCGGCCCAGCGGGAATTGACAGCCAACCACAAAGGACACCAAGAAACACAAAGGTCAGACTAAACTAAAGACTTTGTGGTCCTTCGTGTCCTTTGTGGTTAAGCACTACTGCAGGCTCTTCAAATAGCTCACAATCTGCCACCGCTGTTGCTCCGGCAGACGCGACCATGAAGGCATGCCGTTCTTCATGCTGCCATTTTTCAGCAGCCACTCCAGCTCGCCCGGAGTTGAGGTGCGAATGCGGTCAGTGTGCAGACTGGGCTTTTTGTCTGTGCCAGTGGCTGCGCTGCCGTGGCAGGAAGAGCAGTTCTGATGGAAGAGCTTGGCGCCGGCCGCGATTGCGTTCGCCTGGCTGTCATACGGGTTTCCGCGCGTGCGGTCTTTTTCCGGCACTTTGGCCTTCCACGCGCCGTCGCCAATAGAAGCTGCCAGCAAGAGCGTCGCGGAGAATAGCAAACACAAAATTGCAATCAAGGATTTCTTCCGCACCATCATCTCTTCCCCCTGAGCCGTGAGACGAACTGATCAATTTCATAGGAGATGCCGAAGCGCAATAGGAAGCCGTGGCTGTTGCTGTTCAGTCCCGCCGCCGGCGAAAGGCTGAGCGTCGGACCGCTAGGCAGATGCCAGGCCATGGTCGGCGCCAGGTAATGTGAAGTGTCATGCAGGCCAAAGCTGTGGCGATCGCCCAGGCCGCCGTACATCTCAGCGCCCAGCGTGAAGTTCTCACGGCAGAAACGGCACGGGTTCGGACTGGCCGCCAGCGAGAGCGGCCGGCTCATCGCCACTGCATAGCCAAACTCCCACGGATCACCCGCGAGGTTCTTCTCCATAATGAAGTTCTCGGAAAAATTCCAGCCTTTCACGTTGCTGCCCAGGATCAGCTTCAGTTCCATTTCGCGCTTCTTTTCGCTGCGGTCATTGCGCTCCAGAAAATCGGCCACGCCGTCATGCCCCACTACTTCCAGCAGCGCCTTGTCCGCACTGTTGATGTCTTCAAATTCGGCGTAGAGCACAGGATTGATCCAGTGCTCTTTCATCAGCGGGCGAAAACGGTTCTCCCAGCGCCAGCCGGTGAACAGGCTGCTCTCATTCGCCGTGGTTTGTGAATCGAGATAAAGTTCTGAGCTCCACCATGCCTTCACGCCATACTCAAGTTCAATGGCGTTGCCAAGAAAAGCATTGCCCCCTCCCGGAAATCCGCTCACTGACTTGGTGGCGAATTCCAGATTCCCCGGCTCTTCCATGTGGTGCGTGTAAGTGACGAAGTAATTTCCCTGCGCATGCGAACGCTTTGGTAGCGCAACGAGCAATGCCAGGCACAGTAGCGCCGGGGCGATTTTCATCCTCGAGCCGGACACAATGGCACTCCGAAATATATTCAAGATGTTCAACAAGCTTTTAGTCCTCTTGTTAAGTGAGTGATTCCAATCACAGCAAATACAGGAAGAAAGGCTTCGCTTCCTCAGCAGGCGGCTTTTGCAAAACAACCTGCCTCTCTATACTCGCGATCCAATACACCGCAGAAACACTCGATCGCCGGATCCATTTTGAAAATGAAATTGAATTTCAATTTCAAAATCGCTGAAACAAAGTTTAGTGCAGCCGCCTTCTCCCCGTCAACATTCCGCAATCTCGATTACAAAAAAATTACGTGGAAATTTCCGGCTTTCCACGGGCTTCTGTATCTCAAACATTTCCCGCAACTTAGAGGGAAATTCGCACGGAGGTAACGTTTCCTCCCAACCGTCCTTACGCTAAACTTCCGCTTCACAATGGCTTTAGCCGACTATCTGCGCTCCCTCATTCGCTGGCTGGCCTCTCTTCACGCCCCGCTCGGGCGAGCCGCGCCTTTGCTGGCCACAGGGCTGTTTCTCCTGGCTGGGTTTTCACATTCGCCATCTGTACATCTGCTCAGTTACATCGGCGCATGCGTGATTTTGATTTTGTTTGCCGCCGACATTGCCAAATCATTCATTGATCAAAGCTCATTTCCGCTTCGCCCTGCACCTCCCATGACCTGGCCCATGCTCGCCTTCAGGCTGGGGCTTACTTGTCTTGTAGGTGGGGTTTACAGCGTGCTCGTGTGGGTGGCGCTGGGCCCATGGATACCACTCATCCTGTTGCCTGTCATCCTCATCATCTGCTTCTTCATCGCGTGGCGAAATCTTGATCTCTGGTATCAACAAGGCGCTGAATTTGAAGATGAGCTCGCAGAAGAGACCCACCGCCAGCATGCCAAGCTTACTGGCCCGTCTCAGCCACACTGAAATCTACAAAGTGTGAAGGTAGGCGATGAGTTCGCCCAACTCATCCTGATTGATCTGGTCCCCAAAGCGCGGCATCATGTTTCGTCCGCGAATAACGCTTTGCTCCACGTGCTCATCGTTCGCGGTCAGGCCGCTGGGAAGATATGGCTTCTTAAAAAGGTCCTTCAGCCCCGGCCCTTTATTGCCGTGCGAAGAATACGCTGGATGGCATCCGAGGCAATAAATATTAAAAACTTTGCGGCCTCGTGCCTGTTGCTGGTTCAGCCCCAGTTCGGCGTCCGTCATCGTCGCCGGGGCCTTGCCGCAGCCGGACAGCAGCGCGGCAAAAACTGCCATCACAAAAATGGACGCTATCAGCTTCAAATGACTATTATGTCTGGAGCGCAGCTTTTTGAAAACCCCGGGGTCGTACTGCTGCTTCATGCCAGTTGAACTCAAACGCGCTTATGACAAGCCCTCTGTCGCGGATGGCCAGCGTGTGCTGGTGGACCGGCTGTGGCCGCGCGGGATAAAAAAAGAAAAAGCGCGCATCGATCACTGGCTCAAAAACCTTGCGCCATCAGACGCGTTGCGCAAGTGGTATCACTCCAGCGAAAACTGGCCCATTTTCAAAAAGCGTTACTTCAAAGAGCTGCACACGCCGGACGCCTCAGCCGATCTGGAGCTTCTTTACACTCTTCTCTCAAAGCATGATCGCGTCACATTGATCTATGCTTCCAAAAATTCAGAGCGCAATAACGCCGTGGCGCTGAAAGAGCTGTTGGACGGAATGAAAAAGCCGCCTTCCAGCAGCGGTCCGGCGCGGGCGATTGCGGCGCCGCGGCGCATGGCCAGGCGGCGTCCGAGCTGATGAGCTTATGATCCTGCGTCCACTGCAGTCGCCGCCACCTGCCAGTCCGGATTTTCTGCACGCATGGAGCGTGGTCGAACGTTTGCAGCGCCAGCATTACGATGCCTGCTGGATGATTACGCAACCTTCTCACGCTGCTCTATCCGGCGATTTGGCTGGAAAGATGAGCGCTGAGCAGCTGCCAAGCTTTGACGCAGCTCTGGTCCGCGCCATTGCTTTGCACGATGCCGGCTGGGGCATTCCCGATGCGCAGGCCATCATGCAGAGCCGGTCTGTTAATCAGGAATGCCCAAAATCTTTCATCAATTGCAATGTGAACGAATTTCTTTTTGCCTGGGAAAAGTCCATTGATGTTGCCGCCACAGTGTGTCCTGCAGGCGGATACATTGTGAGCCGGCACTTTCATCGCCTCGCTGAGCAAAGGCTCGCGGACTCCGATGATAACCAGAATGACCAGTCAAAGCTGGCTCGCTTTGTGAAAGATGAGTCCCGCCGCCAAAGCCAGCTTGCCGCCAAACAGCACCAGAGCCACGCCGAACTGGAATTGCTCACAGATGTCTTGCAGTTTTGTGACCTGCTCTCTCTCTACATCTGTTCTGGCGCGCGCGAGCACGTCGAACTTCCCGAATATTTCGGCCTCAAGGTGCGGCTCACGGTTGAAGATGAAATTTACACACTCGCCCCATCGGTAATCGAACCCGGATCACAGTTCACTCTGGCTGCCTTACATCATCCCGCAAGCAAGGGTGTCTCAGGACATCAGATCACCATCACCATCGGCGGAAAATAATTTCATCTCCCCAGGGAAGATGCGCTGTATCCCCTTTTAGTTACAGAAAAGTGCATCATCACAAGCCGGCAGCAGCTCCCAATTTGCAACAGAATAGGAAACGGCAGAAGATATTTTGTCACTATTTCAAAAGTGGAACGTCTTATATTTGCAGAGCCTGATTGGAGTCAGGAAAAACAATCACAATTGTCCTATTTCGCGGTTAAGACGCTAAAACCGTTCTGCCGCGTGTTGCGTATATAGATAGAGGAGATTTTGGATGTTTGGTCGTAAAAGGAATGAACGGGCCCAGGAGCGTGCAACGGAATACGCCACTTGCAAAGACTTTCAGCAGATTTTCGATGAAGAAATGCCCGGCCTGCACCAGTTGGCATATCTGCTGACTGCTGATCAGGCAAAAGCCGAGCAGTGCTTTGTTGCCGGCCTCGACGACAGTATTCACGGCAACCCTGTTTTTAAGCAGTGGGCGCGCGCCTGGAGCAAACGGGCCATCATCCAGAACGCAATCAAGGCTATGTCACCGGCAAAGGATCGCAGCGTTGAGGAAGGAGCTGTCACGGCTCAGCAAAATGGCAGCACGCCGCCTCTGGTTGCATTAGTAATGCGCTGGCCGGCGTTTGAGCGTTTTGTCTTTATCATGGCGGTGCTGGAAAGCTATTCTATCCGCGAGTGCGCAGCCATGCTGGGCTGCAATGATCAGGCGATCATCGCAGCCAAATCTCGTGTGCTGCAGCGGCTGGGAGAATCGCAAGTTGCGGCCTCTTTGGACACATCAAAAGTTTGGACTGCCCTGCTGGCGCGTACGCAGGTGGCATAACTTGATCTAGCGGCAAACATGCTTCTTCCCCGCCTCTGTCACTGAGATCATCAGATCTTCCAGATGCCGATGCGTCGTCAGATAGCTGATCACCATCATGCGGATGACCGAACGTCCGTTGACCAGCGTAGTTGAGATCCATCGGCGGCCCTCACCAGTTACCTCATGCACAATGGCCTCATGAATCGCACGGCGATCCTCCTCGCTGGCATGCGGTCGCTTCACCCTGAAATTCACAATCGGCAGCACCTGCGGAGCAGCCAACTCAAACTGCTCTGAGCTGCGCACCCAATCCGCGAAGAACGAGGCCAGCTTCAGTTGGCGGTCCATCAATTCTTCATATGCCTGCCGTCCATGAACGCGCAACGTCAGCCATAGCTTGAGAGAGTTCATCCGGCGCGTCCACTGCGTGCTTACCTGAAAGTTGTCCAGCAGTGGCGCAGCACCGGTCTTCTTTGGCATATAAGGCGTCGCGGTCGCAAAAGCCTGCTGGAGCGCCTCTGGATGTGAAGTCAGCACCACGCCAGCGGCATACGGCATCGCCAGCCATTTGTGAGGATCAATGGTGATGGAGTCTGCCAGCTCAATCCCGCGCACCAATTTGCGATGTTGATCAGAGAAGATAGCCGCTGCTCCATAAGCTCCGTCAACGTGAAACCAGAGCTGATGCCTGCCGCAAATCTTGGCTATAGCTTCCAGATCGTCTATAGCGCCGGAATTAGTCGTGCCTGCCGTCCCGATCACGCAAAAAGGCGCCAGCCCCTGAGCTTTGTCCTCAGCGATCTGTAGCTCAAGTTGCGGCAAATCCATTTGGACATTTTCAGTTACGGGAATTCGTCGCAGCGCCTTGCGTCCTAGCCCGAGAAGCCCTGCAGACTTGTCCAGCGAGTGGTGCGCCTCCGCCGAGGTATACAGCATCGGCCGTGCTCCCGCGGCAGCCATGCCCTCTTCTACCGTCTGCGGAAAATGTGTGGCCAGAGCCATGGCCAACGCGCTGAAATTGGCTTCGTTTCCGCCGCTCGTAAAAGTCCCGTCGAAAGCCGTTTTCCAGCCCACCCGCTCGCCAAGCCACCGGACGGTTTGACGCTCAATGCGCGAAGCCAGCTGCGACCGCGCTAGGCTGGCGAGCTGAGGATTCAGCGCCGCCACCAGCATCTCCGCCAAAACAGCCATGTAGGCCGGAGTCGGATTCATAAGCCCGAAATAATTTGCGCTGGGCACATGAAATCCTTGCGCCACCAGCTCAGAGCACGCCTCTTCCAGCACCCGCTCTGCGTCATCGCCAAGCTCCGGCAATGCGCTGGTGAGATCGGCAAAGCTGCGCTGCTCTTCTGGAAGCTGCACGGCACGGTCAGGCAGGCTGGAGAAATATTCGTCAATCTGATCAATCAGCTTATAGCCGAGGCGTCGGCGAGCGGCGGAGTCAAAATAAAAGGACATCAAGTATCAGATTTTACTCGGAAGAACATAGGTAAGATCACCGGATCGCGTGTAATAGGAAAACTTACGCCTCAGCCTTGTATCTCCGCGATCAGATCTGGGTTGAACTTCCGAAAAGGCTGCTCTCTTTGTGCTCCTTTGTGTCCTTTGTGGTTAGAGTTTTTCGCTCAAAAAATCAGGCGGCATTGCTGCCGCCTAAGCTCTCACTGGAGGGAGCGAGAGAGAGAAGGAGGTTCATCTGCTTTGCGTTTGCTGTAAGTCGGCTGCCACGGCGAGTAAAATTGCTGTTGTGATGAAAAATTTCTTGTGCATGTACCAACTCGCTTTAGAATGAGCGGCAGCTTCACTCTTCCCTTGCGCCAGTGTGAGTGAGCGCAAGGCAGGACCACTGCCAATAGTATTAACCCAAAAAGTACATGCTTAAAGTTAGGAGTTGTTAATTCGCCCAGGCGAGCTTGACATTTCTTAACCCGTTACAGAATAGGCGCGGGTTTATGGTGGGAACATGACTTCAGTTCTGCTCATTGATGATGACAACGAGCTTAGTAAGCTGCTGGAAGAGTATCTCCAGAGCGAGCAGTTCCAGTTGGACGCGGCGCATGACGGCCCCAGCGGATTGGAGAAAGCCCTGAGCAATCACTATGCTGCCGTGATTCTGGATGTAATGCTGCCCGGCATGAGCGGACTGGATGTGCTCAAGCAACTTCGCCAGAAGACTTCCGTGCCGGTGCTGATGCTCACGGCACGCGGCAGCGAACTGGACCGCATTCTCGGCCTCGAACTCGGTGCAGACGACTATCTGCCCAAGCCCTTCAACCCGCGCGAGCTGGTAGCGCGTCTGCGCGCGATCCTGCGGCGCGCCTCGGGCACAGGCGCTGCAGCTCCGGCGCAGCCAATTCTTCTGGCCGGAGTTGAGCTGCATCCTGAGTCGCGCAGCGTAACCTGCAATGGAAAGCCGGTAAACCTCACCGGCGCAGAGTTTGATCTGCTTTATACTTTCCTTCGCAGCCCGGGAAAGATCATCAGTCGTGAAGACCTGACGCAGGCTGCCCTGGGCCGCCCCATGTCCCCCATGGACCGCAGCATTGACGTGCACGTAAGCAATCTGCGGCGCAAGCTTGGCGCTTATGACGGAGATCAGGAGCGCATCAAAGCGATTCGCGGCAGCGGGTACGTCTATCTGCTTCCGGGAGAGCAACCGTGAGATATCGCAGTCTGTTCTGGAAGATCTTTCTCTGCTTCTGGCTTGCCGCCGCGGTGATGATCATCGCACTGAACGTGATGCTGTGGCTTTCATTCACCAGCGCCCCGAATCCTGAGCGCCGGCGCGGCGCACTGGGAGAGGCATTGAATCTCTATGCGGAATCCGCTGTCCAGGTCTATGACAGCGAGGGCGAGCAGCCTTTTGAAGAATACGTTCGGCGATCACAAAAGGAAGCAGGGACAGAGATCGCTCTGTTTGACGCCAATGGCAAGGCCATGGTTTCGCAATTTTCATCTGAGGTCGCAACCGTCGCCTCTGAAATCCAGCAGACGCAGCAGCACGTTTCGCATGTTACCGGAACGGGGAGGCTCACCTGGGGCCGCCCGGTAGTAGCGCCCAGCGGTCACATCTATATTTTCGTGAGCCGGCTGCGTCAGCCTTATGTCCCTCGTGGTCTTCCGCGGGTGGGTATTGTGTTAAGTATCCTTGCTGCAGGAATTATCTCTTACCTGCTGGCGCTCTATCTCACATCGCCGCTAAAGAAGTTGAAGTCGGTAGTGCAATCATTTGCTGAAGGCAATCTGGACGCGCGCGTCACTCCGCAGATGGGCGGACGTCGTGACGAGCTGGCCGACCTCGGCCGCGAATTTGACAATATGGCAGAGCGGATTGCCGCGCTCATCTCTTCCCAAAAGCGCCTGCTGGCTGACATCTCGCATGAACTGCGCTCTCCACTTGCGCGGCTGGGCGTGGCTCTGGAATTGGCTCGCAAAAACACAAACGGCAAAGGCCTTGGCGCACTTGACCGGATTGAGATGGAGTCCGAGCGCGTCAACAAGCTTGTGGGACAGCTGCTTACGCTGACCAGTCTGGAAAGCGGCGCAGAAAAAGTCCCGCCGGAGGCGCTTGATCTGGAAGAACTGGTGCAGATGGTAATTGACGATGCGAACTACGAGGCCAAGCCGCAGAACAAAGAGATAAAGGCCATTCAGCTCGAGCACTGCCGCGTCTGCGGTTCAGAAGAATTGCTGCGCAGCGGAATTGAAAACGTAATCCGCAATTCCATCCGTTACACGGCTGAAGGCACTGCAATAGAAGTTTCTCTCAGCTGCAAGTTTGATACTGCAATCCTTACCGTTCGCGATCACGGCCCCGGCGTGCCGGAAAATGAACTTGACCACATTTTCGAACCGTTCTATCGCGTCAGCGAGGCCCGTGAGCGCTCCAGCGGAGGCGTTGGCCTGGGACTATCCATCGCTGAGCGCACAGTAAAGCTCCATGGCGGAAATATCCGTGCAGCCAATGCTCATGACGGTTTGCTGATCACCATCGAGTTGCCGCTCTCAGGCACGCCTGCTCCGGTGCAGCCTGCGCTGGAAAAGCAGCCGGTGACTTAACCACAAAAGACACAAAGGACCACAGAGAAAATAATCTGCACTGTTGCACATCAGTAATTTGTGACTTGAGATTGTGGGTCAAAGTTAAGCAACTTTTTCTCCAGCCTCTTTGGCTTCCGGATGTCCGTGTTCGGCTGCGGCATTTTCAATCTCAGAATTAATTTCGCCGCCGGCCAGCAGTGCCATTCCTGAAATATAGAGCCAGTAAAGCAGGATGATCACCGCTCCCAATGAGCCATAAGTCTTGCTGTAGCTGTTGAAGTAATGCAGGTACACGCGGAAAATCAGCGAGGCGCCAATCCACAACAGCACGCCGACCAGCGATCCTGGAGTAATCCATTGCCACTCCTGTTCCGCGTCAGGTCCCCAGAAATAGAGAAGCGCAAATGCCAGAACGATAAACAACAGTGCCACCGGCCACTGCACAATGCGCCACGCAATCACCATGGGAGTGCTCAAGCCGGTGTGCCTGCCGACAAATTGTGCGATGTCGCCACCGTACAGAATGATGATCAGGGCGGTAATCGTTAGCGCAGAGAGTGCAACGGTCAGGACAATGGCAATCAGCTTCTGCTTCCATAATGGCCGCGAATCCCTCACGTGATAGCAGCGGTTCATAGCATCCATGATCGAACTCACACCACCTGCACCTGACCACAAGGCCAGCACAAGGCCTAGTGCCAGCTTCATGCCTGTGCTGCTTGTAGTGATCTCACGCAGCGTCTTCTGCAGCAGGTTGAAAGCGTCAGGCGGCATAAACCGAGCAGCATAATTCAGCAGGCCGGATTGCAAGTCATGGCTTTGAGCAAAGAGTCCCAGCATCGCCGTGAGGAAAAAGATCATGGGGATGAGAGCTGACAGAAAGTAAAACGCCAGCGCTGCAGAACGCGTGAATACTTCGTCTTGGTCGAACTCGTTATAGACCCGCTTCAGTAATTGCCAGGAGCTAAGCCCGCCCAGTTTCCAGGGGGAAAGCCGTTCCTTCTTTTGCTCAATATTTTGATTTCTTGAATGAAATTTATAGAGATGCATGCGCTTTTCCTCAGAGTGCAGACGAGCCGTTCTCTACTTGGATGAATCGCTTTGGAAAAGGGAAACTGCTGGCCAGAACAGCCCTTGAATGCACCCTGGGGAGCTGAACAGATCAGGACCCGTGTACTGCTTACCGCCATTCAACATTTCGGAAAAAAGACGCTTCGCCCTACGCTGGTCCTCATCCATTTCGCTCCCATCAGGGTGAGAGGAAAAGAATGAATGCCTATATGACTTGTCAACAAGGCAGAAGTTATCAATGTACAAACGAATAATTTTGTAAAAAAAATTTTACAGGCGGAACCTATTTTTGTAGCGGACGTATTACTAACCAGAAGCTGCAGATCGCGTCAAACCAAACAGAACGCAAAATCAAAAGTTTTTGGAGGAAGTTATGGATGCTAAATGGAACAACGTTGTAGATCATGTCGCCGTGCGCATCGGCATGGTAGTAATCGGCTTTGGAGCATGGTTCGCGCTGGGTTACAGTTTGCTCGCGGGATAAAGAGTCGAAGCAGGAAGCTACACGCGGGCTGTCGCGTGTTCAGTTGAAGCGGCCGTTCCTGAACCATACCGTGTATCAACGTATTCGTTCAAGATGTCGATAAATTCAGCGACAATGCGGTCGCCCTTCAGCGTGGTCATCAAGCGCCCATCAACAAAGACCGGCGCCTTGGGCTCTTCAAACGTTCCGGGCAGCGAAATCCCGATATTGGCGTGCTTGGATTCGCCCGGCCCATTCACCACGCAGCCCATCACTGCAACCTTCAGCTCTTCAACTCCGGGATACTTTCCCTTCCATACCGGCATATTGGTGCGAAGGTAGGACTGTATCTGCTCCGCCATCTCCTGGAAGAAGGTACTGGTGGTTCGTCCGCAGCCGGGACAAGCCGTTACCTGCGGCGTAAAGCTGCGGATTCCCAGCGACTGCAGGATCTGCTGGCCGACAAAAACTTCTTCGGCGCGATTGCCGTTTGGTGCAGGCGTGAGAGAAACGCGAATAGTATCACCAATGCCTTCCTGCAACAGCACCGCGAGTCCCGCCGTGCTGCCCACAATTCCCTTCGCGCCCATGCCTGCTTCGGTCAGGCCAAGGTGCAGCGGATAGTCGCATTTGGACGCCAGCATGCGGTAAACATCAATCAAATCCTGCACGCCGCTGACCTTTGCGCTCAGAATAATGAAATCGTGTGGGAGGCCAAACTCTTCCGCCAGGTGCGCTGAGCGGAGCGCGCTTTCCACCATCGCATCCATCATGACTTCGCGCGCGTCTTTGGGCGCAGCACTGCGGGAATTTTCATCCATCATGCGCGTAAGTAGTTGTTGGTCCAGCGATCCCCAGTTCACGCCAATGCGCACCGGTTTCCGGTTCTTGATGGCCACTTCGATCATGGCGCGGAAGTTGTCGTCATTCTTGCGGCCCACGCTTACGTTGCCGGGATTAATGCGGTACTTGGCCAGCGCCTGAGCGCATTCCGGATATTTCGTCAGCAGCAGATGGCCGTTATAGTGGAAGTCGCCGATGATCGGCACACGGATGTTCTGCTTCTCCAGCCCTTCGACAATTGCCGGCACGGCTTGCGCAGCCGCGTCATTGTTCACCGTCACTCGCACCAACTCTGAGCCGGCACGGGCCAACTGTGCCACCTGCTCCACCGTGCCTTTTACGTCGGCCGTATCCGTGTTGGTCATGGATTGGACAACCACCGGGACATCACTGCCCACATGTACGTTGCCGATTTTGACGGTAACCGTCTTCCTGCGCTGAATAGATGCCATTCCCTCTAGTTTACCTGAATTTTGGGGCAGCTCTGCTATGGAAGAGGTGCTAGTCCTTTGTTTGCAGCATTTCTAAGGTTTATTCCCGCCTCAGCATGATTCGCCCGAACTCTGGGCTACATAGTCTCAGGCGCGCTAAAAAGCGTAGAATCTCTTCAGCATCTCATGGTGTCTAATTGGTAGTGCCGTCAGCCGCCTTTCTTTTCATGAAGCGATTTCTCCTGCTGATCGTCTTTTTCGCCGCCACTGGTTTCAGCCAGTCAAAGGACTCGTCTGCTTTTCTGCCTTCTCAGTTCAACGGATGGCGAATGGATGCTCACAGCATCAAAACCGGCGCGGACGCCGCTGCAGTTGATCCCACAGATGCTTCTGTTCTCAAGGAATACGGCTTCACCGATTCGGAAACAGCTACTTACACCCGCGGTGACCGCAAAATACAGATCAAGGCCGCCCGATTCCACGATGCCAGCGGCGCCTTTGGAGCATTCACGTATTACGTCCAGCCGCAGATGCGCACTGAGACCATCGGCAATCAGGGCGCTTCCAACAACACGCGCATTCTCTTCTTCAAAGGCAACACTCTGCTGGACGCTGCGCTGGACCGCATAACTGCCATGTCCGGCGCTGATCTCCGTTCACTGGCTGAAGCATTGCCGCGCGCACAGGGGAACGCAGCAGCCTTGCCCACCTTGCCCGGCAATCTTCCTTCGCAATCCCGTATTGCCAATACCAGCCGGTACATCGTTGGCCCCGATGCTCTCACACGGCTGGGTGTGCCTATTTCTGCGCAACTGGTTGACTTCAACACCTCGCCGGAAATCGCGATGGCCAAATACCGCACCTCTGGCGGTGAGGCCACGCTGACCATCATCGGATATCCCACGCCGCAGATCGCGCGCGACAAAATGACAGCCATGCAGTCCGCCTCGCCTTCATTCGCTTTCAAACGCAGCGGGCCTTTCGTGGCAATCGTCAGCGGCAGCATTCCTTCTGATGAGGCCCAATCACTGCTCGCCTCCGTCAACTATGACGCCGACGTAACGTGGAACCAAGCGACAAAACCACAGCCACAGGAAGATCGTGCCGGGTTCATCGTCGCTCTGGTGCTGTTGTGTGTACTTGTGGTGCTGGCTGCGCTGATCTTTGGCTTTGCTTTTGGCGGGGCCCGGATCCTACTCAGCCGCTTCTTCCCCAACAAGATTTTCAACCGCCCTGAGGCAGCCGATATCATCCGCCTTGACCTCAAGTGACACCGTAAGTGCCTGAAAATAGCAGCTTTACAAATCTCCAAAGCGGCAAAGTGACATTTTTTGTCACTTGCGGAGGCTTGTTGATAAACTAATTAAGTCATTGAAAACAAAGGCATTTATTCTGGAAAAATTCCTTGACACTCCCTTTCGCCGCCCAATAAGATTTTCGCCAGAAAGTTCTGATGGTCTTTTTGAACTTCCGTTGGAACTATTCTCCCTTGAAAGAGAAGGCCGTCCAGTTGCCGGACGGCCTTTTCGTTTGTTTTTGTCGTTTCGCTGCGCTTCGCCCACATCGCTTACATTTCTTCTCTTACGAGTGGGCGCCTATGCTCTGTTCCCTGCTGACGGTCACGTAAGTTCTTTAATTGCATTTGATCCGCGCTCATCAGCAGTAAGTTTTGCTCCCCCGTCAGTGTCATCAGTGTGTATCAGTGCTAAAGAAAGTTCCTTTCTATGTCATAGCAACGCATTATTCGCCCCGCTACGATATCGGTCTGCAACTGCCATTTAAATCGTATTGCGAATTATTTTTTCGTTTTCCCTGAAACCTGAGGGCGCTTCGTTGCTCCATACATTGGGAGCTTTCCGGGAGCCCTCCTGCGAATACAAATGGCTTAGGCCAGAGGTGTATTTCCGTGAAAAAGATCAGATTCCCTCTCATGATCGCTTTCCTCCTGCTTGGCGCATTTCTTCTATACTCCGAGCAAAGACACAACAACTCTCCTGCTGACACCGCCGTAAAACATCACGCGGAAGACCTCGTCGAGCAGGGCAGAAACATCTTCCGTTTCGATACTTTCGGCGACCAGGATTTCTGGGGCGGCACGCTGCAACTGCATCGCGCGATTGAAGGCGCTGCCAACGGCGGTGTCGGTCCCGGAGTTTCGCCGGCAACGGCGCTGGCCGTTGGACTCAAAGTTGACCAGGACGCGCTGCCTGCTGCGTTGGTTCAGCAGATTCAGGCAGGCAAGGTCAATTTGAACGATCCAGCGGTGACCCTGGCGCTCTTGAAATTGAATGCCGTGGTTGGCGTAACTGGATTCTTCAACCCCGATGGCACGCTCAAGACGATTGGCATCCAGTGCTCTCTCTGCCATTCAACCGTGGACAACGCATTTGCTCCCGGCATTGGCCATCGCCTGGATGGCTGGGCCAACCGCGATTTGAATGTCGGCGCGATTGTCGGCCTCTCGCCCAACCTGCAACCGGTGGCCGATGTGCTGGGCGTCGATGTGCCTACGGTAAAGACAGTTTTGGCCAGTTGGGGCCCGGGCAAATTTGACGCCGAGCTGTTCATGGATGGGAAAGCGTTTCGTCCTGATGGCAAGTCGGCAGCGACGCTCATCCCGCCTGCCTTCGGCCTGGCTGGCGTAAACCTTCATACCTATACCGGATGGGGCTCTGTGCCCTACTGGAACGCCTTTGTCGCCAACCTGGAAATGCATGGCAAAGGAACCTTCTTTGATCCTCGCCTGGATGACGCTACTAAGTTCCCCATTGCAGCCAGGAACGGTTTTGGGCACGTCTCCAACCCTGACGATCAGATCACAGCCAAGCTGGCCCCGCTCCATTTCTACCAGCTTGCTATCGCCGCGCCTGCGCCGCCTGCAGGCAGCTTTGATCCTGCAGCCGCTGCACGCGGCAAGGCGCTGTTCAACGGCAAGGCAGAGTGCAGCACCTGCCATACGCCGCCGCTCATGACTGAGCCGGGATGGAACATGCACACGGCTTCTGATATCTGCATTGACGATTTTCAGGCCAGCCGTGCGCCTGATGATCGTTACCGCACCACGCCGCTGAATGGTCTGTGGACCCACACCAAAGGCGGCTTTTATCACGATGGCCGCTTTGCCACGCTGGCTGCTGTCGTGGATCACTACGATTCATGCAAGAGCCTGGGCTTGAGCGCAGCCGAAAAGAGTGACTTGGTTGAGTACTTGAAGTCACTGCCCAACCGCGATCACGACGGAGATCGCGACTGAATTGCTTGTGGGCGGAGGAGCGACGGCTAAGTCGCTCCTCATTTTTTTCTCAGCAGGAACCAGGGCAGCGCTATACTTGCGGCGTTATGCCAGCCGCAAAGCCTGCTCGCGCCAAGTCAGCCAAAGCCGGCAAACCCGATTTTGCGCCCGTCTTCACCGCCTTGTGTGACATCCTGAAGCCGTTCATCGGCAAGGGACTCGCAGTCCAGACCGACAAGCCCGGCAACTACCACCTGGAAGCTCCCTTCATCCTCCATCGCCGCAAGCCGCTCTACTTCGCAGGTGTGCGGACAGGCAAAAATTACGTCAGCTTTCATCTCCTGCCGGCTTATTACAACGCTGAGCTGGTCAAATCCATATCGCCGGCCCTCAAGAAGCGCAAACAAGGCAAGGCCTGCTTCAACTTCACCCAGGTCGATCCAGAATGCTTTGCTGAGCTCGGACGCCTGGCCACCGACGGCCTGAAAGAATTTAAAAGCGAAGGGTTCCGCAAATATATCCAAAGTATTCAGTAGGACTCTTTGCTTATGGAAATCACCAAGCCTCAGGAATTTCTCGACTACTACGAAAAAGTCCGCCAACGCACGCTCAAGGTTATTGCCTGCATCCCGGCGGAGAAGTTTGACTGGCGCTATGCTGAAGGCAAGTTCAGCTTTGCCGACATCATCCGCCACCTCGCCACCATTGAGCGCTACATGTACGCTGAAAATGCTCAGCTCAAGTCCAGCCTCTATCCCGGCCATGGCCCGGAGTTGGCTGAAGGACGAGAAAACGTGCTTGCGTTCTTCAATCGCCTTCATCATGAATCCATGGAAATCTTCAGCAAACTTTCTCCTGAAGACCTGCAGAAGAAGTGCGTCACGCCCGGCGGAACGCCCATCACCGTGTGGAAATGGCTGCGGGCCATGGTGGAGCATGAGGTCCATCATCGCGCTCAGATGTACGTCTATCTGGGCATGCTGGGAATTTCCACCCCGCCAATTTATGGCTTGACCTCAGAAGAGGTGCGTGCGCGAAGTCAGGCATTTGAGGATCGCGCCTGAGAAGAAACCGCGTGCACTCGTTAGAAATAATATTTGTCCAGCCGCACGCACAGTGCGGCTTTTTCTTTACAATACTTCCGTCGGCGATCTTGCCACAGGAAGGTGATCTTTTGCGGCTACTCATCCGCTGGCTTATCAACGCGGTGGCATTGGTGATTGTGGCGCACATCGTCCCTGGCTTTGTCCTGCAGGGATTCTTTGACGCGCTGATCGCCGCCCTGGTCTTCGGCCTTGTGAACTCTACTCTTGGATTGATCCTGAAAGTTGTTACCTTCCCGCTCACTATCTTCACCTTCGGGCTCTTTCTCATTGTCATCAACGCCGTCATGTTGAAGATGGCCGCCTCGGTCACGCCGGGTTTTGCTGTGCTGACCTGGACGGCAGCACTTGAAGGCGCCATACTTTTGAGTGTGATCACCTGGTTCCTGCACTGGCTGATCAAAGATGATCGCCGCGAACGGCGGGCTCAATAGCGATTTTAATCACCACGGGTTCAGGGCGCGCTTCAACGTGTGAGTGCTGAATTCCTATGCCTTGGGTAATTCAGTCTCTAAGAAATTCAATAACCATCTGCGCTTCATTCTCCTGAAACAACCTGATCCCCGCGATTCCCGCCGCTCCAGCCTCTAAGCACTGCCGCGCATTCTTCAGCGTCACTCCGCCCAAGGCAAATACCGGTATGCTCCTTCGCAATTGGCAAATCTTTCTTAGCTCTTCCATGCCGCCGGCATTCACTGTTCCGGCTTTTTCAAATACCGGAGCGAATACAGCAAAGTCAGCCCCGTGCGCCTCCGCATATTCAACTTCTGCCCGCGTATGCGCAGAGACGCCAATCACTGGAGCTGCTGTGCTCGCGCGCATCCACATGGCTCGGACCTCACTGGCAGGAAGATCATCGCTGGGCAGGTGTACGCCATGGGCGCCGCAGACCAGAGCAGCGTCGGTTCGCGAGTTGATCAGCAGTTTGGTGCGTGAGCCGTCCAAAGCCGCCATGGCTTTCTGTGCCAGCATTTCCAGCGCTCGTGAACTCAGATCTTTCTCACGGAGTTGAATGTAATCCACTCTGGCCGCGGCACACTCTCTGATCTTTTTCAGCAATTGGCGCTCTTGCTCCCGCGGATCTCCGGGAAATTGCCGCCGATCAGTAATGTAATAAAGTTTTGGGGCCATGCTGCCCAGCATTTTACTGGGTCGGGATTTCCTTCGTACTTTTTACCTTCGTGAAAGACCGTCGCGGCGGCAGCAACTCAGGCAACTTCATCCCATCTAATCCCGTCTCTTAATCGTGACTCTTGGTGTGCAAATCATCTGGCTCTTCGTGCTGGCGGTTCCGATTGCCGCAATCGCCTGGACGGTCACGCATGAAGAAGTCTTTCGCGAACCGCGGCAATACTGCGCTCATCAGACAGAGAACAATTCGCTCTTTGTCTCACGCAAATTTTTCTATATCTTTACCTGCGAGTACTGCTTCAGCCACTACGTCACGATTTTCTTTCTCATCATTACGCGCTACAAGCTGCTCTATGACGACTGGCGCGGCTATCTCATCGCCGGCTTTGCCCTGGTCTGGATTGCCAACCAATACATGAGCATCTACGCTCACCTGCGCCTCGATATCCGCAGAGACCGCATCGAGATCAAGCATGTGGAGAAGCAGGTGCAAAAGGTGGAAAAGCAGGTTGAGAAGATGGATGAGCAGAAGGCGGCGTGATTCTCAGCGACCATCACTTAGCGAAAGGGCATTTGGTAATCAGTTAGCTGCAAGCAGTTGACAACGTCACCATTCACGAAGATGTTTCGGAGTTCCACGCTAGTACTAAGTACTAAATACCAAATACTGTTTTTCTACGGCAGCGTTTTCGCGATCTCCGGCCCCTCTTCCTGCACCGGCCGTGCCTGCTGAGGCTGCAGATGGAAACGCGTAAGCC
Organism: uncultured Acidobacteriaceae bacterium; assembly: GCA_964541925.1. Taxonomy (GTDB): domain Bacteria; phylum Acidobacteriota; class Terriglobia; order Terriglobales; family Acidobacteriaceae; genus Angelobacter. The sequence continues at coordinate 149,432 of CAZISB010000005.1, read as the reverse complement.
CATCTTTCAGTACCTCAAAGGCCTCTTCCGGTGTGTCCACCATGGTGAAGGCGTTCAAGTCCTCCGGAGAGATCGTTCCTGCATCCACCAGGGCTTCAAAATTCAAAACGCGGTTCCAGTATTCTCTGCCATAAACAATCACCAAAATCTTTTTGGCCAGCTTGTGCGTCTGCGCCAGCGTCAGGATTTCAAACATCTCATCCAACGTCCCAAAACCGCCAGGAAATACCACAAGCGCTTTGGCCGGGTAGGCAAACCAGTACTTACGCATGAAAAAGTAGTGGAACTCAAAATTCAGCTCGGGCGTAATGTACGGATTCGGATACTGCTCAAACGGCAGCCGGATGTTGAGTCCAATCGTCTTTCCTCCGGCGTCACGCGCCCCCCGATTCGCTGCTTCCATAATCCCCGGACCGCCGCCTGAAGTCACAACAAAACGGTGCCGTTTTCCGGGCAATGTGAGTGTCCACTCGGTGAGCATGGATGCCAGCCTGCGGGCTTCTTCGTAGTAGCGCGCCATCTCCACGGCAGCGTGTGCGCGCTTCAAAGCGGCTTGCAATGAATCAGGATCTTGGCCGCCGGGCTGTTGCTGTGGAGGAGCCGGCTTTGCTGAGCCGGGCTTCTCCAGAAGGGTCAGCGCATTCTGTGCATCCGGCAGGCTGGCAAAGCGTGCGGAGCCAAAGAAGACAACCGTGTCCTGGATTTTTTCACGGCGAAACCGCGCGAGCGGCTCAGCATACTCTGACAAGATCCGCAGGATGCGGCCATCAGGGCTGTTGAGAAAGTCAGGATTCAGGTACGCAAGCGGAGCGGGAAGCAGCTCCGGTTCGCTCACTTCAGTTTTTGATTTCTTGTTGCTGTCAGGCATATGTTCTCTGAATGGGCCGTGAACTGATCATTTGCGGTCGTGATAATTCACAGCTTCCATAATACCCAGCCAGATATCCAGCAGGCCCAATCCGGAAACTGCTCCGCGGACAAACCCGCTCTGCAGAATCCGCTGCAGTTCCGGCCATTGCGCCAGCCATCCGCTGGAGAACCAGTATCCGGTCAGCCAGGGCAGCACCATCAGCACCAAACCTAATTCGATGCAGAACAATACATACACGACCGCGAAAATGCGCTGCAGCCACACTGGCAGTTCGGTGGCGTGGTCCTCAGCCGGCTGATGGCTGGGCGTCGGAGGCGGATTGTCGAAATTCGTCGAGGTAAGCTTCAAAACCTGGGGATCGCTTGTTCGTTTGTTTATTTTAGACGCAAAGAAGATTTTACGATTTCAGCGCCTTAATGCGGCTGGCCACGTCGCGAAAATCGATATTCGAGCCATAAACTTCCATGAAGTTGGCCAGAGCAGATTTTCTATCGCCGTAAGCCTCATAAGCCGTCGCTAGATCATAATAAATGGCGCAGCGGCTGCTGTTGTCCAGCCCCGGCAATTGCAGGGCTCTTTGATACCAGCGCACCGCAGCTTCTGGCGCGCCCTTATCCACCAGACACTGCGCCAGCCAGGTGAGCGCCTGGATTGGCTGTGAGAAGCTCGCCCCGCGGTCCACTGCATGGCAAACTTTTTGCAGCTCGCCGATCGCCTCGTCCAGCAGCCCCATCTCTTTGAACGCAATTCCAAGATTGTAATGCGTTTCTGGATCTTCTTCAGGCTCGGCGGCCTCGGCTGTCTCCTCTTGCAGTTCCGAAAGAATATCGCTCAGCACATTTGCTGCTTCGGCATCCTGCATGTCGCCATTCTTTGGAACAGCGCTGCGGCGATCCAGGGCAGGCGCGGCAGCGGCAACCGGCGCCGGTGCCGGCACGGGAGTGGGCGCTGCGTGCTGTTTCGGAACAAAGTCAGCCAGCTCTTCCGATTGCTCCAGATCGAGCACAAAGTCGCCGAGAATATCTTCTGTAGATTTTTCTTTTGCGAGCGCTGCGGGTTGCGGCGGAGCATGCCTTGCTCTCGGTGGCTCAGCAACCTCCAATACATCTTCCAGTGGCAATGCGGCAACCGGCTGTTGAATTGCAGCGGGCTTCAAAGGCTTTACCGGCTCTGGCCTGCGAGTTACAGGCGGTGCTGGTAGCTCTACGATCTGCGGCTCTGGTTCAACAACGCGCGGAGCTTCAATTCTTTCCGGTTCAATCTGAACTGGCGCGGGAGGTGCTATGACATGCTCTTCAATTCTTTCCGGCTCCGGAGCAGGTGCAGCTTCTTCAATGAAGACCGGCGTTTCCTCACGCTGCTGCGCTGCAAGGCCGCTGGATCTGGCTTGTCCTGCATTCACAGCGACAATGAATTGGGCGATCTCAGGCGCGTCAGGCGCAAGTTCCGTCAGATCCAAAATGGCCGACTTCGCCGATTCCCACATCTCCTGGCTGAGGTAAAACTGGATTTCCTGAATCTTATCCGTAATCTGAGCGGTCAGATCCGTCGCGGCCGGTGCTGCAGTCTCTTTGGCCATGCGCACTGGAATTTCCGCCGCCGGCTCAACCTCAATCATCTCCTCCCACTCATTGGAGATGTCAATTTCATGAGCGATGGCTTCCGGCTGCGTTACTGAAACAGGGGTAACTTCAATAGGCGCCGCTTCCGGCATCAGCGGCACAGGCTCTATTGTGATTTCAGAGACGGGCTGTGCAACAACTGGCTCCACTGGAATGGCTGCAAGCTGTTCAGGGGCCGCTGCAACCACCTCCGGCATATCAAAGCTGAACTCTTGTACAGAAGGCTCAACTTCTGCGCCGATCTCAATTGGGGCCTGAGCAGCCTGCTCAGCAGCTACCGTCGTAACCGGCTCCGGAGGCCACTTGGGTTTCGGTGCAGGCTCCGCGGCTGCTGGTGTAACTGAAATGCTCGGCGTTTGCGGCGCGCGCAACGCGTACCGTTGGGAAGCTTCCAGGTATTTCGCCGACTCAGCCTCATGTCCCAGCTCTTTGTAAATATCGCTCAAGTTTTTGTAGAGCCGGGCTGCGTCTGCAAAGCGCTCAGAACGTACATAGAGGCTGGCCAACCGCTGATTGAGATTTACATCCTGCGGCGCCAGGGGCAGCGCAGCTTCAAGTGGCGGGATGGCCTTGGACGGAACGTTATAAGAGACATACAGTTCGGCATCGGTCAGCGCGGACTCAATTGCTTTTTCTGTTGGCGGATCATAGCTCTGGTGAACTGCCGGCGCGCTCTCATCCAGCTCTTCCACCATCAACGCCTGGGCTGCTTCTTCAGGACTCAGAATGCGTGTGGCTGAATCCTCGCCCAGCTTGGCCAGCATCTGCTTGTGATTTTGGGCATGGAGCGCATTCTCCGGCTCCAGTTCCATGAGCTTTTTATAGAGATCGCGAGCCTCAACGTATTTACCCTGATTGGCTGCGGCGTGCGCCTGCAATTCAATCGTCTCGGCTGTCTGGCTATGATCACCGGCCTGGTTCAAGAGCCGGTTCAGGATCGCCATTGCCGCTGGACTTTCTTTGGCGCGGCTCATCAGCGGATAGAGCGCGTCTTGCAGCGATTGCTGGTTGCCGCCGAACAACCGCTCAGCATGCGCCTCATAAAGACGAAGCGCGCTTTCTACTTGATTGTTGGTTACATACCATTGCGCTACCGTGGTAATCGCAGTCGGATCATTGTGCACGGTGAGCAGCTTGTTCGCGACATCTTCTACGCCATCGGCATTGCCACTGTGCAGCTTGGCGCGAAGCAGGGCACGCAGGCCATCTGGCCGTGAGTCGAGATCGGAAACCTTTTCCAGATAAGTAACCGCACCCTGACTATCACCCGCCTCCACGGCAATCAATCCGCGCAGCATCAGCGCAGCATTGTTTCCAGACTCCAGCGCCAGTACCTTATCCAACGCTTCTTCTGCTGCCGCGAAAGAGCCTCGCGCATAGAGCGATTCCGCTGCGCTGAAATAAATGTTGCGGGCGTCTTCTTTCTTCCCCAGCTTCTGGTAGAGATCAGCCAGCTTGGCTTGCGCGCTCGCGTTTTCAGGATCGAGCTCAAGTATCTTTTGAAAAATCCGCGCCGCCTGGTGATTGTCGCCCGACTTCAGCAGCTGGTCAGCCACTTGCATATAGTGCACGCGCGCGTCGTTGAACAGCCCCTGCTGGCTGTAAAGTTCTGCAAGCTTGGTGGTGTTCTCCGCGTTGAAAGAGCCCATCTTGGTGAGCTTCTTGTAGATGGCAATGGCCTTTACCGTGAAGCCATTCTGCGCGTACTGGTCGCCGACTTTCTTGAAGTAATGCGTGGCCTGCTCGTTGTTGCCGGTGCGAACGTAGAGATCGCCAACCGTGTTCAGCACGGTGAGATCTTTCGGGTCTTCCTTGATGATCTTTTCGTATTCCGCGATGGCATTGGGGATCTTTCCCTGCTGGACGAACTTCTCCGCCTGCGCCAACACCTTTGCTTTATTGAAACCAAATCCCAATGCCATAAATATTCGTGATCCGGAAGCGTACCTTTCCTAAGCCGTGGGAAACGGAAAAACGTGCAATTTGGGCTAAAGTACCACAGAAAAACGGCGAAACCCAAGTTACACAGGGGAATCATTAGTGCATGTTAGTTATTTACCCTAAAGGTTCCGGCTTTGCGCACTAATGATCCGTAAAGTTTCTATTTCATCAATGTGGCTTGCGAGGCCACCACAAGCCACTTTCCATTGCGATAGGCGAGAATGTCTGTTGACCGGAATTTTATGGTTATTTTTCGTCCTGCGCCTGTGGCACTCTCTATACCGATCCCGCTGGCCATGGCAATGTCGTCCCGAAAAAAGCGGACCTGCACATCGTAAAGCCGTACCTGCTGTACTGACGCTTTCGCATTCTTCAGCATTGACAGGGTTGCTGGTTTGTCCCACTGCCGCCCTATCTGATCAATGAAAGTCCACTCTGGGGCTACCACGCGGTCCCAAAACTGCCAATCGTTGTGCAGTGCTGCATCAACCAATTGCTGCTCCAGTTGACGGATTGTTACCTCAGATTGTGCGCGACTGGCTTGTGCCTGCGCGAGTGAAGCACTCAGCATTGTCGTAAACAACAACAGGAATGCGGAGACACGCGGTTTGGTCAACTTATCCTCCAGTTTTCGATCTGCGACTATCGGCGGAAGTTTGAGGCTGCCTTATCGATATTGTGCCCGGCTGCGAAATTCTCTCACCATCAGCTCAAGAAAGGTCTCATTGTCCGGCAGGCGCGCCTCCGGCGGAATCTTCAGCCGCGCTGAGATTATCTCAGCAATCCTCTGCGCATTGAATCTTCTTACTTCCGGAGGAATCTCCAGCCGCCGCGCCAGAAAAGTTTCGATCAGCTCGGCTTCCTGCAGCGTCAGTCCGGCCGCCTGATGCAAAGTAACAGGAGTTGCCGCTGGAGTATTGAAGAAGAGGCTAGATTCACGCGCTGACGTCTCATGCACCACCAGAGTTCCGGCAACGTAGTCGCCCAGCCGGCGGTTCTTTGCGTTGAGCAGCATCGTAAGCACGCCAACTCCGTAAAATCCCGGCAAGAAATCAATTGCGCCCACCAGGTTGCGGGAGATCGCCTCAAAAGTATTGATCGGCCTGCCTGAGTCCTTAATCACGCGAATGCCTGCCCAGCGCTTGCCGGGTGTTTGTCCCTTCCACAGCGCCTCAAATATCGCGTAATAGCCCCAGTTAACGCAGAAGACCACCAGCGTGATGATTGCAGTCAACCAGACGGAGCGATCGGATCCAAAGAACCCGCCGCTGATCCAGAGCAGGCTAAGAAGAAATAGAACGAAGTAAATTGCGGCCTCGATCAGCACATCAAGAAACACCGCCATGAAGCGGCTGCCGATTCCGGCGAGCGTAAATTCCAGATGTACCTGCTCCGGAGTATCGATGATAAGCTTGTCACTTGGCACGATGATCTCTACCTACTGGCTGGAAAAGCGTCAAACCCACTGGCAACGGCTGGAGCATCTGCTGGACCATGTCAAGGACAGCGGCTTGCGCTCGCTGACCCGGCTGGAGTTGCAGGAGCTTGGCCTGCTCTATCGCCAGGCCGCCGCCGATCTTTCCACGCTGCGCGAAGATCCGTCGGGAAAGTCGTATGCTCGCTTTCTGAATCTCCTCCTCTCCCGCGCTCACAATACCATCTATGCCGGGGAAAAATCGAGTGCGCGCGGGATAGTCCACTACTACCGTTACACTTACCCGCAAATCTTCCGCAACAATCTTCACCTCATCAACACAGCTTTTCTTCTTTTCCTGATAGGCGCTTTGGCCGGCCTGCTGCTGGCAATGACGCGGCCCGGCTTTCTGCACGCCTTCCTGCCGCCGCGCATTCTGGAAACCATTGACCATCACAAGATGTGGACTGATTCAGTGGTGAGTGTTGCGCCTGCCGCCTCCACGGGAATCATGACCAACAATATCTCGGTCTCCTTCATGACCTTTGCCGGCGGCATCACCGGAGGAGTGCTTACGGTTTTCAGCCTTTTGTATAACGGAATCCTCATCGGAGCTATTGGAGCAGCATGCTGGCTGGGAGGCATGAGCCTTCCGTTGTGGAGCTTTGTTGCACCGCACGGAGTTTTGGAGCTGCCGGCTATCTTCATTGCTGGAGGAGCAGGGTTGCGTCTTGCTCAGGGACTCCTTTTTCCCGGGCTCTACTCCCGCCGGGACGCACTGACAAAATCCGGAAGTGAAGCAGTCCGCCTGCTGATGGGCGTAGTGCCGGTGCTGATCGTCGCGGGGTTGATTGAAGGCTTCATCTCACCTTCCGCTTTGGGATGGCAATGGAAGTTTGCTCTTGCCGGTTCGATTGCGGTGATCTTTTATTCGTACCTGGGTTTCTGCGCACGCGGCGGTGCTCAGTTTGAAAAACTGACTGCTGCCGGTATCAGCGTCTAGCGTCCCGCAGTATCAAGATATGGGCCTTTAGCAGACGGCCAGCAGCTATACGCACACACATCTGCCGCGAGATAATCACCTGAGAACAGGCATCGTTCTCTGGCCTGCAGGAGTCAAAATTCGCATGACCACGTTCGCCATTGGAGTTGATCTCGGCGGCACCAATCTGCGCATCGCCGCCATTGATAGCAACGGTAAAGTGCTGGAAAAAGTCACCACCAGCACAGAAGTGGCCCGCGGGCGCGATTTTGTCATTGACGAGATGTGCGCCGCCATCCAGAGCACCGCGCTCAAGTTTCGCGCCAGTGGCTCCTTTGCCGGAATTGGGGTGGGCGTGCCGGGAATCATCGAAATGCAGACTGGGATGTTGCGTGAATCGCCCAATCTGCCCGGCTGGCAGGATTATCCGGTGCGCAATGAGATTGAGCGCCGCCTCCGCACCACTGTGGTTCTTGAAAATGACGCGAATGCAGCCGCGCTGGGCGAGAAATGGTTGGGCGCTGGTGAAAAAGTTAATGACATGTGCATGCTCACACTTGGCACCGGCGTCGGCGGAGGTGTGGTGCTCAACGGCCAGGTATGGCATGGCATGACCGGAATGGCAGGAGAACTTGGGCATACCAATGTCATTCCCAATGGTCCTCCTTGCAAATGCGGAAGCTGCGGCTGCCTGGAGCAACTTGCCTCCGCAACTGCGATCAAGCGCATGGCTGTAGAAGCCATTGCTACGGGCAAAGCACCGGAATTGGCGCGAGCCATGAATAGTGAGCCCGAGTTCAGCTCCAAGGTCGTTCATCAGATGGCAATGCAAGGGGACGAAGCCGCCCAGGAAATTTTCCGTCAGGTAGGCGATGCGCTTGGAGTGGTCCTGGCCGACCTCATCAACATCTTCAATGTGCCAATGTACGTGATCGGCGGCGGCGTCTCCAGTGCATGGGACGCATTTGCTCCGGCGATGCTGGAGCGTGTGCAAAAGAATTCATTCGTTTATCGCGCTACCGCCCCTGCAGAGAGTACCCGCGGCGTACAGGGTAGCCGCGTTCCTGATGATGTTTTACCCGCCCGTCGAACCACCATCATTACCCGCGCGCTGCTGGGCAGCGATGCCGGCTTGGTTGGTGCTGCCCGCCTGCCGATGATCATGGGCCAGACCACCGCACCTGAAGCAGAGTTGAAGCGGGCATAGCTGAAGTCCACTGAAAGACGCAGCAGGATCAGCAGCATTCATTTTTCTTTTGCGTCCTTTCCGCCCTTTGCGGTGAATTGCTTTGCCTGAATGCGGTAAACTTCTCCATGCCGCTCAACATCCGCCCGGCCATTCGCGATGATCTACCCAGTCTCACTGAAATCTACAATCATTACATCATCCACACGCCGGTCACATTTGATCTGGAACCTTACACGGTTGAGCGCCGCGCGGCATGGTTTGAGCAGTTCGCGTCCACAGGGCGCCATCGCCTGCTGGTTGCGGAAGAGAATAGAGTGGTTCTTGGCTACACCGGCAGAACCCGCTTTCGCGTGAAACCAGCCTACGATACAACAGTCGAGACTACGATTTACTGCCGCCCGGAAGCCATGGGAAAGAGTGTTGGCCGCCAGCTCTATGCCGCGCTCTTTGAAACTCTCGCCGGCGAGAACATCAACAGGATCGTCGCTGGATATACCTTGCCAAATCCGGCTTCAGCAAGGCTGCATGAGTATTTTGGATTCAGGCCGGTCGGCATTTTCAGCGAGGTCGGATTCAAATTCGGCCGCTACTGGGACGTGCAATGGACCGAGCGGCCTTTGCACTTGCCGTAATTAAACCCATTTACCACAGAGAGCACAGAGGGACACAGAGGCTTTTTTGAATAAGGATCAATCTCCGTCCTCCTCTGTGTCCTCTGTGGTTAAGTCCTTAATAGCTGCCGTGCGATCGCACAATACAGCTCCACCGCATCGTGAAGCTGCTTCTTTGAGATGTATTCCCGCTCCGTGTGCGCCACGTGAATCGACCCTGGTCCGATCAACACCGGCGTCCCCCACTTGCTGAGCCATGGGATATCCGTCGTAAATTTGGCCACCATGGTTTCAATGCCGGGCACGGTGCGCAGCTTCGTAAATGGAATTTCCAGCACAAACTCAGTTTCAGCCAAACCTTCAATAGCCGCAGGAATTTTCTTTCTCAACTCATCAGAAGGTCCCACCAGACGATACAACAACTGCGCACGCGCCTGATCAGCAATCACATTGGGCGCACGCCCGCCTTCAATCAGGCCGATATTCAGGGTGCATGGCCCGACCTCAGGATTTACCGGCAATTCCATTGCACGCAGGCGCTCCAGCGCTGTAAGCAATTTCTCGATCGCCGACTCCCCCAGCTCTGGATATGCCGAATGCGCCATCTTCCCCTGTGCCGTGATCTGAACGCGAAACGCGCCTTTGGATGCGACAGCAATTTTGTTTTCTGTCGGCTCTCCGTTGATCAAGAAGCGGCTGCCCAGCGGGTTCTCATTGGCGATCTTTGCGCCCATGCTGTCACGCTCTTCGCCTACTACGAATAACATTCCGACTGAAGCGCCTTCCTTGCGCAGCCGCTGGCAGGCAGCGACCATAGCGGCGATGATTCCCTTGGCATCACATGAGCCGCGCCCGTAAATATTTTCTCCGTCTTCTGAAGAAGGGATAAACGGCGGCACTGTGTCCATGTGCGTAGAGAAGACGAGCTGCGGCGGCTGCTCATCCATCGTGGCTACAACGTTGAATCGCTCATGCGCAACCGGCATCTTGTGGGCGGTGTAACCAATGCGGCAAAGCTCATCGTAAAGCTCTGCGCCCACGGCGCCCTCATTGCCGGAGATGGATTCGATATCGACGAGCCTGCGGGTTAGTTTGATGGGGTCCATGGAATTACTAAGATAAACCAGGCTTACCACAGAGAACACAGAGGAGCACAGAGAGTCAAACTTAAGAAGTATAAGCAATTCTGAATCCTCCGTATCCTCTGTGCCCTCTGTGGTAAAAAAGATTGGTGCCAACCGGAATCAAATCCTTCTTCCTCAAAGGCCCCGCTGGACGCCTGGAAGCGCTGCTGAACCAGGGCGCACCGGACGCAACGCATGCTGCGCTGGTCTGCCATCCGCATCCGCTGTATGGCGGCACCATGCACAACAAAGTCGTTTACCATGCGATGAAAGCGCTAAGCGGCTTTGGCTTTCCTGTCCTGCGATTCAATTTCCGCGGCGCCGGCCTGAGCGATGGCGAGCACGATAAAGGGCAAGGCGAGCAGGGCGACGTCCGCGCGGCGCTCGACTGGCTGGACTCAGAGTTTCGTCTGCCAATCATCTTCTGCGGCTTCTCTTTTGGCGCGGCCACAGGACTGCGCGTCTGCTGCAGCCACAAGCACCTGGCCGGGGCGATCTCGCTGGGAACGCCGGTGGAAGCTGAAGGCCGCCTTTACACCTATCATTTTCTTCAGCAGTGCAAACTACCCAAGCTCTTCGTCAGCGGCGCGCAGGACCAGTATGGTCTAACCGAGAACATCAAAAAGTTGGTGGAGCTTGCGCCTGAACCCAAAGAGCTGGTCATCATTGAAGACGCAGGGCATTTCTTTGAAGGCCATCTGGCGGAGATGCAGTCTGCCATCCAGGACTGGGTTATCAGATTGTTCAAGCCAGGCACGCAGGCGGAAGCAAGCTGATGTCCATTGAGCACAGCATGCGCTCTGTCGCGCGCGAGATCTTTTTGGAGGCGCTCGCCGAAGCCGATATTGAAAAAGCCTTCGGGCGTCACGTTGATTATCAGCGTGGCGTGCTGCGCGTCTGCGACGATCTGTATGATTTGAGCTCGCATTCCCGCGTAATCTGTGTCTCGCTCGGCAAAGCCGCGCACCGCATGGCGGAGATACTGGCCCGGCAGGTTGGCACCACCCTGGAAGGCATCATCGTTGATCCCAACCGGCATGCCTATCAGCTTCCCGGTTACCGATATTTTGCCGGAGGGCATCCACAGCCGAATGAAGAATCCGTGCGTGGGGCTGAGGCGATTTTGAAATCGTTGGCTGCGCTCACATCGCAGGCATTTGCGATCTTCCTCATCAGCGGCGGCGGTTCGGCTGCGGTGGAAAAGCCAATCGATCCAGAAATTTCCCTGCCAGATCTTGTTGCCACTTACAAGACACTGGTGCATTCCGGCGCACCGATCGCGCAGATCAACGCTGTGCGCAAGCACCTTTCCGCCGTTAAGGGCGGCCGCATGGCGCAGGCTGCAGGGGCCGCACAGCAGGTTTCTATCATGGTTTCTGACGTGCCGGAGAACGCGCTGGATTCGCTTTCTTCCGGGCCTACCATGCCTGACAGCAGCACCATGAATGATTGTTACGGAATTGCGCGCGAACACAACCTGCTGCCGCAACTTCCAGCGTCCGTCCGCGAGCTGTTTGAGCGGCGCGCGCTGGAAGAAACTCCCAAGCAGGACGATCCAGCTTTTATCCGCTCGCGCTGGTGGAAGATTCTCTCTAATGAGACAGCAGAAAAAGCTGCAGCAGCGGCAGCGTCAAAGCATGGTTTTGCTGTAGAGATCGATCACTCCTGTGACGACTGGGACTACGCCCGTGCCGCAGATTATCTCCTGGACCGGCTGCGCTCGTTACGAAAAGGCGTGAGCAAGGCCTGCATTATCTCCGGCGGCGAGGTCACGGTAAAAATTCCGGCCAATGCAGGCGCCGGAGGACGCAACCAGCACTTCGCGCTCTACTCCGCACAGAAGATTGCAGGTGAAAATTTCGCCGTGCTCAGCGCAGGAACAGATGGCATTGACGGCAATAGCCCCGCCGCCGGCGCCGTAGCTGACGGCACAACGCTGGAACGCGCGAAAAAAGCCGGGCTCGATCCCGCAGCACACTTCAATGCATTCAACTCATTTCCGCTGTTTGAAAAATTAGGCGATGTCATTCAGACTGGCCCAACCGGTAACAACGTAAGAGATTTGCGCATTTTGCTGGCGTACTGACAATCACCAAGCCTTTCTTTGTCCCAAAACCACATTCAGATGATGGCCTTCATGCACCAGGAAAAATTCAAGCCAGAGTGCAAGCGTCATTTCGCCGAATTTGGAGTGAATACCCGTCCGGCGAAAATCATCTTCGCTCAAGGACCGCAGCCGCGCCATAAGTTTAGTGCGCAGTGAAAATAAATTTGCCAGCATCTCTTGTGGAGGCATGTTGGCCCAGCGCGGCCACTCCGGGTCATCTTCCGCGCGGTACCTTCCAAACAATGGTGTTTGCTCCGTAAGAATGCGCTCCAGGCGCTCCATGAAAATCTGATGGTAACGGGCAAGATGCGCCAGGTTTTCAGCTGCCGACCACTTTTCCGGGATCGCCCGCCGCGACAAAGAGTCAGGAGAGACACCACGCAGAGCTTCCTCCAAAAAATCATGGAGTTGCGTTTCACAGCGTTGAAGCCGGGATGAGTTGGAGCTTGGCATGGAACAAGTCTAAAGATCTAAGTCAACACGGAGGCACGGAGACGCTGAAAAACCAAAAAACATCTTGCCGCTGATTTAGGCAGATGAACTCTGACAACCATAGTTGCAAGATGACCTTGTTTATTGATCTGCGTTCATCTGCGCTGATCTGCGGCAATGTTCACTTCTCAACAAAGCGATAGCTGCCATGTGAGTCATAGTCTATGCCGTGTTTTTTCTTGAGCTCCTGGATATATCTGAGTGTTGACTTGGTGTGGGGGCTTGCAACGCCGTCGCCAAGCGGTTCGTTGGTATGCAGGAGAATCTCCTCCAAACAGCTGCTTAGGCTCATGCGCTTGTGTTTGGCAAGATCGTTGAGCAGCGCTGCCAAGCGCTTTTCCAGCCGCACCGGAACGTCCACGCGCTCAATTTCAATGGCTGGTCCCATGTTGAACAGCGGATGGCCAAAGACCAGGTAATATCCGTGCAGGTCGCGGACGGCGTAATCGCGAATGCCATACTCCCGGTCGCCCGGCGGCTCGGCGATTTCAACGCCATTGGCGCGATGAAACTGGTAGAGCTCATCGGCATCGCCGACATGAAAATACACCGAGCAGCCCCTGGGGGCAGGAGTGCCCTTTTGCAGAAATATTTGCACCTGGTCCAGCTTTACACCAGCAAAGGTTGGCGGATCGCCCCAGAGGAAGCCCAGTTTGAAACCGAGCTTCGTGGTATAGAACTCCACGGCAGCAGGAATATCGCTGACTATGAGCCCTGCGTTGTGCTGTTCGCAATCAATTTGCGGAGGTTGGGTGGAGGTCGTCATTGGTGCCTCTCATCCTCTCGGACGGAATCGCCATTGTGCGGTTACAAGCGACTGCCCGGAAAATTTTACTGGATGGCAGGGTTCCCTGCTCGGCGAGATAAAAGCCTACTTCTTTTTGGGTACGACCTTCAACTGATCTGCAGCCAGAATTTTTTTGATCTGGTTTTTGGCGTGGATGGACCAGGGACCAACAGTATCGAGCTTGGCATAGGCTTGCCAATGATGCAGCGCCTTGCGCGGCTGGCGGGCTTTTTCCAGCGCCAAAGCTAGGTTGTAATGCGCGTCGGCATAGGTCGGCGCCAGCGAGATGGCTGATTCGTAAGCCTTAACTGCATCAGACAAGCGCCCGGTTTCGTCGAGCACATTGCCCAGATCGAAATAGGCCAGCGCGTAGCGAGGATCAACCTCAATCGCTTTGCGGTAAAAACGCTCCGCCTGGGGATAGTCGTGGCGATTGTAAAAGAGCGTGCCCAGGTTGATGTAAGCAGCGGCGTGCGTGGGATCAAGCGCAACGCACTTCTTGTAATTTTCAATCGCCTCAATCTGCGTAGCCGGATCATCTTCCAGGCCTACGCCGCGGGCAAAAAAATCGGCGGCTGTTTCCGCCGCCCTCATCGCATGAATCTTGTGCGACTCAACCACGTTTCGTTCGGCGAAGTCCATGACAAACTGGCCGGCCAGTGGCTCCACTGCAGCCCCCTGATGTCGAAAGACGACCCGCGACCGGTTGGCAAACGTGCCAGCCTCCATCAGAGGGTTTTCCATCCCCGCCACCTGCCGCATCGCCTGTAACGATTCTCGGATCACAGCGGAGCGCACGCGCTTGGCGCGCAAGTCACGCAGCTTTTTGATTTGCAGGAGATCAAAGAAGGAATACGATTCCGCCGCAGGCAGCAAGCCGGCTTTTTCCCAGCCCGCGAGTTGCCGCGCCGTAATGCGAAGGATCCGTAGGACGTCTGATCGATCGTATCTTTCCACGAGTGGCCTTTGGAAATACGCGGTCTTTCTTGCTCAGTACAGAATATTATGCGAAAACCAGAGCACGAATAGCAAGTCCAAAGTAGCGCTAAGATGTGGAAAACGCGGCTGTTTAGTAACTTTTCCGGTGCGGCAGGGCCCAGAGGGTGAATGGAGCCGACGATCGGACTTGAACCGATGACCTGTCGATTACGAATCGACTGCTCTACCAACTGAGCTACGTCGGCCCGGAGGTGCTCCTCTATTCTAAGAGAGAGTGCCCGAGCAGTAAAGCATGCCGCCCCCAAAACTTACCCAGCATCGTTTCTGGCAACTCAGCCTTGTTATCTCAGCTGATCGGGCAAACTGGCCTAGCGATTGATTTGTTACCATCAAAGAATGGCGGGAAATGAAACAGTTCGCGTGCGCTTTGCTCCGTCGCCCACGGGGCAGCTTCACATTGGCAACGTGCGCACCGCGCTCTTTAACTGGCTGTTTGCGAGGCAGCAGGGCGGTAAGTTCATCCTTCGGATTGAAGACACTGACCTGGAGCGCAGTGAAGCGCGCTATGAAACCCAACTTGTTGAAGATCTAAAGTGGCTTGGCATCGACTGGGACGAAGGCCCTGATGTTGGCGGCCCATATCCGCCGTACCGCCAGTCAGACAAGATGGATGTGTATCGCGCCTACGCCGAGCGGCTGATCAAGGAAGGCAAGGCTTATTACTGCTTCTGCTCCGCAGAGGAACTGGAGCGGGAGCGCGAACAGGCGCTCAAAGAGCAGCGCCAGCCAATCTACTCCGGCAAATGCAGGAACATTGATCTGGCTGAGGCGGAGCGCCGCCGTGCTGCAGGCGAACCCGCCGCAATCCGGCTCAGGATTCCTGAGCATCCCATCCGCTTTCATGACATCGTGCGCGGAGACGTGGAGTTTTCCAATGAGGTGGTCAGCGATCCCATCATTGTCCGCTCCAGCGGCATGCCGGTTTATAACTACGTGGTGGTGATTGACGATGCCGATATGAAGATCACGCACGTCATCCGCGGCGATGACCACATTTCCAATACGCCGAAGCAGGTTGCGGTTTATGAGGCGCTGGGATTGCCCGTGCCGGAGTTCGCACACCTTTCGACCATTTTAGGTCCCGACCGTGAGCGCCTTTCCAAGCGCCACGGAGCCACTTCCGTTGCAAACTTTCGCGAGATGGGAGTTCTGCCTGAGGCGCTCATGAATTATCTGGCGCTCCTCGGATGGGCGCCGAGCGGCGGTGATCGCGAAATATTTCCCAAAGAGGAGCTGATCAAGGAATTTTCTCTGGAGCGCGTCACGCCTTCGCCCGCGGTTTTTGATACCGAGAAGCTGAACTGGCTCAATCGTCATTACATCAAGCAGGGCCCACCGGAGCGCATTCATCGGCTGGGCACAGATTTTCTAGCGCGCGCAGGCCTGCTACCTTCCGGAGCGAACGGTACCGCGGGCGATTGGACGCGAGCCCTTGTCGATCTCTTGGTTCCCTACGTTGACAAGCTGGATCAACTGCCGGAAAAAGCAAAGATCATCTTCAACGGTGACCCGAAAGCTGCACTTGCACTGCCTGAAAATGCCGAGGCCATGGCCAGCGACAAAGCCAAAGCTGTGGTGCAGGCATTTGCCAACCGTGCTGCAAGTGAATCGCCGTTAACGCCGGAGCGGTTCAAAACGATCATGGATGAGATCAAGGCGGAGACGGGCGCAAAAGGCAAAGACCTGTTCCATCCAGTACGAATCATGTTGATTGGATCGCACTCAGGGCCGGACTTCAACAAACTGATTCCTCTTATTGAAGAAGGCAGCCGACTAGGTCTGCCGGTGCATGTAAAGAGCGTGCGCGAGCGAGTGAGTGAGTTTATGGGCGCTCTTGAACAATGCTCGTAACATATCCATGCTTTGCCCGGTTTGTTGAAACTGTGTGGCAGGCACTCTTGCCTGTGCTGAATGAGTCGCACAGAGGAGTTTCTGTGCCCATCGAATTCATACAGACGCATGCCGCAGCACGAACTCCAGCACCGCTGCAGTAAACTCACGCGGCCGTTCCAGGTTCGAGAGGTGCGCTGTGGGCAGATGCAATACTTTGATCCCGCTGATTCCCTGAGCAAGCAGTTCGCCATGACCTGACCATGGCGTGGATTGATCGCGATCACCCACAATCAACAGTGTAGGCGCCTGGACTTTTCCGAGCCCCTGTCGGAGATCAGCGTCACGCAAGGCGGCACAGCAGCCTGCGTATCCGGCAGCCTCGGTTGTCATCAGCACTGAACGGACTGAGGCCGCATCAGCATCGTTTACCGCCAATGTTTCCGGCGAAAAGAAGCGTTGCATCACCGCATCCGCAACCGCAGAAACTCCCTTCTCCAATACGGTCTGCCTGCGTGCCTCCAGAGTCGCTGCGTCAAATCGAGCTGAGCTGTTGGCAAGAACAAGCGCAGTGAGCCGCTTGGGCCCATTGATGGCAAGCCACTGTCCCACGCCGCCGCCCATGGAGATTCCGCAAAAAGCAAATTGCTGGATCTTGAGCGCGTCAGCCAGCGTAAGCACGTCCTGCCCGAGCTGATCTAACGTGTACTCGCCTGCTGGAACGTCAGATGCGCCGTGTCCGCGTACGTCATATCGCAAGATCTGAAAATGATCAATCAAGCCTGCAACCTGGGGAGCCCACATGCCATGGTCGCAACCGAGCGAGTGCGCAAAGACAAGCACTGGTGCCCCCGGCCGGCCTTCAAGCCGGTAATAAATACGTGTATTTGAGGATGAAATGAAAGACAACGGTTACTCCCGATGAAAAGCAGCGCCAGCACGCCGCACACATCACATACTAAATGAGCTCTCCGCCGATCATCGTCTGTGCGATCTTGCCCTCTGGTGTAAGCACCATCAAATCTGCGCGAGCACCCGGAGCTATAACTCCACGCTGATCAGTAATCCCCATGAGCCGCGCTGGATTCAAGGTTGCCAGCTTCACCGCACGTTCCAGCTTCCAGTCCGCAAAGCGCATTGCATTGCGAACCGCGCGATCCATGGTAAGTACGCTTCCCGCCAGTTTACCGCCTGTTTCGCAGCGGCCTCCGTGTACTTGCACCTCGAAATCGCCCAGCTTGTAGCTGCCGTCCGGCATGCCGGTTGCGCTGATCGCGTCCGTGATCAAAATGGATTTGGCCTCGCCTTTGAGGCGGAGAAACAACCGCACTACGGGTTGATCAACGTGAATGCCGTCAGCGATGATATCTGCGCTCAAGCTGTCACCGTCAAGAATGGCAGCCAGTATTCCAGGGTCGCGATGGTCCAGCGGGCGCATCGCATTGAAAGTGTGCGTCGCGTGTTCCGCCCCGGCCGCAATCCCAGCCTGCGCCTGCTCATATGTGGCGTTTGAATGCCCCAGACTGACGTGTATCCCGAGCTTCCGCGCATGGCGGATGGTCTCAACCGCGCCGGGCAGCTCCGGCGCGATGGTCATCATACGGATCATCCCTTCCGCCGCTTGCCAGAATTCATCCAGCTTAGCCGGCGAAGGCTGAACCAGATGCGCCGGTGGATGCACGCCGCGCTTGCCATGACTGATGAATGGTCCTTCAAGATGAATTCCAAGAGGCGTGGCGCGTCCGCTGTTAGCGTTCCTCTTGGCCGCTTTCCCTAGATGTTCCAGCGCGCGAAGTGTCCGATCATTCGGAGCAGTCACGGTCGTCGGGAGATAAGCTGTCACGCCGTGCCGTGCCAGCAGCGTTTCTACCTGGATCAGGGCGGCATCGTCCGGTTCCATGACATCGTGGCCAGCCCCGCCATGTATGTGAATATCGATAAAGCCGGGAGAGAGGATCAAACCAGGAAAATCGACCCTGTGACTACTGATTGGAAGTTCGCTGGAAGCTCTCGATCCCACCTCGCAAATCTTTCCGTCATCCACCACGATGACAGGATTTTCAATCCACTCTGTGGGTGTTGCGAGACGGCTGGCGGTAATGATGGTCTTCATCTCTCGATTGTGTTTACTACGTATGGGTGTGTAGCCGCAAGCGCGTGTTTAGAAGCACATCGGCCAATGCTAACCTGAAAGGCTTCTGAACGGTTTTGACAGCTCTTATACCCTGCGATTTTCCGCTCATGCTTCTCTGTGAAATAATTGTTAGTTTGCCTGAAAGAGCACCCCAGTTTTGCGCTATGACGCGCAATCTCAAGAGGAGACAGGTCTTGGACTTTCAACTCACTGACGAGCAATTGCAGCTCAAAAAATCCGTCCGCGAATTTGCCGAACGCGAAATCCTCCCTCACGTGATGAAGTGGGATGAGGCCAACCACTTCCCTCTTGAAACTATTAAAGAGCTCGGGCGGATGGGTATCCTGGGCATCATCTTTCCATCCGAATATGGAGGCTCCGGGCTGGGCTATGTCGAATATGTCATTGCCGTAGAGGAGCTCTCTCGCGTTGATGGATCAATAGGCATCACCGTGGCGGCACACAATTCGCTCTGCACGAATCATATTTTTCTTGCCGGCAACGAAGAGCAGAGAAAGAAATATGTCACCAGGCTGGCCAGTGGAGAGTGGCTGGGTGCGTGGGGATTGACCGAGCCCGGCTCCGGCTCTGACGCCGGCGGCGCGCGCATGAACGCCGTACGAAGGGGCAAAAGTGGCGGCTGGGTGCTGAACGGCACCAAGACATTTATCACGAATGGCCACCACGCTGATGTTGCGGTGGTAATTGCCGTGACTGACAAGACGGCACACACGCATGGCCTCTCCGCGTTTATCGTTGAAAAAGGGACCAAAGGCTTCCGTCCCGGCAAAAAGGAAAACAAGCTGGGTCTGCGCGCCAGTGACACCTCAGAGCTGATCTTTGAAGATTGCCACGTACCTGAAGAAGCGCTGGTCGGCAAGGAAGGCGATGGCTTCATTGATGCCATGCGGATCCTGGATGGCGGGCGCATCTCCATTGCCGCACTCGGGCTGGGCATGGCGCAGGGCGCGTACGAATCAGCGCTCAAGTATTCCAGGCAGCGCAAGCAGTTCGGCAAAGCCATCAGCGAATTTCAGGCCATACAATGGAAGCTGGCGGACATGGCGACGGAGATTGACGCGGCACGGCTGCTGACGATGCGCGCCGCCTCCATGAAAGACGCAGGATTGAAGACCACCCTGGAATCTTCCATGGCCAAGCTGTTTTCCAGCGAGGTGGCCGTGAAGGCGGCAAACGAATCAGTTCAGATCCATGGCGGCTACGGCTTCATCAAGGATTACCCGGCGGAAAAATTTTATCGTGACGTTAAGCTCTGCACCATCGGCGAAGGCACCAGCGAGATTCAGCGACTCGTGATCGCGCGGCAGGTGCTGAAAGATTAAACAATGGATTCATGATAGAGACGTAGCATGCTAAGTCTCTGAGTTTACGGCCTGATTCGACGCGTGCGGCATGGTACTTTTCTGCCACGCAACATAAAAATGTCCACCAACCTCCAATCCTGGGTTGAACGTATCCGCGCAGGCGATGTGCGTGCTTTGGCTCGCGCCATCAGCACCATTGAAGACAGCCACACGGAATCGCATGGCCTGCTGAAAGCGCTTTTCAACTTTACCGGGCACGCGCGCGTGATCGGCCTGACCGGCGCTCCCGGAGCAGGCAAAAGCACGCTGGTGGACCAGCTCGCCCGCGAGTATCGCAGGCAGGAGCGCACGGTCGGGATCATTGCTGTTGATCCCACCAGCCCTTACACCGGCGGCGCCATTCTGGGCGACCGCATACGCATGCAATCGCATCATGCTGATCCCGGCATTTTTATTCGCAGCATGGCCACGCGCGGCAATCTTGGTGGGCTGGCGCGCGCAACAACTGACGTAGCCACCGTGCTTGATGCCGCAGGGAAAGATATTGTTCTCATTGAAACCGTCGGCGTAGGTCAGGATGAAATTGATATTGTGCGCCTGGCTGACATCACTGTGGTGATTCTTGTGCCCGGCATGGGGGATGACGTGCAGACAATCAAAGCCGGCATCATGGAAATTGCGGATATTTTCGTCATCAACAAGAGCGACCGCGAAGGTGCAGACCGCGTGGAGCGTGAAATTCGCTCCATGCAGTCGCTGGCGGTGCGCTCTGACAAATGGACTCCGCCGATCATCAAGACCGTGGCCAGTGAAGGCAAGGGCATCACGGAGCTGGCCAAGACCATCAGCGATTATGAAAAGTATCTTCAACAGCAGGACCTTCTGCTGAAGAAAAAGATCAGCAATTGGCGTGAGCGCCTGATTGAGATGCTGCGCGATTCCCTGCTGGAGCGCCTGCTCAGCGAGCGCCTGCCTGAAACTGATATCGCGCGCCTCGCCGCCGATGTGGCCGAGCACCGCCGCGACCCGTACTCGCTGGTGGAGGAGATTGTGGCAAACTTCACGGCGGAGAAGAACGAAGTACACGGCAGCTAACATGCTGCTAACCGTAGAGACGTAGCATGCTACGTTTCTACATTTACCACATCGATTCTGCCGCGATTCTGGATACGACTAGAGCGCGGAGAAAACAACTCAGAGTCGAATGACTTGTTGTCCGCCTGATACACTTTGCTAAGAGCCAAGGGCTAAGAGTTGATGCACTCCATTGACCATCTCGGAATCGCCGTCAAGTCCCTCGCGCAGGCGCGCAAGTTTTATGAGCAGCTTGGCCTGGAGGTGAGCGATGAAGAGACCGTTCCCCACGAGAAAGTCAAAGTCGCCATGCTTCCGCTGGGCGAGAGCCGCATCGAACTGCTGGAAGCCACAAGCCCTGATTCCGTGATCTCCAAGTTCATCGAGAAGCGCGGTGAAGGGCTGCACCACGTTGCCATCCACGTCCCAGACATCACCCACGCCGTGGAGCAACTCAAGGCCACGGGAACTCGCTTTGTCTCTGACGAGATCAAGATCGGCGCCGGCGGCCACCTTTATGTCTTCGTCCATCCGTCTTCGACCGGCGGCGTGCTGCTGGAGCTGGTGCAGGACATGCCAGAAGGGGTTTAGGAGCTTTAGCGCCTACTTTCTCGCTTTTCCGTCAGCAACCCAAGCTGATCAGGGCCTGCGGCGCGGACCTTATCAACAGCATTTACCAACGATCCATATCGCACACGCGCATCAGCGCGCACATAGACGACCTGATTCATGTGGTTGCTGAGACGCTCCTGCAGTCTCTGCGTTAAATTTTGTCCCGTCACATTTTCATCGCCCAGAAAGATTTTTCCATCGCGCATTACCGAAACAATCAGCGCGTCAGCCCTGTTTGCATCAGGCATGTCCATTGGATTGCTGGCTTTGGCCATCTGAACGGAACGGTCCGGGCGCAGCATGGGTGCAATGACCATAAAAATGATCAGCAGAACCAGCATCACGTCCACCATTGGCGTGACATTGATATTGGAATTCACTCTTGCTGCTTCGTTTCGAATCGCGATCGCCATGTGTTGCTCCGAAATTAGTGTTTGATAACAGCTGAGTGTCTCAAAAAATAATCCACCAGCTCACTCGAAGAGTTATCCATCTCCACGTCAAAGGCTTTTATCTTGGACGTGAAGTAGTTGAACATCATCACGGCTGGGATCGCCACGGTGAGACCCAGCGCAGTGGTTACCAGCGCCTCAGAGATGCCTCCAGCAACGGCGCTCATACCCGTGGTGTTGTGGCCCTGGATTTCGCGGAACGCATCAATGATGCCGATGACGGTGCCGAGCAGCCCGACAAATGGCGCCGTTGACCCGATAGTAGCCAACCCGCTCAGGCCGCGCTCCAGTTCGGTGTGCGTGATGGCGGCGGCCCGCTCCAGCGCCCGCCGGCTGGCTTCGATCTTATCCACTGGAACCTGCTCCAACTGCTCATGTGCACGAAACTCATGCAGTCCGGCCGTAACAACTTTGGCCAGATGGCTTTTCTTGTTGCGCTCCGCCACGCGAATAGCCTCATCCAGCTTGCCTTCACGCAGAGCTCCTGCAACGATGGGCGCGAACTGCCGCGATTGCAGGCGCGCAGCCCTGAAAGTAAGCCAGCGATCGAGCATCACGCCAATAGACCATGCCGACATGATCAGGGGAATGATCGCGATGGAGCGGGCAGGCCAGCCCATGTGCTCCCACAGTTCTCTCAGGTCCATTCGCGTGCTGCTCTCCTGAAAGATCCACAGGGCCATCAGTTGTGCTTTGACGATTGCAGAAACAACAAGAGTAGCAGCAGTCATAGGTGCAGTGTCCTCCTTCTCCGAAGCATTGCGGCCTTTATTCGGGCCTGGAAATTGGACACCGCGCATTGCACATTTGCTCCCGAAGCAAACGCGCAGATGAAAAATAGTTGGGGTGAAAATCGCTACAAAAAGCCTACTCTCTTAAGAGCCTTACTGCTTGCCGGTGGGCTTGACATCGCCTTTTGGCATCCACGGGATGGTGCTTACCTTTGAAACATACCTATTCGCGAGCTTCCATGAGTCGCCATTCTTGCTCCAAAGATCCACGACAAAAAACTCTCCATTATCCTGAGCGCCTTTATAACTGGCCTGCTGCACTCGATCGAACTTCACAATGACAAAATCGCCATGCTCCTCCGCCGAAACCTGGCGCAACTGGAATGACCTTAATGAATATTCTTTGGAGAAAACGGAATCCATCCAATCATCCGCTGTAAGAGGATCGCTATCCGGCATTTCGATCAGGCAATCATCTTCAACCAGATTGCTCAATGCCGCCTTATCTTTGGTTTGAATGGCCCTGAGCATCTGTCTCTCAAGATCGGTGAAGATTGAAACCTGGCGCGTCGCAGTGATGATCCTGGGGCTTAGCGGCGGTTTGACCGGCTCCTGTGCGGCTATCAGCAGCGTAAGCCCCACAGCGAGGAGAGCGACCAGACCAATTCGGCCCGTTGACATGAGGCGTCCTCCAATGGAACTAAGGATTATTCTACGAAAAAAGAAACCGTCCGGGGCACCGGACGGTTTCGAATGCAAGTCTCGAATTAATTAGTGAAGAAGGGTCCGCCGAGCACCTGGTCACAACCGCCGCCACGGCTGTTTTCCCACTCCATTTGAATCATCCAGTCATGCCCGCCGAAGGTCTGGTTGAACCTGGCGCCATTGGGAGCTGTTTGCGTGGGCCCGAACTTGAAGTTGCACTTGTCAGCGTCTTCATTGCCGCTGGCATCGAACCATGCGTTCAGGTCGGGATCGGTGATCGCTTCTTCGGTCTCATGTGTAATCACATTGGCCATGCCATCCGCGCCGCCAACCCCGGCAGCAGGGCTGTTGGGTCCGGTGGACTGGATCTCGCATCCGGCCTGGCAGCGGTCAACATTGCCCACAAAGGCATACTTGATGTCCGCGCCTCCAATTGTCGCTCGGGTATGGAAGCCGCAGTAGTTGCGGCAAAATCCTGAGGTTTCATTCACATCAGAAGAGGTCAGCACAAGATAAACGCCACTGGCATCCAGCGGCAGATCATGACCGGCATGGCTGGAAACAATGGTGGTCAAATTCTTGTCACCGAACTTCGTGCCTTGCGAGTAGTTATCGAAGACAGCGCCGGCAAAGTTCAGGTGGCCGCTCACATTGCCTTTATTGTCGCCATAGGTGGTATTGATAGATTCATATCTGGAGCCGCCAAGGGCATTGCTGGCAAGAAATCCCTCGATCAGGGTTACCGTGGCCTGGCTATCGGACTTTCTTATGCCATTCCTCCAGTTGCCATACCAGATGATGTAAATGGGGACCGGATTGCCCTTCAGGACTGGACCACCGTGATAGTTGATGCCATTGCCCTGTACCACTGTGCCTTTAATTGGGGCCGCCGGAATTTTTTCTTCAGGGGCTCCCTGCACGTGCCCAGTAGCTTTTCGATCGCCGCCTGATCCAGGGCGCAGCTCTTGCGCGACCAAAAGATTGGCTGCCAGAAGAATAAAGAATGCAACAAGAGTTAACCTTGCAAAAGAATTTCTCATTTTTGTGACCTCAAAGAGAACGTGATTTGCCGCTCTGCCAGAAGAAATGAACAGATTAGGCCGGAAAGGATTGGAAGCAAGCCTCATGACATGCTCGGTTGGCGGATGCCGTGCCCGAGTCCGCGCTACAAGTTATAAAGAGTTTACATTACAAGCAGGACAATTGAAAAAAACCCGCTATTTGCGCCTCTGCAGAAGAATTCCTGATTGGGGGAGAAGAAAACGGTTCATGGCGGAAATGAGAGCTGCAAAAACTGGGAACTTCTGCCCTGCTCAGATCGTATTTTAAGAGAAGCAAATAGACTATCCTTGGCTTCAGACGCAGGAGGATCAACATGCGGAACCCGGTTTTGTCACTCACGATAGCTGCGCTGGCCTTTGGCCTGATCGCCGGATGTTCGGTAAGCACCCACGAAAAAGAAAACGGCAAGAAAGATGACGTGGATATACGCATTCCGTTTGGCTCACTCAGCGTTCACGAGGGGAATACTGACGTGAAGGACACGGGACTGGCCTTATATCCAGGAGCGCAGCCCAAGAAGGATTCCGGCGATGACCACCACAATGCCAATGTGAACATCTCCAGCTCATTGTTCGGCCTGAAGGTTGTTGCAATGAAGTTTCAGACAGATGACTCCCCGGACAAGGTCCTGGCGTTCTATCGCAAAGAGATGGGCAAGTACGGCAAGGTGGTGGATTGCAACGGCAGCTTCAACATGAATTTTCACCATCACAACAAGGATGCTGAGGTCACCTGCGACGGCCATGACTCCGGGCACGAATATAAGGAAGAGCTCAAGGTCGGCACGGAAAACAACCAGCGAGTTATGGCGATCAAGCCGAACGGAAACGGAGCAGAGTTTGCCCTGGTTTACGTCCGGGCCTGGGAGCATAAGGACACCATGTAAGACAGGCCCAGCGTTGAAAATTCAATAAGTCTCAGCCAGAACTATTTCTGCATTTAAAGAATTCCAGTTTCCGGCAAAAATTAGAAACTGTATCCATTGCTTCCATTTAAATTTTTAGCCATTCTTTACTTGTCTGCCGCGATTTTTTAAAAAGCATCCAAACTCAATTTTCTCTGCATCTTACGTACCGTTCAAGCGAGGCTGATTTTCACAGCGACGCAGCTGTCGCGACCTTCGTACAGATTGAACGGCTCGTTTCGCACAAGGTTCGAGTAAGTGACCATTGCCGTTGAAATTGGCGGCAGCAAGTCCGTAGGTCCCCTCGAACATACTTTTTAATTAGGGGAACTAAACGACCTCAAATGAGTTGGACACTCCTTTGTGTAAGTAAATCTTCGCCTGCCCAGGTCACCCGTAACCTGATACTGGAGCGCGCCGGCTATAACGTTGTTTCAGCCAGCGATCCAGAAGAGGCAACCGCGATTTTTACCAGCAAGGTTGTCCACGCGGTGATAGTTGGAGATTCGCTTCAATCCGATCAGCGGCTTGAACTCGCGCGCACATTCAAACGGCTGAATCAGGCAGTACCGATTGTTGTGTTAAGCAAGACAAGCGGCACACAAGTTCCGGCGAGCCTTGTGGATGAGCAGTTGGAATCACTGGGTGACCCTCGTTTGCTGTTAGAGGCGCTGGCGCGGTTGTTGCCAGAAGATGGCAACAGAGCATAGATTCATCTGTTTTTCCGTTAAATCCCTGCATGTGAGTACACCTAAACAATGGCTTCTACTACTGCACGCAAGAAAAAGACAACTGCAACCCGCGGCTCCTCCTCTCCTGCACTCCCTTTATTGGAAAAGGTGCCTACCGGCATCCGTGGTCTTGACCAAATAACCCACGGAGGGTTTCCCAGGGGCCGTACTGCCCTGATCTGTGGCGGTCCTGGCGCAGGCAAGACCCTTATGGGACTGGAGTTCCTGGTACGAGGAGCTGTTCTGTACAACGAGCCGGGTGTCTGCCTCGCCCTGGAGGAAACCGCTGAAGAGCTGATCACGAACATGGCCTCAATGGGCTACGATCTGCAGGCGCTGGTGAAAGCCAAAAAGCTCGCAATTGATTACGTTCACGTCGAACGCAAGCAGATAGAGGAAACCGGAGAGTACGATCTGGAAGGGCTGTTCATCCGCCTCCGCGCGGCCATTGATCAGGTAAAAGCCAAGCGCGTGCTTCTGGACACCATTGAAGTTCTTTTCCTCAGCCTCAAAAATGAAGGGATTGTTCGCGCCGAGCTGCGGCGGCTGTTTCACTGGCTCAAGGATGCCGGGGTCACAGCCGTGATTACCGCTGAAATTGGCGATCGCACGCTTACTCGCTATGGATTGGAAGAGTACGTGGCCGATTGTGTTCTCGTGCTTGACCATCGTGTTAATGAGCAGATCTCTACGCGGCGTCTCCGCGTCATGAAATATCGCGGCTCATCGCACGGGACCAATGAGTATCCATTCCTGATTGATAATGAAGGGATCTCAGTTATTCCCATCACGTCTCTTGGGCTCACCCATACGGCTTCTACGGAGCGCATCTCTTCCGGCATTCCCACCCTGGACGAGATGTTGGGTGGCGGCAAGGGCTTTTTCCGCGGCAGCAGCGTCCTGATCACCGGCACAGCAGGAACGGGAAAATCCAGCTTTGCAGCGGCCTTTACCAGCGCTGCATGCGCCCGGGGCGAACGTGCCTTGTACTTTGCTTATGAGGAATCACCCAGCCAGATTTTGCGCAACATGAATTCGGTGGGAATCAACCTGGAGAAATGGATGAAGCGTGGTCTACTAGAGATCCATGCCACCCGTCCTACGGCATCAGGGCTGGAGTCTCATCTTGCCGACATGTATCACCAGATACAGGCATTTAAGCCCGACGTTGTGATTGTGGACCCAATTACAAACCTGGTCACCGCCGGCGATCTTCTCTCAGTGAAAGCCATGCTGACCCGGCTGATTGATTTTCTGAAGTTAAAGCACATCACCGCAGTGTTTACCAATCTGGTCTTCGGTAATGAGATTGAAGAAACTGCCATCGGCATCTCATCCTTAATGGATAGCTGGGTAGTGCTTCGGGATATTCCCCACGGGGCAGCAGAAAGGGTCCGCACCCTGAACCTGCTTAAATCGCGCGGCATGCCGCATGATACGCGTATGCGCACCTTTAATCTGAGTGATAAAGGAATTGAAATCCATGGCAACTAGGAAACAAACTCCCGAACGCAAACGCGGCGGAGCGCGCACGGAGGCTGGCAACGGACAGCAGAGGCGCGCGACATTTAAGCCGGTATGGGAGCTGCGGCTGTATGTCGCAGGCATGACGCCTACCTCAATCCGTGCCTTTGAAAACCTGAAGCGGATCTGCGAAGAGCATTTACACGGCGCTTATCGGATACAGGTGGTCGATCTTTTGGAGCGTCCCACGCTTGCACGCGGCGATCAGATTGTTGCTGTGCCCACGCTGGTGCGGCGGCTCCCCACGCCGGTGAAAAAAATCATTGGCGACCTCTCCAACACAGAGCGCGTTCTGGTTGGCCTTGATCTTCGTCCTGCAGGAGGTTGGCGCTAGATCGTGCCTGCAAAATCCCATTCTCCGACGGTGGTGCTCCTTGCAGACCGCCGCAATAGCCAGACTGCCAAGGTCTTAAAAACGCATGGCTATCGGGTGATGACCACCTTTACGCCGGACCACGCTGTGGCCATCTGCGTAAATAACTCCGTGGACGTGGTGGTGCTGGACCAGGAACACTTTGTGCAGACGGAAGGCTGGTCAGTTGCGCAATCCCTCAAGATGATCCGGAGCAATCTCTGCGTGATTCTTGTAGTGCGCGGCAGGATCGTCGCTAAGTCGCTGCCGCCAGGGGTCGATGGGATAGTTGGCGAAAGCGACACCAACTCGCTGCTGGTTACGCTTAAGCATCTCAGGAAGGGCTTCTAGACCACTGGAAGTCAGGCCACGACGGCAGTCATAAGCGCCTTGTGCAAATCCAAGGCTCTCGCCTTCATCAACAGCCTCAGACTTGTTAACCTGTAATGTGCAGAAGAATTGTTACCGCTGCGAAAGGCCAGTCAACGAAAAAGCTCCGTTCTGCCCGGCTTGCGGTGCACCTCAGATCAGGGTGCCTCAGCCGCAAGAAGCGCCTCAGGACGTGGCTTCTGAAAACGAGACTGGAATTTATTCAGAAGTCGCGGCTGACGGCCAGCCTGTTCAGGTTCGCCAGGGAATTCAATGGCGCGTTTTCTTTAGCGCAGCCTCGCCGCTCGCCGCGCTTACCGGCCTTTTAGCCTTCCTGTTCTCGCCCCTGACAGTATTGCTGGTGCTGCCTCTAAGCTTGCGAAGAATTATTGCTCGCTACCGGGTTTACCATCCCGGCGGTCTGCGTTCCGGACAAGGTGCGCGGTTGGGCGCGTTTATGGCGCTGCTCAGCTTTCTCGCTTTTCTCATCTTCTTTTTGGCAACAATCTCGCTGAATCGCGAGCCACTGCTCGCCAGGATTCAAGAAATGGCTGCGAGAAATCCTGATCCCCAGGTTCAGCAGGCAATGCTGTGGTTTACTACCAATACAGGGTTTATCGTTATTACAGGGTTTACTTTGTTCGTCTTACTTATCGTCTTTGAGATTGTTGGAATGGTCAGCGGAGCGCTCATGGCCTCGCCGAGCAAAAATCGGCTGTGACGACCTTGGCGCATTCCATTCCTATCGGATATCATGCGGTGACCATGAACAGTGCTTCCACACGTTTGCCTAACCTTGTCGTGAAAGGGCGACTCATGTCCGGCTCGGAGATCGAGCGGACACTGGTGCGCCTGGCCCATCAGATCGTGGAAAAAAACAACGGCGTTGAAAACCTGGTGCTGGTTGGCATCAAACGTCGCGGGGTGCCTCTGGCTACGCGCCTGGCCGGCCTGATTGAGCAGATTGAAAAAACACCGGTGCCGGTCGGCACCCTGGACATTACGCTCTACCGCGACGATCTCTCCACCGTAGGCGCCACGCCGGTCATTACCAAAGCCACGCCGCTGGGAACTGACATTGTGGATAAAAACGTAATCCTGCTGGACGACGTTCTCTATACCGGACGCACGGTTCGGGCCGCTCTGGACGCACTATTCGACCACGGACGACCGCGCCGCGTGCAGCTCTGCGTGCTGATTGATCGCGGCCACCGTGAGCTGCCGATCGAGGCTGCCTTCGTGGGACGCACCGTGCAGACTACGGACCAGGAAATTATTGAGGTAAAACTCTCTGAAATTGATAAGGAAGAGCAGGTACTGCTGGTGGAGCGTACTTCTTAATCAATGCCGCGCACACGCTCGTTACTCGAACTCGAGCACCTCTCGGCAGATGAAATTACCTCTTTTTTAAAGCTGGCGCGGCGCATGCACTCGCGCGCCCCCCGGCCTCTGCTTAGGGGAAAGCGCATTGCGCTGTTGTTTTACGAGGCCTCCACACGAACTCGTGTCTCGTTTGAATTTGCTGCGAAGCTGCTCGGTACGCATACATCTGTCATCAGCGCTACAGCCTCCAGCATCGAAAAAGGCGAGTCGCTGGTGGATACCGGCAAGACCCTGCAGGCGCTGGGTTCGGACTGCATCGTCGTGCGGCATCCCTCGTCCGGTGCGCCGCATGTGCTTGCGCGCAATCTGCGCGTACCTATCATCAATGCCGGCGACGGCATGCATGAACATCCTTCGCAGGCGCTGCTTGATGCATACACCATTCTGCGCCACAAGAAATCGCTGAAGGGGCTGCGCATCACCATGATCGGCGATATTCAACATAGCCGCGTGGTGCGCTCCAACGTTCATCTGCTATCAAAATTTGGGGCACAGATTGTGCTCTGCGGCCCACCCGAGCTGCTGCCGGATTACGCAGCCGGGCTTGCATCCGGAGTAAAGGTCAGCCGCCACGTGGAGGAAGCAGCGAGAAAAGCCGATGTGATCATGATGCTGCGTGTGCAGAAAGAGCGGCTTCTCGGCCTTAAGCTGGACGCCGACAGTTATATTGCCCATTACCAGCTCACGCCCGAGCGTCTGAAGCTGGCGAAGAGTGATGCCCTGGTGATGCATCCCGGGCCAATGATCCGCGGCATGGAAATCCAGAGCGAAGTGGCCGACGGCGTTCAATCAGTGATCGAAGAGCAGGTGCATAACGGTGTTTATGTGAGAATGGCGATTCTGGCGATCTGTCTGGGGGTGGCGTGACATGAGTTCGCCGCAGATAAACGCAGATGAACGCAGATATAAATATTCAGAATTGACTGAACAGATTATTGGTATTTTTTATGAGGTTTATAACGAGTTAGGAGCCGGGTTTCTCGAAAAAGTTTACGAAGAAGCTATGATGGTGATTTTTAGAGAACGTGGAATTGCATTTCAGCAGCAAGCTTCAATTCCAGTTTGGTTTCATGGTCAACAAATTGGCTTTTATGATGCCGATCTTGTAGTGAATGGCGTTGTACTGCTGGAGCTTAAGGCTTGCAAAGCGCTTGACTCTTCCCATGAAGCCCAATTGCTGCATTATTTGCGCTCTACGGAAATCGAAATTGGTCTTCTGTTGAATTTCGGGCCGAAACCTCAGATCAGACGCCTCGCTTTTGAAAATGAAAGGAAAAAAATCAGCGTTCATCAGCGTTCATCTGCGGCGAAAGGTTTTTCTGCATGAAGCCAGGAAGCCTCGCAATTCGCAATGGTCTTTTCATTGACCCTTCTCAGCAGCTCGAGGGCAAGTATGACCTGTTGCTGAAAGATGGCCGTGTGGCTGAGGTCGCTGCTGCAGGCAAGCTCCGCGGCAAAGCCGACGAGACATTCAATGCGCGTGGCTTGGTGGTCGCGCCCGGCTTCATTGATATCCACGTTCACCTGCGTGAACCGGGGCAGTCGCACAAGGAGACGATTGCCAGCGGAACAATGGCCGCTGCTGCAGGCGGATTTACTTCCGTCTGCGCGATGCCGAATACCAGTCCTGTGAATGACTCTGCGGAGATCACGCGCTGGATGATGGATCCTGCTCGCGGCGCACAGGTCAATGTTTTTCCTGTGGCTGCAGCGACGATCGGCAGCCGGGGCGAGCAGCTCACCGATTTTACTGCGCTCAAGCGCGCAGGAGCAGTGGCGCTGACCGATGATGGCAAACCCATTCTCGACGACAAGATCATGCGTCAGGCGCTGGTTGCGGCCGCGGCTCTGAACATGCCGGTCATCCAGCACGCAGAATACACACGCATAACCGAAGGTTCTGTAATGAATACCGGGCCAACGGCATTTCGCCTGGGACTCCGCGGCTGGCCCAGCGAAGCAGAAAGCTCTATGGTGGAGCGGGACATTCGTTTATCTGCGGAAACCAGGGGCCGTTACCACGTGGCGCATCTCTCGACTGCTGCCGCATTGCGTGCAGTTCGCAAAGCCAAGCGCGACCGCCTCCGCGTAACCTGCGAGATCACACCACACCACTTCACACTTCTGGACGAGGATATTGCCGAGTACAACACGAATTTCAAAATGAATCCTCCGCTTCGCTCACATGCCGACCGCGAGGCGCTCATCGCCGGCCTGGCCGATGGCGCGATAGACTGCATTGCCACTGACCATGCTCCGCATGCCGCGCATGAGAAAAACCAGGAGTTTGACCGTGCACCCTTCGGCATCACTGGACTTGAGACCGCGCTGGGCCTGTGCATCTCAACCCTGCATCACCGGCACAACCTTCCGTTGCGTCGTATTGTCGAACTGCTCTCTACCGGACCAGCTCGCGTAATAGGATTACAAGGTCGCGGAACTCTTCAGGCTGGAGCCAGAGCCGACGTTACGATCTTCGATCCAGCAAAGAAATGGGCCTTCCGCGCTGCCCAGTCGCACTCAAAATCAAAAAACTCGCCGTTTGATGGCTGGCAATTACAAGGTAAGGTAATGGCGACGGTAGTGAGCGGGCAGGTTGTGTTCCGAGCGGAATGAAGTGGATAGTCTGAACTTATCGAAGAGAAAAATTCAGCGGCCTGCCAGCGCTTTTCCGGAGCGCGCCGATGTTTACCTGTGTGATGACTGCCAGAGAGACGTTACCAGGCAGTTTTCGCCCGGTCGCGCCCATACCTGGATACCGATGGGGCCGGAAACCTTTACATGCGCTTGTGGGCGTCAATATCGAACCGGCGCTGTGGAGTGGGACCACTTGTCAGAGCGGGAAAGAAAGCGCAGGATTCGGCAGACGCATGGCCTAGGTCTTCTCTTTTCCGGGCTGATTGCTGTGCCGGCGCTGATACTTTATCTGTTTTCACTCTTCCAGTTTCACTGGAAGCATGCAGGATTAGCGGCATTGATCCTGACTGCAATCCCGTTTCTTCTCTTCGCGGGAATATTTTGGCCTGGAGTCATCGCCTCAAAGTTGCGGACACGCAGCGTCCAGTCGGGCAGATAATAGACGATGCAGCAGCGCTGACACTGGATCTTCCGCAATTGCATTCACCAGCCCGATGTTGAAGGCCGCTTCCGCCGGCACCATCTCCGCCAATAAAAACATCTGCAGTGCTCGCGCCTTGCCGATGAGCCGTGGCAGGCGCTGTGTGCCGCCCCAGCCGGTAATCACTCCCAGGCTGGCGCCGCGATGCCCAAACATCGCGCTTGGCGCAGCTATCCGATAGTCACAGGCGAGCGCCAGATCCATGCCTCCGCCCATGCAATAGCCGCGAATGGCCGCGAAAACCGGGACCGGAAGGCGATCAACCGCTGACATAAGCGCCTGGCCATATCGGGAAAACTCGAAAGCTGCCGGTCCGTTGAGCTGCGAGATTTCATTCAAATCGGCCCCGGCTGAGAAAAACTTTTCATTCCCGGTGATGATCAGGGCCTTGAGTTGACCGCCTGCGGCTTCAATCTGCAACTGTTGAACGGCAGAAAGCAAGGCTCGAATGCGGGCCAGCGTGAGAATGTTTGTGCCTTCACTGGAATTCAAACGAAGAACTGCACATGGGCCTTGACTGGTTAAAACAAAATGCTCGTTGTTCGCCTGAAGAATAATTTCTCCGCGTCTACGGGGTTGAAATGATCAGTAAAAATCGCTGCAGCTCAGAAAGAAACCGCAAGTCTTGCATACCATCTTGCAGCGCGAGTCGCGCATCTGCGAGCCGCAGTTTGGACAATAGCTGGAGAGGTCGGGCCGTCGCTCAGGCTGTGCCTGTGATTCCCTAAGGATTTCACGAGCGGGCGTTCTCGAGTTCAGTATGCCATCTTCCGCCATGTTCGTTCATTGCAGTGTAAACCGGTTTCCCTGCATGCGGGAGAGGAAAAAGTTCACGGCAACAGCTCTGGCTCCGGCAACATCACAAATCAAGCAGGGATTTGGAGCACAGCGACAGTAACAATGAAAATTACGATCTTTGGCCTGACCATTTCCTCCTCCTGGGGTAATGGGCACGCTACACCTTATCGCGCCATTATTCGCGCCCTGGACCGCATGGGCCATGAAGTCCATTTTTTTGAGAAAGACGTTCCTTATTACAGCTCTCGGCGCGACTTCGATTCCTGCCATTACTGTCGCCTGACGCTCTACTCAAGCTGGGCAGAGATTCGCAATCAGGCGCTTACGGTTGCAAGGGTTTCCGATGCGGTGATCACCGCCAGCTTCCTGCCGGAAGGCCAACTCATCAACGATGAAGTGCTCGACCTTCCGCGCTCCCTGCGTGTCTTTTACGATCTGGATACGCCGATCACTCTCAGGAACATGGAAGAGACAGGAGTCGAGTATCTGCGACCTGAGCAGTTAGCAGAATTCGACTTGGTCCTCTCCTTTACCGGCGGAAAGGTTCTGGACAGGCTTGAAAAAAAATATGGCGCACGTCTAGTGCGCCCGCTTTATGGGTGCGTTGATCCTGACGACTACCTGCGTGCACAGCCAGGCAGTGATTTTTTTTGTGATCTCAGTTATATGGGCACGTACTCGGCTGACCGGCAGGAAAAGCTCAACGAGTTGCTGCTGGAGCCGGCGCGCCGGCATCCTGAAAAGAAATTTCTTCTCGCCGGTTCGTTATACCCGTGGCACTGGCAGTGGCCGCCAAACGTGCATTGGATTGAGCATGTAGCCCCGCCGGACCATCCGCGCTTCTACTCCTCTTCCAGAATCACGCTCAACTTGACGCGCGGTGAGATGGCCGCAAACGGCTGGTGCCCGTCCGGAAGGTTCTTTGAGGCTGCTGCTTGCAGTACACCGCTCATCACAGACTCATGGCAGGGGCTGGAAGCATTTTTTGATCCGGAGCGCGAACTGCGGGTGGTAGCGCGAGCAGAGGACGTGGAAGAAGCGCTGAAATTGCCGGAGAGCATTTTGCAATCCATGGCTGCCCATGCCCGCCAGCGGACGCTGGAGGAGCACACAGGCGAGGTGCGGGCGCGCCAGCTGCTGCAGTACCTGGAAGAAGCCCGCAGCCTGGATACAGCCCATATAGAAAGAGGGGTGGCCTCATGATTGGAATCATTCCCGCAGCCGGCTCAGGCGAGCGCATTCAGCCGCTTGGATGTTCCAAAGAACTGCTGCCTGTGGGCTCTCGGCTGGTGGAATGCGTGGAGCGTCCCAAGGCCGTCTCAGAGTATCTGGTGGAGCGTATGATCGCCGCCGGGGCAGACCAGATTTGCATGATCATCTCAGCGGAAAAGACTGACATCATTGAGTATTACGCGGAGCGAAATTATGCAGCCGAGATCTTCTATGTGGTACAGCAGGCTCCGCGCGGCCTTTGCGATGCGCTCTTTCGCGCAGAGCCCTTTGCCAGGCATCATGATCATGTGCTGATCGGCTTGCCAGATACGATCTGGTTTCCCGAAAATGCCTATTTGCCTGCGCTTTCAGCCGATGATGCCGATTGCAACCTGATCTTGTTCCCTGTGCAGGATCCTTCAGTCTTCGATGCAGTGGTATGTGACGATCCCGGCTACGTCCAGGAAGTGCAGGTCAAGAGCAAGAACGCACGATCAAACTGGATTTGGGGCGCAGTCACGACCACCGGTGAGGCTTTCCACCGGCTGAAGCTCTTGTGGGAGTCGCGCCACCGCAGTGATGAATATCTTGGAGATCTGTTGAACGCATTTATCGCTGCAGGCAATGTGGTGCGAGGCAGATTTTCCGGCGAGACATACATGGATGTGGGAACGCTGGAAGGCTATCGCAATGCGCAGGATTATCTCAGGGCACACACAATGCGGCCCTGGCGGGCAGCTTAATTAAAGCTAAATACTGGCGCGCAGAATATCGCGGATTTCGCGGTTGATCTTGGCGCAATCGCGGCTGGCTTTGTCGATCAGGTCTGCCCACTTCTTACTGCTGTCATCAAGCTTTGACTGAGCGAGCAGATAAGAGGCCTGCATAATCGTCTCGACGGAATTGCTAAGGTCGTGCGCAAGGGCCCTTAGTTTGTTGTTGATTTCCGCCGGAATTTTGGGAGTCTCCATCTTCGGCTGTGCGCTCATATGCCCTTCCCCGCTTGGTTTTGGTAAAGACACAAAATAATCCTATGCTGGCCGAAGAGTTAGAAGCAAATCGCAGCTGCGGCGTTGTCCTGTACAGATGCAGGAACTGACTTTTTGGACATGTACTTACCTCCTAACCTGCACTGACCGGACATTCTCCGTAACTCACTAAGGTAAATCATCCAAGAACCTACAGCGTTCTCTGGATAGGGATTAAGGCTCGTTTCAACATAAACTCACAGGCAAATTCCAAAGCAATCTTCTGTTTGTTTCGCCGATGAAGTACTTGGCCCGGGATAGTTATCGGGCCAGGAATCAAGGGGGCGTGTATGTTGAATCGGGTTCGACTCGCATTTTTTTTGTTTTTCTCATTGCCGGTATTTGCCGGGACAACGTTTAAGGCCACCACGACACTCACGGCTGAAACGTCAAACAATACAAGCACTGCAGCTACATTCGTAACGCAGACCAACGGGAACTTAGGCGCGTCAAATATCAGCAAAGTTCCTACACGCAGCCTGCTTTATCCCGGTTCTACAACCAAAATCTATGCGCATTTCATGCCATGGTTCGGCTTTGGCGACCACATGAATGTGGGCTATATCTCCACGGACACGTTGCAGATCCAGAAGCAGGTCAATGACATGATCAGCCGCGGGTTGGATGGGGCCATTATTGACTGGTACGGCCGCGGAACTTTCAGCAAGCATTTTGCCTCTTACAACCAGGCCGTGCTCTCATTCATGCACGAAGCAGAGCTGCATCCGGGCTTCAACTTTGCCATCATGCATGATGCAGGCGCGCTCAAGACTTGTTCGATCACAGTGGGTTGCGATGTTACGCAGACGCTGATTGACGACCTGAATTACGCCGTCACCATTTATTCGAATTCTCCGGCTTATCTTATCTCGGGGACCCAGCCGGTGTTCTACTTCTTCGGACACGAAGCTTACAGCATTGATTGGACGCGGGTCCGCGCCGGGGTAGCCAATAATCCGATGTTCATCTTCCGCAATGGCAGCGGGTTTACGGCGGCACAGACCAGCGGGGCATTTTCCTGGGTGGCGCCTGAAACGGTCAGCTCAACGAACCTGATGGGCCTGAATTATCTCAACGGCTACTACAAGACAGCGCTTACCTCTTTCCCCTCTGCTTACTCTACGGGATCCGGTTACAAGGGGTTTAATGACACGCTGGCGTTGTGGGGAACGGGCCGCGTCATTGATCAGCAATGCGGCCAGACCTGGCTCAAAAGCGTTGCAGATGCAAACAGCTATTATTCCGCCGCAAAGCAGATGCTGGGCATCCAGCTTGTGACCTGGAACGACTATGAAGAAGCCACCGAGATCGAGACCGGAATTGACAACTGCGTAACTGTCTCAGCCAGCGTTACTGGAACCGTGGTTTCATGGAGTATCACCGGGCAGATGAATACGGTGGACCATTTCACCGTCTTTGCATCGCAGGATGGCGAGAACCTGATGAGCCTGGCGGATGTTCCTACCAGCGCAACATCATTGGACCTGGCGCAGTTCAGCCTTAATTCCGGCAATTACATTGTGTACGTGGAAGCGATAGGCAAACCTTCACTGACGAACAAAATGTCAGCCGGCATCCAGCTTACAGTGCCCAATATGCCGCCGGTGGCAGCATTGAGCGTAACTCCCTCAAGCGGCATTTCTCCGGTAACGGTGAACGCGTCAACTGCTGGCTCAACTGATACTGATGGAACAATTGCCTCGGTAAGCATTGATTTTGGTGATGGCAGTGCGCCGTCGAGCATGGCGACTGCCAGCCACGTTTACAACGCGGCGGGAACTTTCACCATTACAGCCACGATCACCGACAATTTAGGCGCGTCTTCACAAAAGTCGGCCAGCGTGGTGGTTACTGCTCCTGCTCCTAACCAGCCGCCTATCGCAGCATTGAGCGTTACGCCTTCCAGTGGGATTGCGCCCGTTACTATCAGCGCGTCAACCGTGGGCTCGAGCGATCCTGATGGAACCATTGCTTCAACCAGCATCAACTTTGGCGATGGCAGTGCGACGGTAAATGCGGCGAGCGCCGGCCATGTCTATAGCACTCCGGGGACTTACACGGTCACGGCGACTGTTACAGACAATCTTGGCGCTTCTTCCTCGAAATCAGCAACCGTTGTGGTGAGCGCCCCAGATAAGCCGCCAGTAGCTGTGATTTCAGCCACTCCTGCGTCAGCTTATGGTCCAGTTAGCGTGAGCATCAGCGCGGCAGGTTCTTCTGATCCTGATGGAACAATCGCCGGCACGGTCCTCAATTTTGGCGACGGCACAAGCGCCAGCGCGGTTACGGCCACGCATAATTACGCTGCTGCCGGGACCTACACGATTACCGCAACGGTCACGGACAATCTCGGCGTTTCTTCAAGCGCCAGCACAACTGTAACGGTGAAAGCGCCAGAGGTGATCGTGAGCAGCCCGGCAAGCAGTTCCAGCGTAGCTTCGCAGGTGCACGTTGTTGCCAGCGGCTTCTCCGGAAACCCAGTTACGGCCATGCAGATTTATCTGGATTCAGCTTTGGCCTATCAGGTCAGTGCGGCAAATCTGGATACAACACTCACGCTGAGTTCGGGAGCGCATACGCTGGTGGTGAAAGGCTGGGACAACGCAGGCCGAAACTTCTCACAGACGCTGAGCGTTACCGCAACCAACCAGACGCCGATAGCAGCTCTGAGTGTCAGCTCGGGATCAATTCTGGTGGGCGGTTCAATCACTGCATCAGCTGCGGGCTCCAGTGATCCGGACGGATCAATTGCCAGCACGACCATCGACTTCGGAGATGGGACGTTGGTAGCTGCAAGCGCGGCCTCACATCAATACAAGCTTGCCGGAACATATGCGGTAAAAACCACGGTCACGGATAATCTGGGCGCATCTTCCAGTACGACAAAAACAGTAGTGGTGAAGCCGCAGTTTGTCACAATCACCAGCCCTACTTTTAGCTCGACTACGAATTCGCAGGTGCGGGCGACAGGTACGGCATCCTCTGGATATCCGGTTGTCGCCACACAGGTTTATCTCGATGGTGTGCTGAAATACAAAACATCCACGAGTGCGGTTGACACAACTCTCTCCATCTCCTCTGGGAACCATCAGATTACGATTCAGGGATGGGACAGCTCCGGAGCGACGTTTAAGTCAACGATGACTGTGACGAGAAACTAAGCTTTACTTAGCTATACTTTGCGGCACAGATGCTCCTGTCTGTGCCGTTTTCTTTTTCTGTGACTGCTGATCGGGTTTCAGTTTTTTCGCTAGACAGGTGGCCTGTGCCACAAAGTTCATGCCTCCCAAACGAAGGCATCAAACCGCCGGCGAGTCTCAAAACCAAGGCGGCGATAAAGCTCCACGGCGCCATGGTTGGCTTCAGTCACAGTCAGGCTCAGGCCAAGGAAGTTCCGGGTGCGCAGCTCTTGCGTGCACAGCCCGATCAGCGATTCGCCGATACGGCGTCCACGATGCTCCGGCAGAACGCAGACCTGCGTAATGTGGCCAACGTCTTCTCGCACGCGCGAGCACAGGAGCAGGCCGGCTATCGAGCGCGTGGGCTTGTGCAAGGCGACAAATGAAGCGTTGCCGTCAAAGACTCCGCAGCCAGGAAACCGCACAATGTTATTCAGGAAGCGCAGCGAGCCGTTCAGGCTGCGATACTGATCGTTGATGTCAGAATCAATATGCCCGCGATACGCAGTGGTAATGACGGCGGCAGCAGGCTGAAAATCCTGCTCTACCCAGCGGCGGAATTCAATGTCAGCTGAAGAAGAAATCTGCGGGCGCACACCATTCCTGAGCGGCAGCGTCATAAAAAGGCGCGGAAACTGCCGGAAGCCTTCTGCTAAAAAAGGCGCGGTCAGAACGCCGGATTCGTGAGGAAGAAGCTGGGCTTCAATGCGCTGGATGCCCGGAGATGATTGCAGGGTGCTGATAACGTGCGTTGCAAGGCGATGCTCAACTTTGTCTCCGGAGATGCGAATGGAATCATCGGCGTATAGATCACCGATGACGCCCTTGCTGCCTTCATAGACAAAAAACGCGTAGCCGCCAATTTGGCCATCTTCAACTGCGGCATAGCCGGGCAGGATTTTGGAATCAATATAACGGAGGATCATCTCGGCGGAAGGACGATAGTCCCAGGACATCATCTGCGCCCACAGCAGCGTCTCCTGCTCCAGCAGCGGACGCAGGTGGTGTGAGCTGAAGTGCCTGAGATCCAGAATCTCCACGCCAAAAGGATGATGGGTCCGGTGTGTCTCAATCGGGGTATGCAGGCCCATGGGCAATTCCCTTGCCGCGCAACAATAACGGTAAACCCGCGGCGAGGTAAGAGTCTAGCCTTGAGGCTGAAATTATTCAAAGCCTGTATCTGCCTCAGGAACCAAGGCAGTAGGAACCCGATGCGTCACCTGTCTATTTGGCCGGGCCCACAAGAAAGAATTCCAGCTGGCGGGGAGGAAATTTGCCAACGTAGGTTACCGTCCTGTCACCCACCACGGCCTGCACCGCTCCAATGCTTCCCTGTTTCGCTACAACAACATGCTCGCCAGCAGGGATTCCCGCAGGCATGTCGGCCGGACCTTCCGCCTCATAATGCGAGATCGGCTGATTGCGGTAGAAGTCCAGGCCGTAAGCGATGTCACGTTTGACGTTGAATGTTGCGACTGTAGCATTGTCAGGAACGTGGCGGCTTAGCTCTGCCTGAATGGCCCGGGCTGATTGAGTTTTGTCTATGACCGGCGCTGCCGGGCGCAGAAGAAAGGCCACCGCCAGGACTGTTGGAACGAGTGTGACAAAGTGCAGGACTCGGACACCTTCGCGGCGGACCATCAGCACTACAAGTGCTGCTATAACGCCGCCGGTGATCGCCATGCCAAGCCCAATTGCAGAGGGCGGCTGAATTTTGATGATCGCGAATGGAGCTAGCAGCGCGGAGACAAGCAGAACAGCACAAACCAAGGCATGCAGGGCAATTTTAAGGCGCGATACCGTTTCGGCTCGGTGGAGATACTCCGCCGTAAGCAGCACGGCGGCAGGGATGGCGGGCAGAATGTAACCCGGTAGCTTGGAGCGGGAGATGCTGAAAAAGATGATCGGGACAAGAGTCCAGACGAAGAGAAAGCTGGTCAGGCCGTCATCAAATGTCGTGTTGGCGGCTGGTTCAGCTTTTTCTCGTAACCGCCTGATCCAATTTCGGCCTGCATCTACAAGAGCGGGGAAGGTGAACACGGTCCAGGGCAAAGTAGCCAGCACAAATACGGGAATGTAATACCAGAATGGCTGCGAATGCTGGTAAAGGTTCGTGCCGAAGCGCTCAAGATTGTGCTCCAGAAAAAAGACGCGGAAAAACTGCGGGACGCGATGCTGAACGGCCAGATACCAGGGCAGCGCGATGGCAAAAAACAGCAAAAACCCCGGTATAGATAGAGTGCGGAGAAAGATTTTTCCTTCGCGGCGCGAAGCTGCATAAATTCCGATTACCAGCACCGCCAGCGCCGGAGAAACGGGGCCTTTGGCCAGCGCTCCGAATCCCAGAAAGCCATAGAACAAGAGCAGCCACAGCTTCTTTCCCGTCTGATGCCAGGTCCACCAGCACATCATGGCAAAAGCAAAATGGGCGGAGAGCAGCATGTCCGTGGAGGCGCCGCGGCCAAAACCGATCATTCCGGCTGAAGAAACGGCGATCATGGCGGCATCGAGCTCGCTGGTGTAACGGAAGCGGCGCATGAAGAAGAAGATCGCCAGGACCAGCGCCACAGCGTGCGCTGCAGCAGGCACGCGCGCAGCCCAGTCATAAACGCCCAGGAGCGCGTAGCTGTTCATCATCTTCCAGTAGAGCAGTACGGGTTTTTCCAGCCACGGCTTGCCGTTCAGTGTGGGAACAATCCAGTCATGGTGAGCGAGCATCTCACGTGCGATCTGC
This sequence comes from uncultured Acidobacteriaceae bacterium, assembly GCA_964541925.1. Classification (GTDB taxonomy): domain Bacteria; phylum Acidobacteriota; class Terriglobia; order Terriglobales; family Acidobacteriaceae; genus Angelobacter. The sequence continues at coordinate 108,036 of CAZISB010000005.1, read as the reverse complement.
GCGTAACGGGGCTCGTCAGCGCCAACAAGACCGAAGGCTCCAAGTCCGAAAAAGAAGAAGAAATAGCAGATGGCCAGCACCAGGCCAAGCTGCATGAGTAGTAACTTATTGCGATCAATCATGAAGGCTGTATTTGGTATTTAGTACTTAGTGTGTATGGAAGATTAAAACAGCATCGGCCACAAAACGCCACAACGTCCAGCGAGATGGGCGCGAGCGTACGACTAAGTACCAATACTAAGTACTGGTATTCGGCACCTTGCCGCGAAGTTCAGCAAGCACGCGCTCAGCTGCGGCCTGGACTGGACCCGCCGTAGAAAAGCCACCGGCGCATTCGTGGCCGCCGCCGCCGAACTTCTCCGCAATCTGCGCGACGTTCACAGCGCCCTTGCTGCGAATGCTGACGCGAATCCGGTCATTCGCAACTTCACGGAAAAAGATCGCTACCTCAACCCCGGCAATGCCCAAGGCATAGTTGACCAGGCCTTCGCAGTCTTCATCGAGTGCGCCGCAGCGCTCCATATCCTGCCGGGAGACGTACATCCAGGTAACGGCACCGTCGCGCTGCAGGCGCGTGAGCGCTGCACCCAGCAGGCGCATTTTTGAGGTTGGGCTGGAGAAATAAACATTCTGCGCGATCCTCCCCGGATCGGCGCCGTGCTCCACCAGATATTTGGCCAGCTCGAAAGTGCAGGCATTGGTGCCCGCATAGCAGAAAGAGCCGGTGTCAGTGAGCAGAGCCGTGTAGAGGCAGGTTGCGATCTCCGGCGTAAGCTTCACGCGCGCAGCCTGGGCCAGGCGAAAGACAAGCTCAGCAGTCGCCACGGCCCTGGGGTCGATCCAGTTGACATGGGCAAATTCCCTGGAGCTGACGTGGTGATCAATGTTGATGAGGAAGCAGTGCTCCAGCCCCTGCAGACGAGTGCGCTGAATGCTGTCGCATTCCAGAACGATTGCGGCATCGCAATTGCCGTTCACATGAGAAGCGTGAACAATGTCATCGGCATGCGGCAGAACCTTGTAGATCACTGGGACGCTATCACCCAGCACAACCTCAGAATTTTTTCCCATTTTGCGCAGGATCAGGGCCAGGGCGAGCGCTGACCCAATGGCGTCGCCATCAGGCCGTGCATGTGACGTCACCAGAAAATGGCGGCGCTGTTCGATCTCCTGTAAGACCCTCTCGAGCTGGTCCATACCTTTCACTTTCTGCGCTTTTTGATTCGGCCCAGGATATCGTCAATCCTGGAGCCATACTCCTGTGAGCGGTCGAGCACGAAAATCAGATCAGGCACGTGCCGTACGCCCAGCCGCACCAGCAGTTCATGACGGATATAGCCTTTGGCGGCGTTGATCGCCTTCAGCGTCTGCTCGGCTTCACGCTCGTCCCCTGCGACCTCAATAAATACTCGGGCGCTCTTGCCGTCAGGAGCCAGTGCGATCTCAGTAACGGTGCACAGGGCAATGCGCGGGTCACCCAACTCGCCTTCAATAATGACGCTGATCTCTTCTTTCAGCGTCTCTCCCACGCGCTCCCGATGATGCTGCCTGCCCCGCTGTTCCGGCATGATTTTTACTTCCTAAATAAAAACTTATGAGGATACCAGAGAAGATGCGTGGAAGGAATAGGCGGGATGGAAGTAAATCCTGGGCTGGTGGATTCACCCGGCGGAAGCTATGACCGCATCGAAAGACAAAGACTAAAGAATGCATTTGAAACAAAGTAAATGAAGTATCATGAACTTATTGGGAGTTTGTTGTGTCAAGCACAACCTCAATTTCGCTGGGCGAATACCTCAATACCAGCTACCGTCCGGATCGCGATTATATTGATGGCCGGGTCGAGGAGCGTAATGTGGGTGAGCATGACCATGCAGCTTTACAGGCAGCTCTGATCCTCTGGTTTGGCCAACATCAGGAAGACTGGCGCATAGAAGTTCTTCCTGAACAGCGCATGCGCATTTCAGCTACGAAGTACCGCGTACCTGATATTTGCCTGGTCTCACTTGATGAACCAGTGGAGCAGATCCTTACCAAGCCGCCATTGGCATGCATTGAGATACTTTCGCCTGAGGACACATTACGGCGCATGCAGGAACGCGTTAACGATTACCGGGACTTTGGTGTAGGCCACATTTGGGTACTCGACCCCACAACTCACAGAGGATATGACTGTACCTCTTCCGGTTTTCTAGAGGCCACTGAATTCGAGATCTCAGGCACTCCCATCCGGCTAGTGCTTTCAGAGCTTTTTGCCAGAATCAGACGATAACTCTAGTAGTCGTTAAGCCTCGTCTTTTAGTCCCACCTCTGCGCTCTCACGCAGCAGCCGTCTTAGCTTGGCAAACAGGAATAGCAGGTAGCTTATATAGATCGTCCAAACTGCAATATACCCGGCGACCATGTAGTGGTGCTGCACCATCTTTTCGCGGAGGAGCTTCTCATCCTGAAGGAGGAACAGGAGCGGCAGAATCATTGCCATGCTGCCGTGTTGCGCAGCTTTCTGGATATGGAGTTGGTTGATCTTCTGGCTGGTGCGCTCCAGCTCATAACGGAACCATGCAATCATCAGCGCAAACATCGTAAACGCCAGCATGTTCCACAACAGCACTTTTTGCATGTCAGGATTGAGGTTCGGCGTACCGATCATCGGCTGCGGATGGCTGGTGCGGAACCAGCGGTTCGCCATATAAACGATCGGCATATCCAGCGCCGCAAATACAGCCAGAGAAGCTGCCAGAACGGATGTTGAGCCCGCTTCAGACGAGCTGCGAAGAATGAGATAGCTGACATAGAGCAACCACAGAATCAAGCTGGTGGTCAGCCGGGCGTCCCACACCCAGAAAGTGCCCCAGGCATAGCGCGCCCAGATCGGACCGCTGATTAGGACTACTCCAAAGAACACCACGCCGACCTCGGCACCAGCGACGGCCAGCGCATCGGCCACAGGGCTGCGCTTCCACAGATACCAGAGCGAAGCGACAAAATTGCCCCAGAACAAAATGGAGGCAGCAGTCGCCGCCGGCACGTGGTAATAAAAAATCCGTTGCGCGTCGCCCATGGTTGCTTCCGGAGGAGCAACTACGAGTGCCTGGTAGGTGCCCCAGCCCAGCAGGCCGAGCGTGATCAGCAGCAGTATGTAAAAGATTGGCGATCTCATTCTGCGTTCAACACCGTTTGAAATAGCAGGAAGCACGCGGTGGTAAACACCACGCAATAACCTGCGAGAAACTTAATTCCGCTCACCGGAGAAGCTTCGCCGGTGAGCACATCCGTTGTGGCGGTCACCATTGTGACCACCGCGGGAATCGAGATCGGCAGCAGCAGCAGAGGAAGCATCAGCTCACGGTTGCGCGTCCGGATGGACATGGCGGCGAAGAATGTTCCGTTCACCACCAGCGCCCAGGTTCCCAGCAGCGAAACAATCACCAGCTGCCACACCGGCCCCACTGACCTTAAATTGTAAAAGACCACAAAAAGCGGGACCATCAGGCATTCCAGCAGCATCACCAAAATAAAGTTACCTAAGCACTTGCCGAAGAACAGCGCCTCAGGCGGCGCAGGTGAGACCCGGTAGGCGTCCAGCACGCCATTTCGCAGTTCGCGCGCCCAGGACTGGTTGAGCGCCATTACGGTAGAGAACAGAAACGCGGTCCAGATCAGCCCGCCGGCCATCCTGCGCGACTCTTCCGCTGTGGGGCTGAAAGCAAAACTGAAAATCACCACCACCAACAACGAGAAAAACAGCATGGAGTTCAGCACATCGCGCGAGCGCCACTCCAGGCGCAGGTCTTTGGCGACGTTGATCCAGATGAGCCGCAGCGTGGACATGGTCAGGCGCCTCTCATGCTTCAGCCTTATGCATCATGCCGCGATCCACAAGCTGTCCGCGGGAGAGCATCAGGTACTCGTCAGCCAGATTGGCCAGTAGCCCAATCTGATGTGTAACCAAGATAATGGTGTTTCCGCTGTTGCGCATTGCTGCCAGAAGCTTGGCAATTTGCAAAGCAGATTCAGGATCGACGTTGGAAAATGGCTCGTCCAGCAGCAGCAATCGCGGAGAATGAAAGATGGCCCGCGCTAATGACAACCTCTGACGCATCCCCTGCGAATATTGCCCTACACGCCGCGACAAAGCCGGATCAAGCCCCACGCGCTGCATTGCCTCAATCAGCGGCTTGTCTGAGTCGATCCCGTAGAGCCGCGCAAAAAAGCGCAGGTTCTCCATGCCATCAAATTCGTCATAAAGCAGCGGGGCGTGCGCCATGTAGCCGATTTCGCTCAGCGCTTCGCGATTGGGCGTGCCAAAGATGAAAATCGAGCCCTCGGTCGGCTCGTTGAGTCCGGCGATCATCCGCAGAAGCGTTGATTTACCGGCGCCATTTTCGCCGCGCAGAACATAGAACCGTCCCGCCGGCAGCTCGAGAGAAATTTTTCTTACTGCCGCCGTGCGGCCATAAATCTTGGAGACGTTTTCAATTCGTACGGGAAGTGTGTCAGGGGTGGGCAGCGGGGACCTCAGTATCCTTTCGACTGGGGTTGAGCAGGCGCGGACTGCTGCTGTTGCTCAGGAGTGGCGTACTTCGATGCGCACTTTGCCTGGACTTCCTTCGCGTGAAATACGCCATCAGGCCCGAACTCGCCGATCGCCAACGCCTGGGCATTGTCTTTGAAAGTGTCCGGCGGCGGCTCACTGCCTTTGTAGCTCACACGCTGGGTTTCGCCATTGTCGACAAGAACAAAGTCTGCGCTGGTGCCTACCTGGCGAATGGAGCCGGGCTGCACATTTCCTACCAGGCGAAGATGTTTGTTATAGAACTTAGCATTATCCTGCGCATGAAGCTCCTTCACCGTGACGTAGTAGCTCTTGCCTTCCTGCACGCCGGTGTAAGCCAGATACGCCAGCGCCAGGATAATAACGGTAATGGCGATCCCAAAACGCAGGTATTTGTTGCTTTGCTGTGACATGGCTGTATCAAGGGTAGCCCCGCTTTCTGAGCGGGTCAAGAGGTGTTCTGAAGTCGCGTGAGCCAGATCACACGACATTTCTATGGCGGGTATAATAAAGAGTTTCCGATCCTAAGGTGAAGCCATGAGCACAACCCAGAGTACGCCGCACACCCCTAATACCCAGCAGCCCCGGCCACGTGAAGAGTGGATCACGCGCCGCCGCGAGCACGCCGCCCGCACTGGCGATGACAACGTCTCCCAGATGCATTTTGCCCGCAAAGGCCTCATTACGGAAGAGCTGCTCTATGTCGCCGAACGGGAAAAGCTCTCGCCGGAGCATGTGCGCGATGAAGTGGCTGCCGGCCGGATGATCATCCCGGCCAACATCAATCATCCTGAGCTTGAGCCGATGGCCATCGGCGTGGCCTCACTGTGCAAGATCAACGCCAATATCGGCAATTCCGCTATCACATCCAACGTGGACGAAGAGCTGCGCAAGCTGCATACGGCCGTTCACTACGGCGCTGATACTGTAATGGACCTCTCAACCGGCGGCGGCATACACGAGATCCGCGAAGCCATCCTGCGCCATTCGCCTGTGCCCATCGGCACTGTCCCGATTTACGAGGCAGTCTCGCGCGTGAAGCGCATTGAAGACCTGAGCGCCGAGCTGATGCTGGAAGTGATTGAGGAGCAGGCGCAGCAGGGCGTTGATTACATGACGATTCACGCCGGCGTGTTGGTGCAATATCTGCCGTTGATCTCCAAGCGCATTACCGGAATCGTGAGCCGTGGCGGCGCGATTCTGGCGCAATGGATGGCCCACCATCACAAGCAGAATTTTCTTTATGAGCGCTTTGACGACATCACCAAAATCATGAAGAAGTATGACGTCAGCTACTCGCTTGGGGACGGCCTGCGCCCCGGCTGCATCGCCGACGCCAGCGATGAAGCGCAATTTGCCGAGCTTCGCACGCTGGGCGAGCTGACGAAAAAAGCCTGGGAGCACGACGTGCAGGTCATGATCGAAGGCCCTGGCCACGTGCCGCTGGACAAGATCAAAGAGCAGGTGGATAAGGAAGTGGAGTGGTGCTACGGCGCTCCGTTCTATACGCTGGGCCCACTGGTTACCGACATTGCTCCCGGCTATGACCACATTACCTCCGCCATCGGCGCGGCCATGATCGGCTGGCACGGCGCAGCGATGCTGTGCTACGTCACCCCCAAAGAGCACCTCGGCCTGCCCAATGAAAAAGACGTGAAGGACGGCATCATCGCTTACAAGATCGCGGCGCACGCAGCGGACTTGGCACGGCATCGCCCCGGCGCGCAGGACCGCGACAACGCGCTCAGCTATGCCCGCTATACCTTCGATTGGGAAAAGCAGTTTGCTTTATCGCTGGATCCTGAGACCGCCCGCTCCATGCACGATGAGACACTGGCGGATGACTACTATAAAGAAGCTAAATTCTGCTCCATGTGCGGGCCAAAGTTCTGCTCTATGAACTACTCGCAGAAGGTGGACGAGTTCAACAAGCAGGTTTACGGGATCGAAAAGACGGATTATTCGCAGCTGGTGGAAAAGATTGCCGCAGCAAAGTAGTTTTTAGGCGCAAATACGCACAAATAAACGCGAATTCATTTTGAATTCGCGTTTTTTGCGTTCATTCGCGGCTGGTTAGTTTTCCATGTCAGAGAAGTGCTTCAGCCCCGCCTGCTGTCCGGCCTGCCGGGGCTTTTGCGTAGGCGCCGGACGCGAGAAATGCCGGACTACAACATCATCGCCTACGGTTACTTCATCCTGCTGCGCAGCCAAATGCCGGGCCTGCGACACCCGAGGTGAAGGCTTTGTCTCTCCCGGTGTTAGAGCCGGTGTCACGCCATTCGGCGAACTTTGGGGCGCTTTTGTTTGAGAAGTCTGCGCTGGCGCGCTGGTCTTAACGGTTACGCCGCCAGTTTGCGCGGGCTGTGCGCCAGTTTGCATCGTCACCCCATTCGACGCCTGATTCGCCGGGCTGGCCAGCGGGGTACGCGGATAAAACTCTCCCAGGACAATTCCGATTACGAAGATGAGCGTCACTGCCGCAGCTCCTGTCAGCACTGAGCGGAGCTGGGGATTCATCGGCCGGCGTGGCCTGGTCTGCATGCGCGCAATCGAGGCATGACGCAACGAGTCCACCGGCTTCATATACGGCGCGGGCTCTGGTATAGGCGCAGGCTTACGCTCTTCTTCGCTCAGGCCGGGTTGGCGCTCTCTTATCAACTCAGCCAGCCGGGTTGATGCGGCCTCGCGCGCTGCTTCCAGCTCCGTTGCACGCTGCTGGGCTTCTGCTTTCCGCTGTTCCAGGTCCAACATGCGGGCCACACGCTCCGCATGCGATTCCGCTGAACGGACCTGCGCGCGCTTCTTGTATTCCTGCACGCGCCCCCGAAATGACTCCGCTGCAGAAGCGCTTGCCAATTTCAATCCATTCATTGCCGTAGAGAAGATGTTGGCTACGTTCCGACCAACGCCTTCGAGTGGCGGCTTGGTTCCCGCAGCTTCCTTAGGAAGCTCATGCGGCTCGTGTACGGTTCTGTATTCGGGAGCCTCCATCTGAGCAAGATCTGCCGGCTTGCCAAAAGGAGTGAGTTGCGACAGATAAGGAACCGGCGTGGCTGGTTTGGCGGTTTCTGCAAGTATCGGTTCGGCCCTCATGGCAGAAGGCTCTTCTTCCATCATAGCGACGGGCGGCAGAGCCGCAGCTTCAGGAATCTCGATCTCCGGCGAAGGCTGCTCTTCCGCAGACAAATCCGCCCGGGCAGCGGGCTGCCGTTCGAGCCCGTTTTGGGCATGAACGGGCAAGAAGGCTGCTTCAAATTCGCGTTCACGATCACTTGCTTCCGTGGCCATAGCTTCCGGCGTAGAAACTGCCAGTTCCGCCGGCACAACTTCTGTGGGCGCCTGCACAGCAGCTTCCATAGGCAAAACTTCAGCCAGCGACTCTGCAGCAGCCTCAACCGGCTGCTCTGCGGCGACGCTTGCGGCAGGCAGGGGTTCGGCCACGGCCTGCGGCTCCGGCTGCAAAACGCCGGGGGCAACGGCTACGTCAGCCTGTAGCTCCTCTGCCAGGTGCGCGGCGCGCTGGAGCACATCAGCACGATCACAGATTTCAAATTCAATTTCCAGGTCGGCGGGCGGCAGATGGGCCTGGTCCGGGCTGCTTACTTCAACCCTATAACCTTGCTGCTGAAGCTGTGCAGAAAGTGCTGCCGCGCGTTCAGGATAGCGCGTAAAAATGCGAGCCAGCGGCATGGGGGAGCCACCTCCGAAAGTCAACTCTTCGCCGAACTGCTCCTGCAATCCGGGTGCACGAGTCCATAGTACAGCAGTGGCGTAAAGAATTAGACGCAAATCTAGAGAAGAGGGGTGTCTGGCAGATGACAATTGGCGAGGCTAAAGCAAGGGCTTGGGCGTGCCAGTTTGCTTGCGATCAGCTTACCTTCGCAGAGGCTAATTGACTTCAGCGAAGTCCATGCCGTCAGCGTACTGCAATCCGGCGATCTGCCGCGCGTGGTGCTGCACTTCCAGGTAGGCCGTCATAATGGCAATGTGGAGCGACTCGCGCTGGGCGGGGTTGGTGCATTCAGTGCGAATGCGGTCAAGTTCCATATATCTGTCATGGGCCTGCACGAATTTATTGACGACTCTGTTCATAGCTTCTTCATTCTTCTAGGAGTGGGCAAAACCGCGAATCACTCAAAGACCTTAGAACTCTCCTTGGTATCCACTAACCCGGTAACGTTACTTGCATAACGTTACCCAGATGGATTATCGGAATAACGTGGCTGGACTTTAGCGCATTCTGTAAGGGAAATCACACTAGTCGCCGGAATCGCACGCAATCGCCGTAATCGGAAAAACCCCAAACCTCCGCAAATGAACGCTGATGACGCTGATAGAAAATCAAAAGCTTTTTTTGATCAGTGTAATCAGCGTTTATCAGCGGCGAGATTGCCTTTCCCGATTACGGCGATCACGCGCGATACGGCGATTAAGAGTAGGCCTCGTCCAGCAGTTCCATCACATGTTTCACCGGCAGCTGCAAGCCACGCTGGTCCACGCCGGCGCGCAGCTGGATCATACAGCCTACGTTGGCCGTCGCCAGCATGTCAGAGGAAACAGAGGTCACGTCGTCCATCTTACGGTCGAGGACCTTCATGGAGAGCTCACTCTGAGCGACGTTATACACGCCGGCGCTGCCACAGCACTGATCGGAATTCGGGAGCTCGACCAGTTCACACCCGATGGCCGCGAGCAGTGCTCGGGGTTGCGTGCGAATGCGCTGCGCATTGGCCAGATGGCACGGATCCTGATACGCCACTTTCTGGCCAATCTTCTTTTTGGGCGCTCGCAGCCCGATTCCGGCCAAATATTCCGTTACATCTCTCATCTTGCCCCTGAATTCCCTGGCCCGCGCGAGATACGCCGGATCGTTCTCCAGCAGGTCGTCATACTCCTTCATGTTGGAGCCGCAGCCTGCTGCATTGGTAACAATGGCGTCGTAGTCGGCGCCCAAAAATATGTTGATGTTATGCCGTGCCAGCTCGCGCGCCTCATCGCGCATTCCGGCATGGGCGTGCAAGGCGCCGCAGCAGCCCTGGCCTGCGGGAATGTGGACCTCAATCCCATTCTGCGTTAGCACGTTCACCGTGGCCCGGTTCAGGTGCGAAAACGCCACGTTGTTGATGCAACCGGCTACGAACGCGACTTTCCCGCGCTTTTCACCGACTGCAGGAAAGACTTTGCCGATCTCGCTGAAGAAGAACTCCTGGTCCATTTGCGGAGAAAGCTTATCCAGATCGGCCACGCCCAGCAGTTTCAGCAATCCGGACTTGCGAACCAGCATCTGCAGCCCTGATCGCTGATAGAAACGCATCAATTTGGCCACAAAACTCAGCGTCTTGAAATTTGGAATGACCTTCTTATAAAAGAAATTTCGCAGGACCCGTTGTAACCAGGGCCGCTTGTAAGCGGTTTCAATCTGCGCCCGCGCGCGCTCCACGATGCGCCCGTACTTCACACCCGAGGGGCATGCAACCTCACAGGCCACGCAGCCCAGGCAGCGGTCAATATGCGTTACGAACGCCTCAGCCAGAGGCATCTTGCCTTCATTCACCTGCACCATCTGGTAAATGCGGCCGCGCGGTGAATCCATCTCCATGCGCAGTACTTTGTAGGTAGGGCAGTGGTTCAGGCAGAGCCCGCAGTGCACGCAGGTGGAGAGCAGCTCCCAGCTGGGCTGATCTTTACCGCCGGCAATCGGCTGCAGCTGCGGATCGTGGACGTGTGGACCAGGAGTCCCCGGTTCGAACGTGGTGGTCTCAGACAATGAATTTTCCCCTGTTCAGAATGTTTTTGGGATCAATGGCGCGCTTCACCGCGCGCATCATGTTCACGTCAGTCGGCGTAGTGCCCCAAACGTCAAAGTGCAGCTTGGCCTCTGCAGGACATTGGGCAACTTCAGCTGATGAGCCCGGCGGCAACATGCCGCGAAAGGCCGAAACACAGTTGGCATACTGCATGGCTGAAGGCGGATCGACCGAGAGCGGAATAAATGCCAGCACTAGATTGCCCGTCGCGGCGCGGCCTACAGCGGCCGGCATCAGGTTGCATTCCGGCGCGACACGGTCCAGCGCCTGCAAGGCCGGGCCAACACCCTGAATCGCAAGGTGCGTGTAGATCAGCATGGCGTTCCGATGCCGTGCCAGCACGCTCGGCTCAAAATTCGAGATTCCCTTCCACAGCTGCTCTTCTGCCGTACCCTCCAGGGTGCGCGTGACGGCACTGCCAAGCTCACGAGCATAGCGGGACAGCACGTTGTCACTGCCGGTGGCACGCAGGACAATTTGCCACTCAGCAGCAGGCAATGAAACCGGCCGCTCCGGCGCGTAGTCATCCGGGTCATGCACCGGCCCGGGATCGCTAAGGTATTCCGGCGCGCGAGGCGAGATGATCTCCATGCACATGGGCGTCAGCGGCGATTGAAAGACTCGCGTACGAAACTTCAGCGCTTCATCCAGCGAGCTAAATGAACAAATGAACGTGCGCGTCTGCCGTGGCCGGGGAAATACCTTGAAATTGGCCCGCGTGATTACCGCCAGCGAGCCGTAGCTGCCGATCATCAGCTTCATGAGGTCATAACCGGCAACGTTCTTCACCACCATCCCGCCGCCCTTGGCGACCTTGCCATCCACGGTCACAAACTGCAGGCCAATACAGAAGTCGCGCATGTGCCCGAAGGTTGATTTGAGCGGGCCTGCTGCTCCGGTCGCCATCAGCCCGCCGAGTGTTGCTGTCTCGAGCTGCGCAGCGTCACACGGAACCCATTGATGATGCTCGGTTAGCTGTGCCTGCATTGCGGCGAAGGGCATGCCTGCAGCCACGCTGATGGTCAGGTCGCCGGGGTCGTATTGCTCAATCTTGTTCATGCGGCTGGTGCTGAGCAGAATGTCAATCCGCTCCGGCACGCCGCCGATCTGCTGCTTGGTAACCCCACCCGACGGCGCGACGACCATTCCGCGCTCATTCGCCAGCCGCAGCACCGCGCCCACTTCCTCCGGCGAGCCGGGAGAAACTTGAGCGGCCGGAACTACGCCGTTGATCTCAAAATCCGTGCGCGTAACGTATGCATCGCCGACAATCGCAGCTAAGTCGCGCTCCACAGAAGTTGGTGAGGTCACAGTACTCATACTGGAACTCCTGCTACTGGCTCAACCTTCGCTTTCGGCAGCGGGCCGGTGATCTCGCGGCAGAAGTGCAGATCAGGAATGACTTTCTGCGGGTTCAAAATGGATTCTGGATTGAACGCGTTGCGCAGCCGCACCATGACTTCGAGATCGTCTTCACTAAACATGGCCGACATGAGGCCCATTTTTTCCATGCCAACGCCGTGCTCGCCGGTGATGGAGCCTCCAAACTTAAGGCAGCATGCCATGATCTCTTTCGCGGCTTTGCGGCTGTCTTCCGCCTGTTTGGCGTCGCGGCTATCAAACAGAATTAATGGATGGAGGTTTCCGTCGCCCGCGTGAAAGACGTTGCCGATGATCAGCCCGTACTTCTTGCTGATGCGCTCGATCTCCGCCAGCGTGTACGGAACCTTTGTTCGCGGAATCACGCCATCCTGCGTGTAATAAGACGATGAGACGCGCCCCACGGCGCCGAATGCCGTCTTGCGTCCCAGCCAGAGAAGCTGGCGCTGCTTCTCATCTTTTGCGTGGCGGACTTCCCGCGCCTTCTGCTGCATGCAGACGGCGCTCACCGCCTCCGCCTGCTCTTCCACCTGCTCACGCATCCCTTCCAGTTCGATCAGCAACACGGCCGCTGCATCTTCTGGATAGCCCGCATGCACATTGGCCTCAACGCAGCGCACCATCCAGCCATCCAGCATCTCCAGCGCCGCCGGCGTGATGCCGCTCTGCGTGATGGCAACCACAGTATTCGCGGCGTCTTCCACGGTGTTGTAAATCCCCAGCAGAGTGGTCACGTGTTCCGGCAGCCTGGTGAGCTTTACGGTGATCCTGGTCACCACGCCCATGGTGCCTTCTGAGCCGACGAAAAACCCGGTTAGATCAAGGCCGGTGGAATCCTGCGCTTTGCCGCCGAACTCAACGATTCGTCCGTCCGGAAGCACGATTTCAAGCCCCATTACATGGTTCACCGTCACGCCCAGAGCCAGCGTGTGAGGACCGCCGGAATTCTCCGCCACGTTTCCGCCGATGGTGCAGGCTTTCTGGCTGGAAGGATCAGGCGCGTAGTAATAGCCGTATTTCGCAGTCGCGTTGCTCAGTTCCAGATTGACTACGCCCGGCTGCACCACGGCGCGCTGGTTCGCCACATCAATTTCTAAAATCTTGTTCATCCGCGCCAGTGAGAGCACAATCGCCTCTCGGCGGGCTATCGCTCCGCCGCTCAGCCCTGTACCCGCGCCGCGCGGCACCACGGGAATTTTCTTCTCGTGGGCCATCCGCATGATTTGCGAAACCTGCTGTGCGGTTTGCGCAAAGACCACGGCCCCAGGACGGTGTTTGTCCACGCCGGCATCGTACTCATACAGCATCAGCTCTTCAGGACGGTCGAGGACGGCATCTTTTCCAGCGATTTTCTTGAGTTGGCGAATGGTGGAGGAGTCCATAGATTGTAGTCCCGCCTGCTCGGAGCTTGAGTTCATTCTTGCCTGATTCAGTAAATTGTAACGCTTCCGCGGATTCTAGCGCTCTAGAGTGTTACCCGCTGGGCTTGTACTTAATGCTTCTGTTCACAAGCTGCTCGCAGTCTGGATTCTAGAAAAATGCGTCCGACTGCTGGACTCCGCGTGCCTAAGCCAACCAGCCCCAATTTATAAATACCTTCATTTGTTGAACTTGCGAGAGCCCACCATCTCGATTGTTTCTGGTCTGTCAGTTGCATTTGTAGTGTGCGTGAAAAGTTGCAGGCTACTTCAGGTTTTCGGAATCACGGGAATGATGCTGATCGGCACGGGCGCTGTTCAGGCGCAATCGAGCCGGGGAGAACTCACCGTGACCGCGACCGTAGTCGCTTCGGTGGGGGTGGAAATCGGCCCTGATGGAAATCAGACGCTGATCGTCGCCAATTCAGCCGATCCCCAGGACAACGTCTCGCTGCTGGTGGCAGCTGAAAGCCAACCGGCGCAGACGGAAAAACCGAAGAAGCCCGCGAAGAAAGCAGGTCACAGCAAATGAATTTCAGGAAATGCATTGCCGCATCAGTTTTATTTATCGGTCTTCTTACCGGTTCGTCATTCGCTCAGAACGGGAAAACCGGCAACACCAGCCAGGCCGTTCTCACAATTCAGATGAATGTGGTTCCTATAGTCGCGTTTCCGCAGCAGCAAGCGGCAGTTCAGAACAACGTCGCGGTTGCCTACAGCATTCCTGTCAATTCAAAACGCAATGTAGTGACGAAGAGTGTGCAGGAACAATTTGTCAGTGACGGATCGGGCAACGGTCAGCGTAGAGAAGTAACGCTCGTTACTGTTGTAGCGGAATAAGAATCAGCGCGGCGTTTGGTTACAGTTCAAGCGTAACCAGCTGGGGCCGATGATACGCCATTCTCCACATGCGGTAATGGCGGCTGTGAGACCGGGCAAATTGCTGCACTCGCCGGCCAATCTCATGCAGATAGCTCCTGCTTCTCATCTTCGCGGTCTTTACCACACCTGCATCGGCACAGTACCAGAGGTCGTGCGCTGATTCATCCAGTCCCAGTGTTTCGATCGCTCTGCAAACGTCACATTTCATCGGCGTCAAACCTTATGTGCTACTAGGTAGGAACACTTATCACAAAAAAGAGTTGTGCAGCTCTGGATTTTTTTGTCTTAACACTGTTTATCAATTCAAAATAAAATTTTAGAGAGAGCTGCACGTTCAAGAGACGAAAGTACTAAGGCAGCAGCTCACATTTTTTACGATCTGAGCAAACTTTTGAAGAGAAATGCTGTTTTTGAGCTGCGCTTAATTTGCAGCGAAAAGCTCTCCACCGTCTTCGGGGATTTCCACCTTTACTCCCGCTGCTGCGCATTCGTGAGCCAACTCTTCGCGCGTCAGCAGACAGTGATTGATGGCCTCCATATGCACGGCGACAACCCGCGCCTGCGGCGCTGCGCGGCAGACTCGCACAACGTCACCGGCGGTCATGGTGATGGGGTCGCCGTGCAGGAACTGTGCAGCCCCGGCATTCACCACAATCACCTGAGGATTATGCTGGCGGATCGTCTCCGCCACCTGGTCATACCAGATCGTATCGCCCGCGATATAGAGCGTCGGCTCGCCTGCGCTTGAGAGCACGTAGCCGCTTGAGGGCGCCATGGCACGCGCAATCTCGCCCGTGCCGTGCTGCGCCGGCGTGCGCGTGATGCAGACATGGCTCCAGTACTTCATGTGATCAATGGCGGAGGCATTCACAAAATGCGTTGATTGCATCTTCTTGAGATCTTCCGGTTGGCACAACAGCGGCAGGTCCTTGGGCACAAGCTGGATTGCGGCATCGTCCCAGTGGTCGCGATGCGTGTGCGTGACCAGCACAAGCTGGACTCCATCGAGCACCTGCTCCACCGGAACCGGCAGCGGTACCAGCGGGTTCGGACGCGGTTGAGGCGAGTTCTGGATCGGCGACATTGCACTGGCATCGCTCAGCATGGGATCGATGAGGATTTGCATGCCCGCGTAGTCGAGCAAAAGCGTGGCGTGGCGAACAAGCTGGAGCTTCACGCGAAAATCTCCTTTGCTGCCTGAATGGTATTGCAATGGATCGTCACCGTGTCTTCCACCCGCCGCGCATAGCCGCCGGCATAAGTAATCATCACCGGGACCTTCTTTGCTTTAGCAACTTTCAACACCAGTTCGTCGCGCTTCTTCAGCCCTTCAATCGTAAGCGACAGCCCGCCCAACTGGTCTTCCTTATATGGGTCAGCGCCGGCAATATAGCAGAGCAACTCCGGCTCAAAATGCCGGAACGCCGAACTCAATGACTGATCGAGCCAGCCGAGATATTCGTCGTCGTTCGTTCCGTCCGGCAGGTTGATGTCAATCGATGATGGCGGCTTGTACATGGGATAGTTGTGCGCCTGATGCAGCGAGATGGTGAACACCTCCAGTTCGCTGCTCTGGCTTTTTGCTGGACCTTCATGCGCCGCGTGAATGTCGCGCTGGCTTGCGCTGGCGCTGGGCAGCGGATGTCCCGGCCGGATCTTCGGCGGAAAGATCACGGCGGTGCCGTTGCCATCATGCACGTCGCAGTCAACTGTCATCGCCCGCGTGAGCTTCCCTTCCTGATGCATGCGCTTGATGGCCACAGCGACATCATGGATCACGCAAAAACCTTCACCATGGTCCGGCATGGCGTGGTGAAAACCCCCGCCGATGTTAGCGGCCATGCCGTCCCGCAGCGCCAAGTCTGCCGCCAGAATTGATCCGCCCGCCGACAGCCAGAAGGCCTTTACCAGTTCAGGAGAGTATGGCACCTCCATCTGCAGCTCTTCTTCTGCTGAAAGCGTTCCATTTTTCAGCTTTTGCACGTAGTCGCGCGTGTGCACCAGCAGGATGTCTTCATCGTGGGCCGGTTTTGGCTCAACAAAATCCTGCGGCTCGGCAATGCCGCTTTCGAGCAGCCGCTTGTGAATCAACCGGTATTTCTGCGCCGGAAAGACGTGCGCCCCGATGGGCAGGTAATAGTCGTCACTATAAACAAGCTTGAATGGCAGGGTCATTGCGGACTAGGGTAACGCGACACAACTGAGCTCGCAAATCCGCCGCAACTTTTCCGCTCAGCCCGTTTTACAGTGTCTGTTGTGAACTTCTATCCCTCATCCCGATCCAGTCGCATCCGCTAGCTCTAGCGGAGGGTTGGGTGAGTCCGGTTAAACCAGCACATTGCTAACGTGCCATAAGTCCCGCAAGGGGCTTCCACAGGTTCAAATCCTGTACCCTCCGCCATTCGCTCGTGGAAGACGCCGCTGAATGGTCGGCAAGTGCTCTCGAAGAGCATGGACAGTCAATGCACTTGGCTGTGGGGTTCGATTCCTCCGTCTTCCGCCATTTGATCCGTGTAAATCAGTGCCATCAGTGTTCATCAGCGGTAAGGTTTGCTTTCCGATGACCCGATAGCTTGCTCCCCGCTTCTCTGTTAAAATCTCTCAGTAATAGACTTTCCCGTCCAGATTCCCAGGATTATCTCTAATCTGCGAAAAATAGTTACGGGCGAGGAGTGTGCAATCGAAGTGAAGCGCGGCAAGACAGCAGTCATCGTCGGCGCCCAGTGGGGCGATGAGGGCAAAGGCAAGATCGTTGACGTTCTCTCCTATAATTTTTCCATCGTGGCCCGTTATGCCGGAGGGCATAA
The DNA here is from genome assembly GCA_964541925.1 of uncultured Acidobacteriaceae bacterium. Taxonomy (GTDB): domain Bacteria; phylum Acidobacteriota; class Terriglobia; order Terriglobales; family Acidobacteriaceae; genus Angelobacter. The sequence goes on along the minus strand of CAZISB010000005.1, from coordinate 91,187 downwards.
CGCCGGGCATACGGTCATCATCAAGGGCAAAAAATTTGTGCTGCAGCTGGTACCCTGCGGGGTGCTGCGCAAAGGCTGCCGCTCGGTGATCGGCAATGGCGTAGTGCTGGACCCGCTGGCATTCTTGAAAGAAGTAAAGATGCTCCGCGATGCTGGCGTCACCGTGGATGGGAACCTTTTTGTCTCCAACCGCGCGCATGTCATTCTTCCCTATCATCGGATGATCGAGATGGGAGCGGAGAATGCTCCCGGGCGCGTAAAGATCGGTACCACCTCGCGCGGTATTGGGCCGGCTTATGAGGACAAGATGGGCCGCCGCGGCTTGCGCGTAGCGGACCTGCTGGATTCCAGCCTGCTTAAAACTACGATCGAGAACGCCTGTCGCGAGAAAAACATGATTGCGCATGCGCTGTTCAACTCCGAGCCGCTCGACCCAGACAGCATGTATCGCGAATATGCGGCTGCAGCGGAGCAGATTGCGCCGTTCGTCACGGATACTGCCATGCTGCTTAATGAGGCGCTGGCGGATGGCGAGTCAGTCTTGTTTGAGGGCGCGCAGGCAACGATGCTGGATATTGACCACGGAACTTATCCATTCGTCACCTCTTCAAGCTGCACCGCCGGAGGCGCTGTTACGGGCACAGGCGTTCCGCCGAATGCGATCCAGACTGTGCTTGGGATCACCAAGGCGTATTGCACGCGCGTAGGCGGCGGGCCATTCCCCAGCGAGCTTGAAGGACCAATTGCCGACCAGCTTCGCGCGCGCGGCAACGAGTACGGCGCCGTAACGGGACGCCCGCGCCGCTGCGGCTGGATTGACCTGCCGCTTCTGCGCTATGCGCAGATCATCAATGGCGTGAACTGGTGGGTTGTGACCAAGTTGGACGTGCTCGACGAGCTGGATGAGATTCCGGTTTGCGTTGGCTACAAGGTCAAGGGCAAAAAGATTGACTCCATCCCCGCTCTGGCCACCGGTTTTGACCAGGTGGAGTGCATTTACGAGAAAATGCCAGGCTGGAAGAAACCTACCGAGGGAATCACGAGCTTTGATGCTCTGCCGAAGAAGGCGCAGGAGTATCTGCGCTTTATTGAGCGGGAGAGCGGCGCGCGCATCGGCATGGTTTCCACCGGGCCTGACCGCGACCAGACCATGCTGCTCCCGGAGTTTGCAGCAGAGATGTCATTCGCGCAGGAAGTTCCGCAGCAGAAAGGCGTAAAAGCAAAATGATTGTGCTCAAAGTGGATATGGTGGTTAGGCCGGGCACAGAGGAGCAATGCAAGGAGTACATCCGGCTGCTGCATGAGCACTCGCGCAAAGAGCCGGGATGCCTGATGTACATTGGGCATCAGTCCACGGAGAATCCGCGCAAATTTCTTTTCTACGAGCAATACAAAGATGAAGCGGCGCTGCAGGCGCATCGCGATTCAGCCCACTTTAAACAATACGTGATCGGCGGACTGGACAAAATCATGGAGCAGCGCAGCCGCGACTTATACGTAGCAGTGGCATAAAGCATGGAACAGCATGCTCTATGAACGATATAGAAATCAATTCTGACAGAACTACCGTGATTGTCGCGTGCCTCATTCTGGCGAGTGCTTTATTTGCGCTTGTTTACAATCTGTACGGCCTTCTCAGCCATAGCGCGATCGTGAGTTCTCAGTCAGCATTCGAGGTTTATCTTCCGGCGGCTTTCAATACTTATCTAACTGTCGTACTTTGCCGTGACCGTCAGCTCCGCAAGACTTACCCATACGGCATAATTGGCACGTGCCTCTTTTCAGTGGGACTTTTGGTCATGGCTGCCATTTACCGGACAAAACCATCGGCTGAAGCATTGAATTTGCTCAGTCCTCCCCTTCACCTGATTAATGTCATCGCCTCGACTCTGATTCTGTTTGAGGGTGGTCGGTGGTTCAAAAAAATAGTCAGGCTTAGCCGCTAGTTCTCTTTGATGCGGCATCGCGATTCAGCCCACTTCAAACAATACGTGATCGGGGGCCTGGACAAAATCATGGAGCAGCGCAGCCGCGATCTCTATCACGAGATCGAATAGCTACTTTTTGTCCGCTACCAGCACGCCACCGCTCGCGAAGTCTTCGCGGGGAAGCTCGATAAACGTCACGATAACGGCTTCCTTTGCAGCCTTGGCTTCTTCCACCATGGCCTGCGTGATCCGCTCAGCGACCTTGCGCTTCTGCTCTACCGTACGGCCCTTCAGCAAAGTGATCTGAATCAATGGCATGAATCTCTCCTGGGATAAATGGAAGAGCATGCTATCCCCTTGGCATGGCTGGCGTCAAAATACGCCCTCCGCGCCCCCTTAACCCGGCTAAGGCCCATAACCTATGGAACTGAGTTGAGGGCCCTATTCAATTCCTTACGGCCTAAGCCGATAATATTTATAACCTCCAGAAAATCTTTCAGGGAAGCCTTTGCAGTTGAAGCTGACGCAGAGGCGAGGAGCTTTTATGAAACTCACCATTGCTTGCGCTGTGCTTCTCGCTTCACTCACTGCTGCCTGCGTTGCCGACGAGCATCCTTCGACGGCCACTCCTGCAGCCACAACGGATACTACTCCGCAGCCGAAGGTGCTGGCAGCGAATGTCTCTGAGTCGCGGACAGCGGTGGCGACGGCAATACCAGAGAATGCTCTTCCCGCGGCCCCGAGCGCAGTAATCATTGTCAAGAAAAGCCAACGTGAAGCGCATAAATTTCTGGACACCACAAATACGCTGGCGCTTGGCGCAGCCGCCGCCGGACTGACGGCTGACGCACTCTCCACACAGAAAGGACTTGGGCTTCCCGGATTTCATGAAGTGAACCCGATAGCCCGGCCTTTTGTACAGACCAGGGGAGGCGCGGCGGTTTACTCAGTGGGCAGCTTCAGCCTGCTGACCGGAGCAATGTATATGGCGCACAAGACCGGCCACCATAAGCTGGAGCGCATTTTGCCATTTGCCACTGCCGGCTGGGAAGGCCTGCTCAGCGTGCGCAACTATCACGTGATTGCGCAGCACACGAAATAGTGTTCGCCGCAGGTTAAACGCTGATCAGACAGAAGCGCTCGGCGCCAGTCAACCCCGCGCAGCATCACTGAATCCACTCTGGTAGGCACGGTGAACCGTGAGATGTGCATTGTGAAGAAGTGGATCCCGCGCTAGAATGACCCTCAATTTATCGTCCTCCATGCCTCTAAGGTGGATACTGCTTGAGCTTCGCGAGGCGGCCGGACTTAGGGAATAAATGTGATCCGGATTATCACCATTGATCGCGAGTACGGCTGCGGGGCGCCGCAAATTGCAGAGAAGCTGGCAACGCGGCTGGGCTGGAAACTATGGGACCAGCAGCTCACGCAGGAGATCGCCAAGCTGGCAAACTGCAAGCAGTCTGAAGTGGAGATACATGAGGAGCGGCGCGATCCGCTGTACCGGCGGCTGCTGAAGTCGTTTTCGCTGGCGCAGCTATGAGGGCAATATTGGCGTTTATCCGATTGAGACGCTCGATTCAGAGAGCATCATGAAGCTTTCAGAGCGCGTGGTGCGCAAGGCCGCGGAGACCGGCAACTGCGTGATTGTGGGCCGGGGCGCACAGCACTTCCTGAAAGACCGCGACGACACGCTGCGTTTCTTCCTTTATGCGCCACGAGAAGCAAAGGTGGAACGGCTGATCAATGAGGGCAACAAACCGAACCATGCCGAGGCGCTCATTGATACGGTGGACAGCGACCGCGCAGCGTTTATCAAGACCTACTTCAATGTTGATTGGCCGAATCTTTCGGCCTACCATGCCATGCTGAACACCGATGTCGGCGATGATCAGGTGATTGGAACCATGCTCAGCTACTTTGAGCCTGCGGCCAAGGAAAATGTAGGCTGAGTTTGTGTGCAGGGGCTGAAGCACTGGTTTTTCACTGCACTGGTATAGCACGACTGCGCAGCTTCTCTTCGCTAGCGCTCGCTTCGGTTAAACGCTAAAGTAACTCCTTGACACCTTGTCGCGTAAAATCAGCAGCAAGACTTTCCAAAATTTCTATGAACAAGTTACTTGAACCAACCCGCTGTGCCTGGGCGACTACGCCGGCGATGATCGAATACCACGACCGCGAGTGGGGCGTGCCACAGCATGACGATCGCGTGCTGTTTGAGTTTCTGATTCTGGAAGGAGCGCAGGCCGGGCTGAGCTGGTCCACGATCCTCAACAAGCGCGAGGCTTACCGCAAGGCATTCAGTAGCTTCAATCCAGCGCGCGTGGCTATGTACGATGCAAAGAAGGTGAAAGAGCTGCTTGCGAACGATGGCATTGTCCGCAACAAGTTGAAGATCGCCTCAGCCATTGAGAATGCCCGGGCATTTCTGGCGGTGCAAAAAGAATTTGGGAGCTTTGACGCGTATATTTGGCAGTTCACCGGAGGCAAGCCGAAGATCAACCGGCTTGCGAGCATGAAACAACTCCAGGCGCGCACGCCGGAGTCAGACGCCATGAGCAAAGACCTGCTGAAACGCGGCTTCAGATTTGTGGGGCCAACGATCTGCTATGCCTTTATGCAGGCCGTGGGCATGGTGAATGACCACTTGACGAATTGTTTCCGCTACGCGCAGCTTGCGAAGTGAAAAAATCAGACGACAGCGGCTCCGGCTTTATCTGCCCTGAGCTATGCGGCACGCAGTTCGGCCAGGTTGGCGCGACTTTTGCCAATCACTCCCAAGGCCAGCGGGATGGTGGTGAGCCCGCCTACCAGGGCAAGCGCTAATCCGGCCGCTTTGCGTTGATCTTCATTCAGGCGCGCAGAGAGCAGAAGGCCGATCCCTGCGCCCAGCACAACGCGGGTCCCAGCAATCAGGATAATGTCTGCAATCGTAAGCTTTGTCTCATGCATCTTGTAATCTCCCTTGCTGCATATTCGGCGGATATCTGTTTCGATGCGCTGATGCGGCATGAGATGCAATGAATGCAGAGACTTGGACGCACGGCTGAACGCCGTGCTCTTCTGCGGTCCTTCTTCGTATTTATATGTTTTTGGCGTAAAATTGCGCCTCCTCACCATGGCCAGAAAGAAAAATAAAAGGTCCAAAGAACGACAAGGTAAAAAACTGACCACACCACAGTCGCCAGAACTCCACCGCGCGGACGGAAAGACCAGGCGCATGACACAATTCTGGACATTCCTAGGCATAGTGCTAACACTAATAGGGCTAATAGCTTTAGTCGAATTGCGCCCGCGCTTATCGGTGACACAGGAACCACCTCTGGAGAAGGGCAACATCATTCCGTCTTTCGCGGTTAAAAATGATGGCTATCTTCAACTTACAGATGTTTCCGTTCTGGCATTTATCAGAAACGCGGAAGGCCCCGGCATTCCTACCTTTCATGATGCAACCAGTGCGCGAGCGTTTGGAATGGGCCCAGAAAAAGTTCTGGAACCAACTCAAACGATTACATCTAGAACTGGCATAAACTTTGGCGTTCCTGCCTCCGCCGTCAAGGAAATCGATCTGGGAATAATCGTCTACTACCGACCTTGGCCGTTAACGTTTATAGAATCCCATCAAATCTTCAGATTTGTCGGCCATCCAACGGGCGATGTTCTCACTTGGTACAAACAGGTTCCCGCAGATATGGAAGCCGCTTGGGAGGAATCCCAAAAATGATCAATGGGGCGACATGTGCGTCAAGTATATAGCTACCAAATAGATTGGGATGATGTGGCTCAAACCTACGCCAATCTGAGATGCCGGACGGAGGGATAGGGAGCAGCTGTACTACGCAGGTATCGTATGCCTCTAGGCTTTGTGATGAGCAGGGCTCCCTCGCTCCGCTCGGGATGTGAGATTACTCCGACGTGAAGTAATCCACTGCCACGGGGCTTTCAAACAGCGAGTAGTCGCGCGTCACCACGGTAATGCCTGAATCGGTGACCACATAATTCTTGGCATCCAGTTCGGGGTCATAGCCGATGACGGTACCTTCGGGGATGTGCACGTCGCGGTCAATGATGGCGCGGCGGATGCGGCAATGGCGGCCGATATTCACGTGGGAGAAGATGATGCTCTCTTCCACCTGGCTATAAGAGTTCACGCGCACGTCCGGCGAGAGGACGGAGTTGCGCACGGAACCGCCGGAAAGGATGCAACCGGGGCAGACGATGGAGTCAATGGCCATGCCCGTGCGTCCGGGCTCGCCGAAGACGAACTTGGCCGGCGGATACTGGCGCTGGTGCGTACGGATAGGCCAGTGCGCGTCATAGAGGTTAAAGACCGGCGAGACGGAAACCAAGTCCATGTTGGCTTCGTAATAGGCTTCCAAGGTGCCCACGTCGCGCCAGTACTGCGCTTCTTTCATGTTCTCGTCCACGAAGTTGTAAGCATAGATTTTGTACTGGTCGAGAATTTTGGGAAGAATGTCTTTGCCGAAGTCGTGCGAAGAATTGGGATCTTCAGCGTCTTTGAGCAGCACGGGCAAAAGAACGTCAGTATTGAAGATGTAAACGCCCATGGAGCCGGAGACCAACTCCGGGTTATAAGGCGAGCGCAGCTCCGTTACCTTGGGTTTTTCCTGGAAGCCGGTGATGCGGCCCTCGCGCGAGATCTCCATGACACCGAAGTGGCGGGTTTCACTCGGGTCAATGAGGATGGTGGCGAGCGTGACGTCAGCTCCGGAGGCGCAGTGCTGGTCCATCATGAGCTGATAGTTCATTTTGTAGATGTGATCGCCGGAAAGGATGATCACATACTTGGACTGCTCAGAGCCGATGGAATAAATGTTCTGGTAAACGGCATCAGCGGTGCCGAGGTACCAATTTTCACTCACGCGCTTCATGGGCGGCAGGATCTCAATGAACTCGCCCAGCTCGCGCGCCACCACAGTGCTCCAGCCTTCACGGATGTGGCGGTTGAGAGAAAGCGCCTTGTACTGCGTAAGGATGTAAACCTTGCGCAGGTCAGAGTTGATGCAGTTGGAGAGTGTGATGTCAATAATGCGGTAATTACCGCCAAAGGTGACCGCGGGCTTGGCGCGGTCGCGCGTAAGAGGATAGAGGCGTTCACCGGCGCCGCCGGCCAGCAGTACTCCAAGCGTATCTTTCATAACGAGGACAGATACAAATTGAGGAACAGGTATTACAGAACTTTTTATGCTAACAAAAAAACAGCAGTGGGTCAGGTCAGGCTAGTTTCGTTTTTGTACTCGGGCTCGTTGTTGCGATGAATGTCTGGTACACGATTGCAGGCCGGGTTCGCCGACTTGCCGGGGCAAGTCAGAGGAGCGGCTTCAGGCTGCATCGTCAACACTGATGCGCAGCGACTTCAAAAAACGCACGTCATTAGCATTGATGCTGAACTCAGGATCACCATTCTTCCGGCGCATGCTGACCAGCTCGGGGGCATCCACCGGGCTTTCTTCATCGCGGCGGTTAAATCCGATGGTGGCTTCCAGCACCAGGAAGATGTCAAATCCCTCTTCCTTGATCTTGGCGATCACCTGGGCGATCTGGTCTGATTCAGAAAGCGAGCCGTTGATGGCCTCTCCCAGGTCTTTCATTAATTGTTTTAAACGTGCGTTCACGGCAAACTCCTCTGTTTCTATTGGATGCCTGCGGGGAAACTTCCGTTTTAACTCTTTTCAAGGATACGCCGGTTTTCGGGCTACAATAAGCAAAATGCCAGCTATTTCCAATGTTAAAAATGCCCTGCAAACCGTTGTAAAGAAAGACCGCCTGCTCAACGCAGTGTTTGCCGGCGGCAAATCATTTCTGGTTTCCGTGGGACGGACTTTTTATGCTTTTTGGCTCCAGGCTACAGGGCTAATTTTTATCCTTTTTACCGGCCTGGGCGCCGCTGATCTGGTCCGGCAATACCATAAAAATAACTTGGGCGACCACAAACACCTGCTGATTGTGGGCGCGTTTACTCTGGTCTGCGGTTACTTCACCCTGCACTCGTTTGTGAAGGCCAGCCGGACGGTAAGAAGGAAATAGCGGCTGGTAAGCGGGATCATCTTTTTACGTAGAGATGTAGCAGCTACGTCTACAATTGAGAGTTTTTGAGCAAACGCGCACCTACCAGCAATACACCAATGCCTGATGATGTAAAAGTCGAAGCTGAGATCGGCCAGCTCAGAAAGATTGAACCGCAGCCGCTCTATACACCCTCCAATCTTGAGGGCTGGGATTACAACCGCGATGCCGGCTATCCGGGAGAGTTCCCTTTCACCCGTGGTGTTCAGACGACCATGTATCGCGGACGGCTCTGGACCATGCGCCAGTATGCCGGCATGGGCGATGCCGAAGAGTCAAACAAACGATACAAATATCTGCTGGCCCACGGTACCACTGGGCTTTCTATTGCCTTTGATCTGCCGACGCAGATCGGGATGGATTCAGACCATCCGATGGCACTGGGCGAGGTGGGCAAGGTTGGCGTTGCAATTGATTCCATTGAAGACATGGAGCGTCTCTTCGCCGGGATCAACCTGGAAAAAATCTCCACCTCTATGACGATCAACGCCACGGCAGCAATCCTGCTGGGGTTGTACATTGCTGTGGCGCGGCGGAACGGCGCTGATGTCCGCAAGCTGAGCGGCACGGTGCAAAATGACGTTTTGAAAGAGTACATTGCGCGCGGGACGTACATTTATCCGCCACGGCAGGCGCTGCGGATTGTTACTGACATGTTTGCCTACGCCAACGAGCACGTGCCGGACTGGAACCCAATTTCGATCTCCGGCTATCACATGCGAGAGGCAGGCAGCACCGCAGTGCAGGAGGTGGCATTCACGCTGGCCAATGCGATTGCCTATGTGGATGCCGCGATCAGTGCCGGGCTTGACGTGGACAAATTTGCGCCGCGGCTCTCCTTCTTCTTTAACGCGCACAATCATTTTCTGGAAGAGGTCGCCAAGTTTCGCGCGGCGCGGAGGATGTGGGCGCGAATCATGAAAGAGCGTTTCGGCGCGAAAAATCCACGATCGCAGATGCTGCGCTTTCACACGCAGACAGCTGGCTCCACGCTCACGGCGCAGCAACCGGAGAACAACATTGTTCGTACGGCGCTGCAGGCGCTTGCGGCGGTGCTGGGCGGAACGCAATCACTGCATACCAACAGCTTTGATGAGGCGCTTGGGCTGCCAACGGAAGAGGCGGCACGGATTGCGCTGCGCACGCAGCAGATCATCGGCTATGAAACAGGTACGGCGAATACGATTGACCCGCTGGCCGGCTCGTACTATATCGAGACGCTGACGAATGAGATTGAACAGCGGGCCGGAATGTATCTTGAAAAAATTGATGGCATGGGCGGAACGCTCCGGGCAATCGAACTGGGATACGTTCAGCAGGAGATACAGAATGCCGCGTATGACTTCCAGCAAGGTGTTGACCGCGACCAGAACATTGTTGTTGGCGTGAACCGGTTCCAAACAGAAGAGAAGAAGGCGATTCCGATCCAGCGGATTGATGAAGCTCTGGAAACCCGCCAGGTGGAGCGCGTGCGCGCGCTGCGCCAGCGGCGTGACAAGTCTGCATGGGAGGCTGGAATTCGCGGCGTGGAAGAAGCCGCACGGAGTGGGAGCAATCTGATGCCGCGCATTATTCACGCCGTCGAGAGCTACTGCACCGTGGGCGAAATTTCAGATGCGCTGCGGCGGGTGTTCGGGGAGTATCAGGAGACGGTGGTGATTTAGCCACTGGCAGGACAGAATCAGCACGGAGGCGTTTTGAATCTGGGCGAGGGCTGGTAGAATCCGGGACATGATTGGCAGGGAAAATCTGGAAAAAATAGATGCGATTTATCTGGCATTGATGTGCAAGAAGCTTTCGCAGGATGAATCGCACCCCAAAGAAATCCGCGAGACCGCACGCAGATTCATGGAAGAGTGGCTCAAGTTGCAGGACAGCGAGCTGCCGGAGAAAGGCAATGGCAAGCAGTTTGGCTCGGTTGAAAAATGGGTCGCTGACATCAGGGAACGGATGCTGGATTTTCTCTCGCCTATTGTTTAGGCCAGAAATCGTCAGCCCATCTGCATGTTTTAGATCAGTTCTTTCAGTACTTGAATGCTTGCGGTATTCAATTTCACTCGCGTTAAATAACGGTCTTTCAATGGTTTGCCTATGCAGTTGTGTTTCCCCGGCAACTCGCATCCAACATTACAGACGTGCCGCTACTCTGGATAAGACGCCAAACGAGAGAGTAAAATTCAACCATTCTGCCCAGCCAGCGCGCGGGCGATACGAAGCAGAGGGTTCAGCATGAAGAAATTTCTGGGAAATATCTTGTTGTGCGGGGTCATTACATTGGCCGGCACGTCGCTCATGAGCACGATTGGATGCGGTGGCGGCAGCAGCAGCACACCGGTACCGACGCCCACGCCAGTGACCAATCCACCCACAGTTACGCCATCTGCGGCTGCCGTGCCGCTCGGCGGCACACAGCAATTTACCGCGACTAATTTTGCAGGTACGGTAGCGTGGAGCATCAATCCGCAGGTAGGTTCGATTGATGCGAATGGTCTTTATCATGCACCTGCTTCTTTTCCGGCGCCGAATAACTTAACGGTCACAGCGAGTGCCGGCGGAGCCACGGCAAATGCAAGCGCTACAGTTGATTATCCCAACGACAATGCAGGAGGCCAGTCCGCACCAATCAAGCTGGGCACATCGGGCGCAAATGCTTTAGACGTTGGTGCAAAAGTATGCTGCATTGGCACACTGGGAAGCCTCTGGACGCGCGGAACGGGCACCTTCATCTTAAGCAATAACCATGTGCTGGCGCGGTCTGATCAAGGTGCAGCAGGAGAAGCAATTCAGCAGCCTGGCCAGGCTGCCTGCTTCACCACAGATATCAACGTCGCTAACCTGACGGAGAAAGCGGCGCTTTCACCAGCAGGAACTGCTCAGGGACGCACCGGCCCTGCACCCAGCAATGTGGATGCGGCAATCGCCCAGATTGTTCCCGGCACCGTGGATGCCGCGGGCACTATCCTTGATTTAGGGGCGGCCGGCGCTACCAGCATTGCTGCAGCGCCACCTTCTTCCGTTGTGGCAACGCCGACTCTGGGAATGAATGTTTCCAAGAGCGGCAGGACTACAGGGTTGACCTGCTCATCCATTACCTCAATCAGCACGAGCGTACAGATTGCATACGAAACGGCCTGCGGCAGCAACGTTACGAATTTCAATGCCACCTTCACGAACCAGGTAGTCATCAATGGCGGAACCTTTAGCGCCGGAGGTGATTCCGGCTCACTGGTGGTAACCACGGCGCAGGCGCGCCCGGTAGCACTGCTTTATGGCGGCAATACCTCAAGCACAGTCGCAAATCCCATTCAGGATGTGATCACTGCGTTCACTAACGGCTCTGGCCCGCTTGTACCCGTTGGCGGCGCCGATCACGCAGTAAGCTGTGCGCCCACCACATCAGCCGGGGCCCAGGTGAGCGGCGCCGCTTCGGCTGCGGTCCCGCTTTCCGCCGAGGAGCGCAGACGCGTTACAACGGTATGGCAGAACCGCACTCTCACGCTGATGAAAGATCCTGCGGTAACTGCCGTGACGGTCGGCTCCAGCGCTGACAATCCGGGCGAAGGCGCGCTGGTGATAAGCGCTGCAAAAGCGCTCAGCTCTCCTATTCCACCGGTGATCGATGGAGTGCGGACGCGCATTGTTTTTGCGGAGGGCAGCGGGATCCAGCCACAGATCGGGCAAATTGAGATTGATCACGCAACCGCAGCCAAAGAAGCTCACGTTGCTGAATTTCTGGGCAAACCCGGCATTCAGGGAGTGGGAGTAACGGTCAGCAGTGACAATCCGGCAGAAGCTGCGATCTCAATCTACGTGATTCAAGGCGAGGAGCACCCGCCGATTCCACCTGTGATTGACGGCGTGCGCACCAGAATCTTTGAAGGCACGCGCTTCAAAGCTTTCTAACTTCACAGCATGCAAAAACGAGCCCCGGCGAAAGCTGGGGCTTTTTGTTTTCAGCCGATCCTCAGCTCACGGGCGGCGGCTGCGGCGATGCGCGGCAAGTCACTGGCGGGCGCGATGTGAATCGCATGCTGCTCCAGTGTTTCGCGGGCGAAGCTCACGCTTTCATCACCGGCAGAGAGATCGTCTTCAACAACTGCGGTGAGCTGGGCTTGCTTGCCTTCGGTTTTGCGGATGCCGGCTGCGAGTTGCGGAAAAGTAAATGCCAGAACTTTGGCGGCGTTTACGTCAGTGGTCAGCGAAACGGCATGGAACAGTTTGACCGTGCCATTGGGGCTGTAGCCGCAGTCGAGCTTGAGAGGATCGCCGCTGCGGGTGTAGCGCGAAACGGGAATGTTCTGCCACATCAGGGGCCAGACACCGGCGCTTTCAAACTCAGAACGCATCTGTTGATAGATTGCCTGGCGCGTGCTTAGCTCGCGTGTACGGCGCTGGCGTGGGCGCTCAAGGTAAAGACGGGCCAGTTCATCAGCTTCATGCGCAGGTGAGTCGGCGAGGCAGCCTTGAAATTCAGAGGGCTGAAGGGCGTTGGAAAAAGAATCCTGTATGCGACGCAGGATGAATTCGTGGCCGCCATTCATCTCGCGCAGCTTCTCGCGAAGATCAGTTTCCAGGGCTTCCAGAAGTTCGATATCAGCCTGCGGATCGAGACAGCGCACACGCGCCCAATCATGAGTAAAGCGCACCTCGGCGCTGCCGCCGGGCGGCAAGAGCACCAGGCCGACGTTGACGAATTCATTCTTCACCGCGTCAGGGGCGTAGCGGAGGATGAAAAACCGGCAATGAAGTTTCTCTGCCATCATTGCGCCTTTCTCATGTCGCTTCGCTCCAAACCGCCTGGCATTTGCACCTTGTCACGCTTTCTTTGCTCCTGAAAACAAGCGGCTCAGCACACACCTTAGCTTCTCCGCTGTACTAAATTAAGTTACTCCCGCTCGATCTTTCTGCACAGCTTGTCCCCATGCGGGAAATGGCTGGCGCGAGGAGTTACGAAACGCCGTGATCAGATCACGAGCTTTTTCTCTGCGAGCGATGATCTCCTCCACCAGCTTCTCCAGAGCGTTCCAGTCGTTGCCTGTCCACTCTGGCGGAATCTCGCCAGCAATGTCGCGCACGGCTGCCGGATCGAATTTCTCCACGCGGCTGAGCCATGGCTCAAACGACTCCCATCCGCGCACCTGCTCATAAACATAATTGCGCGCATAGACGCCGCGCAGTGCTGAATCAGGAAAGTCCCACTCGCCCGCATTGAAGCAGTAGCCCTGATCAATAAAAGTCGCCGTGTACTTGCGCTCCGTTGCTTTCTTCCAGAAAACGGCCTGGCGTCCATTCGAGTTGCCCAGCCATTTGTCTGCCACCAGCATTCCGGCAAATGCAATGAGGTTGCGAACTCTCGGCAGCATGCTCTCCGGCAGATAATCAAAGACCTGGCCTTCAGCGGGATCGCAGACGTAACGCGCCCCGAATTGCAGGCCCGGCTTACAGCGCGAGGAAAGACCCGCCGTATCGAAGCGCAGCTCCTGCGTGTTCTCAATCAGCCAGTCTTCCACTTTGACGATCTCGGTAACGGGTACTGGCAATCCTACGCGCTCCGCCAGACGCGTAGCCAGCAGCTCATTGGCCAGCACGCGCAGGTGCTGCGGATTGTTCTGGAACTTTACGACATAGAAATGGCCATCGTCGGCGCGCATGAGATGGGCTTGCGCTCCACCGCGCATTCGCCGGACATGCTGGACAGCCTCAACGGGCATGGCGGGATTTTAGCATTCGCCTCTGAAATCCCGAGCGGAGCGAGGGAACTCTATTGCGGTCAACCTGTTTACTAATCCAGTAATCGGGTGATCGCACGTGATCGGGTGATCTGGTGATCGAAAAACCGAGATCTCACTCGCTCGATGCACTGCTGACGGTGAACTAGAAATAGTGGCAATGATAGGGATCCCTCGCTACGCTCGGGACTTTAGAAAAAGCTATCTGGCGTTTGCGGCTTCATAAACTTTCACAAAGTCTTCCACGCTCTGCACATAGACATCAGCAAAGTCCACGACGTAACGGCGCTCAAGGATCACCCGCTTTGCCTTTTCCAGCGACCAGCCCATCGCGCGCAGGATCGCCAGGGTCATCATGGGCGCGCGATGCACGCCGGCGGCGCAGTGGATATAAACCCTGGCCTTCGGTTCATCCAGAGCTTTGAGAGCGAACTCAACGCCTTTCTGGAACAACTCGGGCGGTTTGGGCGTAAAGTCGTCGTCAGTAGGATTGAAGAGCACTTCGACCGGGTACTTTTTGGCCAGCGGGCGGTCATCAAATTCAATTTGCATATCAATGATATGCGTGACGCCATACCGCACCAGCTCTGCCATGTTTTCATCATTCCAAATGCCGCCCCCGACCGCGATCCGGTCGGTGATCCAGGTCATGTCCATAATTTTATGTTAGCATCCAGCGTTTTCCAAAGTCCCGAGCGGCGCGAGGGATCACTACCAGCTGAATAGCTTTTTGAGATCAGTGATTTGGAAACAACGTCCGAAATTGCAACACGTCCTGCCGTAACAGCTTCCAGACAATAGGGATCCCTCGCTTTGCTCGGGATTTCAGAAACAGGCTGACCGCTCACGTTAAAATAGAGTTTTACTTACCCCGCAGGGAGGAACCATGGACGCGCTTGCAGGACTTGTCGGTTCGCGCCGCAATGAGGATATCGCTCTGGATATGATGAAGTTTATAGCTGCCACCACAAATTACGGCAGAACCACGGCCAGCGCGGGATTTCATGGCGGCACAGAGAACAAATCAGAGGACTATGCCCGGCACCTGCTGGAGCTATATACTCGCTGCCTGGAAACGGTCAACGGCAAGAAATAAGCACGGATTTGTTTGCGCCGAAGCCAAAATCAAAGGATAATCGGGGCAGCTGAAAGCCTCGATCGGTCAGTGAACCTGCCAAACTACATAACGCTCTCGCGGATCGCCGCCATCCCGCTGATCATGTGGATTCTCACGACTCCCTTTTTCAGCGCGCGGAACGATACTTTGCGGGTGGTGCTGGCCTCCGGCATTTTTATATTGGCCTCAATCACCGACGGGCTTGACGGCTATCTGGCGCGGAGGCGCGGCCAGATCACCACTATGGGCATGCTGATGGACCCGCTGGCGGACAAACTGATGATCGCCGCCTGCTACATCGTCCTGCTGCGCCTGGTACCCGATATCGTCAATGTCTGGATCGTGGTGCTGATCATCGGCCGGGAATTTCTTATCTCCGGCCTACGCTCCATTGCCTCATCAGAGGGCTTCACCATTGAAGCCAGCGAGCTAGGCAAGCTGAAAATGGTGGTGCAGATTGTCTCGGTGGTCGCGGCGATTCTGGCGATCCGCTGGGACATTTGGACCTTCAATCTCGGCTTCTTCTCTTTTGTTCTTTCTGTTGACCTGGTGGCGAAGATGGCCATCTGGTTCATGGCCGCTGTCTCCATCATCTCTGCGGTGGATTATTTCTGGGCGTTCTGGAAGAAGATTGATAAGCGTGTGGAGCGGCGGAGGCGGCGTCCGTTCATCCTCAGCCGGCGCAGAAAGAGGGCCCTGGAAGATCCCACCCTTTCCGCAAAAAGCACCGAGAGGATAGGGCCTGCAGAGGCAAACAATCCTGCCAAGGCGCACTAGGCGTGCAACTTTTTTCATAGCCACGGGTTTGATTTGTATATAACCGCTCTGATACTTCATCTGAGCTGTTGGCATGAGTGGGGAAAAGATTCTTAAGGGAACGGAATCTTACTTACTGCGGAACGAGCGATGCGAGGGGCGGCTGCAGACAAGAATCTGCAGCCGCTTTTTTAGTTTAAAATCAAACTATGTCAAATCCGGGGCCGCTCTATCGCCCGTATGACAAGCTGGTAAAGATCACGCTTGGCGACAAGCAATTTGAAGTACCCGCAGGGAACATGCTGTTGCGCGCCCTGCAATATCTCTCTCCTGAAGACGTCTCCTATGGCCGGTTTTGCTGGAATGAAGAATGCCAGTACTGCCGCGTGAATTACGATCTTGGCCCCGGAACCCAGAACCGGACGGCAATCTCATGCAAGCTGATGGTGCAGGATGGAATGCGCATTACCGAAGTGGCGCAGGAGATCAAGTATTGTCTGCGGAAGCTGGGGTTGAATTTGAAGGTGATGGAGACGAAGGGTTGATGCCCCAGAATCGGTGATTACCTCAGCGGCTAAAGCCGACTTTTTATGAGCACTTTACCGCAGGCCTAAAGGCCTGCTCCACCGCGTCGGGGAAAAAAGAATTATAGAAATTTATCTGTGGCTGGGCGAGGGACGTGAAGGACGGGTGCTGCGGGAGGCCGCGCCGGCGGCCCCCAGCTTGTTGAGACGATCGCGAGCCTGTAAGGCCTCAGGGCTCTTGGGATAGCGGTTGATCAGGCTGCGAAGTTCCTGTATCCCAGCATCTTTTTGGCCGAGTTCCAGCAGTGCATAACCTTTTTTCAGTTGCGCTGCAGCTGTTTTGTTCCCGCCAGGATATTGATCCAGAACTTTGTTGTAAGCCTGAACGGCGCCGTTGAAATTTCCCTGGCGATAGGCGATCTCGCCCAGATAGAACTGCGCGTTGCCTGCCAGATCAGTATTGCCATAGTACTGGAGATATTGCGTGAACTCCTGCGAGGCAAGATCGTTCTTGTTGGCGTTGTAGTCGCGAAGACCGTCGTTATAAAGCTGATCAGCAGGAGGAGCCTGCGGAGCGTTTGCAGCTGCGCCGGGCGCGGCTCCCGGCTGTCCGCCGGCGGGCGGATTGGTAATGTTCTGCTGCGCAGTCTGGAGATCGTCAAGCTGCTTGCTTACCTTTGCCAGTCGCGCCTTGAGTTCGTCAACTGCGTCCTGCAGCGCCTGCACCTGGCCGGAGACCTGGTCCACTTTTGATCCGGCATCCGAGCTCTGCTGCCCGAGCGTCTTCTGCAGATTCTGGACGGTGGTGCCCATCTTGTTGACGTTATCAATCTGCTGCGTGAGCATGTCCTTCATCACACCCATGCGCTCATCGAAGCTCTGCTGCATGCGGGCCATATTGTCCTGCATAAGCTGAAGCTGGGTCTGGATCTGGATGAGCTGCGATTTGGTGTCAGCCGCGGCAGCGCCATGGCTGGCGCAAATGACGAAAGCCAGCACGGCGATGAGTACGATAAAACTTTGCTTTTTCATAAGCATTCACTCGTTTAGATGCAGACTAGCTGCTGCTTCTCTTGAAATTTTCACTATCAGACGAAGGAGGCGCAAGATATGGCCGGACGAGCTTACCCGCCCGGCCTCTAAGGGTTAGTGTAACAGCGAGAAGTGATCGCGGCGGTTCTTTTGCCAGCAATCCTCGTTAGCATCTGTGCACTGCGGCTTTTCTTTGCCGTAACTGATGGTCTTGAGTGCGTCAGCGCTTATGCCGTTCTGAAGGAAGGCCTGCCTGGCTGAGTCTGCGCGACGCTCGCCCAGAGCAAGGTTGTATTCGGTGGAACCACGCTCGTCACAGTTGCCTTCAATTTGCACTTTCCAGCCCTTCTGCTTGATGAGCTGAGCAGCCTGAGCAATAGATTGCTGAGCGTCAGAACGAAGGTTCGCGCTGTCATAGTCAAAATAGATGTCTTTGACTGACTGAGCGAAGAGCTGTTCGTCCGTCATGCTGGGTGTTGGTGCGGGAGTAGGCGTGGGCGTTGGAGTCGGCTGCGCAACACTGACTTGCGCCGTGGCTTCCTGAGTCCCACCCGCGCCTTTTGCAACCAGGTGATACGTAGTGGTCTGACGAGGGGAGACGGTTTGCGAGCCGCTGGGATCGACTTTATTGCCGTCGAGAGTTACGTCGGTGGCATTCTCAGTGCTCCATTGCAGCGACGACGATCCTCCGGGCTGAATGGAAGTTGGGTTAGCTGAAAGTGTTGCCGTAGGCGCCTTGGCAGGCGGCGGTGGGGGTGTTGGTGCCTCTTTCTTTTTACAGCCGCTGACCAATAGCAACATGGCAAGCAGGCTGCAGATCAAAGTCCAATTTCTCTTGCTGTTAATCACCTCATGTCCTCCAAAATGAACGCGTGTTAATTCGTGCAGATTACAAATGACCTATTTAAAACTCCAGTTGGGCTGGCTGTTCCGTCCCTGGCGCGTGAGCTGCTGCAGGTGCGTGCCATCGGCCAGCACACTCCAGACCTGCTCCGTGCCGGTACGGTTGGATTGAAAAACAATGTGCCGCCCGTCAGGAGACCACGACGGAAAGTCATTTCGCCCGCCGTCGTGAGTTAATTGTACGATCTGTCGTGATGCGATATCCATCAGATAAATATCTTGGCTACCCACAATTCCGGGCCCGTAATTCCTTACCCAGGAAAACGCCAATACCAATCCATTTGGCGACCACGCTGGCGAAACAGCATAGCCCTGGTCCGTCATCTTCTGCACGTTACTACCGTCAGTGTCCATGACGTATATCTGCGGCAGCCCTGTGCGCCCGCTGACCCAGGCAATCTGTGCGTTCGTCTTGGGGTTGAACACCGGTGAAACGTCGCCTTTGCCGGTGCTCAGCCTGCGCGCGTTCGCGCCTGAGGCGTCAGCAATAAAAATCTCCGAGAGCCCACTATGCATGGAAGATGAAAAAGCAATTTTAGTTCCGTCTGACGACCATGCTGGAGAAAAATTATCGCCACTATATCGAGGGAAGGCCACCGTGCGCCCTAGCTCGGTTGAGTACATCATGATCTGCCATGAATCGCGTGTCAGGCCGCTGAACGCCAGGCGCGTTCCGTCCGGGCTCACCTTCGGCGACAGCGCAATCGAACCCAGCTTGCTCACCTGCTGCTGGTTTGCGCCGTCATAATCCATTGACCAGACTTCCTTGTTCCCGCTGCGCGTGCTCACAAAATAAATCTTGCTCTCCGCGATCCCCTGAATCCCGCCGCCCAGGCGCTGAATAATCTCGTCAGCAAAGCGGTGCGCGATCAGCCGCGCGTTATCCGGCGTGGCATCTTCTTTGTATTGCTTGCCCAGGATCTGCGGTGAGCCGGGGTTCTTCACGTCATAGAGCCAGCCTTGCACCTCGACTTTCCCGCTGTTCACGCCCAGAGTCCCAAACGCCACCACGCCTGCATTTGGCGGCGGATCACTCCACTGCTTGGCGTTCAGCTCGTTCGGCTGTCCGGGCTGCTGCGCCGGATAAAAACTCTTGGCCACCATCTCCAGCACGCCGGAGTTGTCCAGATCACTCCACAGCACCTGGTTGAAGATGTTATCCAGCGGCACCGACTGCGGGTCTGGCGTCGCCGTTTTGAAATCCGGTACGCCAATCCGCGGCTTCTCCTGGCCCATATTTGTTTCCAGCCGCACTCTTCCCTGCGCCGCTGCGCGGGGCGCGCTTGCCGCCAATCCCAGAGCTACCAGCAAAAAAAAGATTTTCAATCGATACATGAATTCGCCTATTTAGGAGGATGATCAAACCAGAACTCAACGTGCAGCGAGCTGCCTTCCGGCAGCGCGCCAAACCCATCAATGCGCTGGATCGCCCGCAACGCCGACTGGTCCAGTGACGGCACGCCGCTCGACTGCGAAAGCTGCACGTGCGCAGGCGAGCCGTCGCGCATGATGTCAAACTCAATGAACGCGCGATGCGGCGCCGTAATCCGCGGATCAATCTCATACGTCAGCCAGTTCTGCTGCACCTTGCGCCGTATCACATCGATGTACCAGCCGTACTTGTCGCCAAACGCGGAATTCTGCACGCTGAAGCCGCCTTTGGTGTTTGCGGCAGAAAAATTTCCATATGGCCCGCTCACCGGACCGCCTTCGCCGTAAGGAACGGCGGTCTCCACCGGAGTAGGCACCGGGCGCGGCGGCGTATGCGTAGGCTGAACCGGGCGATCAATTTTCTTGGGCGTAACTTTTCCCTTAATCGCGATGCCGTCTTCCGTTTCCACTTCCTTCGGCTGAGGCTGCGTCTGTGTCACACCCTTGTTCTCATTGGCCACAATGTTCTGGGTCTGCTCTTGCGGATGCGGAATCGGGATCGCTGCGCCGCTCACCAGTTTGGCTTCAACAGCATCACCCTGGTTAGTGCCCCAGTTGTTGGCCGCGCTGTGCCAATTCATAACAAATCCGAGCCCAAACCCGCCAAACACCAGCGCGCAGTGAAACACCACCGAGATCAGGAGCGACTCGCCCCACTTCTCGCGCTCATCAAACAGGTTGGCCCGAACGTATGACATTTTGAGCAATTAGTAATTAGCAGTTAGCTTTTAGCCCTTAGCTATTAGCCCAGCCTTCAGTAATATCTGCAGCTTCGCCATTCTGAAGCCGAACTCTCCATCCTGCCTTCCGCTTACATACTCTCAGCGTGAGGCTGAGGAATCTGCTCCGCTGCTCTACGGCTCTGCCGCAATCTTTATAGAACTTTCTTCATCCGAGATTTCAAGCAGGCGCTTCAATCCAGCTAGCAATTAGCCAGCGCCTTTTTTATTAATCCACCATTACTCAATGGCTCACGAAACAAAAGCTAAAGGCCAGGAGCTAATGGCTAAGAGCTGCTTTATTTCTTCCCCGGCTGAATCGGCTCCGTAACAATGCTCACGTTGGTGATGCCGGTCTGCTTCACCGCGCTCATCACGGTGGCAAATGCGCCGAAGGCCACATTCTCATCGGCCCGTACATAAACTGACTGGCCGCGCGGATCGCGAAACTTCTTTTTCAGCGCGTCGCCAATCTGGTCCAGCCGCACGTGATCATTGTCGATATAAACTTCCTGGCCCTTGGTGATTGAGATCACCACGCGCTCCTCGGAGATCTCCTTCACCACTTTGGTCTTGGGGACTGAAACCTCAATGCCTGACTGCAGCACCGGCGCGGTCACCATAAAGATGATCAGCAGCACCAGCACCACGTCCACAAACGGCGTCACGTTGATCTCCGAAAGCGAGGTCTCCGTCCGCCCGCCCTTGGTGGTAAACGCCATTAGTACAATCTCCTGCAGTGCCACACCGTGACAACATTCCCTGCTGGATTCGTCATCCCGACGGCCGTGAAGCGAGCGCGCGCTCTAACCAGCGCGCGAGTAGGGCGGAGGGACCTTGTGTTTGGTTCTGTCAAAAAAATCGAAGCTGCACACCTGGCAGTTTCCGAAAATCCCAGGCCTGCGCTTTCAGGCTGATAATTTACGCGAGTTTTAGCACCTGACCACATCTACCGCACTCCCGTGGTCACGCCCATGTTCCGCTCAATGAAGTTGAGGATCTCCATTGTGAAATCGTCCATGCGCGCGCCAAATTCGCGCATGCTGTGCGTGAACTGGTTGTAGGCAATCACGGCCGGGATCGCGGCAAATAAGCCGAAGGCCGTGGTGATCAGCGCTTCAGAAATTCCCGGCGCCACTGCGCGCAGCGTCGCCGCGCCTGCATCGCCCAGGCCATTGAACGCGTCAATAATGCCCCACACCGTTCCAAACAACCCGATAAACGGGGCCACGGCGCCCGTCGTCGCCAGCATGGGCAGCTTGCGTTCCAGGCGCGTCAGCTCTTCTGAAGCGGCAATCTGCGCGGCGCGCTGCACGGCGGGAATGTTCTGGTCGCCCTGGCGGCGAAACTCGTCATAAGCATTGTCAAACACCGCAACCAACGGGCTTGGCTTGAACTGTTCAGACACCGCAGCCACGTCCTGCAATCGCTGCGCCTTGCGAAACGCTCGCAGAAAGCGCCCACTCTGCGCGCGCGCCCGCTTAATGGCGCCCCACTTGGTGAGGATCACCGACCACGACAAGATGCTGAACATGAGAAGGATAAACAGGACCACCTGCGCCACAACGCCGGTGTTTCGAATCAGGTTTACGATCTCCCCGCCAATCACCAGGGCTGCGAGAGAAATGAAGGTCTTGATCACACCCACGAGAGAAACCGAATTAATCATTGCAAAGCCAACCGCCTCTATCAGTTACGTACCAGTTCCCTATACGTCTATCTTTGACCGTAACATCATGTGCTGCTCACGTCAAACGGGTGAATCCATTGGCTAAACAGGGTTAAACATGGGTTAGGCTCAGGGCCTTTATTTCTGTCGCTTCGCTCCAAACCGCTTCCGATCCTCGCCCTCTAAAGTCTCTCCTGCTCCTGTCGCAGTGGGCTCGGCGCGCAAGTCGATATCGCCCACGCTGACATTCGGATGCGCCGGGCAATGTTGGAACATTAGTTACTTGTTCTGCGGTTCTCTGCTGGACTACGATCTTTAGCCACCATGCCTCGCAATTTCGAAATGCCCAACCCTATCAGGATTGACAGGCTCACACTCCTGTTCCGCGTCCGCGGGGTTGACGTTTATTTCCATTGGACGGTATTTCTCATCGGAGCGCTGATGATTGCCTTGACCATCCGCCAGCCCTGGGTCACCTTGGCTGCAGGCGCTTCATGGTTAGGGCTTATCCTATTGCACGAATGCGGTCACATGATTGCCGCGCAGCGCAGAAAGTGCCATGTTCTGGCCATCTATCTGTATCCGATTCACGGACGTTGTTGCTATAGCCAGCCTTGGTCCCGTTTTGATGACTGTGTAATTGCGTGGGGTGGTGTCATCGCTCAGTTCGTCGTGGCTGTTCCCCTGCTTATATGGGTAACCGTTGCCGGGTATTCCCGGTATGGTCCGGTCAATGCCGTCCTCGCGATCTTGGGTGGCTACAGTTTATGCGTAGCCGCGTTCAATCTGATCCCTGTGGGTGGCTTGGACGGAGCGAAAGCGTGGGCAATTATTCCCGAGTACATTAAACGGGCAAGATCGAAAAAGAGAAAAGCGGCAAAAGCATCCGACTGGCGAACCTACTGAATTCTTTCAGGTATGGTGTCAAATAAAGAATGAAGATCGTGCGCGTTTGTGCATTGATCATAGGATTTCTCGCACTTCCTGTGATCTACTCGACTGCAAAAGGCTACAGTTCAAGATAGTCTCAGGAAAAGCGAAGAGGACGCCCTCTTTCAAGAGCGCCCTCTTTTGGGTCGAGCATGGTCGAACAACAGTCGTTTTCGGTGAGGCGTTCTTCGTCGGGGTGGAGACGCCTGCAGCGAATTACTTCTGCGCTGATCCGCCGGAGCCGCCGCCGATGGCCGGCGTGAGTTGCAGGTTCTGGGCCAGCTTATAGGTCAGCTCGGTCTCGGCAGGAATTTCTTTCTTCTTGCCGGTATAGACCTGAGCGCCCGCGCCACCCGCGCCGCCAACAATGGCGCCAATGGCCGCGCCCTTGCCGCCGCCGAGCAACGCGCCCAGCACTGCGCCGACAGCCGCGCCGCCACCCACGTATTTGCCGGTGCGCTTGTTCGCGCCGAGTCCGCCTGGAGCTCCGCCGCTGTTGGAGCCGCCGGAGGTCTCAAGCAGGTAGTTCTTGCCGTTCACGACCACCGAACGCAGATCAAGCGTGGTGTCTTTGCCATTGTCATTCGGCATGGCCACCAGCTCCGCGCGCGAGCCATGCGGAATCAGCACGTTGCCGTTTTTGCCCATCACGTCTTTGCTGATGGTGGCAGTGTAGCGAGCATCGGCCGGAGGCTGTGCCGGAATGGCTGAGTCAGTGCGTACTTTTATCTCTGTGCCCGAAGGTATGGTGCTCTGGGCGCTTACCGCGATGGCGGCAGCAACCATGAGCAGGGTAAGTATAAGAATGTTGCGCTTCATAGGTTCGTCTCCCATTGAAAAGATGCTGCAGCGCGAGTACGAGTTGCTGTCGCAGCAAGAGAGACGAGAGCTGCTCAACGCATCAGCAGCTCAGATATTTTGTGATCGAGGAGCAGCACTGCTCCGCCAACATCGAGCTCGCTGGGACCAGTTCTGCTGGACAGAGCTGCGCTGAAACTTTAGATGCAACGCGATCAGCCACCATCTACTCCGTCCTGAGCGCCCGCATCGGATCAATTCCCGCTGCGCGCCTTGCCGGCAGAATGCTGGCCAGCAGCGCACAGAGGCCCAGAGCGAGCACAGCTGCAATCAGGATCAGCGGCTCAAATGCGGTGACGCCGAAGAGCTGGCTTGCCAGCATCTTGCCGCCGACAAGCGCCAGCACTGCGCCAACCACCAGCCCAATGGCCACCAGCAGAAACGCTCCACGCAGCACCAGCCGGACGATGTTCAGCCGGTCTGCGCCCAGCGCCATACGGATTCCGATTTCGCCCGTGCGCTGCGTGACCTGGTACGCGGTGAGCCCATACAGTCCGATGGACGCCAGCGCCAGAGCCAGCAGGCCGAAGATCGCGCTCAGCCGTGCGATCAAAATCTTGTTGTTGGTGCGCATCTGGATCAAGTCATCGAAGGTGCGAATACTCAGCGGCGTCAGGTTCGGGTCAATCTCCGTGAGCATGCGCCGCATCTGGCTTTCAAAGTTTCGCGGATCGCCCGCCACGTGCAGCGCAATGGTGCCCATGTACATGGAGGCAGTCTCCACAACTTCATCCATCTTGTCGGAGTAATGCATGGTTTGCGTAAGCGGTATAAAGAACATTGCGCGCGGCTGGCCGGAGGCGTTGCCGTACTTGGCATCCTTCGCCACGCCGACAATTTCGTAGTCACCGGCGTGGCTGGCATCGCCTTTACCAAAATGCTGTCCGAGCGGATCTGTATTGGGAAAAAACTTTTTGACAAACGCTTCACTTACAACTGAGACGCGCTGCGACGTTGCAGTATCACGTTCATTAAAGCCGCGTCCGCGCACAATCGGCGTTCCGATGGTCTCAAAATAGTGCACGCCCACGCGGTCCCAGGAAGAGCCATTTTGCGGCCGCTCTTGCTGGCCCAGAATATGAATGCCTTCGCCCCAATTGTTGCCCTGCTGCGCGGTATAGAGCGCCACGCTTTCACTGATCACGCCCGGCGTGTGCTGGAAGCGGTCTTCCAGCGTCTGATACAGCCCGATCAGCCGCTCCTGCGTGTATCCAGCAGCCGCTGGATTGATTTGCACAATCACGCGCCCTTGCCGCTCAAAACCGAACTGCTGGTTCTGCAGGTTGCTGAGGCTTTTCGTAAGCAGCCCTGCAACCGTGAGCAACGCCAGTGAGAGCGCCGCCTGCGCCACCACCAGCGACTTCTGCCCTTTGCCTGCGGCATCACGCGTGGAGCGCGCTGCTCCGCGCAGTGCGTCTGCCGGATCAGATCGCGACGCAACCCATGCCGGCGCCACGCCAAAGATAATGCCGGTCAGCAATGCCACAGCGAAGGTAAACAGCAGCACGGGCACAGAAGGCGTCGCCGAAATCGGCACAAAATCTGCTCCGCGAAATGCCAGCAGCAGCATGGCTTTGCTGGCGTAATAAGCAAGCAGCAGCCCGGCGATTCCGCCCATCAGCGCGAGCATGATGCTCTCTGTCAATTTGCCGCGAATAATCCGTCCGCGAGAAGCGCCTACAGCTAATTGCAGTGACGTGCGAAAGCGCGTGGCTGCTCCGCGCGCCAGCAGCAGGTTGGCCACGTTGGCGCAGGCAATCAGCAGAATCACAGCGGTTGTCGGCAGCAAAACAAACATGGCGCGCCGGCCATCTTCTTCCATCGCGTTCACGCCGGTGGCGGCGGAAGCAACTTTGACCTTCTGCTTCTTGATGTCTTCCGGCTTGGGTGCTGGGATGTAATGCGCCTCAGTTTCAATGAACGTCTGCAATTCCGCGGTCACATGCGCGGAGACCTGCTCTGCATTCACTCCGGGCTTCAGCCTGCCAAAGACATACAGCCAAGCTGTGTTGGGAGAACGCATGATCGAGTTCTCACGCTGCAATACCGGCTCAAGCGAGAGCTGCATCCAGAAATCCGGTGGGTCGGTCTCGCGCCGGTCGCCATAAAATCCCGGACCAGCCACTCCAATCAGCGTCATGGGAATTCCGTTGATGGTCACGCTGCTGCCCACCAGAGACGGATCGCCTCCATACTTCTGCTTCCACGCTTTGTAGCTGATCACCGCAACTCCGGGCGCGCCAATCTGATCATCCTGCGGTGAAATCAGCCTTCCCGCCGCCACAGGTACGCCCAGCGTGGAAAAATAATTTCCCGTCACCAGCTCGCCGGTGAACGACTGCGCTTCTTGCGCTCCCGGACGCCGCACGCTCAGATCTGGGCGGTTCGTCTGCGCCGCCGCCATCGCGGTGAACTCCGGCGTATGATCACGCAGATACTCGTACGCGGGGAAGGAGAACATTGTCCAGTTCTCCAGCAGATCGCCTTCAATGCAGCAGTTGTACGTATCGCCCAGCCGGTAAAGCGCGCTCGGGTTCTCAATCGGCAGAGACTTCAGCAGCACCTCATGCACCAGCGTATATACCGCCGTGTTCGCGCCAATCCCCAGCGCCAGCGTCAGCACCGCCGTAATAGTAAAGGCGGGAGACTTCCGCAACTGCCGCCATGCGTAACGCACGTCCTGAATTAAGGTTTTCACGCTGCCTCCGGGAATGGATGAGAGTTGCCGGAAAAGCGGCACAATACTGCCGCCACAATTGTTAATACTGAGACGGCTGCTATAAGGTTCCGTGAGCAGGGCATTTTTTAGAGGATTTTTTCACTGCTCGCCTGAGGCCGCGGCCTTGTGATCTCAAAAGAAACAAGGAATCTTTTTTAGCGTGAGAAGCAGCGCACATCCAGCTTGAGAAGCTGTTCTCTGTGCTAAGCTTTCCCGATCACCGGATCACGTGCGATCGCGGCGATCAACCGATTCTTATGCCTCCCACTTACGGCAACGGCAAAATCTGCTATATCGAACTTCCCGCCACTGATATTGCGCGCTCTGCCGAGTTTTACCAGAAGGTCTTTGGCTGGAGTGTTCGCACACGCGGCGATGGCTCTACCGCCTTCGATGACACCGTTGGCCAGGTCAGCGGCTCCTGGGTCAAAGGGCGTCCGCCTCATACTTCAATCGGGCTGATCTTCTACATTATGGTGAATGACTGCGCCGCGACGGTTGAATCAATCAAGGCCAACGGCTGCGAAGTGGTGCAGCCCATTGGTGCTGACGCGCCAGAAATCACCGCCCGCTTCCGCGATCCCGGAGGCAACATCATTGGCCTGTACCAATCGCCAAAGTAAACCTGGTCTGGTTTGCAAATACCCTCTTAAAATCGAACCATCCGTTGGCAGACCCAAGGTACAATGCTTGCCCATCAGGAGATACATTTATGCGCAGCATCATCTTTTTCATATTCTTAATCTCCATAGCGCTGTCCGCACAGCAACCTTCGCCATCACCAGCAGCGAAAGCTCCGGCAAAAAAATCCGTCTCGCCATCTGCAAAAAAGACCACCGCCTCTGCCGATGTTCCCACGCGTGAAGAGGTATTGAAGCTCTTTGATCTTTTGCAGATTGATAAAACCACGCAGCTCTCCGTCAAGGCAGCGCGTCAGCAAATCCAGGAAGCCGCAGAGCAGATGATTCAGGAGCGCGCGCCTGAGGCCACGCTGGAGCAGAAGAAGCAGCTTGAAGCCATGATCAATGACGTCATGGACCAGTCGCTGGGCCCCGCCACCATGAAGCAGATCATGGACGCCACTGTTCCCATCTACCAGCACCACCTGACCAGGGCCGATCTCAAAGCCATGTTTGACTTTTACACTTCGCCTGTCGGGAAGAAGATCCTGCGCGAGCAGCCCGCCATGGTTGAAGAGAGCATGAAGGCGGCAAACGCAATCCAGCAACGCATCGCGCGCGCCATGTTTTTGAAGATTGACCAGCGCATTCAGGAAATTATGGGTACAGGTAAAGAGAAGCAACAGTAGTTTTGGGCCACGCAGGACTAAGATCACATGCAAATTGGTTCCTTATGAGCCTTATTGGAAATTACAGTTTTGGCATCGTCTTTGTGGCTATCGCCATTCTGCACTTCATCCGCCGCCGGCCGGACAACTACTGGCTCTGGATCATCCTCATGGGCGGCGGCCTCGGCGCGCTTGTCTATATCTGCGTTGAGGTGCTGCCCGATCTTGGCCTGCTGCGCCAGTCATTCCAGGTCTTCTCCCATCGCAAGCGCATCCGCACGCTTGAGACCATGGTGCTTGACAATCCTTCTGCGGGAAATTATGAAGAGCTGGCCGACCTCTACCTGGAACAGAAAAACTACATCAAGGCCAAAGATTGCTATGACCGCGCCATCTCGTCGCGCACTGATTCGCCTGACCCGTTCTACCGCCGCGCTCTGTGCGAGATTGAATTGAATGACTTTCCCGCCGCGGCATCCGATCTTGAGCGCGTGGTGAAGAAAGATCCGAATTACGACTACCAGCGCGCCCCCGGCCTGCTGGCCTACGCGTGGTCACGAAACAATCAGGGCGAACAGGCCGCCAATTTATTTGAGCACGTCACGCAGACTTCCACGCTCTCTGAAACGCAGTTCAACTACGCAGTGTTTCTCGCTACGCAAGGCAAGACCGCTGAAGCCCGCCAGTGGGCCCAACGCGTCCTGAACAAGAAGGCCACCATGCCGCGATATCTGAAGCGGCGCGAAAGACCGTGGTTCAGGAGGGCGCAGGGGCTGCTGAAGAAGCTGCCGGCGTGAGCGTAATTAGATCGCGACATAGTAATGGGGTAGATTAATGAGAAAGAGAATCTCTGCTAGGGCTGTATTACGGTAGAGTCAGAAAAATGTTAGAAAACATTGGGGCTGTAATAAACTTGTTTGCTTGGAAGCGAGGAAGATGCCAGAGGAACTGCCGTTAGCCGACATCCAACAAGGACTTGCCGAATATCGCGCTAATTTCAAAGAGCCGATCACATTGCTCTTGGAACAAACGTACCAGGCCAAAACCATCAAGGCCGTGCACAAAGCGCTTTCACCGTGGAACGTTTCTTTCGAAAACGTATTCTGGAATTCGACGGCCAAGAATATTGCTGAGATTCAGTTAAATTTCAACGCGCCAAACATGCTCACTGGTGTGCAACTTGGTGTGAATGGCGTTACGATGACTGCATTCAATGTCGCATGGTCAACGATGAAGGTGACTGCCGGATTCTTTCAAGCAGCAGCAGATGCTATACGACAAAGCTGTGGTGAATTTCAATCGCAGCTCGTTACCATAGCATTTCATTTGAAGCCAGGGAAAGTGCCATTTAAGGAAGTCATGTCCCAGTTTGTTAATGGAAAGGGTCTTGGTGCTGCGGATGCTAACATGTATGGAGTCTCTGTTTATAACAACGATTACTCCTTCGTAATCGATGGATCGGCTATCATTGCCGGCGGTGCTTTCATCAAGTTGATTCGAAACTTTGCACCTGACAAGAGACTTGAGGAGATGGCTGGGCTTCTTTACAAAGACGAAGAAAGCGTGCTGCGGTTATTAGGGTTGAGGCTGCAATGATCTCACAAGGGCAACTCGGGCAATCACAAGGACAAGTGCCTCCTTACGTGTTAGTGCCTCCTCCTGCCACAGCCAATCCGCCTTTATTGGGCAATGCTTCCATTCAAAAGCGCGCGCCGATTCCTGATCTTGAAACGGTGATGGAGATGTATCGGACTCTTCTTAGCGGTGCATCTCCGAACGTAAAACTTGCGATG
This sequence comes from uncultured Acidobacteriaceae bacterium, assembly GCA_964541925.1. GTDB lineage: Bacteria > Acidobacteriota > Terriglobia > Terriglobales > Acidobacteriaceae > Angelobacter. The sequence goes on along the minus strand of CAZISB010000005.1, from coordinate 61,704 downwards.
TTGAAGCGCCAGAAATTTAAAGAATCCGGCAGGCAGGAAAGGATAAGAGCATCACTAGATGCATTAAATGCCCCGCAACCAACACATTTAACTTTGGGACAATGGAAAGAAGTTTTGGCTGAAGAAGACGAGGACTAGACTGAGCAATGGCCGAGCCGTTGGATGCGGTGCCAAATGGAGCCGATGTTCTCATTGATGCGAATGTGTTGATATACGCGCTGAACGGTCAGTCGGCACATTGCAAAACTTTTCTTGAACGTTGCTCACGTGAAGAGATTACCGGCATAGTCTTATATGAGGTGCTTAACGACGCCACGCATCGATTCATGGCCGCAGAAGCCGTGCACAAAGGACTTTGTGCAAACAGACCGACGCCCTATCTGACAGACCACCCAGAAACGGTAAAGCTGCTAACAGACTACTGGGCTAACACCCAGCGGATACTTGCCTTGAACCTCCTTTTTATTCCTCTCGAACTGGACATCATCCAAAAAGCACAGCCAGAAAGGGTTGCTGCGGGATTGTTGACTAATGACTCCATGATTGTGGCGACAATGCGCGTGTACGGCATCCAAAATCTGGCAACCGCCGATGATGGCTTTAATGTTGTTGCTCAGATAACGGTGTTTTCGCCGACAGATCTGCCATGAAAGAGTAAAGCTGGCGGGGCCGGGCAGATTCGAACTGCCGACCCCCTGCTTAGGAGGCAGGTGCTCTATCCATCTGAGCTACGGCCCCGCGTATTCTTATTTTACAGCAGTGTGCAAATTGGGGGCCGCACTGAGCAGGTACAATGGTTTTTGAACTATGGACCTCACTGATCGAATTAACTCAATAAACCAGCAGCACAGGGCGCTTGCGGATTCAGCGGCAAGTCTTCAGCAAACCATTCGGGATGCTGATGCAAAAGAATACTTCCTAAGATTCGCCCTCAATAGTCTTTCAGATGTTGAAAGTTTTCTGTTACCGCACGCGCTGAAAGCACAGAACGAATTCGGCGGAAATCCCGTAATTTATTTGCAAGGCGCAGAGATGATGCTGAATTTGGTAGCAGGTCAATTGAAGCAGGCCCAAGAAGCTGTGAAAAAATACGGCCCTGATCTGCGCCTTGTTGGCGGATAGAACCTTGTGCACAACCTTGTGCACAAATCAGCCGGAAACTGTGCCAAATAGCCCCAATGGTAAACAAACGACCCTGAGGTCCTTCGACTCGCTCCGCTCGCTCAGGATTTCGGCTGCGGGCTCAGACGCCCGCAAAACGCCTCAAGTTCGACTCCGCCCAGGGCCTCCAGCCCAACCTGCCCCATCTGTTTCTGTTTATAAAAATCCTTTAAAATTTGTCGTGCTGAGCGGCGTGCGAGTCCCCGCGAAGCGGGATGAGCGCAAGTCAAAGCATGACAAGTTCTAATTAGATTCTTAAGAGGTCAGGCATCAGCTAGATTTTTAACAAATCTGCATCCGCAGTTGTCATTATTCCCTTGACATGGCGAACAAAAAGCGGCATAATGCACCTAGATCGCCAGCGGTCTTGAAGCACGAAGTTCTTTGAAAATTTGTGATGCTGTAACGAGGGGGCAGTAGCTCCGGCATTTCAGCCTTGATGTTTACTACTAAATAAAATTCGCGATCAGAGCGGTGCAGGAAAATTGAACGCGATTTGGGGTGGAAATGAGGCCGAAAAAGGGGTTCGACCGGCCGGTCACCGTTCGGTCGAATTGCAGTTGTGTTTTTGTTTTCAACAAAGCAGGTACCCCCGGGTGGGTAGCCGGGCAAACAGGTACTGAATAGTAAATCTGCCGATTGCACGCAAAAAAGCAAGGCATGGTACGCCTGCGGACGGCTGGAGATGGAGAGCCTGTGGCGCCTCGCAATCAGAAGTCCTTCAGCCCATCCACACACGCCAGCCAGTTGCCCTCGCCCAGCTGATGCGCGTCAACGTGGTGCATGCCTGAAGAATTCCACGCGTCGCCGCCTACAGGCTTGAGCACCGGAGACCCCGGCAGTTCGCGGTCTTTGTATGCCGCCGGCGTCAGCTCGCTGATTTCAAACGCGCGGACTTTATCGCCGTAAATCCGCAGGCAATCCTGCGTGAAGCGGACCAGCTTGCCATCAAATTCGAGCACGCGTCCGCCGGGGCGCGCGATGCTCTTGTTGCCAGTGATGAGCGGGCTTTGCGGATGCTCTGTCCACGTGGAAGCCGGGCTGGCGGCGGAGTAGAGCGCCAGCGAATCATGCTGATAGGGCGTGGGGCAGGTGAACATCCACCATCGGCCTTTGTAAAAGAAGATGGAGGGATCGGCATGCGTACCGGAGATCAGGTCCTGAACGTACTCCCATTTTTGGGGGAACGCGGCCGCGCGATACAGCCGCACCGCCTTTGCGCCCAGCGTCTCCGCAACCATATATACCTGTTGCTCCCAGCGGAAGACATACGGATACGAAAGATGAAACGGCTCCGCCAGCACGATCTTCTGGTACTGCCATTTGAGGCCGTCCGCGCTGGTGGCCCACCCGATCTCGCCGCGGTCGCTGGCATTGTTCATCACCTCAAAAAACATGTGCCACTGGCCGTTCTCGCGCAGCATGAATGGATCAGCAACAAAACGCGCCGGGACATCGGTAATGCTCGCCGCGGAAATCACCGGATTGCTTGCGCCGGCAGGCGCCAGATGCAGCGGTGATGTGCCGGCGTAAATCCCGATTGACCACACCCACGGCTGATCGGCATGCCGGGAACTACGCGCTGGTTGTGAAGTATTCATCTCTGTATCGCGCATAAAGAATTTAGTTTACTTGCTGGAATTATTTTTTGCGCAATATGGGTCCCTGAGCTCCAAAAATTCCGCAATCCCTAATCATTCTTAATGCAACAAATCCAGAGTTGCTGCGTTTAACGTAATGAAAGCAGGGAGATCGAAAGCGCATTTGGTGACACTTTTTGTCACCGGTTGCGATGAAACGAAAGGAACTCTGGAACCACTATCCAATAAGCACGAAAGTAACCGGGCCAGGCGGTCTGGCCAGCTAAAGTGAGCCCAGGAATGCCGCAGGTTGCTGATGCGCGGAAATCAAAAGCAACCAGAAGGAGATTTTGTGAAGATCTTTGACGCTTTGTTCGGATGCTGGCACAAACGCATTAGCTTCCCCCAGACCCGCAAACGGGGACAGCGCCGCTGTGAAGCCGCATCGCTGACCGGCACGTATGTGGTCTGCCTGGATTGCGGCCGGGAATTCGCTTATGACTGGAAGAAAATGCGCGTTCTCTCCCCCAGTGAAGCGCAACCTTTTGCCCGCGCAAGTGTTGAAGTAGAGGCAAACGGCTGAACAGGGAGAGTTGAAATGTCACGGGAGCGGTGGGCCAGGGCAGTTGATTCAACGGCGCTGATGTTTGGCTATATCTGGTACAACATCAGCTTTCATTCGGTACTAACTAGAATTCTTTCTTAGATTTTTCCTGGGGTGGACAGCAAGTGCTGTCTTTTGAAAAAAAAAAGCACGGCCCGTTTGGACCGTGCTTTTGCTATTTGCGGGCCACCGCTCCAGCTTGGTCCATCTCCACGATAGCCACCCACTCCGCATGGCTGCGAGTAAGAAAAACAATTTTCCCGTGCAAAAATTCCGCTGCCAGCTCCGGCGGAACGTCGGCATGGTAATCAAAAAATCTGCGGTTGAACTTCTCCCATTGGGCCGACCGGAACAGCGGCGGAGCTTCATACTTGGTGGAAAACAGATATGCCACCTGATATTGCGAGCGCATCTGCCGCGCCTTGAACAGCTCTTCCACCGTGAAGTCACGCAGCTTCAGAGCCTGAAAAGGCTGTTCCACATAGCCTAAATATGGCTTGGTGAGCTCATCTGTTGCAGGCCACGCGGAAAGAACAACGTTGTTTCGCTCATGCTGGCTCAGGAACTGCGCCGCGCGATAGTGCAGCTCGACAAAATCCTTGTACCGCAGATTGTCTTCCGGCGCGAACCTGTATGGCGGATCAAAAAAGAGTCCCAGCACAAAGACGATCACCATCAGCGCGGCCGGCCACTCCCATCGGGCAATGCGGCGGTGCAGCGTTGACATCCCGATGAGAATCACCAGCGGATACGCCGCAAGCAGATATCGAGTAAGCAGCGCACCGCCCACCAGCGAAAAAGCAATCAGGTGCGCCAGCATGATCAGCCCGAACTGCAGCTGCACTGGAACCGCAATGCGCTGGCGTTCGCCGCTTTCATCTTTTACCGGCGGAAAGAACATGGCCACTGCCGTCGCCGCCGTCAGCGCCAGCATGTTCATGGTCCCGAACAAATGCCAGAACCGCTGGGCCAAGGCCAGCAAAAAGCGCAGCGGGCTCACAGTTTGCGTGACGTTGTACTGATAAAAATCTTCGCCGCCAAAGAATCTGCCCGTCGCGTGGTGATGGTAAAGCAGCCACAACGCTAACGGCACAAGCGGGACTGCAGCGATTTCAGCCCGCAGCAAGCGTCCGCGCCAGAATCCGCTGTGCGCAGGCTCGGATTCGTCGCCTCGTTGTAGCAGTTCCCATAACGCCAGCGCCATCGGCGTGACAATTGCTGTCTCCTTGCTCAACACCGCCAGGCAGAAGGCCAGCTGCGCCGGCCACTTTCGGCGCTCCACGTACAGCCTGATGCCCCAAAGCGTAAACGCCGCAGCAGTAAGGTCTGCGTGCGTCAGCGAGCTCTGCACAAAAAATATGGGATAGACCGCCGTCGCAATCGTTGTTGCCGCAGCAACGCCCGTGCGCGTAAGCCTGCGCGCCAGCAGAAAGACGTTCGTCAGGCCTATTGCAGCAAGCAGCAGCATCGCAACGCGTGCTACTGCCGGCTTCCATCCGCTCAGCGTAAACCACAGCGCCAGGTACGCCGCCGAGAGCGGCGGATGGCCTGTATCCATCGTGGTTTTTGGGATCAGCGCGTGAAAGTGGGCAAGATCATACGCGGCAGGAACGTAGTATCCGGCCTCATCCCAGAAAAATGGCAGGCGCAGCAGCGGCGCGTGCATTACAAACACGGCCACAAAGATCAGGGGAAAGATGCGCCAGAACCCGAATTGCTGCGGACGTCTGGAAATGGTCTTAGTCAATTCGGTTGAACTCGCTCCTTCACGCGAGAGAATTAATTGATCTGCGATTGCTGGGCCGCGGCAATGCCGGGATCAAGCTTGATCTCTCCGAACGTGCTCTCATACTGGCGCACATTCTGTTCCAGGATCATGAGCAGCGCTTTTGCCTGCTGCGGGCTCAAATAAACCCCCTGAAAGTTATGCACTTCTACTTCCTGCGTGGGCAGAGGCTGCATGCGGCCGAAGATCAGCAGAAAGTCCCAGACACTCACGCGTATCTGTACGGAGTTGGCGTAGCCATCGCGGTATTCTGGCTCGTTCACCAGACGAATATTGGGTTGCGGAGGAATAGACATTATTTTTGCGCTCCTGATGCAAAACTTGAACATAACAGGGTAGTGGGTCAGTTTACAAACTGACTCATTAACGGATCAGCGTCTAGTGATTTGCCTGCAAATCGCGGCCCTAGCCCAAGACTTCAGTCCTGGGTGAGCGCAGCGAATGAGCAGACGTTCATCGCCCTAGCGATGAAGATACTCGCGATCTAAAATCGCTAGCCGCCACCGATACTCTCTCCGTCATTTATAATTTTCGTTTTCGCAACTGCTCTTGAGGAGATCCATGGATACAGGCATTGTCGACGTTCACGCGCGGGAGATCCTTGACTCTCGCGGCAATCCCACGGTTGAAGCCGAAGTCACGCTCAATGATGGCTCAATGGGACGCGCTGCTGTTCCCAGCGGCGCTTCCACCGGCGAGCATGAAGCCGTAGAGCTGCGCGATGGCGATCAGCGCCGTTATCTCGGCAAAGGCGTGCAGACCGCCGTCGGCAACGTCAACTTGAAAATCGCCGATGCTCTCCAGGGCCTGGACGCCACTGACCAGCGGCGCATTGATGACACTATGATCGAGCTTGATAGCACTCCGAACAAGAGCAAGCTGGGCGCCAATTCGATCCTCGCCGTTTCCATGGCGACTGCGCGCGCAGCCGCGAGTGCAACCAAGATGCCGCTGTACCGCTATCTCGGCGGCGTGAGCGCCAGCATCCTTCCCGTGCCCATGATGAATATCCTCAATGGCGGCGCACATGCTGACAGCAACGTGGATTTCCAGGAATTCATGGCCATGCCTGTGGGCGCTGAAACTTTCTCTGAAGCCCTGCAGTGGGGCGCGGAGATTTTTCACACGCTCAAAGCTGTGCTGAAGAAACGCGGATACAACACCGCCGTAGGCGATGAAGGCGGCTTTGCTCCATCGCTCAAGGCCAATGTTGAAGCCATTGAGCTCATCCTCGAAGCCATGCAGCAGGCAGGCTTCCGCGCCGGCCGCGATGTCTGCATCGCGCTTGATCCCGCCGCGAGCGAATTCTTTGATAAAGACCAGGGCAAATACGTCTTCAAAAAGTCAGATAAGTCGGTGAAATCCTCTGAAGAGATGGTCCGCTTCTGGGCCGATTGGGTGCGGCAATATCCCATTGTTTCAATTGAAGATGGGCTTGCGGAAGACGATTGGCAAGGCTGGCGCATGCTCACTGACCAGCTTGGCGACAATATTCAGCTCGTGGGCGATGACCTCTTTGTCACCAACACCGAACGCCTCAGCCGCGGAATTGAAGAAGGCGTAGCAAATTCCATCCTCATCAAAGTCAACCAGATTGGCACCGTCAGTGAAACGCTGGACGCCATTGATCTCGCGCGCCGCAATGCCTACACCGCAGTTATGTCTCATCGCTCCGGCGAAACCGAAGACACCTTCATCGCGGACCTTGCAGTCGCCACAGGCGTTGGCCAGATCAAAACCGGCTCGGCATCGCGCACAGACCGCATCGCCAAGTACAACCAGCTGCTGCGCATTGAAGAGGAGCTGGATGAAGGCGCGCGCTTCCTCGGCTTGGAAGCGCTCAACTATGAAGCTGCGGAGAATGAGCCTGTAAGAAAATAGGTTGCTCGCATTTTTCGTGTTTTCCATGCATTCTTCTGCGCATTGCAGAAGAACTTTCCTCGCCGGGCTGGGTTGAATTTCCTTAAGAAGCCAGTAACAAGGCAGGCACTTCGGTAAGTTGCAGCGTGTTCGTTCTCGCGTACACTTACCAACGTGAGCTGCCGAATGCAGCCAGCGGAGGCAAGCAATGCGATATTTGACGTTAGTAGGCGCGGTTCTCATGGTTGTTCTTTGGAGGCCTGCAACAGCCAACGCCATGCCGTGGGACAATCCTCCGGGAAGCTATCAGCAAACCTGCAAAAACATCAGCGTACACGGTGACGACCTGCGCGCACGCTGCAAAGACGAGTACGGGCATTACCACAACACGGTGCTCGATCATGCCGACCGGTGCTGGGGCGATATCAACAATATCAACGGCAATCTGACCTGCGATAGAAATGGCTCGCTGCCTACCGGCTCTTACACGCAGACCTGCCGTGACATTCGTGCCCGCTGGAACGTTCTTTGGGCACGCTGCCAGACCCGCGATGGAGGATGGGTAGAAACCTCTCTTCAGCAGTTCTCCCAATGCCGTAACGGCATCAGCAATCAGGACGGACAGCTTCGCTGCGGAGAATACGGACGAGATTATGATCGCGACAGAGACTGGGACCATGATAGAGACCGCGACCGGGACAGGGACAGAGACCGCGATCACTACGGCGACGATGATGACCGTGGCCGCGGCTATGCACCTCGCGGCTCTTATTCGCAAACCTGCCGCGATATTAGAAGAGACGGTGATGATCTCAACGCGGTTTGCCAGACTGTCAATGGAGAGTGGGTTTTAACCCGGCTTGATAACTACAACCGTTGCGCTGGTGACATCGTGAATGACGATGGCCACCTGGAATGCACGCGCCGCGGCGGCCGCGCTGTCCCCGCCGGCACGTATTCACAAACCTGCCGCAACATTTATGTCCGCGGTGACTCGCTTCGCGCCCAGTGCCAGGATAGCGGCGGCCGGTGGCTCTGGAGCCAGCTCAATGATTGGGATGATTGCCGGAACATTGAGAACATCAATGGCCAGCTGCGCTGCAATCGGTAAGCAAAATCGCTAAAGCCTAAGCTGACACAAAAAGGGAGCTCTTAGTAAGAGCTCCCTTTCTACTTTCACTCACGCCATTAGTCTCTTTCGCGAACTCCCATCATCGCTCCCGGCTGGCCGCCGCCATCGTTCTCATGCATCTTTTCCCATTGCTCCTGCGTGAGCGGTTGCAGTGGCGGCATCTTCTTTTTCTGCAAACCGGAGTTGATGGCAGGAAGCTGCTTTGCCGTTAGCTGCTGGTATTCATTGATCACGTCTTCCAGTTCGCGTCCCAGCGCGTCTGTGCGCTCCACCAGTTGTTTGGTGGGCTTGCCTTCATAGTTGTTCACATCGGCATAGACGCTGGTCATGAACTCGCGAATGCGCTCCTCGCCGGTGATCGCGCCGCCCTCTTTTGTGGCTACAATCTTTGACCGCAACGCGTCCACCTGCTGCGCGAGTTGCTGCAAACTGTTGCGCAGCGGATCCTTCGCCTCCAGCTTCTGCGCACTCGCGCCTGCTGCGTCGCGCAGGCTCACCATTGAATCCACGCCGTAGGACATGCGTGAGAGCATCTGGTGAAGCTTCATGGCCAAATCAAACTGCTCGTGCCGCTCCTGCTCGTTGTAAGTTGCGCGCGGATCAAGCACAACCTTGAGCTTTGACGTATAGACTTTTTCGCCCTTGGTCATCCGGATGGTGTACGTTCCTGGCAGGATGCGTGGCCCCTGCGCTGCGCCAAAGGCGGCGCTTGCTGCCGGAGGAACTGTGGGCGCTTTGAGCCGCATGGACCACGTGGCCCGGTTCAGCCCGCGGTGCTTGCTTGGGGAGATCGTATCAATCACCTTCCCGGAAGGATCGAGTACTTCAATTTTCAGATCGCCGAAAATGTGGCGTCCCTTCTGGTAATACGTGATGAAGGCATCCGTTGTGCGGCTTGGGCCAGAGAAGGTCGCATCGCCCTCCGCCCAGCCGCCATTTGAATTCAGATATTGCACAGCAGTGGAATCAAACAACACCGCTTCTTGTGACATCACCTGCGGTGTAAGCGCGCGCAGTGAAGAAATGTTGTCAATAATCCAGATGCCGCGCCCATGCGTCGCCAGCACCAGGTCGGACTCACGCGGCTGGACGACAATGTCACGCACTGCCACTGCCGGGAATCCTGTGCCTTTGTACTGGGCCCACTGTTTTCCGCCATCAATTGAGATCCAGAGCCCGAATTCTGTTCCCAAAAAGAGCAGGTTCGGATCAACTGTATCCTCGGTGATCACGTGAGCGTAGCCGTTTACGCCGCTCTGGTCATTCACCAATGGTGTCCACGTATTGCCGAAATCGGTGGTCTTGTAGAGATATGGCTTCATGTCGCCAAATGTATGGCGATCAAAGGTGGCGTACGCTGTGCCTTCATTGAAGCGGCTGGCGCTCACGGTTGAAACCCAGGAGTTCTTTCCCAGTCCGGGGACTTTGTCCACCACGTTCGTCCAGTGCTTCCCGCCATCACGCGTAATCTGCAGGTTGCCGTCATCCGTGCCGGCCCAGATCAACTGGCCGTTTTTGGGCGATTCGCTGATTGAATAAATCGAGGTGTGCATCTCCGCCGCGGAGTTGTCCACGGTAATACCGCCGGACTCTTCCTGCTTTTGCTTCTCCGGATCGTTCGTGGAAAGATCGGGTGAGATGCGCTCCCATGACTGTCCATGATCGCGTGAACGGAAGAGGAACTGCGCGCCCATGTAGATGGTCCCTTTTTCATTCGGGCTCATGTGGATCGGGGTGTTCCAGTTGAAGCGCAGCTTCTTCTCTTTGTACTCAGGCTGAGGCTTGATGCCGCGGCCGGACAAGGTGTGCCGGTTGACTCGGCCAATCTCGCCGCCCTGTGCTTCCGCATAAATGTAGTCCGGATCAGCTGGGTCTTCAAAAGCCCAAAAACCATCTCCGCCAAAGACATTTTCCCAGCGCGAATTGGTCACGCCGCCCGGATAGGAAGAGTCTCCCACCCATGAACTGTTGTCCTGCAGGCCGCCATAGACGTGGTACGGATTCGAGTTGTCCACGCTCACGTGATAAAACTGCGCCGTCGGCAGGTTCCAGGCGCGTGACCAGCGCGTGCCGCCATCTGTGCTGCTCCAGAAGCCGCCATCATCTCCGGCATAGATCTGGTTGGTATTGCTGGGGTCGATCCATACCGTGTGGAAGTCGCCATGCGCATTTGCTGTGGAACTGAAACTGCGGCCCCCGTCAACGCTCAGAAGCAGGAACAAATCCGGCTTGAAAATCTTTTCTTGATTCTTGGGATCAACGATCAGGTTGGCGAAATAAAACGGCCGCCACACCATGTACTGGCTGGCGTCTTCCTTCTTCCAGCTCTTGCCCGCATCGTCAGAGCGGTACAGCGCACTCTGCTTGCTCTCGATCATGGCATAGACAACGTTCGGCTTTGATGGCGCAACAGCCACCGCAACTCTTCCATACGGCTTTTCAGGTAGCCCCTGGCTGTTGTTCGGCGCGATCTCTGTCCAGTGCTCGCCGCCATCAGTGCTCTTGAACAGTCCGCTGCCCGGCCCGCCTGAGCGGAACGTCCAACCCTGGCGCCGAAAATCCCACATTGAAGCATAAATAACCTTTGGCTCGGACGCTGCCATGGAGAGCATGGCGCATCCAGTTGAACCGTTCGCGCCTGCCAGCACTTTTTTCCAGGTCTTGCCGCCATCACTGGTTTTGTAAACGCCGCGCTCATCATTGTCATTCCACAAATGGCCGGTGGCGCAGGCATACACCGTATTGCTGTCCGCGGGATCAACCAGAATTCGCGCGATGTGCTCGGAGTCCTTCAACCCCATGTTGGTCCAGTTCTCGCCGTCATCGGTTGACTTATATATGCCATTGCCAATAGACACGCTGTTTCTGGTCCAGGCCTCGCCCGTCCCTACCCAAACCGTTTTGTGATTGGAGGGATCAATCGTGACCGCTCCAATTGACTGCACGCCTTCACGGTCAAAGACAGGTTTGAACGTGGTGGCTCCGTTAATCGACTTCCACACGCCGCCGCTGGCCGAACCCACAAAGACGGTAATCCTGCCGTTCTCATCCACCGCGTCAATTGCAGCAATGCGGCCGCTCATGGTGGCTGAGCCAATGTTTCTGGCCGTCAATCCTGAAATAGTGCCGGAATCGTATTTCACTGGAGCAGGCGTCTGCGATGAGACCGCATAAGAGAAAAAGGCCAACAGCAATGCCAGAACAAGGCTCGCTTGCAACGGACGGCAGGCAGGGAAGGAAATTTTCATTAGGAATAGACCTCTTTTTTAATCTCGAATAGTGGCCGATGCTGCTGTTATCTTGGGTTCGCTTTCATCATCGGAGGAGCCGCAGGCGCTGCCGGCATTTTGAAATCGCGGTCCTCTACCGGAACGTTGGCTTCTATCGTGGTAAATGAGACTTTGGCGCGCGCGTCCGGATTATTCTTGGGGCCGCTCTCAACTGAAAATGGATACATCACGCCGTTGACCGGCTTGTAAGATCCCAGCAGCGTCACGCTCTCGCGCACTGACCCGCGGATAAACGTCAGCCGCTCCACCTGGATTTCAATGTATGTATCCGGGTCAAGATAGTAGTAGTAGATGTCGCCATTCTTCAGCGTGACCTTCAACTTGTAAGCGTCATCGCCGTCAACCTGGTCATGCCCGAGATATTCAATCTTGTTGCCCTTGGCCTGCGCATCCACGAGCGGGCCATCAAAGTCCGCGTCTTCCACCATGCCGCGCAGCTCTTCCTCGCCGAGCAACTGCGGATCTTTGCGTCCTTCAAAAGGCGATATCTGCCAGCCGGTTGAACCGTCATATGCCTGGATCTGCGTCATTCCCTGCACGGTAAAGGTCTCGCGCAGCATGTCCGGGCGCTTGCTCTCCTGCCCGACTATCGCTTTGATGCCACTGACCTCGATGCGGCCCGCCATGCGGACACTCTTGATTGCCTTAATTTTGTCGAGGCCGCCTTTGGCCTGCAGGTTCTTGGCTACGAGTTCTTCCGCCGTCTGGCCAATAGCGCTGATTGAGATGAGACAAGCTAAAAGTGTGAGGATGCCGCGGATTGCTTTCACAAATGCTCCTTGATTTCTGTGGTCACGCGTGGTCAAGTTCAGGGCAATAAAATTTGGACGTACCAGGATCATTCTTGTTAGCAAGCTACCCAACTGCGCTCATTGAGCTCTCCCATTGTACAAAAGCTGGAAGCACCGAAATAATCCCCGCTTCAGCATGGCACAAAATAAAAAGCGTGGCCTCACCGGCCACGCCTTTTCCCGCTTTGAGATTTGCTTCTGCTTTATTCGCCTTTATCTGCGCTGGCGCCCCACATAATCGCGCTGCCCCACGTTCCGCTGGCGCCCCACATAATGGCGTCACTCCATATGGTCGAAAAGCCTGAAGAGTTTGACGCGCCCCACATGATGGCGCTGCCTGACAGACTGGAAGCACCCCACATGATCGCAGAACCGCTGGTTGAGGTGGCGCCCCACATAATCGCGCTGCCTCCAACAAACTGTGAGCTTCCCCACACTGCCGGTCCTGACCATGCCTGGCTCGTTCCCCAGACGGAGGAAGAGTCGCTCGTCAGGTAAACATTCCCTGTCTTTGAATCATAGACCGCGGTCGGCGACATTGCTGTGCCGGTGGAGAAATCTTTGCTCGCCAGCGCTGCGGCAAGATCTACGTAACCTGCTCCAACCGTAAAGATGTCGTACTGGCTCGTGTAGGTAATTCCGCTTGCCGCGTCATAGACGCTGCTGCTCGTCGGAAAGCTCTTTGAAGCCGTCTTCATCAGCCGCGCTTTTACCTGGTCCGGCGTCATGGTCGGCAAAGCTTGCAGTAGGTCCGCCACCATTCCGCTCACCACGCCCGTGGCCATGCTCGTTCCGCTCAATTGGAAGTAAGTCTTTGATGGGCTTGATGAGCCGCCATAAACGTAGGCGCTGTAAGGGACCTGATTGCTTGTCTCGGTGTTGTACAACGCAGTGTTGCTGGTCTCAGTTGAAACCAGCAGATTGCCCGGTGCAACCACGTCAGGCTTTGCGATGTGGTCCAGCATCGTCGGCCCCTTCGAGCTATAGCTGGCGATCAGGTCATCCGTGCGCTGCGGCGTTCCCATCGGCTTCATTGAGCCAACCGTGAGCACATACGGATCATTTCCGGGCGAGGTCACGGTCGCATATCCGCTGGTCGGCAGATAGCGACCGTTATTACCCGCTGCTACCACTACCACAATCCCGTTCTTCCATGCTTTTTCAACTGCCACGCACAGCGGATCAAGCTTATAGCTTTCATAAACTGCGTGCCCCAGCGAAAGATTGATCACCCGGATGTTGTATCTCGTTTTTAAGCTGATCGCCTGGCTGATTGCCGCGATCACCGTGCTGTCGGTTGCGCTTCCATTCGCGTCCAGCACGCGCAGATTCACAATCTGCGCTCCAGGCGCGATTCCCTTGAAAGTCTGTGAGTAGAGCGGTCCGCTGGAACTCAGGCCGTCACCTGCGATCAGGCCCGCAATATGTGTGCCGTGGCCATAAGCATCGGTCGTTTTCGAATCTCCCGGCACAAAACTCTGGTTATAAACAACGCGCGAAAGCGGCAGGAGTCCGGTCGTCAGCAGGTCAGCATGTGAGTTCACTCCGCTGTCAATCAGCGCCACGCTGATTCCCACTCCGGTATAGTTTGACTGCCACGCTGCAGACGCATTCACCGCCGGTGCTGCGTTATCAAAAGAGGGTTGCAGTGGACGGTCCTTGCTGATGTAAACCACGTTCTGCTGGTTTGAGAGCGAAACAATCCCATTGTGATCGAGCGTTGCCACCAACCCATTCACCAGCGGCAGCTGTCCCAGCACCGTGCCGCCCAGCTTGACCACATCATTCAAAAGGCAGTCCACCAGCCCCAGCAGGCTACTGCAAGAGAGCTGTGTGCCCGGCGCATATTGGATCACCACCTGCGTCGTTCCCGTGGAGTTTTGCAGGTCGGGCGAAATCTTGCTGTTGTCCGCCAGCATGGTCAACGGCGCCGCCAGCGCCAGTATGAATACAAGAATGCAATTCCTTTTCATGGGGATCTGCCTTAAAAATTAGTTTTTGTTTAGCCCGCTGAGTAATTGCAAGCAGATCACCATTGGCGTTACTTTTGTAACCCATTGCAAAATATCGGCTTTTACTGCAAGGATTTAGCTGTGACAAAGAAACGCCTGCGTTTCTGTCACAACCTGTGACATCTCCGTCACAAGCTGCGGGTGTAAGACCCGATCCATGGTTACTAAAGTCCTCTTTCTCCATTTCCCTTTTTACTTAAAAATAAGACCAACACTTTTTAGGACTTTTATTCGGCGGTCCCAGGCGCTGCTGAACCGAGGGAGAAAATGGCAGGGGTTCCAACTCGAGCCAGACCGTTCGTGTTTCTTGTGTGTGCCTTGGGAGCACTTTGCCTGCTGGCCGGAGTTCTTCCCTGGCACAGCAGCCATAGCCTGCTGTTTTTTTCTTATCTCCTGCTCACGATTGCCGCCTCGCTTTTGAAAACTGTCCTGCCTGGCTCTGAAGGGACGGTCTCTGTCGTCTTCGTTTTCTTCCTGGTTGGCATATGCAATATGACGTTGTCTGAAACCATGGTCCTGGCCGCTGTTGGCACCGTGGTTCAATGCTTCTGGCATACAAAGAAGCGGCTCAGCTTTATTCACTTCGCCTTCAACCTGGCTCAACTTGCTCTGGCCATCACCGCCGCTTACTGGACATACATCGCGCTGTTCAACCACGTCTTTCATGGAAAGGCCCCGCTGCCTCTGCTGGTCGCGGCCATCGTCTTCTTCGTGTTCAACAGCTTCCCTGTTGCTACGGTTGTCGCCTTGGCTGACAACACCTCGATCATCGAGAAATGGGACGCCGGTTATTCCTGGACTTTTCCTTATTACCTCATTGGCGCCGCCATCGCAGGGCTCATTCAGTTCGTCAACCGGCTGGCCGGCTGGGAGATGTCCATTCTGGTGCTGCCCGCGGTCTATGTGATTTACCGCTCGTATTGCATGCACCTTGGCCGCTGGGAAGATGAGAAACGTCATCTTGAAGACCTGGCTTCACTCAACATGCGCACGATTGAAACACTGGCGCTGGCGATTGAAGCCAAAGACCACACCACCGGCGACCACCTGCAGCGCGTCCGCGTCTATGCAATGGAGCTTGGCAAAGATCTCGGCCTCTCGCCCGCGGAGCTGCAGGCTCTGCAGGCGGCCTCTGTGCTGCACGATATCGGTAAGCTCGCCGTGCCAGAGCACATCATCTCCAAGCCCGGCAAGCTGACGCCGGAAGAATTCGACAAGATGAAGATCCATCCCATCGTGGGCTCAGAGATCGTTGAACAGGTCCGTTTCCCGTATCCGGTCGCGCCGATTGTCCGCTCGCACCACGAAAAATGGGATGGCAGCGGCTATCCTGACGGCATCTCCGGTGAAGCCATTCCTGTCGGCGCGCGCATTCTCTCCGCCGTTGATTGCCTCGATGCGCTTGCTTCTGATCGCCAATATCGCCGCGCCCTGCCGCTCGATGAAGCCATGGCGCACGTAGCCCGCGATTCCGGCAAGGCCTTTGATCCGCGCGTCGTCGCGGCTCTGCAGGCACGCTATATCGAATTGGAGCATCTGGCCCGCTCGCAAAAACCGGAAGAGCGTCCCAAACTTTCACTCGATGTAAAAGTTGAGCGTGGGGCAGCGCCTGATGCCGGCTTCGCGGCCAGCATACCCGCTGCTTCGGCACAGCGTGAAGGCAGCAGCCTCATCGATGTTCTCAGCCCAGCGGACGCGCCTCTCACGCTGGACGAACTTCTTTCCGCTGCCGCTCTTCGCTTGCGCCATCATGTGCCGTTTGACTCCATGGCGGTTTTCATCGCGCGCAATGACGTTCTTACTGTGCGTTTTGCAATCGGAGAAAATACTCGCCAGCTCTCGACTCTGCGCATTCCGGTAGGTGAGGGCCTGGCTGGCTGGATAGCTGAAACCGGCAATTGCATCGTCAATGGCAATCCCACGGTAGAGCCGGGCCTGGAAAAATCGCGAAACATGGGATTACGCTCTGCGCTCGGGGTTCCACTTTGCTGCGCCGGTTCGATTTTCGGTGTGCTGGCCGTCTATAGCCTGCAGGCTGACGCATTTGCCCCAGAGCACCTGAACGTGCTGCAGACCACGGGCGAGCAGTTGAGCGCAATGATCGAGGAAAAGACGACAGCTGAACAGCCGATTCGCAACTCTGGAGTTTCTGATTGGCGTCACCAGAGCGGCCATGCCCGCCGCCGCTCCGCCGGCGATCGCCGGCCGGCTGCACAATCGGCCCTCAGCTCAGTAAAGTGATTCGGGCATTCCCTTAAGACAGCTACTTCTGTTTCCAGACATCAAAACTAATCGTCGCGCCTGTAGTGATTTTTTGCCCTGGAGGTGGAGACTGGCGCAAGATGGTGCCGGCCGCACTTGAGGGCGTGCTCGCGCTGTCGCCGGAAACCTCATGTACTTTGCCTAAAACAAAGCCAGCCTTTTTCAGTGAAGCCGTGGCTTCAGTGATCGAACTTCCAACAAAATTCGGCATAATGTAACGCTGGGCGCTGTCACTAGCTGACAAGATCAAGTCAACTTTGGGAGAGACTGCTTCTGTAGCATCAGGGGGCGGATTCTGGCTCACCACCGTTTCTGGTTGCGCACCAGCCACATGAATTGTGCTCACCGAACCCATCTCCAGGCCGCGGCGGCTGATGTTGATTCCCGCAGCAAGCTGGCTCTGCCCGATCAAATTTGGCACCGCCGCCCGCTGCGGACCAAGGCTCTCTGCCACGCGAACCTTCCAGCCTCTCCGCACGGTTGCATCAGGCGCAGGCGCCTGGGAAACAATGCGGCCTTGAGGCACGGCAGAGCTGTAAAAGCGGCTTTCAACGGAGAGAACCAGTCCATTAGAATTCGCTACGCGCTCAGCTTCCGCGGGAGTCAGCCCTGCAAGCTTCGGCACGCGGACCTCGCGCCCCTGAATGGCGAAGCGCATGGCCAGCAGCGCCGAGGAGAGAAAAACCAGCAGCAGTATCAGAGCGCGAAAGAAATATTTAAGCAGCCGGCGAAGCAATCAGTGTGCCTCCGCATCAGCAGGCTTGCGAGGCGGCGTAATGGCGGCTCGTTTCACTCCAGAAAGTTTCCGATTTTCGACGCTCAGCGGAGCAAAGCTCTCATTCTTGCGCGCCGGATTGGCGATTACTTCTCGCATGAAGTCAATCCAGATGGGCAGCGCCGCGTGGCCGCCAGTTTCATTTTCACCCAGGTTTTTCTTTTCGTCGTACCCCACCCAGACTCCAGCGGTCAGGCTGGGCGTAAAGCCGACAAACCATGCATCCGTGTAATCATTTGTAGTCCCGGTCTTGCCCGCCACGGGATGCTTCAACTGACGCGCAGCTGCGCCGGTGCCATGGTCCACTACTCCTTGCAGCAATGAAACCATCACTCGCGCTGTGCGCCGGCTGATCACGTCTTTCGCATCGGGATAGTCCTGCTCCAGAACGTGGCCTTCATAGTCAGTAACTTTTGTGATGTAGTGCGGCTCAATGCGAATTCCGTCATTCGGGAACACAGTGTAAGCGGCGGTCTGCTCAATCAGAGTGAGATCAGCCGCGCCAAGCGCTGTTGGCAAAAACGGCGGCAGGGGCGAGCTGATGCCAAAGCGGCGCGCATAATCGGACACAGTGGCTATGCCGACCTTCTGCGCCAGCTTGACCGCAGGCACGTTGCGCGACTCAGCCAGCGCATGTCGCAAAGTGATGTTGCCTTCAAATTTATGGTCAAAATTATGCGGCGTGTAAGGAGTGCCGCCGCTTGAGAAAGTTGTAGGCGCGTCCAGGATCACGTCGTCAGGCTCAGCACCCTGATCAATAGCGGCGGTGTATACGAAAGGCTTAAAGGATGATCCTGCCTGGCGCTGCGCCTGCGTCGCACGATTGAACTTGGATTGATCGTAGTCGCGCCCGCCAACCATCGCCTTCACATCGCCGGTAGCATTATCAATCGCGATCAGCGCACCCTGCGCGCCGGAATCCTGCTCCAGAGAAACGCGGGCTGAGCCGTCATTATTTAGCGCAAGAATTTTCACGTAAGCAACATCGCCGGGAATAAAGATGTTCCTGGGCAGCTTGCGTCCGGTCCACGCCAGCTCTGCCGGACCGAGTGAAGCGCTGTAGCGACCGAATTTGACCTTGCAGAACTGCAGGCCGATATCAACTACCAATGCGTGAACGTAGTCTCCCGGCGCAAGCGGCTCCTGCCAGTCTGGATCCTGATATTTGCTGATCAATTGTCCGGCCTGCGCCACGTTCTTCAATGGCATCTTCCAGCCATGCCGCCGCTCGTATGTAGCTAGGCCATCCAGCAGGGCGTGAGTGGCGGCTCGCTGCAAGTCAAGGTCAAGCGAAGTGTAAACGCGTAAGCCGCCTTCATGCACCTGGTCCGCTCCGTACTTCTTTTCCAGATAGCGGCGCACCTCTTCGACAAAATTCGGCGCGGGCGAAGTTTCAGGCTGAATATGCAGGCCGAGCGGCGCAGTCTTTGCGCGCCCCGCAGCTTCGGCCGTGATCTTGCCGTCTTCCAGCATATTGTTGATGACCAGATTGCGGCGCTTCAGTGCACGGTCTGGATAGTTGATGGGAGAGTAATAAACCGGAGCTTTGGGCAATCCGGCCAGAACAGCAGCTTCTTCCACCGCGAGATCGCGCGCATGCTTGTTGAAGTAATATTCCGCGCCGGCTTCGAAGCCATAAACGCCATGCCCCAGAAAAATCTGGTTGCAGTACATAGTGAAGATCTGCTGCTTGGTGAAGTGCCGCTCAATCTGCAAAGCCAGAATGGCTTCCTGTATCTTGCGGCTGAAATGGCGCTCAGGTGAGAGAAACAGGTTGCGCGAGAGCTGCATCGTCAGTGTGGAAGCTCCCTGCGCTCTCGATCCTGAGCTGATATCGCGATAAGTAGCGCCCATCACGCGCCAAAAGTTAATGCCCAGGTGCTTCTCAAAGTTCTTGTCTTCAGTGGAGAGAATGGCATCGCGCAGCACCTTGGGAAAATCGTCATACGTTGCCAGCACACGGCGCTGTAACGCGAACGACCCGATCTGCCGTCCCTGATCGTCATAAAGTTCAGTAATCGTGCTGGGCCTGTAGCGCTCAAGATCACTGATCTGCGGGAGATCAGTGGAGTAAACCATCAGCAGGCCGGTGATTGTTCCCAGAAACGCGGTGATGAGTATCAGCACGCCAAAGACGACACGCCCCACAAAGGGTCTTCGAGCCGCTCTCAATACCGAAAGCACAGACGGGAACTTCATAGAGGGGAGTTGAACACCGTCAGAATAGCAGCTTCTATTTTTTGTCGCTACGCTCGAAACCGCTTAGACAGTAACCAGATGGACTAGTCCTTCTGCCCTTTAGCAGCGCCCCGGCAGCAAGTTGGCTTGCAGTTTGCGAATACCTTCAGCGCGATCACATAATAAAAAAGCGCGCCCCGCAAGGCGCGCTTTTGCTTAAAACTCGAAGTAGCTTAGCTGGCTTTTTGCGTTTTGGCTTTCAGGACTTCAATCGCACGGCGCAGCTGTTCATCTTCTTTCTGTTGCGGCTTCTGCGGCTCCTCCGTCGTATTGTCTTCTTCGTCGGAGATAGTCACCACATCATCAGTGGAAGCCACCAGAATGGTGGGAGCAATGCCCGTATCCTGAATGATCTTGCCTTTCGGAGTGTAATACTTGGCCACGGAAAGAATCAGGGCCGAGCCATCCGGCACCTCAATCACCTTCTGCACCGAGCCTTCCCCAAACGTCTTGTCGCCCACCACTTCGCCGCGCCCATTGTCCTGAATGGCGGCAGCAACCAGCTCAGCAGCTCCGGCCGTTCCACGATTCACAATCACAACCATCGGCAGATCGGTAATCTTCTTCTGGGGGTCAGCGTTGTAGTTTACCTTTTCGTATTTCTGTCCCTGCAATGAACCGATGGCGCCTTTGCCGAGGAAAAGGTTCGCAACCGCTACGCCTTCATCCTCGTCGCCTTCAGAGTTGTTGCGTAGATCGAGCACCAGCTTCTTTGCGCCCTTCTTCTGCACTGACTTGATCTTCTCCGCGATCTCCTGTGCCTTGCCTTTGGTAAGCACCTGCGCCTTCACAATGCCTACGTCGCCGTTCATCTGCTCCTGTACAGCAGGAAGCGAGACTACGTCGCGGACAACAGTAATCTTCTGTGGCTCGATCTTGCGTGTGCGGATGATCGTCAGCTCCAGGCGTGAACCCGGCTCGCCCGCCAGGTGGTTCTTAATTGCCGCGAGCGAAAGATCATGCGTGCTCAAGCCTTCCACAGTTTCAATGATGTCGCCTCCGGCGAGGCCGGCTTTATCTGCAGGGCCGCCGGGAATCACGGACACAACCGCCGCATAGCCAAACCGCTTTGACACTGTTGCGCCGATGTTCGCCTTGCCCTCATTCTTCTTCTGCTTGAAAACCTTGTACTCAGAAGGCGTCAGATAGCTGGAGTCCGCGTCCAGTGACTCAAGCAGCCCATGCAGCGCGCCGTTGGTAACAACGCTCATGTTCGGCTCTTCAACATACTCCGCGCGCACGCGGTAAAGCACCTCACTGTAAACGCCAATGTGCTTGAGAGTGGTATCACCGCTGCTGCTGCCGGAAGCATGCACCCCAACAGCGCTCAGGAGCACAAAAGCAATGATCAACATGGAGCTGGTCAGGAGAAGAACCTGGATTTTTTTCGACATCAGAAGAAACCTTTATTCCTTTAAAGACGAAACTCACCGGCTGAGGGTGAGCTACTCATCTATTATAGCCACTTTTTTGGATGCAGCTTGGGTTTCTGAAGAGGCAGTAAATCTTCCGTCACAGCCCATTAGCAGGGACGATATGCACTGCGTTTCACCTGCGCGAGCTCAATATCCCCAGGATTTCCCGCAGTCCCTGCCGGACCTGTTTCAGTTCAGACCGGTTTGGCCCAGGCGCGACAAACGGCAATGGCGACTGCTTGCGCTTCACCTCGGCACGCAGGTGCTGGCGGGCGCCGGCAATCGTAAACCCTTGATCGTAAAGCAGGTTTTTAATACGCAGCACGTTTTCCACGTCAATCCTGCGATACATTCGTTGGCCGGTTCCACTCTTGGAAGGCTTGAGCTGGGGGAACTCAGTCTCCCAGAAACGCAGCACGTAGCTGGGCAGGCCGCAAAGGCGGCTGACCTCGCCGATGCGGAAATAAAGCTTGTCAGGAATTACAACTTCGCCGTTAGCGGGTTTCCGCGCAGCACTTTTTGCAGGTTTATGCATGGGGGATCCAGAGGCGAAGCGGCTAGACCGGATATTAAGTCCGATAATACGCTGCGGTCAACAGAAATAACTCTATATTCCGCGCGCACAAGCCGCTCTGCTCTCTAAAGCTGCGGTGTCGGGGCCGGGGTCGGTGTAGGCGAGCTCTTGTCTTCTACTTTCTCGACGCCTTTGCGAGTAGCATGGGCACTTTTGTGCACAACCTTCTTAGTCCCGTGCTTGATCTTGCGTCCAGTCTTCTTGGCTGCGCGGCCGGTTGCGTGCGCTGCGTCTTTTGTGTCCTGCTTGACGCCGCCATTGTCCTGCTCCTGTGCAATCGCGCCCAGGGAGAGCGCGATGCCGAGCAGAGCTGCAAAAACAAATTTAGTCTTCATCATTTACCTCAATCCCTGCTGAGATTCTGCCCAACAGCTTGAAGTTGCCTTTTAGACTGCTCTTCCATAACCCGCCACTTTTTTGGTCTTAGCTCTTACTCACCGAGGAGGCCAGTTAGCCGCAACCTCAGCCATGTGCTTGCGTCTCGCTTCCAGGTCCACTTCCGCCGGAGCCGCACTAGCCTCTTTTTGGCCGGTTCCATTCTCTTTGATATTGCGGAGATCATCTTTGATCTGCCGCAGGCTGCTTGCCACCGAGAATAGTTGCACGATTGCCAGCAGGAGCACAACCGCAATAACAAAACTCAGAAGCGATACGATTAGCTGCGTTCCGCTATCCATAGCAAACCTCCATATTTTTTTGCGTGGCATGCTACCACGAGGCTGCCTGCTTGCAAACCCTGGGAGCAGCTCACAATACGGCAGGCTTTCAAGACCCGCAGGTCAACCTGGAGCTCTGGATTCGCGCGCCATTGCCGCTTAAATCATGCAACTCGCCTGATGGATTTCCATTCCAAATTAGCAGCGGGACCAGGCACGTATTCGAATGTACGCGTGTCTCGAATGGAATATCTCTGATCGCTCGCCCTCAGTTTTCCCCTTGCCTCACTGATCGGCGTGGCATCGCAACCGCAGTCCCGGAGTCGACCAGGAGGAACCAATGAAGAAGTTTTTAGCCGTACTATTGGCGGCCCCGTTCATGTTTTGGATGAGCGGCTGCTCGCAGCACCACGTCGCCACCACAGCCAGCGGAAAAACCGTTTACGGAGAGCAGGCCCAGATCATCGAACGCCTGCGCAACTCCGGCAATGACCTCAAGCAACTCATGAACGCGCCAGACAGCCGCATTCCCGCAGAAGTTCTTGCTGACGCAAAGTGCATCGCCGTTGTGCCTGACATGGTCAAGGGCGGATTCGTCATCGGCGCCAACCATGGCCGCGGCGTAGCCACCTGCCGCACCGGCAAAGGCTGGAGCCAGCCCGCGTTCCTCGCCATCACCGGCGGAACCTGGGGCGCGCAGATCGGTCTCGAATCGGTTGATCTCGTCATGGTCTTCCTTGGCGATGCAGGCGCGCAAGAGCTGTTGAATTCGCAGTTCAAGCTGGGCGCTGAAGCCGGCGTTGCCGCCGGACCGCTCGGCCGTGAAGCCCAGGCCAGCACTGACTGGAAGATGAAGAACAAGATCCTTGTCTATTCACGGACCAAAGGTCTCTTCGCCGGCATTGACCTGAGCGGCGCCGCCGTAAAGCCGGACGATGATTCCACCCGCGCTTATTACGAGCGCCCTGTGCCGGCAAACGAGATTCTCACCGGCCGCGGCCCGCGCAACAACAACTCTGAGCTCTTCCTTGCCGATGTACGTGCGGCTTTCCAGGAAGCCAAGGCCAAGGAAACCTCGGGCAATTAACCATCGCTAACGGTCAATAACAGGCGCGCTCTTTGGAGCGCGCTTTTCTTTTGACCAAACGCCATCTGAAATTACGAGATTGAAATTGTGAGGGAAAATTCAAAGAGAAACGCAAGAAGTTATAACGCACACGCGCCCTCACGTTCGCAGCGAAAAGCACGTGGCGCGGGCTCAACTGGCGTTGAGCATTGGTTCTTTCAATACTGAAAGCTGCGGGCGATGGCTGCGGCTCAATGTGACCTGCTTGCCGGAAACAAGCGTTACCACGTACTTTCCACTAAACGATGGCCGTAACTGCTGAACACGATTGCGGTTGACGATCACCGAACGGTGGATTTGTACAAAATGTCCAGGCAGTGCTGTAACAAAGGTGCTTAGTGTCGCGCGCACGCGATACTGCTCGCTGCCCGTATGTACTTCAACATAGTTTCCGGAAGCTTCTAGGAACTCAACTTCATCAAGCGGCACAAATGTCGTCCGGCCACTTTCTTTAAGAGTCAACCTTCCACCAATACCTATTTCTGCTGTGCTCATACCCACCTGCACTGTTTCCATGATGAAGAATTAGACGAGGCAGCCGGGATAAAGTCACCATTTTTTGCCGGGCTCTCTACCTCTGAAAGTGCAACTTGTCACAACTCGGAAAATTAACTTGCAAGTGGCAAATGACAGATCGCGCAATGGAACCAAATGGCGGACGTGTGTTACAAAATAAGTTCTCTTCTATGCCGCCACTTCACTCATTCCGGGAGCGCCGTTGCTAAGGGCCGCCTTCATTTCCCTCTCAGAAAGCAAATCACTGCGCTCCGCAGCAGAGAAGACCTGGCTTGGCCTGCGGCTCTCTCGCCGGTTTGTCGCCGGAACCACGATTGACGAGGCCCTTGCCGTTACGCAGGACCTGAACCGGCTGGGCCTGAGCGTCAGTGTGGACAATCTGGGTGAAAACGTCACCAATCCTGACGAAGCCCGGCACAGCGCACAGCTCTACCACCAGCTTCTCGACCAGATGCACGCACTCGGCCTCAACGCCAATGTAAGCCTCAAGCTCACCCACATGGGGTTGGACGTGGATGAAGCCATGGCCTATGAGATCGCTTCCGGCGTGGTGCAGCATGCGGCGCGACTGGAGAACTTTGTCCGCATTGACATGGAAGGCTCGGCCTACACGCAGCGCACGCTCGACTTCGTCCATCGCCTGCATAGCCAGCCCGAGAATGCCGGACACGTAGGCGCGGTGATCCAGGCATATCTCTACCGCAGCGAAAAAGACGTGGAGCAACTGCTCGCTGAACGCATCCGCATACGCCTGTGCAAAGGCGCTTACAAGGAGCCGCCGGAGATCGCCTTTCCCAAAAAAGAAGACGTTGACGCCAACTACGTGAAACTGATGAAGCTCCTGCTCAAGAGCGGCGTCTATCATGGCATCGCAACGCACGATGAAAACATGATCCGCGCGACCATTGAGTTTGCTCAGAAAGAAAAAATCGCTGCATCGGCATTCGAATTCCAGATGCTTTATGGCATTCGCCGCGATCTGCAGCACAAGCTGATAAAAGAAGGCTGGCGCTGCCGCGTCTATGTTCCTTTTGGGACCGAATGGTATCCCTACCTGATGCGCCGCCTCGCCGAGCGCCCAGCGAATGCAATTTTCATTTTGAAGAACCTGTTCAGGTAAGTGTTTCTGCGGTTTTTGAGATCCAGAAAACCCAGATCATCCTTGTGCGGCCCTGACTTCTTCCACGTTCACTCGCGGCGCATACTTTGCACCGTAGAGCAGAATAAGCGCTGACAATCCTGCCGCGGCAAATGCCACCCAGAACGCCATCTGCAGTGATCCCGTCTTGTCAGAGATGCGGCCAATCAGCGTGGGCGAAAAAGCATCGCCTAGCAGATGAATGATAAAAACATTCACGGCCAAAGCAGTAGAGCGAATACTCGCGCTGGCGGAGTTTACAAGTGCGGCATTCGTTGGCCCTGTGCCGATCAGGATAAAAAATACCGCAGCAAAAATCGCCGGAAACATAAACCGTCCGCGTACATAAATTGCCGCAACCATGAGCGGAACGGCAATGAGCATCGCGATCCCGGAAAACGAGTAATACGCGCCGGCATAGCGTTTCAACAGCCGGTCACCCAGCCAACCGCCCAGCAGAGTGGCAACAATTCCGTTGAAAATCGTGATCAGGCCAAAGTCAACATTTGCCGCCTTCAGGCTCAGGCCACGCAGACGCACAAGAAAAGTCGGAATCCATACCTGCATCCCGCCAATCGCAAAGGTGTACGCCGCCATGCCCAGAGTTGCGGTGATAAATGCACCGTTACGGACCAGGCCCTGCAACAGCACTCTGACACCAACGGGCGCATGCTCTTCATGCTGGCCGCGCGGAGGCTCAGGCAGCAGCCAGAGCAAAATTGCCAAAACAAATCCGGGAATTCCCGCAGCCAAAAAAGGCGCCCGCCAACTGCCGAAATATTGCGCTATATAGCCGCCAACAAAATATCCGGCAGCGCTGCCCACAGGCAGCCCAAGGAAAAAGATGGAGAGCATGCGGCCGCGCCGCAAGGGCGGAAACGAATCGGCAATCAGCGTCGGCGCGATCGTGGCATAGCTGGCCTCGCCGATTCCGACCACGGCGTGGCGGAAGAGCAGCTGATTGTAGTCGTGCACGAACCAGGTCAAAAAAGTGAAGCCGCTCCAGATAAAAATGCCGATCACGATCAGGTTCTTTCGCGGAAAACGGTCACCCAGCCAGCCAATCAGCGGCGCGGCAAACATGTAGGTGAAGAAAAATGCGCTGGTGAGCAGGCCGATCCTGGCATCGCTCACCGCAAATTCTTTTTTCACTTCAGACTGCACCGCAAAAAGAACGTTGCGGTCAATGTAGTTGAGAATATTCAGCCCGGTGAGCGCCGCCAGCAGAAGGTAAGGATGGAGTCTCGGCGGCATGGATGCAGGGATTATACCCGGGCCAGGGCTATTTCTTCGGCCTCGGCCATCTGGCTTCCACCGTGGTCCCGATCCCTCCGCGGGGACGAAATATGCCCTTCACCACGGCCCACTTCGGCTTCGTTGCGCGGACCACGTCTTCCAGCACCTGATTGACGATGTTTTCCTGAAAAATTCCCAGGTTGCGATAATGCGTCAGGTATTCTTTCAGCGACTTAAGCTCCAGGCAGAGCTTCGCAGGCATGTAACGGATTTCCAGCACACCGAAGTCGGGCAGGCTGGTCTTGGGACAAACCGAAGTAAACTCGGGCACGTCTATGACGATTTCATAAGCAGGAAACTGGTTGGGCCAGGTATCAATCTCCGGGAAGTTGTGGTCAAGCCCGGCCTTTGCATGATCTTCGGTGTAACCTGTACGATTTGACATCAGAATTCTATTGTAACAACCGGTGTGCACACGTAACCGAAGCAGCATGGCTGTCATCTAAGTTTTGAAGGATTTTTCAGCAGGAATAAATGCTCGGCGGCCACGAGGGCTGGATTGTTGTGCACTCGATGCCGCCCGCTTGTTTATACTGACAACTTAGTCCTCATATAAGAAATGGCACGAGCCAATCAAAACAACGGACGCGATCGCAAGAGCCTGCTCGTAGTGGTAGTGCTCATCGTTATTGCGGTGGTGCTTTTCACCGGCCTGAATCAGCGGCACAGCGGCGTTGCCGTCCGTGCGGAAAAAGTCACGCGGCAGGAGATCGCCAGCATCATCTCGACTAATGGCAAGATCGAGCCGGTTGACAGCTTTGAGGCGCATGCCCCCGCTCCGGCAATCGTAAAAAATGTCCTGGTGGCCGAAGGTGATCGCGTAAAGCCAGGCCAGCTTCTTGTCCAGCTTGACGATGCCGATGCCCGTGCTCAGGCAGCGCGCGCTCTGGCACAGCTGCGCTCGGCTGAAGCGTCCTTGCAAGCCGTGAAGGGTGGCGGAACTCAGGAAGAGGTCCTCACCATTCGCGCCGATCTGGCCAAGGCACAGGCAGAGCGCGACGAAGCATCGCGTGCCCTGCAGGCGACCCAGAAATTACGCCAGAACGGCGCTGCATCCCCGGCGGAGGTTGAGGCAGCACAAAATCGCGTGAAGAAGGCTGAGGCCGATGTCCAGCTGTTGCAGTCGAAGCTGACGGGACGCTTCTCGTCGCCTGAAGTGGCAAAGGTTGAAGCTGCTGCGGCTGAAGCGCGCGCCGCATACGCGGCGGCGGAAGACCTGCTGAAGCATTCCAACGTCACTGCAACGTTTGCCGGGACGGTGTATCAGCTCCCGGTCAAGCGCGGAGGTTACGTTAACGCTGGAGAGCTGCTGGTGCAGGTGGCAAACCTGGACAAAGTTCGCGTGCGCGCCTTTGTTGACGAGCCGGAGATCGGCCGTCTGGCCAAAGGGCAGCTGGTTGAAATCCGCTGGGACGCCGTTCCCGGACGCACATGGCAAGGCACGCTGACGCGCGTTCCAACCTCAGTCACCATGGTAGGGACCCGCACCGTGGGCGAGATCACGTCAGAAATCAACAACGCTGACCGCAAGCTGCTGCCAAACGTCAACGTGAATGTCGGAATCGTCACCGCGCGGCACGACAATACGCTCACCGTCTCGCGTGAAGCGGTGCATGATCTGGATGGCAAACGCTACGTTTACATCATCAAGAGTGATAAGGTCCAGCCGCAGGAGGTTCAGACCGGCCTTTCCAGCCTCACGCGCGTTGAAGTCATCAACGGCATAACAGACGGAGCGCTGGTTGCGCTCGGCGCGGTGAATGCGCAGCCGTTGCACAACGGAATGGACGTAAAGGTGGTCGAACGTTGAGGCTCCGTTCCTGGGTTGCAACTTTTGTTTTTCTTATCGGCTCGGCCTTCGCGGTTGATAACGATCCTTCCCTTCTCCTGAAAGCCGGCAGGGCTGACGATGCGCTGCGCGTCTTGAACTCCACAGTCGCGCAAAGCCCCAATAACGCTCGAGCTTACTATCTGCTTTGCCGCGTTTACTATCAGCTCGAGCTTTGGGATGAATCCGTGCATATGTGCGAAAAGGCTGTCGCGCTGGAACCGCGAAACAGCTCTTACCATCAGTGGCTTGGCCGCTCCATGGGACAAAAGGCGGAAATTGCCAATCCCGTGACTGCGTTCAACCTGGCGCGCAAAGTAAAGAGCGAATTTGAGCGCGCTGTCGCGCTCGATGCCAACAATCTCTCCGCGCGTTCTGACTTAAGCGAGTTCTATGTAGAGGCGCCGGCCATTCTCGGCGGTGACAAGAAGAAGGCCCGGCAGCAAGCGGAGATCGTCTCCCAGCGCGACCCCGCGCTCGGCAGCTACATCATGGGTCGCGTGGAAGAAAAGCAGGCTACAGGCCGCGCTGAGGCCGCATACAAAAAAGCCGTCGCGGAAAGCCCCACGCCTTCGCCCTACTGGGTTGAACTGGCGCACTTCTACCGGCGCGCCGGACGCTTGAATGACATGGAAAAAGCCGTCAATCAATCGCTGGCCACGCTGCGCACTGGTGAAGTTACGGAATTTGATGCCGCGAACCTGCTGTTGCGCTCCGGCCGGAATTTTTCTGGCGCCATGCAGATGTTGCAGCATTACATCACCCAGGAAAATCCTTCTGAAGATGGCCCGATCTTCCAGGCCCACTATCTGATGGGAACACTGCTGGAAAAACAGGGCAGAAAAAATGAAGCTGCCAGAGAATTTCAACTCGCATTGAGTCTTGCCTCAGAATACAAGCCGGCGCGGGATGCACTGTCGCGCGTTTCCCGATAAAATCACGTCTTTCTAAGTCCTTCACAACATCAGCGCAGGTGAAAAATGAAATTGCATTTCCGTTGCATTGTGCTCGCGGTTTGGATTTTGGCCCTTCCGGCATTCATATTTGCGCAAGACACCTCTGAGACTCAGCAGAAACCGCTCGCATTTCGCACTGCCATTGAGCTCGCAATCAAGAACAGCACCACCTCCGGCCTTGCTGCCGCGGATATCACGCGCGCACAGTCATCGGTTAGGCAGACGCGCGATGCCTTCCTTCCTCAAATGATCCTCGGCTCTGGCCTGGGCGGCTCATACGGGTTTCCGCTCAGCCTTGAAGGCGCAGCGCCCTCAATCTTCAACGTAAATTTTCAGGGTGCCCTGCTGAACGGAGCGCAACGCAGCTATATCAAAGCAGCCAGGAGTGACGTGGCTGCAACCAGTGCGCAGAATGCCGACCGCCGCAACGAAGTGATCATGGAGACAGCCGTGGATTACATCCAACTCGATCTCCTCACCTCCTCTCTGACCATTCAGCAGGAACAGCAGCAGTCAGCAATGAAATTTCAGGATATTGTGAGCCAGCGCGTGCAAGCCGGGCTTGATAGCCAGGTAGAGATGTCGCGTGCCAAGCTGGCCGGCGCCAGAACAAAGCTGGACATTGCACAAACTCAGGCTGCAGCTGACCAGCTCCGCTTGCGCCTCTCGCAGTTGACCGGTCTGCCGGTAAATTCGATTCGGACCTCCACAGAAACAATTCCTCAGCTTCCTGAGGTGTCGCAGGACCAGGATCTTGCTTCCGAAGCGGTGAAGAATAGCCCAACGGTGAAGGCCGCAGATGCGGCAGCACAGGCCAAGGAATTCCGCGCCCAGGCAGAGCACCGGATGTTATATCCGGCCCTGGATTACGTCGGACAATACGCGGTGCTGGCCCGCTTCAACAACTATGACCAGTTCTTCCGGAAATTTCAGCGCCACAACGTCACTGCAGGCATAGCCATCCGATTTCCATTTCTCAATCCCGTACAGCGCGCCGCGGCTGACGTAGCAAAAGCTGACGCGGCAAAGTCGCGCAAGGAAGCTCAGGGTGTCCGCGAACAGGTCAGTACTGAGACGCTGAAGCTGCAACGCTCCGTGCAGCAGTTCGCTGCAGCGCGCGAGGTCGCGCAGCTTGAGCACCAGCTTGCGCAAGCCGATATTGAAGCCGCGCACGCAAAAATTGAAAGCGGCGGCGCCAGCATCAAGGAAGAGGAGAATGCGCGCGTCACCGAGCACGAGCGCTATACCGCCTACCTGAACTCAAGCTTTGAGTTGGATCGCGCACAAATCCAGCTCATGCGCCAGACTGGCGATCTCGAGAGTTGGGCGCTAGGCCCGGCAAAGCGGTAGCAGAAGATTTCACCGCGTCACTTCGCCCTGGGATGGGTCTTGTCATAGACCTCCATCACGTGGCCAATCGAAAGTTGCGTATATCGCTGCGTGGTTGAGAGGCGCTCATGCCCGAGCAGTTCCTGGATCGAGCGCAGATCGGCGCCCTCGCTCAGCATGTGTGTTCCAAAAGCATGGCGCAGCGTGTGCGGATGAACGTCTGACGGCAGCCCTTTGGCCATAGCGATGTCCTTCACAATGCGCCCAACGCTGCGTGTTGTAAGCGGCCCGCCGCGCCGGTTAATAAACAGCCGTCGCGAGTTCACCCCCCGCGTGTTCAGCAGCCGCTGACGCTCCTCCCGATATATCTTCAGCGCCTCCGCGGCTGCGCCATCCAGCGGGACGTAACGCTGCTTCTTCCCTTTGCCGCGCACCAGGATTACGCCGTTCGCTTCTTCAATGTCGCCGATTTCAATTCCCACCAGCTCGGAGTTGCGCAGCCCGCAGCCATACAGCAACTCGAAGATCGCGCGATCACGCTCCGGGAAGCTCGCCTTCTCCGGCATCTGGCTGTTCAAAAGCCCGTTGATTTCCTCGGCTGTCGGCACGCGCGGAAGTTTTTTGGGTAAGCGCGGTGTCGCCACCAGCTTGGCCGGGTTCTGCTCAACAATTCCTTCACGCGCCAACCATTTGTAAAGTGACCGCACCGCCGCCAGCGCCCGCGCAACCGATACCTTGCTCAGATCGCAGGTATGCAGATGCGAGATAAAACCGCGAATCATTACATGGTCCACGTCTTTCCAGCGCAGCTCCGGGCCAAGATATTCCGCAAAGCGCTTGAGTTCCTTGCCATAGGCTCGCAGCGTATGCGCAGAAGAATTTCGCCCCTTTAACGACCCCAGATATTTCTCAATCCCTTTTCGGATTGCCGGGCTCACCGCGCTCGCCGCAGCTTTCATGGCCTGCCCCCAGTTCCATTCTTCTTCCCGCGCGGGTGGAATTGGCGATAGACATTCTTGAGCCGTTCCAGCCCAACGTGCGTGTAAACCTGCGTGGTGGAAATATCAGCATGCCCGAGGATCGTCTGTACAGTGCGCAGGTCGGCGCCATTCTCCACCATGTGCGAAGCGCAACTATGCCGCAACATGTGCGGGCTTGCGTGGCGTCCTGATGCAGAAGCGTCTTTCACCATCTGCCACACGCGTTGCCGCGTTATGCGTTTTCCCCCGCGGCGGACAAACAGCATCGCAGAAACCTTGCCATTGAGCAGCACCTGGCGGCCTTGCGCCAGAAATTCCCTGATCCGCTCTTGCGCCGCTTTACCCAGCGGCACAATCCTCTCCTTGTCTCCCTTGCCCCGCACCAGCACGTGCCCGTATTCCAGCTTGAGATCTTCCATCTTTACGTTCACGATCTCTGAAACCCGCAGCCCGCCGGCATAGAGCACCTCCAGCATGGTCTTGTCACGCTGGGCCTGCGCCGCCACCAGTTTGCGATTGCGCGCAATCTTCCGGCCGCCGGAACCGTCATCCGTAGCCAGGCTTGCTATGTCTGCAGCCACATGCCCTTTCCGGCCTGTCTTCTCCAGCATGGTCTCAATCTCGCTCTGCGCCAGTGCCTTCGGCAGCACCTTCCACTGTCTCGGCGAGTCAATCTCCAGCGTCGGATCGTGCGTGATCCTTCGGTCGAGCAGCAGATATTTGTAGAAATGCCGAAGAGTAGAGAGCTTGCGCGCTACCGAGCGGTCCGCAATGCCGTTGGAAAATAGCTGATTCAGGAACGCGCGAACATCTTCCCGCCGCGCCTCCAGAAGCTGTCTGCGCCGTGCTGCCAAAAATTCACGGAATTGCCGCAGGTCTGACTCGTAGGATTCTGCTGTAAGCGCGGCCAGCCCCTTTTCGACCGTCAGATAATCAACGAACCCTCGCACCAGTGGGTCAGGCACAATCTTTTTTTCCGCTTGCTGGCCCTGCGACTTCATCCTATCCAGTATCCTTTCCTCTTCGCTTCCAGCAAATAACAGCCATGGTTCATTTTCCGGTTTTGATCTGCGATCCATCAGCGTTGATCTGCGGCAAAGTCAGAAACCCTTCTGCCGATCCTCGAGACCTCCCCAGGTCCTGCGGCGAGCCAGGTTCTGCATCGCCCTGATGGAAGATCGGCAGAGGGTCATAACCCATAAATGACAAAAACGCAACGGGAGCTCCGTTGCGTTGACGGGTTATGTGCACAATCAATATAGCGAATATTTTACGAATACGTCAAGAGAATTCTTGCCTTATCTGCGATCGTCCGCGCATATCTCACGGTAAGTTTTTTGTTGTTCGAACACAAGCCCCGATTTCCTCAGTGCCTCTGTGTCTCCGCAGTAGATGTTTTGCTTTTGCCTTTTTTCTCGGGCATCACAAACGGCTTCTCTTCAATTCCATTCAGCCGGGCCACAGTTACCGCATTCAGCGCGCTCTCTGGGCGTTCCTCATGCTTGAAAAACGCAAACACCTCGCGCCGCTCCCGCTCTGTCTTCAACTCTTCAGCCACTTTCGTGAGATCAGGGGTACTGTATTCCGGCTCGCGAAAACGATAGTAAAGAAAATCAGCCGTCGCGACCTTCGGCACAACAATCTTCTCGCTCTCCGCCCAGCACAGCGCAGCGTTCTTGCTCTTCAATATCTCGTACACCGGATCGCAAAACCAGCTCTCATGCCGGAACTCAAAGGCAAACCGGTAAGCCTGTGGCAGGCATTGCGCAAAAGTCCGCAGCAGCTCAATATCTGCTTTCAAATTTGGGGGTGTCTGCACCAGCACCGGCCCCAGCTTACCTGATTCGCGCATCGGCTCGATGCTCTGCAGAAAGAATCGCATCGAGTCTTCCGCGTCTTTCAACCGCTTGAAATGGGTAATTGATTGGTGGGCCTTGGCTGCAAAACAAAAATCCGGCGGCGTAGCGCCTACCCATCCGGCAATGGCGCTCGCCGTCGGCATGCGGCGAAATGTCGCATTCAGCTCCACCGCATTGAGCCGCGTGCCGTAAAACTCCAGAAATCTTTTTGCAGGCAGCTTTTCAGGAAAAAAGGTGGGCTTCCAGCTCGCGTATGACCAGCCGGAAGTACCAATGTGCAGGTCCATTCCGAAAGTATATTCTTTCTGCCTCCTGTCTCAGTGCCTCCGTGGTAGGGTTCCACCTACTTATAGATGAGGTACTTCTGCCGCGTTTCCTTAAACTTCTCCAACTCCTCCTGCCAGCTCTGCGCAATGGTTCGCGGATCATCGCCGCGGCCCACGGCGTCAAACACCTCGCGATTGGCCATCAGCTTTAACAAAAGGTCGTACTTCCACTGCTCCGGATAGAGCTTCCTCAGCGCCACCGCCAGCTCAATTCCCAGCTCTGGCGCATCCAGCACCGTGCGGTCGGTCACAATCAGGTTCACGCCTTTGCACGCCTGTTTCTGATAAGGTCCGCTTGCGGGAGTGAACGTCACTGGGACAAATCGCACACCGGGTATCAACCGCGCATTCAGATAATCAGAAAATGCACGCGCATCGATCCACGGTGCGCCCAGCACCTCAAACGGAGTGTCTGTCCCGCGACCCACTGAAACATTTGTCCCCTCCACCATCGCCACACCCGGGTAAAGCTCCGCCTCATTCACCGACCTCAAATTCGGCGAAGGGTTCGTCCAAACAATTCCAGTCGAATCAAACCAATCGCCCCTCAGCCAGCCCTGCATAGGGACAACGTGCAGTCTCG
Source organism: uncultured Acidobacteriaceae bacterium (assembly GCA_964541925.1). Classification (GTDB taxonomy): domain Bacteria; phylum Acidobacteriota; class Terriglobia; order Terriglobales; family Acidobacteriaceae; genus Angelobacter. The sequence continues at coordinate 27,631 of CAZISB010000005.1, read as the reverse complement.
CTCCGATCTTCCGCTCGGTGTTGTAGAGCTGCGCCAGCTCTCCCAGTGTCATGCCATGGCGTAAAGGTATGGGGTGGTAGTTGTTAAAGTTTGTGAGCTCGGTCTGCGACATCGGACCCTGCACAAACGATCCATTGATGGGGTTTGGCCGGTCCAGTACGATCACCTGTGTATTGGTCTGGGCCGCTGCTTCCAACAGATAACCTAGCGTCGCCGGATACGTATAGAAACGCGCTCCTGCATCCTGCACGTCAAACACAACTGCGTCCAACGTTTTCAGCACATCCAGCGACGGGCGCTTCTTCGCATCCGTGCCCCCGTACAGCGAATACACCGTCACCCCAGTCACCGGGTCAGTTGCGTTTTCAACATTCAATGTGTCCAGCGCGCCAAAAATCCCATGTTCGGGCGCAAAGATTGCTGCCAGCTTCACTCCAGGCGCGTGTGCCAGAACATCAATCGTCCGATTTCCCTGCGCATCCAGACCGGTGTTGTTCGTCAACAAACCAATTGTTATTTCACTCTTGTCCTGCTTGAGTGACGCAAAGTTCTCCTGCTCCAGTACGTCAATTCCTGCCAACACATGTCCGTTGCGTGCTGCCAGCCTGCGCGAGCCGGTCGCGGCTTCGTTATAGCCGGTGATGGTCAGCAACTTATCGCGCTCCGGCGAAGTCGCTTCCAAATGCAGAGTCGCCGCTACAGCCGTGGCAACACGCGAGCGCAGCGAGATCACCTGCGCCCCTTGCCGCGGCGTCACTGAATTCGTGAGCAGGATCACATATGTGTTCGTATAAGGATCAATCCACAGGGATGTGCCCGTGAACCCCGTGTGGCCAAACGATCCCACTGGCAGCAGTGCGCCACGATTCGATGAAAACGAAGAATCAATGTCCCAGCCCAGCCCGCGGACTTCGGTCGCGCTCGGCGGCTGCTGCGGTGTTGTCATCTTTTCAATGATGTCGCCATCCAGAATGCCCTTGCGGCTGATCAGCGCTTGCGCGTACAGCGCCAGGTCGCCTGCGGTTGAAAACAATCCGGCATGCCCGGCCACGCCGCCCATCCGGTCAGCCCGCGGATCATGCACCACACCTCGCAGAATTTGTTTGCGGTCCGGCGCATAAGTCTCGGCGATCTTACTCACCCAGTCATGCGGAGGGAGAAAACGCGTGTGCTTCATCCCCAGCGGTTGAAAGATGTGCACTTCGGAATATTTGTCCAGCGTCATGCCGGAAACGCGCTGCACCAGTTCAGCCAGCACCATGAAGTTCGTATCGCTGTAAACAAAAATTGAGCCCGGCGGCGACTGCAATTTTTCTTCATGCGCCAGCCGCAGCGCTGCTTCGGTTCCCGTCCAAGGCGGATTCAAATCAATGTCCGGCCGTAACCCTGAATAGTGGGTCAGGAGCTGCCGCACCGTCACCGCATCTTTTCCGTTCACGCCGAACTCAGGAATGTAATGCGCGACAGGATCATCCAGCCGCACCTGCCCGTATTGCACCAGCCGCATCACGCTTGGCGCCGTGGCCACAACTTTGGTCAGCGATGCCAGATCAAAAATGGTATCCAGCGTCGTCGGCTCGGTACGCGGCGCCGTGGCGCGCAGCCCAAAAGCCTTCTGGTGAACGATTCGCCCATCATGCCCCACCAGCAACACGGCTCCGGTAATGGCCTGATTGTTGATCTGCTCTTGCACCAGCAAATCAACGGACGAAAAGTTTCCTGTCTCTTTGACTTCAAGAGTGGCTTTCTTCTTTTTCGATTTTTTTGCAGCAGCTTTCGCCGCCTTCTGAGGCGGCGCAGCCGCAAAGGAGCTGATGGGCAAAAAAAAGGCTGCCCACAAAATCATGGTTCTGTACAGGATTTTCATCTGAAGAACTTTCAGTGTGTTATAAACCGAAGACAAAAGCAATAAGGGGAGTTCCTCTGCACCAAGGTACGAATGTTCTGGTACCCGCCTTCACCCGCCAGGATGAGCAGTTCCATCGCGCTTTTTTCCTCCTCGGCTGCGCCATTGATCAGCAGATGACCCCGGGCGCAGCGCTCGCCATTACCCATCACGGCAAACTGATTGCGCTAAAAGGCATGGGGCGCTTCACCTACGATCTCGCCTCTTCTCGCATTCAACCTGACACGATTTTTGACCTCGCCTCGGTTACCAAAGTCGTCGCCACCACGCCAGCCTGCATGATTTTGTACGAACGCGGCCAGCTTGAGCTGGAGCAGCCTCTGGTAGAAATCCTGCCGGAATTCGCGGGCGACGATCCACGCCGCCGCAAAGTGACTTTCCGAATGCTGCTGGCCCACTCCTCAGGCTTACCCGCCTATATCAAGCTCTTCCAGACCGCACATTATGAAGGCGAGCTGCTGCAGCAAGCCTTTCAAGTTCCGCTCACGGCCGATCCCGGCGCCCGCGCCGAATATAGCGATATCGGCTTTATTCTTCTTGGCGAAGCCCTGGAGCGCATCGCAGGTGAACCGCTCGACAGCTTCTGCCGGCGCGAAATTTTCTCCCCGCTCGGACTTTCCTGCATGACCTTCTGTCCTCCGGCGGATTGGAAGCCGCTTATTCCACCCACAGAAGATGACCAAACCTTCCGCCATCGAATCATTCAAGCCGAAGTCAACGATGAGAACGCCTTCGTCATGGGAGGAGTGGCCGGCCATGCCGGCTGTTTTGCCACGGCACATGACGTGTCAGTTTTTGCACACTGTATGTTGTCGGGTGGAACACCTCTGGTTCGGCCAGAGACCATGGAAATTTTTACCCGCCGTGAAGATTCTCCACCCGGTACCTCGCGCGCCCTGGGTTGGGACACTCCCTCCCAACCATCTCAGTCGGGAAAATATTTTTCTTCACGCTCCTATGGCCATTTGGGCTATACCGGTACTTCACTCTGGATTGACCCGGAACGCCAGCTCTCGGTTGCGCTGCTTACCAACCGAACCTGGCCAGACCGGAGTTCGCAAGTCATCAAACAAATACGACCTCTGATTCACGACACAATCATCGAGGCACTCGATTGAACATGAGCGACGACCCCACTCCTGATCTCGCGATTCCAAAGCTCGAAACCGAACAGCCTAACCGTGCCTCCGCTGAGCTTGACACCATGTCTGCGCTTGAGATCGTGCGCGTCATCAATACGGAAGATAAGAAGATTGCGCTGGCTGTAGAAAAAGCCCTGCCCCAGATCGCGCAGGCAATTGACGCTATTGCCGCAGCAATTGCCGCTGGCGGACGCTTGATTTACGCGGGTGCGGGCACCAGCGGACGCCTTGCCGCTCTGGACGCCTCTGAAATTCCTCCTACGTTTGGAATCAATCCAAAGATTGTTCAGTACGTGATCGCCGGCGGACCTAAGGCCCTGGGCCGCGCTGCCGAATACAGTGAAGACTCCAGCGCTTCTGGCCGGCGTGACATGGCTCGTCGCAAGCCTGGCAAAAAAGATATCGTTGTGGCGCTTGCTGCCAGCGGTCGTACGCCTTATACAGTCGCAGCTCTGGAATATGCACGCAAGAAAGGCGCCAAAACGGTTGCAGTGGTTTGCAATCGCAACTCGGAGTTGGGACGGCTTGCCGATATTGAGATTGTCACTGAGGTCGGCCCAGAGGCGCTCTCCGGCTCCACGCGCATGAAAGCCGGTTCCGCACAGAAGATGGCCCTCAACATGCTCTCTACCGGAGCAATGGCCCGGTTGGGATACGTGTACGGCAATCTAATGGTCAATGTCCAGATTCTCAATCGCAAGCTGGTGGAGCGCGGGCTTACCATTTTGGAGAAAGCTGCTGCTGTGGACCGCGCGACCGCTCAAAAAGCTTTGAGGTCGGCGGATAACCAGGTTGCCGTTGCGCTCATCATGTTGAAGATTGGTTTGGGCCGGAGTCAGGCGGAGAAGAGACTTAAGAGCGCTAAGGGGAACGTCCGACGCGCGCTCGCCCTGGGGTAATCTACAATGAAGTTTGTAAGGAAAGATGGTTCCAAGAAAACCGTTGTACCCGGAGCAGAGCTGGTTCTGCCTGCTGAAATCGGTGGGCTGAAAAAGCCGGTCACGCGCAGCCGGAACCTTCGGATATTTCCTGACTCATTGTTTGTTCCCGAGGGCTTGATGGATAAGTTTGTAATTCGCGGTGGCAATCCTCTCGTCGGCAACGTCCGCATCAGCGGCGCGAAAAACGCCGCGCTGCCGGCAATGGCCGCCGCTATCCTCACTGATGAGCCAGTCATTCTGGAAAATATCCCCGACGTTCGCGACATTCAGACGGAGCGCAGGCTGCTAGTCTCCATGGGCGCCGAAGTTGAGCTGGGTTACGGACGTGCCTCCCATCGCACCACCATCTCCTGCAAAAATCTTGTTAATCCTGAAGCTGCTTACGAAGTTGTAAAGACAATGCGCGCTTCCACCCTGGTGCTTGGACCGCTGGTCGCGCGCATGGGCCGTGCCCGCGTCTCGCAACCAGGAGGCTGTGCCATCGGCGCCCGCCCAATCGATCTTCATGTCAAAGGCCTGGAGCGCCTGGGCGCAACCATCAAGCAGGAGCACGGCTATATTGAAGCTTCGGCCGACCGGCTGCGTGGCGGCCATATCATCTTTGACAAGATCACCGTCACCGGCACTGAAGATCTCATGATGGCCGCCACCCTCGCCAAGGGCGAGACCATTATGGAAAATTGCGCACGCGAGCCGGAAGTGGTGGATCTTGCGGAGCTGCTTACGCGCATGGGCGCAAAAATTGAAGGCGCTGGAACTCACACGATTCGCATCCAGGGCGTGGAAAAGCTGCATGGCGCCCGGCATCGTATCATTCCTGATCGCATTGAGGCCGGCACGTTCGTGATTGCCGCTGTGCTCACCGGAGGCGACCTCACGCTCACCAACTGCGATCCTATTCATCTCGGTGCGCTTATTCAAAAGTTGCAGGAGTGCGGCGTAAAAATCTCCGCTACTGCGGATTCACTGCGCGTCACCAACGGCCATCAGCTCATCGCTGCAGACGTCAGCACGGAAGAATATCCCGGCTTCCCCACGGACATGCAGGCGCAGTACATGACGCTGGCAACTCAGGCGCAGGGCACCTCCATCATCACCGAAAATATTTTTGAAAATCGCTTCATGCACGCGCAGGAACTCGTCCGCATGGGCGCCAACATCAAGGTTGAAGGCCGGCGCGCCATCGTCCGCGGCAAGACCCCGCTGAGCGCTGCTGCTGTGCAATGCTCTGATCTTCGTGCTTCGGCTTCGCTGGTCATCGCCGCGCTGGTTGCTGACGGCGAAACCATCATTGATCGCGTCTATCACATTGATCGTGGCTATGAACGCATTGAAGAGAAGCTGAAGGGCGTGGGCGCACAGATCCGCCGCATCGGTGAGATCCTTCCAAAGCGCGCGGCTGCTCCCAGCGTTGTTGCGTAACACACAAGGCTGACTTCATCATGTCCCCTGTCCACTTTGCGGTGAGCCACGGTTTGCAGTACAAATGAGGCAATGAAGATCGCCAAGAAAGCCCTCAAGCTGGCTGACGCCTTTGAAGTCACGCATGGCGATTCATTCCGTCTCAAAGATTTCAATCCCGGCGATATTCGCGGCATTCATTCCAAGGAAAAGGCTGACCAGCTGTTACAGCAGAGCATTACCGTGCTGCAGGGCCTGCAGGAAAAACTTTACGCACAGGACCAATGGGCGCTGCTGGTAATTGTCCAGGCGATGGACGCCGCCGGGAAAGACAGCCTGATTAAGCATGTGATGTCTGGCGTGAACCCCCAGGCATGCGAGGTCACAAGCTTCAAGCAGCCGTCCACTGAGGAGTTGAACCACGATTACATGTGGCGTGCCGCCCGCCGCCTGCCGGCTCGGGGGACGATCGGCATTTTCAATCGTTCTTACTATGAAGACGTTCTGGTGGTCCGCGTGCACCAGGAGCTTCTGATCAAACAGCATCTTCCTCAGAAACTGGTCACAAAAAAAGTCTGGAAAGAACGGTTTGAAGACATTCGCAACTACGAAAGATATCTCAGCCGGAACGGGATCGCGATTCGCAAGTTTTTTCTGCATGTGAGCAAAGAAGAACAACAGCGGCGCTTCCTTGCCCGGCTGGATGAGCCGGAGAAGAACTGGAAATTTTCAGAGGCTGATGTGCGCGAGCGCCAGCACTGGCATGACTACATGGAAGCCTATGAAGACATGATCCGCCATACAGCCACGCCGCATGCTCCCTGGTATGTCGTTCCGGCCGATCACAAATGGTTTACCCATATCGTTGTCAGCTCCGTCATTATTCAAACGCTCAAGGACCTGCGCCTCGAGTTTCCCAAAGTTGACAAGAAACGGGGCAAGGAACTGGAAGCCGCACGGAAAACTCTGCTGCAACAGAAGGATTGAAACAAATTATTTTGGGCTATACCTGATATTGTCTGAGAGCGGCGAGCTGAGCCACTGCGCCAAAGTTGGGAAGTTGCGGTCACGCTCTGATGTCTGGGCCGTGCTCACGTCAATGGGCCACTTGACGCCGATCTCCGGGTCGGCAAAGTAGATGCCCCCTTCGCCCTTCTGGTTATAAACACCTGTAGTCTTGTACAGGACTTCGCAATCGTCGGTGAGCGCACAGAATCCACGGGCAAAACCGTAAGGCGCCCAGACCTGCTTCTTGCTCTCTTCAGAAACTTCCAGCCCAAACCATTGGCCAAGTGTCGGCGACCCCTTGCGAATATCCACCGCCACCAGGAACGCCGTGCCGCGAGCAACGCGCATCAGCTTGCCCATTGGTGGGTCCCATTGAAAATGCAGGCCGCGCAGCACGCCCTTTTTTGATCTCGAATGATTGTCCTGGACAAACTCCGCAGGCAAGCCCAACTCGCGGAACTGGTCAGCACGATACGTCTCCATGAAAAAACCACGAGAATCGCCATAGACATCCGGCGCTACCACCACAACATCTTTCAGATGGACAGACTCGATCTTGAAGGCCATTAAACCGGCAGCTCCCTGGAATTAGCTGACAAACTCGCTCTGCGCTCCTCAGAAACGGTTCTTCTGCGCCTGCGCCGAGCTCCTTTCGAGTGTAACAGCCGGAGCTTCTGTGCCGGAGAGCGCCTGCCAACCCCGGCGAGAGAGGTCCCAGAAAATCAGATAGCCCGCACCCGCTGCCAACACCAGCAGCAGCAAGCCTAAAGGCCAGTCGCCAAAGATAATTTTGCCGATGCCAAACAGCGAAGCATAGACCAGCACGCATCCCATGAGCCAGTCAAAGGCATTGCTTTTTACATCGCGGACCTGCGGAACCTCGGGCGCAAGCGCGGCAATCTTCTTCCAGCCATGCACCGTGGGCCGCACGCGGCGATAAAAAGCCAGCAGCTTTTCTTCTGATTCCGCTGGCGTAAGGAATGTGGCAACGATCCACGCAACAGTTGTAATTCCCGCTGTGATCAATGATGTTTTGGCAAACGTCACCGGATCGCCGCCCGGAAGGTGCTTGTGCAGATAGATTGCAACAGCAGCAGCCACGATCATCGCGCTGATCTCGCTCCAGGCATTGATGCGCCACCAATACCAGCGCAGGATATAAACCGCGCCCGTGCCGACGCCAAGACCGAGCACGATCTGCCATCCCTCGCCTACGGAATGAAGCTGGCTGGCAACGTAGCCGCTGATCAATACCAGCAGAATCGTGAATAACCTACCTATCGCGACATAATGGCCCTCGTTTTTTCCCCGCACAAAAAAGCGGCGATAGAAATCATTCACCAAATAAGAGACGCCCCAGTTCAACTGCGTTCCCAGCGTGGACATGAATGCCGCAAGAAAAGCCGCCACCATCACGCCTCGCAACGCTGGCGGAAGAAAGTCGCGCAGCACCATCACATACCCTTGCTGAGGGTTTGCTCCAAAGGCCGCATCCGGCCGCATGCCGCCGTGCGGTGAGTACACAGCCAGCGCTACCAGCCCGGTAATGATCCATGGCCAGGGCCGCACGGCATAATGCGCCACGTTGAACCACAGTGTCGCGCCCAGAGAATTCTTTTCATCGCGCGCGCAGAACATGCGCTGCGCCACGTATCCGCCGCCGCCCGGCTCCGCTCCCGGATACCATGCTGACCACCACTGCACTCCCAGAAACATCAGGAAGGTAAGCACCGGTAGTGTCCAGATCGCGCTTGTCGTCCAGCCAAGGTGAAAATCAGGAAAGAACGCCAGGGGATTCGCCGTCTGCACTCCAGTCTTTTGCACGGCATCGCCCACAACCTGCAAACGCAGTTTCAGCGCCTCCATTCCGCCTATCTTCACTACTGCCACCCAGGCCAGCACCACCACCATTGTCATCTTCAAAATGAACTGAAACAGGTCTGTCACCAGCACGCCCCAAAGCCCGCCGATCGAGGTATAAATTCCTGTAAACGGAATCAGCAGAAAGATGCAGATCAGAAGCGCCGTGTGGCTGGGATCGCCAAGCGTGTAGTGCAGCAGCGTGTGGCCGCCCAACACAAGTTGTACAACTTTCCCCTGGGCAATGAGTGGGCCTAACAACACCGCGATAATGCTGACCATTGCATTCGTGACCCAGCCTAGGATCAGGCAATTCATCAGCAGCCCAAGATAAATAGCCTTGAATCCACGCAAGAACGCAGCCGGCTTGCCGCCATAACGCAGCTCTGTGAGTTCTACGTCGGTCAGCACCTCGGCGCGCCGCCAGTAGCGGGCAAAAAAGAAGACGGTCAGCATGCCGCCCAGACACGAAGTCCACCAAATCCAGTTTCCGGCAATTCCCTGTGTCGCGATCACCCCGCTCACAAACAGCGGCGTATCGGCAGCAAATGTTGTAGCCACCATGGAGGTACCCGCCAGCCACCAGGAGACGTTGCGCCCGGAGACGAAAAACTCCTCGGTGTTTCCTCCGGAGCGCCGGCGGTAGTAGATGCCAATCGCGAGATTGATCAGCAGGTAACCGGCAATCACGATCCAGTCCGTCAGGGTTAATGGCATAAGTCTCCAGAATCCGCGATTATGATTCGAGCTTTCATCGCCTCCAACCGGGGTCTCCAGCAAGACCGGTTTTGGCTTGCTGGGGTGGAGCCAGACTAGCAGATCACCGCGCCGTATGAACTTAGGGAAACTGCTTAGCTACGGGGTTCCTTGTATGGCATTAGCACGCGCATTCTCTTCAGTTCTGATATTGTTGCGCCATGGTCCAAAAGTGGGTGCTTGCAGGCATACTTGTCCTTTCCCTGTCTTCTTCTTTCGCATCTGAAAAATTCCAGCACGCGGCTGCAGTTCACCTTGATCATGACGGAGAGAAATGGGCAAAGAAAACGCTCAAAAAGCTCTCTCTGGAAGAAAAAATCGGGCAGATGTTCATGATCCGGGTAGCCATGCCTCAATTTGTCAATGACAGGAACCCGGATTATCTGAAATGGCTCGACCAGATTGCGCGTTACCACCTGGGCTCAATTCTTCTCACCGTACCTGCTGAAGGCCCTACTCTTTCCAAGAGCGAGCCTTACGAAGCGGCCATGCTCGTCAACCAGTTTCAGCGCGCCTCCAAGGTTCCGCTGCTGGTGGCGGCGGACTACGAACGCGGCCTCTCCATGCGCCTGATTGGAGTCACAGTCTTCCCGCACAGCATGGCTTTTGGCGCCGCAGCGAAGCCCGAGCTTGTGGAGCAGTTTGCGCGCGTGGTGGCGCAGGAGTCGCGCGCGATCGGCGTCCAATGGAACCTGATGCCCGTTGCCGACGTGAACTCAAACCCAGTGAATCCGGTCATCAACACCCGGTCTTATGGTGAAGATCCCGCGCTGATCAGCTCTCTGGTGAGCGCTTACATTCATGGTGCGCGCAGCTCCGGCCTGCTCACCGCAGCCAAGCATTTTCCCGGACATGGCGACACCGCAACGGACTCTCACCTGGGAGTGGCGGCCGTGAATCGAACTCGCGAACAGATCGAAAAAATTGACCTGCCGCCCTTCCAAGCCGCCATCACTGCAGGTACAGATGCTGTGATGGTGGCCCACGTGACCGCGCCGGCGCTCGAGCCTGCCCCGGGAAAAATCGGTACAAATTCAGAGCTGATTGTGACTGAGCTGTTGAAGAAGCAACTCCACTTCTCCGGGCTGGTTATAACCGATGCCATGGATATGTCAGGCCTCACACAGATCTATCCTGAAGGCGGCACCGCAGCCGCAGGCCATGCGGCCGTGGACGTGGTGAAAGCCGGAAATGACATGCTGCTGCTGCCCTCCGATCTTGATGGCGCTTATAACGGCCTGCTCCACGCCGTGCGTAGCGGAGAAATCCCTGAGAAGCGCATTGACGAATCTGTATTGAAGATCCTGCAGGCCAAGGCCAGTGTGGGATTGGACCGCGCCACCCAGGTTGACATTAACGCTCTTTCTTCACTGATCGCCAGCCCGGAAAATCTTGCTTTGGCTCAGCAGGCAGCCGACTCCTCGATAACTCTTGTCCGCGAAAATGGCCGCATGCTGCCGCTAAATCGCCAGAACGGTGTTGCTGCTGCTCCTGCCTACGGCTTTGTTCAGAAAGAAGCAAACAAGCTGGTCTGCATTGTTTTTGTGGATGACGCAAGAAGCGATGATGGCCGCCAGCTGCAGCGTGAGTTGCGCGCGCGCGTGCCGCAGGCGCGGATAATCTTTGTTGATCCTCGCATTGCCGCAGGCAGCACGCCGGAAATTATGAATGCCGTAAATGCGGCTGACAGTGTAATTGCCGCCATTTATCTCATTCCTGTCCCTGGGCGGGCTGTCCGCAAAGAGGGGGGAACGGCCATGAACACCATCGCTATGCCTGAATCCACCGCCACGCTGCTGCACTCGGTCCTGCAGGCAAAATCAGAGAAGACGGTGGTTGCGAGCTTCGGCTCACCCTACCTGGCTGCAGAGTTTCCGGAGATTCAAAACTATATCTGCGCGTATTCGAATGCAGCTACATCTGATGCTGCAGCAGTGAAGGCAATTTTCGGAGAGGTCCCATTCCACGGACGGCTGCCGGTAACCATCCCTGATTTTGCTCCGCACGGAGCAGGAATGGATTACCCGGCGCAAGCACGCAGCAGGTGAATGCTGATAGCGTAAAAGCTAGTCGTGTTCCTGCAGCGTTTTGATGTGCGCCTCTAACGCCTTTGAGTATTCCCGTTCAGCCTGCAATTCCGATTGCAGCTTCTTAACCAAGCCTTCCAGCCGCATGATCTCGATCTTCAGCTTGCCAGCCTCATTACCGTTGGTCGTTTTCACGGCAGGCGCAGCCGCTGGCATCTGATGTGGCATGACGGCCGGCGCAGGCGCGATTGCCGGCGCAATAGCAACCGATTGCTGAATCGGTGGCGCAGCCACAGCTGTTGCTGTTGCCACTGCTGTGCGTTGCTGTACTGGAGGAGGAGGCGCCGGAACAGACCTTGGCGGCATGGGCGATGCCGCTGCGGAAAATATGCTACTCAACGCCACCGCTGCATTGGCTGCTGCGGCTTGCGTGGGCGCCGCTGCGCCGTTCGGCTTGAGCAAATGTTTTACGCGGGCAATCAAATCCTGCGGCTGAAATGGCTTGCGCAACAGTTCATCTGCTTTTACGGCAAACGCTCTCTCCGCCACAGCGCGGTTCACCACGCCGGACATGAGAATCACCGGAGTCTTCGCCAGCACAGGGTGCGACTTGATATGCTGGCATACCTCGTATCCATCTTTATCCGGCATGATCACATCGGTGATGACAATATCCGGCCTGGCCGATTCAATCTCAGCCAACGCGACCGCGGCATCCTGGCAGGCCACCACGTTGATGTTCTCCCGCCGGAAGGCGATCTTGATCACCTCGCGCATGGTCGCACTGTCGTCAATGAAATAGACAGTGGGAATCGTGCTCATCAGAAACCTCCGTCCGTCGAGTCCTGCGTTGCCTCGTCCAGTTCGCGCAGGGCTTCCAGCATCAGCTCCGTGGCGGACCGGAGCACAGTTCGCGTTGCGGCGCTCTCACCCGGCAGGAACCTGTATGATCCGGCCTCCACGCCATTGCAATACTTCACAATGTGGACCACCGCTTCATCGCCGATCAGATCGCCGCTTTCAGCATGAGTGATGTTGCCGTTTTCAAAAAAGATAATTCCGTCAATAGCGCCTGCGTTTACTGAGAGCGATCCCGTCTGCCGCGAATGCACCAGCATCTGAACCACGCCGGGCAGATCCAGGTGCGACAAGCTTCCGCTCAGCCCCTCATCAGACGAGCCCAGCATCTGCACCGGGTGGAAGCCTTCAGAGTTGCTGCGCAGGAACGTTTTGATCTGCGACGCAATCAGCTCCGGACCCAGCCGCTTGTCAACGTAGTCAGCGCAGCCGGAACGAAATGCCTCCATAAGCGCCTGATCGCCGCCATCACCCAGCGCGATCACCGGAATGTGCGCCGTCTTTGGATCAGCATGGATGATTGGTGGCAAATCATGCGCGCTGATCTCGCGCAGGTTGGTCGAGCAGAGGATCGCTGAAGGTGTATCGTACTCCAGCATCGTGAGCGCGTAGCCGGACTGTGTGGTGTGCACAACGTCAAAGCCCTCGAGCTTGAGCGCCTCAGTGATCCGCCGAGCCAGAAAAACATTGGCATCAATCAGCAAAATCTTGGCCGGAGTGGAGACAGTTGGGTTCATACAGCTGCCTCCCCGGGACTGTGGCAGGCGCGGATTTCGCCTGGCAGGCTGGATCCGCTCATGAGTTTCTCAAGAGCCACAATCTGAACTGTCTCATCTCCTAGTGTCAGCAGCCCACTGATGTACTGCGGTTCTCTTCCCGTGAGCGAAGTGCTAGGAGCGCTGGCCAGCTCGCATTCGCCGGTTACAGGAACAGCTGTGAGTTCCTGGCGCGATTCGAATTTGCAATTTGCAATCAAATAAAATTTTCTCGGCGGCGCTGCGGCCCCAACCAGCACCTGCGCTACATCGCACACCGGCACGATTCTGCCGCGACGCACCAGGACTCCTGTAAGCAGCGGCGTGCAGTGCGGAAAGGCCTGCAAACTATCTGGCCGCGCCAGTTCCGTCACGGTTTCAGCAGGCAAGGCAAAGCGTTTCTCTCCCAAAGGAAAGAGCACGTATGATTTGTCTGTGCTCGTTGTCATGCCGTTACTTCTCCGCGCACACGCTCCAGCCCGGCACTCAATACTTCCAGCTCCGGCTTACTCAAAAACGCGTGGTGGTTTACCACCGGAACCACTTCGCCGTTTACCACCGTCAATCCGCGATACCAGCTGCGCTCCTGATGCGTGAACGCCCGAGGCAGCGCATGCAGCGCCGAAATCTGCATGATGCGGTCCGTCTCATCCACCAGCACGGCCGTGGTCGAATTGCGAAGAATCATCACCCGTGAAGGGCGTGAAGCCGGCAGGCTAAAGTGCTGTGCCGCATCCACTACAAAGTACGTTGTGCCTCCCCGCTCCAGCGTGTACCTGAGCTTGGCAATCTGCGCTGAGATCCCGCCCAGCGTGAACGGCTGCAGGCCATCCATGCTGCGGATCTCTTTCACCGCGTTCGCCGCAATGGCAAATTTGAACTTACCTACAACAAAAACAATTACATCTTCCCGGGCTGCCTGGGGCTTTGGCTGCACTCGTGATTTCGACACAGCTCTCACATGGCCCCCACTCTGGCTGCGCCAAAGATGTACAGCACGCGCTTCTCAATCGCGTGGTAGATCGCCTCCATCGGCAGCACCTGGTCCACCGCACCGGTCTTGATCGCCTCCTGCGGCATACCGAAAATCACCGCGGTTGATTCGTCTTGCGCGATCACATGTCCCCCAACCGAGTGAATCGTCTGCACGCCTTTGGATCCGTCATTGCCCATGCCGGTCAGGATCACGCCGATGGTCATGGGCCCCGCATATTCCGCAGCGCTTTCAAATGTGAGATCGGCGCACGGACGATAACCGCCAATGCGCGGCCCGTCATCGAGCGAAATTCTCCCGGTTGAAGAAACGCGCAGGTGATGCGATCCCGGACAAACGTAGAGCTGACCGGGAACAATGATCTCGCCCGCCTCCGCCTCTTTCACCCTCATCTGCGAAGCTTCCGCCAGTTGCGCACTGAATTGCGAAGTGAAGCTGCCTGGCATGTGTTGCACAAGAATCACCGCGCCAGGAAAATCTTTGGGAAATGACGGAATGAACTTCATCAACGTGGCCGGTCCGCCAGTGGAAGAGGCCAACACTACCAGAGGAAATTTTCCTGCGCTCCTGGCTGCTGCATTTACCGCGGCCTTGACTTCCTGAAGGCCGTTGTCGCCGTTTTTCGATGCAGGCTCTACTCGCGGCGATGACGAAGCAATTTCCTGTTGCAGCTTGGATCGCGTCGCGGTGCGCACTACTCGCACCTTTGCGGCCATCTTGAGCTTGCGGCAGAGCTCTTCTTTTACTGAGCTCATGTCCAGGTCAATGCCGCCGGTCGGCTTAGCGACAAAATCAATCGCGCCCAGCTCCAAAGATTTGAGTGTGACCTCTGCCCCTTCGCGCGATTCGGAGCTGACAATCAAAATCGGCCGGGGATTGCTGGACATGATGACCTCGGTAGCCTGCAATCCGTCCATGTGCGGCATGTTGATGTCCATGCTGATGACGTCGGGTTTCAGCACCTCTGCCTGCGTAACTGCATCGCGCCCATCCCGCGCCTCACCGCACACCTCAAGCTGCGGATCAGCGGCAAGAATGCTCTGCAACACCTTGCGCATGAAGGCTGAGTCGTCCACTACCAGCACCCGAATTTTCCTGCCTAACATCATTGAACTTCCTTACCGTCCTGCTGCCGCTTTCTCCATCTGCATGCCTGCCGGCGATCCAATCAGGCGGCCGACTGCGGCAATAAACTGGTCTTCCTGCACCGGCTTGGTCAGGAATGCCGCCGCGCCTTCCTTCATCGCGCGCTCGCGATGCTTGGCCCCCGCTCGAGAGGTCACCACCATCACCGGAATTCCGCGCGTCTGCGGATCTTGCCGCAGGTGCGCCAGAAGCTCGTAGCCATTCGTCCGCGGCATCTCCAGGTCGGTGACTACCAAATCGCACTTTGTCTGCGTTACGATCTCCAGCGCTTCCAGGCCGTCGGCAGCCAGCTTCACGCGATAACCCGCTTTCTCCAGCATGCGGCCTACGAACTTGCGAACGCTGATGGAGTCATCCACCAGCACCACGAGTTTTTCTTCCTGCACAAAATCAATTGCGTCCTGCGGAATTGCCCCGTGAGCAATCGCCTCAGCGCCGGGAGCAAAGATGCGGGCAGCATTCGCGCTGGTCATCAGCGGACGATGCTCGATGGCTTCACCGGCAACCAGGCGATTTACGTCAATCAGCAGAATCAGGCTGCCGTCAGGAGCGATGGTCGCTCCGGGAAACATCTTCAAGTTACGCAGGAACTCGCCCAGGCTCTTGATAACGATTTCATCCTTGCGCACCACATCTTCCACCACCAACCCAACCTGCCGCCCCGCGACGTTGACGATGACCATACGGAGGTAGCCATTGATGGGCTGAATCGGCTCAAGGCCCAGCGTGAAATCAAGCCGCACGATCTCAGTGACCACATCTCGAACCTTTGTCAGCAGCTTGCCGCCAACCTCTTCTATCTCGTTTGTCTTCAACCTGCGAATCTCTTCCACAAATGACAGTGGCAGCGCAAACATTGAAGTTCCGCAGCGGACGAACAACGCCTGCGAGATGATGAGGGTCAGCGGCACTTTCAGCGTAAACCGGGTGCCGTGCGCTTTCTGCGTTTCAACTTCAATCTCGCCGTTCAGCTGCGCCAGGTTTGACTTCACTACATCCAGTCCGACGCCGCGTCCGGCGAGCTCGGTCTTTCGTGGAGCCGTGGAGAAGCCGGGCTGGAAGAGCAGGTCAAGCAGCTCGCGCTCGTTTAGCTCCGCATCTGCTGAAATCATTCCGTTTTCGATTGCGGTCTTGCGGACCTTCTCGTAATCAATGCCGCGGCCGTCGTCTTCCACCTCGATATAAATATGGTTGCCGCGATGATAAGCACGCACAGCGACGTTGCCGCTGTCGCTCTTGCCTTGCTCGTAGCGCTCTTCCTCGCGCTCCAGGCCGTGCGCCACGGCGTTGCGCACCAGGTGAATCAGCGGATCAGAGATCTGCTGGATGATGTTGTTGTCCAGCTCAGTCTCAGCACCGGCCAGCGTAAGCTCCACTTTCTTATTCGCTGCCTTTGCCGCATCGCGCACCGTGCGCGAGAGGCGCGTGTACAGATTGCCGATGGGCACCATGCGCGCCTGTGTGATCTCATCCTGCAGGCGGTGCGCCAGCTTGGTGAATTCATCAATGTCACCATCCACGCGGCGCACAAAACCATCAAGCTGTGTAAGAACTTCGGTGATGTCGGCAGAAATTTCCGTCAGCGAGCGCGAGAGAATGTTGAAATCGTCATAGCGGTCCATCTCCAGCTCGCTGAACTCAGCCAGAGAATGATCAAAGCTATGCGAGTAGCTGGAGTATCCGCTGCGCAGCGGAAAATTGTCTGCCGGCTTGGGCGCGGGAGCGGAATGGATGCGGCTAAATTCGTGTTTCTCCTGAAATTCCGCGACCTTGTCCTGCATGCGCGCCTTGGAGAAATTCAGGACGTCTGCCAGCCGCTCCAACTCCGCCACGCGGCCCAGCATGCGCGTACGATTGATCACCAGCTCGCCGACCGCGTTCATCATCCGGTCAAGGCGTTCCAGGGCAATACGCACTGACTTGGACTGCGGCATGGAAGCCGGCTCTTTGCGCAGAACGTCGTCTTCAGCAACCAGCTTGTCAAACTTCTCGAACTTGTTTTCCGGCTTTTTCGTTTCAGCAACCGCAACCGGTTGAAGTGGAGCTTCAGCGACTGGCGCCTCAGCCGGACTCAACCCAACCGGCGCAGCCATTGCCGGTTCCTCCGCCAGATGGATCTCCTGCAGATAGCTTACGGGTGCTGCTTCTACCGTTTGTGATGCTGCCGCAGGGACAGAAACCTGCTTATCATTTTCTTTTTCCGCAGGGGCCAAACGAGATATGCGCGTGAACAACGCCTGAACTGCTGACTGCATTGTGGCTTCGTCCGGCCACTGGTGATACAAAAATTTCTTCAGCGTATCTACCGCATCCAGGCAGATATCGATAATTTCAGCGCTCGGGCGCAGCTCGCCTTCCCGCAGGCGCCCGATCAGGTCTTCTGCACGGTGAGCTACATGCGAGATGCGATGCAATCCGACCTGCGCTGCCGAGCCCTTCACCGTGTGCATGGCGCGCAGCAGCCGGTGAATCTGTTCTGAGCTGGGATTGGTCTCCAGCGAAAGCAGGCAACTTGTTACAACTTGCAGGTGCTCTTCGGCTTCAGGGACAAAAAACTCCAGCACCTCGGCGGGGACTTCGCCATCTTCCGGCAGAGGTTCGAATGCTGCTTCAGCGGCTGCTTCTTGCGCAGATTCCTCTAACGAGTTTGACGTCAAATGCTGTGACTTCGCCGATTGCTGTTCAGCCTTCAGAGCCTCTGCTGCCGGAGTCTGGAACGCAAACGGATACCGCTGCTTGAAGCTCTCAATGTCCTCCGCTGCTTCCAAAGCATTTGTGCTGATCATGATCAGGTCAGACTCAAGCAGCGCCACGGCCTCAGAGATGAATTCCACTAGTGGCGCGGCGGCATCAGCAGCGATACTGGCGTTCATTGCATATTGAAAGATGTGCGCCAGCTTGCCGGAAATTTCTGAGAACAGCGCGAAGCCGTAAGAAGCTGAGGTCCCAGCCAGCGTGTGGGCAGAAATGTAGAGGCGCTCCACGTCTTCAGCACGCGGATACGCGTCCTGCAGGATACCGGAATACTCGCGCATAAACTGCAGGCGCTCCGATGCTTCCTGAAGGAAGATCTCTACGAATTCTTGCCCTTGCCCGTTCAAGCCTTCTCCTGTGCTGTTGCGGCGCGGGCCAGATTGGCCGGCTTCTGGTAAATCCGCGCGTCGCGGTAAATGTGCGTATCAAACTTCACGTCTGCCCGATTGACTGATTCGGCATGTCCCAAAAACAAATAGCCGCCGGGCTCCAGGTACTCATAAAATCGCTGGATCAACTGTGCCTGCCGCTCCTCAGAGAAATAAATCAGGACGTTCATGCAGAAAATGCAGTCAAACTTGCCCATATAGACCACCTGGGCCAGGTTCATGGGCGCAAAAGTCACCAGGTTGCGAATCCGAGGACGAACAAGGTAGTGCTCTCCGACGCGCGAAAAATATTGTTCACGCTGGCGCGGCGTCACCGTCTCCAGATCGCGCGAGTCAAAGACTCCGTGCTCGGCATGCTGAAGCGCATCGCGGCTGATATCGGTGGCCAGAACATGGATGTTCCAGGCATCAGCAAATTCAATCGTGTCTGCAACGGTCATGGCGATGCTGTATGCCTCTTCGCCCGTGGAGCAGCCGGCGCTCCAGATGCGAAGCGAGCGCGGACTCTCCCAGAACTTCTTCATGTGCAGATCGGGCAGCACCTTCTTTTCCAGCGCCTCAAACACAGCCGGATAGCGGAAGAAAGAGGTCTCCTGCGTCAGCAGCCGCTGCAGGAGCGAGTCATACTCGACGTTTGAATTTTTGATCAGCCGAAGCAGGTCAGTCCCATGCGATAACCTGCGCGCCTCAACGTGTTCAAGCACGCGCGTGGAGAAAAACCGCTCGCGCGAATTGTCAAACAGAATCCCTGAGCGCGTCTCAATCAGGCCGCGAATCTCGCTCAGTTCATGCTCGCTGACTGTTACTACTCCCCCTGCCATGTCTTTCCCTCGCCTTTGCTGGTCTAACTGCAGTTATGTAATGCCACTACACGGACCGCCTAGCGACGCGCCAGGGCCGTGGCTGCGCTGACCAGTTCCGGACGCGCTTCGCCGGGGAGAACATTCGTCGCGCCCCCTGTAGCCACGCGGAATTGGGAGAGAGCTTCGTTCAACTGTTCTGACATGTGCACCAGCTGCTCCACCGTGCGCGAGGTCTGACGCGCGCCCTGCGAGGTCTGGCGGGTAATGTTGGAGATGATCTGCATGGCGTTGGCAACACCTTCCGTGCCACGCACTTGCTGCTTTGAAGCGAGCGAGATTTCCTGCACCAGCTCAGCCGACTGGCGCACCACAGTGGAAATGGCATCCAGGGCTTTACCGGCCTGATCGGCCAGTTTGGCGCCGATCTCCACTTCCTTGGTGCCTTCTTCCATCACGATCACCGCATCATTCGTCTCAGCCTGAATGGCCTTGATCAGCGCGGCGATATCTTTCGTCGCGTTGCGCGAGTGCTCGGCCAGCTTACGGACTTCATCGGCAACCACGGCAAATCCGCGCCCTGCTTCACCGGCGCGCGCAGCTTCAATGGCGGCATTCAGCGCCAGCAGGTTCGTCTGCTCGGTAATGTCATTAATCACATTGACGATCTCAGAAATTTCCAGTGACCGGTCGCCCAGCGCCTTGATGCGCTTTGCTGTCGCCTGCACTGACGAGCGGATGCGCTGCATGCCTTCCAGCGTGTCTCGCACAGAACGGTTGCCCTGCTCGGCAGCATCGAGAGCGCGGCGTGCCGCTTCCGCGCTGGCCTCGGCGTTGTTCGAAACCTGCTTCATCGAGACCGTAAGCTGCTCCACGGCCGAAGAGGTGTTGGTGATCTCCTGGTCCTGCTGGATGGCGCCGCTGGACATCTCTTCTGAGGCAATCAGGATCTCGTTCGCGCTCGACTGCACGTCAATGGCGGCTTTGCGCACGCGCTCCAGCACCTTGGCAAAGTTATCTAGCATGTAGTTGACGGAATCCACCACGTTCCCCAGTGCATCATTGCTCACGCGTCCGCGCAGCGTCAGATCGCCGCGGGCAATCTGGCTCACAATGGTCAGGAACTCAGTCACGCTCTTCTGCAGGTTCTCCTGCGCTTCCTGGTTGAAGATGGCGCGAGAGGAGCTCTCTGCGGCGCGGTTCAGGTGTTCGGCAATAAAGCCAAAGTCGTCGCCCGAGTCGATAGCCGCGCGCGTGCGATAGTCACCCTGGGAGAAGCGCTCGGCAAAATCCGAGAGCCGCTTCACCGGATCGACAACGCGATTCACCAGGCGGAAAACCATAAATGCCAGCGCCAGCACCGCCACAGCCACGGCTATGACAAGTTTGCCGCCCGCGGCGCCGCTAGCGCTTGGCGCGTCAAGAATTCCGACGCCTCCGGCTTTTGCACCAGCGCTGTACGCCAGCAACAGCACCGCAAATAGCGCGACGGCATTCGCGCCGATCACCACCCACAGGGTGGAACTCAAACGACCTTTCATAAACTTCCTCCAACCACGAAACTTTTCATTCTGTCGCTTCGCTCCAAACCGCTTACGTTTTTCGGCCGTCGCGACAGCTTCATGCCTTATGTCCGGCAGCTCGACGCGTGACCGGCCTCGCTGCCATCTTTTTCAAATCACCGGGACGGGGAACGTCTCGGTCAATTTCTTCAAATTCAATGCCAGCGCCAGGCGATCTTCATGCCGCAGCATGCCGCAGCAGTGCGGGACCTCACGCGGCGCTTCATCTACCAGCAGCGGCTCTGAGGTGCTGCACGTGCCGATCACCTCGTCCGCTGCAATGCCAATCCGCAGATCGTCGCGATCGCCTTCGCCTTTCAAGCTGGCCACAACAACATGGCGCGGCATCAGGTCAGGTCTCCGGCCTTCCGTCAGCGCAATGTCCACCACCGGCACTATCGAGCCGCGAAGATTGAAAATTCCCATCAAGAATGCCGGGGCCAGTGGCACTCGGGTTAAGTTCGGCCACTCCACAACCTCTTCCACATCGAGCACGGAGAAGCAGAAGCGTTCGCGTCCAGCACGAAATATGCAGTACTGGCGCTCCGGCTCCGACTGTGGCAGCAATTCAAGCTGCTCAGCTTCCGGGGAAAGTGGTTCGAGTTGTTGTTGATCCTCTGGCATTTTTTCTGAAATCCCGAACCCGAGTCCTTGCAGGTGAGGGATCGCTATTCCCATTCAAACTTTTTACGTACGCCTATTCATCTACCCAAGCGTCTGCCGTATGGATAGGGTTCCCTCGCTCCCGCTCGGGACTTCACAAAGCACTTTTCCCCACCAGGCTCCTCACCGCTCCCAGCAGTTCCTCACTCGAAAAAGGTTTCACCACGTAGCCATCTGCCCCCTGCTGCTTGGCCCAAAACCGATCGCTCTCCGTATCCTTGGAACTCACCATCACCACCGGGATGCGAGCGTACTGGGAATTGCCTTTGATCTCCCGGCAGGCCTGAAAGCCGTTGCGCTGCGGCATCACCACATCAAGCAGAATCAGGTTGGGCCGCTCCATCTCGATCATTTGCTCCAGGCGCGTAGGATCGTGTGTCGCGACTGACGCAAAGCCGGCGCGGTCCAGCACTGATTGCATCAGTCTGACCTCGGCCGGCGAATCATCGACAATCAGAATCTTCGTCACTTAAGACAAACCCCTACTCTCGCATCCATAAGTACTGCAATTGCGCGGCCAAGTTTGGGAGTTTAAACAAGGAAGAGCAACCTTAGGCATAAGGCCAATTAAAACAGTTACTTACAAACAAGAGCGTGGCAGAGGGGGCTTTGCTCAGGTAGGGCGAGACGGCCTTTCGTCTCAGGATGAGACAGATTCTCATCTGCAGAAGGTCTTGCTTCATTATCCCAGCAGCTTTTCACCTTCGGTGATCAATGAGAGTAGTCGCTTGGAAGTGGCGGCAAGATTCACGGCGGCGTCAATGTTCTTTGACTCCTTCGCCTTCTCCACATGCTCTTTCATTGCTTCCACCCGTCCGCGGGCAATCTCGATTGCGGCCGCAAGGTCGGTCGGCTCGTTTTTCTTGTGGCGGTCCATGCAGACGTGCAGGATGGTGCGCGCGGCCACGGTTCGCTGCAATTCCAGAGCGGTTGCGTCTTCCTGCGCGAAGGCCTGCGCCTCCCATGTGGCAATCAGCAGCTTGCAGCCACCCAGAACAATGGCTGAAACTGATGGAGAGCTTTTAGCTGGAACGGCCTTGAGTTGCTCTGCGATATCGGCCACGCAGCGCACCAGATAATCCTCTTCTTCAGCCTGCGCTGCCTGCGTTGGAGCAGAGCCGGGCGGCGTGTGCGCAGCACGCGAGATCAAATCGGGCGTTGCTTCTGCGACGGGAGCTGCTTCTTCAAGAACGGGAGCTTCTTCCTCCTGAGCTTGAGGCGCTGCCTCGGCCGCGTGTGCAGAAGCGCTTGCTACAGGAACTTCTTCTATCGCGACTGTATCGTTTGCAGGCTCGGCCGCAACGGCAGCTACCGCCTGCCCAGAACCTTCCGGCGCTTGTGCAAGTGCAAATTGCAGCGCATGCCGCAGCAGAATGAGTTGCAGAAATGACGAGCCTCCGGAATAGGGCGCCCGAAACGGCGTTTTCCACTGGTGGACTACATGGCGCACCTGATCCAGAGATTCGCTTTCCGTCAGTCCCGCATCGCGGCAGTCAACCGTGGAAATTCCCCGTTGCTCCAACTGGTTTACCGCAGTGCGGATCGCATGCAGGTCTTGATGCATCGCCTTGAAAAACGCCCGCCGTGCCAGGAAGTTGAACCGCGTAAAGGCGACCATGAATCCCGGGTCGAAATATTCATCTCCCACCGCCAGCTTCAACTCGCGGACCTCCTGCAACGCACCGGAGTTCTGCAGCTCTTCCAGGCTGCTTGATTCATCCAGCTTCCTGAGCTTTTCGTCCAGGCTCGGGGCCCATTCAGGAAAGCTATGCGTAGAAGAGCCTATAGCCGGCTCAAGTACCTGCGCCACATCCGCAAGGCCAATTTCGTTCAAACCCTGCGGTGAGCAGTGCGCGAAGTATTGCACCAGCAGGAAATCAATCTTGTCTTTATCAGCTTCAGTCCGCTGTTTTTTCTGGAGATGCCGCGCAATCAGGTATCGAAGATTTTCTTCATTTTGCAGATTGGTGCTTTGCAGCAGCTGGCGCAATTGCCAGACCTGGACGCGCTGGTCAGCCTGATCAAGCCACTGAGCAACACTCTCGGCGGCTGCCGGCCCCGCGTTGTCAGCGGACGATTCCAGCTCAGGGCAAGACGGCAGTCCGAGTTCGAAGGTCCGGTCGAGCTCCACGTAAACGGAGTACAGCCGGCGCGCCACGCGCCAGAATTCAGCGGCCTGAGTTGGATTAGCTGCAGCTGTGGTTGTCATTTATTTTGTGTCGCTTCGCGACAAAACCGCTTCTAGCTTTCTACTCCTAAAAACCGCTTCTGCTCTGCATCAGACCGCTCGGCGCATCCGGGCCTTGCGGCTTATACTTCCTTAGCGAAACAACTTAGTGCAATACTCCGGCCAAAACCTCAGAAAACTAACTTATTGATTCAGAAATGCAAACCGCTTCACAGCGGCAGGACTATTGCGAGACGCTGTCTCAGAATGAAACAACGTCTCAGCGATCCAAGTCTCATGAAGCCGCGGAGGCGCCCTTGCTCAGCCCGATGTTATAGCGTTTCAGCTTTCGATACAGCGTTGCCCGGCTGATGCCCAGCATCTTGCGCGCCTGCGTTTTGTCGCCCTGTACCTGGGCAAAAACGCGCTGGATTGTATCGCGCTCAATCTCTTCCAAATCAGTGTTTGCCTGCGACGTGGCAGCGGCAAGAACTGGTTCCACTGCGGAGCCGCTTTCCTGTTGTGATCGCACCGCAGGAGGCAAGTCCGCCACGTCAAGCAACTCCTGGCTTCCCAGCGCGACTGCGCGCTCAATACAGTTCTCCAATTCGCGCACGTTGCCGGGCCAGTCATATTGCAGCATGCATTTCATTGCGGCAGGAGAAACGGTAAGCGTCTTGCCGGGCGCAAAGCGATCCAGAAAATAATGCACCAGCGCAGCGACATCTGAGCGCCTTTCGCGCAGCGGCGGCAGATGGATTGTGACTACGTTCAAACGAAAATAAAGGTCCTTGCGAAACTTGCCCTCATTTTGTGCAGCCTCAAGGTCGCGATTGGTTGCCGCTACCACTCGCACATCGACTTTAACTTTCTGATTGCTGCCAACCGGCCGCACCTCTTTTTCCTGCAGCACACGCAGCAGCTTGGCTTGCAACTCCAGCGAGAGCTCGCCGATTTCGTCCAGAAAAATCGTGCCGCCGTTTGCCGACTGGAACAAGCCCTCTTTGGATCGCAGCGCACCGGTGAACGCGCCTTTTTCGTAGCCGAAGAGCTCGCTTTCAATCAGAGTCGGAACCAGCGAGCCGCAATCCACGGCCACAAACGGCCTCTTAGCCAGCAGCCCGCGATAATGAATAGCTCGCGCCGCCAGCTCTTTTCCCGTGCCACTTTCGCCGGTAATTAACACGGGCGTACGCGTATCTTTCAGGCGAGCCACCATGCGCAGCACGTCCTGGATTTTGCTGGAAGAGCCGACAATCCCGTTCAGCTCCATCTCCGTGCTCACGCGATCGCGCAGGAACTGATTTTCCGCAACCAGCTTTACTTTTTCTGCCATGCGCTGCAGCAGCAGCTTGAGCTCTTCAATCCGAAAAGGCTTGGTGATATAGTCATAAGCTCCAAGCTTCATGGCCTGCACGGCAGTTTCAATGGAGCCGTGGCCGGTCATAATGGCGATCTCCGTCCGCGGCAGCAGTTGCTTCACACGCGGCAGAAACTCCAAACCGGTCATATTGGGCATCATCAAATCAGCCAGAATAATGTCAGGAGAATCATTCTCCAGGTGGAGCAGCGCCGCCTGGCCGTCCTCGGCCTCTACGCAGTCAAAGCCCAGCGATGCGCCCACTGTCATACAAAGCTTGCGCACGCTTGGGTGATCGTCCACGATCAGAAACCGTACTCTGGCGTTGTCTGTCATCTGTTAGTTCGGCCGGCCGAAGATCCTTTCCACAATATTGATCAGCTCCTGCACGCGAAACGGCTTCTCGATGTATGGAACGCCGGTGTTTTGCAGCGCTTTCATCGTCTCTTCATTCACAGTGTCACCGGTGATAAAAAGCATGCGATCCTTCAGCTCCGGACGATTCGCAACAATCCATGTGTGCACATCGGCGCCGCTGGCTCCGCCAGGCGTGCGCATGTCAGAAATAACTCCGCTAAAGCGCCCGGCCTCAAGTGCGCGAATGCCTTCCGCTGCTGAGTTTGCGGTGCGGCATGCGTAACCGCTGCGCTCCAACGCCAAGCGGATGAAATCCATGACAGAGCGCTCGTCTTCAATGACCAGCAG
Organism: uncultured Acidobacteriaceae bacterium; assembly: GCA_964541925.1. Classification (GTDB taxonomy): domain Bacteria; phylum Acidobacteriota; class Terriglobia; order Terriglobales; family Acidobacteriaceae; genus Angelobacter. Next base: position 2,437 of record CAZISB010000005.1, on the reverse strand, counting down.
CGGCAGCTGTGCGACAGCGGCTTTCGTCGTCATTGCTTGGCTCCTGCTGCAACGACAAGCTTAAGATCGGCCCTGGTGCGGATTGGCAGGCGCACGCTGAATGTCGCTCCCTGCCCCTGATTGTTGGTGCAGAGGATCTCGCCCTCATGCTCGCGCACGATGCCGTAACAGATGCTCAATCCCAGGCCAGTTCCCTGCCCAACTTCTTTCGTGGTGAAAAATGGATCAAAGATGCGCTCAGGATTTTGAATGCCTTCACCGTTGTCGCGGAACAGAACCTCAACCCAGCCACCATCGTGAATTGTTTCAATCTCTATCAGCCCCGGACGGCTGGCAGCGTGGATTGCGTCATAAGCGTTGTTCAAAATATTCAGAAAAACTTGCTGCAACTGATGCGAGTCGCCGACAAGCTCCGGCAGGCCGTCATCGAACTTCTCCACGATTTGCACACCGTGATTAGCAAAGTCATAGGCGCGGAGGGCGATGGTCTTCCGCAGGATCGCATTGATCTGGACTGCATGGCGCTGCGGCGGACGCTGCCGGGCAAAGCTCAGCAGGTTCTGCACGATCTCTTTCGTGCGCTGCGCCTCTTCCAGAATCACCTGCAGATCTTTGCGAGCGCTACCCGGGACATCAGGGTTCTCCATCAGCAGGTCAGAGAAGCCCATGATGGCCGTAAGCGGATTGTTCACCTCATGCGCCACGCCGGAGACGAGCTGGCCAACGGCCGCCATCTTTTCCGTATGCATCAGCTTGGCCTGAATCATGGAGGCATCTGTGATATCGGTCATCAAAACCACAACGCTTGAAACTTCACCGCGATCGTCGCGCATGGGGCTCAGATTCACTGAAAACTTTCCCTGCGTGCCGTTGCCGCGCGCTATCACCAGCTCAAGATTGTCTGACTGCAGGCCGTGCAGGCTTGCATCGAAAGCTTCAGCAAAAATTTTCTTGTGGGAAGGCGAGATGATGCGGTCCAACCGGTGCCCCACCAGCTCATTCTGATCGAAGCCGCCGGCATCATAGGAGCGCTGGTTGGCATAACTGATCAAGCCCGCGGTATCCGCCACCATAATCATGGTCTGCGTGTTGTTCAGGATCTTGCTGGTGAAGTCGCGCTCACGCTGCAGCTGCGCCTGGAAGTTCTTGACCTCAGTAATGTCAAGGAAAACGCCGCGATACTGCAGGATCTTGCCTTGCCCATCCTTCACCACAAAGGCATTCTCAAGCGCGTGGATCATCGTACCGTCACGGCGGCAGAGCGTGACTTCAAAGTTGCGAATAGCGCCATTTCTGTTGAGCTGGCTTGTGATCTCGTCGCGCTGCTCGGCTGAGGCATAGACCTGTCTCTGCAGATCGAGCTTCAGGACCTCTTCGCGCGTCTGGTAGCCAAGCATGCGGACCAGCGCGTCATTTACTTCGATAAAATGGCCTTCCGGCGAGGCGAAGAAGACGCCTTCCTGAACGTTATCAAAGAGCTCGCGATAGCGCTGCTCAGCCTCGCGGCGGTCCGTGATGTCCTTGAGCACGTGAACGGTCTGCAATCCTTCATCGAGCGCGCCATGAATGCGCGAGCTTGAGACCAGGTAAGTCCGCTCCAGCACGGGATGCAGATATTCATCGGATTCGTTTTCGCCGCGGCAGAACGGGCAAGGATGCGGCGAGTCCGAAGTGATCGAGACCAGAGCACGCATGCTCAGCCCGATCAGCTCCGCAGGACGCACGCCGATGAACTCCGCCAGCGAGCGATTAACGCGCAATACCTGATACAGCTCATCGTGCACCACGATGAAGTCTGAGATCGAATCAAAAATCTCCGCCCATTGCCGGCTGGACTGCGTGATTCGCGTAAACAGCCGAGAATTTTCAAGCGCAACCGAAGCATGGACGATCAGCGCCTGCAGCAGGTTGAGATCGTTGGGCATGAGCTCGCGCGTGATGTCTGCCAGGCCCAGAATGCCCAGCAGGTCGCCTTCAGTTCCTTCCAGCCGAACCAGAGTCAGATTCTGCCAGCCGCATGCTCCAACCAATTCACCGCCCAGCGCCTGCACGCCGCTGCCGCTGATCTTCAAATCAGGGTGCCGCTCCGCGTATTCTGAAAACGCGGCGTTCAGCTTGCGCTGCAGCTCGCGTTCCGGCTTTGCGCCGAAAAAGCTTACACACTCCACTTTGTTGCCCTGGGCCAGCGCGAGCACCGCAGCGTTCGCGCCGATCATCCCGGCAACACGCTCAGTGAAGTTCTTCACAAAATCAGGCAGGCGTAGAGCGGAACCAAGGTCCAGCGCCATCTCCATCAGGTCTTCAGTGCGCTTCCTGTGCTGGTCAGAGAGTTGCAAGTTGTGCGCAGCTTCCAGGGCCACGATGATCTCAGCTCCGAGAACACGGGCGCGGCGCACATCGTCAGAGGTGATTCTGGATTTATTTTTTTTGTCCACCA
>CAZISB010000004.1:152655-192118 GCA_964541925.1 uncultured Acidobacteriaceae bacterium | reverse complement strand
CTGGAATCTCGTCGGCGCCAAAGCTGTGGGCGATGGCTCCATTCTTCTCGGCGTGCTCATGCTGAGCCCATTTGTCCTCATCACAATCTTTGCTTTCTTCCGTCACCTCACTCTGGGCGCTACGCCGCCCGCGCACGGAAGTTTCCTTACCGGGATTCTCGTCGCCATGTGGAACTACATGGGCTGGGACAACGCATCCACCGTGGCCAATGAAGTTGAAAATCCGCAGCGAACCTATCCGCGCGTGATGCTCCTGGCGCTCGCCGCCATCTTTCTCTCCTACGTAATTCCTGTTCTCGCAGTCTGGCATTTGCACGTGCAATCGGAAGTTTGGTCCACCGGCAGCTGGGCCAGCATCGCGACTATGGTTGTCGGACCATGGCTGGGCGCTGCGCTGGTGGCCGCCGCGATGCTCAGCGAGTTCGGCACCTTCAACTCGCTGGTAATGTCGTACTCACGATTGCCGGTAGCAATGGCGGAAGACGGTCACCTGCCAAAAATTTTTACGCGCAAGCTGAAAGACGGAGCACCCTGGATCGCGATTCTCGTTTTAGGGATTGCCTGGGCCGCATCGCTTGGCCTGAGTTTTGACAAGCTCATCATGCTCGATATTCTTCTCTATGGCGCAAGCCTGGTGCTGGAATTTCTCGCCCTCATCGTGCTCCGTATCCGCGAGCCGGAATTGGTTCGTCCGTTTCGCATTCCAGGTGGCATGTTTGGAGCAATTGCCGTGGCGATAGGCCCCATCGCCTTGCTGATCATTTCGCTGGTTCAGAACCGGAGCGAGCACCTGGATTTATGGAAGCTGGGCAGCGTCAGCCAGCTCGGCTTTGGCCTGGTGCTCATGGGGCTGGGAATAATTTATTACTTTGTCGCGGGAAGAGCTCCCGCAAACAAGAGTGAAGCTGTGGTAGAGACGTAGCATGCTACGTCTCGCGTTCTTCTATTCCTTTTCCTCCACTGCTTTTGATGGACTTCGTCCTTCTTACCATTACGTACGCAGCGCTCAGCACTACCAGATAAATCCCCGCGCTCTGCGCCGCCACGCTCGACTCAGACACCCACCAGGTGCACGCAATCGCAGCCACAATAGCTACAAATCCCAAAATCGATCCAATGGCCCCCAACGGAGAGCGCAGTCCTGCATCCGCGAGTTTCTCTGGCGAGATCACCTGGCGAAAGCGCACGTGCGCAGCCAGCGAAATCAGCCATGCGATCATTCCGCCGACAAGCGCAGCATTAATAATATAGAGATAGGCATTGGCGGTGCGCAGTTGCAGAAGTATGGCAGCAACAATCCCCAGCATTGAAGCCAGCAACGCGCCCATCGGCACGCCGTGCTGGTTCAGTGTGCCCATTCGCTTCGGCGCGTATCCTGAGCGCGCCAGGGAAAACAGCATGCGCGAGGTCACATACAGGCTGGCGTTGGCGCCGGAAAGCGCTGCCGTGAGCACCACAAAATTCATAATGAAGCCTGCGGCGGGAATGCCTGCCACCTTGAACACCGTGACAAACGGGCTCTCTGAGACTCCGGCATTTTTCCATGGCATCACGCCCACCAGCACGGCCATGGCTCCCACATAGATAAACGCCAGCATGGCAAAGGCAATGCGCGTGGCGCGCGCCACCTCCTTGCTTGACCGTGCTTCGCCGGAAGAAATGGCCACCATCTCAATGCCAAGAAAGCTGTAAAGGCCAAAGGAAATTGCCATCAGTGATGCGGACCATCCGCGGGGAGCAAAGCCGCCGTCTGATACATACTGCGCGCGCACTTTGCCGGCAAACAGCAGCGCCGCGCCCATCACGATAAAAACAAAGATGGTAACTACCTTCAGCAGAGCAAACCAATATTCAAATGTGCCGTAATGTCCCACGGAGAAAAGGTTGATCGCCAGCAGGAACAGCCCGAAGGTGATCATCCACACCAGCGGAGGCACCATGGGATACCACTGCCGCATGTAGGTGGCTGCGGCCACAACTTCTGATCCAATTGCGATGACAACTGAGAACCAGTAGCCATACCGGGCAATGAATCCTGCCCAGCGATTTACATACAGCTCCGCATATACGCCAAACGATCCGGCTGCGGGATGCACAGCAGACATCTCGCCCAGCGCCATGGCCACAGTCCAGGAAATAAGCGCGCTGAGAACAAACGTGAGGATAACTGCCGGTCCCGCTCGATGAATGGCAGCGCCGGATCCCAGCAGCAACCCGGTGCCAATTGAGCCGCCCACGGCGACCATCGCCATCTGGCGTGCAGAAAGTTCTTTTTTAAGCCCTTGCTCCTCTTGGATCATTGGGGGAGTTATATCAGAATCGCGTGTAATCGCCGAGATTCGCGTTATCTTTACGAGGCCCCGGCCATTGAACCATTGAGCCTATCAGCAATTCCGAATAGAATGGGCGTACCTTCAGCCTCAGTCTGTCCTGGCCATTCCCGGCCCGGTGCCTGAGGAAGTGACCCCATGGCGGACATCTCCAGACGTCTGGACAAAGCGGAAAAGTACCTGCAACGCAGCAAACCAGAGGCTGCGCTGGAAGAGTACCTCTCCATTCTGGCCGATGAGCCCGGAAATGAGCTGGTACAGCAGGCCGCCGCCGATCTTTGCATTGCCCTGGACCGTAGGCCGCAGGCCGCTGAGCTGCTAGGCACGCTCTTTGACCAGGAATTTGAAGCAGGCGAAACCAGCAAGGGCTCTATCACTTACAAAAAGCTGGCCAAGATCAGCACGCCAACTGCGCTGCAGACCTTCCGCTACGCCCAGCTCATCGAAAAACGCGACCGCAACGAAGCTCTTGAAGCCTACCGGACGGCTCTGCAAGGGTTCGACCGGCAGAAAAAAGACAAGCAGGCGCTGGCAGTCTGCAAGCGGATTGTGGAGCTCTCTCCGACAATCGAAAACCTGCAGCTCACTGGCGAAAAGGCCGCTGCATTAGGTGAAGGTAAGACCGCTGCCTCAAATTATGTCCAGCTTGGACTGCTGCAGGATCAGGAATCGCCCGGAGCCGGATTTCAATCTTACGAGCGTGCTTATAACTTTGATCCGCTGAACTTCCAGGCCATCTTCCTTTACGGACGCGGCCTCTTTTCGCGCAACCAGATCAAGGAATGTCTGACCGTGCTGGAGCAGGTGGTTACCCGCGTCAAAGGCCTGCCGGAGATTCGCGAGCTTTATGCCCGCGCCCTGATGGCCGCTAAGCGGCCCGCGGAAGCCGAGCCATACGCATGGGAGTTGTTTGAAAAAGATCCGAAGCAGTTGGAAGAGGTCGTATCACTCATCGGCGTTTACCTTGACGTGAACGATACACGCGGCGCGCTGGAGCTGGCCAAGAAACTTGAAGACCATGAGACAGTCGCTGGCCGTCGCCGTGAATTTATCACCAGCATGTATGAGATGTCTGAGCGGCGCACGCCGTCTCTGGCGTTCACTGAGTATCTGGGCAAGCTCTTTGATACCGCCAACCGCGAACACGAATACAGCCGCACTCTACTCAAGCTCTTCCAACTTTATTATGCCGCTGGAAAATACGGCCTGGCAGGTGAGACGCTTGACCGCGCGGCGGAACTTGATCCTTACGAGCCCGGACACAACAAACGCCTGGAGATGCTGCGCGGGCGGATTGACGATCATGAGTACAGCCGCATCGCGAACCGCTTTCAGCAGGTGGAGAAAAAAGCTGCCGAGCCGGCCGCAAAGGCCCCGGAGCCGGAAACCCCTGCTCCCGCATCTCGCGAATCTGAGCCCACGGTGCTTGAAGATTTCATTCTTCAGGCAGAAATCTATCTGCAATACGGCATGCGATCAAAAGCCATGGAGCGGCTGGAACGCCTGAGCAAGCTCTTCCCTCGTGAAGAGGAGAAAAATGAGAAGCTGCGCCATTTGTATATTTCAGCCGGCTTCACGCCTGCTTATGAGGTTGCCGCAGCCGTGGCCAAAGCTGCAACACCGCCTGCACCCAGCGCCCAATCACAGGCCAGGCCCCCGGCTACTCAGCCTCCTGCCGCTGCAGCTGCTTACGAAGAAAATGCCGTTGACAACTTTGCCCGTGTAACCGAGATCACACGCAACATCTACCGCCAGCCGAACGTCAAAAGCGTGCTCTTCACTGCAGTGAATGACATTGGCCGCCACTTCAACGCTAGCCGCTGTGTGGCCGGACTGTGCACCATTGGCAAGCCGCCTTCCGCCGCGCTGGAGTACTGCGCGCCCGGAGTCAAGCAGTCAGATGTCATGGCAATCGTGAAGCTGATCGGCCTGACCCAGCAGCTTGCGGTAAGTGGTCCAGTCGTGATCCCGAATGCCAAATCATCGCGTGAGCTTGCGCCGGCCGCGGAGCATGTGCACGCGCTGAATATTGAATCACTGATCGCTGTACCGCTGGTTGACTCCGGCGAGCAGTCAGGCATCCTGATCCTGGAACAGACCTCGGCCCGGCAATGGCGGCAGACTGACATCGTTGTCCTCAAGACCATCGCAGAACAGATGGTGCTGGCTGTGAGCAACGTGCGCCTGCGCACCCTGATGAAGACGCTCGCCGTCACCGACGAAAAATCCGGGCTGCTCAAGCGTTCTTCTTATCTTGACGTGCTGCTCTCTGAAGTTCGGCGGTCCCTGCAACAGAAGACGCCGATGACCCTCATGCTGCTCCATTTTGGCAAAGCCTCAGCGCTGGTAAAAGAGATCGGCGAGCAGCAAGTGGAAGCCATGATGCAGCAGATCGGTCAGGCGCTGGCGTCGCACATCCGCCAGAATGATGTCGCCATTCGCTACGATCTCACCACCATTGCCCTCTTGCTCGCTGACACCACGGAGAAGAACGGCTTCCTCGTGGTGGACAAGATGAGAAAAGTTCTCTCGCTGATAAAAGTTCCCGGCACCGAACGCGTACCGCCCATTGCGGCCGGCATCGCTGAGGCTGTGCTGCAGGAGCGCTTTGACGCCGTTGACATCGTCACTGAGGTCATCAATCGCGTGGAAAACGCTCTAGAGGTCGCGCGCTCTGAAGGCGGGAACAAAGCGCATTCACTCGGACCTACCCTTCAGCCCAACGCCGTAGCCTGAACGCCTTAGCTCTTCTGAACTAACCGGGCCGTGCTACTGATAAATTCAGGTTGAGCCCGAGTAGTACATCCTGCATAGTCGAAAGCATTCTTCCCCTGGAGTTATTTGTGCCAAGCCAAAAGTGTTTTTCCCTCTTTGCGCTTTCTTGCGCCTTCATGTGCGCAATTGCAGGCTGTGGCGGAAGGTCGCATGCCACTGCGGCGCCTGTTCCAACCCAAAACAACAGCAACTCTGGTCCTGGTTCGTCCGCCCCTGCGAACGTAACTGTATTTAAAAAAATTGAGCAGATGCCCGCCTGGCAATGGTGCACCGCCCAGCTCGGCGGACAACCTTGCGCCAGCGGCCTGGGCAATGCCACCTCCAGCAAAGCTGACGATCAATCGCAACCTTCGCTCGATGGATCATCCTCCAAGTTCACCCTGAGCGGCCGCAAAGGTTACTCCAACGCTCTCTGGTGGAAATCAGTCAGCGGCGGTCTGAACGCGTCACATTTCAGTTATGACGTTTCTTTTTATATTGATCATCCGGAATTTGCTGAGGCCCTGGAATTTGATGTGAACCAGTCATTTAATAACACCCGTTTCGTCTGGGGCAGTGAATGCAGCTTTAAGAACACCGGCAAGTGGGACATCTGGGACCCTAAAAATTTCAAATGGGTCACCACAAATCTTCCCTGCCCCATGTTTTCCGCGAACACCTGGCACCACATCACCTGGCAGATCGAACGGGTGAACAATCAGGTTCATTACGTCAGCTTGACGGTGGACGGCAACACTATGCCGGTGGATGCCTACAAAGACCTGCAGCCGAATTTCGGCGGCACAGATATAAACGTAGCATTCCAGTTGGACGGCGATTTCGCGCAGCATCCGTATAACGTGTGGCTGGATGAGGTCACACTGTCAGCATGGTAAAGGCCTCGCCAATGACTGCTAGAACGAGAACATCACCTGCAAATCAATGCGCCGGTTCGCTGACTGGGTATTGAAAACGCCGCCGGCCAGCGCAGTCGATCTTCCAAACAACGCCGAGCTCAGGTTGCCGATGGGCGGCGCAGGATTCACATTATTAAAGATGTTCCGGGCATTTGCGCTAAGCGTCAGGCTATAACGCTGGTTTGATCTTTCTCCACCGAACGGGCCACCCGCGCCATGCGGGACCGGGCTATGTCCGGGACGGCCAACTCCAGGCATTCCGCCCGCAGTTCGCTGCCCGCCCTGCTGTTGCGGATTATTATTAGGGCTCTCGATTTTGGGACCAAGTCCAAAAGTCTTGCTCAAGCGCATGTTCAGCGTGAACTGCGCGGGGCTGGTTCCAAAGTTAACCGGAATGCGCGGATCGTTCGGCCCTGGCAGAGGATTGAATGTGCCCCACTCCGTCTGGATTCCACTGCCCGACGCGGCAAACGATGGCCGGTCATTAAAGATGGAATCGCCATTCAGGTCCTGCCCGGTGGTGATGTTAAATGGCGCGCCAGAATTCGCCACCATAAACGGACTCACGCGGAAGCCGTGCGGCAGGGAAACTGTTCCACCGAAGAAGAGCCGGTGCCGAACGTCAAAAGCTGCGCGCCCGTAGTCGGCAGAGATGCCCTTCACAGGATCAGACGCAAAGCTGCTTGCGCCGGCCGTGTCACTGTTGGCGTGGCTGAAACTATAAAAGCTAAAAATCGTCAGCCGGGTGGCTGCGCGCATGTTGAAATTCGCAATCAGTTGGTTCTGGTTGAAAACGCCGCCAGACTCGAACTGATACTGCAGCGGCAAGAGGCTCACCACCTCAGAGAAAAGCTGATGCACGCCGTGCGAATGAATGTATGTCCCGCTGAGCGTGGCCGTCTTGGTAAGCTGGCGCTCAACTGAACCGGCAAACTGAACGGTGTAGGGCGTCTGCAGTTTGGGATCGATCGTGTTTATGGTTGTGGGCGTGGCCGTAAGCGCACTGAGCGCGGCAGGGGGCAACGCTGGATAGGTCGCGAAAAGAGATTGCAGTAGCGCCCGGTTCGCCAGGCTCGTCGCGCTATTGTCACCGCTGTCGGTAACGGTGATCTGGCGCTGGTTCACGCCGTTCAACCGCTCCGCCTGCATGATCAGGCTTTGCGAAAAGCGGTCATAGAACAGGCCGAATCCAGTGCGGATGACCGTTTTAGGCACCGCATTTTTCTTTCCGCCCAAACCCCAGGCAAATCCAATGCGCGGCGCCCAGTCGCCGTGATCATGGATCCCGTTCTGTGTTTCAAAGCGCAGCCCATAACTCAGCGTCATGTTCGGACGAAGCTTCCAGTCGTCTTCCGCATACAATCCGGCATCAACAAAGGTGTTTTCAATGAGAGGCGTGCCGGTCACAATGGTGAACTGCGTCGGCCTTCCGTTCTTGAAGTTTTGCAGCGACGAGATCTGCGTTCCTGTAATTGCATCCCGAGTGGCGCCAAAAATAAATGTGCCGTTGAAATTTTGCGTTGATGTGCTGGAGTTCGCGGTGGCACGCAGCCGCCCGCCAATCCGCATGAAATGGTTTCCTTTATTGATGGAAGTATAGTTCTGGAGCTCGTAATGGTTGGTAATCACTGAGCTCAGGCCAAGCGGATTGCCGCCTTCAGAGAATTGGCCAAGCACGTTGATGGCAGGCGCCAGGCTGAGCGAATTCTGATCAGTTGAGCCGCGCTCCCACTCAAAGCGCGTCTCGTTCACCGCGTGCGGGCTCAGAACTTGCGTATCGCTGATCTGAATCTCATTTTCGCTGCCTGTCTGATTGAAGGCCTGCGAAGGCAGCGCCAGCTGTCCCACACCATTGTTCTGCTGGTGGTCCTGCGTGAACTGGTAACGGACCATCAATGTGTTGGAAGCGGTAAGCTGGTAATCGAAGCGCGAGCTTAAATTCGTCCTGATGCGCGGATTGATCACAGGAACCACCGCAACGTTTGCGGCGGAAAAAGCCTGCGGCAGCACAACCGCCGCTTCCTGGATGTCCCTGCGCTCCACGTTAATCTGGTAAGACGCTTTCTTGCTGATTGGCCCGCCAACGTTGCCATTGACCATCTTTGTGCTGAAGTCAGGTTCGGTGGCCGCAAAAGGATTCAGCGCGTCAAAAAATGAGTGATTATCGTTATAGAAGAATTGGCCGTGCAGTTTGTCTGACCCAGGCTTGGTAAGAATCTCAATGCGGCCAAAGCCCATGCGGTCATACTGAGCGGAAAACGGGTTCTGGTTGATGCGAATCTCGCGGATGGAAGATTTGGGCGGCAGCTGTCCGCCGGTGAAGCCATCAATATAAATCTGACCGCCGTTCGGCCCAGCTGAAGGGCCGGCAAGTGCCTGCAGTTCTGACTGCAATTCATCAGGATCATCGGAAAGCGCATCCAGATCTTTACCGGTAATGACCAGGCTGCTTGCGTTGTTGTCCGGGCTGGTGCTCACCTGTGCGGCGTCGCTCTGCACTTCAATCTTCTCTTCCTTCACCAGGATCTGCAGAGTAATGTCGGCCTTCTTCAACTGGCCGGCCTCGATTTCAATATTCTGGGTAGTTGGCGCAAAGCCCTTGGCAGTTACGCTGACTGTATATTTACCGGCTGCAAGATTGCGAAATTCGTATTCACCCACGCCGCCGGAATTGGCCGCTATCACCAGGCCGCTGGAGTTTTTCAGCGTGATGTTGGCGCCCGGAATAACCGCGCCTGATGGGTCCACAATTTGCCCCTGCAGGCGGCCAGACGGCGCTTGCGCGACCATTGAAGCCGTAAAAACTGCCACCATGAAAGTAATAAGGACCAGAGTGCGCGGTCCAGACGGCCAGAATTTCATCAAACTCTCCTCATTCTCGTTACAGCTTTCTACTGCGATCCTGCTTCGCCCGGGGGCGCACCCAGGTTCCATCCGGAAAACAATGCTGCAGCGCTCGTGCCGTTCGGCGATGCCGTAAGAATCGGCTCAACACCGGCCAGCAAGGTAATCGCCGTGACCTCGCCATTGGCCCCGCCCTGCGTGGCTACGATCATGACCGCATCTTCTTTCTGCAGGTCAGCCAGAGTCACGCTGGGTATCCGATTCAGCATCTGCTGAAAGTCCGGACCACCGCCGCCCGGCCTTGGACCAGCACCCATGCCCGGCCCACCATTTCCGGCAGCCGCGCCAGCCGGTGGGGCGCCACTTCCTGATGCCGGCTGTGCCCCACCTTGTCCGCCTTGAGCACCTTTCAGAAAGAACGCAAGACGCTGCGCCATTTGCGGCGCCAGTTTGCGCAGCTGCGAATCTGAATTGAACTTCACGGTCACAGATTTCTTCGCCAGAACGTCTTTTACCGTGATCGTGTTATTTGCAGCGTCAAGCGAGCTGACTGTCCCGGCAATATTACGGAAGGTGCCCGAGATCACCTCTTGCGCCGCTATCTCCTTGCCATCGGCGCTGCGATTACCGCGCGCGCGCAGCTGGTCGCCAACCCTGATCTGCTCGAACGTCCCTTTTTGCGCGTCGGCAAACTTCACGGAATTGGGCGAGTAGCGCAGGAAGCCGGTATCTTTTGTGGTCTTCACTGCAATGCTGATGGTGGGAGTAACGGAAACGGTAATCAGGCCGCTGGCCGGATCAATGGCGCTTACTATCCCGCCCGCTCCGCGTCGCTGCCAGTCTTCACGCTCATGCTGCTGCTTCTGCGCCACGTCCGCCTGCTTCATCACGACAATGGACGTTGCTGCAATGGAAGCGTTATCTCCGCGTCCGCGCACCAGCATGCGGTCCCCGACCTGAATTTCCGGCAGAGTAATAGGCGTGGCGCTCTTGAGATCAGTCTGTCCTGGCGCCAATCGCAGGAGACGCGCGCCCTCCTGGATCGTGACGGTCACTTCCGCGCCCGTATCTGGTTTCAACACCAGCGTGTTTCCATTGATCGATTTAACCGTACCAACGCTTCGGGCCACCGTGCCCGCAGCGCCCGGTTGGGCGCCGGCAGATTGGGGCTGGCTCTGTGCCATAGCCGGAATGGCCATGCTGCAAACCAAAACAATCCCAATCGCCAGAACGCGTTTGTAATTCATAGACTGAATCCTCTTTGCTCAATCAGAACTTTCCCGCAAATTGTTGGACCTGATTAAGGATGTTTGCGGGAATCTGTTTTGAGATTGATGCCGTCTCTGCCTGATTCTGCCGTGGGTCGGTGCTTATGGGCTTCTTTGCAACCCATGCACGGCGAAAACTATGTTAGAGGACGGGTGGGGGATATCATCTCAAAAGACGGTAAATTTAATTAAAAGAATTGTTAAGTTGAGCCGTTCTGCAGGCGTGAGCCTGCAGTCGAAATCCTGAGCGAAGTCGAAGAATCTGCTGTTTTCTGCCGTTTATTGCGCTCTGGCCTGCCAAACTCTTGCACCAGGCGAAGGGTCCGCGAGCTTTATCCCTTTTGCTGTTCCGCTTTTTTCAATTGGCGGCGGATCAGCGCATCCAATCCAGCCTTTGTCTTCTCGTACTGCTCCTGAGATACCTTGCCTTCAGCGCGGTCCCGCTCCAACTGGAACAATTCATCTTTAAGCGTTTCCAGAAAATCACCTTGAGGCCCACTGGTTTTGCTGGAAGATGCGGGCATTCGCGACGGTCTGGAAGGCTGAGTTTTTGTTGAAGACGATTTGGGACCACCCTCGCCGACGGCGTGCTGCTTTGCGGCAATAGCTTTGCGCCAAAGCCAAAACGCGCCTCCGGCGACAACCACAACCATCGCCAGCGATACATACCAGAGCAGCGTGGTATTGAAAGAATTGCTAGAAGGCTGAGCGGGAGCATTGCTTTCGGAAGTATCTTGAACCGGCCCTCCGCCCTGAGCTTCGCGAGGTGCAACGCCCTCGCCGGTAACGGAGAACCGCACCGATTCATGCGGGGAAACATCCTTGATAAAGAAGACTGCAAGCCCGGCTTCATCCCTGTCCTGAGAGAATGTGCGGCTCAGCCCGGAAAACTTTATGCTCTTGGGCAGCAGCACTCCCAATTCAGAGAGATGTGAGTCCGGCGTGATGTTGAACTCATACGATCCGCTATACGGGAGGTTATAAGTCACATTGAATTGCGTCTGTCCCGGCCTGATTGGAAAGACCAGCGCGTAACGGTTCTGTTTTCCGGTCGGCACAGGAGAAGTAGCTACCGGCATTCCGCCGGGCCCGGCAGCACTGGCATCCAGCAGTTTGGCTCCTGGCGGTAACTCGACCTCGTACGTTTCCTCCGCCATTTTCGTGCGCGGCGGGCTCGACTCATTACGCAAGGTATAAGCAGCCATCACCTCAAGCTGGCCTTGCTCGGTCTGCAGCCGATAAACGCGCGCCTCTTCAAAAATTCCCGCAACGTCTTTGGACGAACCGTAGATCGTGACGTCTGCGCTGCTGGCGCCTGGTGGCGCATTCTGAAAGTAATTCACGCCTTGATGATTTACCCGCACCAGATGCCGCTCGCCAGCATCCGGTACATTGATCGTAAAGTGCCCCTGGCTGTTTGTTTTCGTCTTACCCACCTCATTCATGCCGCTGGCCAGCGACACTAAAACCACCTCAGCGCCCACAGCTGGCTTGCCGGTAGTTCCGTTTGTAACGGTGCCGGTAAGATCGGCGGCAAAGACGTTCATTGCCAGGCAAGAGAACGCCAAACTCGCAATCGCATGCCGAAATCGCAAACCCAGTGCCTCCTTCCAGCCAGAAACAGAAACATTTCAGATTAAGCTATCGCAAGTCGAAGGACAAACTCACGCACGCTCACATCCGCATGAAAGGAATTAAAGAAGGCAACTCAATAGCAGGGATTCAGGAAAATCGCATCTGGCAATCTGCTCGTGAGTTCAAGCCGATCCCAGATGCGATGTTTTTTGCTCCGTCAGTCTTGTCCTTGGCTAAGGTGCAAGAGTCCGCACAATGCTGACCGAAGCCAGCCCGGGAGTCCCGCCGGTCGCGCTGCGAATCAGCGTTGCTTCAATGTAGTAAACGTTCTCTCCGCCTTGGTTGTTAGCTCCATTAAAGGGGCCTGTGGCAAAAGAAAAATTCACCAGCGGCCCCAGTCCCCTATTTGGAGTTGCGCTTTGAAAGGTAGGCTGTGGTGGAAAATCATTACTATTGAATGAAAGAAGGGTAGTAATTACGCCCGTAGTTACGTTGTATTGCTTCAGTTTTACCAGCACCTGAGCTCCATTGCCATTGTCCAGGAATCGCACCCAGAGGGCCCTGCCTTCACAGCAAGCTTGCGTAACAGGAATGAGTAAGTCTCCAACCGGGAGTACGTTAAATCGGAGAACTACTCGTCCCTGGGTGTTTCCCCGTACAAAAGCTGCGCCGTCCTTAAACTGATATGTCAAAAGGCTCGATTGATCCACGGTTCCCGTTGATGCGACCCACGTCTGCGCGTTTGCGGTGCAGACCATCATCACAACAATGCAGAATGAGAGAAAGATTGCCGTGTTTTTCGCGGCGTGATTCATACTGACCTCCTTAGACACGAGAGTAGTGGGAATCAACATTTAATTCGGATGGCGTGCCGCCTCCTCCGGGTGGCCATGAGAAGACGCGCAGCCACAGCTGCTACTGGATGCCTGGAGCTAAATACTGGACGTTGGAATTGTTGCCACTGCTGGTTAATTCAATTACTCTTAAAACTGCCAGTGATTTGCAGCTCAAGCCGGGATGGCGGAACTGGCAGACGCAGCGGACTCAAAATCCGCCGAGGTTCACCCCTCGTGGGGGTTCAACTCCCCCTCCCGGCACCACCTTCCTCATACACTGTTTCAGAATGAAAATGCCACTGCCATAAACTGCGCAGTGCTTACTTCGGCTTAGCAACTATCGCCGAAATTGATCCAGGTTCATCTCTGCTTCAACTCCTAAACCTAATGCAATGCGGTTAACAAAATTCATGTATGCTGCCGTTAGATTGATTTCCAGAATGGCACGGTCGCTCAAACCTTGCCGGCGAAGACTTTCAATATCATTGGGGCTGATGCTGGCAGGTAGCAACGTGAGTCTTCTGGCATAGTCAATGATTGCTTTGTCCCGCTCAAGCAGTTGATCCGGAAAATTGCCTGTCATAATTTCGTGCGCCAGCGATGAATCGCCGGATGCCCGGAGCAGACCTGCTCCGTGGTGCCGCACTCAATATTCGCAGCTATTTGCTCGTGAAACCACGACAGCAATGAGCTCCCGATCGCGCTGGCTAAGTTCGCCTGGCGTATGCATCGCAGCTTTGTAAAGATGCATGTGCGCTGCCAGCGCGGCTGGATTCAGGCTGTGAATCTTAAGAATGTTGGCCACGGAACCGGCCTGTCTGCGATGCTCCCCATAGATTCGGTGCAGTTCGCTTCCAGGCTCCGGTTCTTCAATTGTTTTGATCCATGCCATTTAACTTTTCCTCTGAAACGTGTTTTGGTTGGATAAAGTCTATATTTCATTGACCGTCAGGGCTGAATTCCGGCGAGCAAACTAAAGCATTGATACGGAAATCCACCAGTAGTTACAATGTGCTTGATCAATCTGCTCAGAGTGCGCTTCGCAGGCCGCTGCGCGAGAGCTCAGTGCTGACGCCATAAATCAAATGGGCAGCTAAGCCATACAGATGTGACGAAAGCGGCGTCTCCGTTGGCTTGCCGGATAATCCAAGGGCAGGAACTGCGATCTCATCAGCCAAACTGAATAAGGAAGTCCCGAGCGTTAATGCAGGAAGGAAGCCACCGCGCGCCCCAGCCATCTCAAGGATCGCTCCATACACTCCTCCTTGTAACGTGCCAAAGGAGTAATGCACCAAAGGGCCAAGCTTCTTTTTTTGTTCATGGGAAAGCTGCCGCCCGCTAAGTTGCGCAATCTTGCCTGCCGCCTTCATGGTAGCGTCTTCGCTTTCCTGCTGGCCTTGATTTTGTTCGCTACTGTGCCCGTTCTGATCACTTTGGAGGGCTTGCGAGGCCTTACTCCAGGCGTTCTGGAATTGAGTCATGACAATTGTTCCAACCAGGCCACCCACCAGACCTGAGATGATTCCTTTCAGCAAGTTGCGTTCGAAATTTTCAGCGGGTTTTCTGCGAGAAACAATTGCGGGAAGCTCTACAGGCTCATGCATAAGATCCTTACGTTCAGCTAAATTCATGTATCTCCTCCAGAACGGACTTCACAGCTTTTTTACAAATAAGCGGGAATATTTTGGGGATGCCCAGCCCAAATATGCAGTTGGGCGCTTTCAGGACAAATAAAAATGCAAATTGGGTTGTAAGGTTTCGCTCATTCCTGCATCCTTGCCCACACCTGTTCCCGCCCAACGCATCTTGTAACTTTTCACGCCGCACATGGATCATTAGCTATGGATAGCGTGCATCACATTTAAGACAGCATTCTCCTAGAGAGCCCATTACGCCTCACGAGCTGGAGGAAAATCTAAATGAATCTGGCCCCTGCTGCCGGAATTGGAATCGGCGCGTTCATTGCGTTTGCAAACGGAGCCAATGATGTATCGAAGGGTATTGCAACTCTGGCAGGAAGCGGCGCCACCAATCTGCGCACGGCCGTTCTCTGGGGCGCTATCTGGACAACAGCCGGCAGCCTCGCAGCCTTCATCTTTGCCGGCGAGATGGTGAACACATTTGGAAAAGGGCTTCTGTCGCCGGGAATTGTACCGACACTATCAGCGGGAATTGCGACTATGCTGGGTGCAGCAGTCTGGGTAGCTCTGTCAACGCGCCTTGGTCTGCCCGTTTCGACGACTCACGCTATTGTCGGTTCAATCACTGGTGTTGCCAGTGTGGCTTACGGCCTTGGCGGAATGAGATGGAATACGCTGGGCGCCAAGGTAGCGATCCCCCTCCTGCTAAGTCCGGTGCTTTCGATGCTCTTCACCAGATTGATTCTCATGTTGTGGAAAGAATCAAGAACAACGGCCGACTGTTTGTGTGCAGAGGTCACTGCGGAACCAATCGCGCTTGCGACTGCAACAAACAACATCAATATAGCCGCAGGCATTTTGCCGGACTTGCAAATAAGCAGTTGTTCCGAGGTGGACCGCGAAGCCGGCCATCCTAAAGGCGTTTCATTCACACTGGACCATCTTCATTGGCTGACGAGTGGAACCGTCAGCTTTGCGCGCGGCCTGAATGACGCGCCTAAAATGGTGGCGCTTCTGCTTGGCGTGGCAGCTCTTACCCAGGTAGGCTCCGTCACTTCATTGGCAGCATTTATTCTGGTTGCCGTTGGAATTCTAATCGGCAGCCTGGTTGCCGGACTAAAAGTCAGTAAAGTAATGGCCCAGGATATTACTCCCATGAATCACCGGGAAGGCTTTACAGCCAATCTAGTCACCGCTCTGTTGGTCGGTCCGGGTGCAGCCTTCGGATTGCCCATGTCCACAACCCATGTGGCTTCAGGCGCGATCATTGGGACCGGCCTCAACCAATCCGAAAAGATGAACTGGCAAACCGTGAAACAGATTGTGCTGGCGTGGGTGGTTACTTTGCCCGCTGCCGCCCTGTTTGGAGTTGCGATATATGAACTGCTCCGCTGGACCGGTGTTTCATGATTTGTTCGACCAGCAGGCAGGAACTCACTTCTCACTTGAGTTTGCCGGATACCCCTCTACCCGCGGAGACGAACCGCAACTTCACCCTGATGCAATCACCACTGCGTCTTGCATTCGTGCTGCTGGGAAATGCTTTCCAGCGTATTGCGTCCGGGGCAAGCGGAGTGCTGGTTGGCTTATATCTGGCTGATCTCGCTAATCGCGGCGCTCCCATAGGCGCAACTCTTGTGGGCGTGCTGGGCGCCATCTCCTTTGGAGCGGAGTTGGCTGGAGCGGTCCCACTCGGGATTGCGGCTGACGCAATCGCGCCCCGTGCACTGATGGTTGCTGGTTCACTGCTTGGGGCGGTGGCAACGCAACTCTTCGGTATAACAAAGGTGATCAGCGTCTTTTTTCTGAGCCGGACCCTGGAGGGCCTTGCGGCTGCGGCCGTAGCTCCGCCGCTCCTGGCGCACCTGACCGATGTAACAGATCACAATGCCAGCCTGCGGGCCAAGGTGATGAGCTACTTTGAGCTATCACTTCTGGCCGGGCTTGCTCTGGGCGGACTCATGGGTGCAGAGCTGTGGCACTGGGCCGGCACAACGGCTTTCGGATTAGTTGCGGTTTTATACGTGCTCTCGGCAATGCTGCTCTATGCTGGCGCTGCCGGCAGCAGGAGCCACGGAAAAGAACAGGCTCTTGCGGGATTCTTCCGTGCGCTCCATCATCCTTCTCTCCAGCGTCTGGCTCCCGCCTGGTTGTGCGTGAATGCTATCGTCGGACTGTGGCTGGGGCCGACGCTGATCTTTCTCCTGACACATAGCTCCAGGAGCAGCCAATTTCTCGATGGCGTTCTCGCCAGTCACCCGGAGCGAGTTGGCTGGGTCCTGGTCATATACTCGGTGATCTTCGCAATCGGCGTAATGATATGGAGCCTTGTTTTACCGCGGCTGCCGATAACGCGAGCTCTGGCGATCACGCTCGCCGCCATGCTGGTGGTTTGCGTGGAGTTTCTGCTTTTGAATCACATAGCTACGTATTGGGCGCATTGGATTGTGGGAGGCACTATTGTGCTCACCATCATGATTGAAAGCGGCTTCACGCCGGCCGCGCTGGCCCTGTTGGCCCAGGCTATTGGCGCGCAGCCAGGCCGCGGCGCTGCCATGGGAATTTATTCAGTCCTGCTGAGCATCGGAGCAATAGCGGGATCGCTGATAGCAGCGGTACTAGGAGCGCGGTTCTCTATCGATGGTTTGATCTACGGAACACTCGCGCTGGCGATTCTAGCGCTTATTTTCGTACAACGGCTCAAGGCGCCTGATTCACAGGTGATGGCGGAGAACCAATGAAAGAAGACCAATACGACATCCTTATTATAGGCGCTGGTTCGGGTGGACTGGTTGCAGCGCGATTCGCCGCCCAGCTTGGAGCACGCGTTGCCCTTGCGGAGAAAAACCGCATTGGCGGCGATTGCACCTGGACAGGCTGCGTGCCCAGCAAAGCCCTGCTCAAAGCGGCAAAGGTAGCCCATGAAACGCGAACGGCATCTCAATATGGCGTAGTGACTGGGCCTCCTGCGACCGATATGGCCAGAGTCCGCGAGTACGTTCGCAACGCAATTGAAGCAGTGTACCGGTTTGAAACACCGGAGGAGTTGCAACACCAGGGAGTAGATGTAGTCTCAGGGATGGCGCGGTTTGTTGATGCGAACACTCTTGAAGTTGGCGGCCGTCGCCTGCAATCAAAAAACTTTCTGATTACGACGGGCGCTAAACCAATCATCCCTCAGATCGCAGGCTTGCAAGACGTGCCTTTCATCACCTATGAGAGCATCTTCGAGAATGAGGTTCTGCCCAAAACAATGGTGGTTGTTGGCGGCGGTCCTATCGGTATTGAGATCTCTCAGGCCTACCAGCGGCTTGGGGCGCAGGTAACCGTTATCGCCGACCAAGTGCTGCCGAAAGAAGACCCTGATGTGCAGCAACTCATGCAGGCTCTGCTTGAGCGCGAAGGCGTGAAATTCTTGTTCGAGCGCGCAGTATCCGTGCGCCGAGCCAGTTCCGGCACAGCAGTGAGCACGCAGAATCATGAGGTCTGCGGTGATCTTCTATTGGTGGCGGCAGGACGCAAGCCAAACGTAAAAGAATTGGAATTGGACATGGCGGGAATCAAATACAGTGACGCTGGAATCCCGGTCAATGAAAAATTACAGACGAATGTGAAACACATCTATGCCGCAGGCGATGTTCTGGGTGGCTATCAGTTCACCCATTATGCCGGATGGCAGGCGTTCCAGGCGGTTCGCAATGCTCTGCTGCCGGGCAGCTCATCAGGAATGAGCAGCCTCGTCCCGCGAGTTACATTCACAGACCCGGAGGTCGCTCACGTCGGGCTTACGGAGCAGCAGGCTGTTGCTGATCAAGGCAGCAAAATACAAGTTCATCGTCTTGAAATGGGCCATGTTGACCGTGCCATCTGTGAGAACGACCGTTCCGGATTCATCAAGCTTGTGACCAGCAATGATGAAACAATTCTTGGGGCCACCATTGTTGCTTCGCGAGCCGGCGAAGCAATTGCGGAGCTGATTATCGCCATGCAGTTGGGGCTCAAGCTGAAGGAGCTGGCAGGAGCCATCCACCCATATCCAACATACTCGACAGCGCTGCAGCAACTGGCAGCGGACATCACAGTTGAGCACCTGCTCTCCGGAGCATCAGGAAAGCTCGTTCGTACATTGTCGAGATTCGCACGTTAACCTCAGGAGAATCGAAAAGAGCATGAGCACTCAGGAAATTGGCAGCGCACAAGCAATATCGGAAATTGAGAATAAGCGGAAGAAAGATGCTGACTATGTTTTTTACGAGCTGACCCGCAGCATCTGTCCACAATGCCGCAAAGTCATCGATGCGCAGGTAATCCTTCGCGACAACAAGGTTTATATGCGGAAGCGGTGCCCTCAGTGCGGACCATTCGAGGCGCTTATCTATGGTGACGCAAAGGCTTATACCTCATTTGGCAAGTACAACAAACCCGGAACTATTCCGCTTGCGCGCGGAACCGAACTTCGCAATGGCTGCCCGCACGATTGCGGCTTATGCCCTGACCACCAGCAGCATACCTGCCTCGGCATTATCGAAGTTAACAGCAATTGCAACATGAATTGCCCTTTGTGCTTCTCTGAGGCCCGTCCGGGCTTTAACCTGACTCTGGAAGAAGTAGAGCAAATGCTGGATGACCTGGTGCGCACTGAGGGTAATCCGGAAGTCGTCCAGTTTTCTGGCGGCGAGCCGACGATTCATCCGCAAATCATGGATTTTGTACGCGCTGCCAAGGACCGCAGCATTCCTTTCGTGATGATTAATACCAATGGCAAGCGCATTGCCCGTGACGATCGCTTCCTGGAGCAACTGAACGAAGTTCGGCCTTCTCTCTATTTTCAGTTTGACGGTTTCGACTCGGATACCTACCGCATTCTTCGCGGTGAGCCCAATATTCTTGAGGAAAAGCTTCGCGCGCTTGACCGGCTGGCAGAGATCGGGCTAAACGTCACAATTGTGCCTGCCATTGAGCGCGGAGTAAATGAGCACGAGATTGGTAAAATCATCGATTTCGCGCTGAAGCATCCGGCTATTTGTGGCATCAACTTTCAGCCTGCATTTCACGCCGGCCGCCACACGCACCACGATCCGATGAATCGCATGACCATCCCAGAGGTCATCAAGCTCATTGAAGAGCAGACTGCCGGCAAATTTCTGTCCACAGATTTCGTTCCTGTGCCGTGTTGCTTCCCCACGTGCAACTCAGTGACTTATGCCTTTGTGGAAGGCGATAAGGTCACTCCTCTTCCGCGGATCGTGAATGTATATGACTATCTGGATTACATTACGAACCGCGTGATGCCGGATTTCAATCTCGAAGTGAGGTCTGCGCTGGAAGGGCTATGGTCATCGTCGTCGGTCGCAGGCTCGCAGAAATCCGCGGACCAGTTTGCATTCTCCTGCCAGGCTTGCGGCATCCCGGAAAGCCTGACGCTCGGCGACCTAGCCGAGCACATGCTCATGATCATGCTCCAGGACTTTATGGATCCCTGGACGTTTAACCAAAAGAACCTGATGAAGTGCTGCAAGGAATTTCTTCTCCCGGGCGGCAAACAGGTCCCGTTCTGCGCTTACAACACCCTGGGCTATCGCGAACAGGCGCGAACTCAGCTTGAGGCCCTGGAACCGGAGCGCAGGCGGGCGCGGGCCAGCGGAGAGCGGTTCGAGCCAAGGCCGGTGACGTTCAACTTTGGCGGAGCTACAACGGGAGAGCAAAGGTGAGCACAACAAAAAATCCTGCTCCGCTCCAGTCATCTGAAATTAAACAAAGCTGCGCATGTTTATATGAGAGCTATGCAGCAAAGCTGTTGCTTGGAGATTCTTTTCATCCCGGCGGCCTGAAGCTTACACAAAGGCTGGGACAACTCCTGAGCCTTGGACCTGGAGCGCGAGTTTTGGACGTAGCTTCCGGCAAGGGCGCCAGCGCAATGTTCCTGGCGGAGCGTTTCGGTTGCGAGGTGGTGGGAATCGATTATGGTGACAACAATGTGCAGTCGGCCAACACGGAAGCTTCTGCCAGAGGATTAGGATCGCTGGTTCAGTTTCAAAAGGCCGACGCTGAGTCACTGCCATTCCCGGACAGCTCTTTCGATGCTGTGGTGTGTGAATGTGCATTCTGTACTTTTCCTGAAAAAACAACGGCTGCCCGTGAGTTCGCTCGAGTGCTGCGAAGCGGTGGACGTTTAGGATTGAGTGATTTGACCCGCGGCGCAGAACTGCCTGCCGAATTGCACGATCTTCTTGCCTGGATCGCCTGTATTGCAGACGCGCAGCCGTTGGAAAGTTATATCTCGTATTTAACGTCGAGCAACCTGCTCGTCCGCTTCACAGAGTTGCACGACGAAGCCCTGATAGACATGGTGCGCCAAATCCAGGGCAAGCTGCTGGGCGTTGAAATCATGGCAGGGCTGAAGAAGCTTGATCTTGCTGGTTTTGATCTGAATGCCGCCAAGCAGATGGCGAAGGCCGCACTGAACGCGATTGAGCAGGGCCAGCTCGGATACGCCCTTCTCATTGCAGAGAAGTGCATAGAATGAAGGGTCTGCTCAAGCTTGCTGCAGGGTTTGGATTGCTGGCAGGGCTGGTCTTTCTTGAGCGCCAAAGGCCGCTGCGGCGGGAAAAAGAATCCAAGCTTCGGCGGGTCGCGCGAAATATGGTTGTTGCCGCTATGGGCGCAATCACCATTCGTTTTATTGAATCGCCAGTGCTCTATCCGTTGGCGGAAAAAATTCAGAAAAAACGCTGGGGCCTGCTGCAGCTGCTCCATCTGCCAAAAATCGCGGAGAGGCTGGCAATGCTGGCGTTGCTGGATTACACGCTTTATCTTCAACACGTCCTGCATCATCGAGTCCAGTTTCTCTGGCGGTTCCATGCTGTGCACCATGTGGATTTGGACCTTGATGCCTCAACAGCTCTGCGATTTCATTTCGGCGAAATCCTGCTTTCTATTCCGTACCGCATCGCGCAGCTTTTGCTGATTGGTGTGGACCCGAATACGCTGGCTATTTGGCAAAGATTCCTGCTGCTGTCTATCGTGTTTCACCACTCCAATCTGCGGCTCCCTCGCGCAATCGAAGACTGGCTCGTCCATGTGGTTGTGACGCCACGGATGCATGCGATTCACCATTCCAGTGCTCCTGAGGACCAGAATTCAAATTGGTCGGGTGGATTGACGATGTGGGACGCACTACACGGAACTTTGAGACTTGGCATTCCGCAATCGGAAATCGATATTGGCGTAAGAGGGTTCAGCCGTCCTGAGCAGGTGATATTGCCGAAGATTATTTCCCAGCCTTTCCGCCATGAGCCTGCAGTCCATGCATTTTTGAGCGCTGAGGAGACGATGAGAGCTCCGGGCGGAGAAGAAAGACATAACGGAGTAGAGAATGACTCTCTTTTTCGCAGCAAGCAAACGAGTCCACGCTCGCTGAATCCAACTAGAGAGGAGACTTAAATGAACCTGCTTCAGCTTGAGCCCAAAGAAGCACAGGAACTCAGCTCTGATCTGCGTGAGACAAATTGCAAAAATTTGCGCCGGCGGCGCAGAGTAGTCGGCCTTTCCTTGCTGGGAAGCGCCTCTCTTGGCTTGGTGGCAGCCTATCAAATGGGCATGATCAAGCATCTTCCGGAACCCCGATTGCCATATCTCGATGCCGAGAAGGTGGATGCCTCGGCTGAAGCATACGAATGGCTCTCCACCCCAGATGCCGTTTTAGGGATTGCGAGTTACGGTGTCACCATGGTTCTTGCGGCGATGGGCGGTTCTGACCGTGCAACCACCCAACCCTATATTCCTCTTGCCCACGTGGCTAAAGTTGCATTGGATGTGTTCAATGCGGGACGCCTGACGCTCAGTCAATGGACGAAGCACCGGTCATTCTGCATGTGGTGTCTCATTGCCGCTGGCGCCACGTTTGCCAGCGCTCCACCAGCCATTGCGGAAGCCCGCGAAGCGGTGCGAAGCCTTCGCAATTCGCTGGACCTGAGAAAGGCGGCATGAATATGCAAAACCGGCTTGTAATTGCCTTTGATCTCGTAGGCACGCTGCTGGACCTCTCTGCTCTTGATCCTGTTTTTCAATCAGAGTTTGGCGATAGTCGCCTGCGTAAAGAATGGTTTTTCGAACTGTTGAAGATTGCATTCGCGCTCACCGTTGCTGGGCGATATGAGAGCTTCTCTGATATTGCAGAGGCGGCGTTAAAGGTTGTGGAAGAACGGCACGGGAAACGACTTGGGAGCGCGCAGCGCAGGAAAATAGTTCGTTCATTGTCACAGTTGCCGCCATTTGCCGATGTGAAGCCTGGACTGGAAGCACTCCGATCCCAAGGGTATCGCCTGGCCGTTTTAACGAATTCGGGATTGAAAGCTGCAAAGCAGGCTGTTGAATCGGCTGGACTGGCACATTTTTTTGAGAATGTATATTCGGCGGAAGGCGCGAAGCGACTCAAGCCTGCACACGAACCTTATCGCATGCTATCGAGAGAGCTTGATGTGAAGCCCGGAAATATCCTCCTGACTGCAGCCCATTCCTGGGACATAACAGGAGCGGCAAACGTGGGATACCACACATGTTTCGTCCGCCGGCCAGCTCAGGTGCTTGATGCGCTTACGCCCAAGCCTGACTTTGTTATTTCCGATTTGCAAGAACTGGCCCAGCATCTCAGAAAGAAACGAAAGGCTGCTTGAGTATGTGCCTGCCCTGCGAACTTTCGCCCGCGCTACGTTGTTTTCAACGCGCTCATCGCGCTTAGAATGTTTTTCTTGCGCGGAACCCCTCTGGCCGTTGTGTAAAAATCTGAAAAAAATTGCTCTTTATTTCTGTTCCATGTCGGGAAAAACGGTGTCCCATGTTAACAGAATGTTAAAGGAACGTTAGTAATACGTGATTGGACATAACGTTCCAAGGGTCATTGTATGGGTGTTTCACGAGACGGGAGGCGAATGCCAATCGAATACTATTCGATTGGATCGGGCAACCCGGAAGCCTTGATTGGCTTTCTAATCAACGGTTACACAACACTTACCCTAGGGATTTGTTTCTTCTTCCGGGAACATTCAGGCACCGGGCCGGGCCGCCTGAAAATCATTCCAATCGCAGTCAAAGACGGAAAGTCTGCCACTCTCTCGTTCATGCAGCAAGGGGTCACGTCGCTCTGTTCTGATGTTCTGATTTTTGTGACCACGGAACTGGGACCAGCGGTTTAGGAATTCAGCAATAGGCTGCATTCTTCTTCATTGCCTAGTCCCCCGAACCAGGTGATGGCCTTGTCATGAATGCGATCAGGACGAGTTCATGATGAAATTTGAAGATGTTTCTGGAAACAGCTCTAAAATCCATTCTGAAGCCGCGGCAAAACCGGCTCCGCAGCCGGCGTTGCAGGGCCTTGGCGGTTGGGTTCCAAACGGACATTCGGTTCTTGCGCTACAAGATAATGATCTCCAACCATCAGAATCATCGCCGAAGATCGTCCTCTATTCCCATGATACGTTCGGGATGGGAAACATCCGCAGAACGCTTCTGCTTGCACAGGATTTTGTTGCCGAATATCCAGGCGCTTCTATCCTGATCCTTACCGGATCGCCTATGATCCATGCCTTTCGAATTCCTAAAGGTATTGATTACATCAAGCTCCCTTGTCTGGACCGGCTTGAAGCCGAACAATACGCACCTCGCTATCTCTCCAGCTGCCCGGAAGAAGTAAAGGAAACGCGCGAAGCGATCCTGCGGGAATCGGTCCTTCGGTTCAATCCAGACCTGATCGTTGTGGACAAGAGGGCTGCCGGCGTAGATGGCGAGCTTCTGCCTACGCTCCACGCACTTCGCCACAATGGCCGCCACACCAAACTGGTGCTTGGCGTGCGCGACATTCTGGATGATCCGGAACGCACCCGCAAAGTCCTGGCCAGCAATGGCAGCTTTGAGGTAATTGACGAATTCTATGATGAAGTCTGGATCTACGGGTCCAAAGCCATTTTTGATACGACCAAGGAATATGCCTTTCCCGAATCCATTATTCAAAAAACGTATTACTGCGGATATCTGAAGCGCCCTACCGTTTCAGCAGAGCGGTCAGAGGGCCCCCCGCGCATTCTGATCACCACCGGCGGCGGAGGCGATGGCAGCGACCTTATCGAGGCTTATCTGACCGGCCTTTCCACCTTGCCCCGAAACGTCGCATTGCGCAGCACTGTAATCTTTGGGCCGCAGATGCCGCAGGCTCGACGCCTGGAAATTCTTCGTCGTTTTGACTACATGGCAGACGTGAATTTTCTGGAATTCGAAGCCGACATTGCCAATCGCTACGCGGAAAGCGACGTGGTGGTCTCGCAGGCCGGATACAACACCGTATGTGAACTTTTGTCATTTTGCCGGCGGGCCATTCTGGTTCCGAGAAGCGAACCGGTGCGTGAACAGCTCATCCGCGCGCGATTGATGGCAGAGCGGGGCTTCTTTGAATACATTGAGCCACGGGATCTGAAACCGGAGAGCATAATCTCAAAGGTCCTTATCGCATTAGCTTCTTCTTCGACTACATCCACCACTCTGGATCTGGATGGGCTTCCGGCCATCCGTGAGCGTGTGCGTGCGTTGCTCAGTTGCAGGCAGAGGGCCGCATGAGCCAAGGCAAGATCGTCATGGTCCTGAGCGGATTTCCGCGGCGATCAGAGACCTTCGCCTTGAATGAGATCTGGGCTCTTGAGCAACGCGGCGCGCTGGCTGCCATATTCGCTACCAAAGCGGGCGAGCCCGTGGCTATGCAGCCTGCCAGCAAGGCCTTGCTCAGCCGGGTGCAAGTGCTGATGGAAGCCGACGGCGCGCGCCAGGCTGAAGAGATGATCAAGCTCCTGAAAGGTACCGCTGTTTCCGGGGTTCATGGATACTTCGCGCATGCTCCGGCCGAGCTTGCGGAGCGGGTGGCCACGCAGTTGGGCATACGCTTTGGTTTCAGCATCCACGCGAAGGACGCGCGCAAAGTTCCACCTGACGTGCTTGGCGCCCGCGCCCGCAAAGCGGCGTGCGTGGTGGCCTGCAATCGTGATGTCGCCAGCGAGCTACAGAATTCCGGCGCCAAGGTGCATCTATTGCCTCACGGAGTGGAACTGGACCGGTTTGTCCCGCAGCCCTTTCCTAATATGGGAGCCCTTCGACTTCTGGCAGTCGGAAGGCTGGTGGAGAAAAAGGGCTTTCACGTATTGATCGAGGCCGCCGCCCAGCTTAGGGTTCCATTTCAATTGGACATTGTTGGAGAAGGGCCGGAAGAGAAGCGGCTGGCGGAGTTGATTCATACCCACAATCTTGAATCGCATGTCCGGCTGTGCGGACCAAAGACCCATGAAGATCTGCCGGAAGCCTACCGTCAGGCCCATGTTTTTGTGGCGCCTTCCATTATTGACCAGAACGGCGACCGTGACGGCCTGCCCAATGTGGTGCTGGAAGCCATGGCGTGCGGACGGCCTGTCATCGCCAGCGACGTAGCCGCGCTGGGAAGCGCAGTGATCCACGAAAAAACCGGGCTGCTTACTGCGCCGGGCAATCCAGAATCTCTTGCTGCTGCTATTGAACTTTTCGCCAACCAGCGCTCAATGCTGGAAGAACTGGGTATGCGAGCCCACGCACTGGTCGAGCGCCAATATGACGTCCGGCGATGCACTGAACATTTTCATAACCTGCTGAGGAGCGCCTATGCCTGTTAGTACGGAGCAATTCCCTTTACAAAATGGCAAAGGAACGATTGCTTATGTTCTAAAGGGATATCCCCGACTCACGGATACCTTTATCACCAGCGAAGTGTACCGCATGGAGCAACAAGGATTGCGGTTGCGCGTTTTTGTGATCAAGCCCTGCACAGAGCCGGTGCCGAGTGATTTGCTGGATAAGATCGCGGCCAAGCCTGTTTACATGCCAGATACGACGTCGATGAGAAAGTCATCGCTGTTCAAATGGCTTTCACTCAATCTGAAACATTTTCTGCCATCGCTCAAGCGGGTCATCCGGAAACATCCAGTAGGTTTTTTGCGGGCTGCAGGAGCGGCTTTCATGCAGGCGATGCGGGCGCGCAAAGAGTTCTGGTCATGGCCGCGCAAAGTGTATGCCAAGGAATTTTTGCAGGGCGTAATGCTGGCGGACATGCTGGAGCAGGCCGGCGACGTAAGCCATATCCACGGGCACTATTGCCATGGCGCGACCACAGTCACATGGTTTGCCTCCATGATGACGAAGCTTCCTTTTTCATTCACGGCGCACGCAAAAGATATCTATTTGCCCAGCCTCAATCCTGCAGGCCTGCTACGCCGCAAGATGGATGCTGCCCGTTTCGTCATCACCTGCACAGACGCGAATCGCGACTATCTGGAAAACCTGGGCAGCAAGACCCCGGTTTACTGCATTTATCACGGACTCAACGCGGAATTCTGCAACATCATGAAAGAACAGCCCGCCTCGCGCGCGACCAACGGGCACTTTCGCGTGCTGGGGGTCGGCCGCCTGATACCGAAGAAAGGCTTCGACATCCTGGTACAGGCTTGCGCCATTCTGCAGCAGAAGCGGGTGCCGTTTGAAGCCATCATTGTTGCGGAAGGCGGAGAACATGAAAAAGAAATCCGGAGGCTGATTGCTACAAATGGCCTGGAGAACAGCGTTCTTCTGCCTGGCCCAATGTCACAGTCACAGCTCTTTGACGAGTATCGGAAAGCAAGCGCTTTCTGCCTTCCCTGCCGTGTGCTCGAGAATGGCGATCGCGATGGAATTCCAAATGTACTGATAGAAGCCATGGCGGTCGGTGTCCCGGTAGTAAGCACTCCGATCTCGGGAATTCCAGAGCTTATCCATGACGGTGTGAACGGGCTGCTGGTCCCGTCTGAAGATCCAGGCGCGCTTGCTGAAGCCTTCCTGCGTCTCACAGGTGACAGCCGCCTTACTGCAGACCTTTCCCGCAACGCGCAAGAGACCATTGAAGCGCGGTTCAACGGCGACAAACTCGCAGCTCGCATGGCAAGCCTGCTGAGGGAGTGCGCGGCATGACAATGCCTGCCAGCACGCAGATCAGACCGCGTCCGGTATTTTGCGTGATTGAACACGCATACCGTGACCGCAGAATTGCTGACGATGTGTGCCTGGGAAAGTTTACAGAGAACGGCGTCACGCTGGGACTCGGTCTGGAGCCGAACTGGCTGAAAGATGGCCTGCCCCATGATGAAGAATGGCAAATTGCCTGGATCAAGTTCTATTTCGGCCTGGAGCTGGCTGCTGCTTACTCTGAAACCGGTGAAGCGCGGTTCCAGCAGGCCTGGGAAAAACTGGTGGCCTCGTGGATCCGGCAGGCGCCCGCTGATTTTGGCCCGACAGATGCACATGGCAGGCGAATTCAAAACTGGATTTACGCCTGGAACATGTTTGCTGACGCGCCGCATTTTGCCGGGCTTCCTGAAGGGCTGGACGAAAAAATAGTCGCCAGCGTGGCAGAGCAGGCCAGATACCTGCGCAACCACCTTACTGCAGAGCGCAATCATCGCACGCTGGAACTTTATGCATTGCTGATCGTTGCGCTGGCTTTGCCGGAAGCGGCTGACCCCGATCTTCTCGACTTTGCCATAGAGGAGTTTTACCAGAACCTGCTTGCCGATGTCCGTCCGGATGGCGTACATCGTGAGCACTCCACGCACTACCACATGATGGTGCTGAGATCTTATCTGGGTGCGCGCGAGAATCTTCGCCGCTTCGGCCTTAGCTTTCCTCGTGACTACGACAATCGACTGGAGCGCGCCTGTGAATTCGCCATGCACTGCCATCGCCCGGATGGAGGGATTCCAACTCTCTCTGACAGCGATGCTGGAAATTACTCCGACTTGCTTGAACTCGCGGGATCACTGCTCTCGCGCCCTGACTTTCTTTATGCAGCTACATCTGGCGCGCAGGGCGTGCCGCCAGAAAAGCGCTACGTCAGTTTTCCTGACGCCGGCTATCACATTCAGCGGAGCGGTTGGGGCGAGGGCAAGACTTCATTCGAGCAAGAGAGCTTTCTGATCTTCGACTGTGGTCCGCTGGGCGATGGCGGGCACGGGCACTATGACATGCTGAATGTAGAAATCGCTGCCCGCGGCAAGTCTTTGGTTATCGATCCCGGACGTTACACCTACTCTGAGCATCCTCCCAACTTTCGCCACTGGTTCAAAGGCACGGCGGCACACAACACTGTTTGCATTGATGGCCTTGATCAGGTTGCTTACCGCCGCGGGAAGCCGAGAAAGCCGCTCCCGCAGGCACAATTGATGGAGCGTTGGAGCGCGCCGGGATTTGATCTTCTGTGCGGAACAGCCCAGAGCCGTTGTTATGAAGTGGTCCATACGCGCCGCATCTTCTATATAGCCGATGAATACTGGATCATCTGTGATTCTTTGGCCGGAGAGCAGCCGCATCGGTTTGATCTGCGCTTCCATCTCTCTCCGGAAGCGTGGGATCGAGTTCACCTTGTTGGCAATACGGTCTGCGCTCCGGAGCTTGCGCTGATTTTTGATCGAGTGAGTACGTTGCAGCTAGAGCCAGGCTGGTTCGCGCCGCTATATGGAGTGAAGCAGAATGCGCCAGTGGTCAGCGCCGTCATTGAAGGAAAAAACAGCGCCGAGTTCGTGACTGTGGTTATGCCTTTGGAGCCGTCGTGTCAATTTCCGAAGCTCAAAGTTGTCCACACTTCAGGTGCTGCTTCACCAGGTCTTGCAATGGAAGTCAGTGGCGTAAGCCCGGACGGCACGTTTACTGACTACGTGGCGTGGAGCCCATCCATCGCGGATCACGCCATCTCTTCTTTCCAGTGCCGCGCTTCTGCTGTTTGGCTGCGCTCAGCCGGACAAAAGGAACCCTTACGCTTTGTTGCATGTAACGTTCAGGAATGCCGCTCCAACCTGGACAACCAGATTCAATTTGTCGCGCCACAGCCTGCTGCCTGGGTAAGCTGGGACCCTCAGCACGGGTTGACGATTGGCGCAGAAAGGTTTGAATGAGCTCCGCCACTTGCTCCTCTTCCCTGATCGCTGACCGCGTGGTGCCGCAGCGCGACTTGCTGCTCGACCCAGGCTTTATGGCTGAGCTGTTCTCCCGCGAGCTGGGAGTAAACGGCCCCATTGCTGTGGACAGCTGTGAGCACCTCCGAACCACATATCGTGCAGGAGAAAGCTTGCGCGTGGCGTACAGAGTGTCTGCGGGCGGACGGTCGTGCGTTGTTTCCGGCCGTGCATTTTCGGAAGGTGGCAGCCGGAAGTGTCTTGAGCAGGAAAAGACAAGAACGGTAACTTGTGCGCCATTCCGGCCGGCGTTTCACCACCCAGAGACGGAAAGTGTTTTTTGGACTTTTCCCAATGATCGCAAGATTGCGAACCTCCACACGCTGGTTGACATACCAGACGAACTGGCACAGCTTTTTGCTTCTCCATGGACCAAAAGCAGCGTGGTAGCTTATGCTCCGGAAAAATGCGCGACTGCCCAGTGCTTAACCGCAGAAAACGATGTTCTGGCTTATGCGAAAGTTTACGCGGACGATCACAACCAGACCTGCTTCACGACGTACACGAGCCTGCGGCAGAGCGCGCAGGCTGAACGCGCGGACATTCACTTTCCTGAAGTAATCTGCCACTCCGCCCAGCACCACATTCTGGTGCTTCAAGCTTTGCGCGGCAGGCGCATGGCTGACGTTCAGGGCCGCGAAGTGTTTGGAGCCTACGTCCGGCTGGGGCAGGCGTTGGCCTGTCTGCATGCACTGCCTGTGCCGGCGCATTTGCCGGAGTTTCCGCGCTTCACGCAATCACATATGCAGCTGGCGGCCTCCAGTATCGGACTGGTGCGCCCTGAGCTGGCGCAACAGGCTGCAGAGCTCTGCGATGCCTTGTGCGCGCAAAAGAAAAACCTGAATGACACAAATGTATGCCTGCATGGTGACGTGCATCCCAAGAACGGAATTCTGCTGGAAAAAGGCGTTGCCCTGATTGATCTTGACCAGGCCTCAGTCGGCCCTGCGGCAACCGATCTGGGCAGCCTGCTTGCGGCATTGCGTTACGAGAGACATATCGGGCGGCTGACGGAAGCTGCTGAATGCACGCTGGCAAGCGCATTCCTTACCGGTTACCAGCAGTTTGGCGCGCTGCCTGAACCGGAGTCGCTGCGCTGGCACATGGCGGCAGGACTGTTCGCAGAACGCGCTTTCCGTGCAGTCAGCCGCGTTCGCCTGCCAGGGCTGCAGTGTCTTCCTGAACTGTTGATGGATGCGATGCACTTGTTAGGCAGGGATGTGGGGGTGTCTGACTAATGGGCCAGCACTCACGAGGAAGGTTCTACAGAGTTGTTCGCGGGCATCTGGTGGAGGTAAAGGGCCGGCTTTCCATTGCCGCCGTGTGCACGCTGCTGCTGGCCTTTGCCGATCTCCTGCGGCCCTGGCCCCTTAAACTCATCTTTGACTACATTCTTTTCAAGAAGCCGATACCGCATTCGTTTTCATTCATGCATGGCTTGCTCTCCCATGGACAAGTTGCGGCAGTCGTCATTATTTCTTCCTCAATCGTTGCGATCTCGCTGCTGAAGAGCTTTGCGGCGTACTCGCAAATGCACATTGTGTCCCAGATTGGTTTCCGGTTCGCGCATTCACTGCGCCGGGCCTTGTTCGTCCACCTGCAGAGGCTCTCCTTGTCTTTCCACACGCGCATGCGCTCAGGAGAGCTTCTTACCAACATTACTTCAGACACGAACGTACTGCGGGATGCACTGATCGAATTTGTACTCACCTTCATTTCCGAGTTCCTGACTCTGCTGGGAATGGTTGTGATCATGCTGACGGTGAACTGGAAATTGAGCCTGATCGTTCTGGCTGTGTCTCCAGTGCTGATCTTTCTGACTCTTCTGCGTTATCGCAAGATCAGGGAATCCGCCAGACGCCAGCGCAGAGCAGAGGGCCAAATTGCAGCCAAGGCCAGTGAAGTCCTCTCCTCGATGCACTTGGTGCAGGCATTTGGCAGGGGAAGCTATGAGAAGGACCGTTTTGAGAATGAAAGCGCTGAAGCCTTGAAAGAAAGCGTGCGTACGGCGCGGCTTGAAGCGGCCGCGGCGCGTGCTGCCGATCTCACGATTGCAGTAGGCACCTGGGCCGTCGTGCTGGTGGGCTCCCTGGAAGCTCTCCGGGGAACCATGACGCCAGGAAATGTTTTGGTCTTTGCCGCGTACATGAACAGCATGTACACCCCGATTCGCAATCTGGCAAAGCTTTCCAGCCGCATCAGCCGCGCTGCGGTCACAGCGCACCGAATTGCCGACGTTCTGGACCTTGAGCCTGATATCCAGGACGATCCTAACGCCGTTGAAGCCGCAGATCTCAAGGGAAAAATCACCTTTGATAATGTGTCCTTCTCTTATCCAACAGGCGCGCCAGTGCTGAAGAATGTCTCTTTTGACGTGGCCCCCGGGCGGCAGGTTGCGCTGCTGGGCAAGTCAGGTTCGGGAAAGTCAACTTTAAGCGCGCTTACTTTGCGCCTGTACGATCCTCAGGCCGGTTCCGTCCGCATTGACGGAGTTGACATCAGACAGTACCGCCTGGAAAGCCTGCGACGCGAAATTGGAATTGTCCTTCAGGACTCGCTGCTCTTTGCCACCACCGTGCGTGAGAACATCGCCTACGGAAAACTTGATGCCACCGAGCATGAAATCGTGGCTGCTGCAAAGGCAGCGAATGCTCATGACTTCATCATGGAGCTGGAAAACGGCTATGACACCGTGGTGGGCGAGCGCGGGACAACTCTTTCCGGCGGCCAGCGCCAGCGCATCGCCATTGCGCGAACCTTCATCCGCAACATGCCCATTTTGATTCTCGATGAGCCGATGACAGGCTTGGACATTGAGAGCGAATCCACGGTGCGTGAAGCTTTGCGCAGGCTGATGACGGGCAGGACATCGATTTTGATTACACACGATCTGGAGGCGGCTGCAGAAGCCGATTTGATCTTGTTACTGGCGGATGGGCGAATCATTGAGCAGGGCTCGCACCAGCAGCTTTTGGCAGGCAAGGGCCTGTACTCTGACCTGTGGGAGTTCAGAGGACGCCCTGCAAGTGCAAGTGAGATCAGACGGTGAACTGATTCAGGACCCTTGGTAGAAGTGGCAGTTGATTTGGATCGACGGTGAGGTAGGAATGAAGTCGGTACGTTTGCTTTTGCTAGTGATATTTTTTTCCGGCATCATAACGAGCGCACAGACAGGTTTTACCGTCAGCGGTACTGTGGAAGACCAAAGCGGTGCTGTGATCCCTGGCGTAAAACTTACGTTGGTCAACAAATCCGCCGGTCAGACGCTTGGAGCCAGGAGCGACGGAGAAGGCCGGTTTACCTTTGCCAATGTGCCTCCCGGCGAATATGTGCTGAGGGGTGAAGCTGAAGGTTTCAAGCGCGTCGAAATGTCCGTCTCGGTTCATAACCAGGCGGTAACAAATGTTCGCGCCACAATGCCGATCAGCAGCGCGGAAGAAGTGGTGGATGTAAGCGCCTCTGGATCGCGGCCCGATGCGCCGGAAAACAACGCCGATTCCCTCAATGTGAATGCAGACTTTATTGGGGGACTTCCCTCTCAGAGCCAGGACATTATCCCGGTGGTGAGCAATTTTCTATCCCCGGCCGCTCAGGGAGTTGAGGGAACTTCCGTTGTTGTTGATGGGGTTGAAAGCAGCACTCTCGCCCAGCCTACGGATGCAATCAAAAGAATTTACATAAATAAGGACCCATACTCGGCGGAATTCAGGCGTCCTGGCTCGGGGCGTCTGGAGGTGGTTACCCGCAACGGCTCACGCTCGCATTTTGACGGGAAGTTTGCTTTTTATGGGCGTAATGACATCTTCGACGCAAGAAATGCGTTTGCCCTGGAAAAGCCCAGCCTTGATCGTCGCCTCTGGGAAGCTACTCTGGGGGGCCCTTTGCCCATCAAGCGGGCACGATTTTTCTTGAGCGCTTCACGCCTTAGCAATGACGAAGATGCTGTTGTGGACGCAACGACTCCGCAGGGGCTGCTGATACAAAACGTGCCCACCCGGCAAATCACGAATACTGTGATTGGCCGGGCTGATTTCAAGCCCGTCGGCGACAACGTGCTCACCCTGCTCTACAGCTTCCGTAATAATCCGCAGGAGAACCGTGGCGTCGGCGACCTCCGGCTTCCCGAGCATGCTACCGCGTCCAATAACATCCGCCACAACGCGAAGCTTTGGTACACCACGGCGGGGTCGGCGAATTTCATGAATGTGGTCCGGTTCAGCTATGAACGCGAGCGCGATCGCATTGGAACTCTCGCAACGGCTCCCGAGATCCACGTAAGCGGGGCATTTACTGGAGGGCAAAACCCATCGGCATTTTCAGAGGAGGCGACGCGGATGGAAGCTCAGGACGTCATCAACTATGTCCAGGGCTCTCACACACTTCGCGCAGGAGGGGCCTTCCTGCCAAAATCATTCACAGTTAATGATTCGACGAATTTCGGCGGGACTTTCAGGTTTTCCGATATACCTTCCTTCAATGCCCAAGCCCCGGTATTGTTCCAGGTGGCGACGGGGAATCCGCACCTCTCCTTCACCAAGAATGAAGCGTATGGATTTCTGCAGGACACGGTCAACTTTCAGCATCATGTCACGTTGATGCTTGGAGCGCGCTACGATTGGCAGGAACACTTGACCAACCCAACCAACTTTGCGCCGCGCGCCGCACTTGGCTATGCGCCGGGAAACGGAAAAACAGTATTCCGGGCGGGCGCGGGAATTTTTTATGATCGCCTTTCCGACCAGGTGGTGGAACAGGTCAGCCTGCTGAACGGCACGCAAGAGGAGGAATTCATTGTCAGGCATCCGTCATTTCCAGTTGCTTCACTGGCCGGCGCCAAGCCGAGCATCTGGCTGCTTGATCCGAACGCGCAATCGCCTTATTTATTTCAGTCAAGCTTCAGCGTAGAGCATCCGCTCTTCCGGACGTTGCGGGGTACGCTCGAATACCGGTACTTGCGCGGCGTCCACCTGTTCCGCGCGCGTGACATCAATGCGCCGCTGGCGGGCGTCAGGCCTGATCCCAATCATTTCCTGGAGAGAATTGTGGAATCAACCGGGCTGCTGCGCAGCAATGCCCTAATCGCCAGCTTACAGGGGCGCGTGAAGAAGGCCGTGAAATTCAAGGCGCAATACACGTTTTCCCGCAGTGACGACAACACTGACGGCCCTCTGTTCCTGCCGGCGGATAGCAGCAATCTGGGCCCGGAATGGGGACGCTCTTCATTCGATATGCGTCACCGCTTTGTACTGGCCAGCACGTCTGACCTACCCGGCGCCTTCAAGCTGGGGCTGATGCTGGTGGCCAATTCAGGAACGCCTTTCAATATCACCACTGGTTCTGACGATAATGGAGACGGGGTTGCGAATGACCGTCCGCTGGGGGTCACACGCAACACCGGACAGGGGCCCGGCTTCATACAAACGGATTTGCGCGTGAGTAAAGTATTCAACTTCTTCAAAGGCCCGCTAAATAGCGATGGCGATGTAACCGGCTTCATGAAGATGGAGGTGAGTTTCGACGCATTTAATGTTTTCAACCAGACCAATCTCACGGACATCATCGGGGACGTTTCGTCGCCGCGCTTCGGTCAGGCCGCAAGCGCTCTCTCCGCCAGGACCATTCAGATGTCCGTGCGATTTAGCTTCCGGGGATCAAGGGAGTAAGCAATGATGAGCAGTCGGCCACGGCTCCTTTTTTATTGCCAGCACTCGCTGGGCATGGGGCATCTTATTCGCTCATTTGCCGTAGCAGACGGCCTGGCAAACCATTTTGATGTGGTCTTTCTGAACGGCGGGCCGCTGCCGGAAGGACAGAAGCCGCCTGAAAAAATTGAGATCGTCAACCTTCCGCCGCTGGGCTTTGATTCAGAGATGCAGCTTCTGAGCCGCGACGACAACCATACTGTCGCGCAGGCACAACAGCTTCGCCTGAACACCATGCGGAACGCCTTATGCTCGGTGAAACCTGACGTCCTGCTGATTGAGCTTTTTCCGTTTGGCAGAAAGAAATTTGCAGCAGAGTTAATTGCACTTCTTGAGGACGCCCGCGCCTGGAGCACGCCTCCGGTGGTGGTTTGCAGTTTGCGCGATATTCTAGTGGAACGCAATCAGCAACATGATGAACTCGCGTGCCACCGGGCAAATCGTTACTTCGATGCTGTTCTCGTCCACTCTGACGCGCGTTTTGCCCGCCTGGAAGACTCGTTCCATCCCCGCTCGCCGCTTAAGGTCCCTGTCTTTTACACCGGCTTTGTAGCCAGGGAGCAAAAAGAGGATGCAAAGCCGGAGCCGAGGCGTGAACCGCGCATAGTAGTTTCTGCCGGAGGCGGCCTGGTGGGTGAAACCCTGCTGCGCACAGCGATTCAGGCTTACGATCTCCTGCGCACGCCCGGCAAGCCGGAAATGCGCGTCATCGGCGGACCGTTTCTTCCAGAGCAGTCGTGGCTGACTCTGGAAGACATGGCACTAGAGAAAAAGGGCATCTCGCTGGTCAGGTCTGTGCCCGATTTAGGTGTGGAATTACGAAACGCCTCGGCATCAATCAGCCAATGCGGCTACAACACCGCAATGGACATTCTGCGCTCGCGTGTTCCCGCGCTGGTTGTGCCGTTCAACGGCGAGAGACAGGATGAACAAATGAAACGGGCGCGCCGGCTGCAGCGTCTGGGCGCTCTGCGGGTACTCGAGCCAGAGCGTTTCGATGCACAGAATATGGCAAAAGAAATTGAGGCGCTACTTCAGTTCCAGCCCAATGCCGTCCAACTGGATATGAATGGAGCGGAGAACAGCGCGCAATTCCTCAAAGATCTGCTGCGGCGCAAACAAGCGGGAACATCGAACGGTTTGGTAAAGCGCCGTGCCGGGATTCCGGATTGGCTCATACCAGTCCATGAGACGCTTGAAGGCTTGTCTCATCCTGCCAGCTTGTTTTTCCGCGACGATGACTGCGGCTGGAGCGATGACCGCCAGCAGTTGCTGCTGGACATTTTTGCGGACTTCGATCTTCCCGTGGATCTGGCTGCCATACCTGCTGCCCTGAATTCTGCTTTCGCGCAAAAGCTGTCGCGGCGCATGGCGGCCCATCCGGAACGCCTGCGCATTCATCAGCACGGCTACGCACATCTCAACCACGAGCCCGCGGGCAAAAAATGTGAGTTTGGCCCTGCAAGAGACTACCTTTCCCAGCGAAGTGACATTGAAAAGGGCCGGCGTCTTTTGGCTGAGTTGCTTGGGGCGCAGCCTGATCCAATTTTCACGCCGCCATGGAACCGCTGCACCGCGGTGACGGCGCGATGTCTGGCCGAACTGGGATTCCAGGTGCTCTCCCGTCATTCGGAGTCTGCTCCTCTCGAAGCTTCTGGCGTGTGTGAAATGCCGATAGCGGTAGATTGGTTTGCCCAGCGCAAAAAAGTGCGGCTTGACCGCATGGAGTGGGGAAAATTTTTGGCTGCGAAGCTCGAAAGCGAAGCTCCTGTCGGCATCATGCTTCATCATGCGGTGATGGATGCTGAAGAAATGCAAGAGCTGGCGC
The DNA here is from genome assembly GCA_964541925.1 of uncultured Acidobacteriaceae bacterium. Taxonomy (GTDB): domain Bacteria; phylum Acidobacteriota; class Terriglobia; order Terriglobales; family Acidobacteriaceae; genus Angelobacter. The sequence continues at coordinate 155,377 of CAZISB010000004.1, read as the reverse complement.
AACTGCTCTCTGTGCTGGCGCGCCATGCAAAAGCAAAATGCAGCACCATGCGCGCACTTGCTGCGGCGGAGATCACGAATCAGTTCATTTAAAGGAAACAAATGGACACTGTGGGATTTGGAATTGTAGGTGTGGGACGAATTTTTGAGCAGCACGCCATAGCCTGCAACTCGCTTGGAGGCCGCGCGCGGCTGCTGTCGATTGCCGATATCGACGAAGCCCAGTTGCAAAAGGCCGCCAGCAAGTACTCCATTCCATTTGCCGCTGCCGACTATCGCAGCCTGCTCGATCGAAAGGATATCGATGTCATCACCGTATGCACGCCGCCAGTCCTGCACGAGCGCGTAGTCGTTGAGGCCTTGCAAGCGGGCAAATTCGTGGTATGCGAAAAACCACTGGCGCACACGCTGGAGTCGGCGGACCGGATCATTGCCGTGGCGAAGAAGCATCCGGGAAAGCTCTCAACTGTGTATCAATTCCGCTATCTTCCAGAGGCGCAGCGCGCACTCTGGCTGCGCGACCATGGACGCCTGGGCAAGCTGCTATTCGGACGCTTCCATCGCTTCGCGAAGTTTGAAGCTCCGGCAAGGCCCGCCAAAAACGGTAAGCCGGCAAAGCCGGCCAAGAAACGCAGCCCCTGGTGGGGACAATGGCAGACCGCCGGCGGTGGCGTGGTGATGACGCAGCTCATCCACGAGATCGATATTATGCAGCACATCTTCGGCAAGGCCACGGAAGTCACGGCCACCATGGAAACCCTGCGCGAAGCAATCGAGTCTGAAGATACCTGCGCTGCCACCGTGCGGTTTGAAAGCGGCGCGATGGTGAGCTGCCAGGGCACTATGACCGCACAGCGCTCAAGCCACGGCTTTGATGTCATCGGCGAGCGCGCTTCAGCGCATTCACCATGGGCGCTGGAATCCCTGGACACGGATTGGCGCGATGAGTCGCAGCGCGCTGTTCTGGAGGCACACCCGCTGACTGACTCAAATGCACCAAAAGAAACCGGGGGCAGCGCACATACGCCATATGTCGCTGATGTAGTTGCCGCGATTCTAGAAGGACGGCATTTGCCGATCGGGGCTGACGATGCGCGTGCATCGCTGGAAATCTGCACGGCGATTTATGCTTCCGCCCTAAGCGGGCGGCCAGTTACGCTTCCGATCGATCACACCAACAACTGTTACGCGGGCCTGACGACCGCCGTTTACGACGGACGGCAGAGGCAGAACAGAAAATCAGAGCAGGTACCCGCGTGAGGAGACCCATGAAAGTGAATGAACTAGCTGTCTTCGGCGGCGCCCGCGCCGTCCGCAGTGAATATAAAGAGGGCTGGCGTCAGGTACGGACCGCCGACCTGAAGTCCATACTGGCCGCAGCCCGCGACGACATCAATACGGAAGCCAAAGGCGAAGGGCCAATCGCTGAATTTGAGCGGCAGTTTGCGCAGCTTACCGGCAGCCAGTACGCGCTGGCAATGAACAGCGGAACGGCGGCACTTCACAGCGCCTACTTTGCGTTGGGAGTTAAACCAGGCACAGAGGTCATCGTGCCGGGTTATACCTTCTTTGCCACGGCCGCTCCGATCCTGCAATGTGGAGGACGCCCGGTCTTCTGCGACGTTGATCCGGAAACCTTGCTCGCCGATCCTGATGATGTGGAGCGCCGCATCACCCCGCGCACGCGCGCTATCTGCGTGGTGCACCTGTGGGGAAATCCCGCGCCCATGGACCGTTTTGTTGAAATTGCGCGTCGGCACAATCTCGGCTTGATTGAGGATTGCTCGCACGCTCATGGCGCGCTTTATCGCAACCGCCATGTGGGATCGTGGGGTGACATTGGCTGCTTCAGCCTGCAGGGTCCGAAGGCCGTTTCTGGCGGAGAAGCCGGCATTGCCATCACTGACAATCCTGTGCTGTTTGACCGTATGCTGGCGCTTGGCCATTACGGTCGCCTGAAAGCAGGCCAGGCGAAGAACACCTTTGACACGGATTACCTGAGCTTGGGCGTCAAGTACCGTCCGCACTTGTACGCCATTCTGTTGGCTACTGGCAGTTTGTCGCGGCTACCAGAGCTGAACCGGCGGCGCCAGCGCAATTATGACATTCTGTGCAAAGAGCTGGCCGGCTGTGAGGCTGTCCAGCCAATCAAAACCCTGCCTGAGGCGGTGCGCGGCGGCTTTCTGGAATTCCTTGTCCGCTATACACCGGAGAAGGCGGGAAACTGGAAGAGCTCAGAGTTCTTAGAGGCTGCGCAGGCCGAGGGTGTGCCGATATCGAAGGAGCGCTATGCCCGGCTGGGTAAGAGCAAGCGCATGCTGAGTGAGACACCCATCTTCACCACGCTTGATAGCTCAGAGCTTGGCGGCTATCTGGAATCCAGCCGTTCACCGGAGAATTCGCAGCCGCAAAGTGATCTGCCGGTGGTCAGGAGCCTGGCAGGCCGTTTGCTGACTCTGCCGCCATTTACCAAGGTCTCAGAGCGCTTCGTCCGCGACTGCGCAGCAGCACTGCGCAAAGTAGCAGCGTATGCGGCAAGCAACGGACAGGAAGCTGCGCCGCGGAGCAAAGCCGCATAAGGTGCAAGATTAACTGAGAAATCAAATGGAACTTTTAGTAACGGGAGCGGCGGGATTCATCGGCATGCATGTGGCCGCCCGCTTGCTCCAGGCTGGACACAACGTAACGGGCGTCGATAACCTGAACGACTATTACGATGTCCG
>CAZISB010000004.1:150730-152555 GCA_964541925.1 uncultured Acidobacteriaceae bacterium | reverse complement strand
TGGGCAAAACCGCCCGCAAAAATATGCTTCCCATGCAGCCGGGCGATGTCCTTGCGACTTTTGCAGACGTGGACGACCTGATGCATGACACTGGCTTCCGACCGGCGACACCTATTGAAGTGGGCGTGGAAAATTTCGTCCGTTGGTACCAGTCATACTATTGCTCTGCTAAAGCGCATGTTTAACACGCAAACCAAAGCGGAACTCACCTGGCATAATCGAAATTCGTGAAATGCATGGACCGGTTTTTTTGCTGACTGCAACGAGCTTCGGCAGTGCGCTAAAAAGATCAGGCCGCGAAGAATCGCGGCCTGAGTCTGGTGCGAGTGAGCTGTTCTATTGCAAGGTCAAAGTGCCATTGATCAGCGTAACAGTGTAGTTGCTGAGCAGTGGGTTCGGGTCCGCGCTGGGAATGATCGGATACTGTCCCGCCGGACTGGTTTGAGTGGCCGTGGTGCTGTAGCTGGCCGTGATGTTGTCAGCGTTCTTGATGCCAGTAATGACTCCGCTGAAGGGCGGGAACGGCTGCCCAGCGGTGCCGCTGGCATTGTTGGCTTGGATGGTCAGCGGCGCCGGGGTGATGGTCAAGGTCCCATTGTTGCTTGTGACCGTATAGTTCGGCAGCGTGCCCGTTCCACCGTCAGACAACGTGGGCACGATGGCGTAATTGCCCACCGCGCTGGCTGACGTCGCCGTGGTGGAATAGGTTGCCGTGATGGTGTCACCGTTCTTGATTCCCGTGATGGTGCCGCTGAAAGCGGGAACCGGATCACCGTAAACCATGCTGGCGTTGGCTGCGCTTACGCTCAGCGGCGCCGGATTTACAACCAGAACGCCGTTGTTAATGGTGACAGCGTAGTTGCTCAGCTTGTTCGTCGGATCCGAGAGAGCTGCCGTGATCGGGTAATTTCCGACGGGGCTGGTGGCCAATGCGGCGCTGCCGAAGGTGGCGGTAATGTTGTCACCGTTCTTGATTCCGGTAATGGTGCCGGTGAAGGCCGGGTTAGGATCGCCATAGAGCCGGCTCGCATTGGCCGCGGTTACGGTCAGCGGAGCAGCATTGACGGTCAGAGTCCCATTGTTGATGGTTACCGTGTAGTTCGCCAACGCTCCAGTGCCGTTATCCGAAACTGCCGCAGTGATCGGATATGCTCCGGGCGCGCTGGTTGAAGTTGCCGTGGTGCTGTAACTCGCGGTGATGTTTTCGCCATTCTTGATTCCGGTGATGGTTCCGCTGAGTGCCGGAACCGGATCGCCGTAGAACATGCTGGCGTTGGCCGCAGTGACCGTGAGTACAGCGGACGTGACGGTCAGAGTGCCGTTCGTCGAAGTCACCGTGTAATTACTCAGCTTGTTGGTTGGATCAACCAGAGCCGGAGTGATTGGATACGTTCCAGGCGCGCTGGTGGCCGTTGCCGTGGTGCTGTAAGTTGCCGTGATGTTGTCGCCATTCTTGATCCCCGTGATCGTGCCGCTGAGGACGTTCGGATCTCCGTACTGGCGAGTTGCATTAGCAGCGGTCACCGACAACGGCGCTGCCGTTACCGTCAACGTGCCGTTGTTGGAAGTCACGCTGTAGTTCACCAGCTTGCCGTTCGGATCAACCAGGGCAGGCACGATCGGATAAGTTCCGACCGCGGCTGTTGGAGCAGCGCTGGTAGCGCCGAAGGTGATGTTGTCACCGTTTACCAATCCAGTGATCGTTCCGGTGAAGGCCGGGTTCGGATCGCCATACACGCGGCTGGCGCTGTTGGCAGTCACCGTCAGCGGAACTTGAGTGATGGTGAGAGTGCCGTTAGTGCTGGTCACCGTATAGTTGCCGAGC
>CAZISB010000004.1:72852-150630 GCA_964541925.1 uncultured Acidobacteriaceae bacterium | reverse complement strand
AACTTGAGTGATGGTGAGAGTGCCGTTAGTGCTGGTCACCGTATAGTTGCCGAGCTTCGCCGTCGGATCCACAAGAGTGGGAACGATTGGATAATTTCCTACATTCGTGGTTGCGTCAGTAGCACTGGCATATGTCGCGGTGATGTTGTCACCATTCTTGATGCCGGTAAGCGTGCCGGTGAAGGCAGGGTTCGCAGTACCGTACGCACGGCTTGCGCTGGCTGCGGTGACCGTCAACGGAGCAGGACTGATGGTTAGCACGCCGTTGTTGCTGGTGACTGTGTAGTTCGACAGCTTGGCTGTTGGATCAGACAGCGCCGGAGTGATGGCGTAAGTTCCCACCGCGCTTGCCGAAGTTGCAGTGGTGCTGTAGGTGGCGGTAATTGCATCGCCATTCTTCAGACCAGTGATGGTACCGCTAAGCGCTGGTACTGGATCACCATAGATCATGCTGGCATTGGCAGCAGTAACCGTCAGAGGAGCCGTGGTCACGGTCAACGTGCCGTTGGTTGAGGTCACGGTGTAGTTGCCCAGCTTGTTGGTTGGGTCAACCAGCGAGGGAGTAGTGGGATACGTTCCTACCGGGCTAGTTGCCGTGGCCGTGGTGCTGTAGGTTGCGGTGATGTTGTCACCGTTCTTGATTCCCGTGATCGTGCCGGTGAAGGCAGGATTCGGATCACCGTAAGCGCGAGTGGCATTGGCTGCGGCCACGCTCAACGGAGCCGGCGTTACCGTTAGCGTTCCGTTATTCGCGGTCACAGTGTAGTTGCCCAGCTTGCCGTTCGGATCGACCAGGGCAGGAACTATGGGATACGTTCCCACCGCAGCCGTCGGATCGGCGCTGGTGGCGCCGAAGGTGATGTTGTCACCGTTCACCAGGCCGGTAATCGTACCAGTGAAGACCGGGTTGGGATCGCCGTAAACGCGAGTCGCGTTATTGGCGGTCGTGGTCAACGGCGCAGGCGTAATTGTCAGCGTGCCGTTCACAAGTGTCACAGCATAGTTGCTGAGCTTGTTGGTTGGATCGCTCAGAACCGGCACGATCGGAGATGTCCCAACCGCGGTGGTTGGATCCGTGGTGTTGCTATAAGTGGCCGTGATGTTGTCACCGTTCTTCAGGCCGGTGATGGTTCCTGTGAAGGCAGGGTTAGCGGAGCCATAAACGCGACTGGCATTGGCTGCGGTCACAGTCAGCGGGGCCGGGTTGACGGTGAACACGCCATTCTTGACGACGACCGTGTAGTTGGCAAGGGCTCCCGTTCCATTGTCGGAGAGCGTAGGCACAATGGCATACGCGCCAGGAGCGCTTGTGGCCGTGGCCGCGCTGCTGTAAGTGGCAGTGATGTTGTCACCGTTCTTCACGCCAGTAAGAGTTCCCGTAAATGCCGGGTTCGGATCACCGTAGAAGCGGGTGGCATTCGCTGCGGTGACCGTCAGGACCGAGTTCGTAACCGTCAGCGTGCCATTGTTGCTGGTGACGGTGTAGTTGCTCAGCTTGGCATTAGGATCAACCAGCGTGGGCGTGATTGGATATGTTCCCACAGGGCTGCTTGTAGTGGCCGTGGTGGCATAAGTTGCGGTGATGTTGTCACCGTTCTTGATGCCGGTGATGGTGCCGCTGAACGCCGGGTTCGGATCGCCAAACGCCCTGGTCGCGTTGGCCGCGGTCACGCTCAGCGCAGCAGGTGTGATGGTCAGAGTGCCGTTGTTTGAGGTCACGGCATAGTTGCCCAGTTTGCCGTTGGGATCAACCAGCGCAGGCGTGATGGCATACGTTCCCACCGCGCTTGCAGCCGTGGCGGTGGTTGAGTACGTGGCGGTGATGTTGTCACCGTTCAACAGGCCGGTGATGGTCCCGCTGAATGCCGGGTTGGGATCACCGTACACTCGGCTGGCATTGGCGGCGGTTACCGTCAACGGAGCCTGCGTGACCGTCAGTGTGCCGTTGGTGTTGGTCACAGCGTAATTGGGCAGCACGCCGGCCGGATCGCTCAAAGCGGCGGTAATGGGATACGTTCCCGCGTTGCTGGTTGCCGTTGCCGTGGTACTGTAGGTTGCGGTGATCGAATCAGCGTTCTTCAAACCGGTAATGGTGCCGGTGAAGGCTGGGTTGGCTGCGGCATAGACGCGGCTGGCGTTGGCCACACTCACCGTCAGAGGCGCCTGGTTGACCGTGAGTACGCCGTTGTTGACCACGACCGTGTAGTTGGCCAGGGCGCCCGTGCCGTTGTCAGAGGGCGTAGGCACGATTGCGTAGGTTCCCACTGCACTGGTCGCAGTTGCCGTGCTGGCATAGGTGGCGGTGATGTTGTCACCGTTCTTGATGCCGGTGATCGTACCGGTGAAGGCTGGGTTGGGATCGCCGTACAAGCGGCTGGCATTGGCAGCCGTTACAGTCAACAGCGCATTCACGATGGTGAGCGTGCCGTTGTTGCTGGTGACGGTGTAGTTGCTCAGCTTAGCCGTTGGATCAACCAGCGTGGGCACGATTGGGTATGTTCCCACAGGGCTGCTCGCGGTTGCCGCACTGGCATAGGTCGCGGTGATGTTGTCACCGTTCTTGATGCCCGTGATCGTCCCGCTGAACGCCGGGTTGGGATCGCCAAACGCCTTGCTTGCATTGGCCGCGGTTACGGTCAATGGCGCAGGAGTTACGGTGAGCGTCCCATTATTTGAAGTTACCGTGTAATTGCTCAGCTTGTTGGCCGGATCAACCAGTCCTGGCGTGATGGGATATGTTCCCACCGGGCTGCTGACCGTGGCCGTGGTTGCATAAACAGCCGTGATGTTGTCGCCGTTCTTTATGCCGGTAATGGTGCCAGTGAACGTCGGGTTCGGATCGCCATAGACGCGGCTGACATTCGCAGCGGTCACCGTCAATGGAGCCGGATTGACCGTCAGGGTCGCGCCGACGAAGCTAAACGTATAGTTGGCCGCCGTGAGCGTGCCAACAGTGCACGTGATTGAATAGGTCCCCACCACGCTGGCAGCAGTGCTCGTGCTGGTGCAGCTCGGGCTTCCAGTCAGGACGGCCGAGGTCTCGCCATTCACGAAGCCGGAGAAGGTGAACGTGAAGACCGGATCCTGGTCGCCATACAGCCTGCTTGCATTGGCCGCGGTAACAGTTAGCACTGCCGGATTCACCGTCAGAGTTGCGCTGCCGTTGGATGCCTTGTTGTTCGGGTCGCCGGCAAAGCTGGCCGTAACGCCTGCCGGATACGATCCGGCGTTGATACCTACCAGGCTGGCAGACAATGAAGCCACACCAGTTGGGTCAGTAACAGCGGTGCCCACAGCCGTGCCATTCACGGAGAAGCTGACCGTCTTGCCGGCCAGAGGACCGGTTGGGGTGGTCAAGGTAGCTGAGAGTGGCGCGCTTCCGCCATAAGTCCCGCTGGCCGCTGCTACCGCCAATGTGGTGGTTGCAGGCTGCGCAACGGTGACATTCGCGCTCGCGGAATTGTTCGCGGCGTTGGGATCAACAGCCGAGCTGTTGCTGATGCTCACGGTGTTGGTGGTAACAGTGCCGTCAGCAATTGACAGGCTGGTGGATGCCACCAGAGTCACGGTTTGCGACTCGCCGCTCTGCAGCAGATAGAAATTCGCTGCCGCTGAGCCGCCGATGCACGCGCCGTTGCCAGTTGCCGTGCAGGAAACCAGAGTGAAGCCCGCAGGCAGGCTGTCAGTAACAGTGGCCGCCGCCGGATCAGCTCCGTTGTTGGTTACGGTGATGGTGTAGGTCACGTTCTGGCCGGCTACCACGTTGGGCGATCCAGCCGAGACGCTGACGCTCAGGTCTGCGTTCGAGGCCATCCGCGGCGGATAGGCCACGAGGTCTTGCACCTGGCCTGCTCCCGCGATCGCGACGTCGCCAAGCTGAGCGAGCGAGCCCGCGCCATCAATTCTGAACACTGCGACACCGAAGGTATCGTCAGCCACAAAGAGCAGGCTGCCGGAGCGATCCGTTGCCATGCCCACCGGTGAGTGCAGTGAAGCGGAGCTGCCAAAGCGGCCGAGGCTCGTCAGGCTGCCGCCCGCAGCTACGCTGAACGAACTCACGCTTGAGCTGCCGCTGTTGCTGGCGAACAGGAAGCTGTTGTTCGGGCTGAGCAGAACCACGTTGGAGTTAATCGCCGTGGTGCTGAACGGGCTTCCGGTAATGGCCGCAAGCGCTCCATTCGTGCCCACGGTCCACGCATCGGCGAAGGCCGCAGTCGCGCTGGCCTCAGCGCCATAGAGCAGGCCGCTGGTTGAGCTGAAGTCGAGACCGGCGAGTGATGCCGTTCCCGTCTCCGCGAACGGTGAGCCGGCAACTGGCGTTAGGGAACCATCGCCGTTGATGGCGTACACCGAAACATTGGTCTTGTTGGAAACCGCCAGGAACTGGCCATTGGCCGAGATCTTCATGCTGGCGTTCGGCACAACCGAGTTCGCAGCGGTCGAGAGCTCGGTGAGCGTTCCACCGGCGCCGATGCTGAAGGTCTTGATCTGGCCGTTGCTGGAGGCCATCAGGAAGCGCCCGTCAGGCGTTGCGCTCAGAGAAATTCCTGAGCACGCGTCGAGCGTGAGCCCGGAGGCAAACGGAGATCCGGTTGCCGCCGTAAGTGCGCCGCTCGCAGGATCAATCTGGAAGGCGCTGATGCTCTGGTCGCCGCCGTTGGAGACAAACAGCAGATTGTTTCCGGCGCTCAGGGCCAGGCGATTCACTGAAGAGCAAGCCGCATTCGCGCCCAGGCCGCCAGTTGCAGTCGGTGAACCGGCCAGAGCGGTTAGCGTGCCATCCACTGCCACAGAGTAGCCGGCGATGCTGTTGCCGGCTGCCGCCTGGTTGTTCACGAAGACGAAGTTGGCCGTCGGCGCCGCATTCACAGTCAGCGTGCCGTTTGTTGACGTGACAGCGTAATTACCGAGTTTGCCGGACGGATCAACCAGGGTCGGAGTAATCGGATAGCTACCCACCGGGCTGGTTGCAACTGCCGTGGTGGCGTAGGTGGCAGTGATGTTGTCACCGTTCTTGATTCCCGTGATCACGCCGCTGAATGGCGGATTGGGAGTGCCGAAGAGACGGCTGGCATTGCCCGCCGTTACCGACAAGGGCGCAGCAGTGATGGTCAGCACGCCGTTGCTGGAAGTGACCGTGTAGTTCCCCAGCTTGTTCGTCGGATCAACCAGCGTGGGCACGATTGGATACGTTCCTACCGCGCTCGCTGAAGTTGCCGTTGTCGCGAAGGTGGCTGTAATGTTGTCGCCATTCTTGATGCCGGTGATAGCGCCGGTCAGAAGTGGAAGCGGATCGCCATAAACTATGCTGGCGTTGGCCGCAGTCACCGCCAAAGGCGCCGGGGTGATCGTTAGGACTCCGTTGTTAATGATCACGGTGTAATTGGCCAGGGCGCCGGTGCCGTTGTCAGATGGCGTGGGCACGATGGCGTAAGTTCCCACCGGGCTGGCCGAAGTGGCAACCGTGCTGTAGGTGGCGGTGATGTTGTCACCGTTCACGATTCCCGTAATGGCGCCTGAGAGCGGCGGGAGCGGATCGCCATAAACCATGCTTGCGTTGGCCGCGGTTACGGTGAGAGTTGCCTGGGTGACCGTCAACGTACCGTTGTTGATGGTGACGGTGTAATTGGCCAGGACGCCGGTGCCATTATCAGAAACCGCCGGCACAATGGGATAGGTTCCAGCTGGGCTGGTCTGAGTGGCAGTCGTGCTGTAAGTCGCCGTGATGTTGTCGCCGTTCTTTATGCCGGCGATGGTGCCGGTGAAGACCGGGTTGGGCTGGCCGTAAGGCCGGCTCGCGTTGGCGGCAGTTACCGTCAACGGAGCCTGGCTCACGGTGAGGGAACCGTTATTGATGGTGACGGAATAGTTCACCAGCGTGCCGCTGCCATTGTCAGACAAGGTTGGAATAATTGGATAGGTTCCAACGGGGCTCGTCGGCGTTGCCGTTGTCGTATAGGTCGCGGTGATCGGATCGCCGTTCTTGATTCCGGCGATGGTGCCGCCGAACGGCGGATTCGGATCACCATAGAGCCGCGCTGCGTTATTCGCGCTGGCCACCAGGGCAGCAGGCGTGATCGTCAGCGTTCCGTTGTTGATGGTGACGGCGTAATTCGCCAGGGCTCCAGTGCCGTTGTCAGACAGCGTCGCAGTAATTGGATACGTTCCTACGAAGCTGGTGACGGTGGCCGTGGTGCTGTAAGTCGCGGTGATGTTGTCACCGTTCTTTATGCCGGTGATGGTGCCGGAGAAGGCCGGATTCGGATCGCCATAAGCGCGCTGCGCGTTGTTAACCGTTACTGTCAGAGGCGCCGGGTTCACCGTGAGCGTGCCGGGAACAAAGACGAAGACATAGTTCTGGGCCGCGAGTGTTCCGATGGTGCAGGTGATTGGATACGCACCCACCGGGCTGGTGAGCGTGGCGGTCGTGGAGCAATCTGCCGTTCCACTCACCACAGCAATGGTGTCACCGTTGACAAAGCCGGTAATGGTGTAAGTCAGTGGCGGATTGGGATCGCCATACAGGCGCGACTTGTTGTCGGCCGTGACCGTCAACTGGGCCTTGGTTACGATCAGATCGCCGGTTGCGCTGCTGGCTCCGTAGCTCGCGTCACCGCCAAAGGTCACGGTGAAAGCCGCCGGGTGAGTGCCGACTGTGGTGAAGCCCAGCGGAACCGTGACTGTAGCCACGCCGCTTCCATCGGTCACTGCGGTGTACTGGCTATTGTTCTGATTAAAGTTGAAGCCGATGGTCTTGCCCGAAACCGGAGCGCCGCCCGTAGTCTTCAACGTGGCGGTAACTACTGCATTGCCTCCGTATGGACCGGTGGCTGTGGGAACTGTCAGCGTGGTTGAAGTCTGGGTGCCAATTGTTACGCTGGCGGTGGCGGAATTGTTGCCCGGCACCGGATCAACGGTGGATTTGTTGCTGATGTTGGCCGTGTTGTTGATAACAGTCCCGTTGGCCAGAGTGCTCTTGGTGGTGGCTGTGATCAGGGCTGAACGAGTTTCTCCCGAAGCCAGGTTGGGGAAGGTAATCAACTGGGCCGCGGTGGCCGTAGTGGTAGCGAATCCGCCTCCGCTGACGGCATTGGCAGCAGTCTGGCTATAAGTGAACGTGGTGGGAGACGGAACCGAAGTCACAACAAAGGTCCCGTTAAATGAAGTATTGGCCACGCCGGAGATGGTCACGGACTGGCCAACAAAAATCTGGTGCGGTACCGTCGTGGTGATGGTAACCACATTGCCTGAGCGGTTTGCGCCCGTTGACGCCACAATCGGAGGCTTTGGCGCAAAATTCGCGGTACCGCACGTGCCTGTGCCGCTTGTTACCAGGCAGGCCGCATTCGTCGCGTTGCCGCCGCCGGCAACGTCAGTCGGCGGCACATTGATGGGAGCCGTTGCAGTGCCGTTTCCGCTGGCTGCGTCCACTCCAGCTTGAGCGTAGGTAAATGTCGTCGCTGTAGGCTGGGACGCCACGGTAAATGTTCCGTTGAAGCTGGTGTTGGACACGCCGGCAATCGTGATCTGTGTGCCGGCTGGGAGCTGAAATGCCTGCGTCGCCGTGATGGTTACTACACCGCCCACACGCTGAGCTCCGTTTGTCGTAATGTGCAGTACGGGCGCGGGGAACTGTGAAACTGTGAGGTTCTGGACGTAGGTAAAGGTGTTCGGGCTGGGAACAGCGGCAACTGTGAACACGCCCGTGAAGCTGGGATCGGTCAGGAACGTTCCTGACTGGATCGGATTGGGCGTAGTTGGGGCAGGCACCGAGTTCACAGAGACCGTTTCGCCAGCAAACAGCAGGTGCGGAACTGTTGTGGTGATGGTTACATTGCCGGTAACGCTGCTGCCGGAAACGCTGTTGGTACGCTTTGCGCCAGAGGGATTGGCAATGGGAGAGTTTCCTCCCGCAGTTAATGTGGGCGGAAAAGTATCTGACACAATCGCGGACGATACGGAAGGTCCATTGTTGGTGATGCTGAGCTGATATTGAACCGGCGCTCCCGGAGGAACTGTCGCAGCGGCCGTCATGGTGAGGGCCAGGTCTGCGCTGGTGCAACTGCGCGGCGGATAAGCCACCAGGTCCTGAATTTCACCGGGGCGATTAATAGCAAGGTCGCTCAATGACGTCAGCACGCCGCCGTTGCCAATTCTGAAAACTGCCACGCCGAATGCGTCATCCGCAACGAACAGGAAAGTGCCGGTCGCATCAGTGGCCATGCCGGCGGGCGTGTGGACCTGCGTTGTGGCGCCAAACTTGCCTACGTTCGCCAGCGTGCCGTCAGAATTTACATTGAACGGATTGATGCTGTTGCTGAACTGATTGCTCTGGAAGAGCAGCGTATTGTCAGGGCTATAGAGAACTACGTTGGCATCATTGCCATTGCTCTGGAATGGCGACCCAGCAACCGGAGTGAGCGCACCTGAGGTTGTGTCCACCGTCCAGGCATCAAGTAGCGCTGGGCTGCCGGTGGCCTCGCCGCCATAAAGACGGTCAGCGGCGCAACTGAAATCCAATCCAGAAAGCGTTCCTGAGCCGGTCTTGAGGAACGGCGAACCTACGGCCGGGGTTAACGCTCCGGTCGCGGTATTGATGATGAACATCGAAACGCTGGTTTCATTCGAAATCGCCAGAAACTGCCCGTTGGGTGAGATCACCATGCTGGCGTTCGGCGAGCAGCAATTGGTCGTTGTGCCCAGCAGTGAAAGCGCGCCGCCCGCGCCAATGGCGAACGTCTGGATCTGGCCGTTGCTGGAGGCCATCAGGAATTTTCCGTCGGGAGTAGCAGCCAGCGAGATGCCCTGGCAGCTATCGAGCGTAAGTCCGCTGGGGAATGGAGAACCTACCCGGGTCAGCCCACCGTTTGCAGGATTGATCTGAAATACGCTGATGGTGCGGTCACCGGTATTGGCGACAAACAGCAGATTGTTGGCCGAGCTGAGAGCAATGCGATTCAGGCCATAACACACAACGTTGGCGCCCACGCCGCCGGTGGAAAACGGCGAGCCGGACAACTGCGTGAGTGCGCCGGAAGACGAAACGGAATACGCGGAGACCGTATTGGCCGCCGCCTGATTATTCACGTAAACATAGTTGCCCTGGGCCTGCACCTGCAAAGGCAGCACGGCAACCAGCGCCAACAGCGCCATCACAAGCCAAAACTTTCCGGCTTGCGCCTTGCGCGTGTTCGTCCCGAATGATGTTGAGGCAAAAAAAGAAAAGTGTGTCATAGCCGGCATGGCTGGCCTCCAAAAAATCTTTTGTTTAGAACTCGATAAATGTCTGGACCGGCTTGCGATGGGCGTCAGTAAAGCTGACGCTCATGGCCGGAGAACTGCCCTTTTGCCAGGACTCATAGAGCTGGCGCGGCACCTTGAAGGAACCGCTGACCTGGGTTGCCGCACCTGCAGGCAACGCCAACCCATTCAAACTTCCATAGGTGACGCGCGCCGCGCGGGGATCATGCAGGGCTATCGAGGCATTGCTTATATCGAAGGAATTGTTGTTGGTGACCGCGAGAGAGATTGTGATCTCTACATCTGCGCCACTCGCAACGGGGGCCCCTAGGCTATAACTTCCGCTGAAACCGTTCGACAACGCCGCTGCGGAAAGCGCCAGGGCAAAAAGAGCCGCCAACAGGCATACTGCTCGCAAAAGGGAGCGGTGGGAAACCATCTTCGTCCTCCAAATTGCCCGGTGAGGGGCAAATCATGCTCAACAAGAGCCAGTGTCAACTGCATATGGGCGGGCCGGGGTTTTCTTCCTCCCCGGTCCTGCGCCCTAAAAACAACTCGCACTGCGATACATCCAAAACAAAGGCTGTAAAACTGCGCTTTACAGGCACACGAATACTTGAAAAAATTGCGAAAAAATTTCCCGGAAGCCCTGCTCATCAGGACCAATCAGCAACTCAGAGACCCGAGGGAGTAAATGCTCTCTGAATGCTGAACAGACAGGATTAATTTGATTGATTTGAATTAGCGAGCCATTAAGCTCGAATTAAAATTTCTAACCGAGTATCGAAGTGCGATACATCCAGACCAAGAACGAGATGTTGATCTTGAATTCCAACGCATAAGTGGCTGCCTTTTGAACAGACTGATGTATTCTGTCTTTCGAGGTTTATGGGCTGGTTATCTTCCATTTTGCGCGCATTAGCGCCGATTGCCGTTGAGCATGGCGGACAGGTGCTGCGGGATTCGCTCAAGGCGCGAACCGCACAAGGCCAAGGGCACCCTACCGGACCTGACTTGAACCAGATGGCTGCTGACGTTGATCAGCTCAAGGCTTACGCGCTGGAGTTGAAGTCAGAAATCGAGACGCTCAATCGCGCAGTGGCCGCGCGCGAAGAGCGGCTGCGCAAGTGGCTGGTGGCGCTGCTGATCTGGAACGCGGCAATGACGATCGCTGTGGTGGTGCTCGCGGTTGTGGTGCTGCGCCATTAGCGCGCAAAAAAAGATGCCGCTGCTCTGCGGCATCTTTGTAATCCAGGTTTGATTGTTTTTACCTGCAGTGGCTAAAGCCAAAAGCTAGTTAACTTTAACGCAGGCATAAATGCCTGCTCCACCCTGCTCTTATAAGCATTCTTTCAGCGCTTCGGCGGATTGTTTTGCGCCGGCGGATTTGCCGCAGGCGGCTGGCTTGTGCCGTTCGGCGGAGTAGCAGAAGCCGGCGGCTGGGTTGTCGTTCCTGAAGGCGATGTGGTTCCGGCAGGCGAGCTGATTCCCGGTGTAGTTCCGTTGGGCTGAGCAGGAGCTGTGGCGCCCTGCGTTGCTCCTGAAATTCCGCCAGTGGAAGCCGGCGAGGAGCCTGTGGCTGATGGAGAAGAATTGGGAACTCCGCCGGTTCCATTCGCCGGGCCAATGTTAGTACCGATTGCCGTCCCGCTTACCACAAGCTCGACGCGCCGGTTCTGCTGGCGTCCTGCGGCAGTGGCGTTGCTTGCGACGGGATTCGTCTCACCATAGCCGCGGGTGATCACTGCATTTGGGCTCACGCTCTGGCTCACCAGGAAATCGCGCACCGTAGCGGCACGTTTTTCGGAGAGCACCTGGTTGTATTGCGGCGTGCCTTTGTTGTCCGTGAAGCCGTCCACCTCCAGCTTCAGATCGGGATAGGCCAGAATAATGCCTGCGACCCGGGCCAGCCGCAGCTGCGCGCCCGGTTTGAGCGTAGCCTTGTTGAAGTCAAAGAGCACGTCAGACATGTTGACGATCAGCCCGCGTGCCGTGTCCTTGGTTTGCAGGACCTGGTTCAGCTGCGTAAGCAAACGCTGGCGCTGCTGCTCTGCCTGCTGCACTGCTTGTTGACGCGCCTGTTCCGCCTGCTGAGCCTGCAGCCGAGCCTGTTCTGCTTGCTGGGAAGCTGCCTGTTGCTGCTGCATTGCTTGCTGGCGCGCTTCTTCAGCTTGCTGCAACTGCTGCTGTGCGGCGGCGCGCTCCTGAGAGGCTTGTTGCGCTGCCTGCTCCGCCTGCACACGAGCCTGCTCAGCGGCCTGGCGCTCCTGCTCGGCTAATTCGCGCTGCTCCTGCTGGTGTTGCGCGTCCTGGCGAGCAGCTTCAGCGCGTGCTGCTTCAGACTCTGCTTGAGACTGCGCCTGCTGAATTCGATCTTGCGCCCGCTGCCGCTCGGCTGCGGCCTGCTCCTCCTGCTTCTTTTCCAGCGTGAGCAGACGAGCGTCTTCGGCAGCCTGCGTGGCTGCGCGCGCTACTGCGCCAATCGGAGTGATGCTCTGCTTGCGGCGATAGTAGTCCTGACCTTGAGCAAGGTAGGCTTTAGCTTTGCCCAGTGTGTCCGCTGCATATTGGTTCGCTCCTGCAGCTTCTGCAATCGCGATGGCATTTTCGGCTTCCAGCAGCTCGACCGGCGTCTTTTTGTCTGCATTCGTCGCGGGCAGCTGAGCAGCATTGATATCAACCGTGTACTGTCCTTTTTGCAGAAGATCAAATTTGGCTGAGATGGGATGAATGCCGCCTGTGGTCTCCTGGCGCACTATGTTTTCAGCCACCACCAGATTACTGGGACGCGTAACAGCGAAGTACGGCTCCGCTGTGACGATCATGCCAAACTCCTGCAATGGGCTCGTGACCTGTACGCGCGAGTCGCCGTCGTCACTGGCCTTGAGCTCGCCCAGGTTTACCGGGCGTCCTTCCGGCGTAATGGCCCAGAGAACGTAGGTCAGGTATTCAGGACCAAAGCTGCGCGCAGGCGCAAGGTGGTGCAGGTTAGCATCAATAGCAAGCCGGCCTGTGTGCCCAGTGACGCGGGCCGTGCCGGTTACCTGCGGCTCCAGCGAGGTGCCTTTGAAATCGAGCTGGGTTGTGCCGCCGCGGTCACGATAATCAACAGCCTGTGTGGTGCGCTGAACCACGGTGACGCGATACGTCGGGATCTGCGCATTCTGCTGCTGATCAGGGGCGGTGTTCTGATTGTCGGTACTCTGCGTCGGGGTGGCTGAGTTACTTTCCGGCGTGTTCTGAGAATGAGAGGTTGAGCTCTGCGGGTTTGTGCTGGTAGAAGACGGCGTGTCCTGCTGTGCAGTGAGCGGCAGGAACGAAAATGCGGCGAGTGTCAGAGAGAGAAGCAGCTTGGTTTTCATACGCAATCCTGTAGGTAATTCAGCAATACATGCGTATATAGATGATGTGGCGTTTCATGGCGTTTCCCACGAACGCATAGCTCGGGCCCAGGCGGCTGGTTAAGGCGTTTGGAAAGTTATATCGGCGTAAAACCTGTCCGGCTTGCCGTGGTTGAGATAAAGCCGGAAGCGCCATTTTTTGAGCGCTGCTGAACCGGCCTGGTAAAGCGCAGGCGCCACGGAATTTGGATTCTGAACAGCTCGGACCTGCCCTGACTCGTCCACGGAGATGCGCAGGGTGAAGCTCTTTTTCGTGGCCTTTCCCGGCGTGATTACCGGCGGAACCATGCGGACGGCCAGCTTGCGCGCCTCAGCGTTTGTGAGCACCGGAATGGGATTTTCAATGCTGGTATTGAAAGCAAAGGTGAGCACGGCTTCCATCTGCGATGGGCCGGGGTTCATGTAAGGCTTGTACTGCCAGCGCAGCAGCTGCTCGCGCGCCGTTTCCGTCATCTGCGGATTGTCTGAGCTCACCGGCCACGCCTCACGCACGTGCCCGCCTGCGTCAGTAGAGATGTACACGCTGAGCGCGCCTGAAGTCTTGCCTTCACGCACCGTAGGCCAGACGATCAGCGGTGTATTGAGCGCCAGCACGCGCGTTGCTTCTTCACCTACCTGGTATGACTTGAGCTGTTGCCCAGGAGACGTTGGCGTTTCAATGGCAAATAGTTTCTCGTCAGGATTGGCCAGTTCGGTCAGCTCGACGATCTTTGCGGTAATGGTCAGCCCTGAGGCGAGGTCGGCAGTAATGGTCCGCGACACCATCTTGTTTTTGAATGGTTGATAGTTGGCAAACTGCGCGCGATAGCCCGGAGTAACAACTGCCTGCAGCAACCCGAGCTTGCCGCCAAAGCAAAATGCGTACGGAACCGTGTTCTGCACTGGCGCAATTCCGGCCTTCGATTGCATGTTCACGCATGACCGCGATTCGAGTGAATCTTCCGGGATCTCCACTTGCGTCCGCATGTGCCTGAGCTGTTCCGCCATAGGCAGCGGGTCAAAGATAGCGGTGACCAGATCGCGCAGCCAGAAAGGGTAATAGTCGCCGGTGTTTTTTTCAGCGACAGTTGTGCCATTGGCAATAAGCAGTTGCGAAAAGCTCGCGGATTGAATGGAGCGGCGCCATTTTTCGGGTCCGGCCCAATACTCTTCGATGTCTGCCGCATACTCGGGATGAGAGCTGCCAGCCGAGATGTGCGCCTTGAGGTGAAAAGGAGTGGTGAGTTTGCTCTGCTGGAGCGCGTGGTCCACGGCTTCAGCCATGGTGATCTGTTTGCCTTCGTCCTGGGCAAGGAGTGCGAATTGCGTTAGAAACATGAGCACCAGGGCAATGACGAAAGCCAGGATTTTATGTGCAGGGGCTGAAGCCCAATTAAATTTGAGCGCTTTACGGCACGACTCAAGTCGTGCCCTGACACGTATCGCACTGCCAGAATCCTTTTCCAACAAAGCTCGACCTCAGGGGCTTAAACCCAAAAATTCTTTAGTTCTTAGCGTGGCCCTAAAAGGGCCGCTCTTCCACGGTTGCCCAACAAGCGACTTCAGAAGTTTAGTGTACGAGTTCAGTCAAGGACGGCTGCGCAATTGTTGGCGCGGCTGCCGGAATTAGCCGGTCGCGGAGCGCATCCACCGCCAGATCGAAATCTGAGGTTGCCGCCTGCAGTCTTCCCTGCTTCAGCACCAGCAGCAGATCACAATTCTTCACGGTCGAAAGGCGATGGGCGATCACAAAGGTAGTCCTTCCACGCACGAGCCGCTCCGTAGCCTCCATGATTTCCTGCTCGGTGTGGATGTCAACGGCGCTGGTGGGCTCGTCAAAGATCAGCACGGGCGCGTCCTTCAGAAAGGCGCGCGCAATGGCCAGCCTTTGCCGCTGGCCGCCAGAGAGCCTGCAGCCGCCTTCTCCGATGGGCGTGTCATAGCCATTGGGCAGCGTCATGATGAAGTCATGCGCCATGGCCACTTTTGCAGCATTGATGACCTCTTCGCGGCTGGCTTCAGGACGCGCATAGGCGATGTTCTCCGCCACCGTGGCGGAAAAAACTACCGGGTCCTGAAGCATGATGGAGAATTGCCGCCGCAAATCGTTCAGACGATAGGCGCGCAGGTCGCGGCCGTCGAGCAGGATCTGGCCGCCCGCAGGATCGTAGAAGCGCGTCAACAGGTTCATCAGAGTGCTCTTGCCTGAGCCGCTGGCGCCGATGATGCCAATGCGCATGCCCGCGCTTACATCGAATGAAACCCGATCCAGCGCGCGATATGAAGACGCTGGATACTCAAATGTCACATCGCGAAAGCTGACGTTTCCCTGCACGTGATTGAGCGAGGGCGCATGGCTGTCTTCAATCAGCTCGGGCGCCTCTTCCACCAAGGCCAGCGCGCGCTGCACGCTCACCATCCATGACTCCAGCTCAGGAAGCTTGCTGCTCATGGTGCGCAGCGGTTCATAAAGCTGGCTCATATAGGCCATTACCAGCAGAAGCTCGCCCAATGTGAGCACGCCGGACGCAACGTGATGCACGCCAACCCACAGCGCGGCCGCAGTTCCTACGGCAATGGTGCTGGCAATGAGCACGTGAAACGCGGCTTGTGCGGAAGCGACCTTGACCTGCTCGATCATGCGGTGGCGCGAGCGAACCTTGAAGCGCTCATCCTCAAAGCGCTCCTGCCCGAAGGCCTTGACTACGCGGATGGAAGCCAGCGCTTCATGAAGCACCAGCATGGCTGAACTATCGAGCTTCTTGATATCGCTCCAGCCTGCACGAGCGCGGCGGCCAGACTTGCGGGCCAGCAGAAAGAGAACGGGAGAGATCGAGACGGCAATGGCCGCCAGCGCCCAGTCAATCCGGCTGGTGACGTAAAGCAACGTAATAAAGCTCAGTGCCGCGCTGAGCACCGGCAACATGCCCTGTATAAAGATGTACTGAATCGCCGGCGCATCATGCTGGATGCGGTACGCCACTTCATTGGTTCCACGGCGATCATGAAACTGCAGCCCCATGCGCTGTACGTGCCAGAAGAGAAGCGTACGGAAGTCAAGCACGAGCTTTTCACCGGTGTAGGTTTGCAGCAGCCATGCAGCGAACGACTGCAGGTTCATCAGCAGGCTGAGGGCGAGCAGCAGTCCCACGGCAACCAGCAGGTTCGCGCCCTTAGAAGCATGAAACGAGGCAGGCACAATGCCTTGCAAAAAGTGCGAAAGCGGATGATTGCCGATGACGCTATCTACCGCAATTTTGAGCGGAAGCGCCAGAAGCAGCGCAAGCGGCGCAGCAATCACGCTCAATAGGAAAATTCCAGCAAGATGAGGCCAATACGGACGCGCCAGCCGCAACAACGGACGATAAAACTTGTTTCCACCTTCGGAACGCACTACTACACCCTGATCCGCAAACCTCTTGTTAAGCAGGCTAGATTTTTTTGAAAGCTGGATAAATCTTAGCAGTGCTGCTGGAAAGGTAAGTTCCTTTTTCATCCTAGCGCCACTCAAGTGAATAACTTAAGTTGGTGTACTCCAAGGATTATTGCGGCTGCTTGAGGCTGATCAGGAACTCGCGGGCTTCGCGGCCATTGTAGGTTCGGTTGTAGATGGGAGAATCGGGCTCCTGAATGCGTCCGCCTTCGCGCAGTGATCCGGTATCGACCGGGGCAAAGCCGATGTCATTGATCAGACCGATAACAATTTTTTTGGCTTCAGCATCGTCACCGGCAACATAAATGGCGTGGCGCTCGTCATGCGGAAGATCCTTTCGACCGCGCTCAGCAAGATGCACGTAATAAATGGTATTGAATGCCTTCACCAGCCGCGCGCCCGGCATGCGCTTGAGAACCTCTTCAGAAGAAGTGGAGCCGCCAAGGTCATAGAAACCGCCATCGGGCCGGTAAGGATTCATGGCGTCAATCACGATCTTGCCACGGAGCAGGTCAGACTGGGGAAGCGCCTCAGGGCTGCGCCATGGAACCGCCAGTAGCACGACTTCGCCGAAGCGGGAGGCGTCCTCGATCGTCATGGCGTGAGCCTTGGGGCCAAGATCGCGAACCAGGTCTTTGAGGGATTCCGGCCCACGCGAGTTGCTGACCGCGACTTCATGGCCCGCTTCAATAAACAGCCGCGCGGCCGTTGCGCCAATGTTGCCTGCCCCGAGAATCCCGATCTTCAAATGCACACTCCTCTGCAAAAAATTATAAATGGAGAGCTGGCTGCTCATTGTTATCAGTCAAAACGAGCTTTATCCAACTCCTGTATCAGACTGCCTGACCAGCACAATATCCTGACGCCCAGGCCCATTGGAAGTTGAAGCCGCCGAGATGGCCGGTGACGTCCACCACTTCGCCGATGAAGTACAGGCCGGGCACTTTGCGGCTCTCCATGGTTTTGGCGGAGAGCTCATCAGTGCTGACGCCGCCGGCTGTGACCTCAGCTTTGGCGTAGCCCTCAGTGCCTGCGGGAGTGATCTGCCAGTTGTGGGCGCGGCGCTCCAGTTCGTCCAGTGCGTGGTTGCTCCAGCCTGCGGGAGGATAGAGATCGAGCCAACGGTCGGCAAGGCGGTTGGGCAGTACGGCCCGAAATGCGCTTTGCGCCGCGGCAAGATCACGGCGAGCTTTGGGCTCGCGAAGGGCGGAGGTCAGTTCCTGGTCCGGCGCGAGATCGAGAGTGATGGGAGTTCCCGGCTTCCAATAAGAGGAGATCTGCAGGATCGCGGGGCCGCTGAAACCGCGATGGGTGATCAACATTTTTTCGCGAAAACGCTGGCCGTCTGTCGAAGCAATCACTTCGGCGGAGACGCCGGCGAGATCACAGAGCTTGCGGCAGTCGTCATGGTCAAGAGTGAAAGGAACCAGCGCGGGCCGGGGCTCAATGATCTTCAATCCAAACTGGCGCGCCAGGTCATAGCCAAAAGAAGTTGCGCCCATCTTGGGAATGGAAAGCCCACCAGTGGCTACTACCAGTGACTCGGCATGAAACTCTTCTTTGGCCGTGCGGACGAGAAAGCCATTTTGGTGGACCACCTGCCTGACGTCTGCGTGAGTCAGGATCTGGACTCCGGCGCTGCGGCACTCCTGCTCCAACATGGAGACGATCTGCTGGGCAGAGCCGTCACAAAAGAGCTGGCCGAGGGTCTTCTCGTGGTAAGCGATGCCATGCTTTTCGACGAGCTGAATGAAGTCTGCCGGGGTATAGCGCGCCAGAGCCGAGCGGGCAAAGTGAGGATTAGCAGAGATAAAGTTCTCCGGACGGCAATGCAGGTTGGTGAAGTTGCAGCGTCCTCCGCCAGAGATAAGGATCTTCTTACCGGTGCGCTCCGCGCGCTCCAGCACCGCCACGCGCCGGCCACGCTTGCCGGCTTCAATGGCGCACATAAGCCCGGCGGCGCCTGCGCCGAGAATGATGACATCGTAGAGCTGCATACGTGCGTCTCTTTGATAGTGTAGCGACTCCCGCCAGTAAACGACATTTCATCCCCGAGGTACTGCTCCAAATGCCAGTAAAGCCTCTGTTAAAGCGCTTTTAACAGCACTGAAAATCGGATAATATGTCAGCGGTGTCCACCACTCTTAAGTCCGTGATTTCCCTCGCGGTGATAGTAGGCATTGCCTATGTGCTGATCTCGCCGTTGCCGGAGATGGATGCCACGTTTTCCGGGAAATCGCCTCTGGGCTTCTTCGTTCTTATCCCGCTAGCTTTTTTAGGTCTATTCTTTTTCGCTTTTTTATGTTCGCGTCTGACTGACAACGCAGACGCTCTGCATGTTGACGTGCTTGACCTGCTCTGCATCCGGCTTTGTTAAATCTCTGTTGCTGCGCAACACTCGATGCGCCGAGCCGGCAACCTTAAGACAATCTGGAACAATCAGGTTTATTGAAGGCGCTTGGCGTGAAACTCAGGCCTATTGCCCAGCAAAAGAGAGCCAATGAAGACCAGCGAAGTCATGCAAGCATGGAAAAGCATCCTGAGCGGCCGGCGTCCGTCTCTTGCAATTGAAATTACGCGAGAGTGTCCGCTGCGTTGTCCCGGGTGTTACGCGTATGAAGAAGGCCACGTAGGAGGAATCGATCTGAGGCAGCTTCATGACAAGCGCGGGGATGAGCTTGTACAAGGCGTGCTGGCCCTGGTTGATGAATACCGTCCGCTGCATCTCTCGATTGTGGGTGGGGATCCTCTGGTGCGCCATCAGGAGGTGACGCAGCTGCTTCCCCTGCTTGATTCTCGCGGAATCTACGTGCAAATAGTAACCAGCGCTTTCAGGCGCATTCCGGAAGAATGGGCGCAATTTGAGCGGCTGAATGTTGTGGTTTCAATCGACGGGCTGCAGCCGGAGCATGATGCACGCCGGAAGCCCGCAACCTATAAGCGCATTCTGGAGAACATCCGGGAGCGCCAGGTCATTGTGCATTGCACCATCACCGGCCAAATGATGAAGCGACGGGGATATCTTGAGGACTTCGTCGCATTCTGGAGCGCCAGAGCAGAAATAAAAAAAATCTGGATGAGCATGTTCACTCCGCAGAGCGGGGCGGTGGGGCCGGAGATCCTCACGCGGGAGGAGCGCTTGCGGGCAGTCGAGGAGTTGATGGCACTGCGCAGCCTATACCAGAAGCTCGATATGCATGAAAGTGTGATCCGGGAATTTTTACATCCTCCTGCCTCGCCAGAGCAGTGCATCTTTGCCCAGACGACACATACCATCTCTGCCGACCTGAAAAGCAGAGTTACGCCGTGCCAGTTCGGCGGTAATCCTGATTGCTCGCAGTGCGGGTGCATTGCCTCCATGGGGCTGGCCGCAGTGGGAAATTACAAGCTTGGCCTGGGGGTCACCGCCGGCCAGATATATCGGGCTTCAAGATCGTTGACTACGATGGTGAAAAAGCTAAAACGCGCAGCATAGATCCAAAGAGGTATCTGTCATGAGTTATCTGAAGGAACTGATCCAATCAAATGGCGCGCTGCACGAGCGCGCTCTGCGCCGCGAACTTGTACGCTTTGGCAAGATGCTGCACGAACAATGCTTTGTCTCCGCTACTGACGGCAATCTTTCTGTGCGGCTGGATGAGCGGCGTGTTCTGGTCACGCCAACCTGCGTCAGCAAGGGCATGATGAAGCCGCAGGACATGGTGGTGGTGGACCTGAACGGAACAAAGCTGAGCGGAACGCATAATCCCAGCAGCGAGATCATGATGCATCTCACCATTTACCGCATGAGGCCTGATGTAAATGCTGTGGTGCATGCTCATCCCTGCACGGCGACCGGCTTTGCCTCAGCCGGAATCGCGCTGGACGAACCGCTCTGCTCTGAGGTGGTAATCACGCTGGGCTCAGTGCCGCTTGCTCCCTATGCCACCACCGGCACCATGGCGCTCAGCGATTCTCTCCGTCCTTATATTCCTTTTCATGACGCAATCCTCATGGCCAACCACGGCGTAGTCACCTATGGAGAGAGCCTCTGCAAGGCTTATATGCGGATGGAAGCCGTGGAGCACTACGCAAAGATCGTGATGGTTACGCGGCAGCTGGGTACGGCGCGATCACTGGACAGCAATGAACTCGAGAAGCTGGTGGCAGTACGGTCACAATATGGGAAGAATGGGCACTGACTTTTACCGATGATTTAGCAGAGCAGCATCTACCTGCTACGTGTACGTCGAATAACTATCATCTCGTCCAGGAACAATGAGTTCATCAAGCTTTAAGAACTCCTGCACAATGTCTGCATGATCGCGCTCCATCTCCTGCACGCTGCCCACAAAGATCGCCCGGGCCTCATGCAGAAAAACAATTCGATCTGCCAGCTTTTTGGCCAGGCGCATGTCATGCGTCACCACAATGCTGGTGAGCTTGAGCTGCTGCTTCAGCTTCTGGATCAGGTCACCAAGGAGCTGCGCCATCAGAGGATCCACCATCGTCGTGGGCTCGTCATACAGAATGCATTCCGGCTGGGCGGCCAGGGCGCGCGCAATAGCAACGCTGCGCTTCATGCCGGTTGAGAGATCAGACGGCAGAAGGTCTCGCATGGGCTTTACGCCCACCATCTCCAGCAGCCCATCAACGATCTGAAAAATCTGCTGCTCGTCCAAATCGCGGCGCTCGCGCAGCGGGAAGGCCACATTTTCGCCCACGGTCAGCGAATCAAACAGCGCGCCGTTCTGAAAGACCATGGTCACTTTCTTGCGAATAGGCTCCAGCTGCAGCTCCGTGTAGTCAGTAATGTCCTCAAAGGCAACAATCACACGTCCGGAGTCCGGCTTGAGAAAGCCCATGATGTGATGCAGAGAAACCGACTTGCCCACGCCGCTGCGCCCCAGAATGCAGAGTGTCTCGCCCGGATAGACATGAAAGCTCACGTCATTCAGCACCTGATGGTCGCCAAAAGACTTTGAGACGTCCTGAAACTCGACGTAGGGCCGGTCATGCTGCGGTTGAGGCGGATGGCTCATGAGTTCCCACCGGAGAAGCGGCTGCGCGCGCGCTCCATATCTTCCGGCGTATTCAAATTCTCAAACATCTCCGCGCCAAAGGCAAACCGCCGCAGCTCCGGCTCCTGGATCACCAGCGTCTGCCCTTTGGGAAACAGAGGCGTGATCTTGTAGTCGCCGGACTTGAGGGCCTGTTCGGCGATGGGCAGAAACTTTCGCGCATAGACCGCACACAGTGGCTGCGTGTAGCCGGCAATCTCCGGCGTCGTTACCACCGCGCCTGACTCTACGGCGCGCTCCGCTACATAAGGGAGAAATTCCGGCTGCAGGAATGGCGTGTCCACGGCGATGACGAGGTTGTACTCCGTCTGCGAGTTGGTGAGCGCCGCGTGGATGCCGCCGAGCGGCCCGCATCCGGGGAAAATGTCCTCATAGACCGGCGCGAGTCCACCATAAAGCTCGCGCTTGCCCAGAATGGCCACATCGCCGCACACACCGTGCAGGATCGCCAGCGCATGCTCCAGCAGCGTGCGTCCGTTTAATGTAAGGGCTGCCTTGTCCTGCCCCATGCGCGTGCTCCTGCCGCCTGCGAGGACAAAACCAGAGACGTTTGTGTGGACCATTGCAGCTATTCTACGGCTCCAGCTGATGATGAGGAACGAGGACTTCCTCCGCGGCTCTGGGCAGTGTAGGGCAAGCCATCGAAACAGCATTGTGGCTGCCAATGCGCCGAGCAACTGCATCAGGATGAACCTCGGCGCATCCTGAGGACGAATCCCGGCGAATGTATTGGTAAAGCAGCGCGCAAGAGTCACGGCAGGGTTGGCAAAAGATGTTGAGGCGGTAAACCAATAAGCAGATGTGATGTAAGCGCCGACGGCAAAAGGCACGGCAGAGAGACGTGCGCGCAAACACCCCCAAATGGTTGCGAGCAGCCCAAAGGTAGCAACGAATTCACTGAACAGTTGTGAAGCACCGCTTCTTTGGTGAGTTGATATCTGAATTACATCCAAGCCAAACATGAGGTGCGCTGCATAAACCCCAACGATTGCTCCCAGGCATTGCGCAAATACATAGGCCAAAGCCATGCGCCAGGAAAGGCCGCCTTGCGTTGCATCAGCCAGTGTCACTGCGGGATTGAAATGAGCCCCAGAAATGGAGCCAAACGCCAGAATCAGCGCAATCAGCGCAGCCCCTGTAGCAAGGGTATTTTCCAGCAAGGCCAGAGAAACATTCCCGGCAGAAAGCTTTTCTGCCATGATGCCTGAGCCCACAACGGCAGCCAGAAGGAATGCCGTTCCAAGAGCTTCAGAAGCAAGTCTTTGTGCAAGAGTAGGCTGGTTTAGCATTAGCTTCTGCCGATATCCTCCAGCTTTTTTTTGAGCGCGAGCTTGTCCAGCTTTTCAAACGGCAGGCAAAGAAACAGAGCGATGCGCCGCTCCAGCATGAGATACGCACTATGGAATGCGCGCTCAACCTCCTGACCAGTTCCGTGTACGGCGGCTGGGTCAGGCACTCCCCAATGCGCCGTCATCGGCTGGCCGGGCCATATTGGGCAAACCTCATTTGCGGCGTTATCGCAAACCGTAAAAACAAAGTCCAGACGCGGCGCATCTGCACGCGCAAACTCATCCCAACTTTTGCTACGGTATCCCTGCGTTGGCAGGTGGACTCGCTCCAGCTCACGCAGAGCGCCTGGATGCACTGAGCCCTTCGGGTGACTTCCGGCGCTGTAGGCTACGAAGTTGGGACGCCCTTTCTGGTTCATGATCGCTTCAGCCATGATGGAGCGCGCCGAGTTGCCGGTACAAAGAAAGAGCACGTTGTATAGCGCGCGCATCATTGTCCTCGCTTACGGTCCGAAATCCTACGTTCAGCACGAAGCGGCGCAGCACTTAACCGGCTTAGCAGCGCGAATGAAAGCGCTCAAGAACCTGCCTTCTACTTGCTGCGCAATTGAATCCACATCAATGCCATGGCCGCTCAGAACAGCCCGAGCATCTTCCAGGTTGTAAACGCGCGTGGGCTCCAGCTCAATGTGCTCAAATCCGGCCTGGGACAGCTTGGCAATGTATTCGAAATCATTGAGCGCTCCGGCAATGCAGCCGACCCACAGCAACATGCTCCTGCGGACTTCTTCCGGCACCTCACCGCGGACTACCACATCAGAGACGGCGAAGCGCCCGCCGGGCTTGAGCACACGGAAGGCTTCCTGCAGAACGCGGTCTTTATCAGCAGAAAGATTGATGACGCAATTGGAGATGATTACATCTACGGAATTATCAGGCAGAGGAATGTTTTCAATCTCGCCTTTCAGGAACTCGACGTTTTGCACACCGGCTTTGCGCTGATTTTCGCGGGCAAGGGCCAGCATGTCATCCGTCATATCAAGACCATAGGCTTTGCCGGCCGGGCCTACGCGTTTGGCTGAGAGCAGCACGTCAATGCCGCCGCCCGAACCGAGGTCGAGCACCGTTTCACCGGGGTTGAGCTGGGCAAGAGCCGTTGGATTGCCACAGCCCAGAGAGGCCTTTACCGCGGCTTCCGGAAGAATGCTGGTTTGTGAATGGTCATAGAGATCGCGGGTGATTGGATCAACCTGAGTGCCGCAGGCGGCTGCGCCACAGCAGGAATTTCCCGCCCCTGCGACGACGCGACGAGCCGCTTCTCCGTATTTTTCTTTAACAACTTCCCTGATTCCTTCTGCCATATCTCCTCCTTAGCGGCAACAGACAATTTTCTGGGGCTCAACCGCTTTGTTGCGCGTGCAGCATTCTGCGTACAGAAAGCCCAACAGCTCTTCCAAGGCGTGCGTGTTCGCACGGTAGCGCAGAAAAGTTCCTTCCCGCTGCACTGAGACCAGATCCTCATTTTTCAGCTTTTCCAGATGGTGTGACAGCGTGGAGTTGGCGATTTTCAGCTCTTCGCCGATTTCACCGACCACCATTCCTTCAGGATGGGCGGAGAGCAACAGCCGGATGATGCGCAGGCGCGGTTCGGCGCCCATGGCTGAGAGCATGTCGGCATAGCGGAGGACGTCTTGAGATTGCTTTTGCGACAAAATGCTTACTCCAGTATTTCTACAATAATCGAAATATGTAAATCGGTCAATTGCCTTTTGAGCAAAAAGTAAGAGTACTCTGTACGGCAACACGCGCTCACGAAATTGGCCAATGACCTCTTTCGCAATTGCTTCTCCCAGGGTTCCCGGATATATTTACCGAAAAGTAAATTATGCCTGGCCGTACCTTAGGGGCACATGTGGGATGGCGTCCCGGTGGCAGTGTGGGATAAACCTACGCCAAATTGGGATGGTTGGGATGAAATGGGGAGGGGGTAGGGGAGTCACTAACTGTTAACCAGAAGGTACATTTTAGAAGTGGATGAAAGACCGCTCAGGCGGATGGAAATGCGTTCTTTGACAATCTAGCTTGCGGTTGTATAGCCTCCAGAGGAGCTACGCTCCTATTTTGATCCTCTCTATTGAGGGCTTTCGTCCTGGGCCCACATTCTCCCTTGTCCTTTGGGCTGGAGGAGCGAGGTTGCATGCGTGAGAGCTCCATGAGTGAGGAAACGGGGACCTTCGCTCAAGGTCCCCGCTCAGGGTTACTGAGTTGCTGTGGTTACTGGACTGTGATTGCCTTTGTCGCCGTGTAAGACGCGCCTTTCGTGTCCCAGGCCACAAACGTCACGTTGTGTGCTCCGGCAGAGATGCCAACGATGCCGTCAATGGAGCTGCCACTTACGGTCAGCTTGCTTGCGCCGTCCACGTAGATACGCATGCTGCTGATGGGATTGGCCGCAGAGGCCGTGGCTGCAAGATGGACGCTGGTGCCGGTCACCGTTGCCGCGGCAGGAGCGGTCACTGTGACTCCCATGGTGGAAGCCCCGGACACAACTGTGATGGTCCTGGCAGCTTTGTAGATGGTTCCTTTGCTGTCCCAAGCCTGGAACGTAACGGTGTACGTTCCCGGAGTCATGCTCAGAGTTGTGTCGATGACGCCTGTGGTTCCCGAGTACTGGATCGCGCTGTTCACGTAGATTTTGGTTGCAATGATCGGGTTAGGACCGGAGACGTTAGCCGCCAGGTGCACTGAAGGACCAGTAACTGTGGAGGCTGTAGGAACAACAATGCTGATTCCGCCAGCCGGCTGGATGGAGCCATTGCCGGCGAAGAAGTCCGTCATGGGCGGCGCGGTCTGAGCGGCAGACGGGAAGGTGGTCTCTTCGCCCAGAAGCATCAGCATGGTCTTGAGCACGCTCTGGTGATGATAGGTGATGGTGGATTTGTAACCAGCTTTGATTTGCGGACCGATCATGGCCACCAGGATGCGACCGCCGCAGCCCGTGAGGACGGTTGCACTGCAGCGATTGTCAGTGCTGAGGTCAGCTTCATCCGCCCAGATGATGAGTACGCCGTCTCCGCCGGGCTGGAAGGGAGCCGTGGCCAGCAGCGGAGCGATGTTGCTCTTGAGCCATGCGTCGGCCATCTGCAGGCAAGGATCCAGGCCGTTGGGGCAATTGTGCATATCATTGTTGCCATCAGGGGTGATGAAGGCGAAGTTTGGCAGCGTGTGGTTGGCGATATCCTTTGCCATCTCCGTGGTGGAAACGTGGTTCTTGATGAGGCTGCTGTCCGCCATGTCAGTGTAGTAAGGCAGCGGTGCATGGCGCTTCATGTATGCGCCAGAGTAAAGTCCGGTGTAGCCGGCGTAAGGCAGCGTCTGCGCATAGGACTTGAAGGTTTTTCCGTGCGTCAGCAGGTGGCGCTCAATGTTATCGACATTGAATACGGCCAGCGTGGAATTGTTATCTGTGAGGAACTGTCCGGAGGTGACGATCAGGTAATTTTCCAATGAGCCGTGCTGGTTAGCATAAAACTGTGTTGCTGTGGCGCCTTTGGCGAGCAGGCTGTTCAAGTAAGGCATGTATGGACTGCCGACAATGTGCTCGTAACTGTGGTTCTCTTCCGCGACGATGTACACGTGGTTGGAGCGCGGAATCTGGCCGAATGCCGAGACGCCCAAGAGGAGCGCCACTACAGTAAACAATTTTCCTGTGAGCGATGTGATCTGAATACGATTCATGGTGCGGGAACTATGCCCGAACCGTCACTGGCCTGACATCAGGGAGGACTCCTAAGGTTCTAGAGTGTCTTACCCGAAAGGTTTAAGCAGAGTAGCTGGATTTTGGGCGTTTTCCAGAAGTTAAAACATTGCCACAGCAGAAGATAATTTGTTTCAAAGGCGAGGTATTAGGCTAGGACTAAGGTGTGAATTTCAGAGAGAATTTAGAGAGGCTTCAGAGGGCAGTTTCAATTGATTTCGAGCCCCATGATCCGGCCCGCAGCATCCACTTCCAGGCTGCCTTTGCCTTCGAAAACCGAGTCGCCGCTCAAGCCAGGTACGGTGACAAAAACCCGCTCTTCCACCATGTTGGCGGCGTGGGTCCGGGAAATATATTCGAGCGATCGTCTGTCACGGAGCCGGTCTGGCAGGCTGAAAGCCACGTCGGCAAGCTCGCCGGTTTCTGTTACAGAGATTGCTACCTCAATCTGGTAGCTTCGCTCCACGCCGCGGCCCTGCTCCTCTTCGGTTGGATCGAGCGTCGGCTTGAAGGAGACGTAATAGTGAAAGCGCTCTTTCTCCGGATTGTAAACACCACGGGCAATTCTCAGCGACATAATGGGAAACGAAGTTGTATCACATCTGGCAGGAGTTCTGGAACATCAGCGATGTTGGTTTGTCATATGAACGGGAAAACTGCTCTGACTCTCAACTCTCCAGTTCGAAAGTAGGACGGTAGAATCGCCCTATGCGCATCTTCCTCACTGGCGGCACCGGCTTTGTGGGTCGCAACATGATTGAGCGACTGCTGGCTGAAGGCCACAGCATTCGCGCGCTGGTGCGTAACCCGGCCAAGGTACAGACGTCAGAACAAAAAGTGGAATGGATCGCGGGAGATGTCGTCGAAGGCTCAGGCCTGGACCAAGGCATTGCGGGTTGTGACGCTGTGATGCATCTCGTCGGCATTATTGTGGAGAAGGAGAAGAACACCTTTGAGCAGGTGCATCATATGGGCACGCGCAATGTGGTGGAAAGCGCGAAGCGTGCGGGGATCAAGCGCTTCATTCAAATGTCTGCTCTGGGTGTGCGGCAGGATGGCGTTGCCGCCTACCAGACCACGAAATGGCGTGGTGAAGAAGAGGTGCGCTGGAGCGGAATTCCATACTGCATTCTGCGGCCGTCGCTCATCTTTGGCCCAGGTGACGGTTTTGTGACGCAGATGATGGAGACGATGCGCTCCGCGCCGCTGCTGCGTCCTGTTCCGGGCGATGGCTCGCCTCGCTTCCGTCCTATCTATATCGGCGACGCCACTGCCTGCTTCGCTCGTGCGCTTGTTGCAGATGCCGCGACGAACCAGACTATCGAGCTTGGCGGCGCCAACGAGCTTTCTCTAAATGAGGTGCTCTCAGAAATTGCACGCTGTGCCGGCGTGAGCAAGCCGGCCATTCATATTCCTCTGCCGCTGATGTTCACCGGGGCATTTTTTCTGGAACGCCTGATGCGGAATCCGCCAGTGACAACTGATCAGCTACGCATGCTGCGTGAAGGCTCTACCTGTGACATTGAGCCGATGGTTCGCATTCTCGGCGTGCAGCCGCGCAGCTTCAGCGGATGTGGCCGATGAGATCACCTAACCAACGGTCAGCCCTCTTGGCGTCTAGTGGAAGTGCCCGCTTCCTCAGATTCGTTCTGCACTGTCTCTCCTGCGCCCGGCAAAATCTCACGCAATGCCCACTGTATCCGGTTCACCGACTGCTGAATCAGCTGAATCTGCTTGGCCTGCTCGGTATAAGGAGCATAGGAGATAGCCTGCAGCGCATTGCGTACATGGTGGTTCATTGCGGCGATCATTGCAATCTTGTTCCTGATCTCCCTGTACCGTCGCTGCTCAAACGCAAACACAACCAGACCGGCAATAACGCCCAGGAGCAAATCATCCACGTAACCGCCGAGGCCGGTGAAGCCATATTTTCCCAGCAGGTTCTGCATCATTGCGCCCAATACAAAGAGGACAAAACCAAGCAGGAAGCTGCGTGCCACTCTGCGGAACAGGGAAGGCAATCGTGGGACTCTCGACAATACTTCATTACTCATGCAATCTACTGTGCGTATTCAGGAATAAGCAGGGGGGTTGTGCAATGATACATCCAGTTCGAGTGCTGGCGATCACTTTGTTGTTTTTATTGAGAGTTGCTGCTTGTCACGCACAGGCTCCGGTCGCGACTGACACATCTAAACCGGCTTACGAAGTCTTTGCTGTTCGCTATGCCAGCATCCCCGATTTTCCAGTAAACGCTTTGGTTGCCGGCGCCGATCCTGCACGCAAACTTTCTATTGCCATGACCGTCTGGCTGGTGCGCGGCAATGGCCGCAATATCCTGGTTGACTCCGGCTTTTATCGTCCTCAATTCTTCAAGAGTTGGAAAGTAAATGACTTCTTGAAGCCATCCGATGCAGTCGCTCAGGCCGGAGTGAAGCCAGAAGAGATCACTGACGTTATCATCACGCACATGCATTGGGACCATGCCGATGGCATGGACCTCTTTCCCAATGCGCGCATCTGGCTGCAAAAAGATGAATACACTTATTACACCGGTGAAGCCTGGCAGCAGCCACGGACTCATGGCGGAATCGATCCCGATGATGTGCTTGCCGCAGTCAAACTCAACCTGGCCGGACATCTTGGTCTGGTGAACGGCGACGCTCAGGAAATTCTTCCCGGAATTACCTGCTATACCGGCGGCAAGCATACGTTTCAGTCGCAGTATGTGGGCGTGAGCACCAAAGCGGGCATCGTAATCCTCGCCAGTGACAATATGTATCTTTATGAAAACCTGGAAAAGCATGCGCCTATTGCACAGACACTTGACGCCGCTTCCAATCTTCGCGCTCAAGACCGCATGAAGCAGCTCGCCGCCTCGCCTCAGCTCATTATTCCGGGGCACGATCCGGCGGTGTTTGAGAAATTTCCCAAGGTGAGTGAGAGGGTAGTAAGAATCGAGTAGTCATGACCTACCAGCAGCAAATCTCCTTCCGAACCACTGGACACGGGCACATGTATGACCTTACCGGGCAGCTCACCGCTATCGCAGGAGCGTCTGGCATTCACACTGGCCTCATGAATGTCTTTACCATCGGCAGCACCGCAGCGGTGGGCACAATCGAGTTTGAGCCGGGGCTTGAGCGCGATCTGCCCGAGATTCTCGATAAGCTCATCCCGCCCAGTCGCCATTACGGACATGAACAAGCCTGGCATGACGGCAATGGCCACTCACACTTGCAGGCCACCCTGCTCGGCCCTTCGCTCACTGTCCCGATTGCCGAAGGCAAGCCCGTGCTTGGAACATGGCAGCAGATTTTTCATCTGGAATGTGACGTTCGGGCAAGACAAAGAACAGTGGTGGTGACAGTGTATGGAGATTAAATTCTTTCGAAGCTCTTGCTGCGCTGTTTAGCTTTCCACCAGCGTCTTTTCGCTCTCATGCCATCGCCATCTCGACTGCGCATCTTTGAGGTGCACTCCACCCATCCATCGATCAACTCCGCCGCATAGCTCAATCCAGTCTGCCTTATCTTCAAGCAGCCGCTGGC
This sequence comes from uncultured Acidobacteriaceae bacterium, assembly GCA_964541925.1. GTDB lineage: Bacteria > Acidobacteriota > Terriglobia > Terriglobales > Acidobacteriaceae > Angelobacter. Next base: position 120,920 of record CAZISB010000004.1, on the reverse strand, counting down.
CTGCATCGGTAATGGCGTATTCGTCCTTCTTCACCTCAACCAATGCTGGGCTCTTCCCCGCAGCCAAACCGGAGATCCGGAGATAAACAGATGCGTCGCCCCAGGGCGATTCTTCCTGCCTGCTCACCTGTGAATAGATTGCTTGTTTATTGCGATGTCCTGCTGCCGCAGTCTGCAACGCCTCACGTTCCAGGCGGGAAAGACCGTCAGTGCTCCACGGATATTCCTGTAGAAACCGCAAAAGCGCCTGCTGCAGAAATGGCAACAGAGAAGATTGCTGTCGCGTTAATTCCAGCAGCGCTCCAGGAGTATCGGCCCGAAACGCCTGCCAGGCTTCGTTCCCTGCTTTCAAATGTGCCGCTGTTACCGGAATTCGCATCGGAAAGAGCCGCGCCAGCTGCGGGCCGCTTAGCTGTCCCAGCCCATAAAATGGCTTGACTCCCGGATAGGAATTAATCTGGATTAGGGACAGTTTAACTTTTTGCAAATCCTGGCCGCTGAACCAATCCAGCAACTGTATGAGCTGCAACTGATCGAACAAATCGTGCTCAAACCAGAGCACGACCTCCTCGTGCTTTCGAAAATTTTCTAATGCCTGATCGCGCGCGCGGAACTCAGCTCGGATCTTCTCATAGCTGCCCCACCAGCCTGCCAGCCATTGTGCGCGAACATCAGAGAGTTCGCTTAAGGTATCGGTGTGCGGTACTGGGCCATCGTGCAAGACGTCGAGCCACGAAAGATAGGCGCCCGGAAACCTGGCTTGCCGGAAGGTGCTGACGACCGAATCTCCGTTGGTGATATGTAGCACCAGGAAAGGCTATCACGGCGCATAGGCCTGCGTTAGGAAGAGGCTACAATTCCTCCATGCCCGATCACTCGACCTCGCAAACGATCTGTCCCAATTGCGCAGTAGAGATGGAGCAAATTGAAAAGACCACTTTCACCGGCCGCGACATGCGCGAATATCAGTGCCCTAAATGCGGCCACACAAAGATTCTCGACTGGGGCAAGGCGCTGTGGGAAATCCTCTCAGAAGCCAACAGGCAGGACCCAAAGGAATAAGGATGGCTTTTCGATTTTTCCTCTGTGTTCCTTCGTGTCCTCTGTGATGAATGGGTTTATCTCACGCTCGCCGTCTCCGGCGTTGGCTTGCTGGTCAGCAATTGCCGCAGAACAAATTGCAGGATTCCGCCGTGCTCGTAGTAGAGAATCTCCTGTGGCGTATCAATGCGCACCAGCGCGCTGAAATCCGTGGTCACGCCCTCTGCATTCGTCGCGCGCACCTGCACCTGCCTTCCGCCGGCAAACTTGCTCGCCAGCAGCTCGGGCAAGCCGGCAATGTCATAAACCTCGTCGCCTTGCAGCCCTAGCGTCTCGGCATTTTCTTCCTGAAGAAACTGCAGTGGCAGAATGCCCATGCCAACCAGGTTCGAGCGATGAATGCGCTCATAACTTTCCGCGATCACCGCGCGAATCCCCAGCAACAGCGGCCCTTTCGCAGCCCAGTCACGTGACGATCCCGAGCCGTATTCTTTTCCTGCCAGCACCAGCAGCGGCACTCCTTCTGCAATGTACTTCACTGAAGCGTCGAAGATTGACATGGTCTCGCCATCAGGGAAGTGCCGCGTGACGCCTCCTTCTGAGCCCGGAGCAAGCTGGTTCCGCAGGCGGACGTTGGCAAATGTTCCGCGCACCATCACTTCATGATTGCCGCGGCGCGAACCGTAAGAGTTGAAGTCTTCCGGCTTCACCCCATGTGCCTGCAGGTACTTACCCGCAGGGCTGCTCGGCTTGATGGAGCCGGCAGGAGAAATATGATCGGTGGTCACGCTGTGTCCCAGCTTTGCCAGCACGCGTGCGCCTTTGATTTCTTTCACAGCCCCTGGCCTCACTGGCATGTCATCAAAGTAAGGCGCTCGCTTGATATAGGTTGAATCGGGGTCCCAGACGTAAGTCTCACCCTGCGGAACGTGCAGCTTCTTCCATTCCTGGTCGCCATCAAAAATGGTCTCGTAATTTTTGGTGAACATCCCGGAGTTGATGGCGCTCCGCACCGCGTCAGTCACCTCATGCTGCGTCGGCCAGATATCGCGCAGGTAAACCGGCTTGCCGTCTTTGCCTCGGCCCAGCGGATCATTGACAATATCCATGTCAATGCGCCCGGCCAATGCATATGCCACCACCAACGGCGGCGACATCAGATAATTCGCACGGACTTCAGAGTTAATGCGTCCTTCAAAATTGCGATTGCCCGAGAGCACGGATACAGCCACGAGTTGCTTTTCCGTAATCGCGTAAGAAACGTCTTGCGGTATAGGCCCGGAGTTGCCGATGCACGTGGTGCAGCCGTATCCCACAATATGAAAGCCCAGCTGCTCAAGATAAGGAATCAACCCCGCGTTGCGGTAGTACTCGGTCACCACGCGGGAGCCCGGCGCCAATGAGGTCTTCACCCACGGCTTGCGGCTCAGCCCTTTTTCGACCGCCTTCTTAGCCAGCAGCCCTGCAGCCATCATCACGGAAGGATTTGATGTGTTGGTGCAGCTCGTGATTGCCGCAATCACTACCGATCCATCGTGCAGCTGCTCGAACACATCTTCTCCCACATCCTTGTGCGCAGCGGGAACGTTCGGATCCTCAGCCAGCGCCACTGGGGTTCCACCCTCACCTTCAAAGCGCTCTACTTGCTGTGGCGCAACTTTTCTCGCCTGGGCCTGAATCGCCGGACGCGGTCCAATCAGCGTCGGCATCGCCTGCTCAAATGATTCTTTAGCTTTTGAAAGCGGCGCGCGGTCCTGCGGACGGCGCGGCCCAGCCACGCTTGGTTCTACCGTGCTCAAATCCAGCTCCACCACCTGCGAATACTCGGCCTCCGAGCTCTGCGCGGTGTGGAACAGTCCCTGCTCTTTGCAGTAAGCCTCCACCAGCGCAATCTGCTCGGGCTTGCGTCCGGTGGTACGCAGATAATTCAACGTGGTCTCATCCACCGGGAAGATGCCGCACGTTGCGCCATATTCAGGCGCCATGTTGGCAATGGTCGCGCGATCAGCCAGCGGAAGCGAGCTGAGTCCCGGCCCAAAGAACTCGACAAACTTGCCCACCACTCCGGTTTTGCGCAGGACCTCCGTCACTGTCAGCACCAGGTCAGTCGCGGTTGAACCTTCGCGCAGCTTCCCTGTCAACTTGAACCCAACCACCTGCGGCACCAGCATGGAAACCGGCTGGCCCAGCATCGCGGCCTCGGCCTCAATGCCGCCCACGCCCCAGCCCAGCACGCCGAGCCCGTTGATCATTGTGGTGTGTGAGTCTGTCCCCACCAGCGTATCGGGATAAGCCACCATCACGCCATCGCGCTTCTCCGCAAAGACCACGCGCGCCAGATATTCCAGATTCACCTGGTGGACGATTCCCATATCTGGCGGAACAACTTTGAAGTTACGAAAAGCTGACTGTCCCCAGCGCAGGAATGCGTAGCGCTCCTGGTTGCGCGCAAATTCCAGCCGCGCGTTCACGGCAAATGCGCCGACCGTCGCAAACTCATCCACCTGAACTGAGTGGTCTATCACCAGCTCCGCCGGCTGCAGCGGATTGATCAGCGTGGGATCGCCGCCCATCTTCTTCATCGCGTCGCGCATGGCGCCCAGATCGACCACCGCGGGCACGCCGGTAAAGTCCTGCATCAGCACGCGCGCGGGTGTAAATGCAATTTCTTTGGCGGGAACAGACTGCGGCTTCCACTGCGAGAGAAAGCGAATGTCATCCGCAGTAACGCTGCGGCCGTTCTCCGTTCGCAGAAGATTTTCCAGGAGGACTTTCAGGGAAAAAGGAAGGCGCTCTGGCGAGCAATTATGTTGTTCCAGCGCGTCCAGGCGATAGATCTCAAATTCCTGATTGCCGGCGCGCAACTTTGACCGGCTGCCAAATGTATTCATCATTCACCTATTTTATTGGATTCGCATTCGCTCCGGGGCGATCCACAAACTTCCAGGACATAAATTGCTCTGCCCTTGCGAGGGGTGGAGCAGGCATTTATGCCTGCTGAAACCTAGAACTTACCGCCCAGCATTCGGTAGAGCAGCAGGAGATTCAGGCCAACAATGATGGCCGTAACTGCATATGCCATGTAATTCGTCCGGCGGCTGTTGACCAGATCAGTCATCACCGTTTGCGACCGCGTCAGCACCACCAGCGGCACCAAAGCAAATGGAATCGCGAAGCTCAGCACAACTTGTGATAGTAACAAAATTTTCAGAGCGTCGAGCCTGAGCGCAATCACCACCAGTGCAGGGATAATCGTGATCAAACGGCGCAGAAAAACGCTGAACTTGATATCAAGAAATCCCTCAATGATCACCTGCCCCGCCATGGTGCCCACCGTGGAAGATGAGAGCCCGGAAAACAACAGTGCAAGCGCGAACGCCGTTCCCGAAACTGTTGGCAAGAGCGGCTGCAGCGTCAGGTGCGCTTCGTCAAAGCTGAAGTTCACTCCGCTGCCGTAAAAGACCGCAGCGGCCATCACGATCATCGCCGAGTTGATGAGCCAGGCGCCATTCATCGCCGCCAGCACATCGAAGAGCTCATAGCGCAGGTGGCGCATCGTCAGGTGCAACTTTTCCGGATGATCGCTCGCAGCGTCTTCTTTCACACGATGCTGCACCAGAGCCGAATGCAGATAGATCACGTGCGGCATCACGGTTGCGCCCAGCATGCTCACGGCCACATAGATGCTGTCTGCGCTGATCTTCGGCACCAGCACGCCTTTCGCTACTGCGCCCCAATTCGGATGTACCAGGAACAGCTCAAACGCATAGCACGCAGCAATGGCAAAGACAAACGCCATGATGAGCTGCTCCAGCCGGCGAAATCCGTAAAGTTCGACTGCCAGCATCAGGAAGACGATGCCTGCGGTAATCAGCGCTGCCAGAAACAGCGGGATGCCCAACAGCAGATAAAACCCGAGCGCTGCGCCAAGAAATTCCGCCAGATCAGTCGCCAGTGCGGCCAGCTCCGCCGCCACCCACAGCCCGAAATTCACTTTGCGTGAAAAATGGGCGCGGCAGTTCTGCGGCAAGGTCTTTCCAGTGGCGATCCCCAGCTTAGCTGAGAGATATTGGATCAATATCGCCATCGCGTTCGACCACAGCAGCACCCACAGCAGCGTGTAGCCGAACTTTGCTCCACCCTCAAAATTGCTGGCAAAATTTCCCGGGTCAATGTACGCCACGCTGGCCACAAACGCCGGGCCAAAATAGCGCCACATCTCCCCGCGCTTGAGCGTGGGCAGCAACCGGAAGCGAAATTTTCTGGGCTCTTCTCCAGTAGCAGGCGACGACATAAAAGCATTCCAGTATAAGGGAAAGCCGCTGATTCCTCAGAAGATGGTAATCGTTTAGCGCAGCAAGACCCTCAACTTTGCGCCAAATACCCATACCGCAGCGTTGATCACCATTGTTACTGCAGCCGCGATTAGCAACCCTTTGGCCGTTCGCAGCTTTCCCATACGCCACAGCAGCCGCCAGATAGGAGCCACATATCCCACTTGCACCAGGCCGATCATCCCGGCCAGCACAAATGCGATCGGCAACATGCGCTCATCCGCCACCAGCAGCAGCCAGCTAATGCCAATCTGCGCGATGTTCAGCAGCCAGCAGATCGCCATTCCGGCAACAATGCTGCCGCCGCGCTCCTTGCGCTCGTTTTCTCTGCCGCCCGTCATTCCTGCACTTTACCAAACAAAAAGGCCCGCTTTGTTCCAGCGGGCCTTTCGCTTCATGCTTAGGTTTTAGCTAATTGCTAACTGCTAATTGCTCTTATTGCACCAGCTCCTGCGTGATCGTTGCGCCGCCCATGTCTCCCAGCACAGCCGTCATCTTCACCGGCTTGCGTGAGTCTTTGGCGATCCACAGCGTCTGCTTGTCATTGCCGCCATCAGCCGAGCTTATCTCGACTTTGTAACTGTCAAAGGTTCCGGCGGGAACCGTTACACTTTCCACGCCTACCACCTTCAACTGCAGCAGCTTTTCTTTTTGCTTCCGCACATCAAAATTGCGGAAGGTTGTCGTGTAGCCGTCCGCCAACGGCAGTGCCGCAATCACCAGATCAGATGCGGCTGCGTCAGCAAAGATTGGTCCGCCCAGATCAGCCGAGATCGGCTTGTCCTGGCCATTGATGTTCATTGTGCCGGTGGCTTTATTGCCGGCAAAAGTAAGATCAATGGTTGCCGGCCCCTGCTTGATGGTGCGCTTATCCACAACCAGCGTGCCTTTTTCCAGCGTCGAAACATCGCTGGCCTCGCCCATTGCCGATTGCATGCTTCCAGTCGCCACCCATTTGCCATTTTCTTCTTTCACTGTGGTGGACATGTCAGCCTGCATCTCCTGGCCGCCAAGGCTGATTTTGGCCTTGTACTTGTACGTGCCAGGCTGCAGATCCACTGCTGGTTTGGGGACGCCAACTGAGTTCGCATCTACTTTCTTGGCCAGCACCACGGTCTTGGGATCCACCGTGATCTCCTTGAGTCGTGCCACCGCTTCCGGCGTTCCGCCTTCCTGATAACGGCCGCCCAAATGCTTGGCCAGGAACTTCTCTGACGCCATAAAGAGCGCCATGTTGTTCACCGGACGCGCAAATCCATGGCCTTCATCCGGCGCCAGCAGATACTCCACCGGATAGCCGCGATCTCGCAGCGCGATCACGATCTGGTCAGCCTCGCGCTTGTTCACGCGTGGATCGTTCGCTCCCTGCACAACCAGAAGCGGAGTCTTGATCTTGTCGGCGTACGTCAGGGGCGAGCGTTCGGTAAGCAGCGCTTTGCCATCCGGCGTAGTGGGATTGCCCATGCGCTCATAGAACAATTTGCGGATCGGCTCCCAGTAAGGCGGAATCGATTCCAGCAACGTAATCAGGTTCGATGGGCCCACAATATCCACCGCAGCGGCATAAAGATCAGGTGTGAACGTTACTCCTGCCAATGTGGCATAACCGCCATAAGAGCCGCCCAGGATGCCGATTCGCTTTGGATCGGCGATGCCCTCGCTCACCAGGTACTTCGCGCCCCAGGTCACATCATCCTGCATCTTCTTGCCCCACTCTTTGTTGCCGGCATCCAGGAACTTCTTGCCGTAACCTGTGGAGCCGCGGAAGTTCGGCATCAACACCGCGTAGCCGCGATTAGCAAAGAACTGCGCCAGCGAGTTGTAACCCCAGAGATCGCGTGCCCAGGGCCCGCCATGCGGGATCAGCAGCGCAGGCAGGTTTTTCGCCGGCACTCCCTTCGGCAGCGTCAAATAGGCAGGAATCTCCAGCCCGTCAGATGATTTGTATTTCACCGGCTTCATCGTAGCCAGAGCTTCGCGCGGCAGCTTCTCACGGATTTTGTACTGCAGCGTGAGCTTGTGCGTTTTGCGGTCGAAGAGGTAGGTCTCGCCCGGCTCAGTGTCGCTGGCGGCTGTGATCAGCCATGTCTGCTCGTCGCGGGTATCCGAAGCAATGCTGACCTCTTTATCCGGCAGCTTGTTCTCCAGCCATTTCAGGTCTTTCTCAAATCCCTTGTCGTGATAGTAGCGGCGGCGGCGCTCTCCGTAATACAGCGTGAGCACCAGTTCGTCCGTCGCCTCAGAAAACCTGGCTCCTGTCAGGTCGCTCTGCTTCAGCGGGTCTGACTCCACCAGATCCATCTTTCCCGTCTCGGGATCCATCAACATCAGTGAAATCAGGTCAACATCTGCACCCTTGTTGGTCTCGAAATAGACGTGTTTCCCGTCTTTATGGAAGCGCTCCGGGCCGCAGCTCTCGAAAACGTTGCAGGAATAAATCTTGGTGAATTTATCCTGGTCCACGCGCAGGACTTCTGTATCGCCGTTTTCCGCTGAGCGCGTCGCCATGCGCAGATTGCCCTTCAGGTCGAAGGTCCAGCCGGTAATGCGCTCGGTATTCTTGCGGACAAGCGTCTTCTCGCCGGTGGAGAGCTTCAGCCTGTAGAGATCGTGCCAGGCCTTGTCGCGGTCATTCAGGCCAATGTAGATCGTGTCCGGATCGCTCTTGGGAATCTCAATGATCTCCACCCGGACTCCCTTTAAACCGGTCATATCTCGCGAAGGCGGAGCATCGGCGCCGGCCGCTGGCTTGGCTGCAGGATCCACGGCGTACACGTTAAAGTTCTCGTCGCCGTCTTTGTCCTTGGCGTAAAGGATGTACTTGCTGTCCCAGGTCCAGAAGTATCCGGCTACAGGACGCTTGGTTTCAGTGGTCAGCAACCGTGCCGCACTGAACGGCTCATCCACACCCTTCACATAGACGTTGCGCGTGTCCTTCCACGGCTTGAGGAACGCCAGGTACTTGCCATTGGGCGAGAGCTGGGCCGCGGCAATCTCCGGATTACCGAAGATCAGTTCGCGGTCAATAATGGGAGGAAGGCCGCTCTCGGCCGTTTTGGCGGCTTGCGTGGCCATTTTTCCCGGAACTTTGCTGTGTTTCTCCTGTGCGCCCAGCATGGAGACGAGCAACGCAAAGCACAAAATCGGCTGGAAAATCCTTTTCATGGCAGAAATTCCTTTCTCTTTGAGCAAGAGCTAAATCGGGGCACAAAGTGGTAACTTGGAATTGTGATCGCTGCCGGCCATTACTGTCCAGTAATAATGCGCCTTAGTATCTATCCCAAAGCTGTTGCTGCGATTCACACTAAATGACGGCGTCTGGGCCACCCTGATTAACAAACGTCAGGACTCGCAATAACTTAAAGATGGGAAACGAACCCAAAATCATCCCGGCCCTCACCTTCCGGCCCTTTATTGAGCAGGACGCGCTCACCGTGGCTTCATGGCGTTATCCTGAGCCCTATGCTGCCTATGATCTGGATCCCTGGAATCGAGACGTGCTCACGGCGCTGCTGCGTCCGGAAAATCAATACCACGCCATGTTGCGCGAAGAGGAGATGATCGGCTTTTTCTGCCTGGGAGAAGATGCCTGTGTTCCCGGCTGGGACTATGCCGATTCTGCCCTCGATCTCGGCATGGGCCTGCGGCCTGACCTGACCGGACAAGGCCGCGGAGCCATCTACTTGGCCGCCATCGTCACTCACGTAATGCAGCAATACCCTGCCGCCTCCCTGCGCACTACTGTAGCTGCATGGAACCAGCGGGCTCTTCGCCTGTGCCTCAGCTCCGGCTTCCGCGAGGTTGCCAGATTCAACAGCACTCGGAAAGAACAAACGGAGTACGTGGTGCTGGTGCGTGACAGCTCCAAATAAGCGAGACCTGGCAGATCACAACTCCTGCGCATTTCTTAACTCCAGCAGCTCACTTTGAACACACAACTTGTCCGCCTGAACGGTGTTAACAGCCTGTAAGCGACCAATGAATAAGTGCTGGTTAAAGGTAATTGCGCGGTGGCGCTTGCTCAACGGCGAGGAGGCCGTTATGGCGAAATTGATTGAATTTTACGTTCCGGCAAATTATCAAAGAAAAGCTCGGCCATGGACCCCAACGGAACTGCGGGGCAAGATCATCATCTTCACTCCTCCACAGCGCAAGTCAGCTTAACGGCCGGAACCGTTGCGCCGGTTAGCGGCGCAGCGGAACCAGCGTACGCAATCTTTCGTCGCGCAAATAAAGCGCAATCCAGGCCAGAACTCCAACAACAATGGGAAAAAAGAACGGCTCGCCTGCGCGTACGTGAGTAGCGGTCGCGCCACCGAGATATCCGGTGAGCAGGATTGCGCCAAAGATCGCCGTGCGCGGAAAAGCGTACAGAAGAAAGCTGACGATCAGCGCGATGGAGATCGGCACGAAGTCGCTCTCCCGATAACCATATGCAGCCATGTGCTTCGCGCTCTCCGCCTTGTGCAGGAAGCCGAAGGTAGTTGTAAACACAAGGAAGAGCACCAGGAGTCCGCTGATGATGCGTCCCGTCCAGACCATTCCTGAAGTTCGAGCTGCCGTTGGTTTAGCTGCGTCCATAATTTTCTCCCGAATTGCATGTGAGATTTTGTGCTGTCTATCTTACCGATGGCCGGCCACTACGAATAGTCCGAAGTGCAGCTTCGCTCAACATGAAAAGATGCAAACTGCATTTTATGGACTATTTGCCCGTTTCGCTCCAGCCATTTGCCCGAACACTTCTCTCAAAATCGGCGTAATCTGGGCTGCAGGATCTTTGCGGATCTTCTTCTCTTCCTCGCCCAGCATGTAGAAAAGGCCATCAACGGTTTTGCCGACAACGTAGTCGTCCAGATTGAACTCCTTGTCATTGGCGACCGTCGAAAGCATGGGGTTCTTCATGAGCTGGTTGTATTGCCGCACCACGCCCACATTCTGCATGGCCCGATGAACGATGGGTGCAAATGCAGTTGTCAGTTCGGTGGTGCTGGTGCGCTTGAAATAGTCTGTGGCAGCCGTGTCACCGCCGGTGAGGATCCCTCGCGCGTCACTGAAAGTCATCCGCTTCAGTGCACCGAGAAAAATCTGTTTTGCCTGCGGCGTAGCCTGCTCGGCGGCGCGGTTCATGCCGACCTCCAGCGCGTCCACCTGCGATCCCATGCCAACCATGCGCAGCGTCTTGCCCGCGGTGCGTAGCTTGTCCGGCAGCAAAATCTTGATGGCCGCGTTCTTCAGAAAGCCATCTGGCCTGCCTGTCAGTGCCACGGCGTTGCTGGTTCCAACGCGAAGCGCCTCCTTCAGGCCGGCAACAATCTTTTCATCACTGAGCTGGTTGGTTTTGTTGCCGCGGGTAGCCTCTTCAATGCGGCGCTTGATTTCGTCGAGAGGTGACTGCGACTGGGTTTGCGCCAGGAGTGTAGTGAATAGGGCAGGAAACAACCCAAGCAGGATGAACAAACGTGTCAAGTAAATCCCTCCACTCTCTGCAACCGGCTAATACTACGTTCCGAACCGCTCCGCAGCACGTGCTTTTGCCTTAGCGGCCTCTTCTTCACGATTCTTCGGCGGCGCGCTGGTCTCCAGTGACTTCAGCAGACGCATGGAGACATTCGCAACTTCGTCGATGGCGGCATTGAAGGCAGCCTCATTCGCCTTCGACGGCTTATTAAAGCCGGTGATCTTCCTCACGAACTGAATCGAGGCGGCGCGGACCTCATCGGGCGTGACCGGCGGATCAAAGTTGAAGAGCGTTTTGATGTTGCGGCACATAATGAAGTATTTAACCGCAAAGGCCGCGAAGAGCGCAAAGGAGATCGGGTGATCCGGTGATCTCGTAATCGGGAAAAAACAAAAATTCAAAACCTTTGAAACGCGGAGAAACAAAGGAAGTGGGGGCAGGCCGGGAAACGAACACCTCGAAAAGGCTTCACCTTTCCCGATCCGCGTTTATCCGTTTTATCCGCGGTAGGATTTTGGTTTTCAATTTCGGCGATTTTGGCACTTTTAGCTTTGCTGGCAATTCAGATCACCCGATTCTCTCCCTCTTCCCAAAACCCCCGCCCAGCGGGATAATATCTGTTTAATTGGTACTTATCTTGTCCCGCTGGAGCCCCGGACCCTCTTGACCAACATCTAGCAGTCCAAGTAGAACTTCCAATTCGAATCGCTGCTAATCGAGTTCGGGCATGCTCGTGTGAAGGAGGCGCTTTGAAAGTTTACGAAGGCAAGGATATCCGCAACCTCGTCGTTATTGGTCACTCTCACTCCGGCAAGACTTCTCTGGTTTCCTCCATGCTTTATACCGGCGGCGCCACGCCCAAGCTGGGCCGTGTGGACGACGGCTCTACCGTCACCGATTATGACGAGGAAGAAATCTCGCGGCAGATGACCATCTCCACCGGCATCGCCTCGCTCGAGTGGCATGGCTGCAAGATCAACCTGCTCGATTCGCCCGGCTTCACTATGTTTGCCCATGAGGCCAAGGTTGCCATGTCCGCCGCGGAAGCAGCTCTGGTGGTGGTGGATGGCGTCTCTGGGGTTGAAGTCGTCACTGAAAAAGTCTGGCAGTACGCCGAAGAGATTAACCTGCCTCGGGTAATCTGCGTGAGCCGCATGGATCGCGAACGCGCCAACTATGAGACTGCATTGGAAAGCCTGGTCAATGCCTTCGGACGCCAGGTGGTTCCGGTACAGATTCCCATTGGCGGGGAGAAAAACCTTAAAGGCGTGGTTGATCTGGTCACCATGAAGGCCTACACCTATGACATGGGCGGCAGCGGCAAGGGCAAAGAAGGCCCCATTCCCGCCGACCTGGAAGCCGCAGCCAAAGAAGCGCATGAGAAGCTGGTGGAGATTGTGGCTGAAGGCAAAGACGAGCTGATGGAAGAGTTTTTTGATAAAGGAACAATCTCAGAAGAGCATTTGATCCCTGCGCTGCATGAAGCCATTAAGGACGACAAGATTTTCCCCGTGCTCTTTGCGTCAGGCCTGGGCAACATCGGTACTGACCATCTGCTCGACTTCGTAGTGGATTACTTCCCCACGGCAGCCGAGCATTCCGCCGTTCACACTGAACCAGCCAGCTCGGGCAATGGCCATGCCGCCGATATCAAGGTCAGTGATGCTGCGCCAACTTCAGTGTATGTATTCAAAACCGCAAACGATCCTTTTGCCGGCCGCATCACCTATTTCAAGGTCTTTTCCGGCGTGGTGAAGAATGATGCCACGCTGCAGAACTTCACTCGCAGCACCACAGAAAAGCTCTCACATCTATCCATTCCGCAGGGCAAGAACCTTGTGGCCGTGCCTGAACTGCATGCTGGTGATATCGGCGCTGTAGCCAAGCTGCGTGACACGCTCACCGGTGACACGCTCGGTGACAAGGCGAATCCCATTAAGTTCCCCGGCGTCACGCTGCCGGAGCCGGCGATTACCTTCGCTATTGAACCAAAATCGCGCAACGATGAAGACAAGCTTTCCAACGGCCTGCACAAACTCATGGAAGAAGATCCGATGGTCCGCTTCTTCCGCGACGAGCAGACCAAGGAATTTTTGATCGCGGGGACCGGCCAGCAGCATATCGAAGTAATGGTTTCCAAGCTTAAGCGCCGCTATCACACTGAAGTTGTGCTGAAAGCGCCGAAGGTTCCCTATCGCGAGACCATCCGCGGCAAGGCTGACGTGCAGGGCCGCCACAAAAAACAGAGCGGCGGGCACGGCCAGTACGGCGATTGCAAAATCAAGATGGAACCGCTGGAGCGTGGCAAGCAATTTGAGTTTGTGAATGACATCTTTGGCGGCTCCATTCCCAAGAACTTTATTCCCGCTGTGGAAAAAGGAATCGTTGAGGCGGCAGCGCGCGGCTATCTTGCGGGCTATCCGGTAGTGGATTTTCGCGTCATTCTCTACGACGGCAGCTATCACGACGTGGATTCAAACGAACTCTCATTCAAGACCGCCGGCCGCATCGCCTTCAAGAAAGCCATGGAACAGGCCAAGCCCACGTTGCTGGAGCCGATTATGAAAGTGGAGATCACAATTCCTGACGAATTTGCCGGCAGCATCATGGGTGACCTCAACTCCCGCCGCGGGCGCATTCAGGGCATGGACAACAAGGCGGGCAAGACGATAGTGAAAGCCGAAGTGCCGATGGCGGAGATGCTCACCTATGGAGCCGACCTGACCTCCATGACGCAGGGCCGCGGCAGCTTCAACATGGAGATGTCACACTATGACTACGTCCCGAACGCGCTGCAGGAAAAGATCATCACCCAAGCCAAGGCGGAGCGCGGCGAGATGGTGGAAGTGGAGGAGTAGTTTTTCTGCAACCCCGAGCGAAGCGAGGGAGCCCTATTTCTAACCTGGTTGTAAAGGCAGACCAAGATGAGCGCTGATTTTTGTAAATGCCCTGATTGGGAGCCGTGTGGGTGTGGTCGCCAGCCGCCTTATCACTGTATGTGGTGCTGTAAGAGCCTGAGCCCGGAGCAAATCGAAATCGCAAGTAGCAGAGCTGCCGCTCAAGCTCCTGACACTACTTAAATATCTTTCTAGATTATGGATCCCTCGCTTCGCTTCGGGATTTCAGAGAAAAGCTACCGCGCAGCCGCCACCAGCTCCATCTTTTTCTTCTTCTCCGCTTCCACTGCGGCAAGATTTGGCTCAAAGCAGCGCCGGCAGCGCGCTTCATACATTCCTGCAGCGCCCACCACAACCAATTCTTCGCTGGCAATGAGCCGCTGCGTGTGCTTGGCAGGATTACCGCACTGCATGCAGATGGCAAGCGTCTTGGTGATTTCATCGGCAACAGCCAGCAGCTCCGGCATGGGATGGAAAGGGCGGCCCAGGTAGTCAGTATCCAGGCCGGCAATCACCACGCGCTTGCCCATGTCGGCCAGGCGAACCACAAAATCCACCATAGCTTCGCCAAGGAACTGCGCTTCATCAATGCCGATGACTTCTGTCCGTAAATCCAGCTTAGCCTGTACCTCAGAGGCGTTGTTGACGGCATCGGCGTGAATACGACCATCATCATGGGAGACGATCTGGTTACTGGCATAGCGCTGGTCAATAATGGGCTTGAAAATCTGCACACGCTGGCGCGCAATCTCCGCGCGGCGAAGGCGCCGGATCAGCTCTTCACTTTTACCGCTGAACATCGGCCCGCAGATTACCTCAATCCAGCCCAGATTGCCCCGCATTGCATTCATTTCCAGCTCCCCTTTTTCAAACCCCGGAATTCTATGCGTAGAACCGCAACATGCTACGTCTCTACGGCCAACGGCATCGTTGCCGCTGCGGCCTTGCTGCTTTCGGTGGATTGGCCACCCTTCACCGCGTCTTTTATGAACTTGTGAAACTCATCAAAAGTCGTAAATATCTCCGTCGCGCAGGCCAGCAGCCAGCCGCTGATCTGCTCCACCGGCATGCCGCACACCAGGTACACCGGAATTCCCAACCGGTGTGCAAAGGTCAACTCGCCCTGTGTGCCTGCGCCCCGGCCAGCGTGCTCGTCCCAGTAGCAGACAACCGCGTCAGCGCGATGCTCGATCAGGTCAAGATCATAGGCAATGATCTTCTGCACTGTCCGGCGGAAGCGCTGCAGATCTGTCTGCTTCCAGCTGCGAAATTCGCGCACTTCGGTTTCGCTCAGGTTCTTCAGCTCGTCCTCTGCAGGATCATAGACTTCATGCCCGAGTGCCTGCAGCATCGGCGTAATCTGCAAGCGCCAGCCTTTCCCTTTATCGGGAGAGTACTCGATTGACCCTGCAAGATAGATGAACATGCCGTCAGCCGATTGTCAGCGATTCGCTGCATGGCGTCAACGCAGATTTGGCGGGGTTTGGGACGTGTTTTCCAGAGGGTGTGCACAGTTTTTCCGCACGGGAGCAAATAGCAATTGGCAAATAGCAAATTAGACAAACCTGATCCCAAATGGCTTGGAGCGCGTTCTCCGGCGTGGAAGATACTCTCGCATGCTGATAACCGTGATTTTGCTAGTTGCCAATTGCTAATTGCTATTTGCTCAACTTACAGGAAAAATAAATTCCATGACTGGCGTTCGTATCGATAAATGGCTTTGGGCAGCGCGCTTCTTCAAGAGCCGCGCGCTGGCGGCAAAGGCCTGCGAGCTGGGTAGGGTGCAAGCCAATCATCAGTCGGCCAAGCCAGCCCGCGAGATCAAGGCCGGCGACATGCTGCACATAAAAACTGAAGGCGGCGAGTTCGAAGTTGAGGTCCTGCAGCTCAGCGAAATTCGTGGCCCTGCAGCCGTGGCGCAGACGCTCTATCGCGAGACCGAGGGAAGCAAAGAGCTGCGGCAGAAAGCGCGCGAAGAGCGGAAGGCCACGATGAACTACTCGCCCGCGCCAGCGGGCAGGCCGTCAAAGCGGGACCGGCGGAGAATCATACAGTTCAGGAGCGAGCGGAACGGCTAGTCCGGAATGCAGAAGATCCTTCCGACTTCTCCTCTGCAAGCCCTCGGAGTCGCTCAGGATTCTCGCCTCTGGGCTTCCGCTGCCGTCACGCCCGCAAAGCGGCTCAATTTGCATCCAGAGCTACCAACCAGCTAGGCTAATCAGTTTCATCTCTGGGGAGGAACCATGTTGTCACAGCGAATCTCAAGATTGGTGGCTCTCGTCGTCTTCGCAGCCTGTACGGTTATGGCGCAAACTTCCGGCGACAGCAAGCAGGCTTCAAAACCAACCGGCGGGCAAGCCGCGACGCATGCTAAAGGCAAGCCCACGGTCGCCGAGGCTGAGGCATTCATGAAGAAGGCTGAAGACCAGCTTGAGGACCTCACGGTCCGAGCCAGCCGCGCCGGCTGGGTGCAGGAAAACTTCATTACTGACGATACTGAGCTCCTCTCGGCGCAGGCCAATGAGAAACTCACCGCAGTAGTAACGCAGCTTGCGCTTGATGCCCGCCGCTTTGATGGCATGAAGCTGCCCCCGGATCTGGCAAGAAAATTCATGCTGCTGAAGCTTTCACTGGTGGCGCCCGCGCCAAATAATGACGCCGAGCGCAAAGAGCTCACCGAACTGGCCAGCAAGCTGGACGGCATGTATGGCAAAGGCAAGTATTGCAAGCAGGTTGAAGGCAAGCAAAAGTGCTATTCACTGAACGACCTCAGCCGCATCTTGGCCACCAGCACCAATCCTGACGAGTTGCTGGATGCCTGGGTGGGCTGGCACAAGATTTCTGTCCCGATGAAGGAGAAGTACGCGCGCTTTGTGGAGCTTTCGAACAAAGGCGCAAAAGAGCTGGGCTTTAAAGACACAGGCGCAATGTGGCGCAGCAACTATGACATGTCTCCCGAAGAATTCAGCGCCGAGCTCGAACGACTATGGCGGCAGGTTGAGCCGTTTTATGTCTCGCTGCATACCTATGTCCGCAAGCAGCTCATCAAGAAATATGGCAAAGCAGCCGAGCGTCCTGACGGTTTGATTCCCTCGCACCTGCTGGGCAACATGTGGGCGCAGGAGTGGGGCAATGTCTATCCTTTGGTTGCTCCTGCGAATGGTGGCCAAGGTTATGACCTGACCAAGCAGCTTGAGAAACAAGGCCTGGGTTCCGGGCCAGCAACGCTCGACAATGCAAAAAAGATGGTCAAGTACGGCGAGAACTTTTTCACCTCGCTGGGCTTTGCGCCGCTGCCGGAAACATTCTGGGAACGGTCGCTCTTTGTGAAGCCGCAGGACCGTGACGTGGTGTGCCACGCCAGCGCCTGGGACGTGGACCAGAAAGACGATCTGCGTTTGAAAATGTGCATTGAGATTCGTGACGAGGACTTCGTCACGGTTCATCACGAATTGGGCCACAATTTTTATCAGCGTGATTACAAAGACCAGCCGCCTCTCTTCCAGGACAGCGCGAACGACGGCTTTCATGAAGCAGTGGGCGATACCATTGCGCTCTCCGTTACGCCGGAATATCTGAAGGAAGTTGGGCTGATTGACCAGGTGCCGCCAGAGAGTTCGGATATCGGCTACCTGCTCAAGCAAGCCATGGACAAAATTGCCTTCCTGCCTTTTGGCCTGCTGATTGACAAATGGCGCTGGGAGGTCTTCTCCGGCGAGGTCACGCCGGCGCAGTACAACAAAGCATGGTGGGACCTGAAGAAAAAATATCAGGGCGTGGCGCCGCCGGTGGACCGCAGCGAAGCTGATTTCGATCCCGGCGCCAAGTATCACATCGCGTCAAATACTCCCTACGCGCGTTACTTCCTGGCGCGAATTTTGCAGTTCCAGTTCCATCGCGGGCTGTGCGAAGCTGCCGGACAAAAAGGGCCACTGCATCGCTGCTCCATTTACAAGAACAAAGCTGCAGGCGAGCGCCTGAACAAGATGCTCAGCATGGGCAAGAGCAAGCCGTGGCCGGATGCGCTGGAGGCCATCAGCGGCCAGCGCCAGATGGACGCAACAGCGATCCTGGATTACTTTGCGCCGCTCAAGAAATGGCTCGATGAACAAAATCAGGGAGAGAAGGCTGGCTGGGAAGGCATGGACACCGGCGCGGGAGCGCAGCCACAGCATACAAGCAAGTAAGCATTCTTAGCCGCGAACGAACGCGGACATCGCGAACATTTGTAATTCGGGTTCCTTCGCGGGAATTCGCGGCTGAACCGATTGTTTATGAGACACTAAATTTATCCATGGCCAAGTGGAAGCAATACGAACTCTGGGTGCAAACGGGCAACAACAAGTGGGAGATCATCGGGCTGTTCCCTAGTACTGAGCTTGCAACCGCCATTGCTAATGCCCGCTCTGCTCGCTCGCGGCTGATTGAAGTGCTCTACGACGGCAGCAAAATGCTGGGCCAGGAGATCATCGCAGAGATCGGCAATACAAGAAAAGACTAGGCGGGCATGACCGCCATTTCACTTCCACAGAATACTTGCAAGTCCGTTCATGAGAATTCTCACCACTGACGAGGTTCGCGAAGCAGAGCGCGAGGCCATCAGCCGGCCGGGAGGTTCCACGCTGGTCCTGATGCAGGCGGCCGGGCATGCCACAGCTCAGTTCTGCATCGCCAATTTCAAATTTCGATCTGTGTGCGCGGTGTGCGGCAAGGGCAACAATGGCGGAGACGGCCTGGTGGCAGCCGAGGCGCTGCGCACAACGGGGTACAACGTCTCCGTGATCATCCTGGCCCGCGATGTAAGCCAACTGAGTCCCGATGCCGCGGCAATGTGCTCCCGTCTAAACCTTGAGCCAATCTGGATCGCAGATGAGCGAGCCTTGGGCGCAGAAGAGGTAAAAAAAGCATTGCATGCCGATCTGATCCTGGATGCGATTGTCGGCACTGGCTTCAAACCGCCATTGCGCGGCCTGGCGGCAAAAGCCGTTGAGATGATCAACAATGCATCCAGGACCGTTGTTGCCGTTGATCTGCCTTCAGGCATCAACGCGGACGATACAACTCCGGCGCATCACACCCGTGCCTATGCGATTTGTGCGCACGGCGTTATCACTTTTATTGCGCCGAAACCAGCGCATGTCTTCAGCGAGCTTACGTCTGGCCTCATTGCCGTTAGTGAAATCGGCGTTGCTCCAGTGATGACCTCCAACAAAACCGGGTTGCAGGTCATCACCGGGCAGGAAGTAGGCATCGCTTTTCCACCGCGACCGCCTGATTCTCACAAAGGATTGTTTGGACACGTGCTGGTGATCGGTGGCTCAACAGGCAAGGCCGGCGCTGCAGCCATGGCCGGCATGGCCGCCTTGCATACGGGTGCGGGACTTGTTACGGTCGCTTGCCCAAAGTCGATCCAAGCCACGGTCGCAGGCTTTGCTCCGGAGTTGATGACAGAGTGGCTGCAGGAAACGAGCGAAGGAGCAATCTCACTTCAGGCGGAACGCCGGGTTGATGAGCTTCTCCACGAAAAAGATGCTGTGGTGCTTGGCCCGGGGCTTTCCACCAATTCAGAAACGACAGAATTAGTACGCAAGCTGGTAGCGCGATGTCCGGCGCCGCTGGTGCTTGATGCCGATGGCCTGAATGCATTCGATGGATATTATAAAGAGCTGAAAGCCAGCGCCACGCCTTTCCGAACGCTGACGCCGCATCCGGGAGAGGCTGCCCGTCTGCTGGGTGTTTCTACTAAAGAGATCCAGTCGAACCGGCTTGGAGTGGCGCGACGAATGGCGCGCGAGAGCGGCTGGTGCACGGTGTTGAAAGGCTCGCGCACAATTGTGGCCGGCGCTTCCGGCGAAATTTGGATCAACATGACTGGCAATCCTGCATTGGCAAAAGGCGGTTCAGGTGACGTGCTCTCCGGCATCATCGGCGCGGCGCTGGCCAGAAAGCAATCTGCCGAGTCTTCAACGCCTGCTCGAGACATAAGCGTTTCCGCAGGCGTGTATCTGCACGGCTTGGCTGGTGACTTTGCACGCGACAAGCTACACGAGAACACCGTTGTTGCCACCGACGTCATTGAGAACCTGGCATCGGCATTCCACCAGTGCGAATTGCAGATCGAGCGTGGTTTGTTTTACCTGCAGAAGTGAGCGCTTAGCGAATTTACAGGGCAGTGGCTTCAGCTCGGCCTTGGCACTTCAGAGCTGATTTCTTTTCCCACGGAATCCAGCACTCCATTGATGAACTGGACCGACTCTGGCGCGGAAAATTTCCGTGCAATTTCCAGAGCTTCATTAATCACCACAGGCTTGGGTGTTTTCTTATAGCCCAGGAACTCAGCGACGCCGGTGCGGAGGACGTTGCGGTCAACGGCGGCCATGCGCTCCACGCGCCAGTGCTGCGCATGCTTCTGGATCAGCTCGTCAATCTCAGCATTGCGCTCCACCGCAAGGCGGAAAAGGTCTTCGGCAAAGCCACGCGTCTCTTCGTCCATCTCGCCACGCTCCGCCCAAAAGGTCTTCTGCACCTGGTCCGGCGTCTGCTTTCCCATGTCCCACTGGAAGAGCATTTGCAGGCAAAGCTCGCGGGATTTGCGGCGGTTCCCCATGGTTTATCGTCTGCTCTTTTTCTTGGATGCGGGTTTCTTCGCGGAGCTGTTGTGAGCACGCCCGCGTGTCTTGCGCTGGAGGCTCACCATTTCAATGGCTGACATCGCCGCTTCAAAACCTTTGTTCCCAGCTTTCAAACCTGCGCGATCAAGCGCCTGCTCCAGGTTCTCACAAGTGAGTACGCCATACGTGTGAGGAACTCCCGTCTCCTGCGCTGACTGGCCGATTCCGCGCGTCACCTCTGTGGAAATGTGCTCGTAGTGATCGGTCTCGCCGCGGATGAGGCAACCGAGTGTAATGATCGCATCGTATTTGCCGCTTTCCGCCAGCGTGCGCGACTGCGAGGGGATCTCAAATGCTCCGGGTACGCGCACCACCGTGATGTCCTGTTCGCGCGAGCCGCTGCGGCGCAATGCGTCGAGCGAGCCCTGCAAAAGACGCTCGGTGATAAACGAATTCCAGCGGCTTACCACGAGGCCAAAGCGCATGCCTTGCGCGGTCAACTCGCCTTCGATTGCGTCCGGGGCAGGACGGTTCTTCTGCCAGAAAAGCACCTTCAGCCCTTTTGCAGGTTCAGCTACAACGAAACGTGAATCCCAGTTTGTGGACTGGACTTCACTCACTTTGGATTTTTCCTTCTGGAGAATTTCGCGCGCCGTATCCAGGTCCGTGACCTCAACCCAGATATCGGCGTGGATGGTTTCCAGACCCTCGACAATCTCAAGCCGTCCCACTGGCACTTTGAATGGAGCACCCTGCCCGCGAGCTGTACGCCACGGCGTTCCGCGCTCAAAGCCAAGCGCGTCAAAAAGCTTGGTCAGTGCTTTGAACTCTTTTGAGCTTCCAGCGTGCCGGATTGTGGTGATGCCTTTAATCACAAAGCCTTTCCCCGCAGATAAACGCTGATCGGCGCAGATATAAATTTAAACTATAGTATGCTCACGACTGCCGCTGCCTTACCGCCTAGCTAATTGCCAGTTGCTATAGGCTGATCCGCGTTCATCCGCGCAAATCCGCGGTAATTCTTGCCGATGTTCATTCAATAGGCGCAGGCGGCTCGGGTTCAGGGACGTATTCCTTCATCAGCTCTTTCGCCACTTCCAAGTCCTGCTCCCGCACCTGTACGCGCACACCGCCAATTATGTCAGTGGCCAGCGGATGCACGCGATGCATGTGCTCGTCGCACAACAAACAGTCTATGCCGCAAGATTCAAGCAAGCCCACTACAACATCGGCTTCCTGCAAGTTGTAAAAGGTGCCAGCGGTGGCCATCTTGGCCGGATCCCATTCAGGATGCATACTTACTTGCCCTGGAAGTTGGCCGCGCGCTTTTCCAGAAAAGCCGTGGTCCCCTCTTTTTTGTCTTCCGTAGCGCAACAGATGCCGAAGAGAGTCGCTTCAAGAAAAAGGCCCTCCTGCAGCGTCATGTTCATGCCCTGGTTTACGGCTTCCATGCAGTACTGGATTGCCAGCGGCGCCATGCCGATGATCTTTTGCGCGATCTCTTCCGCGCGCGCGATCAGCCGCTCCACTGGAACAATTTCATTCACCAGGCCGATGAGGTGGGCTTCCTGTGCGGTGATCATCTCTCCTGTGAGCAGAATCTGCATCGCCAGTCCTGTTCCGACGAGGCGCGGAAGCCGCTGCGTGCCGCCGTATCCGGGAATGATGCCGAGCTTGACTTCAGGCTGGCCAAGTTTGGCGTTCTCGCTGGCCAGGCGCATGGTACAGGCCATGGCGATTTCGCAGCCGCCGCCGAGCGCAAAGCCGTTGACGCAGGCGATGACCGGCTTGCCCAGGTTCTCAATCAGATCGAGCGTGGCCTGCCCTTTGTGCGTGTAGGCCTTGGCTTCGACCGGATCGTTCTTTGCCAACTCATTGATGTCGGCGCCGGCGACAAATGCCTTTTCGCCCGAGCCGGTGAGAATGACAACGCGAATCTGCTTGTCGTCTTTCAATTCACTGAAGACCTGCCACAGCTCTTGCATGGTGGCCATGTTCAAGGCGTTCAGAACTTTGGGCCGGTCAATGGTGACGTAAGCGATGGCGTTCTTTTTTTCGAGTTTGATATTTTGAAGGGTCATCAAAAACCTTTTTGCCGCAGATTAACGCTGATCTCCGCAGATAAGCCATTCAGATCAGCGTTCATCTGCGTTGATCAGCGGCTAAAACTTCTGTGGAACAGGATTATTCGGATCCGTGTAATCGTAGAATCCCTTGCCATTCTTCCTGCCATACCATCCGGCCATCACCAAACGTTTGAGCAGCGGCGGCGAAGCAAAGCGGCGCTCGCGAAACTCGTCAAACATGACACGTGAGATGTAGTACGTTGTGTCCAGCCCTACAAAATCCAAAAGCGTAAACGGTCCCATGGGGTAGCCGCAGCCTAGCTTCATAGCATTATCAATGTCAGGGATCGAGCCCACGCCTTCTTCGTAGGCGCGGACGGCGTCAAGCAGGTAGGGGACCAGCAGGCGGTTGACGATGAAGCCGGTCTTGTCACTGGTGCGGACGGGAACTTTGCCCAGGCTTTTGCCAAATTCATAAGCGGCTTCAAAAGCCGCGTCACTGGTGGCGATGGTGCGCACAACCTCCACCAGCTTCATCAGCGGCACAGGATTGAAAAAATGCAGGCCCACAAAGCGGTCTGCGCGCTTGGTGGCGGCAGCAACCTCAGTGATGGAGATGGAAGAGGTGTTGCTGGAGAAGATGGCATCTTTTTTTACGATCGCGTCCAACTCCGCGAACATCTTCTTTTTCGCATCCACGTTTTCAATGATGGCTTCAATGACAATGTCGCAGTCGGCGAGATCGTTCTGGCTGGTGGTGCCCTTGATTCGCGCGCGAGCCTCTTTGGCCTTTTCCGGCGTGACGCCGCTCTTCTCTGGCTTCTCGGCGAATTTGTTCAGGGATTTCTCGATCCCGGCAAAGCCTTTGTCTAGAAACTTCTGCTCCTGCTCGAGCACAGTTACGTCATAACCGGCTACGGCGCTCACCTGGGCAATTCCGGAGCCCATCAGGCCACAGCCGAGCACGCCTACTTTTTTGATTTGCATATTTCCCTTTTTAACCACAAAGGACACAAAGGACCACGAAGAATTCAATTACATATGCATGAGTCTCAAGCAACTTGAACAGCAGAGATCATCGTCACTTGTAATGCTTCTCTCCTTTGTGCTCCTTCGTGTCCTTTGTGGTTGGTTTTATCTCTGTAAATTCTCCACGATCATCGCAATGCCCTGGCCACCGCCGATGCACGCCGTGGCCAGTCCGTACTTGGCTTTGCGGCGACGCAGTTCGTACAACAGCGTGATCACCAGCCGCGTGCCGGTCGCGCCCAGCGGATGGCCGAGCGCAATGGCTCCGCCGTTTACATTTACTTTACCGCGATCAAGACCCAATTCTTTCTCTACGGCGAGATACTGACCGGCAAAGGCCTCGTTGACCTCGATGAGATCAATGTCTTCCAGCTTCAGCCCGGCTTTCTTCAGCGCCAGACGCGAGGACGGCACTGGGCCGCTGCCCATGATTTTCGGATCGACGCCGGCAATGCCCCAGCTCACAATGCGGCCCATCGGCTTGAGACCGCGCTTTTCTGCCTGGGCGAGAGTTGTCATCACCACGGCAGCGCCGCCATCCACGATGCCGCTGGCGTTTCCGGCCGTGACCGTTCCATTTTTGCCAAATGCCGGCTTCAGCTTGGCTAGCCCTTCCATCGTGGTCTCGGGACGGAGGTGGTCATCTTTCTCAAACATCTCGCCCGTGGGCTCGCCTTTGCGGTTCTTCAGCGCAACCGGCGTGATCTCTTCTGCCAGGCGGCAGGCCTTTTGGGCCGCGCCGGCCTTCTGCTGCGACTGCAGCGAGAACTCGTCCATCTTTTCTCGCGTAATGCCCTGCTGCTCGGCGTAAAGCTCAGCGGTGTTGGCCATGTAGAGGCCGCAATAGGTGTCAAGCAGGGCCACCATGAGCGAGTCTTCCATTTTGCCTTCGCCCAGGCCGAGTCCCCAGCGCAAGCCCCGGATCACGTGCGGCGCCTGCGACATGGACTCCATGCCACCAGCCAAAACGGTGCTGGCTTCGCCGAGCTGGATCATCTGGGCGGCATTCACCAGCGACTGCATTCCCGATCCGCATAGCCGGTTCACGGTGAGTGCCGGCGTTTCAATGGGAAGCCCGGCTTTTAAAGCTACGTGGCGCGCGCCATAAAGTGCGTCACCGGAGGTCTGCTGGGCATTGCCGAAGACAGCGTGGTCAAATTCTTTGGGATCAATGCCAGCGCGGCGGATGGCCTCCTGGCCGGCTACGGCAGCCAGGTCCATGGCGGTAAAATCACGCAATTTGCCGCAATAGCGGCCCATGGGCGTGCGCGCGCCGCTTACGATTGCAATATCAGTTGCTTGTGTGCTCATAAGACTGCCTATTCAGTAAGGATTGGAGTGCTGGTGGCAAACTCTTAATCTTATCAGCGCGCTCGCGACACGGGCAATGAAGGACGCGAAAGCAAAAGGCAATTGCGGAATCCGCGTGAAATACTGCCGCGGTTGTCGATCCCTGCTTCTTCGTTGCTTCGTATCACTGAACGAATATTTTGCAGCCGCTACTCAGTTCGCAGCGCTATCAGCGGATCGATTTTGGTTGCGCGGCGCGCGGGCAGATAGCAGGCCAACAGAGCAATAAGCACTGCCATGGCGCTGACTGCTGCAAACGTGATCGGATCTGTTGGGCTTACGCCGAAGAGCAGGCTGGCAAGAAGGCGTGTGAGCCAGAGCGCCGCGCCCAAGCCGATTGCGACACCGATTACGGCGAGCACCAAGCCCTTGCGAAGCACCATCCAGAGCACGTGATGGGATTGCGCTCCCAGAGCCATGCGGATGCCAAAGTCATGGGTTGCGCGCTCTGTGTTGTATGAGATCAGGCCAAAGACGCCGGCCGCAGCCAGCATCACAGCGATCCCGGCGAAGCCCAGCAGCAGGCGCGCCATGAACCGCTCTTCCGCCATGATGCTCTCTGCTTGCTCCTTCAAGGTGCGAACGCGGAAGACAGGCAGCGCTGAGTCAATACCGGCAACTGCTTTGCGAATGGCGCTGGTCAGCTGTGCGGGATCGCCGTGACCGCGCGCGAGCAGAGTGACGTCAGGCTGCCAGGGAAACATGAGGTAGCTCTGATCGAGAGGAAAATAGACGAAGCCGTTGGATTCGCGGCGCACGTCAAGGCTGGCAGTATTGCCGGCGATCCCAACAATCTCAAATGTCTGATCATGAATGCCAACGTGCTCAATGCGCCTGCCCAGCGCGTTCTGATTTGGCCAATGCTTGCGCGCAAAAGCCTCAGAGACAATGGCTACTCCGGGAGCAGTGGCGGAATCGGAGAGCTTGAAGTCGCGTCCGCTCAGCAGCGGTATGCCAACAGTGGAGAAATATCCTGGGGTGACGCGGAAGCCCTGGATCCATTGTTTCTTGCCGTCACCGTTCCCTTCCAGGTTGACCATGGTTCCCATGTCACCACGCAGCGGTGCGGAACCAAGAGCAGCAGACTCAACTCCGGGCTGGGCGCGCAGTGAGTCCAGCAGCGGATCGAGCAGAAGGAGCGCGGCATTCTTGTTGTATCCCTGGCGGATGAGGTCAGTAGAGGCAGCTACGGTGTGGTCAGGATCGAAGCCCAGATGGATGCGCGAGGCCTGCCACAGAGTCCGCGTGAGCAGTCCGGCGCCGACCAGCAAGAGCACAGAAGCCGCCACCTGAAGAACCACCAATGCAGCTTGTGCGGAAAATCTTTTCCCGATTGCGTGCAGGCGTGCAGAAGCGCTGTGCAATCCAAAGGCGAGATCAGCGCGCGAATACTTGATGGCCGGGACGAAAGCGCTGATCAGGGCGGAAGCCAGGGCAATGGCGCCGGTAAAAGCCAGCACACGCAGATCAAGGATGGAAGTTGCGCGCTCAAGCGGGAGATCGATGGCGGTGGGAGCAGTGGCTACGATCAGACGTGCTCCGAGTGCTGCAAGAACGCATCCGCCTAGCGCGCCCAGGCCGGAAACGAGCAGGGCCTCCGCCAGGTGCAGCATCATGATGCGCCGCCGCGGGCCGCCAAGAGCGAGGCGCACGGCGATTTCGCGTTGACGCGTCTCCGATCGCGCGAGCATGAGCCCGGCAACGTCAGCGCAGGCAATTAAGAGCACCAGCGCGACGATTCCCAGAAGCAGCAAGGAAGTTTGGAAATTCACCTGACGTGCTGCTTGCGTAGCAGAAACCAAAGTGGGCCAGGGGCGGCTCCAATTGTCGCCTTGTGAAGCGTCGGGCTTGCCCGCGCCAAGCCGAGCGGCCAAAGTATCCAGTTGCGCCTGCGCCTGCGCCAGAGCAACGCCAGGTTTTAACCGGCCCACGACGGCGAAGGGAGAGAACGAATCATGGTGGAGCGGAATCTGGCTCTTGAGCAGCGGATCAATTTGAACGGCGTGCGAAAGCGGAATCCAGACTTCAGGAAAGTTTTCAAAAGAAACTCCGCCGAAGCCTGCAGGAGTGACTCCGACAACGGTGAACCATTGTCCATCCACCAGAATCTGCGAGCCGAGCACGCTGGAGTCATGGGGATAGTGGCGCCTCCAGAAATTGTGGCCTAGCATTACGACTGGCGGAGCGCCGGGACGATCATCGTCAGCAACCAGAGTCCGGCCAAAGCTGCTATGGGCGCCAATCAGCTGAAAGTAATTTCCGGTGACCATGCCGGCATCAACCCGCTCCGTGCCGAACTTACCTGCAGAAACGTTGGCGGGGAAACGGTCCACGTAAGCAGCCAAGCCGGAGAATGTATCGGTGTTGTCACGATACTGCTCGTAAGAAGGAAGCGAGATGAAATGATTGCTGCCAGTTCCTCTGTTGTCTCCCCAGAAGATGCGCACCAGCTCGTTTGGGCGCGAGACCGGAAGCGGGCGGAAGAGGAGCACATCAACAATGCTGAAGATTGCGGTATTTGCGCCGATGCCCAACGCCAGCGTCAGCACGGCGATGAAACTGAAGATTGGGTTTTTCCGGAGCATGCGCGCGCTATAGCGCAGATCTTGAAAGAGATTTTCGAGCATGGCGTTCCCCAGGGAAAGTTTCGCACGACTTGTATCAGAACGAAGTGCCAAAAGGACGATGCACGAAAAATTCTTGCCTATGGCGCGCTGGGCTTATACTGCTCGAGCTATGAAACCGATGAAGAGGATTTGCCTACTGTCGCTGACTGTACTGTCTTCCATTTGCCTGCTGGCGCAAAGCAGCTTTACCGTGGGCAGTGCCGCGGCAGCGCCTGGGCAAAAAGCAACAGGATTTATAAACGTCCCTGCCGGAGTGGATGCCGGTACCTCCATTCCTGTTGCGGTGTTTCATGGCTCCAAACCAGGGCCGGTGCTGGCGCTGGTGAGCGGAGCGCATGGCACGGAGTACGCCTCCATCATCGCACTGGAAAAGATGATTCAGTCGCTCGATCCGGCGCAGATTTCTGGCACCGTCGTCATTCTGCCGCTGGTCAACATTGCTTCATTCGAACAAAAAGTGCCGCATGTGAATCCAGTGGACGGCAAGAGCATGAACCGCTTTTATCCGGGCAAGCCGGATGGCACGCAGACGGAGCGCGCGTCATACGCGATCACCAAACAGGTGGTGGAACGCTGCGACTATCTTGTGGACTATCACGGCGGCGACTTGGATGAGAATTTGCGGCCATACGCCTACTGGCCGAAATCCGGCAACGCGAAGCAGGATGCCACCACGCACGACATGGTGTTGGCGTTCGGGCTGGACCACATCATCGTCTGGGGTGACCGCCCTAAAGATCCCAACGCCTCACGTTATCTGGACAACACCGCAGGCACGCGCGGCAAGCCGGCGATCGCAGTGGAAGCCGGTTACTCAGGCACGGTTCAGCCGGATGACGTTGCGCTTCTTGTGAATGGCACATTGAGCTTGATGCGCTATCTCAAGATGCTGCCGGGAGCGCCCACCATGGTGGAGCATCCGGTATGGTTCGGCAAGATTGATACTGTTGCGAGCGACCAGCCAGGCATCTTTTATCCGCTGGTGCAGCGCGGGACGTACGTGGAACAAGGAATGAAGATCGGCTATGTGACGGATTATTTCGGCAAGACAATTTACGAAGCGCACGCGCCCGCAGCAGGCGTGGTGTTGTACATCTGCGGCGTGCCTTCGATGAAGAAGGGTGACACGGTGGCCAATATCGGCGAGATAACGACCAATCCTTGATCGTTCTGTTCCTCAGTCGCTGAGATTCACTTCGCGAATTTAGAATTCGCGCACGGGAGCCGCCTGGTCTTCACCAACGCGGCCCGCAGTAATTTCTGCGCGATAGTAGTTCTCACCCTTCATTGGACATCCTGCCATGCGCCGCAACATGGCGAGCTGGCCGGTATGGGTCAGCGCGTCGGCGATTGGCCCTTGAAAGAGCTTTTCTGCCGGAGCAGCAAGCGGAGCATCTGAAGCCAGGAAATCATCAAAGGCTTTCAAACTTTTGAAGAAACGTTCGGTTTCCTGCTGCCATGGCAGAGGCTGGGAATCCTGCCATGCCTGTTTACCTTGCGCGATGGAGAGCGCCCAATCGAACAGGTCGCCCATATGCGCCAGAATGTTGGCCGGTACCCTGCCTTTTTCTCCGGTGCTGAACGTGGCAAAACTCTCCGGCGCGCCGCGCAACGTCTTGCCTGCGCGATATGCCAGCGTGGCCAGGGTATGCCTCAAAAGCTGGCGACTCGGTTGGGCTGCAAGTTGCGTTGCGGTGCTCTCCATGATTTTTCTCCTGTCGCGAATTTATAGGGTTCGACGATTGAGCGACTCAGCTCTGTTCCGCAATTTCCCTTTACGGTTTTGCTAGCTACCGCCCAGCTTTTTCGCCAGCAGTTCATTCACCAGTTCAGGCTTGGCCTGCCCCTTTGTGGCTTTCATCACCTGCCCAACAAAGAAGCCAATAACCGTCGTCTTGCCCGCCCGATATTGTTCCAGCTGTTTGGGATTGGCGGCAATTACCTCATCAATGATTTTTTCGATTGCCACTGTATCGGTGATCTGCTGCGGCTTCTCCCGCTCATAAACCGCTGGAAAATCTTCTCCGCCGGCAAATGCCTTGTCATACAGATCTTTGAGGATCTTGCTCGAAATCGCTCCTGACTCCACCAGATCAGCTGACATCGCCACGCCTTTCATCGAAATCGGCGACTGCTCAATCTCCAGTCCTTTGGCCTTCAGCCGGCCCATCAGTTCGCTCTGTACCAGGTTGGCCACGCGCTTTGGATTTTTGGCTGCCCGTGCCGCCTCTTCAAACTGATCGGCCAATAATTTGCTCGCAGTGAGCACCTGTGCGTCATACTCTGTAATTCCATACTCGGGGATCATGCGCCTGCGCCGCGCCTCCGGCAATTCCGGCAGCTTCTCGCGAACCTCTGCCTGCCACTTTGCATCCACTACCAGCGGCAACAGGTCCGGCTCAGGAAAGTAGCGATAGTCATGCGCCTGCTCTTTTGAGCGCATGCTGTAGGTCCGGCCTTCGCTCGAGTTGTAGAGCCGCGTCTCTTGCTGGATGGTCCCGCCAGACTCCAGCGCCTCAATCTGACGATCAATCTCATACTCAATTGCCTGATGGATGAAGCGGAAGGAATTTACGTTTTTGATTTCAGTCTTGGTGCCGAACTTCTGCTGGCCGCGCCGGCGCACGCTCACATTGGCATCGCAGCGCAGTGATCCCTCCTCCATGTTGCAATCGCTCACGCCGGTGTACAAAATAATTTCCTTCATCAGCGTTAGATAGGCATAAGCCTCGTCCGCTGAGCGCATATCAGGCTCGCTGACGATCTCAATTAACGGCGTGCCGCTGCGGTTCAGATCAATTGAAGTATAAGAACCTGAATCCTGTAGCCCATCATGAATGCTCTTGCCCGCATCTTCTTCCATGTGCAGGCGAGTGATGCCGATCTTCTTCGATCCGTGGCCGCTCAACGCAATCTCAATGTAACCGTGCTCGGCCAGCGGCTTATCGAACTGTGAGATCTGGTAGCCCTTGGGAAGATCAGGATAAAAATAATTTTTGCGGGCGAAGATTGATGTCTCGCGGACCTCGCAGTTCAATGCCTGCGACGCCAGCACCGCAAATTCCACGGCACGCCTGTTCAGCACCGGCAAAGCTCCCGGCAAGCCCAGGCACACCGGACACACATTTGTATTCGGTGGCGCACCAAACTCGGTAGAGCAACCGCAGAATATTTTGGTCCGGGTAAGAAGCTGAACGTGCACCTCCAGCCCGATCACCGGCTCGTATTTTTCTCGCACTGCGGCTGAGACCTGCGTACTGAAAACCATACAAAAAATTATAGGGCTAAACGGCTGCTATTTCTGTAGCGGAATGTCTGAAGGAGGCTTGTCCATGGGCAGATCGAAGTAGAAAAGCTCCTGACTTCCAGCCTTGATTCCTGAGACTTGAAGATGAGCACCGGGCTCTGGAGGAGCTTCCATTACATCGAAAAACAAATATCCGCTGTGAGTTGAGTGCGGCGTCACCGGTACGGTGAGAAACTGCGCAGATTCGTATTCTTCGCGCGCCTCTTTGCTGAGCGGCTCTTTTTTCCCCACTGGAAATGGCAACCGCGGTCCCGGCCCGCTATGGTTCGCCTTGTTGGGCTTCACCAGCCTGCGATAAATATCAGCATCGGTCGCCGGTTGCAGCTTGTCGCGGCGCGCCGTGATGTACTCAATCTTCAAATCCTGCAGCATCAGCGTCTGGTCGCTGTCGTTTGAGATAATCAGGCGCACGGGATAGAAGCCATATCCCTTGTAGTTGACCTTGAAGACACCTGCCTTCTCCGGCGTATCGCAGGGATCGGCCGCAATGGTGACCTTCTCATCCTTGTGCGTCTCATGCAGAGCATAAGTGCCGGCGTGCGCAGCAGGCGGCGGATTGAAGTGCTTCTGGCTGAACAGCAGCGCGGTTAGCAGCACCAGGCTGGCGGCGATCTTCGCGGCTCTCACGCTTCTGATTATATCCAGCCCGCCGTGAGGTTTGCACAAACCGGCGGTTTCCATAGAATGACCTAGACCTCATGTATTTTTTTTACAGCCTGCTTCTGGCCTGCGCGGCGGTACTTCTGCTGCCGTGGATCGCCATCCAGATGCTGCGCGTGGGCAAGTATCGCGCCGGCGTAAAAGAGCGCCTGGGATTTGTTCCTGAGCGATTGCAGGCTGCGCAGAACCCTATCTGGATTCACGCAGTTTCCGTGGGTGAGGTGCTAGCTGTGAGCCGGCTCATCACAGAGTTGCAGAACGCTTATCCTGAAAACCAGATTTTTATCTCAACCACCACTGCCACCGGCCAGCGCCTGGCCCGTGAACGGTTTGGTGAAGCCCATTGTTTTTTCATGCCTCTGGATTTTGGCTTTGCCGTGCGAGCTTATTTGCATGCTCTCAAACCGCGAATGCTGATTCTGGCTGAAACCGAGTTCTGGCCCAATCTCCTGCATCTTGCGCGGAAAGGTGGAGTGGCCATTGCCATTGTCAATGCCCGCATTTCTGATCGGTCATTTCCGCGCTATCGGCGTTTCAGCTGGTTCTTTCGCCGTGTATTGTCGAACGTGGACCTGTTCCTTGCTCAGACTGCGGCAGATGCTGACCGGCTCCGCGCCATTGGAGCGCTTACAGAGCGCGTACAGGTGAGCGGCAATTTGAAATTCGATATTCGCCTGAGCGCGCCTTCTCAAATTGCGCAAGAGCTGCGCTCTGCGATCCCGCAGGGCTCGCCTGTAATTGTCTGCGGCAGTACCGCCGAAGGTGAAGAGGAATTTGCGCTGAAGGCGTTCGAGCAGGTGCAATGGCAATTTCCGTCAGCAGTAATGATTCTGGCGCCGCGTCATCCTGAACGCTTTGACAAAGTTGCCGGCCTCATCTCTTCCTCTGGCATTGCCTTTATCCGGCGCAGCTCATGGAGGGCTGCCTGTCCCATCTCTGGCGGAGTATTCCTGCTGGATAGCGTCGGCGAGCTCGCCTCTGTCTATGCCCTGGCCGATATCGCGGTTGTCGGTGGCAGCCTTGTTCCTGCCGGGGGCCACAATATTCTTGAGCCTGCACAATACGGCTCTGCGATCGTCGTGGGGCCGCATACGTTTAACTTCCGCGAGATGATCAGCATTTTTCAAAATGGAGATGCGCTCCGCATCGCCGAGGCTGAAACTCTTGGACCAGTTTTGATCAACATGCTTGCCAATCAGGAAGAGCGCAAGCTTCTTGGCCAGCGCGCCAAGGCCCTTTTTGCAAAACACGCAGGAGCAACCCAGCGCACGCTGCAGGCGCTTCGTCCGCTGGCTAAGCGCAACGCGGTGGGGCGATGAATCCGTTTTCAATGATTTTCGGTGCTGGCGTCGCGCTCAGAAACCGCTTATATGAACGCGGCGCTCTGCAAGCGCAAAAGTTGAAGCAGCCTGTGATCAGCATTGGCAACATATCTGTTGGCGGCAGCGGCAAGACCCCCTTTGTCATTGCCCTTGGAGAACTGCTGAAGCAGCGCGGCATCGCATTTGACGTGCTCTCCCGCGGATACCGCCGCAACTCCATCGAGATTGCCGTGGTTGATCCCCACGGCTCGCCACAACGGTTCGGCGACGAGCCTCTGCTGATCGCGCGCAAGCTGGACGTGCCGGTAGTAGTTGGAACTGATCGTTATCGAGCAGGCTTGCTGGCTGAAGAAAAGTTTCCCTCTCGCCTTCACCTTCTTGATGACGGCTTTCAGCACCGCCGCCTGCATCGTGATTTTGATATTGTCTTGTTGCCGCAAAGCGACCTGAATGACCGCCTGCTTCCCGCCGGACGCCTGCGTGAGCCTGTTTCTTCTCTCCGCCGCGCCGATGCTGTAGTTCTGTTTGAGCCGCTCGATACCCCACACCTTTCTTTGTATCTTCCTTCGCGTGTTCCAGGGGGATTCATCAAAGCGCGCCGCGTGATCACGCTGGACCAGACCGGCGGTAAGGCTGTGATCTTTTGCGGGATCGCCCGCCCACAACAATTTTTTGCTGCCGCAAAATCATTGGGCCAGCAGATCGCCAGCGAATTACCTTTTCCCGATCACCATCGCTATGCACAAGCCGATGTCGATCGTTTGTTGCGGCTCAGGGACAAGGTCGCAGCAGATAGCTTCATCACCACGGAAAAAGACCTGATCAACCTCGGGCCGTTCGCCGCACAGCTCCAGCCACTGCGAGCAGCCGAGCTTAGAATCGAGCTGGAAAAGCCGGACCAGGCTCTGGCCCTGATCCTGGAAACAATTGAGGAACGTTCTGGCTGCAGAGTGTAGCTCAGACGTGAGAAAATCTTCTGTTCATGCAAAAGGCTCCTAAAACGTCAGACAAGCTGGTCAGGATCATTGAGCAATTCCCCAAGCTCAGTATTACCGTGCTGGGGGACCTGATCGCGGACGAGTTTGTCTATGGTGAAATTTCACGCGTCTCCCGCGAAGCTCCGGTGCTGATCCTGCGCCATCGCGAGCGCAGCGTAGTTCCGGGCGGCGCGGGTAATGCCATCTATAATCTTGCCGATCTCGGTGTAACTGTGCTTCCCGTTGGAGTGATCGGCGACGACGAAGCCGGCCGCATGCTGCTGCACGCTTTCCGGCAGAAACATATTTCAGTCAGCGCCATTCGCCGGATTAAGGGCCGCGGCACCGTCACCAAGACGCGAGTGCTGGCCGGCACCACGCACTCGCCGCGCCAGCAGGTTATACGCGTGGACAAAGAGCCGGATAACCCGCTGGACCGCGCCACCGTGCGCGAGCTCACCTTTCAGGCGCGCGGTTATGTCCGGGCTTCCGATGCGCTTCTGATCTCTGACTATGGCTACGGCGCAGCCACGCCGGAAATTTTCAATAACATCCGCGCACGCGCCTCGCTCGATAGTTTGCCCGTGACGCTCGATTCGCGCTATCGCACGCTGGCTTACAGCGGGATAACCGCAGCCACGCCCAATGAATCGGAACTCGAAGAAATTCTGCGCACGCGCATCGGGGATGACACCTCGCGTCTTCTCGCCACCGGACGCGCTGTAATGCAGAAGATGAAGCTGCAATCGCTTTTGGTAACACGCGGCAAAGATGGCATGGTGGTGTTTTCCCGTTCTAACAAGCCGGTGCAAATCCCGATTCACGGCTCTGACGAAGTTGCTGACGTAACTGGCGCGGGAGACACAGTAATTGCCACTTATACTGCTGCGTTGGCCGCCGGGGCCGATCCGGAATCCGCTGCGCGACTGGCCAACTACGCCGGCGGCATTGTGGTGATGAAGCGCGGGACAGCAACAGTCACCCGGGCCGAACTGCTGCGCGCCGTGATGGAGGACTAGCCTGTCTGCCCTTGAGCCAAAAGTCCTTTCGAACTCTGAATTGGCGGAGCAGGTCCGCAAATGGCGCGCCACCGGAGAAAAAATCATACTGACCAATGGCTGTTTTGATCTCCTGCACGTCGGCCACGTGCGATATTTTCATGCTGCCAAAGAGCTGGGCGGCAAAGTAATTGTGGCCGTCAACTCTGATAACAGTGTTCGCACGTTGAAGGGCGCGGGCCGCCCGCACATTCCGGAACAGGAGCGCGCAGAGATTCTGGCCGCACTGGAAGACGTGGATGCCGTGACAATCTTTGACGCTCCTGACGTCCGCGGCCTCATACACCTGATCCGCCCTGACGTTCATGCCAAGGGAACTGACTACACGGAAGAGAGCGTTCCGGAGCGCGATCTTGTGATTGCCTGCGGGGGACGCGTAGCCATTGTCGGCGACCCGAAAGACCACTCCACTACCGAGCTGCTGCGAAGGACAGAATGGCAAAAATCCTGATCGTGCGCCTGGGGGCGATGGGTGACATTCTGCATGCGCTTCCCGCGGTAGCTGCCATTCGTGCTGCTCTGCCCAGCGCGACCATTGGCTGGCTGGTGGAGGAGCGCTGGTCAGAGCTCCTGACTGCACAGGGACGAAAGGCAAACCCCAGCACCATCAGCCCGCGCAAGCCGCTGGTGAATCACGTCCATACGATTGATACTCGGCGCTGGCGCACACATTTCTATCGGCCATCCTCTACAGCGGAGATGCTGGGCGCAATAAAACGCGTGCGCAAAATGAATTACGACATTGCGCTCGACTTCCAGGGCGCAATCAAATCCGCCGTGTTCGCGCGGCTCGCCGGTGCGGAAACGATTGCAGGCTTTGTTACTCCAAGAGAGCCGGCGGCGCGTTTTTTTTATAGCCAGAAATTTCCGCGCTGCGGTGAGCACGTGATCGAGCAGAACCATGCTTTGGCCGCACAGGCACTCAAGCCTCTCCTGGGCGCGACGGAGATGAAGCTCACGCCGCCGCAGCTTCCGCTTGATCCGGCGGCGGAAAGCTGGGCGCAGTCTGAGATTGCGCGGCTTGGCATTGCCAGCTTTGCTGTGATGAACCCCGGTGCGGGATGGGGCGCCAAGCAGTGGCCGCCGCAACGCTTCGGCGAGGTGGCACGCACACTGGCCGTTCACAATATCAAAACGCTGGTCAATGCAGCCCCGGGTGAAGAAGAGCTTGCGCGTGCGGTGGTGGAAGCAAGCGCAGGCAATGCATTTGAGCTGCGCTGCACGATTGGGCAGCTCATCGCCGTGATGAAGCATGCCCGGCTCTTCATCGGAGGCGACACTGGCCCATTGCATCTTGCTGCGGCGCTCAATGTTCCTGTAATCGGCCTCTTCGGACCCACCGATCCGGCGCGTACCGGGCCTTTTGGCACGCAGGCCATCACTCTGCGCCATCCTGAAAGCGAAACCACTTTTTCTCACAACTCTGAGGCCGAGGCCGGCCTGATGAAGATCACGGCTGAAGAGGTGACCTCAGCCGCTCGCCATCTGCTGGGGAGCAATCATGCCTAGCTGGGCGCGGGTTGCTACCCGCTCACGCGTGCCGCTGGGATTCCTGTTTGCTGCCGCTTATCTCTGGTGGGCCAAGCCGACCTGGATTTCATTGTTAACTGGGGCTGCGATTGTTGCTCTGGGAATTCTTGTGCGCGCCCTT
Source organism: uncultured Acidobacteriaceae bacterium (assembly GCA_964541925.1). Classification (GTDB taxonomy): domain Bacteria; phylum Acidobacteriota; class Terriglobia; order Terriglobales; family Acidobacteriaceae; genus Angelobacter. The sequence continues at coordinate 84,532 of CAZISB010000004.1, read as the reverse complement.
GCCTCGGGGCATATCCGTAAGAATGCCGAGCTAGCTACGACTGGACCATATGCGTACACGCGCAATCCTCTTTATCTCGGGTCAATTCTGATTGCACTTGGATTCATCATCGCTGCACGCAACTGGTGGATAGCTTTGGGAGCAGTAGCGATGTTCGCGTTCGTCTATCTGCCGGTAATCCGCAGCGAGGAAGCCTACTTGCATTCAGCCTTCCCGGGCTATGCATCCTATGCCGGCAATGTGCCTCGCCTGCTGCCGCGACTCACTCCGTATCGCTCTGATTCCGCCGGCGACGTTCGAGTTGAAAGCTTCTCTAAAGAGCTTTATTTGCGCCATCGCGAGTACAATGCAGCTTTGGGCTCTGCCCTGATGATCGGTGCACTAATCTTGAAGATGCTGCTGGTGCTCTATTGATTCAACTCCGAGGCTGTTTCGTTCACTTTGCTTTTCTCATCTTGTCGGTCTCGGTTCTTAACTCCGGCAGTGCGCCTTCAGCCCTGCAAAGCAGAAAAAGCGCCGCCAGCCCCTCACCCACGCCGCCCTTGCCCCATCAAAGCGTAATGACAGCGCCCTCCATTACCAGTCCTCGGCCGGAGTACTCACTGCCTGTCGGCCAGACATTTGTGTACACCGCTGAGTGGCGCATTTTCAATGCGGGGATCGCAACTTTGCGACTGGAGCAGGCGGGCCGTGAAGACCGCGTAGTAGGCACAGCCACCGCCGTGGGCAGCGTTGCGCTTCTGTATCACGTGCAGGACCGCTATGAATCGTTCTTTGACTCTGCAAGCCTGTGCTCACGCAACACCTCGCGCCACGTGGAAGAAGGCTTCCGCCGCGTTGATACCAACATCACCTTTGATTACCAGCATCGCAAGGTAGTTTTTGACCAGAAAAACATTCGCAAAAAAGAGAGTAAACATGAGGAGCATGAGCTCAGTAATTGCGTTACCGACTTGCTCTCTGGCGTGTATTACGTCGCCTCACTTCCTCTGCAACCGGGTGGTTTATACAGCTTTCCCCTCAACGACGGCGGCCAGACCCTTACGGTAAACGTCCGCGTGGAAGCACGAGAGCAGGTCAAGACTCCTGCCGGTACCTTTAATACGGTCCGGATCCAGCCGGAGAGCGCAACCGGCCTGCTGAAAGATAAAGGCAAGTTTTGGATCTGGTACTCTGACGACGCTGCCCGCATTCCCGTCCAGATGCGCGCTCGCATGATGTGGGGCACGCTGACGTTGACGCTGTTGCGCATCGAAAAAAAATAGCGTGCATCTCGCGTCCTACGTAAAGCAGGAGAACTGGCCAGTTCACTTCTGAGATAATGGCAAGAAGGTAAAGGGGGAACTCATGAGCACACGACCAAACGCCGATCCTGAGCTGGTGGAGGTATTTGATACGGCCCAGGAATCTGAGGCTATGGTGGTCCACGGACTGCTGACATCGGCGGGAATTGATTCCATCGTCACGAACCTGGAGGCTCCGCAGGATGTTTTTCCCGGCGTGGGTGGTATTTCCGTGCGTGTCAATCAGGCCAATGAAGAAGAGGCCCTGCGCATTATCGAGGACTACAGGACCAATGCTGCAGCGGATGACGATCGGCTTTCGGCAGCGGAAGAGGACAGCAGCCAGCCAGCATAATTTGGCGTTACGTTGTAAACTATGGCAGCTATTTTCCCCATAAATGGGGCGATTTTTCACGCACAAATATCTGATACTAAGAAATGATGCGTTCTAGTCGGTCATCGCGCGGGAGGATACGGTTTGCGCATTCTGGTAATTGAGGACGAGCCGAAAATCGCACGCAGTGTGGTGGAAAATCTGGAAGCGGAGCACTATACCGCCGATCTGGCTGCCGATGGCGAAAAAGGCCTGCAAATGGCGCTGGAAATTAACTATGACGGCATCATTCTCGATTGGAACCTGCCCCGCCTGGATGGGGTGAGCCTGCTGAGGAAGCTGCGCCAGCAAGGCTCCAACACCCGGGTGCTGATTCTGAGCGGCCGCCGTGATGTGGCAGACCGCGTCTATGGATTGCAGGCCGGGGCTGATGATTACCTGATCAAGCCATTCTCTTTCCAGGAGCTGCTGGCCCGATTACAGACGCTGCTGCGGCGCTCCAATGAAACATTTGACAAGCTTGTGGTGGACGACCTTGAGCTTGATCGCACTACTCGTTCCGTAACCCGCGCCGGCAAGCCAATCAATCTCACACAGCGTGAATACGCCCTGTTGGAATACCTGATGCGGAATGCCGGGCGTACTGTGACCCGCACCATGGTCATTGAGCACGTGTGGAACCTTGGCTTCGATGGGCTTACCAATGTGGTTGATGTTTACATCAGCTACCTGCGCGCGAAGATCGACCAGGGCTTTTCCCGTCCGCTGATCCATACCAAGCGCGGCGTGGGCTTCATGCTGGCCAGCTCGAAGAGCAGCGCTAATTAGAGCACGGCTGTCATTTCAATTCTTGCCAACAGTTGCGCGCACACTGCTTCCATCCAACAGGAAGGTAACGGTTCCAAGCATATCTGTCCGAAAAGTTTGTACGTGGTTTTGCTGCAATCTCTGCAGCACAATTTGACGTGGATGCCCGAAGGCATTGTGATATCCGGAAGAGATCACGGCAAAGCGCGGCTGCACGGCTGCAAGCAGTTCCGGAGTCGTGGATGTGGCGCTGCCGTGGTGCGCAACTTTGAGCACATCTGCCTTTGGAGATTCCAAAGCAATAAATTGCTCCATTTTCTTCTCCAGATCACCTGCCAATAACGCGCTGGTATTTCCATAGGTGATCAGGAAAGTAAGTGAGTCATTATTCTTCGGCTCCGCTTGCGGCTGCCAGCCTGGCGGAGGCGAGAGGACCTGGACACGGCTTCCACCCCAATTGAATACTTCGCCGGCGCTGTAATGCTGCACAGTCACGTGATTCCGCGCCGCAGCGTCGTAAAGATTTTTCATTTCCTGGTTCTCAGGGTTTATTCCAACCCAAAGCTCGGCAGGGTGAAAGTCTTCCAACACTCGCGGAAGTCCTCCGAGGTGGTCACCGTGCGCGTGCGTGAGCACAGCAACATCCAGATGTTCCAGTCCGCGTGACCACAGGTATGGCGCAACCACGCCTTCACCAAAATCAAATTCACTGCGCACCGGGCCGGTGCTGCCGCCGGCATCAATCAGCATGGTTCGGCCTTCAGGCGAGACAACCAGCAAAGAATCGCCCTGGCCCACGTCAACCGCAGTTACCTCCAGCTTTCCCTTTTCGATTTGGGGGGAATGATAGAAGGCCACAACGCCTGCGGAAACCAGCAGCGCTGCAGTTCCGGCAATGGCGATGGCGCGCCGTTGCCTGATGGCAATCAAAGCGCTCAGCGTGCCGATTGCGGCCACCACAGTGATCAGCGGGCTGGAGTCAGGAATGCGCCATTGTGCAACGGCAAAGTGAGAAAGTGAATTCAGGCAGAACAGTGTCCAGTGCAGAGCGATGGCAGCAATCGCGGCCACGAGATGAGCAAACGTGAGAGATACATAACTCAGCGCAATGGCTGCTGCGCCTGAATTGAGCATAATTCCGGCCAGCGGCAGCACCAGAATATTTGCGGGCAAGCCCATAATGGCAGCGCGATGAAAGTAGCTGCGCATGGGCAGCGTGAGCACCGCTTGAGTAATGACTGAGACAATAATCAGCTCGCACAAAGCCAGGACTGCTCCGCTGGCGCCGACCACAAGAAACCTGGCAGGCTTTGCTCCGAAAAACCTTTGCAATCTGCCGGCGATCAACCGCAGATCGAGACGGAATTGGGCCAGCCTGGGTTCAAGGCTGAGATCGAAGCTGGTGGAATCGAAATTCATTAGCGCAGTTCGATACGGTGCAAAGGTCCGCTCCAAAATGGGCACGCCGATTCCAGTAATGGCGAGCAAGGCCAGAAAAGTGAGCTGAAAACCGGCATCGAAGAGCGCCGAAGGCGAGTACACCATCACTCCAAGTGCCGCAAAGCCAGTGGCATTCAGTGAGCCTCGGTCGCGATAAAGCAGCCGCGCACCTAAAAAAAGAGTGAGCATCAGGACGGCACGCTGGATTGGCACACCCATACCAGCAACGTAGGCATAGAAGATCGAGAGCGCGATGGTCAACAGGGAGGCAATCCATTCCGGGCAGCGCAGCCGACGAGCCATCCAGAAGACAGCAAAGGCCAGCAATGCCACGTTCATACCGGAAACCACCAGCAGGTGATAGACGCCGGTCTTCTGGAACTCCTCGCGCACGTTGCGCAACAGCATGGAGTCGTCGCCTACAATCATGGCAGCAAACAAAGAGGCGTCTTCCCGGCTCCACAGGCCTTTGTCGCGCATGTGCTCCAGAATGCTGTAGCGAATCCGGCTGCGCCAGAATCCAAGCCGGCTAACAGATGTTCCGGGCAGGATCTCTATATTTTCTGCCTTTGCAGAGGCCAGCGCGCTTATGCCAATGCCATGGAGATAACCTTCGTAGTCAAATGCTCCCGGATTGCGGAAGTTGCGTGGAAGGCGCAGCTTGGCTTGCAACTTAACCCGATCTCCATATTTAAGTCCCTGAAAGTCTGCCGGATCAGAACCGGACCCTTCTTCCGCATCTGCTGAATATGCTGTCACTCGAATGCCAAAGGGCACGGTGAACTTTGCACCATAAAGCTCAATGGACTCCGTCTGCAGATCAAAGCGCTCGCGGGCGCCGCCTCCGGCAGGCAGCACGCCATCATTGGTGACATGCCCAACAATTTCAAGATCTTTGTCCTCCAGAAACTCTGCGGGCGGAATCGCACTATGCGGCAGAGGCGTGGCAACACGTGTAAAGGCGCCGGCGAACAGCATTGCCAGTACAGCTGAAACCTGCGCCAGGCGTGTGCTCTTGCTCAGCACGGCAGCAATCGCACCGATTGCGAGCAGCGCGCCTGCCCAGCCCCACAGTGCAGGTGAGCGCTCAAGATGCCCGGCGAGCCAGATGCCGCAGGCAAAGGCCGCAGCCGCCAGAACAAGCGGAGCACGAGGCTGTTTCTTTTTCCCTGAATTCATCACGTTCGGAAAAGAGAATACCCTCTGCACGATGGGTTAGCGCAACAAATTTCTAACTATTGCAGGCACGTCCGAACGGCCGGACCAGCGGCTCTCACCGCTGGTCCTGGTTTTGCTGGAACTGTATTAGTGCACCGCCAAAAAGCCATGCGACACATTAAGGTTGTCGAGATAGGTGCCGACAATCATCTGATTGAAGTTGATGCTCCAGGGAGTGGTCCCAGAAGCGTGGGGAAATCTGATGGGCACCGGGTGCAATGGCTCACTGCTGCTGCTCTCAAACGTTTCGAACTCGTTATGAAATGAGACGAAACCCGCAAGGATGCCTGGGGCTGCTCCTACCAGGTCGTCCCGGCCATTTACGCCGTTAACGTGTGTGTCGAGTCCGCTGATGCGCTTGAAGACGTCAAGATCGCCAGCAGCTTTCTGCCAGCCGTTGAAGAAATCGGCGCGAAAGAGATCGCCAACGACAATGCCAGGATTCGAAATGCCATTGATGGTCTCGCTTTCGCCGCCCACAGCGTGATTGGTAATGTCGAGCGTGGTAAACACTCCATTTCTCCAGAGAAAGCCGGTGACCCCATTCCCGGCGACCGTCAGTGAATTGTTAACGCCGTTGGCGCTGTTGAAGTTGGAGCCGGGTTGATCGATCTTCTGAAAGAAACCTGTGTGATGAAGCAGAAAGCCGTGGATATGACCGTCGCTGGTGGAAAAAGCACCCACGATGTCTCCGCCGTCGTTTACGCCGAGCACTTTGACGTGATCACTGCCGGCAACATTAATCGTGGTGAAGTGGCCACTTATGAGCTTGAAGCCGTGAATGGAGCAGCCAGTAAAGCCAAAATCGCAGTCGGAGCGCCCCAGCCGGTAAAAGCCGACGATCTCGCCGAAGTTATTAATGCCGCGTGCTTCAGTGCCGGCTGAGCCGGGAAAATTGATGGCTACATACCTGAAAGTTGGAGAGTTAATCTGGCCTAATGCCGCGCTTGCCAGCAGCAGGCACAGGAAGAGTATTCCAAAAATCTTTTGCTTCACAAAGAAAAACCTCCTGAGCAGCTGAATGATTGGGGAGCAGTTACTTGGTTCCGATGCTGCTGCTCAAGGGGCAGTGGCCCTGAAGGTTCGTAGCTGAGGAATGAATTTTTGCCTTAGTTCTATCTATGTTTAGGGTGGAGCGAACAACACGGACGGGTCAGCGCGCAAGGCGCACAACGCTCTCAATATGGAAAGTCTGAGGAAACAGGTCCACCATGTGAACCTCTTCCACGTGGTAACCGGCCTCAATAAACGTTCGCACATCGCGCGCCAGCGTGGCCGGATCACAGGAGACGTAAACGATCCGCTTCACCCGCAAAGCGGCAAGCAATTGCGTGGCTTTTGCGCCCAGCCCCGCGCGCGGCGGATCCACGACCACCAACTCCGGCTGCATGTTGATGCAGCGCGGCAGAAAGCCTTCTGCCGTGCTTCGCACCGGAACAATATTCTTGATCGCATTGGCCTGCAGGTCAGTGCCAGAAACCGGGGCCGATTCCACGGCAAAGACCTGGTCAAAGCGCTTGGCCAGATGAGTGGCGAACAGTCCAACGCCGGCGTACAGATCAAGGGCAATTCGTCCGTGAAAATCTCCCGCGACGGTTTGGACGAGCTCGCGGATAAGATAACGATTCACCTGAAAAAAGGACCCTGCGCTGACGCGAAAAGTTCTTTCGCCGACCTGATAAGCAAGCACAGGCTCGCCGACCGTGTATTTTGGCTGCTCTAAGCCGGGCTCAGCGCTGGTATTTTCAGCAAAAAACGCTATGCCTTTTACTTCGGGCGCTTTGCTCTGCAGCGCAGCGGCAAAGTCATGCATATCAGGCGCGCCGGAAGCGAGATAAACTTCCAGCAACATCTTCGAGTCTGCGTGATCGGCAAAAAACTCAATCTCGTTGATCCCGGCGGGCACCTTGCCGGCCTCGCCCAGTTCCCAAATCTGTTGCAAGACGCGATTGATGAGCTTGGAGCTGATGGGACACTCTTTTACCGGCAGCAGATCGTGCGACCCCATTCGGTGGTAGCCAATGGCAAACTCGGCTCCGCCGCGAACCTTCATGCGCGAACGATTACGGTAATTCCACGGCTCACCGGAGTGGGTGATGATCTCGCCCTTCCATTCCAGCTTGCCGTTGCGCAGCAACGTCTCCCGCAGGATCGCGCGCTTGTTCTCAAGCTGGGCCGTGTATCCACTGTGCTGATAATGGCAGCCGCCGCAAGTTCCAAAGTAGGGACACGGAGGCTGCACACGGTACGGCGAGGGCTTGATCACCTGATCAACGCTGGCGCGAGAGAACGTGCTCTTCTCCTGCACAATCGTGGCGCTTACTTCTTCACCAGGAAGCACAAAAGGAAGAAAAACCGTTTTCCCCTCAGGAAGACGGGCCAGACCATCGCCGCCATAGACGAGCTTTTCGACCGTAAGGTTCACAGGTAAAAGAGGCTGAGACGTGGAATTTTAGCCTTTTCGAACAGACGCTTGTGAATAAATTGTTTCTGGAGCTGTTGTATCTGTGGTCCCGGCATTTTGCTGCGATACGGCGCAATTTCGCGATCTGCCTCCGCCCGTAGCGCGAACAATTCATTCTCTGGGGCCGTCATGGTCAGCGCCGCCAGGAGTTTTTCTTCCAGCACAGTCATGCGCTGCTCCAGCTCTTCCAATCGTAATTGCGGCACGTTGCTCATTGTGTTCGCCAGATCAGTTAGTGTAGCAGCACTCTCTTCCGCAACCAGCTTCGCGGCCGGCGCAGCTTCTGCCTTGCGCAACTTTTCTGCGTTTTGCTGGAAGAAGCGCGCGATCTCGCCTGCCTCCAGCCCGGCCGATGCGTTTGGCTCCTGACGCTGCGCGCCCACCGAGGCTTCTTTCATCTCTTCCGCAGCAGTGAGGACTTCCTGGGCGCAAAAAGCCAGGCTGTTAATCTTTTTTGTCTTCCGCGGCCGCTGATCATAGTGATCAAAAGTTGCGTCAATGCCACGCAGCACTGCTTCCAGCGGTATGCCGGCGTCTTTCCAGGTTTCAATCAGGGCCCAGTCAATTGTGGAGACCTGAAGATGCGTTCCACGGCGACGGCAATAGTGCTCTTCAACCTCAGTAAAGTAATTGAAATAATTTTCCACGGCTGAACTACGATGACATCTTCTGCTTCTGCACAGCGGCGTTTCGCTCCCAAATAATGCGGAGGCCATCGAGCGTCAGCAGGTCGTCAACATTCTTGATGTACCTGGAGTGATCGCCAATCAAGGCGGCCAGCCCGCCTGTTGCAACAACCTTGGTGTCCGGACCCAGTTCGCCGATCAGCCGTTCAAGAATGCCATCCACCAGGCCAAGATAGCCAAAGAACAACCCTGCCTGGATACTGCCGACAGTATTTGTCCCAATGACCTTGGAAGGTTTGCGGATGTCCACAAAAGGCAGGCGCGCCGTGTGCTCAAACAGCGCGCGGGCTGAGATGCCGATTCCCGGCGAGATCACGCCACCCAGATACTCGCCCTTGCGTGAAACAGCGTCAAAGGTGGTTGCTGTGCCCAGATCCACCACAACACACGGGCCACCGTATTTCTCAAATGCTGCAACGCCGTTTACGATGCGGTCCGCGCCTACTTCCTGCGGATTGTCATACAGAACGGGCATTCCGGTCTTTACTCCCGGTTCGACAAACAGCGGCTTGAGATGGAAGTAACGCTCGCAGACCTCGCGCAAGGTGGAGTCGAGAGGCGGAACCACCGAAGAGATGATGATGCCGCGAACATCTGCGGCTTCAACTTTGCCAATAGCAAAAAGGTTGCGGAATAAGACACCGTACTCGTCCACCGTGTGCGTCATCACCGTGGCTACACGCCAGTGAGCCAAAAGCCGCGGAGGAGTTGCGCCCTTTCCGGCAAAGCCGGCCAGAGCCATCTCATAAACGCCGAGCACGGTATTGGTATTGCCGACGTCAAGAACCAGAAGCATCGGTTCTCCTTTGCGCCGGGCGCACGCTGCCGGAAATCACAATGCGCAACCCTTTATCTGTGCGCACGCGCAAAAAGCCGCGGGGATCAAGGCCGTCAGTAACTCCGTTGTAGCCGCCATCTTCATCCACGTGTACAAGCTTGCCTTGCGCGTAAGAAGAACGCGCCTCAATGCGGCGCATGATGGGCTCAAAGCGCAACGCGGGTGTACGAATGGGGCTGTTCACGGCGCGAAGCAGCGCACGATATTCGCGGTCGAGAGCACGAATCATTGCGGCAGCAACTTCCAGCCGGGAGAACTCCTGGCCGCCTTCCACCCGCAGTGAAGTTGCAGTATCGCTTATGTCCGGGGGAAAGCTCTGCTGGTTCACATTCACGCCAATGCCGATCACCGCATGATGCACCTTGCTGCCCTCAGAGCTCATCTCCGTAAGGATACCAGCGAATTTCCTGTCATTGATGAGCAGGTCATTGGGCCAGCGTATATCTGCCGAAAGGCCAGTGGTTTCGCGGACAGCATCCTGCACTGCAACGGCAGCGACCAATGAGAGCCACAACGCCTCCGAGGGCGCCATGGGAGGACGCAGCAGGAACGAGGCATAAATTCCGGCGCCGCGCTCTGAGTGCCAGGAATGCGTGCTGCGTCCCCTGCCGGCTGTCTGCTCTTCTGCAATAAAGACTGCACCCTCTGGAGTGTCGTCAGGGTGCGCGCCAGCCAGTGCAGCTCCGCGCATGGCCACGGAGTTAGTGGAGTCAGCCTGCACAATATGATGAATGTTGCCGGAAAAAATAGTGTTGCGCACCAAAGGCGCAAGCACTTCCGGCAATAAATACTCCGGATGTGTCAATTTTTTATTTCCCCGCCGCCGGCGCAGGCGCAGCCTGCCGGGCTTCAACATAGAGTTCTATCTTTACATCGCTGCCGATCATCGGCGTTGCTTTGCCGACACCAAAGTCCTGCCGGTTGACTGTGAGGCTGGCATGAGCGCCCATGACCTTTCCGCGTCCTGCATCAACCGGCCCCTTGAATTCAAACGGCAGATCAACGTCCCTGGAAACGCCATGGATCGTAAGAGTTCCGTGGGCCACGTAATCATTGCCTTTTTTCTCCACTGACTTGCTCTGAAAGGTGATCTCCGGGAATTTCTCAGCGTCAAAGTAATTGGCCGAACGCAGATCGTCGTCACGCCGCTGGACATCGGTGTTGATGCTGGCTGTCTTGATGATCACGGTCACTGAAGATTTGGTGACGTCCTTCTCGTCAAACACGATCTTGCCATCGAAGGAGGTGAAGCGGCCGACGACAGTGCTCACGCCCATATGGGGAATGGAGAAGTTGACCGAAGAATGGTTGGGATCAATCTTAAACTCGTCAGCCGCCAGCGCGGCGCCATACAGCGACAAAACTGCAAAAGCAAGACCGAAGAATTTGCGCATGAGAGTACTTGTCTCCTTATCCAGAGTTGCGTGTAGCGCGGTGAAACCGCCTATGATACAAAATCGCGTGCATTTATGCCGCTTTACCGCGCTGAGCAGCATAAAAAATCGGATTCTTATTTCTACCGGCAGGAATTGCGTTTCTGCTGGACTCAAGCCCGCTGGTATGGCTCGTGCCGCCGACTAGCTAATATCACGGTTTCAGACCAGATCTGTATCGCGGCCTAAGACGCCCGGAAGGACTTTACTCAGGTTCTGAAATTCATTATCACGCGGGCACAATGCGCATGCTTAAATCCACAGCTTGTGGCGAATGCGTTAAAGCTCCCACAGAGATGTAATCTACACCGGTTTCAGCATAATCCCGCACATTTTCCAGCCGTATCCCGCCTGAGGCTTCCAGCGGTACCTGTCGCGAATGCCCGCGTACGCGCTGGACCGCCGCACGCACATCTTCCACTTTCATGTTGTCCAGCAGGATGCTCTCAGCTCCGTTGGCCAGGGCATCATCCAGTTCCGCCAAATTGCGAACCTCAATCTCAATGGGCTGCTCTTCACGACGGTTCTGCAAAGCTTTTTGCAAGGCCACAGCAACGCCGCCGGCAAGCGCAATGTGATTGTTCTTGAGCAGAATGCCATCAGAAAGGTCGAGCCGGTGGTTCTGCCCGCCGCCGCAGCGCACGGCGTACTTATCCAGCACACGCAGCCCAGGAACAGTTTTGCGGGTATCCAGAATGCGCGCGTTAGTGCCATGGATGGCGTCCACATACTTCCGTGTGGTGGTGGCGATCCCGCAAAGCCGCTGCAGCATGTTAAGGATCACGCGCTCACAGGAGAGCAGCGCCCGGGCATTATGGCGAACCACGGCGATTGCCTGGCCCTTGCGAAGCCTCACGCCATCAAAAATTTCACCGTGGCTGATGACCTCAGGATGCCCGACCACGTTGCGGTCCAGGTGCTCATAAATTTCAAGAATGCGCGCGGTGGCGCCCACGCCGGAGAGGATGCAATCCTGCTTGGCCAGAATAGTGGCTGTTGCGCGCTGCTGCGGATCAATGCACGCGCGCGACGTTGCATCGCTTGTTGCGCGGTCTTCCAGCAGCGCATGTTCCAGAATTGCGCTGATTCTTCTGCTATGCCAGTCCATATTTCTTGTCGCTTCGCTCCAAACCGCTTTAAAAGTATCGCCCTGGCTAGTTTAACCAGCCCTGCATCA
>CAZISB010000004.1:53367-72752 GCA_964541925.1 uncultured Acidobacteriaceae bacterium | reverse complement strand
CGCTCCAAACCGCTTTAAAAGTATCGCCCTGGCTAGTTTAACCAGCCCTGCATCACGCCGCTCGGCGAGCACGGGCCTCGCGGCATACATTCCCTCTAATTTGTCGCTTCGCTCCAAACCGCTTTAAAAGTATCGCCCTGGCTAGTTTAACCAGCCCTGCATCATGCCGCTCGGCGAGCACGGGGCCTCGCGGCAGCTTTAGCTTAACCCAGCTTCTCTAACGCGGTCTTTCCTTTTTCAATCAACCCTGCAAGCTCACCCGCGCGCCGGCGGATGCCTTCCACAACGTTGGGCGGAGCCTTGGCCAGAAATTGCTCGTTTCCAAGTTGGCGATTCGCGTTCGCCAGCTCATTTTCAAACTTGCCCAATTCTTTATTCAGGCGTTCACGCTCCGCGCCAACATCAATCTTCTGCTCGTAAACCAGCACGACCTCAAATTTTGGCGTGGTGCGTGCTCCGGCCACATGCGCAAGCGATTCGCGGACAAACTCAATGCCTTCAACAATAGCAAGGCGCTCAACCATGCCGCGATTCTCTTCCACCAGCTTCTGTACATCCGCAGCCGCATGGATTTTGATGGGAGTCTTGACCTTGGGCTCAACTTTCAACTCGGCGCGCATGTTGCGGACCTTTTCGATTAAGTCCTGCAGCAGCGCCATTTGCTCTTCCGCTTCATTGTTCAGCCAGCGCTGATCAAGCTCCGGATAATGCGCCAGCGAAATTGACTTGCCCGCAGGATTGCCTTCATACATTGCATGCCAGATCTCTTCGGTAATAAACGGCATGAAAGGCGAGAGCAGACGCAGCGATCCTTCAAAAACATTGCCCAGGAAGGCCAGCGCGGCGCGGCCTTCTTCCGGCGATCCAGAGAATGCCGGCTTGATAATCTCCAGATACCAATCGCAGAGATCGCCCCAGAAGAACCTGTAGATCGTGCTGGCGGCTTCGTCAAAGCGATAGTCGGTCAGACTCTGGTTCACCTCGCCGGCAACGTGATGGAAGCGCGAATAAATCCAGCGGTTCTCCAGCTTGCTGAGCAGGGCTTCCGGCGCTCCGGCGGTGAGGCTGGCGCCCGCGACACGATCAAGGTTCATGAACATGAAGCGCGCGGCGTTCCATATCTTGTTGGCAAAAGCGCGATACCCTTCCGTGCGGCTGACGGAGAACGCAATATCCGTTCCAGGAGAAGCCATGGAAGCCAGCGTGAAGCGGACGGCATCCGTGCCGTACTTTTCCGTGACTTCGATGGGATCAACTACGTTGCCCTTGGTTTTGGACATCTTTTGCCGCTCGGCATCGCGGACGAGGGCGTGAATATAGACGTTCTCAAACGGCACGCTGCCCTTGGAATGTCCAGCCATGAAGTGGCAACCCAGCATGATCATGCGCGCGACCCAGAAAAAGAGAATGTCAAAGCCGGTGATGAGCAGCGTGGTTGGATAGAAAACGTCGAGATCACGCGTCTTCTCCGGCCAGCCAAAAACCGTGAATGGCAACAGGCCGGAAGAAAACCAGGTATCGAGCACATCAGGATCCTGAGTGAGCTTGCTGCAGCCGCACTTCGAGCACTTTTCCGGAGCGTTGCGCACGACAATGATCTCTCCACATTGGGAGCAGTGCCACGCCGGAATGCGATGTCCCCACCAGAGCTGGCGCGAGACACACCAGTCATGAATGTTGCGCATCCACTCAAAGTACGTTTTGGCGTAGTTCTCCGGCGTGAAATTGATCTCGCCTTTTTCCACGGCTTCAATCGCACGGTCTGCCAGCGGCTGGATCTTGACGAACCATTGCGTGGAGAGCCGCGGCTCAACAATGGTCTTGCAACGGTCGCACTTGCCGATGGCGAGCGCATGGTCTTTGATTCCGGCCAGCAGCCCGCGCTGCTCGAGGTCGTGCAGGATTTTTTCGCGCGCTTCATAGCGATCCAATCCGGCATACGGGCCGCCGTTTTCGTTGATACGCGCCTGCTCGTCCATTACGTTGATCTGCGGCAGGCTGTGGCGCAGCCCGATCTGAAAGTCGTTGGGATCGTGCGCCGGCGTAACTTTGACTGCGCCGCTGCCAAATTGCGGATCGGCAAAATCATCGGCAATGATCGGGATCTCGCGGTCGAGCAGCGGCAGGCGCAATTTTTTCCCGACTAAATTCTTATAGCGCGCGTCCTTTGGATTCACCGCAACTGCCGTATCGCCCAGCATGGTTTCCGGACGCGTAGTAGCAACGGTCAGAAACTGCTTGGGATCATCCGCCAACGGATATTTGATCTGGTACAGCTTGCCGGCAAAGTCCTCATGCACGACCTCAAGATCGGAGATCGCGGTCATGCAGCGCGGACACCAGTTCACAATGTAATTGCCGCGATAAATCAGCCCTTCTTCATGCAGGCGGACAAAGCATTCAATCACCGCACGAGAAAGGTTCTCGTCCATGGTGAAGTATTCGCGGTCCCAATCCACGGAGGCGCCAAGCCGCTTCATCTGCGCCAGGATCGCGCCGCCGTACTCTCGCTTCCATTCCCAGACGCGCTCCAGGAAAGCTTCACGTCCGAGTTTTTGCCGGCTTTTGCCTTCCGAAGCAAGCTGGCGCTCCACCATCATCTGCGTGGCAATGCCAGCGTGGTCAGTTCCCGGCAGCCAGAGCGTGAGAAAGCCGCGCATGCGATGCCAGCGGACAATGATGTCCATCTCCGTCTGGTTTAGCATATGGCCGACGTGCAAACGCCCGGTGACGTTTGGCGGCGGCAGCAGCAAGGTAAAGACCGGCCTGGCCGCTTCCGGCGAGCCAGACTCCGGCGTCTTCACCGAGTACAGCTTCTCGTTGACCCAATACTCTGCCCAGCGAACCTCAATGGCGCTGGGATCGTATATTTTTGGGAGTTCGTGTGACATTCGCGCTGCTAAAAACTAATCTTTGATATTAACGTCGCAGCGCGGATGTGAGCAAATCCGCACAGACGAATCAGCGCAACCGGGAATCGCGGTCAAGCAAAACTCGGGTTGCGCCGCAAATCGTCTCCCGAAGAAAAATTATTTCGAGCAGCGCAGATGGCCATCATCATTGATGATGTCGCCTCTGCACTTCTGGAAATCATCCAGCTTGGAGTTGCGCCAGTCGCCGGTTGAGGTGGAGCAGCGAGCTTCCAGATCATCGCCATGCACGCGGATTTCCTGGCAGGTCTGCGTGTACGAGCCTGACGGGAAATTGCCTGTCGAGTATCCTCCCGCTCCACCGATATAAGCGGTATTCGCCGCTACGCAGCGCAGATTGCCATTGTCATTAACGATCTGGCCTTTGCACTTGCGATAGTCGTCCAGGCTGGTATTTACCCAATCGCCATTCACCGTTTTGCACCGGGCTTCCAGATGATCGCCGTGGCTCTTGATGTCTTTGCAGGTCTGCGTATAGCTTCCGCCCACAGAACCACGATACCCGCCTGGATATCCCGCAGCATAGCCTCCGCTCATGCAACGAAGATTGCCGTCCTCATTGGCCACATCGCCGCGGCAATCCTGAAATTTATCCAGCTTGGTCTTGTGCCATTTACCATCCGTGGTCTGGCAGCGCGCCTCAAGATCGTCACCATGAACGCGGATCTCCTGACAGGTTTGCGTGTATGAGCCATTCGGAACGCCGGCCTGATATCCCGGTTGATAGCTGACTGCTCCGCCTACATTATTTCCGCAGCGGAGCGCTCCATTGTCATTCATGATGTCGCTGCCGCAGCTGCGATAATCGCGCAGCTGTGTTGCCTCCCATTTTCCGTCCTGGTCCTGGCAATTTGCCACCAGCACATCGCCACGCACCTCAATGTTCTTGCAGGTTGATTGATACGATCCTGATGGATTTGACTGCCCCATGGCCATTCCGTGAACCACAATCAAAGCCAAACCTGCTGCCCAACTCATGATTAAGCGCCGCATCTTCATTCCCCTCTTTCACCTGACCACAAGGATCTGGATTTATGTATTTAGATTCGGCGCAACTTCCCTCTGTTTGTTTCTGACTCTCGTTAAGGCGAGCTCCTGATTTTTGCCAAGCCCCCTACGGTTTCCGCTGAAGAATGAAAGGGACGCCAGCAGGCGTCCCTTTCAAATCCAAAGTTTCTCGATCTTTTATTTTTTCGGCCGCAGCTCCCGCATAATCTCTTCCACCAACTCGGGCTTGAGCCGCTCCATCACGCGATGAATGGCCTGCGCAATGGTATGGTGATCAGCGTTTGTGTCCGCAGCGGCGGCAACTGCAGCTTCAGGCGTAGCCGCTGCTTCTGCAACACTGGAAGCACTGCTTTCTGGCGCTGCTGCTTCTGCCGCAACATGCGCAGCCTCAGCCGCTGGCGCTTCAGACCGCACCGGAGGCTGGTATTCAAATGCCGGAATCTCCGCCACTGCCTCGTGCGCTGCTTGCGAAACTTCTACCTCATGCATCTCGTGCACGTCAGCCGAGGCCAGCGAACCGGTGTGCTCCGCCGCGTGCAATTCAACCGGAGGCACAGTCGCGGTGGGTGCTTCAGAAGCGTTATAAGCAGACATGGCGGCAGCTACGCGCGCCTCAAAATCTGCGTCGCTCATCGTATCGGCCGCTGGAGCAGAAGAACCGCTCACTTCAAAACTGGCTGGCTCTGCTTTCGGCTGCGGAACGGGAGGTATTGAATTCTCAACCGGCTCGTCGAAGGAATGAACCTGTTGCCCTATCGTTGACAATAGACCAGGCTCAACGCGGTCTGCGCGGGTGCTGCGCGTAGTTTCTTCCGCTGTCTCCTGCAGCGCAGGTTCGCGGACAATCTCCACGTCTTCAACCGGCGACACTGACGTCGGCATAAACGCATACTCTTGCGCCGGCTCCGGCTCTTTGAATACCGGAATAAATTGCGGATGTTGCGCTTCAGTCGCCGGCTCAGCAGCCACTTGGGCTGAAGCCTCTGCCCGCGGCTGGCTCACAGCCACGTGTGGCGGCTCTGGAACTTCAGCAGGTTCCGGTGCAGCTTCCACATGCGTGACTGTTACCTCAGGAGCAGCGTCAATTTCTGGCGTTACAGCGTCGGGCGCTAGTCGAACCGGTGCATCAGCAATTGGTTCCGGATTCTGCTCTTCGCTCACAGCGGTTGCAGCAGAAGTTTCTTCTGTCACAACAGGAACTTCTTCGCTTGTAACAGCAGGAGAAGCATAGTCCGTCACCGGCACAGGCGGCGCCGGAACAATCACTGATGTCTCAAATGCCGCGGAAGGTGTGTTCACAGCGAAATGGCTCGTGCTCGCAGGCTCGCTGCCCAGCAGATCGCCAAATGCCGCCGAGGTAGCCATGTGATCTGGAACTTCAACCAGAGGCTGTCCGCTTGGCCGGCTGGAGGCCGGGGCCGACGTTGTGCCGGCAGCGGTAACCGGTTCCTCTTCTTCGTAGCTGTGCTCAACCGGCGCGGGCTTTGCCAGCGGCGGAGGCGGCGCATTGCCAATTCGTTCTTCAAATTTCTTTACGATCGCCAGAAGATCGCTCGCTTCAAATGGCTTGATGATGACGCCATCAGCCTTCACGCGGTTCGCATCTTCCGGTTTGTAAGGTTCAAGCTTGCCGACAGTCAGCAACACCGGGGTCTTCAGTGTGTCAATCGATCCGCGCACCTTCTCGCAGACCTCAAGGCCGGTATAGCCCGGCATGTAAACATCCAGGATGATAATGTCGGGCTTCTGCTCCGCAATCTTCTTCACTGCGGCAGCGCCGTTGCTGACAGCTACAACGTCATACCCAGCTTCCGAGAGGATCTTTTTGCCCATGTTCTGGGCTGTCATGCTGTCATCGGCAAATAGGATTCTTAATGACACGTCAACACACCTTCTACTAAAGCTGCGCGCCCAAAAAATTGGCGCGCTTCAACTCGTCATCGTGAGCAAATGGCGCATGATTCGAACCACCTTATTACGCGCCAGCGCCATCCTCAAAAGAGGTGGGGGGAATGAGGCTAACTTACTGATAATTATCTGCGAAGTCAATCGGAACACTACCTCAGAACCTTGTGAGGCATACCTCTTAACGTATTCAAAGGTACTAGCCCCACCGGTGCTCTGATTGCGACCTTAAAACGGAATCAGTTTGCCCAAACCTTTCTTCTTCTTTTTCTTGCTGCTCGATTCCGACTTCTTGTCCACCTTACCTGCCTTCTGCGGCGCGGCAGACGGGGCCTTGGTTACATCCATGCCTTCACCATTCGGCTTCTGCACTTCATTTACCTGCGGAGGCGCCTGCGGTGGAGGCCCTCCTTCCGTAGAGGAGTTCGTGGAATTCGGAGCAACCGTGGCGCCATTCGGAGCAGCGCCCGTATTCGCAGCCGGAGTGGAAGTCATGCTGGTGCTGCCCGGAGCTTTTTCATTCGCTCCCGGTGCCGCACTTCCTGTCCCAATCGCCTGCACTCCCAGGTTCTGGCCCGGTTCAGCGCCTTTCTGTCCTGGCTGCGCGGCTGTTGCCGGCTGGGCAGGCTGAGTTGCAAGGCCGTTGATCTGGTTAGTGAGGTCCTGGACCATTGCCGGCGCGCTCTTGATTGTCTCGTCGTTCAGATTGGGCTCACCGACCTTGCTTGCCATCGCCATATTGGGATGCTTCTTGAAATTGCCGGTCACTCTCGACACCAGCTTGAGCTTCTCGCGGCTGGCCTCTTCCGCCTTGCTCTCCGCCATGGCCTCCGCCGTTGGCTCGGGAACCGGAGCATTCAGCGCCTGCAGCCGGTGCTTGGCATCGCCTGCGCGCTCCATTGCCGGATACCGCGTAACGATCTTTGTGTACGCATCAACGGCCTTCTTCTCAAACTGCGCCACCAGCTTCTCCCTGATTGCGTCCGGCATCTTCTGCTTTCTCAGCGAGACCGCTTCTTTCTCGTAAAGCTGGCCCAACTCATAGAGCGCCTCATCCACGTTGGAGTAAAGCGGATAAGACTCAATCAACGACTCAAGCCGTGCCTGTGAGGCCGCCAGGTTGTCACGCAGGTAGTAAAAGTGCGCGATCCTGAACTGCCGGTCCGCCAGAATCTCATGTACCTCGCGCAGCTTCTGCTTGGCCTGCGGCACCAGCGGGCTGTCAGGATACGTCTGGATCAGGGTCCGGTATTCCTCTGCCGCACGCGCCGCTTCGGCATAATCGCGGTCAGGTTTCTCCATCTGCCGGTAATGCATGGTGGCGATCTTCAGCTGTGCCTCTGAGGCTTCCGGCAGGTTGGGAAAGAAGGTCTGGAAATCCTTGTACTGCGCCTCAGCTTCCTGCCATGCTGCCTTGCCGCCCTCGGCATACCACGCATCGCCCAGCGCCAGTTTGGCCCGGGCAATGTACTCGGAGTCAGGATATGTATTGATCAGCGTATCCAGCAGCGTGCGCGCCTCCTGAAAGCGGCCGCGCTTCATGGAGTCCATGGCGCGATCAAACAGCCCTTTGTCCGGCTGCTTGGAATCGATATTGGCCAGCGGATTCTGGGTCTTGTGATGGCATCCGCTTGAAACCAGCATTGCGCCGGCCAGCGCGGCAGAAACAAGAATTTTTCGTAACATGTACCTACCTCAAACCTCGGGATCAGTCACTGTCGGCGCGACAATCGCGACTGATAATAAACTTCGTCATCCCGAACCCCGTCAATGTGAGCGCGCGTTTGAACCAGCGCGCGAATCGGGGTGAGGGACCTTGTGTTTCGAACTTCTTACAGTACGCCTAGACTCTTTGCAGCGTGGCCTCTGTGGCCAGCTTGAGCAGGCGCTCCGTGTTCTCCCTGGGATTCCCTTTGCCAAAAACCGCGTTCCCTGCCACCAGCACCTCGACTCCCGCCCGTACCGCGTCGGCAATCGTATCGGTGGCGATCCCGCCGTCAATCTCGATCCTGAAGTTCGCGTTCCGCGCTGTGCGCATCAGCGCCAGCTTGCGTACCTTCTCAAGCGACGATGGAATAAATTTTTGTCCGCCAAACCCAGGATTGACTGACATAACCAGTACGTGGTGCACCATGTCCAAAACTTCTTCCAGCACGCCTACCGGCGTTGCCGGATTGATCACCACTCCCGGCTTCACGCCGTGGCTGTGAATCAGCTCCAGCGTCCGATGCAGGTGGATACAAGCTTCCTGGTGCACGGAAATCCAGTCCGCTCCGGCATCCACAAACGCCGGAATGAACTGGTCAGGGTTCTCGATCATCAAGTGGCAATCCAGCGGAAGGTTCGTCGCCTTCCTCAGGCTGGCCACCACCGGAGGGCCAATCGTTATGTTCGGCACAAAGTGCCCATCCATCACGTCAACGTGCAGCACCGTAGCGCCGCCTTCGGCCACCGCCTGTATCTGCTCGGCCAGGTGGGCAAAGTCTGCTGACAAAATAGAAGGAGCTAGCTCAATCAAAATGATTGTCTCTCTCTTGAAAGTGATTCGATTTTAACATGTTGCATCGCTTGGCCTTTGAGCAATTTGCCGCCTCAAATGACCTTAACCCGACCCAGCCTGAACCCACTACCTTCTCCCATCAGAACGGCAGAAACCTCCATCTTTTGCATCTCACGACCTACCTGTGGCAGAGCTGCCCTTGTATCTCACAAAGCACATGTGGCACAGCCCGCCTCGGCTGTGCTCCCTTCCAGATTCTCTATTTACTGCACCCCTACCCCTCCCCTACCCATCCCAATTTGGCGTGCACTTGAGAGGGTTCATCCCAATCCATCCCAGATTGGCGTAGGGTTCAGCGATGTGCTCCCAAATTGGCGTGGGTTTAGATTCCTTCGTGCTCCTTCGTGTCCTTTGTGGTTAAGGGTTTTGATCGGCAGAGGGTTACAAATCTCCCCAAAATACAAAAAACGCAACGGAATTCGCTCCGTTGCGTCCACTCTTCTCAATCTTAGCTCTGTTCCCCGCAACTGTCACTCACGAAGTAGTTCACCAGCACCGGTCATGTCTTTTGCGACCCTCTGCTGAAACCAGGTACATGCCCAAACAGCCGATCTTCAGCTCGCCTTTGCGCCTTTTGCGTCCTCTGCGGTAAAAAGGTGAGGATTATGCCGCTGCTCACCATTCGCGATCTCGTCAAGGTTTACCACACCAATGACGGTCTCTTCGGCAAGGCCGCGCGCGAGGTCCGGGCGGTAAACGGTGTCTCGCTCGAAATTGCGGAAGGCGAAACGCTTGGCCTGGTCGGCGAATCCGGCTGCGGCAAGACCACTCTGGGCCGGATGGTTCTCCGCCTCATCGAACCCACCTCCGGCGCCATCACCTTCAACGGCCAGAACGTCCTTGCGGCATCCGGCGCAGAGCTTCGCCGCCTTCGCCGTGACATGCAGATCATCTTCCAGGACCCGTTCGCCTCGCTCAATCCGCGCATGCGCGTTGAAGCGATCGTCACCGAGCCTCTGCTGATCCACGCTAATGGCAAGCGCCCCACCGCAGCGGAACTTCACAACGCTGCTGCCGAAATCATCCGCGCCGTCGGCCTCGAGGAATCCGCCCTGCGCCGCTACCCGCACGAATTCTCTGGCGGACAGCGCCAGCGTATCGGCATTGCCCGCGCGCTTATCCTGCGCCCCAAATTCATCGTCTGTGACGAACCAGTCTCCGCGCTTGACGTCAGCGTTGGCGCGCAGATCGTCAACCTGCTCAAAAAACTTCAGCGCGACTTCGGCCTTACCTATCTCTTCATCTCGCACTCCATGCCGGTCGTGCGCTACCTCTGCGATCGCATCGCCGTCATGCGCCGCGGCGAGATCGTCGAACTCGGCCTCTCCGAGCAGATCACCTCCACCCCACAGCACGAATACACGCGCACTCTTCTGGAAGCCACGCCGGAACCAGAATTCAAATTGGCATGATTTCGATTTCAGATTGAGGAACTACTAGAAAGAATGGGTTTGCAATTCCTTATGGCCTCTGCTTCCTCGGTTCCTTTGTATTTCAAAGGGTTTGGTTTTATTTCTTCCCCAAAAACCTTATCCTGCCATTGAACGTCCGCTTGCCCGTTCCAAAGAAGGTGAGAAACGTTGGCGAGTTGATGTTGTTGTCCACGCCGGTGGCATTCTCGCTGTTCGTAATGTTTTCAATGCCCGCGCGGAACGCCCAGCGATAGTTATGAAAGGTAAACTTCCGCTCCACCGCCACGTTCAGCGTGAAGAAGTCAGGAAAACGGAACTGTCCCGGCCCGGAGACGATTCGCCCAAAATCGTCCTGAGTGATAAACGGGAACCCTGAGCGCCAGATCGTGGACATCGCCAGATCGAACTTCTTCAACTTCCATGGCAGCGGATACGTGCCCCACGCTGTTACCTGGTTCGGCGAATCCCACGGAAGCACGCCCGGCGCCTGATTGCCCACCAGCAGATTATCAATGGCAAAATCCACTGTCTCATTTGAGGTTGAGCGCGACCGCGTGTATGACACCGCAAACGGATATCCGCGCTTCAGCTCCTTGCGCAGCGTGATCTGGGCCGCGTCATAGCGGTCTTTCTTGTTGCTGCGCAAGTCAAATACGTTTCCTGGCTCCGCCTCATAAGCCCACACGTGTCCGCCATGCCGGCTCAACACTTCCAGCCGTGCATACACCCGCGCCGGCAGCCGCCGCTCGAGTGCGGCGCTCCAGTTGGTAAAACGGGGCATCGCCAGCCGCCGCGGATCTGCAATGAACGCCACGTTAAAAGTAGTGGGGACCGGCGAGACAAATTCATCCAGGAGCGTCCCCTGAAAGGCATTGCTCACCAGCCCCAGATTGCTGCGGTCGTAATAGACGCCGATTCCTGCGCTGACCTTCGTCTCAGTCGCCTGGCTCACCAGCACCGTGCCTGCAATTCTCGGCGAGAAGAAGTCGCGGCCGGTAAAGCTGTCATGGTCCCAGCGTCCCCCCGGCTCAAGGATCAGCCGCTGCACCGGCGACCAGCGGTCTTGAATATAAACGCTTGGCTCAACCGTGTTCAGGTTGAAGCCCGGCATATTGGCAAAGTTGATCACCCGCGCCAGTGAGTTATCAGGATTAAGGAACTCAACTCTCCCGCGATGTATCTGCCCTTCGTACACTACCTTGTCTGCGCGCCCGCCGACCGTGAATTGGTGGGTCCCCATCCATTTCCACGGCTGCAGATAT
Organism: uncultured Acidobacteriaceae bacterium; assembly: GCA_964541925.1. Classification (GTDB taxonomy): domain Bacteria; phylum Acidobacteriota; class Terriglobia; order Terriglobales; family Acidobacteriaceae; genus Angelobacter. The sequence goes on along the minus strand of CAZISB010000004.1, from coordinate 61,675 downwards.
AGATTGGCAAAAGCCTGTGTGCGCGAAGAGATGTTATTGTTCGTCACAAAATAATTTCCCGAGCGTCCTGTTGTCCCCAATATGTACGGCAAATCGCCCAGCGGCAGTGACGAAGCTTTGTTGCGATGGAACCCCGCGCCAATCTCCAACAGCGTGTCTTTTGCGATCGTGATCTGGTCTTTCAATCCCAGCAGATAAAGATAATTGTGGTTGTGCGTCGAAACCGATATTGGGTCAAAAGGCGTGAGGCCTGAATTCTTCGAATCCTGCAGGTTGAGCAGCGCCGTTGCCGTCACCACGTTGCCCGGCGTCAGGTTCATGCGCAGGCGTGCAAGATCGTCAATGCGCCACACGCGATTGGTATCGGCGCCCGCCGGCAGCTCTTTGATAATGTTGTAATCGGTCTCGCCTTCGTGCGAAAGATCAAACCAGACCTTGTTACGCACCAGCGGCCCGGAAAAATACGCGCGCGGAGTCCAGTTGTTCAGGTGAAAGCCCTTCACGTTCTGAAATGTGGGGACAAAGTCTGTCGCGTTGTAGCGGAATTTGTTGTCTCCGTCCTGAAGCTGCAGGTCCACCAGCCCGCCAGATCCCTTGCCGAACTGCGCCGAGTAGCGGCTGCTGCGTATGTCAATCTTGCGCAGTGAATCCGGGTTCACCCGCAGTCCCAGCGCTCCGGAGGCGGGCTGGCTTACCTCAAATCCATCTACATAATCCTGGATCTCCTGCGTGTTTGCTCCGGCTACGTGTATCTGGTTGCCGGTGGCAACCACTCCGGGAATGTAGGGCAGCACATTGCGATAATCGCGCGTCGTTGGGTAAGGAATGTTGGAGATATCTGTCGCGGTGATCGCCTGCGAGCTAGCGACCTCCTCCGGATCAATCGGCGAAGGCTGCGCTGTGACCTCAACTTCTTCTTTGTACTCGCGCACCGGTTCCAGCCGCACCTCCACCGGCGCAGTTTGGCCGGGAACAATGGTCACTGTAGCCACAACCGTCGTATAGAAGCCCTGCTTCTCCACCAGCAGCTTATACGTCCCGGGAGCAAGCTGCCGCAGCGTGGCCGTTCCTGATGGCGTTGTCCTTTCCCGCGCGACGGTCTGATTGTTCTGCTGCAGAATCACATAGACCTGCCCCAGCGGTTGCCCGTTCTGGTCCGTTACTGTCAGTTGAAGTTGTCCGGTTTGGGCTGCAGCCTGGCTCGGCTGCCACGGAGCAGAGATCGTTAACGCGCGGCAATTCAAGGCAAAGCAGAGCAGGAAGGCAAACAGCAAGCGCGATTTGGTTCCTGAAGCCATTTCCATGGGTGGGACCTGCCGCGCACGAGCCCCTATCTCTCGAGCAGGTAAGCTGCTTCTATTGTATGCGAGTGAGGCAGTAATTAGTACTTAGCAGTTAGTACTTAGCTTTATCAGGAAGGCCACGACCTCTTGGACAAAGCGTCTCACCACAGATGAACACAGATAGTACGTATTTACACGGAGCTTTGCTTTTCAGATCACGTCGATTACGCGCGATGGCGGCGATCACGGCGATTGCACGGCTTTTACTCACTCGGTCCGTGTCCGGCCTGCTCCACCACAATCGGCTGAGGCTTTCTCAACTCCGGCTTGCCGCTCTCGGCCTTGGGCTCAATGCGCTCGCCCGGACGCGCGCGGTCATCAAACTTGCCAAAGATCATCTTGCCCGCCGTCGTCTGCAGAACTGATGTCACGGCGATGTCAACATTCTTTCCAATCAGCTTGCGCGCGTTGTCCACCACCACCATCGTGCCATCGTCGAGATACGCCACGCCCTGGTTGTACTCTTTTCCTTCTTTCAGGATGAAGACGCGCATGGTCTCGCCCGGCAACACAATGGGCTTCAGCGCGTTGGCCAGCTCATTGATGTTCAGCACCTCCACGCCCTGGAGCTGCGCCACCTTGTTCAGATTGAAATCGTTGGTGATGATCTTGGCCTCGTACATCTTGGCCAGCTCAATCAATTTCAGGTCAACCTCGCGAACGGTGGGAAAGTCGTCTTCCACAATCTGCACGCTCACGTTCACAATCTTCTGCACGCGTTGCAGTATGTCCAGCCCGCGGCGCCCGCGGTTGCGCTTGAGCGAATCCGCCGAGTCAGCCACCAGTTGCAGCTCGCGCAGGACAAACTGCGGGATCACCACAATGCCGTCAAGAAATCCTGTGTCGGCAATGTCCGCAATGCGGCCATCAATGATCACGCTGGTGTCCAGGATTTTGAAGCTTTTGCGGCCCTGTTTCTCCGCCCCAAAGATGCCGCCCAGCGCAGAAAGGTTCAGCAGGTCGCCCTTGTTGGCGCCCACAATCAGCCCCACATAGGACATAAGGAGCATGACCATCAGCATGAGGAAGCGCTGCGACTCGGAATGCGTAATGCTGTTTTTGATGACGACGCTGAAGAGGTATGCGCCCAGAATTCCCAGGATGCTGCCGATCACCGCCCCGATCAGCCGCTTCAGGCTGACCACGCGCAGGCGGTCCTCAAACACCACCACCACCACGCCGATCACGAATCCTGCGCCTGCGGCCACCCAGGGTGAGAATTTAGCCAATCCAAACGGCTGCAACGTGTAACACGTCAGGATAACTACGCAAATAAAAATGCCACGTATAACCCAAAGGCCCATAAGGACCCTCCCCGCTGGGGCCCGCTGCTGGTCAAGTTAATGAGCTATGATTGTTTTCGAATACCCCAAAAAATATAAGCTTCCCCACAGCTTTCTTGAACCACGCGGTTTTCAGGAATAATTTAGAACCCCCGCGATAATCAGTTCGGCACAGTATACATCAGCTCTGCGCGGTTCACGCCACCATCTTCGTTATCGACTAAGTGAATACCGCGTACTCCTTTGCAATTGACCCCTCTCCTCCCGCCAAGGCATCTTGTTTTATAAGAATCTTCGCACGGGCCCTCGCCAGGCACGCTTTTCGCATGGCGGGGTGTTCATCAACCCCATCTCTGCGAAACAAGTTGGCCGAAAGTAGATGAGCGGCCTGTTCTTCCGCAAGGGAGAACTTTAAGGACCGGCGCTGAAAATCTCGGGGGAGAATAAGCGCCGGTTCATCTATGCTCATGTGGCACAGCCGCCCTCGGCTGTGCTGATCCCACCTTTCAGCCTTTCTGCCGAAACCCTGAGCAATGTATCTGCCTTTTACAGTTCCGATCACCGGATCACCCGCTCACCAGATCACCCGATTTCCCAAGGTCTCAGTAACTCTTTGCACACCCGTAATGTTGCTGGAATCGCACCTTATGTGCGACAGTATCGGTTCGCCTTTCTTTAGCAGGCAACGGCAGTTGTGTGCCGCGAATCGAACGGCGTCAGGTGGGAACATGGCAAAAAAATCAGAGAAACGCACGTATGAAGAAGCTGTGAACTGGCTTCGTGACCACGAATTTGACATCCTGGAAGCTCCGGGAACGCAGAATCGCGTGTTCCTCAAGAAGCTAAACAGCTCCGCTGCGATTGAAAAAGCTGACGACGGCACAGCGCGTATCTTTGCCAAGCCCGGCATCCTGATCGGCAGTGAGATCTCCCGCCTTATCGACAAGGGGTACCAGAAGTTTCTTAAAACCACCAAAACTGAAGTCCCTGCCACCGCAGACCATCTCAAGAACTTGCACCAGTTCACTGAGGAACTTCGCGAAGCCACCGGCGAGACCAGCCTCTACAATCAGTCGCTCGGCAGCGTTAGCGATCGCTATGTTTATGATCGCGTGAAAGACCGTGACCTGCCTGAAGCGCAGCGTCCGCAGCGCGCTTGGGAAGAAAAGAAAGACTCCGGACGCAGGCACGCATAGTAAGGCCTTTTTGACAATCCTCCTTCAAAACACCTAGACTTTTGGTGTCTTTTGTGTGCAAGCATCGTTTACCTTCTGGAAGGAGATTGCCTCATGATCCGCAAAACCGTTCAGTTAATCACTGTGCTGCTGGCTATCACTCTGTTCTCCAGCATGGCATTTGCCCAGGGTGGCACAGCCGCCGCAGGCGGCAATGACACTGCCTCCACCACTCAAGCAAAGAAATCGAAAAAGGGCTCGAGTGAAACCGCAGCCACAAAAACCAAGAAGTCTGATCTGGTAGATATCAATTCCGCCAGCAAGGAAGAGCTGACCGCGCTGCCCGGCATTGGTGACGCTTACAGCCAGAAGATCATTGATGGCCGTCCTTACAACACCAAGCGTGACCTGGTCACCAAAAAGATCGTTCCTCAGGCGACCTATGACCAGATCAAGGACAAGATCATTGCCCATCGCGTAAAGGGTGAGGAGAAGCCCAAAGAAAAAGGCAGCGATAAGACCAAAAAAGGAAGCAGCTCTACCACGCCTAAATAGAGACTTTTTTGGATTGCGAGGCGCCTCTCGTGGGGCGCCTTTTCTTTGTTACCACTGTGGTGTCTGCCGCTTTATCGGCCCACTCCACGCGAAACACCGGCACCGCCTCGCTGCGGCCCTTCACCTTCAGCTCCGGCAGCCGCTCCAGATCAAAGTTCTTGCCCATCTTCGCTGCCGTGGATTCCGCAATAAGGATCTGTCCGGCTTTAGCATTCGCCATGAGCCGCTGCGCGGTGTTCACCGCGTCTCCCACAACCGTGTAATCCAACCGCAGTGGCGAGCCAATGTTCCCCGCCACCGCAATTCCAGTATTGATGCCGATACCTACGCGCAGCTCCGGCCATTGACGCGCTGCCGCATCGCGGTTCAGCTCGATCAGCAGCCGCTGGATCTGGATCGCCGAGTTCACTGCGTTCTCTGCGTCATTGCCCTTGGAGATCGGCGCTCCAAAAACAGCCATCACTGCATCGCCAATATATTTATCCAGCATCCCGCCGTGATCGAAGATCACATCTGTTACGCGCGTGAAGTACTCGTTCAGGATCTCAACCACCCTGCCCGGCTCAAGGTTCTCGCTCATCGCCGTAAAGCCGCGAATATCGGCGAACATGACCGAAACTTCCTGATTCACTCCGCCAAGCCGTATATGCGGATTGGCCACCACCATCTCCGCGACCTCGGGCGAGAGAAAGCGCTGCAGCGCCGACCGCTGTAATGACTGCTGCGCAATCTTCTCGTGTGCTGCTGCATTATCAATCGCTGCGCCGGCCTGCGCCGCGATAAGCGCAAACACGTTCAGCTCATCCTGCGTGAATGCAGAAGTCTTCTCCAGATTGTCCACGTAAAGGATTCCGAAAAGCCGTTCTTTCCCCAGCAGCGGAGCACACATGGCGGAGCGTAGCCCGGAAATCCTCAGGCTCTCACTGGCATTGAAGCGTTCGTCGGCGCTCACGTCTTCAATCAGGATTGGCTGCCGCTCTTTGCGAATCAGCTCCAGCACCTGCTTGCTCAGGATGATGGCCGGCCCATGATCCCCCGTTCGCGCTCCCTTTGCGCGCTCTGGAGTGGCTGGGCGGCTGCCTTCGGCATGCAGGTCGCGATACCGCACGTCACTCTGTCGCACCACCTCGCCCGCTTCATCAAACAGCATGACAAAGCCGCGCTCAACGCCTTCAATCAGGCACGCCAGCGAAACCACCTGCTCAACAATGTGCTCCACTGCCAGCCTGGAGTTCAGCGCCTTGCCCGCCTCGTACAAAACCGTGAGCAGATAATTCTCCCGCTCCAGTTTCTTCACCTTGCTGGCAAGATCAGTGAGCGCGCTGCTGGAAGGCTCAGGCGCACGAGCCAGCGCTGCTCGCTCCGGCCGGCCCTGGATAAGTTCATTCACCGTGGAGGGCCATTGTCCACGGCGCACCTGAATTTCCTTGCTCTCTATGTCCTCAAGGCGAAGCGTGTAGCGGCCAAGGACAGCCGTATCGCCATTCTTCAGCTCGGTCTCCTGGCCAATTCTCTTGCTATTGAGGATGATCCCGTTGGTGCTGCCGCGGTCGGCAATGAAGACGGAGTTATCAACCAGCTTGATGACCGCATGAAAGCGGCTTACGCTGGAATCGTTCAGAACAAGGTCATTGGCATTGCCCCGGCCCACGGTAATGACCGGCTTGGTGAGTTCCAGAATCCCGTTCTTCCCGTCAGGCGAGGAAATAATGAGCCGGGCCATGAGCTGATTCTAAGGTATAGCAGCGTTCGCAAAAACTGCATTTACCTACTGTTTCTCAAGGATCTCGTCAATATTTACAATCTTGCCTGCCTGCACGCGTACATTCCTGTGTACGGTCTTGTAGCCCGGCATCTGCAGCTGAATGCTATAGACGCCCGGGTCTGCGGGCCAGCGCGCGTTGGTCTTCTTGGGCGCGGGTTTGCCATCCACAATGATGTTTGCGCCCTCAGGGTCCGTGCGGATGTGCATCAGCCCCTTGCCTTCAGGAACCGTGTCCGTGCCAAGCATGCGCCGGAAGAAGTTCGGATTTTTTCCGTCCTCTGCTGGCGTGTTCACGCTCAGCAGCACCGGCGAAAAACTCAGGGTCTGCGCCTCCGCGATCGTTAAGTCAGTGAAAGCGTCTTTGAACCCGGCCTTCTTCACCGTTACGCGATGAAGTCCCTTCTCCACGGTGATCTGCGCCGGCGTGAGCTGCCCCGAATCTTTTCCGTCAATCCAGACGTTCGCGCCCTGCGGATTGCTGTTAACAACGAACGTAGAAACTGCTGGCGTGAGCTCCGCCGCAACATCAATGCTCTTGCCCGTCAGGGACTGCACAAATTTTGACTGCGGAATATATCCCGGCTTCGTGAAGGTAATTGTGTGATTTCCCGCCGCCAGATGCGATGCCATAAAGGGCGTTACCCAATTCGGCTCGCTCCATCCATCAATCTCAACTTTTGCGCCCTCCGGACGTGAGAGCAACTTCAACTCGCTCTGCTGCACAAATACTTTATTGGGAGAACTCGTAGCTTTTACCGGCGTAGGCTGCTTCTGCGGCTCAGCGCCTTTTTTCTTGCCGGCGAGAAACTTTACCGTATCTGGCGCAATAATGTCCTTCTCCGGCGTCGGAGTCGGAATGGCAATGGCAATCGGCTGCTGCTGCGCCTCTTTGGCCCTGGCCTCATCCGCAAGCTGCCGCATCTTCACCTGCGTCCGGTGATAAGCATACCCGCCCATCGCCGAACCCAGAATGAGGATTGCGGTAATCACGGTCAACCACACCCCGCGCTTGCTGTTGATGATCGCCGTCGTTGGCCGTCGCACCGGCACCGGCTTTCTGGCCGGAGCTGCAGCCGCGGCGGCGGGCATTCTCACCGTGCTGCCGTCCACAACGCGCACCGGAAGCACTAGAGTTTTTTCAGGTTGAGCAGGCACGGGCCCCATGGCAGCAGTTGAGCCGCTGCGCGCTGGGCCGGCCAGCTTGTAGTTTTCCAGATCGCGGACCATGTCCGCGCCGCTCTGATAGCGGTCGTCAGGCGATTTGGCCAGCGCCTTGATGACGATCGCACTCAGACCGGGGTGTACAGTTACATCCAGATCGCGTGGCGTGATCGGGGTTTCGTTGACAATCTTGTAAATAATCGTGGTGACGTTCTGGCCGACGAACGGCTTCTCGCCCGTCAGCATCTCGTACAAAATTACTCCCAGGCTGAAGAGGTCTGAGCGCCCGTCGAGCGGCTTCCCCTTCACCTGCTCCGGCGACATGTAATTCGGCGTGCCCAGCACCTGCCCGGTATTCGTGACCTGCCCGCCGGATTTCGCAATGCCGAAATCCATGATCTTCACCGTGCCGTTCGCGGTGATCATGATGTTGGCCGGCTTTATGTCGCGATGAACAATTCCGTTTGAGTGCGCGTAATCCAGTCCACGGCAGATTTGCCGCGAAATCTGCACAACTTCATCTGTGGGCAGCACGCGCTTTTCCGCCAGCAGCTCATGCAGGGTCGTGCCCTCAATGAACTCCATAGCGATATAGAAAATTCCGTCCTGCTCGCCTGCGTCGTAAATTGTGACGATGTTGGGATGGTTCAGCACGCCGGCTGCGCGTGCCTCATTCTGGAAACGGCGCACCATCTCCTGCGTGTCCAGCCCGTGGACATCCAGGCGCATGGTCTTAAGCGCGACGGTGCGGCCGATGGTTGGGTCCATCGCCTTGTACACCACGCCCATGGCGCCGCGTCCAAGCTCGCCGGTAATCTCGTATCTGCCAACCGTTTGAATCGACATCATGCGGGCAATTCGTGACTTAGTGGCGCCCTTGCTGAGTCTTGGGGGGAGACTACAAACAGTATCGGCACTCCATCGGAGGTTAAACCTCCGAGTCTGCCGAAAATAACCTACTCTGTTACTGCGGGTCAATAAGCGCCATGACCCTCTAAGTGACTTTAGTTTTCTACTGTTCCGAAC
>CAZISB010000004.1:0-53267 GCA_964541925.1 uncultured Acidobacteriaceae bacterium | reverse complement strand
CCGCCGAGCGGCGCGCTTCAGGAGCATAACCAAATAAGCTTTGCACAAAAACAAATCTCACCACGGACGACACGGATTTATAAATTCAAAAATGGTCCTATTTCAATTTCCTGATCCGTGTAAATCAGTGTTATCCGTCTTATCAGCGGTAAGGTTTTGACTTTTTGTGAAAAGAATAACCAAATTGGAATAGAGAAGACCCAGGACGGTTTGGAGCGAAGCGACAAAAAATTGCCCCCCGCCTTACAATGCCTGCATGCGAACACATCCTTTCGCCCTGCTTCTCGCCTGCTTTCTGCTTATTGGAATTCAACCCGGCGCTCAGCAAAAAGCCGCGCCGCCGGCAAACGATACGCAGCAGCAGGAACCGCCGCAAGAGCTGCGCAATGACATGGAAGAAGGCATCAAGCACCTGCTGGTCTCGCAGGTGGAGGCCTGGAACCACGGCAAACTTGAAGCATTTATGCAGGGCTATTGGCAATCGCCGGATCTGACCTTCTTTTCCGGCGATACCGTCACCAAAGGTTGGGAGCCTACGCTGGAACGCTATCGCCAGCGCTATAAGTCAGAAGGCAAGGAGATGGGCAAACTGGAATTTCAGGATCTGAATATCGACCTGCTCAGCCGCCGATCAGCCGTGGTCACCGGCCGTTGGCAGCTCACCATGTCTGACGGCAAACAACCCCACGGCCTGTTCACACTGGTTCTGAAACGCATTCCGCCAGAAGGGTGGAGGATTGTGCATGACCATACTTCCGCAGCGGAATGAGCCTGCCGCTGATCTGCGCAGATAGACGCAGATTAAAGAGGCATTCTTGTGCAGCGGGGTGGAGCAGGGCTTTAGCCCTGCGTAAAGCTTTTATAAAACTCGGCTTTAGCCTCTGAGGTATTGGGTTATCGGGCACCAAGAATCAAAAGACCCGAACATAATTTTTATCTGTGTTCATCTGCGAAGATCTGCGGCGAATTATTTTTTCCTTCTTACCCGCTGCAACTCCCTGTACGCCTCGCTCTTCGAAATCCCCTGCTCCTTTGCCAACACCTTGAGAGCGGCATTTTTATCAATCTGCTGTTCTTTCATGATCTCCTGCAACCGCTCGGCAACATTTTTCTTTGCTGTCTGCCCCGGGCCTTCGCTCTTCCCGATCACCAGGGTGATCTCCCCCTTCACTTCGCGCCGCTCCAACTCCGCAGACAACTCTGCCGCGCTGCCACGAATAAACTCTTCATGAACTTTGGTCAGTTCGCGCGCCAGCACAACCGGCCGCTCTGGCCCTAATATCTCCACAACATCCTTCATTGTTTCCACAACGCGATGCGGCGCTTCATACACAACCGTCGTGAGCTGCGCATCGCGCAATGCCTCCAACACATTCCGCCGCTCGCCCGATCGCGCCGGCAAAAATCCCAGAAACTGAAAACTATCAGTCGGCAGGCCACTTACTGCAAGCGCCGCGATCGCCGCTGAAGGCCCCGGCACGGGCACCACATGAATCCCGCGCTCGATCGCCAGCTTGATCACGCGATATCCCGGATCAGAAATTCCCGGCATGCCCGCATCAGAAACTTGCGCAATCGTGAGCCCCTGCTCCAACTTGCTGACCAGCTCTTCTGCACGCGCAGCTTCGTTATGTTCGTGATAGCTGATCGTCGGTTTTTCGATCTGGTAATGCTGCAGCAGCTTCGCTGTATGCCGCGTATCTTCGCAGGCGATCAGGTCAGCTTCTCTCAACACGCGCACCGCACGATGTGTGATGTCTTCCAGATTGCCTATGGGAGTGGCCACAACGTAAAGCGTGCCTTTGTTCTGCTGCTCAGCCATGCTGAAAGTTTAATCGCAAGTTCCTCGCGCAGCATCAGCCAAACTTTTTCGCGCATCTCAACAGGCAAGGAGACAACAAAACAATGAAGCTGGAATCCCTGCGTGAACTGTTTATTGAGGAATTACAAGACCTTTATTCAGCGGAAACTCAGATTATTGACGCTTTACCTAAGATGATTGAAAAAGCCTCTTCTCCGGATTTGAAAGCCGGCTTCACCGAGCATCTGGAGCAGACCCGCCAGCACGTTAGCCGCCTGGACCAGATCTTTGACCAGCTTGGCAAGGACGTGGACCGCAAAGACAAGACCTGCAAAGGCATGCAGGGCATCATCAAAGACAGCAAAGAGTTGATCAAAACCGATGCCGAACCGGAAGTCCTGGATGCGGGCATGATTGCCGGGGCGCAGCGCGTCGAACATTACGAGATCGCCGGCTATGGCACCGTTCGCACATACGCAGAGCTGCTCGGGCGCAGCGAATGGGCCCAGCTGCTGGAGCAAACGCTCCAGGAAGAAAAAGATACTGACAAGAAACTGAGTCAGCTCGCCGACCGCATCAATCTGGAAGCCAAAGCCGCCTAGTCCGAAGAAGAAAGTGTTTTATCCACCCGAAAGCCGGTGCTCTCTGCGCCGGCTTTGCATTTGAGCGCGTCTGCTAAAATCAGAGCTGAACCACTCCATTTTTTCGAGGGATTTTTCGAGTGCCTCTCTACGAATATCAGTGCAAGAAGTGCAAACACAGATTTGAGAAAATTCAGAAATTCTCTGATCCTCCAGTCAGGAAGTGTCCCGAATGCGGTGGTCCGGTGGAGAAGCTGCTGCACGCTCCCGCCGTGCAGTTCAAAGGCACCGGCTGGTACGTGACTGACTATGCGGGCAAGAAAGATTCTTCGTCGGAAGTTTCACACAGTAAATCTGACAGTTCTGAGAAGAAAGAACCAAAGTCCGCTGCCAAAGAGAAGGACCACAAGCCTAAAAAATCTGAAAGCAAAAAAGAAAAAGACTAAAACAGCCGCGAATGCACGCGAATTGAAATGATTTTCGAAAATTCGCGTTGATTCGCGGCGGATTGGTTTTTGCAGTTGTTACAAACTGCTAGGCCGCTTTTTTCTTCGGCACCTTCGCGCCCTTCTTGCGTGCCTTGGAAAGTCCAATCGCAATCGCCTGCTTGCGGCTCTTGATGGGATGCTTCTTGGAGTGTTTGCCCGAACGCATGTGATGCATCTCAGTCCGCACTTCCTGGCTGGCCTTCTTGCTGTATTTCCGCCCGCTGGATTTCTTCTTTGAGCTGCTGGACTTCTTCCGTGTTGCCATTCTTACCTCCCTTACAAAATGAGACGTCAGATAGCTACACAGGGTTGGGTGCGCATAGCCAAAGCGCGGCTGTCGATCGTCATGGTTTCACGCCCTGCTGACATTTGTAACGAAGGTAATCAAGTCAATGGCCGCTACTGAATCGCCGGAAATTTTTTTAAGACTGGCGCAGCAAAAAGACTTATATGACCTGCGGTGATCGACATTCCCAAAAGGAGATCTTCTAAGAATCTTTTTAGGCGCTTCGTCTTGATCTGTGCACCTTCTGTGCCGATTACATCATCGATGAATAAGAACGCCATGAAAACCGCGAGCATACTCCTCCTGCTTGCCTTCCTTTCTGTCGCCGCTTCAGCCCAGTCGCGGCAGGGCCAGATTGGGCGCTCAGCGCAGGGCACGTTGACCGTGAATATCGTCATTGACTCGTCGGTCGGATTTGTTACAACTCAGGATGGCCGGCAGCAATTGATCGTCGCCAATGCGCCCGATCCCAGGGAGACGTTTTCTCGTCAAACCCCCGCTCCAGTGGTCTATAACTTTCCTGGCTGGTCTAGCCACTTTGATGTCATGCATACAACCCAACGAATGAATGTTGCCGGAAGTAAGGCCAACTATCAGCCTGTAACAATCACCACAGTCGTCCCGCAATAAACCACAAAAAATTGAGGCTGCTTCTCAGCAGCCCCCAATAAACTCCATCAATGCGAGAGCTAACTTACCGTCTGGCTTTTGCCGGCTCGGGCGCTGTGCGTCCGCTCACGGTAAAGACCATCTTTCGCGCTGCCACGTCGGCATCCACAATCACGTGGTCACCGTGCAGCACCTCGCCTTCCAGGATCTTCAGGGCCAGCGGGTCCTGAATCATCCGCTGGATTGCGCGCTTCAGCGGACGCGCACCATACGCCCTGTCATAGCCTTCGATAAACAGCAGCTCCTTCGCCTGCGGCGTAAGCTCGATGGTGATCTTGCGGTCGGCCAGCAGCTTGCGCAGATCGTCCAGCCGCAGCTCGATGATTCGCGTCAACTGCTCCTCACCCAGCGGCTTGAACACAATAATGTCATCCACGCGGTTCAGGAACTCCGGACGGAAGTGCTGCCGCAGCGCATCCATTACATGTTGCGTCGCCTCAGCAAAGGCCTCCGGCGAACTCACGCCTTCCGCCTGCAGATAACTCGCGCCAATATTCGAGGTCATGATGATCACCGTGTTCTTGAAATCGACAGTACGGCCTCTTGAATCGGTCAGCCGGCCGTCATCGAGAATTTGCAGCAGGATGTTGAATACATCCGGATGCGCTTTCTCAATTTCGTCAAACAGAATCACAGAATACGGCCTGCGGCGCACAGCCTCTGTGAGCTGCCCGCCTTCGTCATAACCTATATATCCCGGAGGCGCGCCAATCAGCCGCGCCACTGCATGCTTCTCCATGTACTCTGACATGTCAATGCGGATCATGGCGTGCTCATCATCGAAGAGAAACTCCGCCAGGGCGCGCGCCAGCTCCGTCTTGCCCACGCCCGTCGGTCCCAGGAAGATGAACGAGCCAATCGGCTTTTTGGGATCGCTCAACCCCGCGCGCGAGCGCCGCACAGCATTCGCGACGCGCTCGAGCGCTTCGTCCTGGCCGATGACGCGCTGCCGCAGCCTTTCTTCCATGCTCACAAGCTTTCGGACTTCTCCTTCCAACATCTTGGAGACCGGAATCCCGGTCCACTTGGAGACGATCCGCGCCACGTCTTCCTCATCCACTTCTTCTTTGAGCATGCGGCGCTGCTTGTCGTCGGCTTGCGCGCTCAGGCGGGCCAACTCCGCTTCGGCCTGGCGCAGCTCGCCGTAACGGATCGCCGCTACGCGCTCCAGGTTTCCGCTGCGCTCCGCCTGCTGCTCTTCAATCTTCAACTGCTCAATCCGTTCCTTGAGCTGGCGGATGCGCGTAATCAACTCTTTCTCTTCTTTCCAGCGCGCCTTGAGCGCATTGCTCTGTTCGCGAATCTGCGCCAGCTCGCGCTCCACCACGGCCAGCCGCTCCCGTGAGTTGAGATCGTCTTCTTTTTTGAGCGCTTGCTTTTCGATCTCAAGCTGCATAGCCCGGCGCTCTAGCTGGTCGATCTCCGTCGGCATGGAGTCAATCTGAATGCGCAGCGAAGACGCGGCTTCATCAATCAGGTCGATTGCCTTGTCCGGCAGGAAGCGGTCTGTGATGTACCGATGCGACAACGTGGCCGCGGCGACGATCGCCGAATCCTTGATGCGCACGCCATGATGCACTTCATATTTCTCTTTCAAACCGCGCAGAATCGAAATCGTGTCTTCCACCGTCGGCTCACTTACAAAAACCGGCTGGAAGCGACGCTCCAGGGCTGCGTCTTTCTCAATGTATTTGCGATATTCGTTCAGCGTAGTAGCGCCAATGGCACGCAGCTCGCCACGGGCCAGCGCCGGCTTGAGCATGTTGCTGGCATCAATCGCGCCTTCCGCGGCTCCCGCTCCAACCAGCGTATGCAGCTCGTCAATGAACAAAATGATCTGGCCATTGGAGTCCTCAATTTCTTTTAGTACCGCTTTCAGGCGATCTTCAAATTCCCCGCGATACTTCGCGCCTGCGAGCATGGAGCCCAGGTCCAGCCCCACCACGCGCTTGTTCTTGAGAATTTCCGGCACATCGCCCGAAACAATGCGCTGCGCCAGCCCTTCTACAATCGCCGTCTTGCCCACGCCCGGCTCACCAATCAGTACTGGGTTGTTCTTGGTCCGGCGGGACAGCACCTGGACCACGCGGCGGATCTCCTCATCGCGCCCAATCACCGGATCCAGCTTGCCACGCCGGGCCAGCTCGATCAGGTCCTTGGCGTAGCGTTCAAGCGCCTGATATTTGCCTTCAGGATTCTGGTCGGTCACACGCTGTGAGCCGCGCACGGCAGTCAGCGCTTTCAGAATCGCGTCGTAATCAGCTCCCGCACTGGCAAGAAGCTGCCGGGCCTCATTGCTCTTGTCCTTGTCGCGCACCATAGCCAGAAGCAGGTGCTCCGTGGAGACATACTCGTCTTTAAAGGTGTCCGCTTCCTTAAACGCGTGGTCCAGCACACGTGACATCGCCGCTGAAAGATGCGGCTGCGCAGCTGCGCCTGAAACTTTGGGCAGACGGTCGATCCTCTCCGTTATCTGAACCAGCAGCGTCGATGCATTGACCCCAAGCTTGGCCAGCACAGGCACAACAATACCTTCCTGGTCCTGGAGCAACGCTCCCAGCAAATGCAGCGGCAACATCTCCGGATTGCCGTGTTCGCCCGCGATCTCATTTGCGCGTTGGATTGCTTCCTGCGCCTTAATCGTGAATTTGTCCCAACGTATTGCCATCTCTTACTCCATTACTTTCCTAAACTATTATCTCTCTGCTTTTCCCATCGCATGCTCCACCCAGATGAAATAGCTTGTTCGGTGCTGCTTCAAAACTTTCCATGAACCTGCTTTCTCCGTGCCTCTGTGCCTCCGTGGTGGATTTGATTTTGAACGGATGTAAAAAGCGGGAGACACAAACTGCTATCTCCCGCTTCGCCGTTCACCTGAGGTGTGAACCCTTCTTGAATTTAGCTCTGCAACGTCTTCTGTCCGTTGCCCACCTTGATCTGTTTCGGCTTGGCTTCCGCCCGCTTTGCCAGCGAGACCTTCAAGATCCCTTTGTCATAGCTGGCCTCTACCTTCTCAGTGTCAATGGTGTTCGGCAGCCGGAAAGTGCGGGTAAAAGATCCATAGCGGCGCTCAATGCGATGGAAGTTCTCTTCTTTCTCTTCCTTCTCAAATTTGCGCTCGCCCTGAATGGTCAGCACATTGTTTTCCAGGCTCACGTTCAGGTCTTCCTCATTCACGCCCGGGATTTCCAGCTTGAGCACCAGGTTCTGCTCGTCTTCATAGACATCAACCGGCGGAGCAAACGTCCCGGCTGCCAGTTGGTCTTTGCCGGTCGGAGCCCAGTTCTCAAAGAAGCTGGCCAGTTCGCGGAAGGGGTCAATTCGGGTAATCGTGTTCATCTGTTTTCTCCTCCATTGAAAGGAATGATTTATGAATGCTGCCTTACGTACGATTAGATGCTGTATTAGTACAAAACGATAATAAAATATGAGTGCTTTATTGTCAAATATTGAGAATAGGTATTTTTTACTATTTTTCAACAACTTACAACGATTTTTGGAGATTCTTGGCCTACACCCTGAGCACAAAACACTTGAGGTAGTACGTCTCAGGCACTCCCAGCAGAATGGGATGGTCCTTGGCCTGGGTATGCTTTTCCACCAGCTTTACCGGGCGATGCGCGTCCTGAGCCGCCTCTGTCAGCATGGCCCAGAAGTCCTCTTCGCTCACTGCCGATGAGCAGGAACAGGTAATCAGAACGCCCCCCGGCTTTAGCATCCTGAGCGCGCGCAGGTTCAATTCTTTGTAGCCGCGTATGGCTGATTCCAGGTGCTTCTTGGACTTGGCGAAGGCCGGCGGATCAAGAACAATCACATCGTACTGCCGCCCAGCGGCGGCATAGTCTTTCATCAGGTCAAAGGCGTTGGCCTCAATCCATTCGATTTCCTGCTTATTGGCGGCGGCATTGAGCTTTTCATTCTGCTCCGCCACCTCCAGCATCTCGCGCGAAATATCTAGCGCCGTCACCCGTTCGCACGTACGCGCCAGATGCAGGGCGAATCCGCCCTGATAGGTGCATACATCCAGCGCTTCGCCCTGCGCGTATTTGGCGGCAACGCGGTAGTTCTCCCGCTGATCGAGAAACGCTCCGGTCTTCTGCCCACCCAGAGCGTCGTAGTGAAACTTCACGCCGTTCATGCTGAAGATCGTTGCGTGCTTGCTGCCATGCACCAAGCCTGACTCTTTCGCCGGCAGCTGCTCCAGTTCGCGGATGCGCTGGTCCACCCGCTCCACAATGTTCTCCGCCCCGGCCAGCTCCTGCATGGCGGTGATGACCGTCTCCCTCCGCTCCGGCCTGTCCCATGCCTGCGTAAGCACCTGAAGGGTATAAACGTCGTTGTAGCGATCGATAATCACCCCCGGCAGACGGTCAGCTTCGCTGAAGAGCAGGCGGGATGCATCGGAATCATTCACAATCCTGGCTCGGTATGAAAATGCCTCTGCCAGGCGCTGTCGCAATAGCGTCAGCAGATCTTCTTCAGAATTCAGCAGCTCCCGGCCCAGCAGCCGCAGTTTGATCTGTGAAGACGAGCTGTAAATCGCGGAGCCCAGCGCCTTGTCCTTCGGCCCAACCACGTGAACCAGCGAACCGGGCGGAATTCCGGCGTCATTCAGCACGTCAGAGGCATAGACCCACGCGTGTCCGTGGCGCAGCCGCGCCGCAGCACGTTCATTGATGATTACTTTAGGAAGAGAGCGATTTGCCATCAGGCGACCGAGGTTCCCATCGTGGCACAAATTCCCGCGTGATGAGGTGGAAATAGGATATAGGAATTACGGTGCAGGAGTAATTTCTGGCTCAGGAACAGTCTCAGCTTCACTTTCAGCTTCAGCAGCTCGCGGCTTGGCTTTTTTCTTTGGCGGTTCCGCCGGTGTCTCATTCGCCGGATCAAAGTAGAGAATGCGCCCGCATGAGCTGCATGTAACAATCTGCTCGTTGGTGCGGATTTCCTGCCAGGTCTGCGGCCGGATCATCACAAAGCACGCCAGGCACTTCTGGTCGCGCGCCTCTGAGATGGCCGATTTACGCTGCCGCATCACGCGGTCATAATGGGCCAGTGCGCTGTCATTTACGCCATTGCGCAGCCCACTGCGCTTTTCTTTGAGTCCGGTAAGGAGCTTTTCGTCTTCCGCGGTGCGCACTCGCGCTTCGGCCTTTTCCTTCTCCACGTCGGCGGACTCGGCCTTCAACTCCGCCTCAGCCTGCTTGAGAGACTTCTCTTCGCTCTCAAGCGAGATCATCAGCTCCAGGATCTTGTCTTCGCAGCCGCTGATCTGCTTCTCCGCGAACTCAACCTCATGCATCAGCGCGCGGTACTCGTCATTGGTTTTTACGCTGGAGGACTGGCTGCGGTACTTGATGATCTTTTCCTGAAACCCTTTGATGTCAGCCTCAAGCTGGCGCCGGCTGCTCTCATTGGTCTTGATCTGCGCTTTGGCCTTCTCCACGGCGGCCTTGTGCTCGGCCAGCTTACCTTCGATCGCGGCAACGCGCTTAGGCAGGGCGGCCACCTCGTCGCTCAGGCGGGTGATTTCGCGGTCCACCTTTTCCAGTTCAATCAGCTTTTCCAGATCAGCATTCATGGGAGGGATAAGCTGATTTTATCACGCCGAAACAGGCGTTTCGGCAGCATTTACGCGGTAACTGAGATTTTGTTTTTTTCAACTCTGGCCGCAGACGGATTCCTGCTGCCGGAATTTCCAGGTTCCGGGAGATCAATCCTTCGGCATCGGCGGAGTTGGAGGGCTGGGCCTGCGAAAAACAATGCGCGCGACGAGTAGCAGTGCAATGGCCCCCCAGCCCAGATAGCGTGCGATCTCTTTCGTGTGGGCGTCCGGAGAGCGCAGCATGGTGAACGAGGCGATGACCAAACCCACCGCCAGCAGAAAACAAATCCAATAGCCTATTGGTCGGCTTCCCATGGCTTCCTTTATACGCTATGAACCACGAATAGCGTAGGACAATAGTCCAAAGTTACTGCTCGCAGACATTGCTTAAATAATGCAGAATCATAGACTTTTAAATCCGTGTTTATCAAAGGGAAAAGCTGAATTTTAGCGCGCGGAAATAGCCGTTTAGTGCAGCATTTACGCGGTTAACTAGGTTTTTCTACCGATTGTGGCCCCATGCTGGCATGCTTAGACTTAAAGCTCGCATGATTGTGGAAATTACAAGGTTGCTGTTGGGAGTGCTGATCGCGGTGTTTCACCGTCCTTTAGCCATAAAGGTGATGCAGCAGGAGCGCGCGCTTGATAGTTATTTCCGCCGCCGCGGCGTCTATCTGCCTGCTCCCCCCAGTGACAACACGGCCCAGAATCTTTATTTCCTCATCGGAATCTTTATCTGCCTGTTTGAAGCTGGGCGAATCTGGTTCTTTTCCTACTAACTCCGCGTAATCTCCAGAACAGCTACAAGCAATCCAGCGACGCCGGCGCGGCGCACCATATAATATTCAACTAATTCATGGCCAGAGCGATCCCTCATGATCTTTTGCCAGTCGGACGATTGATCCCGTTCGCAGGACTCCGTATTTCAAGAAGAATAGCTTTTGTCATTTTGCCCTTTGCGATCACTCTACTTTCCGGCTGTGGCGTGCCTGGAGCGCCGCAGCCGCCCTCGACGGGAATCCCCAAGTTCATCGGCGACCTGAAAGCCGTACGCAAAGGAGATACGGCTACCCTGACCTGGACCACCCCGACCGAAACCAGTGATGGAGAGCTTATCCGCAAGCCGGGCAAAATGTTGGTGCAGCGCGCGCTAACGGCAGGGAATGATTCTGACCTGAAGTTCCAGATCATTGCTGAACTGCCGCTTGAGCCAACACTGAAAGAAGAACGCGGCGCGCAGGCCACTGCCAAAGATTCTTTAACCGGCGCGATGCGCTCGGCCGCCAACGCGGACTTTGCAGTCTATAGCGTGCTGGCGCAGAGCCGCAGCGGCAAATCGTTTGGCCTGCCCAATCGCGTTTTGATTCCGCTGGTGCCCACACTCTCTACTCCAACCAGTGTGCATGCAGAGCCCATTCCGGCCGGAATAAGACTTTCATGGACGCAGGGCTGGCCGCCTAAAAGTGAATCCAGGCTGAATCCGCAATATACCTGGCGCATCATGCGCAAAGAAGAAAGCGCTAAAGATCCGGTGATGGTCAGGCAACTGAACGCGGGCAATGAAGAAATTATCTTCGTGGATACCGGGATCGGGTGGGAGAAAAATTATCAATATTGGATCACGCCGGTCACGCTGTGGTCAGACGGCAATCGCAAGGGCGAAGTAGAGGGCGATGATTCACCTATCGCGTCTGTATTTGCCCATGACATTTTCCCGCCCGCAACGCCTTCAGGCGTGCAGGCAGTTTATTCCACGGCGGAGCGCCCATTCATCGATCTAACGTGGACACCCAACAACGAGCCTGACTTGGCCGGCTACAACGTCTATCGTCATATCGCAAGTGAAGCGCCGGTGAAAATCAATTCCGAACTGGTAAAGACGCCCAGATTTGCCGATCCTGCGATTCAGCCCGGAATGAAATATTTTTATTCTGTCTCAGCGGTTGATCTGCGCGGAAATGAGAGTGGAAGGTCGGAGGAAACGACGGAGACGGTGCCGAAAGAGTAAGTTTTCTGAAACCCGAATCCGCTCCTGCGAAGAGGCGCGGCCTGCGATAGGTTTGATCCCTCGCTACGCTCGGGACTTCGGAAAAAGCTATGCTCGGCATTTCAGAAAGGCGGAGTGCTATACTTCCCGCCTCACTTATGCCAAACAAACTTCTGATGGCAGCTTTCGCGTCTCTATGCATGTTCATTGGAACCGCAGCTTCTCCTTCCGCGCTCCCCATGAATCCTCCACCCGGCCCAGCGATTACCGGGGTTGAACTGGAGCCAGCAAAGACGCAGCTGGTGCAGCCTTGCCCGGCGTTTCTGGTTTTTCATGGCAAGATAACCACTACACGCGCCACTTCGGTCAGCTACACCTGGGTGGATTCGCGGGGCAAGTCATGGCCGGTGCATCATCGCCGGTTCTCGTTGCCAGGGGTGAATGGCGTGAGCCACAAATGGAAGGTGGGGAAGCCGGGAAAGACAGTCGATTACTGGGTGCAGCTCAAAGTGATCTCCCCGGAGAACCTGCTTTCCAACAAAGTGCCTGTTCATTTCACGTGTGCTAAATAGCATTCAGCAGTTAGCGGTCAGCATGCAGCTCTGAAGCATCAGAGCATCCGAATCAGCTTCGCGGCTCTTCAGACGCTTCTTTATCTGCCGTCACCTTCAGCGCGATCATCACCTTATCGTCATCATTCATGCTGGCCGTTGAGTAAGCTGAGAGCTCTGCCAGTACGGCGTCCACAATGTTCTGTGCAGTGCGCATGTGGTGGCGACGAACAAAGTCCATCAGGCGGCGTGCGCCGTATGCGCGCTTCTGCTCGTCAGAGATGCGCAGAATGCCGTCAGTGGTGCAGACAAGCAGGTCGTCTTTTTCAAGCTTCACCGTGCCTCGGTTGAAATCCGCCTGCGGAAACAGGCCGATCACCGTCCCACCCTCTTCCAGCAGCTTCACATCGCCGGTTTTCCCTTTAACCAGGATCGGAGGCACGTGGCCGGCATTCACATATTGCAGCACGTTGCGGCGCGTATCGATCAAACCCAAAAAGATCCGAAGATGCTTGCCGGCATGGGTATATGTATAGAGCATTTCATTCAGCGAAAACGCCAGCACCTCAAGCGAATGCAGATGCATGACCAGCGCGCGCAACGTGGCTTGCAGATTGGCCATGATCAGCGCAGAAGAAACGCCTTTGCCTTCCACCTCCGCGCTCACCAGCAGCAGTGACTGCGGACCAAGCTGGATAAAGTCGTAATAGTCTGCAGCCACGTCAAAGCAAAAATCGCGGAGCACGGCCATGTCATATCCGGGCACAATGGGCGGCGCATCCGGCAGGAGACGCTGCTGTATGCTGCGCGCCAGTGAAAGCTCGCGCTCCAGGCGCTGTCTCTCCATTGAATCGCGATGAAGCTGCGCATTTTCCAGAGCCATTGCCATATGGCCTGAGAGCTTGGTCAGGAAGCCGACGTCATCCAGAGAAAATCTTCCGTTCTGCGCATTCAGCAGTTGCAGCACGCCTACAATTTCGCCCGAATGATGGCAGATCGGCAGCGTGAGCAGTGACTTGGTGCGGTAATTGAACCGTTTGTCAAAACTGGGATCGAAAAGCTCAAGCTTGTAAGCATCGTCAGTGTTGATGAGCGCACCTGAGATCGCCACATGCCCAGCGACACCTGTGCCGAATGGAATGCGTATCTCCTGGTGATCAAGCCCTGAAGCTGCAATGGACCAAAGCTCTTTCCGCTTCTGATTAACCAGGAAAACCGTGCCACGCTCTGCTTTTACCTCTGTCCGCGCGATCTTCAGGATCAGCTCCAGCAGCTCCGCAAGATCAAGCGTGGAATTAAGCAGTCGCGTCGCCTCAAACAACAGTGAGAGCTGGTTGATGCGCTTATCTTTGTCGTGCGTGGCCAGCACATTGTTGAGCTTGGCTGCGCTCATCTCTGAATAGAGGCGCCACCATAGCAACAAGTCTTCTGGGACTTCACCGTTCGCGTAAATTGCAAGCACGCCCGCAAGGTGCCCCGCTGCCACCAGCGGATATCCTGAGATGTGCGTCAGTCCCGTGGTGCGTGAAAAATCCTGATCGTCACCGCCGAAAGTTGAAAGCACAATGTTCTCAATGACCGTCTTGTTATGGGCGATCTTCCCTACTGCTCCAGCGCCGGCCGCCGCGTAATCAAGCCGGTGCGTTGCGCGCAGTCCCTCGGCATGTGTGAGGTAACAGGAGCCGGAGGAGCTGTCCCAGAGCCAGAGCTCGGCGCGGACGGCATCAAAGTCGCTGACCAGCATCTCCAGCACGCGGGCAGTCAGTTCTTCACCGGCGCGGCTGAGCGCCGCCACCGCGCTGGCAAACGCGTTGACGTAATTGTTGCTCTGCGACTTGGGTCTTGCCACGGCTAAGCCGTCCATTTGCAATACCGAAATCCACGGTCTCTTGCTTGGGTTTACCGGGATTGTAGTGTTTTCCTGGGGAGATTGCGGACGAGTTTATGTAGAAAGTACCTGGAATGTAAAGGAACCAGGGGGTAACGACAGTCGGAGCACCTTTATCGCATGCCACCCTCTTGTCAAAACTATATGATGGTGAGGCACGCGCCACGAGGGGTTCTGGCCCATGAAACAGCACTTCCGTTTTGACTTCACCTTTCCGCGCCATTATGAGGTCAGAATCCTGGAGGCCGCTCCGCCCGTACATCCCATTGAAAAGCTCCATCATTATCCGGTTGAGTTGGAAGAAGGCGACCGCAGCGGAGCTTACATCCGCGTAACGCCGCCCGGCGCGCCGGCCTGGGTAGGATTCTTTGCTCAGGGCTTCGACTCCGACCAGGTGGTCAACCAGATCTGCTCCACGCCCGATCTCGATTCTTTTTGCGCGGTTGTAGGAGGTTATTCCTACGTGGTGAAAGCGGCCGATCCTGCACAATGGTTGCGCATTGAGCAGCGCCCCGTGGTTGATATGCGTGTACTTCCTCAGCAAGGTCTCCTGCTGTTTGCCGGATTTACCTCAATCACCGCCCTCGGCCCTTTTAGCATTGCCTGGACCACCGAACGCCTCACATGGGAAGGCCTTACTATCAGTGAGATCAACGGCAATATTCTTCGCGGTAAAGGATGGAACGCGCTGACGAACGAAGAAGTATCGTTTGAAGTGGATCTTAAGACGGGAAAGCATACTGGCGGAGCGAAGCCGTAAACCATTTCCTTTAACCTCCTTCCGTTTCTCCAAAATTCACTCTTCCCATAATGCTGGCGACAATCTGGAGCCCATAGAAGTACATCCCCGCAAACTTCAAATCCATTTTCCCCTTCATCATCGCCTGCAGTCCCTTCGTCAATCCCAGCAGAAGCGCATTGGCGTCCTCCAGCGGAGGCAGTTCCATGTCCTCGTTGCGCGCGGCATTCAGCCGGTCATGCGCATAGCAGAACTTGCTCCCCCGCATTTTTGGAGAACCGCATGTCTGTCCGTTCAGCCTCCGATGTGTGCATCGCGCCGCCAACTGTGCTCGCTTGAGATTTTGGCGGTCAATCTCCTCGCGCTGCCGCTGATAATCCCCTAGCTCCTGGGCCAGCGCTTCATACGCCTGGTGCTCTTCAAAATCCACCTCTTTTCCATTTCCCTCACGCCAATTCCGCATGTGCCGCTTGAGATGCTCGTGGTACGCAGTGTAGGCGCGATAAAACTCGTGGCAGAGCTTGCCCTCCTCGGTAGCCAGCCAGTTTGCTAGGTGCTTTTCGCGATACTCACGCCGCCTCTGCTCCAGCGGCTTCGCCGCTTCCTCCTCTTCTCTCCGCCTTGCTATGATCATTGCCCGCTCTAGATCACCCATCCCTACCTCACTTACGTTTCATATTTTTTTCCAATCACATATTCCGGTGGCCAGAAATCCAATTTCCCGATCGTCAGGTGACCCGATCACCAGATCATCCGATGAATACCTCTCCCCTCCTGTGATCCCCATTTCTAAAGGACTTACGGTATTCATCCCCAGCCATCCCCAGGCTGCTCGCATTGCAAACAAAGCGTAAACATCAATTCGTTCCCACTCGGTCCCCATTTCATGCAAAAAAGCTCATTTTCCTGCCTCAAACCACCGCTCATCATAGGCGAATATAATACGAATTTCAATCCCAAGATATAGTGGCGGGAACATTCCTTCAGCCATCATTGCGGACATCGCGTTCTGGATTCGATTGATCGCTTCTGGCCGTAAAGATGGCAGTTCCGGCTCTGGCGTACTTCTCCGATGAGGCCAATGAGAATGTAGCCCGAAGGGCAAAACAGCCGGGCCTTGGTTCGATCAGCTTTGAGTAAACGAAGCTTATTCCCGGCAATTTCAGCCGTGTGGATCTGGATGCCGGCTCCTGGATACCTTGATATGGACCAACCCAAAGAAACCCAGCCCGAAGGGCGAAACAGCCTAGCCCCGGCTCGTAAGCCCGGGGTAGCCGAATTTACATACCGAGCGCCGTAGGCGCGGCACAAGCAATGGTTTTGGAAGATACGAAAGATTGACCTTCAAAGAACCCAGTCCCGTCAGGGACGGGAGATAATAGCCCGGCATGTCGCCGAGGCGCGTAGCACGCGCTGAGGCGTAAATGCCGGGTAAACGAAAGAAAAGATTCCTTCCGCTCTGCCGAAGGCCCGCGCGCAGCCGCAGGCGCAGCGCGCATTGAGGATATAGATAAACGAGTGCGTGCTGTTATCCCGGGAATTGAAACGTGGTATTAAAATGAGCGACACAATACCATGGCTCGGCGAAAGCAATTTGATCTTTTGACATTCGACGGCAGGCTTCTCGACGGACTTGATTTCTGTCGCAAGGTTTATGACTTGTTCGACCAAATACAAGGTGGCCCGGATGGCGTTGCAAGGCTAAGACTGCGTCCGACGAAGACCGAAAAGCGTCTCATTGAGGAGCTCATTCCGCTTGCACGCTACATTCAGGCGCGTTATCGAGAAGGTCGTCGTATCAAAGTGCGTTGGTTCAGCGGTTCGCAGCCCTACGATGCAATTCTTTTGTCGTCAGGCGGGCTTGTCGAACATCGCATAGCACCAAGAAGGCTCCTCGTCGAGGTTACGGTCGCGGTGCATCAGAACGAACACCTTGCTCGTCGCCTGCTCCATGAGCGGGGAGGCTCATTCGGTGTAAAGGGCATTTCGCGGAACAAAAAGACGAGAGAGATTACTTCGAAGCCGCATGTATATACAAACAACGAACTCGCAACAGATTTAGCTACGCAGATACTTGAACGGCTCAGAAGCAAAGGTAATGGGAAGTATCCGTCAGGAATAGTCCTCATCATCTATTGTATTACCAACAGCCTTATTCTAGAACCCGAATGGAACGAAGCAATGGAGCAGGTGATCAAAGCTGAAGCTCATCTCCCGTTTCGAGAAGTGTTTTTGCTTGAAAGCATCTGGTCTTATTCCAGGACGCTCTACGGCCAACCCCAAAAGGCCAGGCGTAAATCCAACGCCTGATCTCACTGCATATGTGTTTTGTGGCAGATCGGAACAGATTTCAGATGCCGCTCCTTTAAATCCGATCAAGCGCGATCACCCGATCACCCGATCTCCCGATCATCGGATCTCCTCAAACCTCACATTCATCACCGGGTACTCTTTCCAATCTTTGTAATCAAAATGCCACCACTCCTGCGGATAAACCGTGAACCCTTCTTTCTCCATGGCTCGCCGCAAGATCGCCCGGCGCTCGCGCTGTTCTGCTGTGCCGCCGGCATAATCCGCATACGCACGCTCAGACATTTCGTCATAGCCGCTCGGCATCTGCACGGGCTTGCCGGTTTTCAGGTCATACAACGTCAGGTCCACGGCGCAGCCCCGATTGTGCTTGGAACCCTCTTTCGGGTTAGCGACAAATATTTTCTTGTCGTCAGGCGTGGCCTCCCAAAACATCTTGGTCACATACCAGGGCCGATATGCGTCATGGATCAGCAGACCGTAGCCCTGTTTCTTGAGCTCGTGATGCGCCCGCACCAGGGCCTCCGCCGCCGGACGCTGCAAAAAAGCCCGCGCCTGAGAATACATGGGCGTGCTCAGAAAGTTGTTCGTTGTCGCATAGCGAATATCGAGCTTGATGGTGGGATCAAGCGTGATCAGCTCCACCAGCTCCGGTTTGCGAAACGGCCCGCTCTCTTGCGGAGGGTGCGCTGCCAGCGCCTCCTTCCGCAGCTCTTCGACGGGGTGTAGCGGCTTGATGCGGAAGGTGGAATCTGCCGCTTGCTGTGTGGAAAAGAGAAAGGTCGAACAGAGACATAGAACAAAGAACGTGAGCCTGCGAAAATGAAGCCTCATCATGTTCGCAACTTTACCACTAAAACCGGACCTTGCTTCGCGTTGCATCTCTCGGGCATTACTTACGGATTAAAGAAATTAATGCCCTTCTAATGTCCTCACCCATACTGCCAATTCATCCTTCAAGTGTTGGGCAGTCTGATACACATCAGAGTCCCGCCTCCCCCAAATGAGGTGGACGCGATGGGCGACAAAGAATCAAAAATATTGCGGATCGGGGCAGCTTTAGCGATTGCGGTGATCTACTTCTTCCTGATTGCTGCCGGAAACGCATAGGCGGGCCAAAAAGGTTTTAAAAGCGCGTAAACCCTCCCGTTGTGCGCTTTAAAAAAAGGCCAGCACAGCCGAACCTGGCGTGCTGGCCTTTTTGCTTTTGCCGCGATTTACCGAATGACAGGAATCGATTTTCAGCGGGAGCTGGTCATTCACACTTTTCGCATTTTATCGCGACTGAATCAGAAGCCGCGCCGTACCAGATCCGCTACGGTCAGCCCGCCTGTGTTCTTTCCCTGGGCCATCTTCTCCGCATACTTAGCCAGGACATCAACCTCAATATTTACCGGATCGCCGGCCTTGAGCACGCGCAGATTGGTCACCTCCCATGTATGCGGGATGATCGCAATCTCCACCCGGTTAGCCTCAATGGCAGCCACAGTAAGGCTGATGCCTTCCACGGTTATCGATCCCTGCGGAACAACATATTTTTTGAGCGGATGCGGAATCTCAATCACCAGCCGCCAGTCGTCGCGATACTTGATTTTTTCCAGGCTGATGATCTTGCCAGCGCCATCCACATGTCCCTGCACCACATGGCCGCCCATGCGGTCCTGCGCGCGTGCCGGCAGCTCCAGGTTCACCAGCGCTCCAGGCTTGAGGCGCTGCAGTGAGGTTCGCTCCAGCGTTTCCTGCGCCAGATCGGCGGAGAACTGCTGCGGCCCAATATCGAGCGCCGTGAGACAGACGCCGCTTACGGCAATGCTGTCTCCCGTGCGCAGCTCTTGCGGAATCTTTTCTGCGCGAATAGTGACGCGGGCCGCGGCTCCGCCTTTGTCGCTGGCTATGCGCTCAAAAGTAGCGATCTCACCTGTTTCCTGGATCAGTCCGGTGAACATTTAGCACCTAGTATTTGGTATTTAGTACTTAGCTGCAAGTTTATGGCTCTTGTCGCCAATCGGAAGCAGCAATTTCAGACTTCGCGACTAAAGCTGTGCCCCTTCTAACAGCCTCAAGCTTCCAGGCAAAGCTAGATACCAACTACTAGATACTAAGTACTGGTCTCCGCGTACGGATCGCGCAGATAGCCTTCCACGGCGAAATCTTCTCCGAAGCGATGCAAGCTGATGTTCTTCACCTGCGCGGCTTCGTTCAGGCGTCGGAATCCTTCGCCGCCGGCAAACGGCACTGAGCCGCCGGCAAGAATCTTGGGAGCGTAATACAGAAAGATCTTGTCCACAATCCCTGCAGCAAGTGCTGCCCAGTTGACCAGCGCGCCGCCCTCAATCAGAAGGCTGGTAATCTCCATCTCGCCCAGCCGCGCGGCCACGCTCGTGAGATCGGGCCGGCCGTCACTCGACCCGAGTGGCAACTGTTCTACGTGAATGCCCCGCTCTTCCAGGTCGCGCCGCTTTTTTTCTTCTGCGAAGGAGCAGAAGACCAGTACATCATTCTTCGCCGTCTTCACCAGCCGCGACTCCACCGGCAACCGCAGCCGTGAATCCAGAACCACGCGCAGCAGAGGACGGCGGCGTGGCAGCCCGGTACGGTCCGTAAGCAACGGATCATCGGCAATGACGGTTCCAACGCCCACCATGATCGCGTCTGACTCATGCCGCAACTCCTGCACATGCGCTCGCGCCACTTCGCTGGTGATCCAGCCGCCGGTTGCACCGGTTGTACCCAAAGCCGTGGGATTGAGCGAGTCTCCCGGAGGCGGAGCAATCTTTCCATCCAGCGTCATGCCGGACTTCAACGTGACCAGCGGCCGATGCGTAAGAACGTATTTGGCAAATGCCTCATTCAGCCGGCGTGCTTCAGCCTCTTGCAGCCCAGTTTCAACCTGAATGCCTGCAGACCGCAGCTGCGCAAAACCTTTTCCCGCAACTTTAGGATTAGGATCGGCCATTGCCGCGACTACGCGCTTCACTCCTGCAGCTATAATCGCGTCTGTGCATGGCGGCGTCTTGCTCTGATAGCAGTGCGGTTCGAGCGTTAAATAGAGAGACGCGCCGCGGGCCTTCTCGCCTGCCTGCTCCAGCGCCAGAATTTCTGCGTGCTTCACGCCGTCATAAATGTAATACCCGCGGCCGACGATTTGCGCTGCAGGATCCACAATGACCGCGCCAACCTTCGCCCCGGGAGACGTAAGCGCAGCTCCGCGCTGCGCCAGCTCAAGCGCCTGACGCATGAACTGCTCGTCCTGGCTTGTGAAGCTCATCTATGAGACCTGCACCGCAGGGCACGCGGAAAAAACAGAGCAGCGGGTGCCCCATCCTTTGCGGCCCTGAATTCTGCAGAAGGCTGGGAAAAGCCTGACGCCGCAAAGGGTGGGTTCACGCAAACAACGAATCTGCAAAATTCTCCGCGCTGAACGGCAGCAGATCGCCCGCCTTCTCACCAACGCCCACATACCGCACCGGCAGCCCCAACTCACGTGAGATCGCCACCACCACTCCGCCCTTCGCTGTGCCATCCAGTTTGGTGAGTACAATGCCCGTGACGCCCGCTGATTCGGTAAACTGTCGCGCCTGCTGCAGACCGTTCTGGCCAGTGGTTGCATCCATCACCAGCAACACTTCGTGCGGCGCTCCGGGGATGATGCGCTGCGCCGTGCGCTTCATCTTTTCCAGTTCAGCCATCAGTCCGGTCTTGGTGTGCAGCCTGCCGGCTGTATCCACAATCACGCTGTTAGTGTTTCGCGCTTTGGCAGCGCTGAGCGCGTCATAAAGTACCGCTGAAGGATCGCCGCCCGGCTTGGTCTTAATGACCTCCACTCCCGTGCGCGACCCCCAGATCTCCAGCTGCTCGATCGCCGCAGCGCGAAAAGTATCGGCCGCACACAGCAGCACTGTCTTGCCTTCGCTGCGCAGCGCCTGTGCCAGCTTGCCTATGGTGGTCGTCTTGCCTGTTCCATTAACGCCCACCACCATCACCACCTCGGGCTGGCCTGCGGCAGGCTTGCCACTGCGTGGCGGCGTGGCATTTAGGATGGCCACTACCTGCTCTTTGATAAGCCGCTTCAGCTCGGCAGCATCTTTGATCTGCTTGCGATCGGCCTTCTCGCGCAGCTTGTCCAGGATCTCCTGCGTGGTCTTGGTGCCCATGTCAGCGCCGATCAGCACCGCTTCCAGGTCATCCAACGTGCTGCGGTCTATCTCTTTGGTAAAGGCCATCACCTCGTCAATGCGCTCGCTCAGGTTCTCGCGCGTGCGCGTGACGGCCTCTTTCATCTTGTCGAGAAATGTTGGCTTTGGTGTGCCGAATAATGTCTGAATCATCTCTTCCTGTCGCTACGCTCCAACCCGCTCAAGGTCTTTGGAGCCCTCGAAAATGCTCTGCTCCTGATGCACGCCGCTCGGCGCCACACGGCCTCGCTGCGTCTCTCGTTTATGATGTGAAAATCGGACCGATTTCTTCCAAAGACCTGATTATAGCGGGTGAACCAATGGATATTCAGCGTAACGCGTGAAACCATTCCGCAAATTCCATCTTGATGAACGGCTTCACCCCGTCACTGCCGGTAAGCTGCCAGAAGAGCGCGCCAGTTTGCTCAATGCGAAGACTGATAGCAAAAAATGGGCAGCAGGCATGCTCGAGCGGTGTGATTTCAGTGAGAGCGCTGTAGATGGCTGGGTGTGGCCGAAATTCAAAGTCATAGCCATTGCTGAGTTCATGCACTGCCACCAAAGCTGAGCGCAACACTCGTTCCAATTGGCCATGCCGCTCTCTTTGTTCAGGAGTGAGTGCATTCATGTTGCAGGCAAATGGAGTTATGCTCATATGCTTCCTGTCGGCTGAAAAATCATTTCTCCTGCAACCAAGTTTGCGCCACTGTCTCAGGACTTAGCTCACGCAAGAGGCCGGTGATCTGATCAATGATCGCTTCCGGCTGCGTGGATTTGAGATTGAACTTGAGCACGCCCCCGGGCGAGAACTGCGCGCCCCGGCTCTGCGCCACAAACTTCGCCAGCCGCTCCGGCTCAATGGACGCCTGCTCCGTAAACTTGATGGTCACCGTATCGCGCTTGCGATCAACCGTGAGCACGCCCACGCGCTCGGAAAGCAGCTTAAGTGAAGCCGCTGAGAGCAGGTAGCGCACTGGGGCCGGCGGCTCGCCGTAACGGTCTTCCAGCTCCTTGCGGACGTCTTCCAGCGCAGCCTCGCTCTCCACGCCTGCAGCGCGCTTGTACATGCGCAGGCGCTGGTTTTCTTCCGCAATGTAGAAGGTCGGGATGCGTAGATCAATGCCGAGATTGAGCTGCGTGCTGACCTTTTCAGCCAGCTCTTCCCCTTTAAGCTCGCGGATAGCCCGGTCAAGCATGCCGGTGTACATCTCAAAGCCCACGGCATCAATGTTGCCGCTCTGCTCGCCACCCAGCAAGTTGCCGGCGCCTCGCAGCTCCAGATCAAGTGCGGCAATCTTGAAGCCTGCGCCAAGATCAGAAAATTCTTTCAGCGCCGCCAGCCTGCGCCGCGCCACCGGCGTCAGCTCCTGCTCAGCGGGCACAAGAAGGTAGGCGTAAGCCCTGCGATTGGACCGGCCCACGCGCCCGCGCAGCTGGTAGAGCTCGGAAAGTCCGTGACGGTCGGCGCGGTTGATGATGATGGTGTTGCAGAGCGGAATGTCGAGACCGTTTTCGATGATGGTTGTCGCCACGAGAATATCCGCCTCATGACGCACAAAGGCCATCATCACTTTTTCCAGTTCGCCTTCTGACATCTGTCCATGGCCAACGATGATGCGCGCGTTAGGCAGCATCTCCTGCAGCTTGGTGGCAATTTCATAGATGGTATCCACACGGTTGTGAACAAAGTACGCTTGCCCGCCGCGCTCCAGCTCATGTTCCAGCGCGGACTTGACCAGCTTTTCATCGTAAGCCGCAACCACTGTCTGAATAGCCATGCGGTCTTTGGGTGGCGTCTCGATCACGCTCATGTCCCGGAGGCCAACCATGGACATATGCAGCGTTCGCGGGATCGGCGTGGCTGACATGGTAAGCACGTCCACCTGCTTCTTGAGCTGCTTGAGCCTTTCTTTGTGGCGGACTCCGAACCGCTGCTCTTCATCCACGACCACAAGTCCCAGGTCCTGGAATTTGATGTCCAGCGACAGGATGCGATGCGTGCCGATCACAATATCTACCTTGCCCTGCTCGATGCGTTCCGCCGTTTCTTTCTGCTGCTTCGCGGTGCGGAAGCGGCTCATCATCTCGATGGTGATAGGAAAGGCAGCAAAGCGCCGCTTGAAATTTTCAAAGTGCTGGAAAGCAAGCACTGTTGTGGGCGCAAGCACCGCGACCTGCTTGTTGTCCTGCACTGCCTTGAAGGCGGCGCGCATGGCGACCTCAGTCTTGCCGTAACCGACGTCACCGCAGAGCAGGCGGTCCATTGGCAGTGAAGATTCCATGTCCCGCTTGATGTCCGCTGTGGAGGTGAGCTGGTCATCCGTCTCGTTGAACTCAAATGCGTCTTCAAATTCCTTCTGCCACTGCGTATCGGGCGGGAAGGCGTGCCCCTGCGCGGCCTTGCGCACCGCATAAAGCTTAAGGAGCTCGTCGGCCATATCTTTCATGGCCTTCTTGACGCGAGCCTTGGTCTTGGCCCAGGCAGTTCCGCCCAGCCGGCTCAGAGGCGGACGCACGCCCTCACTTGAGCGATACTTCTGGATAAGGTCCAGGCGCGTGAGCGGGACATAGAGCCTGGCGGCTTCAGCGAATTCCAGCACCATGAATTCGCCGGTACTTTCACCCTGCTCAATTTCCTTCAAGCCCTGATACATGCCGATGCCGTGCTCCACATGGACCACAAAATCGCCGACGGCGAGATCGCGGAAATCAGACATGAAGGCCGCAGTCTTCGATTTGCGGCGTAGCGGCTGAACCGGCTCGATCTCTGATTCGTCAAACAGATCGCGCGCGCCGAAGATCACCAGATGCGAATCCGGCAATGCCACGCCTTCCGGCGCCGTGGCGCGGACGATTGTCGTGGTGGTGAGATCGCCGGAGAAGTATGCGGTCTCG
This sequence comes from uncultured Acidobacteriaceae bacterium, assembly GCA_964541925.1. GTDB lineage: Bacteria > Acidobacteriota > Terriglobia > Terriglobales > Acidobacteriaceae > Angelobacter. The sequence continues at coordinate 29,289 of CAZISB010000004.1, read as the reverse complement.
TCGAGATAAGTTTCGCTGCCGGGCGCAGGCGTGCGGCTGCCAAGCCGGAACGGAAGCTGGTATTCGGTGAAGATGTCGGCCAGGCGCTCAACTTCGCCCGTGTTGGGCGCGGCAAAGATCACGCGCTGGCCTTGCGCAGTGAGCTTTTTTACTTCCTCCACCATCGCAGGCACAGAGCCGTGAAAGCGCGAAGTGGGCTGCGTGGAAAGCTCAATCAGGCCGGCATCAGGAATCTCTGGAGCTGCCAGCCCCAGGGCGTTTTCCGCTTCGGCAATGCGCAGAAGGCCAAGGTGCTCAAGACTCCCGCCGCGGAGACGCGAGATCAGCTCATTCCACTGCTCCGGCGGAAGATATATGTCTTCCGGCGTTGCCAGCTTGCCGACCAAACTCTGCTCATGGCGCTGGACAACGCGCTCCCACCAGTGGTCCTGCTCGGCTTCAATGGCAGAAGGCTCATTCACAAATACAACTGCATTCGGCAGAAGATCGAATAGCGTGTTCTCTGCTCCGGCATTGGCATAAAACTCCCAGCCGGGGAAGACCGTGACGCCTGTTTCTGCCAGTGAGCTGCGCACGGCCTCTGCTGCGCCTTCAACGCGAGCACCGGAAAGACGCGCGTGGATCTCCGTGAGCAACTCCTCGCGCACGGGAGTTTCCGTCAGCGGCAGCAGCACGACTTCATCTACGGGCGCGGCAGAGCGCTGGGTGCCAGGATCGAATTTGCGGATAGACTCAACTTCGTCGCCAAAGAGCTCGATGCGCAATGGGCGGTCGGCTTCAGGGGGATAAGCATCGAACAGGCCGCCGCGCACGGCATATTGCCCGGGCATCTCGACCACATCCACAGCCGTGTAGCCGACGGTGTTCAGGTGCTGAAGCAGCTCATCAAGATCGAGCGCCTCCGCGCGGCGAACAACGCGGGCCAGTCCGGAGTAATACTCGGTAGAGCGCAGGCGCATGGCGGCTGCAGCCAGCGGTGCAATCACAATGGAAGCAGCCCCGGTCGAGATCTTCCACAGCGCAGTTGCGCGCTCTTCCTGAATTTCAGGATGCGGTGACATGTTTTCAAACGGCAGAACATCGTACGTGGGCAGCTTGACTACCGCATGCGGATTGCACGCGCCCGTCAGCTCGCAAAAAGATTGGATCACCGGCTGAATTGCTTCAGCCGAGCGATTATCAGGGACAATCAGGATGAGCGGAGCGCCCGCCGCGCGTTGCAGATAAGGAACTAAAAGTGATTTTGCGGTTGAGACAAGCCCGGATAGACGAATTCGCCCCGCAGGGGGCTTTGACTCCCCCCTCCGCTGCTTAAGATACGTGGCCGCCTGCTGAAAGCCAGCACTCTTTTCCACATCCGCCAGGACTTCGCGGACGAACGGCAGGATCACATGTCCATTTTAGCAAAGCAGGGGAGCAGCCATCGTTTGCGACGATGGCGGAGCTTTTGGAGTTGGTAATTGCGTAAGTTGGTAAATTGGTAAATTTTTGCGCTTTGCGTTCCCGGATGCTCCACAATTGGAGTAGTTATTGGGCGTCCTGCTCCTTCTTTTTTGAGTCGTGCTGAAGCGGGTTCCCACGCAGCCGGACCATCTTGTCCACCATCTCCTTGGCAATGCGCCCATAAACGGTACCGGCCAGGGAGTCCACTTTGCCGGCCATGACAACGGTGTCTGTTTCGCGATCTGTGACCGTGTAGCTGAAGTGGTTGGAGAATGGGATGCGCTTCACATGGACAATCATGTCGGCGAGCTCTTTGCGATTGGTGATCTGCAGGTCCCAGGCTTTGAATTCAGCCTGGCCCAACAGCGAGCTTTCAAGCGCCTCACGCTTCATGTAGAAGCTATCCGAATCAACGTAGTAGCTGCGTGCCTTGGTGACCAGCTCTCTGTTATCAGGAATGCGCGAGCCCTGCTGGGCGAATGCGGCAATCGCGGTGAGAAGAATGCAGATTATAAGTAAGTGGCGTTTCATGTTGCCCTCCGTGTTTACGAACGAGCCGATTGTGGCAAACACGCGGGAAGGCCGCCAGCGGCAAAGCGCGGCATAGGACGGCAAATGCACTAACCACAAAGGACACGAAGGAACACAAAGTACAGTTCGATTGAGCAGTTAAAAACAGATTCCTCGCTCCGCTCGGAATGACAATCGACTAAAATTCAGAGTTCAAATGAAACAGCGAAGGAAATCTCAAGAGCTTCATGCGCGCGCCTCTCGCGTGATTCCCGGAGGCGTGGATTCACCAGTTCGTGCCTTTCAATCAGTCGGCGGCGAGCCGCCTTACATTGTGCGCGGCAAAGGCTCGCGCGTGTGGGACGCGGATGGCAATGAATACATTGACTATATCGGTTCCTGGGGCCCGCTCATTCTGGGGCATGCGTTTCCCAGCGTGGTGGAGGCGGTGGCGGAAGCCAATCGCGATGGCGCCAGTTTTGGCGCGTGCACGCCGCGAGAAGCCGAGCTGGCGGAGGCGGTGATTGAGGCGTTCCCAGCGATGGAAAAGGTGCGCTTTGTCAGTTCAGGGACAGAAGCCACTATGTCGGCGATTCGCCTGGCGCGGGCGTTTACCAATCGCAAATACATCATCAAGTTTGAAGGCTGCTACCACGGCCACGCCGATTCGCTGCTGGTAAAGGCCGGCTCGGGCGTGGCGACGCTGGGGATTCCCGGATCGGCTGGCGTGCTGGAGGAGCAGGCAAAATATACGTTGGCGCTGCCGTTCAACAATCAATCGGCGGTGGAAGAGGCCTTCGAAAAATTCAAAAATGAAATTGCCTGTCTGATCGTTGAGCCGGTGGTAGGGAATATGGGCTGCGTGCCGCCTCAGCACGGGTATCTTGAATTTCTGCGCAGCATCACGCAGCAGCATGGCACGGTGCTGATCTTTGATGAAGTCATGACCGGCTTCCGGCTGGGCTTTGGCGGAGCGCAGCAGATTTACAAGGTCAAGCCTGATCTCACGACCTTGGGAAAGATTATTGGCGGCGGGTTGCCGGTGGGAGCCTACGGCGGACGCGCAGAGCTAATGAACATGATCGCGCCGCTGGGGCCGGTGTACCAAGCTGGGACTCTCTCCGGGAACCCTCTGGCGATGGCGGCCGGGCTGGCGACATTGCGAGAGCTGAAGCAACGTCCGGAAATTTACAGCCAACTTGAGCAGCGAACTGCAACGCTAGTAGATGGCGTGATAGCAGTGGCCAAGAAGAAAGACGTGCCGCTCACAGCGAACCGTGCGGGCTCAATGTTTACCTGGTTCTTCCAGCCGGGCGAGGTTTACGATTGGGACACCGCCGCAAAATCAGATACCCAGGCGTTTGGAAAATTTCATCGTGCGATGCTTTGCCCATTCACGCGCAAAGAACTCGCGCGAATGGGGGCCCAGGAGCGCGGCATTTATCTGCCACCTTCGCAGTTTGAGGCGATCTTTATGAGCGCGGCGCATACGGACGCTGATATCCAGCAGACCATCGAAGCTGCCGCGCAGGCTCTATGACTCAGGGACGAAGTGACCTTGTCTCCTATGGTGAAAAGCAACACAACTGGGACCACGCTGAGACACACGAGAATCTCCTGTGCTGACGGTAATAGTTCTCAGCTATAGGTTTGTAGCCGGACTTTAGTTGGCAGACAAATTGCCATTGAGAAACTAGCAAAATCTTCAAGGAGGAAGAATGCGCCAACAATCTGCCGTGGTGGCACTGTTATTTGCCATTGGACTGGGCGCCTGGACGCAAGATGCGCCCAAGGCGGAAGTATTCTCCGGATATTCCTTCGTAAGCGCGGGATTTCCTGCCAACACTGATCCTGCAGCCGGTGAGTTTCGCGGTTCTCTCAACGGATGGAATGCCTCGGCCGCAGTCAATGTGAACCGATGGCTGGGCGCAGTAGCGGATTTTGGCGGCTATTATGGCTCGCCTACAAAAGGAACCACTTTCAAGCCGGCAAACTGCGTGTTATGCACCGGCAATGCTGTCGCCACGCTTCACAACATGCATACGTTTACCTTTGGCCCACAGCTCTCCGTCCGTGGCAATGGCATGACGGTATTCGCGCATGCATTGTTTGGCGGGGCGACCATCAGGGAAGATATGTCGTTTTTTGGGCCATTGCCGAAGATCTCCACAACTTCCTTCGCCACGATTTTTGGCGGCGGTGTTGATGTGCCCCTTTCTTCGCGGTTAGTTGTGCGCTTTCAACCGGATTACCTAGGCACTAAAATTTTGGACCGCAGGCAAAATAACGTTCGCTTCTCTGCAGGGCTCGTGTTTCGGGTTGGATCGCCAGGAAAGTGAGCGGTGGCAATTTCAGCCGGATACATTCGGTTCTTGACTCGGGAACAGAATGACTTAACTTAGATTCCTACCGCCCCATAATCTGTTCCGGTTTCCGTGTCACGGACCGCTTCCTTCTCATAAGCGCGATACGGATTGCGTCGAATGCCCAGGCGCCGCTTGCGCAGCTCAAAGCCGGCGTAGAGTCCGCCCGCAAGCACTGCTGCGGTTAGGGCAATGATCGACATCACGCGCCCGGGATTGTCCAGCAGAGGCCGCGCGAGATGTGAAGCTGTAAAAGCAACGCGGGCCGGCAATCCCAGTGCATGGCGGAAGTCGGCAAGAGACTGCTTCCCGCCGCGCTCCAGAGCACGATAGGCGGAAAGAGCGCCATAAGGCAGCGGCATAGAAAGGTCCTGGCCGCCATTGACAACGGCATGATCAATGCCGCGCTCCTGCTGGGTGTCCAGAAGTTCTTCAATAGCGGCAGTGATGGCCTCAGGCTTTGACCACAAAGACAGAAAGGCGATCTTGCCGGCCTTGTCGATCAAAAACGCCGGGTTTGGCAGCTTGGAATATTTGCGATGGATGGTGCCGCGCAGATCGTCCACGATGATCGGCATCTGCATGTCTTCTTCATCGCGCAGCAGTCGCGCCGCTTCAGTTTTTTCCCGCATGTTGTGATGCGCAGGAATGATCTCGCCTGGGTGGGCTTCACGGACGTAAACAAAGAGAAATTCGATGTCGTCACCGCGAAAGCGGTCATAAAGCTCATTGATGGGGCCAATGGTGCTGGCCGTCATGGGGCAGGTTGCAGAGCCAAAGATCAGCAGAACATTTTTCTTCTGGGCAAAATCGCTGAGCCGGATGGTTTCACCATCAAGCGTGGTGCCACGGAAGTCCAAAGCGCGCTCGCCCGGGCCGGCGCCGGAAACGGCGCCGTGGGCAAGATCATGAAAGAGGTCGCGGGAGAAGTGCTCGTAGTTGTAACTGCTGAAGCCCAGCATTTTTGCTCCTGGTACGCTAGCAAGGTAGCGCGGCAAAGCTCGAAAAGCCGATCAACAAGGTTCGATGCCGGACGTACGAGCCCCGTTTTCCTAAGCTACCCTGTCTTAAATTATTTGACCACTAATAAAAATCGCAGTTCCCTCGGATCATCGCCGCGCGACGTCTGCCATTCGCTGCTGGCAGTGAACCAGTTTTCCAAACTGCCCCACTTCCCGATAAAATTATCTGCTTGCATCGTCGGGCAAACTTTCGCCCGCAGGATAATTTTACCGGAGGAAAGAATGGCAGCTTTGAAAGCAGGTGAGATGGCGCCGGATTTTGAACTTCCCGCGGTCACCGGAAAGCAGAGGCAGAAATTCAAGCTCAGCGATTTCCGCGGGAAGAAGAACGTGGTTCTGGCGTTCTACCCGCTCGACTGGAGCCCCACTTGAACCAATGAAATGTCGGCGTACACCCGGTATCTGCCGAAGTTCGCCGAACAGAATGCCCAGGTCGTGGGCATTAGCCCGGATTCAATCTATAGCCACATCGCCTGGCAGGAGAAATCCATTGGCTGGCAGGAGTATCCCCTGGCCAGCGATTACTGGCCTCACGCCGGAGTCGCCCAGCAATATGGCATTCTGCGCCTGGGTGAGCCGCTGCCGGGAATCAATGACCGAGCAGTGTTTATCGTTGATAAAAACGGCAAGATTGTTTTTTCCAAAACCTATGAGCTCAGCCAGGAGCCGGATTACGACGAGTTGGTGGCTGAGGTAGCGAAGCAGGGCTAAACGGCGTCCCGGCCGTAAAGGCCGGGCTTGCCTGATTTACTTTGCCGCTTTCCCCGATTGCTTCTTTGCTTTGGCGCCGCCCTTCTTTCCCGGCGTGCTCTTGGCGGTGCTTACGGGCTGCGCTTTAGCCGACATGTTTTCAATCATCTGGCCAAGCTGGCCGCGATCTTCCACCTTATCGGCTAATGGCTGTGCTCCGCTGGTATGCCCAACAACCCAGATTGTGGGCGTGCCCTGTATTGCCATGCGCTGGCCCAGAGCGTAATCGGCCTTCACCTTCTCCGTCAGGCTTCCATCAGGGTCTTTGTTAAAAGGAACTGGCACGTGGTTATCACTGCCGAATTTCTGCACCCATTGCAGCAGATTGTCTTTGGTGACCTGCCTCTGATTTGCATAAATAAAGCGCCTGAACTCATTGCCCACATTCTGCGTCTTGGAATTCTGAGTATCGAAATAGCGCGCCCACACTGCCGCGTCAAATGACCATTTATGAAACGGCAAAGGGTAGTCATGCAAGACAACAGGAATCTTGTGTGCATCGGCATTCTGCCAAACCACAGGATAGGCATTCGCACAATCCGGACACTCCAAATCCTCAAACATCACGATTGCGACCTTTGCGCCCGGAGGCGGTTTCAACGCTGAGTTGTCGTCAGCCACGGCGCTGGCTGAGATCGCAAGCAAAAATAGAAAGCACGCAGCAAAAAATGGCTTATGCATAGTTATGATTTTACTAAAACCCGCAAAACAGGCTGGCGTTGCGACCTCTCACAACGAAAGTTGAGGAGTTTAGTTGGAGAAGAAGGCTACTTTCTGGTACGTCTTTTTTACGGCGCTGGTAAACCAGTGCAGCAGGCCGCTTTTGCGCTGCGCCTTGGCGGGCAGCGTCTCTGTGCCGTAAAACTCCATATAGAAGGAGATGGTGTCGGCGGGCGCCGCTGTCGGCGGCAGCTTCTGCATTGCTCTTCCCTCGTCCAGCCGAACGGTAGCTGAACTCGGGTTGAACTTTGCCGGCGACGCTGCAGAGGGAACTGAGGCATGGAGCGTTGCTGCAAAAGCCACAGTCAGCAGAGTTGGGACAAGGCGTCGCACGAAGAAGATTATAAGCAGTCCCGGCTTTTCTGAGGGGAAAGAAAATCACCTTAGTCCTTTCGGGGTAGTACCCGGCCGGCTTTGGGCGAGTTGGCTGACGGAAACAAAGCTCCGCTTAGGATTCGCCTCCAGCAGCTGCCTGGTCGCCTCCACGGTATGCGCCCGATCAGCGCCAAAAGCCAGGTGCCCGCCATCATGCAGCAGCACGATCTCCCCTCTTTCCGACCCTAGCCGCGGTGCAACCTTGCCCAAAATGAACTCCACGGACTTTGCATTCCAGTCATATCCGGTAATTGACCACATCACCGTCTTCAGCCCCAGCTTGCCAGCTGTCCTCAGCACGTTGGGCCGCCTGCCGCCAAAGGGAGGTCGGAACAGCTCTGGCCTTACCCCCAGCGCATCTTCCAGCGCTTTGTTGCAGTCTTCCAGCTCCTGCCGCAGCTGCCCGGCCGCGGTAAAGATCAGGTTCGGATGGCTATAAGTATGGTTCCCAATCTCATGCCCTGCCTGCTGTACCGCCCGAGCAATCTCCGGCCGCGGGCGGACGTACCTGCCGATCAGAAAGAATGTGGCCTTCGCGTTGTGCTTGGCCAGCACGTCCAGCAGGCGTAGCGTGTACGGGTCATTCGGTCCGTCGTCAAACGTGAGCGCAATCTGCCGCGGATCGCTGCCATGCGTCAGCGTGCGGCCATAAAGCTGCGATCGCGGCGCCATGGTGGCGTATCCGGCGTAGCTGGCCGCAGCGGCCGAGGCGAGGGCGGTGATTAAAGCGGGAAACATTCTTTTGGATTTGGTAATTGGGTAATTTAGTAATTTGGTAATTTGGTAATTTGGTAATTGAAACCTGAGACCGCCGGCCTCAGGAAATCTCTTGTTGTCGAGCAACGATTCTCATTTACCAAATTTACCAAATTACTCAATTACCAATTCTCCTGTCGTTCACAAATGCTTGCACCATAAATGGCTTCCCCATATCTACTCCGGTTTCCACAGCTATTAACTCATTGCTCATTGCCACCGGGCTCTGGGCGATATATTCTGCCGACTAGTCCGCCACGGTGACCGATGGCCAAGCTTTTTGAACCACCACAATATATAGCAGTCGAAGGGCCCATTCGCGTGGGCAAGAGCACGCTGGCGAACATCATTGCTGACCGGCTGAACGCCCAGCGAGTCATCGAACCGGAAGACAATCCATTTCTCCGCTCTTTTTATGAAGGCGAGCGTGGCGCAGGCTTCCAGGCCCAGTTTGCTTTTCTTATCCGCAGGTTTGAACAGCTGCACCGGCTCGATGTTGGCCCGAACTCGCGCAAGACCGTCGTCGCAGACTACATCTTTGAAAAAGACAAGATCTTCGCCTACATCAACCTGACTGACCAGGAGCTGGAGATTTACAACCGCTATTATCAGCTCTTCCGCAGCCAGCTCCCTGCGCCCGACCTAGTGATCTACCTGCAGGCCTCGCCTGAGGTGCTCAAAAAGCGCCTGCGCAAGAAAAACCTTGCCGGCGAGACCGCAGTCAGCGACGACTACATTGAAGAGGTGGTCAAGGCCTACGAGCACTTCTTCTTTCATTACACGTCGTCAGACCTTCTGGTGGTCAACACCAATGACATCGACTTCGTAGAGCGCCACACTGATTTGCAGGAACTGCTGCGCCGCGTCAGCGAACCCATCCGTGGAACCCAATACTTCCTGCCGCTGGGATCAACCGGCGCGGTGGGGGCGTAAAGCAGAACCTCACCGCTGATAAACGCTGATTACACTGATAGAGAAAATCTTATTAACGACCCTTCCTGATCAGCGTCATCTGCGTTGATCAGCGGTAAGATTTTCTCCGCGTCTCCGCTGTGTAACTATTTCGGGGGCTCATTCGCCGACGGTGCGGCGCTCGCGATGTCCACCGCTACCTTCCACTTGCCGTCTTTGTCTTTCTTCCACATCGTGGCGTAGGCGCCGCTCAATGTCTGGTTGCCCTGGGTGCCCTCGAACGTGCCGCGCGTGTAGCCCAGATCACCGCTCTTTGCGACCTCAGCCGACTCGTTCGTCCAGTTGATCTTGAAGTTGGGATCGGCGAGCATCTGCTTCCACTCACCCTCGATCGCGGCCTTGCCGTGGGCCCACTTCCCGTCCAGCCCGCAGGCGTACGGGTCGTCGCCGATAAACGTCATGAACTGCTCCACACTCTTTGACTGTGCCGCCTTGGCCCAGTCCTGGTCGGCCTTTTTGAGATCGGCTGTTTTGTCGGGCGAGCCGGCAAGGGTCGCCGCCAGAAAAGTTACGAGGCCTACAAGCAAAGCGATTGAAAAGAGTTTTCGCATGGATACCTCCGTGTCAGGAATTAAAACACATCTCTGATCTTGCGGTTGCCTAACTTTTACCCGTTCTTTCGATCACGGCTTGAATTCCCTTATTCCCTTTCCTCTGATGCTATGCTGATTTTGCAAGTGCGCAGATCAAATTTTGCCGGATAGGGGAAGAACTCTGAAGAAAACTATGGTGAGCAGATCAAACCTGGTGCTGATGACGTTGATGTTTTTGGTCGCAATAACAGTATGTCCGTTACGCGCAAGGGCGCAAAGGCCAAAATTCAAAGAGGGCGATCACGTCGAGTTTGACTCGAACCAATCGGGCTTGAATTCAAAGTTTGCCTCTATCCAAAAAGGGACCATTGTTCAAGTCGATGCCGGAAAGTTCATGCGGTACGTTATCCAGCCGGCCCCGGCAAACGGCTACCAGCCCTCAAGATTAACAATGCCCATTTACAAGCAGGATGATTGTATGCGCCTTATAGCGAAAGACGCCCCGGCAGCAGCAGCACCACCGGCGAAGCGAAATGACGCGCCCGGAAACGCCGGAGCGGCGCCGGGCGGCGCGCAAGGAAACGCGCAGAATCAGGGCAACGGCCAGACGAGATACAAACCCGGCGACCGGGTTGAAGTCGAGACGGTTCACGCGGGTTTCAACTCGCCCTACGCGATTGTAAATAAGGGAACAATCATGGAAGCGGACGCAAAGTTTATGCGATACGTCATTCAACTCGATCCGCTTCCGGGAAAACTACCCGTCCGGCACACCATGCCGCTTGCAGACGAAAACTGTTGTTTGCGTCCGCTAGGTGGAGCCGCGCCGGCGATCAAGTCTGAAATCTTGCGCGTCGATGGGAACGGGACAGTCTTGGCGGATCGTCCTCTTCTCGACTGCAACAATCTCAAGCATGGCGGGCACAATGGTCAGCCGCTGCCGGTGGAACTGGCAAAACAATTAATTCGCTGTCTCTATGAAAAGCCTTCGCCTATCGGGCAGGACGGCGCAACGAAGATGGACATCGTTGATTTCAGACAGGCGTCCGCACGCAAGTGGATTCTGTATCAGGACCAAGGCCAGGGCACACTCGACACACTTGTCTATCCGGTACTGGTCACATACAACGTAAAGACCTTCTATCGAGGCCGCAACGCGGTAATCACGGGCAAGCAGATGACCTTCACTTGTTTTGCCGATAAGTTCAACCTGTGGCAGTGCGGCTTTGCCACCGGGCCGAACCATGAAGGAACCAAAGAAGACATTCTGGTGAAACCTGCAGCGCGATAGACCCAATTAAAAGACAAGCGCCTGGCGGATGTCCATCCGGCTTCTGGGGCATAAATTTGGAGAATCAGTACTGCTACTAAGGCACCGTTTTCTCTAGCCAGGCCCCTTCTCTGCGACTACAATATCTTCGTTTGCATCTCATCTGGAGATAACAGGCGGTATCGGGTTTCCGAACTGCACTGGAGGCAAAATGAATATCACCTCGCTTTACGGAGGGCAGCCGCATGGCGCCCAACCGAATGGGCAATCTTCGAGCCAGTCTCAACCGCTCCGGCCCAAAGTTACTACCTCAACCATCCTGGAAAAAAAACAGCGGCATGAGCCGGTCACCTGCCTGACGGCCTATGACTATGCAACGGCTCGGCTGGTGGACCAGGCTGGAATTGACATGATCCTTGTTGGCGACTCGCTGGCCCAGGTGGTGCTGGGTTATGACAATACCCTGCCCGTCACCATGGACGAAATGCTGCACCACACGCGCGCGGCTCGGCGGGCGGTGCGCTCAGCGCTGCTGATCGCCGACATGCCTTTTGGGGCTTATCACACCGACGAAAAAGAGGGCGTACAGAACGCCGTGCGCTTTGTGAAAGAAGCCGGGGCCGAGGCAGTAAAGCTGGAAGGCGGCGCGCAGCGTGTGAACCTGATCCGGCGCGTGCTGGATGCTGAGGTGCCTGTGATGGGGCATATTGGGCTGACGCCGCAATCGCTGCATAAGATGGGCGGCTACAAGGTCCAGGGTAAAGACTTTTCCGGGATCGAGCGCCTGGTGAAGGATGCCGTGGCGCTGGATAAAGCCGGCGTGTTCTCCATTGTGCTGGAAGGCGTGCCGCGCGAAGTGGCGGAGATGATCACAAAGGAAGTCAGCGCCCCGACCATCGGCATTGGCGCAGGCCCTGACTGCAACGGCCAGGTGCTGGTCTTCCACGACCTGGTTAACCTGACGTTTGCGCCGCCGGCCAAGTTCGTCCGCCGCTACGCCGATGCAGCAGCTGTGATCACAGGCGCCATTCAGCAGTTCAAGGCAGACGTTGAGACCGGCGGCTACCCAAGCGACGCCGAGTCCTACCATCTGCCGAAAGACACCCGTGCTGAGTTGGAAGCGATTCTGCGGCGCAAAGAGATGAAGGCGTACCGCTGAGCCGTACTTGGTATTTAGTACTTAGTATTTAGCGTGCGGGAACAGAGACTCTAAAAGGCTCAAGCTTTTTAGAAACTCGCTTACTGGCTATTCGGCAGAATGAATCGAGAATTTTTCACTCACGATGATCGGCCAAGTACTAACTACTAAGTACTGCTTTTCTCCCATGCTCACCCTTACCTCCGCCGCAGAAGTCACAGCAGTCAGTAAAGAAGCGCACCGCGCCGGCAAGCGCGTCGGCTTTGTGCCGACCATGGGCGCGCTGCATGAAGGACATCTCTCGCTGGTGCGCACCGCGCGCGCGCAATCAGATGTCGTGATCGCCTCAGTCTTCGTCAACCCCACGCAATTCGGCCCGAATGAAGATTTCTCGCGCTATCCACGACAGCCAGAGCGTGACTCCGCGATGCTGGCGGCAGAAAAAACCGACTACCTCTTCATGCCCTCAACAGAAGAGATGTATCCCGCGGGTGCAACGTCATGGGTCACTGTGGAAGGCCTGAGTGAAAAACTCGATGGCCGCTCGCGCCCTGGCCATTTTCGCGGCGTGACTACTGTAGTTTCCAAGCTATTCAACATCGTGCAGCCCGATTTTGCCTTCTTCGGCCAAAAAGACGCTGCTCAAGGCGCCATCATCAGCAAAATGGTCCGCGACTTGAACTTTGACGTGCAGATCGTCATCTGCCCCATCGTGCGCGAATCTGACGGCCTGGCCATGAGCTCGCGCAATGCATATCTCACGCCCGAGCAGCGCAAGCAGGCCACAGTGCTGTATCGCGCGCTGATGCGCGTGCAGAGCCTGGTGGATCGCGGCGAGGCCAGCTCGGCGCGACTTCACGTTGCCGGAACGCAGGTCATGGCGGAAGAATCTGCAGTGAAGCTCGACTATTTTGAAATCGTCAATCGCGAAACGCTCGATCCTGTCTCTGGCGTTTTCAACGGCGCGCTGATCGCTGTCGCCGCTTATGTGGGAAGCACGCGGCTCATTGACAACATTGTGGTCACAGGGCCAGGCAAGGCCGCTGGCCCGCGCTAACCCAGATCATCTTCGCGAAATAAAAGAATTTCCGGCGATCACATACCGCAGCGGCTTCTCCACCGCCTTTGTGATTCCGATCCGCGGCGTCACACCGACTTCACCAACCTCAAAGCCATCATCCATTACCTGCAGATCAGAGCCGGCCGCAACCATGTCTTTGCCGTTGTCGCGTTCGCGCGTGATGCCCAGCGCCTCGCACAGCCGCCCCGGCCCGCTGGTGAGCTTGCGTGAATCATTTCCCGAGATCAGCTCCAGCTCTTTTAGCTTGCGCGCCTTTATCATCTCGCGCATGCCGCACACCGGCTGGAGCGCGCGTATCAGCACGCAGCCCGCATCTCCCTTCGGCAGGCAGGAGATGTTGAGGCAGTGGTGGACGCCATAAATGAAATAAACATACGCATGTCCCGGAGGCCCAAACAGCACCGCATTGCGCTCCGTTTGGCCGGCTGCCGAGTGCGCGGCCAGATCGTCGGCGCCAAGGTACGCCTCAACTTCCACAATGCGCCCCGCCATCTTCTTCTCCGCCGTGCTGCGGACAATCAGCTTCCCCAGCAGCTCACGCGCAACCTCTCGCGGATCGCGATTGAAAAATGTGCGTGGAAGAGTTTTTGCCGCATCAATCGGCGACCGCGACCTCAAAGCTATGTTCATGCTCATTTTCCTTGCCCTGCCTGCGCCACCTGCTTCTTCTCCGCTACCCACGCATTCACGTTGCTCTCCAGAATGTCCAGCGGCAGCGGCCCTGAGCCAAGCACCACGTCATGAAATTCCTTCAGATCGAATTTCCCACCCAGCTCCTGTCGCGCATGTGCGCGCAGCGCTTTGATCTTCAGTTCTCCGGTCTTGTACGCCAGCGCCTGTCCAGGCCACGCAATGTAACGATCAATCTCATTCGTCACATCCAGCTCGTGCTTCGGACAGCTCTCCATGAAGTACCGGATCGCCTGCTCGCGCGTCCAGTGCTTCACGTGCATGCCTGTATCCACCACCAGCCGCACGGCGCGCCACATCTCATAGCTGAGCTGGCCAAACTTGGAGTAAGGATCGCTGTACAAACCCATGTCATCGCCCAGCGACTCGGCATACAGACCCCAGCCTTCCACAAATGCCGTGTACCCGCCAAATCGCCGAAATTTGGGCACTTCTCCCAATTCATGCGCCCGTGCGATCTGTAAATGGTGTCCAGGCACCGATTCATGCAGTGAAAGCGCCGTCATTTCCCACCTGGGCCGGGTCTCTGGTTTATAAAGATTAACCATATAGGTTCCGGCCCGCGACCCATCCGCTGCCCCTTCGCGATAGTATGCCGTCGTTGTGTCAGGGGCTACATTCGCCGGGATAGGCTCCACTCCGTAAGGCTCGCGCGGCAGCGTCTTGAACACCTTTACCAGGTTTGGATCCACGCTCTTTGCCAGCGCCTTGTAGGCTTCCAGCAGGTCATCCGGCGTCTTGTAAAAGAATTGCGGATCTGTGCGCAGGAAATTGAAGAACTCAGCCCGCGTACCTCTGAATCCAGTCTGCTGCATCACCGCGTCCATCTCGCGATTGATGCGCGCCACCTCTTTCAGCCCGGTCTGGTGCACCTCTTCCGCAGTCGCATTGGTGGTTGTGTAATGCCGGATGAAATAGGCATACAGCTCCTCGCCATGCGGAAGGTGCCAAGCGCCCACCTGGGTGTAACAGGCAGGCAGATACTCATTCACAAAGAACTGCTTCAGCCTGGTGAAGGCCGGCACAATCTGCTGCGTCACTGCCTGGCGCGCCTGCTCCTGCAGCCGCTGCTGGTCACTTGCGGAGATCTCTTTGGAAAAATGGCGGAACGGCTTGTAAAACCCGCTCTGCGTTGGATCGCTGACAATCTGTTTCTCAATCTGCCCGGGAATCCGCTCCATGATGATCCGCGGATGCACCATGTGCTCGCGCATTCCCTGCCGAAGCAGCGCCGTGAACCGCTCCAGATACTCCGGCACACCGCGCATGCGCGTCAACCAGTCTTCGTAGTCTTTGACCGTCTCAAAGCGCAGTGAATCGCCCAGCGTGTCTGCCGTTTGCGGCCCTTCACGCTGATTGAAACTCATCAGATACCAGTGATACTTGAACTGCTCTATCCGATCAGCGTATTGCTTCTGGAACAGATCGTAATTGAGCTGGTCTGCCTTGCTCAGCTTGCTGCGGTCGATCTTTGCCAATTGCGCCAGCACTTCCTGATTGTGCTGGTTGCGCCGCGCGTAAGCCTCCGGGCTTTTGTCTGACCACTGATCATTCCAGCGCCGGTCTCCCAGCTCTGACGCCTCCTCCGGACGCTGCTGCATGTCATAATCCCACGCCGCAGCAAATAGAGCGTGCAATTCTTTAGAGTTGCCCTGCGTCTGTGCTGCCAGAAAGCCAGCGCCAAGAATCAGGAACAGCACGAAAGGCCAAAGCCTCATTGGTTCCTCCGATTGAATCCGCAAGTTTATAGCAGAACCCCTGCGGCATTAAAATCATCAGCAGAGCAGCAGCTCACGTGCCGCTGCAAGAAACTCTGGCAAAGATTATTCGCGCATCTTGGGGGTACATGTTTTATGAAGCTTCGCAGATCTATTATTTCGGCGGCCCTGTTGGCCGTCTCGTTTCTCAGCGCCAGCGCCGCAACCATTCCGGCGGGAAGCCACGTCACGGTTCGCATCAACCATTCATTGAGTTCGGCGACCGCAACTGCAGGAGAGTCCTGGAGCGGAACTCTCACCAGCAACATCGTTAGCGAAGGGAAGACTATTGCCAAGGCCGGCGATCCGGTAAATGGCAAGGTCACTTATGTAAACCGGAGCGGACGCCTGCACAAGCCGGGGGCGCTTTCTCTGCGTCTTACGTCCATCAATGGTGAAACCGTCTATAGCTCTCGCGTAAGCCGTCAAGGCAAGAGCCACACCAAGAGCAACGTGACCAAGATCGGCGGCGGCGCAGGAGCAGGAGCGCTGATCGGTGCACTGGCAGGCGGAGGTAAAGGCGCGGCAATTGGTGCGGCAGCGGGAGCAGGTGCAGGAACCGGCGTGGCAGCCGCTACCGGCAAACAGGAAGTAACAATTCCCGCTGAGAGCGTGCTGACGTTTACGATCACAGGATCGAAATAGCAACCTTGCTCAAATTGCAGAGCCGGTGTTCCATCGGGACGTCGGCCGCGTCTTCATTTTCAGATCAACACCCCAAAAAAAATGGGACAGCTCACTCACCATCATGTCTGTCCCATGAACGAAGAGTTTGTAGCTACGTCACGGTGTGGCAGGTGTATTCCGCAAATTCTCCAGGAAGGTGTGTAAGGGAGTCGTGCTTCCATCTGCACCTACGGCCGGGAGAGTCCCCAAATTGGGAACAAATAGCTGCGGATGATCAAACGGTTTTTTCTGATAGCGGACGCGATCGTCGGTCATGGCTTTCAACAACGCTACCAGACCATTCTTTTCGTCGTCGGTCAAGCCCAGAACAGTGATATTCGGGTCGAAGTTGTCCTGGTTGAAAGCGGCAAAGTTGCCTCCACGATCGTAGAAGTTCACCACATCCATCAGACTCAGATCGCCGCCATTATGGAAGTACGGAGCAGTCAATTCCACATTGCGAAGTCCAGGTGCTTTGAACGCCCCGTCCACGGCAACTCTTTCATTCGGTTGCAGCAGATTAAAGGCAATCCCCTCTGCGGGTCGCGGCTTGATCAGGGGTGCTCCAGTGCAGCCAGTAAACGTTACTCCGTCGATTACCTCTGTGCCGAAAGAACATGGACCGGGCAGTTGGAAGAACCGTGAGAGCGAGAGCGGCAGGTTGTTGGGGCCGATGGTGGCTCCGATTCCAATATCGTCGCAAGCCCCATCAATGTTGCCGGCGCAGCGGGTCACGGCAGTGTTGTAAAAGCCGTTATCGTACACGGCAACCTGATCGTTGCCCATGAGCATGCGTTCCAGCTTCTCATTGGCTACGTTCTGGACTGAGGCGTTTGTTGTTTCCGGACCACCGTGGCAGGCTGCACACTTGCCCTTGTTCACGAATACTTGCAGCCCGAGCTTTTCCTGGTCTCCCCAGACGCCGAAGCCATTAACATCCGCTGCCTGAGTGAAGGTCGTGGGATCTCCAGAATCAAAAGCGCGGTCGAAGGGCGAATCATCGGCGCGCAGCGTGAATTCATACATCTGAATTGCAATTCCCCAGAAAAGCGAAAAATTGAACTCCATCTGGGTGAACTGGTCAGTGGTGAGCGGAGTGGCCGGAGGAGGCGACAGGTTAATCTTTACCGTGCCATCCGGGTCTGTTCCGCCGGGAAAAGTAACAATCAGCGGAGATCCCCACCAGCGGTTCTTGAACGCGGTTTGGATCAGAGCTTTGTAGCTCGGGTTGATCCCAGCGAATGGTGCGCGGCTCATGGGACCTAAAACACTGTCATTGGGCGACACCAGTTGCTGTGGCAAACCATGGCTGAATGCCAGCATCTTCTTTCCCAGCTTGGCAAAAGTGCGATTACCAAATGACATCTCCAGGTCGCTCAGCGGCGGCCCCACGGCTTGTGAAGCCAAAGCCGAGTTTGACAGCCTGGCCTGTCCTTTGAGCTGCACCTTCTGGAGTGGTGCGCTATTGGGATTGCAGACTCCCGGCAGGTTTCCGAAGATGCCTCCACACGCGGCCAGGACCCGGGCAAATGGATCAAGGTCGCCGATGGGACTTGCACCGTTGAACTCATTGCGCGCGCGTCCGTCCCAGAAATTGCGGAAGTTGAACAGCGCATTGATCATCGTGGGCGTGTTTCGGGGTTCTACACGGCGCGCTCGTCCATTGGCGTCGAACACCGGATCAAAACGGCATTACCGGTATCACAGATGCTGCCCAGGCTGGGCTGGTCGGCGGGACAGGGCGAAGGCGTAATGTCCACGAAGGCGGCGTGGAACACTCCTTGTGACGACACCACATCATTGGTGAGCGGACGTGTGGTGTGGAAGGGAAAGTCCGCTTCAGTCAATTGATAATTGGCGGAAAAGCCAGTATCAAAATTATTGTCAGACGGAATCGCTCGAAACCCGGATTGAGCTGGTTCTTGGTCCGGCTGTCAGCGCCTGCGTTGAAGTGGCAACTGGCGCAGGCTTGGCCATCACTCCCCCCTGCCTGGTCCCAGAACAAGGCTTTTCCCAATGCGATTGCCGCTGCTCTGGCCGCTGGAGTTATGTTTCCGAAAGAGTCAGTATTCAGAAACGCATCAAGGTTATTGACCTTCGGCGTGCCAACAGTTTTGAGCGAGCCGAGGGGTACGACTGTGGGTGGTGTTGTTGTTACCTGCGCATGGACTGCTGCGGGCAGTTTGAAAGCGGCAATGTAGATAGCAGCAGCAATTACACAAACGCAGATCAGGGGGCGAACCTTACTGTGTCTTATTCTTCTTCTCCTACTTAGACAACTGGACTTCATTGTTCCCTCCGAGGGGGATGCGTCGCAATGGACGCAGTTCAGAGTTGCGTTCAGAGACACGACCGCGAACGCGCGAACTGCAACGGTTCGCGCCAGTGTCCAGGATTTATCAGCGATCGAAGATCCTTGGCTTGTCTGGGACCTTATTCTTCGAGCCCATTCCCGCCTGAAAAACAACTAGAGTGCTGCTGGGCAATTGATTAGGCGGTAATTTTTATCGAGTGGACGAATGCATTCCGGCTGCCATCGCCCTTGCCGGCATTGTGACGAATCCGCCGCAGACACAAGCGTAGTGTTAGCTGTGAGTTAGAAGTGCAGCCCAGGCTGAGCGCGCTGTTTGTAGGCAGGGAAGATGACTAATTGAAGCGCAGCAAGTTGCACCCTTTTCGGGGAAAAGATTTTCCCCATCGCAGTGACTGAGAATTTGTTTGCGCATGCACTGCTTTTTATTTCAGCGCCGCAATCACCGCCGTCGCATGCTCTTCCGGCTTAAGTCCGTTGATCACCGCAGTAACTTTTCCTTCCGGGCTAATCACGAATGTCGTCCGGTCAATTCCCATGTACTTCCGCCCATACATGCTTTTCTCTTTGAGCACGTCAAACTTCTTCGCCACTGCCTTATCTTCATCAGCCAGCAGCGAATAAGGCAGGTCATACTTCTCTTTGAATTTTTTCTGGGCTGAGGGCTTGTCCGGCGAGACTCCGAACACAACTGCCCCGGCCTTCTGTATCTTCTGAAATGCGTCGCGGAACCCGCACGCCTCTATGGTTCAACCCGGCGTATTGCCCTTGGGATAAAAGAAGAGCACCACGTTTTTGCCGCGATAATCCTTCAGCGCGACCGGCTTGCCTTCCTCATTAGCCAGAGAGAACTCAGGGGCTTTATCATTAACTTCCATGGATTTTCCGTGTTTATAAGATCAATGAAGTTATATCGCAGAAGCACTTTCCTGGCCAGCGCTGCCCTGCTGCTGGCATTTGCAGTGACCTTTACCACCATCCAGGCGCAGCGCCGCACGCCGCATAAGCTCCGTGCCACGGCCGTGCTTGAGGTCACCACTGATCCGGCGGGGATCGTCTCCACGCGTGTGTTTCCTGTGACGATCCTTGATGAAGGCAGTTTCCATGACGCCAGCATTTACAAAGCCACGCCTCGGCCCATGGCGCTGGACAATGGAATTGTCTATGAGGCGCAGAAGAGTGGCACTCCAGCAGGCTATGTGACGATCGTGAACGGCTCCAACACCGGCGGCTGGGTCGCGCTCGGCAGATGGCAGCCGGTTGTCGAAGCCCAAAAAACTGAGCCGCCTCGCCCAGTCAGCGCCGGCGATGGGCGCCCGATTCTCCATCGGGGTGACAGCGGCGCTTCTTCCGCTCCAGCGCCAACCGCCACTCCAACACCGGACCAGGCCAGCTCTCAGCCAGTCTCTGCTCCGCCGCCTGAAGATACAGGGAGGCCTGTGCTGAGACGTCGCACACCGGAAAAGCCGGAGACTCCACAGGCAGCCGCCTCGCCCACGCCAACTCCACAAGGCGCCGTTCCACAGACAAAACCTGCCGCTCCTGCCGCTGGGACCAAAGTGTTTGTTGGCGTTTCTGACAATCAGTCAACTGACACTCGCTCCTTTGATTTCATCTGGAAGCCCGGTGAAGAGCAGCAGATGGAAACCAGGATGCGCAAGCTGGCTCTCGCACAGCTGCCGCGAGAAAATGCCCAGCTCACTCCGGGCTCGCTCCAGAACGTGGTCATGCGCTCCTTCGATCTTGATCTCAGCAATGACGCCGTGATCGTCTTCAGCGCCGAGATTCCCGGCAGCTACCTGGCCCAGGGCACAAGCAAAAGCGCAGGAAAATTTGTTTCGCGCTATGTCACTGTGATTGCGCGTGTGGACTTTGAAGGCATTCCGCAAAAGCTCGCTTCCAGTGTCACCGATTCAACACGCCTGGACGTGGCGCCACGCCTTGAGCTGATTGACGCCGTTGACGTTGACGGGGACGGCCTCGCCGAACTCCTCTTCCGTGAATACAGCTTTGATGAAAAGAGCTTCATCGTTTACGGCGTTGGCCGCAGCACCGTGACGAAGGTGTTTGAGGGGGCGAGCACAAGGCTGAAGTGAAGTCCTCTGCTATCGTGCTATCCTGATTTCATTTGCTGCTGATCGGAGAATTCTATTTGTGTCCTTTGAAATTTTAGGCGAAATAGAAGATGTGAGCTTAATAGCAGCAGGGAAATCAATTCGGGAATACCGACGTCTTCATAAACTCTATGGACGCGGTCGCTGGAGAAAATTGAAAGGAAAGGCTGAAATTCGTCTTCCCGATGGTACGATACATCTAGCTGAATTGCATTGGTATGAAGCACACGGGATCGGCAAAAAAGAATTTAAGATTAAACGGATCATCTCCTAAGAAGCGGCCCCGTGGAGCGTCTCAATACGTGGTATGCGTAAAGAATGATGATTATCCAGCTTCTCTGGAATTGCGCAAACTCTATCAAATTGTTCCAGACAAATCGTCGAATACATTAGGTCTCATTCGAATTGTTGACGAATCTGGTGAAGACTATCTTTATCCCTCTGACTATTTTTTACCCATCAAGCTTTCTCCGGCCATTCAGAAAGCCGTTAACCTCGCGTCTTAGATCTTCGCGCGCTAACTTTATCTGCGTTCATCAGCGCAAATCTGCGGCAAAAACTTTTTTGTTTTTCTCCGCGTCTCCGTGGTGAAAAACTTTTATCCTCCACTCACGGCCGGCACAATCAATATCTCCGTCCCATCCGGCACCTTTGTCACGAGCCCATCGGCGAAGCGGATCGCCTCTTCTCCAACAAAAATATTGATGTGCTGGCGCACCTCGCCCTGCTCATCCACAATCCGGTCACGCAGGCCCGGATAGACCTGCCACAGCGACTCAAGCGCCGCACTCACAGTCCCGGGCGAGCCGCTCACTGACAATGAATTCTTACCATCGGCAAAAGCCGCCAGATAGGTCGGTATGCGAAAGCTGACTGCCATGGCTTATCTCTTGCCCGCCCGCGCCTTGCTTTTTTCCACTCGTTTTGACGGTGCACGCCTGGCAGCAGATTTACCTGGCTTGCTTTTCCTGGCAACTGTGAGTTTTTGCGGTGAAATTGAGGTTCCGTCTCCATCCACCAGCGCCGCCTTCACGCATACTACCGGCGGAAGGCCCTCAATGATCGCCTGCCATGACTTGCCATTGTTATTTGACCCGTACACCTTGCCGCTTCTTGTTCCAAAATAAATTCCTGCCGGATCGCAGGTGTCGGTTCCCATGGCATCGCGCAACACGGTTTCCATGGCATTCTTCTGCGGCAGCCCGCGCGTGAGCGGCTCCCAGCTCTTGCCGGCATTACGAGTCTGATAAACCCGCAACTTCCCTTCAGGCGTGCAGCGATATTCGTCCGACTCAATCGGCACGATGTACACCGTATCGGGATCATGCGGATGGACAGCCATGCAGAAGCCAAAATCTGAGGGCACGCCATTGGCGATATCCTTCCATGAATTGCCGCCATCCTCGCTGCGATAAAGTCCCCAGTGGTTCTGCAGAAACAACCGCTCAGGCTTCTCCGGGTGCTGCACCATCTTGTGCACGCATTGCCCGAATTCCGGATATTTCTCCGGCATAAACTCAGCACGGACGCCCTGATTGCGCGCCTGCCACGTCTCGCCGCCGTCATCCGTGCGGTAAGCACCGCCCGTGGACATGGCGATAAACATCCGCTTGGGATTCACGGGATCCGGCAAAATCGTGTGCAGGCACATGCCGCCGCCGCCCGGTGTCCACTTAGCCCGGTGCGGATGGCTCAACAGCGCCTCCACCGGCGACCATGTTTTCCCTGCGTCGCGCGAGACAAAAAGGCATGAAGGCTCCACGCCGCAATAGAGCGTATCCGGTTCGCTTTCGCGCCCTACGCGGATCTGCCAGATGTTTTTGAGCGCCAGCTTTGATTCTTCCGGAAATTTCACGGAATAAGTTTCCGGCTCCGTAATGGTCTTGCCGTAATCGTCTGACGAGCAGAGCACCGTGCCCCAGCGAAAGCTCTGCTGCGCCCACCACAGCCGATGCCGTCCCTGCCGCTGATCAAAAGCCATGGCATACACTGGCGAGCCAATCGAATACGGCCCGCCGACATCCCACTTTTTGCGCGCGCCGTTGGAGCGCAGCACAAACGCCCCTTTCATGGTGCCCACCAGCACAATCACATCGCCCTTTTTGGCCGAGACATGTTGGATTTTCGGCATGATTTCCTCCGGAAGAATTAAACGGATCATTGTATCCGTTTCCTGAAAAGCAGTTTTTCATTTTGATATAGGCTATGTATGCTCGCGCCGAAAATAGCTTTGCACAAAGCAGCCGAGCCGCTAAGATGTTGCGGCACTTAACTTACAGACGTGGTAGCAATGAAAGAGAGGACACCATGCGTAAAACTCTTCTAACTGTAATTTTTGTCTCATTCATTTCTATAATCCAACTTCTGGCCCAGGACTTCAGCAAAGTTGAAATGAAAGTACAAAAAGTGGCTGGGACGGTTTACATGTTGCAGGGCGCCGGCGGCAACATCGGCGCTTCCGTTGGCGACGATGGAATCGTCATGGTTGATGACGAATTTCTTCCGCTAGCAGACAAAATTGAGGCCGCGCTGAAGGGCATCACAGATAAGCCGGTCAAAGTTGTGCTGAACACACATTGGCACGGCGACCACACCGGCGGCAATCCGCACTTCGGGGAAAGAGCTCCCATCGTAGCCCAGGAAAACGTGCGCAAGCGCCTGGTCACAGGCGGCAAGACGCGTTTTGGTGAAACCAAGCCGGCAGAGAAATCCGCGCTGCCCATCATCACCTTTGAAGAGAACGTCTCCGTCCACCTGAACGGAGAAGATATTCGCGCTATTCACTTTCCCAACGGGCATACCGATGGCGATAGCGTGATCTTCTTCACACAATCCAATGTGGTCCACATGGGCGACGATTTTTTCAATGGCGGCATGTTCCCATTCATTGACATTGACAGCGGAGGCAGCGTGCAAGGCATGATTGCCGGCGACGAAAAAGTCCTGGCTGAAGTACCAGACGACGTGAAGATCATCCCCGGCCACGGCCCCCTCGGAACAAAAGAAGACCTGCGCAAATTCGTCAATGTACTGAAGGAAACCTCAGCAGCAGTTGAAGCAGGAATCAAGAAAGGCAAGACGCTTGATCAACTCAAGCAGGAAAAGGTCCTGGCTAAGTGGGACTCATGGGGCCAGGGCTTCATCAAGACTGACATGTTCGTTGAGATTCTTTATGACAGCCTGAAGAACAAGCCCACCGGCCCAAAGAATTCACACGGGCACATAACTAAATAGAAATCCTCTCTGCCTCACGGCTGACCGAGCCATTACAAAAGAGAAAGCCGTGAGGCAGGGTTTTCAAACCTGCCTATTCTCATCTTTGAATACAAGAATTACTAAGAGGCGATGGGGACATTTTCATCCTTTTCGTCAGCGCATGGAATAGCATAAAGTGCGACTTTGAAGGAAGTCTGGGGGAGATCCGGTGCGCTGCGCACCAGTTCAAAGTAAACAGAATCTTCGCATTTGATGCAGCGTGGAAATAACTGGTCGCGCAAGAGCGTAACTTCATGCGGCAGGCGATGGCTCCGATGGACCACACGGTAAATACCGTTCTCCGGGATCTTCTCGCCGCAACGAAACTGCTTCTCTGCTTTTCGCACACGGGAGCGTGAAGCCACCAGACGAAGTTTACGGCCCTTACCCATTGCTTTACACACCAGCTACGGTCAAAAAATTGGATGCAGCCGCTCCAGCGCCAAGTTGTGCTAAGCGTTCCCGTGACGGAGCACATGCCGGGCACGGCCTACTATAGGAATCTGTTCAGCGTAACAACGCGATCCTGATCGAGCCATGCCTTCCAGCTCTGCTCGGAAATGCTGGGATATCTGTGCCGGGCAAAGGCGATCCATGCCGTGCAGTAGCGATGCCACTCCTCTTCGCTCTTGCGCACGCTCTCGCGCGTGATGGTTCCCCACTTCGATACGTCGCCGGTCTGTGTACGCTTGTAGGTTGCGTCTTCGTCCTTCTGGGCTTTCTGGAATTCTTCGGCGGAAAACTGGGGGAGTTCGCCTTGCTCAAAATGGTCCAGCGCCGTCAGCAGATTGTTCCACTGAAAAGTTTCTTCCTGCACCTCAAAGCTGGCTTCCAGATTCACTCCATTATTGGCCTGTATCTTATAGAAGTTGTCAGCCTCCTGCAGAAAGGATTGAAATGCCTTCTGCTCCGCTGGTTTCCATTTCGCAGCAATGCCGGCCAGTTTCTTGTCGCGCTCAATCCGGTCAAAACGCTCGCTCAGGATAGCGCATTGCTCATAAAGCACGCGGCCGCTTGAGTGATCGCAGACGCTGAAGTTGTTGTTCGCATAATTGGTCTTTTTGAGACGATCAAGCTGATGCACGCGTCCCGCAGCATCACCGGGCGCATCGCCAAACGTGCACGCCAGCTTCAGAGCAACATCAAAGTTGCGCGGCACGCCCTTTCCATTGGCATACACCATGGAAAGGATCCCCTTGCCGCGAATCAGGTTTTTTTCGCCGCGATCGATTTCCGCATAAGCGCATTTGCGTGCCTTTTCCGGATCAGCGGACTCGCCCAGGCCAAAATAAGCGTCAATCGAGGAACAGTTCGCCAGCTTCTGCTCCTCCGCGGCCGTTGGACGGTCCGCCGCCGGAAGCTCAACGTCTTTCACTGAGGCACAAATCTGCTTTGCGCCTGGATCAGAAATTTCGTTTTGGGCAAAGGCACTAAGACCCAACAAAAACAGGGAAAATAAAAGAGCAGATGTTCGCATTGGAAGAACATTGTGCTTGATTCGCGGCGGCTAGGCAAATGTAATCATTAACAAGTACCGCCGATCATTTGCTGCGCCCTCAGACTGAGCACATCAGCCTTTAAAATCCTCTGCTTCCTCTGTTCCTCTGTGTTTCAAAGATTTTCCGATCAGGCGATCCCGGCGATCCACTCGGGGTATGCCCGGAGTAACTGCTCCTGAAATGGTGCATATGCTACTCTTTTCGCGGAGTCTGCTTGCGCCCCACCTTTGAAAAAACACCGCCGGAGATACAGGAGATCCTGGGCAAGCCGATTCGCGACCTTGGGCTCAAGCTGGAAGGCTCTCCGCTGGAGCGGTTTGTACAGCAGCTTTATCGCGAGCTCGACCGCAAGGGCCTCAAGAAGTTCCGTCCGGCTTGTTACCTCACTGATGAGTGGGGCTGCCCTTCCGGTGAGCCGATCATTGGCATTCCTTTTTACCTGGCCGATCCCAAACTAGCACGCCTGGAAAAAGAGATGAATGACCTTGAGGACTCGCGCCAAATCATGATGTATCTGCGGCACGAGGCCGGACACGCCATCAACTACGCCTACGCTCTGCACAAAACGCCGGAGTGGAAGCAGATTTTCGGGCCATATCGCAAGCCCTATCGCGATGCTTACCGGCCCATTCCGTTTTCGCGCAGCTTTGTACGACACATGGAGGGCTGGTACGCGCAGAAGCATCCCGATGAAGACTTCGCCGAAACCTTCGCCGTGTGGCTCACACCTGGCTCGCGCTGGCGGCAGAAATATAAAGGCTGGCCGGCTCTGGAAAAGCTGCGCTATATCGATCGCACGTTCAGAAAGCTTCGCAATGCTGATCCTGTGCGCCCGCGCGGCCGCACCGACATTACTGTGGAAGAGATGGACACCACGGTCGGCGAATTTTATGAGTCTGCGCTGAGCGAGCAGCCTTCGCCCGGTGACTTGCCGCTCGATCCCGATCTGCAGGACATTTTCAAAGTCGGGAAGCGGCGCAAGACGGGTGTGCGGCCTGCAATTGATCTGCTGCGAGAAAATCGCAAGTCGCTGGTGGACAAGCTTACTTACTGGAGCGGCGTGCCGCGACCTCTGATCAAAAAGCTGGTTGAGTCCATTGAAATGCGCGTGGGAGAAATGGGATTGCGCGCTGATGCAAAGCTGGAAAAGGAATATCTAACGGAGATCACAGTGTACGCCACAGCACTGGCAATGAATTACGTGGCCCGGGGAAAGTTTGTGCAGAGCTAACGTCTGCACTGGATAAGCATCTGCTTTATGTCATTATCAGCGCTGATTTAAAAAGGTGAAGAGTTGCAGTAGACCATTATGGACAGCAAATTAAAAGTCACGATCCTCTATGAGAGCTGGGGCGACGAAGAAGAGACTGCTCCGGAGCCTGAGAAAAAGAAGCGTCGCGGCAGCAGCAAGCGGCGGAAAAAGCGTGAGAAGCACGACCGCGAAGAGGTGTTTGAGGCCCTGGAGAAGCTCGGCCACGAGCCCACGTATATGGCTCTGGATGGCGAGGACAAGTCTCTGCTGGGACTCTCGCGGCAGGAGACTGACCTCTTCTTCAACCTGGTGGAGTCTTACGCCGGCGATGACACCATGGAGATGCACGTCGCCGCTTTTCTTGATCTGCTTGGACGTCCTTATACCGGCGCGGGCCCGCAGGGCTTGTACCTGGCTCAGGACAAGGGGCTGGCCAAAAAGCTGTTCCACTTTTACGGTATTCGCACTCCATACTTTGCCACCTGCTATCAGGGCAAGCTGGACCACGCGCAGGATATTAAGTTTCCTCTCATCATCAAGCCGGCTTCAGAAGACGGCTCGCTGGGAATCGACAAGGGCTCTGTGGTGGAAAGCGTGAAGGAATTGATGGAGCGCATCCACTATGTGCAGGAAGAGTTCAATCTTCCGGCGCTGATCGAGGAGTACATTGAAGGCCGCGAAATTTATGCCGGCGTTCTGGGAAATCAAAACCCTGAAGTTCTCCCGCTCATTGAACTTGATCTCTCCAAGCTGCCGGAAGGCATGCCCAAAGTCGCGGGCACAGAGGTGAAGTGGGAAAAAGACAGCGAGGCATACAAAGTCACCAAATCCGCGCCCGTTGAAAATCTGGACGAAGAGATTACCGAACTGCTCTCCACCACGGCGCTCAACGCGTACAGAATTCTCAAGCTACGCGACTACGGGCGCATTGATATGCGTCTCACGGAAAAGGGCGAGGTCTATGTGATTGAGGCCAATCCCAATCCCTGGCTCTCAAGCAATGCAGAGTTCTTTATGGCGGCGAAAAAATCCGGGCGCTCGTACACCGATATGATCGCGCAGATCATCGAGCTGGCCCGCAGTGATCGCCGGCGGAGAGACAAGCTGCACCTTTCATAGTATTTAGTAATTGGTACTTTCAAAACCACTCGGGGTTCGTCGCTCTCAATCATTTCCGTGTCTGGCAATACACGCTTGTGTTTGCGCCGCCACGTGCTGTTTCAGTCTTCCTGGCAGTAACTCTCGCAGAATCAGCGTCATCTGAATTGGCCTCCTCCCTGCTCTATGCATGGGTGCTGCATGAGCAGCGGAGGTGAGACAAATGGCAAATCTGAATTCTTTCAATTCAAATCAGGTGGCAAGCGGATCCACCAAACGCGCGCGCATCATCGGCGGCGCGGCGACAGCGGCGGTGACGGCCGTGGTTGCCCTGATGTTTGTACTCGATTTCAACGGTTGCTCCAAACAGAGCAAGACTTCACCCGTGACTACCAACCAGAGCGCATCCAACCCGGCTCCGACGCCTGCGGTCCAGCCGGCCACACCGGAAAAAAAGTCGGAACCGGCGCAGAAGAAAAAGACGGTGAAGCGGCCTTCAACCGCCAAGTACCAGAACAATGCGTACGGCATTTCTTTCCGCTATCCCAAGGCCTACGTCGCGCTGGGCCCGGACAAGGACAGCAAAGACTCCACCTGGCCTGACCCAGTAGCAATGAACTTTTTGGACGACGGCGGCGAGACGTTGACCACGCTTCTCCTGAAGGGAAGCCGCGCCAATTCGTACTTCCAGGTGAGTGTGGACAAGAGCCTGAACGCCGAGCAGTGCGGCAAATTCGCGACGACTCCGGAGCCGTTCAGCTCATCTGCAAATCCGCCGGCCGATCCGAGTGACGACTCACTGATGCCGGTAAAGACCAACGTTTTGGGCGTGGAATTCACCAAAACCGAAACCGTAACCAGCGACACTGAGACCCGCTACTACCATCGTTTTGAAAACGGCGCGTGCTATGAGTTCGCGCTGGGCGTGGAAGATGTTCCGAACACCGTAAAGCCTGTTGACCATCTGCAGATCTTTGACCGGCTGGAGCGGATCATGTCCACGGTGAAGAT
Source organism: uncultured Acidobacteriaceae bacterium (assembly GCA_964541925.1). Taxonomy (GTDB): domain Bacteria; phylum Acidobacteriota; class Terriglobia; order Terriglobales; family Acidobacteriaceae; genus Angelobacter. Next base: position 703 of record CAZISB010000004.1, on the reverse strand, counting down.
CAAAACCGAACAGGCGCCAGCGGTAGCTACCACGGAGCAGGCACCGGCGCCTCAGCCCTCACCAACGCCGGTGGGCAATCCTCAGCAGTAAGTAACAAAATAGCGGTGACGAAGCCGGGCTCCCGCAAGGGAGCCCGGGCTTTTTGAGGAATCATATAAATCCCTTCAAACAAATGCGCCTCTGCAGACACCACAGTCGGCAGAAGTCAGAGATATTTTTGGAATTGAGTGGATTCTGGTCTTTTCCGTTAATGCGAGCTTCGCTCAACATGGCAGGTTGAAGGAGTTTTACCTACGGGGAACAACAAATGTGTCGCTCATCTTCCCAGCGTAGCCGGCTACCGAATGCTTGAGCAGCCATCCACCACCAGGGCAAACAGGATCGCGAGCACCACTGAGAGCAGTATGGTCCAGCCGATGCTGTGGACCCACATTTGCAGCATCGGCATCAGGCTCTTCTGGAGTTGGTTCTGGTTGGCTCTTGGGTTGGTCATGGCGCTTACCTCCGCTGGACACAATGGAAAGAGCAAGGAAGGAGCCACTGCCAAGTTATTGATTCAATGGGCGCGGGGAAATGCAGGCTGTGTCAGCGCAAAGACAGTGTCAAATGGAAGCCACGCGCCGCCTATCCGCTCATGGGGAAAAACAAAAGCCGCTCTCGCGAGCGGCTTGAGATCAAATGAAATAACTTTTATTTGAAGAA
>CAZISB010000003.1:0-227462 GCA_964541925.1 uncultured Acidobacteriaceae bacterium | reverse complement strand
TTTCCCTACCTATCCCGTCACATCCCGCCACTCTAACTTAACTTCTGTATCCCCACTTTCTGAGAAAAATTACCATTTATCGTATATAAATAACTATAATTATCATATAAAGTCGTAAATATGCCTCTGAAACCCAAAGATGCAGCCATTCGGCTGGGGATCAGCTATCCCACGCTCAAGCAATGGATCTATAGCGGCAAGCTGCGCACGGTGCGGACGCCGGGCGGACACCATCGCATTTCAGAACAGGAATTGGAGCGGTTTATTCCTAAAGCCGAGATCAAGTCTGGGCCGGAGGGCAGGCGCGGCTTCCGCCGGATCAGCGGTCGTAACCAACTTGTGGGAAAAGTGCTTGAAGTGAAGGTGGAGGGGTTGATGGCGCAGGTGCGGCTCTCGATTGGCGGGCAGGTGATTACCAGCATCATCACCGCCGACGCAGTAGCCGAGATGGGCCTGAAGAAAGGCGATACGGCGGCCGCGCTGATCAAATCCACGGAGGTGATGATTGTGCGTCCTTAGGCGGGTGTTGCTTGTGTTGTGTTTGTTTGCCAGTGCAAGTGCGCAAGAACTGAAGGTGGCTGCTGCTTCTGATTTGAGCTCGGCGATGCAGAAGCTTGTGCCTGTCTTCGAGAAGCAGACAGGGATTCATGTGAGCGTCTCACTCGGCTCATCTGGAAATTTCTTTGCTCAGATACAGAACGGCGCACCGTTCGATGTTTTTCTTTCTGCCGATAAGAGTTATCCAGAGAAGCTGGCGCAGGCAGGGCAGGCCGAGCCAGGCACGCTCGCGCCTTATGCGCGCGGACGGCTTGTGATCTGGGTGACGAATACCTCAACATTTCACTTCGAGGTTAAAGAGGGAAATATCCTGAGCGGCGGGCTGGATACGCTAACCCGCCCTGAAGTACGAAAAATTGCAATCGCCAACCCGGAGCACGCGCCGTATGGCCGTGCAGCAGTGGCAGCTCTTGCGCATTACAAAATTTACGATCAGGTAAAAAACAAGCTGGTGCTGGGCGAGAACATCTCGCAGACGGCCCAGTTTGCGCAATCAGGCAGCGTGGATATCGGCTTTATCGCGTTATCATCAGCTATATCGGAGGCGATGGCAAAGAGTGGCCATTACGTCCTGCTTCCTGAAGAGAGTTATCCACCGATTGAGCAGGCTGGTGTGGTGATCAAAGTCTCCAATAATAAAGAGCAGGCAAAACGATTTTTGAATTTTCTCACCTCGGCTGAAGGTCAGGCTGTTCTTCATTCCCTGGGTTTTGGACCACCACAAAAATGAATTGGCAGGCATTTGCATTAACGGCGCGGCTGGCCACGCTTACCTCGTTGATCTTGATTCTGATCGGCGTGCCTGTTGCGCTATGGCTGGCTTTTTCGCCGAGAAGGTGGAAGTTCCTGGTCGAGTCTGCAGTGGGGATGCCACTAGTCCTGCCGCCAACAGTGCTGGGATTTTATCTGCTGGTTGCATTTGGCAGCGACACTGCTCTTGGACGATGGTATGAACGGTTCACCGGCAGCACACTGGCGTTTACCTTCGGCGGGCTGGTTGTGGCGTCAGTGATTTACAGCCTGCCTTTTGCCGTGCAGCCGATGCTTGCCAGCCTTCGCGGAGTTGATCGGCGGCTGATTGATGCGGCGCGGACTCTTGGTGCAGGCAAGTGGAAGATCTATTCGCAGATCGTACTGCCGCTGGCCTGGCCTGGGCTGCTCACAGGAGTGATGCTGAGTTTTGCTCATACGGTTGGCGAATTCGGCGTGGTACTGATGGTGGGCGGGAATATTCCCGGGGCGACGCGCACGCTCTCCATCGATATTTACGATCAGGTGCAGAGCCTGAACTATGCTTCTGCGAATCAGACAGCGCTGGTGCTGCTGGTGTTTTCTTATGTACTGCTGTGCGCGATCTATGCCTTGAATCGGCGCACGCTGTTGTGGAGCAGCCGATGAGCAGCCTACATGTGAGGCTCAAAAAAGCTTTCAGCGCAAAAAAAATGCAGCGCTTTGCTCTGGACGTGGAGTTCTCTGCACCCGATGGAGTCACGGTGATCTTTGGGCCTTCCGGATCAGGCAAGACCACGCTGCTCGAATGCCTGGCGGGGCTGGTCCAGCCGGGTGCGGGAACGATATCCGCGGACGGGGAAGTGCTGTTTGACTCTGCCTGTTACATCAATGTCCCTCCGCAGCAGCGCCGTATTGGGTATGTTTTCCAGGAACTCGCGCTCTTTCCGCACATGACGGCCGCACAGAATGTTGGATTCGGCATTCGCGCAAGCGATGACGAGAAGCGCAAGCTTGTATGTGACATTCTGGAGCGCTTCCACATTGCTCATCTTGCGTCGAATCGTCCGGATGAAATTTCCGGCGGCGAGCGCCAGCGGGTGGCTCTGGCACGCGCGCTGGTCACGAAACCGCGGCTTCTGCTGCTGGATGAGCCATTTTCCGCACTTGACGATGAGCTGAAAGCGTCGATCATCGGCGATCTGAAACGATGGCTGGCAGAAAACGAAATTCCGGTGCTGCTGGTGACGCATGATCGCAATGAGGCGCAGATGCTGGGCGAGAGGATGCTGCTGCTGAAAGAGGGAAGCGTTGTCAGCGAACAGACCGTCGCTTAATGCTGCTCGAAGCCCACAAAGACCGGCTCGGGATGCAGGCTCACGCCCCAGAGATCAAAGACGCGGTGCTGAATTTCTTCTTTGAGAGCCAGAATATCTTTGGCCGTAGCGCCGCCGCGATTCACAAGCGCCAGAGCATGCTTGCGTGAAATCCCTACTGGCCCGCGCGTGTAGCCTTTGTGAAAACCTGACTGCTCCACCAGCCACGCAGCGGAGAGCTTTACCTTGCCATCTTCGGCGGGATATTGCGGCAGTGGCTTCTCAGGAACGCGCTTCTCGGCCAGTGCATGTATGCGTGCCGCTTCTGCTCCACTGACCAGCGGGTTCTTGAAAAAAGAACCAGCGCTCTGGCAGTCTTCATCGCCCGGAACAATCAGCATGGCCTTGCTCTGGCGAATAGCCCGGACGGCATCGCGCACTTGCTGCAGGGTTGGCGGCGCTTCGAGCGCCTGTTCGGCAAAAAACTTCTGGAGATCAGCGTATCCAATCGCCGGCACCGCATTGCGGTGAAGAAGATACGCAACCTCCAGCATGATGTACTGATCGCGTATGGAGGTATTGAATTTGCTCGTGCGATAAGCAAAGCCGCAGTCGGCGTTGCTGATCTCAACCACGTTGCCGCTGGCGACCTCCAGCGCGCGCAGATACGTAATGGTCTGCGAGACCTCCTGGCCATAAGCGCCGACGTTCTGTATCGGAGTGCCGCCCACTGTGCCGGGAATACCGCTGAGGCACTCAATGCCCGCGCAGTTTTTAGCCACGGCGAACGCAACAAAGCTGTCCCAATCTTCACCGGCGGCGGCGTGGAAGAGGAGGTGGTCGAGGTCGCCTTCAAACTCAATTCCGCGCAATGCGATCTTCAGCACCAGCCCGGGCCAGCCTTCGTCGGCAATGAGAAGGTTGCTGCCGCCGCCCAGCACAAACAGTGGCAGGCGATACGCAGTTGCATGCGCGACGGCGAGATTCACGTCGTGCTCAGAATGCGCTTCCACGAAATAGCGCGCCAACCCTCCGACTTTCAAGGTGGTCATCGGCGCCAGAGGAATGTTTTGTTGGATATCCAAGGGGTGCAACAAGATTACAAGAGCGGGCGGGGCTTGGGAATGAATTTTTTGGTTCGCTACTCGCTCTGCCTGAACGGTTCCATGGGCCAATTGTTACAGGCCAATCTGGAAACTCTTGGCAATCAGGTGATCGGGCGTAATCGGAACAGCAGCGCAAGAAAACCAGGTGTTTTGCGACTGCTTGATTTTTGTTAAACCTAAGTTAAGTCATTACCGGCAAACCAGAGTGGCACAACCTAAGCTGCTGCTCCTTACATCTCAGCCAAGTACCCCTGGGTGTGAGGGAGCACGATGGTTAGGTCTAGAAATTTGCGCTACTTTGTATCGTCTTTTGCCTTCATTGCTGTTCTTGCCGGCCTCTGTGGCTGCGGTGGTGTTACCCAGAAAAATAACAATCCGGGGCCGTCCCAGGCAGTCATTGCCATGTCAATGCAGCCCGCCACCATTGTTCAGGGGCAGACTGCCACATTGACCTGGCAGGTCACGAATGCATCATCATTTTCAATTTCACCGCCGGTTGCTTCCGGAACGCTGCCGATGTCAGGCTCAGCGACAGTGACGCCGTCGCAGACCACCACCTACACGGCAACGGCCGCCGACGCCAACGGCCAGCAGGCGACTAAGACGATCGATTTAACGGTTGTCCCACAAGGGTCGGCTCCTTCAATGGCAATCCAGACCTCGCCAGCTGTAATAGCCGCTGGACAGGCTACAACCCTCTCCTGGACGAGCGCGAATGCGACCTCGGTTTCAATTACGCCTTCAATTCTTGGTGATGATGTCACCTCAGTTGCGCTCTCAGGCTCGGCGACTGTGGTGGTGAATGCTCCAACTACTTTCACAGCCACAGCAACAGGAGCCGGCGGAGTCACAGCCCAAGCTGCCGCAACAGTCAATATTCTCAGCGCTACTCTTACTGCTACTCCCACGAAGATCGGCCCGGGCCAGACCGCCACGCTTAGCTGGATCAGCAACAACGCGACTTCATTGAGCATTGATCAAGGAATTGGGACTGTGAATGGTCCAAGCGGAAGCATCAGCGTCTCACCCGCCGCCACCACCACTTACACAATTACAGCGACGAACGGCTCGCAAACAGCAACTGCCCAGGCAACGGTGAATGCACCGCTGGCTGTGACTTTGAGTGCTTCGCCGGCAAACGTTGCTCCAGGTGGACAATCAACTTTGACCTGGAACTCACAGGGTGCAACAACCCTTAGCATTGATAACGGTGTGGGTACAGTTACCGGCGCAACGGGAAGCGTGAAGGTTTCGCCTGCGCAAACCACCACATACACCATTACCGCTGCTGATGCGCAAGGAAATACAACCACGGCCGCCGCAACTGTTGGTGTCGGTACAAATACTGGGTTGCAGGGCATCAAGCACATTATTGTGCTGCTGCAGGAAAACCGCAGCTTCGATAGTTATTTTTCGAATCTCGGCGCGTATGCTACCAATGTCAAACAAATTCCGAATTACCAGATCAATGCTGGCTACGACCCCAATGTAATTCTGCCACTTTTTGGTGGTGGAACCGGACACCTGTTCCATGAGCCAACTGTACGTACAGAAAATCTCTCACCATCATGGAATGAAAGTCATTTTGATATTGATAAGCAGGCAGACGGCACGTTCAAGATGGATCGCTTTGCTCTCACAACTCACTCCGTCCCAGTGCAATTCGATCCCAGTGGGCTGCGCGCTCTGGGGCAATATAACGAAACTGACCTGCCGTATTACTATGACCTCGCAACCACGTTTGCAACGAGTGACTCATACCATTCCTCAGTGCTAGCCAATACCATACCGAACCGCCAGTATGCCTTCTGCGCGACCTCCCAAGGCAGGATTTTCCCCTCGCCGGCTGGTCATGCTCCGTGGACCTGCCCCACCATCTTCCGTAGCCTGCAAACAGCAGGAGTCAAGTGGGCGTACTATGACAAAGATGGCAGAGTTCTGGCCAACTTTGCTGATTACTTCGATCCTGCAGTTGGCAATAACGGCGATCCGACAAAGTTTTTCAATATCCAGAGTTTGTTCACCCTTCTTGCACAGCCAACAGCCGATAACGATCTGGCTTCCTTTGTTTGGATTGATGCTGGGTCGGGCGGCAGCGGGTTAGATGAGCACCCGGAGAATAATATCCAGCTCGGGGCGGCTTATGTGAAGAGCATCATTGATGCCCTAATGAACAGCCCTGCCTGGCACGATTCCATCTTCATTCTTGCTTACGATGAGGGCGGCGGGCTATATGACCACGTGCCACCGTTTACCGTGGTTCCTCCGGACAACATTCCGCCGCAGCTCGGCCCCGGCGATGCAACCGGTGACAACTTTACCCTGAGCGGATTCCGCGTGCCGATGATCGTGGTCTCGCCGTTTGTGAAACCACACTTTGTCTCGCACGTGAACCGGGAGACGACTTCAATTCTCAAGCTGGTCGAGACGCGTTTCAGCTTGCCGGCGCTCACGGCGCGCGACGCTGCAGCCGATGATATGACCGAGTTCTTTGACTTTGTTAATCCACCGGCATATCTAACACCGCCTCCATTGGCCGCTCAACCTACAACAGGACTAGACAATCAGAGCAAGGAAGCGCCTCCGCAGTAAATGCAGGCTTTATTGAATGAAAAAGGCCGCGACTCAAATGGTTGCGGCCTTTTCTTTTCGAGTAGCAAAGAACTGAAGCCATCAAGCCGTGCTCTTTACTGTGCTGACCATTATTGCTTCCGTCTTGCTGCTGCAAGCCGCTGCGCAGCTGTTTTGCTTATGGCGTGACGGTCGTAAGTTCCCTGCTCCGGGAACGCTGGTGAACTTGCACGGAAGGACTGTGCATGTCCGTCAGCTTGGCTCCGGTTCTCCGGCAGTGGTATTGGAAGCAGGCATCGCGGCTTCGTCTCTGAACTGGAGCGTTTTGCAGCCGCAGGTGGCCGCGCTTACCACGACGTTCAGTTATGATCGCGCCGGCTTGGGCTGGAGCACATCGACTGGCCGCCATTGCATGCTGTCCCGCATGGCGGAAGAACTGCATGAGTGGATAACCGCTGTCCAAGTCCCACGGCCATATATTCTTGTTGGCCATTCCTATGCTGCCTACATCCTGCGAGTGTATTCGTGCCGCTTTCCTGACGAACTCGCCGGCATGGTCCTCATCGATCCGCTCACTCCGGAAGAATGGATCAGCCCCACGCGCGGGCAGCGATCCCGAATTCGCCGTGCTGTCTGGTTCTCACGTGCCGGCGCCGTGCTGAGCGCGCTTGGCATTCTGCGTTTCTGCTTGTGGCTGCTGCAACGTGGTAACAAAGCTGTTCCGCGCCGCGTGCTCGGCTCTTTCGGCGCCAACGCCAGAGAAACCGTGGAGCGCATCCTGGGTGAGCTCTCCAAGCTTCCGCCGGAAACCGTGCGCCTTATACGCGAGCGCTGGGGACATCCGAAATTTTTCCTCACCTTGGGCCGTTACATTCAAAGTCTGCCCACCTGTGCCGCCGAAGTTGCTGGCTGCAATATTCCTGCGCACATTCCTTTGACGGTGATCTCCGGCGCGCATCAGCCGCAACTTCGTATGGCGGAGCACCAAGCGCTGGCAGCGCACTCGCAGTACGGACGCCACCTTATCGCTGATAAGAGCGCGCATTGGGTGCATCTGGACCAGCCTGAGGTGATCGTGGAAGCGTTGCGCACAATGATCGCTGCGATGAAGAGAGAGCCAGTTACTGCTTCCCAATAAGCGTGCCTGCCAATTAAAATCACAGGAGCTCATTCAACTCCACTGCCGGACCAGGGACCGACCGCTGATGAAGAAAGTTGTCGAACGGGAAAGAAATAAAAACTATTATCGCGTCCTGCACGTTCCCATCTGGATCTGGGTTTTCTGGGTGCTTCCCGGCCATCTCACCGCTGACCTGTATGCGCACGGTGCTGACCCCCGCCACTGGGTTTGGCTGGCAATCATAATCGCCGTTTGTGCCTGGCGCGGGTTCCTTGGCCGTCTCCCCGGCTGTGAGCTGCGGCCTTATATTACGCATTACGGCGAACCCAAACCCAATCTTTGGTATCGCGTAGTTTGCTACACCGCCGCTTGGATCGATTTGCTTGTGCCATTCACCATCAATTTGGCGGGGCTGCTCATCAACTTTTTTACCGGCAAATGGATCATCAACAATCTTTACGTCAAACTGTATTACGTTCTTGCTGCCGCGATAGTGATTGCCACTGCGCTCGATCTAACCCCACGCGCCAGGCGCTCTACTCGCAATGAAGGCGTAGAAAAGGGCTGGTTTTACGTTGCTATCTGGACGGTTGTTCCCACGCAGCTTGCCGGCTGGGCCATGTGGCGCATGGGGAAGCATTTTGATTTGTCCACAACCGGACTTGACCACCTGCGCCTGGCAACGTTTCTTATTGTCGCCGGAGCTTTCTTCGCCCTTGGATGGTTGGGCAAACTCCCGCGCACGCAGCGATATTACATCCCGGAAGGGGTCATTTCCGATATGCCGGTTTCTGCCGGCGCGTGATTTCGGGCGATAACAACAAATTAACCGCAACGGATGCAAAGATCGCTAAGCATTGAATCAGATTCTTTTTCTTTTGCGTTCTTCGCGTCCTTTGCGGTTAAAACAGGCTCATCGCTAATGGCTATTTGCTGTTTTTAGTGATTATGTCCCTTCACCTCTGACCCAAAGAACAGAAAGAAGTTCGTCGGCACATCTGCGCTTGCCTTGCCCAGTGCTTGAGCGCGGCGCAGTTTGTCCAGCGAAGTAATTCCGTGCTTCCCGTCAGCCGTCGGCCACTCATTGGGATCGGTTATCAGCACCGAGATTACCTGCCACCAGATCGCATCGGTGTGTAGCTGCTGATCGATGATGTGGCTGTGATTGATTGTGGGCGTGACCACGGCTGTGCCTTTGGGAACCAGCCCCAATTGGCTCAGCACCGGCCCAAGATCAATCAACGATGTATGCATGGTGCAAGTGCCCGGCGCGCCCTTCTGCTCGGTAAGCGGAAGCCCTGGCTCAGGGCACTGCACGTCAACACCGGGATGGATCTTGAAAGCGTCAGGCACAAATCCAAACAGCGACTTGAGCGCCGCGCCCAACTCAGGCGTAAACGCCGGCTCTCGCACGTCAGTCTCAAAAAAAGGAGCGATCACATACAGCTTCTCCACTTCTTTCACCGGTTCGCCGGTTGGGCCAATTGTGGACTCGCGACCAACTACGCAGCGTGGCCGCTGAAATTCCGCAGGGTCCACCGCAGCAACTTTGCCGTTGTTATCCAGATCATCAAACGGCTGGTGAATGCAGGAAAAGTTTTGTCCGTATGTAAATGTCAGAAGCTGGTCTTTGCCGAATCCGTCGGTCTGGTTGACCTTGATCTGCGCTGAAGCGCCGGCTACCAGCAGCAGGGAGAGTGATGCAATCGCCATAACACGGCGCACTTTTGAAACCATAGGTGTTACCTCCTCGGGTGTATTACGGTTTCCAGTGAAATTTGGATTTTGAAAAGAAGAATTCAGCCGCGAAGGAACACGAAAAACGCGAATCCGATTTGATTCGTGTTAATTCCCGAAATTCGTGGCTGCCGGTTTTGATCTGTGTTCATCAGCGCAAATCTGCGGCAATAGCGCCACCTATTCCGCCAGGCACCACGCCACAATCGTGCTTCCGCGCCTGCCCGTCTTCCGTTCGATTTCCCGCACCAATTTCTCTTCCAGGTCATCGGGATCAGGCACCATCTCGCACGCTGCGATCTGCTTATCGCTCGCTCCCTGATAGCAGAGCTCACATACTCCAAGCCCACCCTCTGGTCCTGAGCGCACCGGCGGACCAAAAGTTCTGCAAGTCATTGGGCGCGCGAAATAAAGATCGCACGTGCCGGTCTGCGGATCGAGCGCGGGACAGGGCTCGTCATCAGCAAAGTCGGCAAAGCTCGCTTCAGCTTCTTCGTCCTCATTGAGAATTCCCGTTGCAGGATCTCCGGGAAAAACAGGTGAGAGCTTCACCACGGCCTGCTTTGCCCGTTCGCGAACGCGAGCTGCCCGTTGCGGATCACTGATCTCGAGCTGGCGCAAGCCTTGGTGCAATCGCACAGCATCAAGCTGGTTGATAGGGAACGGCCCGTAGCAGCACTGGGTGCAGCCTTTACGGCAGAGCAGCCACTCGCCGCTTTTGCGCGCAGCTTCCGCCAGCGCAGCATCAACAATCTGCACTAGCTCAAGATCACGCCGCTGCAGGGAAGAGGGCATGAGTTAAGCATATCGCACAAAAGAAAGGGGCGGAGATTGCTCCGCCCTATTTACTGCTTCTAAGAATTACTTCTTTTCTTCTTCTTTCTTAACTTCAGCAGACTGTTTGCCCTTCCGCATCATCGTGAGTTTTTCCACGGTGAGCGAGTGGTCAGCTTCATTCAGCTTTGCTTTTACCTTTACGTGATGGCCTTCATGGCCCTTCACGGCGTCAGGGTTGGAGATGTTCCAGGCCTGTTTGTCTTTATCATTTTCAAAGACAGTCTTGCCGTCCTGGTCCTTCACCCATCCGGTCAGGCTCATGGTCTTGCCTTTTTCAGCAGCCTTGGCTTCTTTCTTTTCTGCCTTTTGAACTTTCTTATCGCTGGCGCCGGCCTGGTCCTTACTCGCCGGTTCCTGAGCCAGCAGTGAGAGTGAAGCAGTCAGCAAAAATGCGAACAACAGTGTTGTAACGCGTTTCATAAAACTAGGTCTCCTTCTATCGGCGTATGCCCATTTAACAGTTGAGATGCCGGGCTATCAAAAAAGGAGGGCTGCATGCAATTAATAACAAAAGACTTACGCACAACCCCGTTCGCGGCAAAATGTTGCGCTCAGGATTTCATTTTTTTCGCGAATTTCTGCTCGAATTTCTTGACCTTAGGCGCCACCACAAATTGGCAATAGGGCTGGTTGGCGTTGTTGGCAAAGTATTCCTGATGATAATCCTCGGCAACGAAAAACTTTCCTGCTGGCTCCAGTGAAGTCACGATCGGATCAGGCCATTTTCGCGCTTTGGTCAATTCTTCGATTTTGTTCTTCGCCTCGCGGTACTGGTCTTCTGAAGTATAGAAAACCACCGAACGATACTGCGTTCCGATATCGTTTCCTTGGCGGTTCAACGTAGTCGGATCGTGAATGGCAAAAAATATATCCAGCAACTCGCTGAAGCTCACTTCATTGAGATTAAAGCTCACGCGCACCACCTCGACATGTCCAGTGTCACCATTGCAGACCTGTCGGTAGGTAGGATTTTCCACGTGGCCGCCCATGTAGCCCGACTCCACCGAGCTGACACCTTCAACGCGATCAAAGACCGCTTCAAGGCACCAGAAACATCCACCGCCGAATATCGCTGTTTGTAAGTTGCTCATAGCCATTCGATGTCACTTTCTGCCAAAAGTTCCATTCATATCCTTGACCAGCTTATCGCATGAGCAGCTATGGCTTACAACTCCAAGCCAGCTGCTCAGCTTCTTATGAATGAGATCCATACAGAGCTGGCATATGAAAAATTACTTAAGCCGCCTGCAAGGTGCGCTTCGCAGATATTTATTTTTGACGATCGCCATATTCGGGATAACGATCCTCATCTCTACGCGCGCGCATGCACAAATCACTATTGCCCAGATCAGTGACACGCATCTGGGCGAGGCCGAAGCGCCGCATGCGTTTGACAATCTGCGCCGCACGGTTGACATGGTGAATGCACGCCATCCTGATGCCGTAATTGTCAGCGGCGACGTTGGCGAGAATTATGACCAATGGCTGATTGCTCGCGGCATCTTGAAGTGGCTGCACGCACCTGTATATTACGCGCCCGGAAACCATGATGTTCATTCTCGCGACGTTCAGCGCTATCGTGACGTCTTTGGGCCAGACTATTATCGCTTTCAAGTTAAAGGCGTCACTTTTCTGGTGATTGATTCGCAGCTCCTCGGCAACTTTGACCAATTTGACGCGCAGACACCACAACCAATGCCGCCGGAAACTGAAGCTGAATCAGAAAAAATGCTTTCCTGGCTGGCGCAGCAGTCAGGGGGCCGCAACAATCGTCGTCGCCGTCCCTGGTGGAGATTTGGGGGCAATCGTGGCACTCCGCGCTTCGATGATGATGACGATCAGCGAGAAGGCGTCGTCATCGGCATCCAGCATATCCCCGCAGCCCGCGCAGATAATCTTCCACCCGACTCCAAGCCTTACTGGGTGATCAATGAACCGTATCGCTCTCGCGAATTGGACTTACTGCACAAGATCGGCGTCAGGCACATGCTCGTCGGCCACTGGCACGTAGGAACGGTTTTTGAGCGCGATGGAATTGTCTGGCACGTCGCTCCAAGCACCAGCCGGCCTCTGCCTTGGAGCAACAGTCTCGGCTTCGCCATGCACACCATCAGCTCGAACGGTGATGTCAAAACAGAATTCGTTCCACTCGGCACGGGGCCATAGCGTATCTTTGCTGTTGTCGTGATGAGCAGGCTCCCGATCACGTGCGATTCCGGTGATCCCGGCTATTTGCCTAGCTTGGCGGCCCAGCTAGCTCGGTCACCTTTGGTGACTGCCCGCCCAGCCACTCCGGATGATGCGCCGTAGAATCAAAATGCGCTGACGTTTTGAACAGCTCGTATTGGCCATGTGCGGCAACCTGTTGTGTCCGCTTCAGTAGCGCTGCGATCTCTTCCTCGCTCATTGGCTTGAAATTTCTTGCTACCGTAAACGCTTGTTCGAGAATCTCCGGCTTATCTATGCCCGTGATAACTACTGATGTCGGCCGTGAAAGCGCGTAACGCAGGCACTCTTCGGGCTTTACCACTCCGCTCTTGAGAATGATCGAGTCCCCCATTGACTTCATCCCCAGTACTCCGATCTTCTGCTCCACCAGCTTCGGCAGCACCAGCCTGGTAAAGCTGCGGAAATGAGCATCCATCACGTTGATGGGCATTTGCACCGTATCAGGCATGAAGCCATGCTGCGCTGCGACTTCAAGCATGTACAAATGAATATGCGGGTCTTTGTGGCCGGTGAACCCGATATACCGCACCTTGCCTGCCTTCTTTGCCTCTAAGACAGCTTCCTGCGCGCCGCCCTCACTGAAGATCCGGTCTGCATCATCAAAGCGGATGATCTCATGATGTTGGATCAAATCAACGTGATCTGTCTGCAGGCGCTGCAATGATTCATCGAGCTGTTTGGCTGCCTCCTGTTTAGTGCGGCCATCAAGCTTGGTCATCAGAAAAACCTTTTGCCGGTAGCCATCCTTCAGCGCCTTTCCCATGCGGATTTCGCTCTGGCCCTGGTTGTAGTCCCAGGAATTGTCCATGAAGGTGATGCCGCCATCAATGGCCGAGCGAATCAGCCGGATACTCTCTTCTTCACTCAGCTTCGGCTGGCCGATATGGAATCCGCCCATGCCGATTGCCGAGACACGTTCGCCTGTTCGACCGAGGGTGCGGTAAATCATCGCTCCTCCTGTTTGCTGCTGAACGCCATGCGTTGACGCATTACCAAGATTAGCGGCAAGGACTCCGGATCCTCTACCGAAGATTCCCGCCACTGCCACGCTTTTGAGAAATTCTCGCCGGTGCATAAGAGCATTTGTTAAGCAGCAATCAACTCTTCATAGCGGCTCTCGTAATCGTCAGTAATCGGGACACTCGCAGGCCAGGGTTCTTCCACGGCCATCAGCGCCAGAGCGCCGCCCAGCAGTGCCAGGTTCTTGCTGAAGTTGATCATGTCATTCATGCGTTGCGTCGGATCTTCTTGTTTCCAGAAGTTATGCATCACTGGCGAGACGCCCAGCAGAAAACCGACAATCGCAGCCGCTCCGTACTTTGGTTTTACGCCCAGAAGAATGCTGGTTCCGCCGGCGAGCAACAGCGCGCCGCTGGCTACTACCATTGCTTCTGGATTGGGAACGTTCTTGGATTGTGCATATTGCGCCAGCATCTTGCGCTCTTTGAAATGATGAATGCCGTTGTAGAGAAAGAACCCGCCAAAAAGCAAACGGCCGAGCAGGAACGGAACTTTCATGTGCTTGCCTCCACAGGAGAATTTACTTCCTTTTGGATTCGGTAACTCCCGGCGAGGTGGCACCCAATTTGTGTGCTGCTAAAAATTCTGGATCGAGTTTGCGACAAGCTGAACGGCGTTATTTTTTTGCCGGTTTGTAAGTCGTCTCGATTTCAGCATTCACCTTGTCAATCATGCTGCGCACTGCGTCCGCATGCTCTCCGAAAGGTGCATACTGCAAATACTTATTAAGTGTCTCGGTTGTTCCTGGCGGAACAACGAATTTTCCATTTTGTACCGCGCCTTGGCCAAAGAGAATAGATGCCTTAATGAAGTAGGCATCAGATATGGTGGGATCTGAAGCAATTGCCTTATCGCACGCGGAAAGTGCCTCCTGAGAATGCTTCAGGTTGTAGTAAGTCGCGCACAAATTGAAGTAGGGCATGGCTGGATAGGCCGCAACCTCAGTTGCTTCGTTGAACGCATCAATCGCCTCTTCATACTTCTTCATATGGACCAGGAGATTGCCCTCAGCATTCAGCATTTGTCCCAGGCCGGTCTTGGTGCGTCCTGAATCGAGCTTTTCTGCCAGCTCTTTTCTGGCGACATCTACACCCTTTTCATATGTTATTAATGCGTCCTGAGGCTTCTCCAGCGTGTTTTGCGCGCCCGCCAGCAGTTGATAGAACTCCCACTGGCTTGGGTCTGATTCAATGGCTTGCCGGCATTCTGCAATGGCTTTCTGCGTGTCTCCGTGATTACTCAGCGTATTGCATGCGTGATAATGCGCCGCTGCGGGCTTGGGCGAGATGCCTGCGGCCTTCGCATACAACGCTGTCGCTTCATCGGCCTTGTCCATGCGATTGTAAGCGTCGCCTTCGGAAATTATCATGTCGCCAATGTTTGTCTTGAGCTGCGCCGGATCGGCGGCATTCGGCAACAATTTTTCAGCAACCTCGATTCCTTTAGCAAAGCTCTCCACCGCCTCTCCATAATGTGTGAGATTTGCCTGAATGGTTCCCAGATTCTGGTAGAACTCCCAGCGATTCGAGTCCAGCGCGATGAGTTGTTGCAGAAGGTCGGCTGCGCTGGGCCAGTCCTTAACGTCAATTGCACCGTGAAACTGCACGATGAGGCGGTTGATCTTTGCGGCGTTTGCATTTTCCTGCCGGATTAACTCAACTTGTTCTTTGCTCTTTTTGCTGTCGGCAAAGTTGGTCTCAGCTCCTGGCGCAACGGCCCCGGACATTACTGTGGAAAGATCCACCTTGAGCGTATTGGAAACATTGGGATCGGTATTATCGCCGATCCGTTTTTTTCCGGTGTAAACAATTTTTCCATCTGGCGCTTTCACTTGCACTTCATAAACGCCGTAGTCCATTCCGATGAAGACAAAAGAACCTTTTTTATCTGTCTTGATTTTGTAGATGCGGCCGGTACCCTCAATCATTTTGGGTGATTCCGTCTGCTCGTCGATGATTTGGCCGATATTCTTGTATGTGATCTCTGCGTTGGCCAGCGGTTTGCGTGCCTGATCCAGGACTGTGCCGGAAACCTGCGCCGTCCATCGCTGCACGGGGAACAGCAGTGCCATCAGCATGATGCAACAGATATTCATCCCGGCCCCATATCAGTTTACTCCGCTGACGCCACTCTCCCTGATAGTGACACCATTACCAGAGGACAAGTTCCGGTTCGGCTGAACTTGGCAGTTCAAGCCATGTATTTCGTCACGGGATTACCTCTCCGTGAACAAATGCCCAAGTTTTTCTTTCTTTGTATTCAGATACCGCTCTGAGGCGGCGTGAGGCTCAACTTCGCACGGCACTCGTTCCACCACTTGTATTCCTGCGGCCTCAAGCGCTGCGACCTTTTGAGGATTATTGGAAAGCAGGCGCACCTGTTTCAATCCGAGCGCCTTCAGCATTTCAGCGGGGAGCTGAAACTCGCGATGATCGGCCTTGAAGCCAAGCTGTTCGTTCGCCTGCACCGTGTCCAGCCCCTGGTCCTGTAGTTGATATGCCTGGAGCTTGGGCATCAACCCGATCCCGCGCCCCTCTTGCAGCTCATAGAGCAGTACGCCGGCGCCCGCTTGCGCGATCATCGAAAGCGCCATCTCCAATTGCTGGCGGCAGTCGCAGCGTAGCGAGCCAAAGACGTCGCCAGTCAGGCATTGCGAATGGATCCGCACCAGCGGCGGCGCGGCATGAATGTCTCCAAAGACAAGTGCGACAGCCTCTTCCTTGCGCCGGTCGGAATTTGCAGTGCTCGCAGACTTTTGATTTGGCTCAGCAGCCTGGCCTTCAAAACCCATGATGCGGAAATGTCCCCAGCGCGTAGGGAAATCGGCCTCCGCCATTTTGCGAACTGTGAAATGGGAGTTCACCTTTCTATTATAGACAGATGGTCCGCAGATCATCACAAGTGAACGATTCAACGCTACGGCGCCGTGCTAATATCGACCCGTGATCCCCTTTGATACCAAACCAGAAATCGCCGCCATGCAGGCGCGGATTTTAGAATCAATGTCTGGAGAGCAGCGTGTTTTGATGGCGTTTGAAGCCAGTCACCACATCCATGAGCTTGCCAAGCAATGCATTCGCGATGAACATCCAGACTGGCCGGAAGATAAGATCACTAGAGAATTTTTACGCTCTTTATTTCCTCCGGGCAGAGCACCGCAAGGGTTCTGATGAACTACGCTGAAGTGCTCCGCTCGATTGTTCCCAAACTGGAGCAGAGCGAAATCCCATACATGATTACGGGCTCTATTGCTGCAGCCTATTATGGACAGGGTAGAGCGACTTACGACCTTGATATTGTGATTTCAGCAACCGTTGACAAGCTGAACAAACTCATTGTACTGCTTCCAAAAGAGCAGTACTACGCGGTGTTGCAAGATGCTCTGGACGCGCAGCGGCATCATTCCATGTTCAACGTCCTTGACACGACTAGCGGCTGGAAAATCGATTTTATTTTGAAAAAGCCCGCTCCTTTCCATGAAGAAGCGTTTCAACGCCGCCTGGCTGTCAGTTTCGATGGAGTGCCGACTTTTGTGATCAGCGCAGAAGATTTGATCCTGTCCAAGCTGGAATGGGCCAAAATGGGCGAATCCGAGCGCCAAGTCAGCGATGCCGCAACCGTCCTTGAAAAACGTCACGATAAACTTGATCGTGCTTACGTCGAGAAATGGATCCACCAATTAGGCCTTGCCTCCCAATGGTTGCAAACTCTCCGCCTCGCCGGTCTCGAATAATCCTCACTCTGCACGATATACTGAATTCTTTCATTTCTAGCCAGGAGGATCCATGGCCTCATCTGCCGTCAGTTTTGCCAAAGAGAATCAGCAGCGCTTTCTGGGCGAGCTTAAAGACCTGCTCCGCATTCCCAGTGTGAGCACTGCGCCGGAGCACAAAGAAGATGTTCGTCGCGCCGCCATCTTCGTGGCCGACGAGCTGCGCCGTATCGGCATGGAAAATGTTGAGGTCATCCCAACTAAGGGCCATCCGCTGGTCTATGCTGATTGGCTCCATGCCCCCGGCAAGCCCACCGTGCTCTGTTATGCGCACTACGATGTCCAGCCGCCTGATCCGCTCAACGAGTGGGTGACGCCTCCTTTTGAGCCCACGGAGCGCAACCAGAACATCTACGCCCGCGGCGCGGTGGATGACAAAGGCCAGCTCTGGATGGAGATCAAGGCTCTTGAAGCGCTCATGCGCGGCCACGGCGGCAAGCTGCCGTTGAATGTGAAATGTATTTTTGAAGGTGAGGAGGAGGTTGGCGGTGAATCTATTGCCGCTTACATCCGCGCGCAAAAAGCCAAGCTCAAAGCAGACTTCGCATTGGTATGCGATACCGAACTTTTTGCGCCCAACTTGCCAACACTTTGTGTCGGTCTCCGCGGCTTGGTCTATACCGAAATCGAGGCGCAGGGTGCTAAGACCGATCTGCACTCCGGAATGTACGGAGGGGCGGCGCCGAATCCGTTCTTCGCCCTGATAGAAATCATCAGCAAGTTAAAAGACGCGAAAGGCAGAATTCTTATCCCCGGCTTTTATAAAGGCGTGAAAGCACCCAGCAAAGACGAGCTCAAAGCCTGGAAGCGCCTTCCTTTCAATGAAGAGCATTATCGCAAGACAGAAGTCGGGTCAAAGGTGCTCACGGGAGAGCCTGGATATTCCGTTCTCTACCGCACGTGGGCGCGTCCCACGTTGGAAGTCCATGGCATGCCTGGCGGTTTCGTTGGTGCTGGCGCCAAAACTGTCATCCCGGCGCGCGCCTCAGCCAAAGTCTCTATGCGGCTGGTGCCTAACCAGGACCCAAATGACATCCTCAAGCGCTACACCAATTATGTGAAGAAGCTCACGCCTAAGGGAGTTGAGACCAATATCAAAGTGTTCAGCAAAGGTGAGGCCTGCGTCATCCCCACAAATAACCGCTTTGTCAAAGCCGCCACTGAAGCGCTGCGCGAGGTCTTCAATAAAGATACGGTCTTTATCCGTTCCGGCGGCTCCATTCCTATCGTCACTGACTTTCAAGATGTGTTGAAGATTCCCAGCGTGATGATGGGCTTTGGCCTGCCTGACGATAACCTGCATGCACCCAATGAGAAATTCCACATCCCGAACTTCTATCGCGGGATTGAATCGATTATCAGATTTTTTGAAGTTTTAGGAACCTAAGCTCTACTTGAGCTGTTCTGAACGAATCATACTTTTTGAACAGAACGCTTGATTTGGATGACGTGCAACAGCTAACTCGTTCCAGGGTAAGTTGGTGCCTGCTCCTGTAACCTTCGCTAGAAACCTGCATCTTCATATTGGAGGTACGTAATGGCCCAACAGAAAAAGATCACCGTCTTTTCCCAGCCGGGTTGAATGTTCTGTGAATCAACGAAGGAGTTTCTTTCGAGGAACGGAATTCAATTCGAGGACAGGAACATTGCTGCTGATGCTGGCGCGCTCGAGGAATTACGCAAGCTGCATGTTATGACGACTCCTGTTACCAAGATCGATGACGCTGTAATCGTAGGTTTCGACGAAGAGAAGCTGAGAAAGGAGTTGGGGATCAGCGGGTGAGCTACTGCGCGAATCTCCAGTTTGATACATGACGAATAAAATCGCTTCGTCTCCAGACCAAATTTGTCCGGCATTGACTGGAACCCGCATCCCTGACGTGCGGCTTACAACTGCGGACGGCCAACCCTTTGATCTGAATGCTTCCGTCGCGAAACAGCGCGCTGTCGTCGTTTTCTACCGAGGTGGCTGGTGACCACACTGCAATCGGCAGTTGGGTCAACTGCAACAGATCGATCCCGAGCTAAAAAAAATTGGATGGCAACTGATAGGGATTTCGCCTGACCGGCCTGAGAGCGTGCGCGAGACCGTGGGCAAATACAGAATCGAAGGCTTGCTATCCGATAGCAAGATGAGCGCTGCCGAGAGTTTCGGAGTCGCATATCAGGTGGACGACGCGACCCTGAAACAACTACAGCAATACGGAATCGACATCGAAGCGGCTTCCGGGGAGAAGCATCACATCCTTCCGGTTCCTGCCGTGTTTTTGATCGGAACCGACGGCCAGATAAAGTTTCAATATGTCCATCCGGATTACAAGATTCGCCTGGATCCGGAGCTGCTACTCGCCGCAGCAAGAATCTTTAGTAAGTGAGTCAATTGCCTGAGTAGGACGGGCTGTTCGCCGTCGGGATATTGCTGTCGCGTGCTCATAACGGCCGGCCGCTAACTCGCCCGTACCCATGGCCGCTTTCTTGGGTTAGCATTCCAGTGAAAATCTCCGACCGCCGATTAGTGCCGCCAGCGCCAAAAGAGCCAGCGCAATACGTGGAGCGACCCTGAACAAGAAAGTTCTCATCTCGATGCGTCGGATTCGTGGCATATTTATGTGAAACATGGAATCTTCATCGGCTGTCCACGCCATTTTTCCTCTCCAGATCAACCAGGCGGAGATCGAATCCCTTGGTGTACGCGAATCCTTTACCTGGGGGCCGCAGGCTCTGTGGCTGCTCTGCGGGCTGATCTGGATGTTCTACTTTTTGGTGCGTGACATTCCGGAACTGGCCAGGAACACCGTGCTTTTCGCTGCCGGCGCAAGCCTGCTGGCCGCGCTCGGGCTCGGATATGAAATGCGGCGGCGTAAACGGCGGACCGTCCTTTATCCGCTTGGCGGCCGGATTGGACTTTACCGAGAAAACATGTACAAGTACAGCTTCGCTCCCACACAAATGCTCCGGGTGCGCTTGGATTTTTTTGGCTGGATTATGGTGGTGTGCAAGTTACTGCTGCCCATGCTGCTGTTGATGGTGATTCTCGGGGTGGTGATGTTTGACGGCTTGCAGCGGTCCGGGCCGCACCCCTGGCAGGACATGGCGCTGCTTATCTACGCCATGCTTTTCGCGCTTTTTGGCTTTGTAGCCTTCTACCGCTCGCACATCACACTTGCTTTTTTCTGGATACCCAATGGCAAAGGCAAGACCGACACGCCTTTGTACCTGCATCGCAGAGAATTGCACAAAATCGAGGACGGTGATGGCAGGGCGATACGATGAATTTCTTCTTCCCCGGCCTGAGAGGGGTGCCTATTGCCTGGTGAAACTTTCGTTTCTAATTGGAAGCATACTGTGCGCTGCGGTTCACAGTTCCACAATCTTTCCCGCCGCTGAGTGCGATTGTTAATGCTCAGGCTCTGCAACCGTCAAAGCAGGTGAGAGAAGCCCGCCGCTGCCGAACTTTTCTGCTGACAATTGCTGTTTAGTTGGAACCAATCGGAACCAATATCAGTTTTTGTGCTTTGTAAGTGCTTGATAGATGGTGGCCAGGGACGGAATCGAACCGCCGACGCCAGCCTTTTCAGGGCTGCGCTCTACCAACTGAGCTACCTGGCCAAACTCTCTCGTGATTGACACACGCGAAGCTCGGTGGGGACCGGTGAAGGCTTTCTGCGTCAGACCTCTTGATTATAACAATGACTTGACGATTCTCTCAAACCGGCAGAAGAAGAAGAATTTCGGCTTATTCGCCACGCATCGGGAACTCGCTTATCGAGCGACGTGCCCTTTCTTTAACAGCGAGTGTGAAAGCTCAAGCGGTGTACGTCCGATGCTGAAGTAATTCAAGCCGGCTTCCGCCATTTCCGCTTGGCTGAACAGATTGCGGCCATCCAGCACCAAAGGAGAGCGCAGCAGGCGCTTGATCCGTGCCAGATCCAGGCTCGCAAACTCTTTCCATTCCGTCAGGATCAAAAGAGCGTCAGCGCCTTCAGCGGCTGTATATGCGTCAGAAGCATACGAAATTTTGTTCCCTAGAATCTGCCGTGCGCGGTCCATTGCAGCCGGATCAAACGCCACAATCTCACACTTTTCTTCCAGCAGCATCTCTATTACGCGGATGGCCGGTGATTCGCGGACATCATCAGTCCCATCTTTAAAGGCCAGGCCAAGAGCAGCCAGCTTTTTACCTTTCAAGCCCTTAATCGCGGTACGGGCTTTTCTGGTAAACCGCACGAGCTGCTCTTCATTGATGCGCTTGATCTCGTCTAGCAGAGGGAATTCATAGCCAAAGTCGCGCGTTACAGCGCGAAAAGCTGCCACGTCCTTTGGAAAGCAGGAGCCGCCATAGCCAATACCAGCCCGCAGGAAGTCAGGCCCGATGCGATTGTCACTGCCGATGCCCTTGCAAACCTCTTCAATATCAGCGCCTACAGATTCACAGAAATTTGCCACAGCATTGATAAAAGAAATTTTCAGTGCGAGAAATGCATTCGACGCATGCTTGATGAGTTCTGCGCTCCGAGGCGCGGTCTCAATGTACATCGGCACACTGCGAGCTTTCTCTGGTTTGGGAACCGCACTGGCGTCCTGTGCATATGTGCCATCTACCAGCCGAGTGTAAATCTCGCGCATGATTTCGGCAGCGCGCGCTGTGCTGGAGCCAACCACAATCCGGTCGGGATAAAGGAAATCTGTAACCGCTGTCCCTTCGCGGAGAAACTCCGGATTGGAGACTACATCAAATTCCACTTTTTTACGGCTTTTGCCGGCAATTGCATTTTGAATCCAATCGCTGGTGTAAACAGGAACGGTGCTCTTCTCAACTATGACTTTGTAGCCGTCAATGGATTCGCCCAGAGATTTGACCACGCTTTCAACATAGGAGAGATCAACCGAGCCATCATCCGATGAAGGCGTACCCACCGCAATAAAGATCACCAGCGCGTGCCGCGTGGCATCGTGGATGGAAGAAGAGAATTTGAGATTTCTGCCGCGGTGGCGGCTTAGCAATTCCTGCAGGAAGTCTTCATGGATCAGGGTCTCACCGGCATTCAACGCCGCAACCTTAGCCAGGTCATTATCTACGCAAATTACGTTGTGACCCAACTCCGCTAAACATGTTGCAGCAACCAGACCCACATAGCCCGAACCGATTACAGAGATTTGCATTTGTCCCGCTTTTTCTCCAAGCCAAACAAATCCCGTACACCAGTTACATGGGATTATCTGAATCTCAGTATGTATTCAAACAGGTACATACGTCAAATGGCATTTCTACAGCTCTCATAGCAAGAGATATTCCAGATTTCAGCGGTTGCTTCTAACAAGACTTAAGTATTGAGAACAAGTTCTTTCTCACCAAAAGCAACTTACTCTGTGATTTTTCTGCTGTGGTCTTAGAACACACTTTTGTGGCAATCCGCTTCTGAAGGATACACCCGGTGGAGTAGACCTGTTTATGGTGCAGCCCGGGCTGTTGCAATGGAGGTGGGCTCCACCAGAGGGTTATAATCTGGATTCGTAACATATTTGCCTGACAGGATTAAGTAAGAAATTTTAGAGTAAGCTATTGGTTACAAACATGCATTTAACGGTCAAGAGATTCGGGATCAGTAATCTCATCAGCGATGGAATGAATCGAAGAAAGAAGAAAGCACGCTGGTGAAACGCTGATGTATGATGCGGATTTTGACACGTCCGCAACTTTATATGTTTTGAGCTGTTTAAAGGCTTTAGAAGGGAATTTGGACTCATTGGGAGTATCCAGACTGGATCCGCTCAAACTCGGGGGAAATGCGGTTGTTATGCGGCCCGCTTTTAATAACGCGGGGGAGGGTAGCGGATGCCGCTGAGCGAGGCCGAAAGAGAGCTAATCAGCAGGGAAGCTAGCGGCAGCCAACTACCAAAGCCCACGCATTGGCTGGGATGGACTGAGGCTTTGTATCGACTCTCGGCGAAGCGTCGGCAAATCGCCTGGTGGGTTGCTGTGGGGTTTCTTCTCTCCGCATTCGTCGGATATCGGTATCCGAAATACGAGAGCACTGTTCAGATTATGCCACCGGATTCAGGCAGCGGCTCTTCTGGTTTGGCAGCGCTTCTTCCGGCACTAACAAAATCCCCAGCGCTTGCAGGCCTTGCAGGGGACCTGATGGGCAGCAAAAGCAGCACTGGTGTCCTCATCAAGGTGCTGCAAAGTCGCAGGGTTTGTAAGGAGCTTATCGATGAATTTCATCTGCAAGAGCTCTGGAAAATTCCTTACGAAGAAGATACCTGTCTCAAACTGGGGAAACGAACTGAAATCATGGATGACAAAAAGAGCAACGTCATTGCTATTACAGTTCGCGAGCACGATAAAGATCTCGCCCAGAAGATGGCAAATGCATACGTAGCAAAGCTCAATACCGTGATGACCCAGGTATCGAACACGGCAGCCAGCAATGAGCGCGAATTCGTTGAGAAGAGGCTGGCAGACGAAAAAGGGAAACTGGAGCAAGCCGAACAACAATTCAGCCAGTTTGCAAGCGCGAATATGGCATTGGATGTACCTGAACAAACGAAAGTCACGGTGGAGGCAGCAGCCAGATTGCAAGGAGAGCTGATCGCCACGCGGGCACAACTTGAAGCGCTGAAGCAGACTTACACGCCGGAGAACATCCGGGTAAAAAGCGCTCAGGCTCATGTAAACGAATTGGAACGTGAGCTTGCCAGGATCAATTCTGGACGCCCTACCACCGCGGCATCACAGGATGCAACAAATCCGTACCCTTCTGTCAAAAGCTTGCCGTTGTTGGGGACAAAATGGGCTGATCTGTACCGCGAAACCAAAATTCATGAAACGGTAGTTGAGTTGCTGACACAGCAGTATGAGCTTGCGCGCATTCAGGAGGCAAAAGATACTCCAACTGCCAAGATTCTTGATCCGGCCTCCAGACCAGAGCATAAACGTCCGAGCGGAGTCTTGATCGCTCTTGGGGGGACGCTCCTCTTTGCGATTCTGGCGTGTGTGGGTTATTTGTTGAAGGATTGGTGGGACCACTGGGACCAGGATGATCCCCGGCGGATGTTCATTTCATATGTTCTCAGCCCCTGGCGGATATTTTCAAAGCGAAGTATTTTTTCACGGCGCGTGGCAAAAACGGACCAGATGTCGTAATCAACGGCACACCTTATTTAGGAGGTTATGGTGTCAACACAAGAGGTAGTGAAAGAACAAAGCAATCTCTTGGAAGTGTCCCATTTTGCAGGGACCCAGATACATCGGCCGCTCTCCCATGAAAGGGGGACCGGGCTTGGCGCCGCCGTAGCATTGCTGGAAGCGCTCATTGTTGTTGTCTCCGGCTTTATAGCCTACTCGACTCGCGGATTCGTTGGCGAACTACTCGGAATCCCCTCGCATGAAGTGATTACCGCTCCGCCATTACGCCTATCGCTTTTTTTGCTCACGTATGCCTGCCTTACTGTGATCTGCAATGCCGCTCAGAACCTTTATTCAGAAGCTGCCATTCGTTCCACACGCGTGGCCCGCGTAAGAATTCTCAAGGGCTTCATGGTTTCATCCATGATGTCCGTCATGATCGTTTTTATCGCCGGTGAGCAAGCCGTACCGCGACTTATGGTTGCGAGTACCAGCCTCTTGAGCCTGGCTGGCGTTTTTGGCCTTCGCTATGTAGTGGAACGTTACAACATCAAGCACATTGAGCGCGGCATCGGTAACCAGCACGTTCTGATCATTGGGAGTGGAGAGGTCGGTCAGGCATTCCGCTGCTATTTGCAGAGCCATCCATATCTGGGAAAAACGTTCTGCGGCTTCGTTGATTGGGAACACACGCCCGGCCCCTTTTGCCTTGGCACACCGGACGATTTACCTCGCATTTTGACGGAAAACTTTATTGATGAGATTTATTTCACTCCCGCCACCAGTCGTGACCTGGTGGTGCGCATAGCCCTGGAAGCTCGGCGGCAGCGTATTGGCGTGAAAGTTGTACCGGATTTGTATGGAGGACTGGCTATTGGCGCAGGAATGAATTATATCGGCTCGGTACCGGTGCTCGAACTGAATCGCCAACCGATTCCGGCCCTGGGGCTTTTCGTGAAGCGGATCATGGACCTTTTTATCAGCACCGTTACGCTGATATTGACGTCTCCGATCCTGTTGCTTACTGCTATCGCGATTAAATTCGATTCACCGGGCCCAATTCTCTATACGGCATGGCGTGTAGGGAGAAAGGGCCGCAAGTTCATGTGCTACAAGTTCCGCACCATGGTGGCCGATGCCGATGCGCGCAAGAATGGGCTCATGCATATGAATGAGCGCAATGGGGCCACATTCAAAATAACTGACGATCCCCGCATTACCCGCCTTGGCCGCTTCCTCCGCAAATACAGCATTGATGAACTCCCACAGCTCTTCAACGTTCTTAAAGGTGATATGAGCATTGTGGGGCCGCGTCCTCATCCTGAAGATGATTTCAAAAGATACGACCTGGAGCATTTCCGCCGTCTCGATGTTACTCCCGGATTAACGGGCCTCTGGCAGGTGACTGCGCGGCATGATCCATCTTTTGAGAAAAATGTTTCTCTGGACCTTGAATACATTGAAAATTGGAACATACTTCTGGATCTGAAGATTCTTCTGATGACGGTTCCAGTTGTATTTCGCGGTTCAGGGCTCTAATCGAGAGCCTCCGTATTGGATCGATCCCTTGTACTGAAAGAGTGGAGCAAGACTTCAGTCCTGCATTGGTTGGCCTATAAAATGGGAATGGCATTCGTTTCTTGGGAGGTTCGATTTTGGCGCTGAAACGCGCATTGATAACAGGTGTTACCGGCCAGGATGGTTCGTATCTTGCCGCTTTTCTTCTTCAAAAAGGTTATGAGGTCCACGGTATCAGGCGCCGCTCCTCATCTTTCAATACAGGACGCATCGATCATCTCCTTCAGGATCCGCATACACCCGGATGCCGTTTTTTTCTTCACTACGGGGACATCACTGATTACAGCAGCCTGATTCGTATTATCCAGCTGGTGCAGCCGGATGAGATTTACAATCTGGCGGCGCAAAGCCACGTAGCCGTCTCTTTCGAGCAGCCTGAGTACACTGTCGAGTCAGATGCTCTGGGACCGTTGCGTATGCTGGAGGCGATTCGTGTGCTAGGGCTGGAGAAGAGAACGCGCTTTTACCAGGCTTCGACCTCTGAAATGTTTGGAAAAGTGCAGGAGATCCCTCAACGCGAGACGACGCCGTTTTATCCGCGCTCGCCCTATGGAATCGCTAAGCTCTATGCCCACTGGATCACCGCGCTTTATCGGCAGGCTTACGGCTTATATGCCTGCAGCGGCATCCTGTTCAACCATGAATCGCCAGTTCGTGGCGAGACATTTGTTACGCGCAAAATCGTACGCGCACTTGTCCGCATTCAACTCGGATTGCAGGACTGCCTTTACCTTGGCAATCTCGACGCAAAACGCGACTGGGGCCATGCTCGTGATTATGTGGAAGCCATGTGGCTGATGCTTCAGCAGGACCAGGCGGAAGATTTTGTAATTGCAACCGGGGTGCAGCATTCAGTGCGGGATTTTGTCTGCGCCGTGGCCAAAGAATTAGGCAGCAGCATTCGTTGGCAAGGAAATGGAGTCGAAGAAGAAGGCTTTGATGCCAAGTCGGGCAAGCGTGTGGTAGCCATTGATCGCCGCTATTTTCGTCCTGCAGAAGTCGATACTTTGCTGGGCAACGCCGCAAAAGCGCAGGAGAAGCTGGGATGGAAACCGCGCACCAGCTTTATTGGTCTAATCTCTGAAATGGTGCGTGACGAGCGTGAGACCGCAAAGCTTGAAATGGCGCGCCAGGACTTCGCTCTGTCCAGATTGTCGACTGTGCCGAGATGAATTTTCGGGTTTTTAATTCAGCAAAGCCTGATTCTATGAATCGGAAGATACTGCGGGCAGCACTGATTATCGGTGTATTTACCTTTCTGGCCCGGGCAGGCACTGTTCTGAGAGAGTTGGTTGTTGCCCGCGCATTCGGCCGCAGTGATGCGATGGACGCATTTCTGATCGCCTTTCTGCTGCCAACGTTTTTCGTGACCATCATTTCCGGAACCCTTGTCTCAGCCCTGATACCCGTTTTTCTGGAAGTACAGCAAAAGCAGGGCAGAGAGGCAGCTGAGAAACTTCTTTCAAATATCGCGCTGCTTGGCTTGGTGATTTTGGGAGGCGTGGCGCTGGCCCTGGGTTTATTTGCGCCTTATTACCTGCCTTATATAGCTCATGGCTTTTCTTACGAGAAGCTCCAGCTTGCCAGAAGGCTGCTTTACTTGCTACTGCCGTGGGTTGTTTTAGGCGGAACGTCACAGCTACTTACCTATGTGTTAAATGCAGGTGAGAAATTTGCATTGCCGGCGTTGGTCCCATTGACCACTCCGCTTGTGATGATCGGATTCGTAGTCCTGGCGGGTCGAAACTGGGGTGGCATGGCCCTTTCTGCCGGGACACTAGTGGGTGGCATTCTCGAGGCAGCATTCTTGATCGTCATGCTCCGGGCCCATGACATGAAGTTCAGCCTATGGTGGAGCGGCTTTGATCACGATGTTTCCACGGTTTTGCGTCAGGCTGGGCCACTCCTGGCCGGAGCATTCCTGATGTCAAGCACTCCAGTAATAATTCAGTCTTTAGCTGCAATGCTTCCAGCCGGCAGCGTATCAGCTATGGGATATTCGAATCGCATCATCAGCGCGCTGACTGGATTAGGTTCTACGGCTTTAAGCGCCGCCACATTACCTTATTTCTCCAAAATGGCCGCGGTTGAAGACTGGGCGGGATGCCGCCATACGCTGAAGCGTTATTCAACACTTTTATTTTTCACAGCAGTCCCTTTTACTCTTATTTTTATTGCATTTTCCCGCCATTTAGTTCAGCTTCTTTACCAACGTGGAGCATTTACGGCAGCGGATACTGATCTTGTCGCTTTCCTGCAAAGTTTGTTGGCGGTGCAGATCCCCTTTGTCCTGCTTGGTGCCCTGCTGGTGCGCTTCCTTTCTGCCATCAAGCGTAATGATCTGCTGTTATACGGTTCAGTTCTCAACGTGGCGGCGAATATCGGTTTGAATTTCCTCCTCATGAAAATGTGGGGATTGCCTGGCATCGCGCTTTCCACTTCTTTAATGTACATCGTGTCTTTCATTTTTCTTGCTGCATGCACAATGAAGCTGATCGCAGAGAGAGATTCGCCTTACGCTGCGGCTGTGGGGAGCCAGGAGGCCAGTAACTGAGCATGCGCCTGACACTGGTGATCCCGTCTTTGGAGTGTGGGGGAGCAGAGCGGGTTATGTGCGCTCTGGCCAATGCTTGGGCGGAGCGAGGGCACGACGTCACAGTTCTCACCATGAACCGGGAAGGTTCGCCGGCTTTTTTTCTCCAGCCATCTGTTAAAAGGCGCCAACTCGACTTACCTGCAGAGCCGGCCAATTTTGTCGTTTCAGCATCTCGACAGTTATTCAGAATTCGCGCATTGCGGCGCTCATTTCGAGAATTGAAACCTGATCTGATCATTAGTTTTCTCACACATGCAAATATCCTCACTTTGCTTGCTGCGCGACGTTTGGCAATTCCTGTGATTGTTTCGGAACGGGCAGACCCAAGCATGTACAAAATCGGTTTCTTATGGGAATCCCTTCGCCGGATGACTTATCCATGGGCCAGGATGCTGGTCTGCCAGACTCAATCCTCTCTAAGATGGTTTCAGAGGCATTATGGACTGAAGGGTTGTGTGATCCCGAACCCAGTCGGAGCACCTTTCTGTGAGCAGCGCGATGCTGCATCCAGGAACAGTGACAACGGTTTTACTGTGTTCGCCGTCGGCCGCCTTTCTCATGAAAAGGGTTTTGATCTTCTGTTGAGAGCGTTCGCGCGAGTTGTGGAGAGGCATCCTGACTGGTCCTTGAAGGTCATAGGCGACGGGCCGTTGCGATCAGAGCTGATAGCGGATTCACACCAGATGCAACTTGAAAAGCGTGTAGAGTTCTTAGGTGCAGTTGCTGATCCTTTTCCTCTTTTGCGTTCAGCTGACCTGTTTGTTCTTCCCTCGCGTTTTGAGGGATTCCCAAATGCGTTATGTGAAGCAATGGCCCTGGGCGTCGCGCCTATCAGTTTTGATTGTCCGTCTGGCCCGGCTGAGATCATCCGCGATGGTGTGGACGGGGTGCTTGTTCCACCACAAGACGTGGATGCTCTGGCTTCCGCAATGGATTCTCTGATGACAGATAGCGCCCTCCGCCAAAGCCTGGCTTCGCGGGCGCCTGAGGTGATATCACGTTTCAGCCTGCCCAAAATCCTATTATTGTGGGAAGATGTATTCGAAAAAGCGCATCATCCAGCTTCAACCGTACGTAAAAATGAATTACGAGGAGAGGAAGCACGTCTGCAGTCGGATTCACTCCGTCAAAGATGAATAAAAGCGACAAAATTTATGTTGCAGGACACCGTGGGTTGGTTGGGTCTGCGGTTCTGCGCCGTTTGCAGTCCCTGGGATTCTCAAACATTGCTACCCGCACCCATGAGCAACTCGATTTGCTGGATCCGATTGCGGTTGAGATGTTTTTTGCCGCAGAAAGGCCAAAGCATGTAGTGTTGGGGGCTGCGCGAGTCGGAGGAATCCTGGCCAATGCGACATATTCGGCTGAATTTATCCGCGAAAACATCCTGATTCAGACCAATGTTATTCATCAGGCTTATCTTCATGACGTGGAGAAGCTGATATTTCTCGGCTCTTCCTGTATCTATCCACGAGAGTGCTCTCAGCCGATCCGCGAGGAATACTTTCTTACTGGACCACTGGAAAAAACAAATTCCGCTTACGCTGTGGCGAAAATTGCGGGAGTCGAGATGTGCCATGCCTATAACCGGCAATATGGCACCAACTACATATGCGTGATGCCGACCAATCTTTACGGCCATGCTGACAACTTTGATCTCGAAACATCGCATGTGCTGCCTTCGATGATTCGCAAATTTCATGAAGGGAAGATCAATAAAACGCGCGTGGTCCTCTGGGGAACCGGTACTCCACGTCGGGAATTTTTGCACGCTGATGATATGGCGGATGCCTGTGTCCATATTATGATGCAGCCGGAAGAGCGACTGGCGGGCTTATTTACGGCAGATGCTCCGCCGCTTATCAATATCGGTTGTGGCAAGGACCAGACTATTCGGGAACTGGCTGAACTCGTTGCCGACATCGTGGGCTACCAGGAATCGCCGCAGTGGGACCGCACAAAACCTGATGGAACAATGCGTAAGTTGCTGGATATCTCCAGACTTACCGCCCTCGGTTGGCGCCCTCGTATTCCTTTACGCGAAGGAATTGAAAGTGTTTACAAGCAATTGGTGCAATCCGCTATTCTTCAACCATGAAGCTTCATCTCGGTTGTGGAAGCAAATACATCCCCGGGTTTATCCATGTAGATATTCAGGAGTACCCTCACGTTGATTTTCGCGTTCCGGTTAACCATCTGACTTTCGCGCAAGATAATTCCGTGGACTTGATTTATGCCTGCCACGTGCTGGAGCATTTCGGGCGTCACGAAATCGACCAGGTACTGGGAGAGTGGTATCGTGTTTTGCGCAAAGGGGGAATTCTCCGTGTGGCTGTACCGGATTTAGAGGCGGTGGTACATCGCTATCAGGAAACCAGCGATCTCAGTGAACTGATTGGGTTGGTGAGTGGCGGCCAGCGAAATGAGTATGATTTTCATAAAATGGTTTTCGACGAAAAGTTTCTGCGCGAGCGACTGCTGAGGGTTGGATTCGTATCAGCGACCCGGTACGATTGGCGCAACACGGAACATGCCTGGCTTGACGATTATTCTCAGGCTTATCTTCCTCACATGAACAAAGAGAAAGGACGCCTCATGAGCTTGAATCTTGAGGCCCTCAAATAGTGCGGAGTGTGAGCCGACGATGAAGAAAGCCTGCATTTTCGGATTCCCGCGTATGCCAGACTTCCATGGCTACTCCATAGACAGTCTGGATCCTGCCCCTTATTTTCCACAGCACAGTTCGCAGCTTATTCGGCTTTTATCGCATGCGCAGAGCCTCGATCAGTTATATCGGGATCGAAACCCTTCTTACATGCGTTTTGTGAAAGACTTTGTGGAAAAATTCAGAGATGCTGATCTGCTGGTGATGAGCACATACAATCCAATTCATCCTGAAATTTTGTGCCAGCATCTTACCAGGCCCATAAAAATTCTCGGCTTTACAGATGATCCGTTTTCTACCTATGTGAGAGGCATTCCTTATCTATGGGCATTTGACGGCGCCTTTTATATTTCGCCGAGCTACAGCGACCAGCTTCTTTTCCGGGATGCTCTGGCACACTGGGGATGCGAGCAGAGCTATTGGTGGCCATTGGTTTTTCCCAGAAACAATTCAGCGGGTGACCTTTGGCCATTAGTGGCTCCTCGCAAAGAAAGTGCGCAGCGGGGCGATGCATTTTTTGAGGAGCGCGATCTTGATCTCATTTATGTCGGCTTGGCATATCCCTCAAAAATGAACAGACTTGCGCAATTCAAAAGCAAATTTGGTTCTAGTATCGGAATTTATGGACGATGGCCTTACGCTGGATACATCGGCATGATTCGCGGGCTTAGGGGAAAGCCAGTGATTTGGGGCCGTATCAGAGGAATTTCAGACGCAGAGCGCACGGAACTCTATTACCGCACCAAAATCGGCATCAATATGCATTTATCTGATCTTCCCGTGGAAACAGGCAATGTCCGGATGTATGAGGTTCCAGCCCACGGAATGATGCTACTGTGCGACAAGGCTGGACTGAATGCACACGAGCAAATCTTTACCCCTGACAAAGAAGCAGTTTTCTACGATTCGACAGAAGATGCCATCGACAAAATTAAATATTATCTGGCGCACCCCGAGGAGAGAGAAAGAATTGCCCGTGCCGGTTTTGCACGTGCCCACCGCGACTATGACGGCGAAACCGGTTTGAAGAATTTCCTGGATTGGGCGAGCAGTATCAAGAAAAGGACATTGCCTCACTAAAAAGTTTTGGGCTGGGAATAATCCCAGCCCAGGAGAAGTTTAAATCAGACTCTTATTGTTGCGGAGCAGGACTGATCGTGCCGCAAGAGTTTGCGCCGCTCTGACGGTTGTTTCCAAAGGAGAAGAAGCTGGTGCCGCCAGCATTGTTCATACCGCAAGTCGTATTCGACGCCAGATTGGAAAACGCGACATTGGCCGTGCCTCCGGGAGCAGCTGTGACGCCGTTGGTGTTGAAGTCAGAGCTGCTGAACGAGACGTTTAGCTGAGCGTCAGAGGTCGCTGCATCATCAGACTTCATTCCATCTGTCGTTGCCTTGGAGACAAATGAGTTAGTGACAACGACGCGGCTGTGCTGAGCCGCCTCAATGCCGATGTTGGAAACAAGCACACGTGAATTGTCTATCCCCACCTGCACTGCTTGGACAGTATCTGCCGCACGGATCCCGACGCCGCCAACGTTTTCAACGACTGTATCCATGATGTTCACGGTAGCTGCTTGGCCTAAAGCAATGTCAATGCCATTGGTATTGAAGCCAAAGATGTAGCAGTTTTCTATGTTGAGCGCTTTCCCCGAA
The DNA here is from genome assembly GCA_964541925.1 of uncultured Acidobacteriaceae bacterium. Lineage (GTDB taxonomy): Bacteria > Acidobacteriota > Terriglobia > Terriglobales > Acidobacteriaceae > Angelobacter. The sequence goes on along the minus strand of CAZISB010000003.1, from coordinate 194,844 downwards.
ATGAAGCGGATACCGTTGATTCCGCTTCCAATGCCGTTGATCCGCATGTTGCGAATCGTAACTACATCGGTTGCTCCGGCTGCGACAACGATGCCGTTGGTGCCGCTGACCAGCACCGAGGCTACCTGTCCTCCTCCGCCGTCAAGCGTGATGGCTTTTGTAATGGTGAGGGCGCCAAAGCCGCCTGGATCCAACGCATCAATTTCACCGCCCGGAGCTGTTTTTGAAATGGCGCCGGCAAACGTCTTGCACGGGGCTGTGCGGCTGCATGGATTTGCGTCATCGCCAACTCCAGATACCCAAGTCCGCGTGGCTTGTCCATACATCGTGCTTGTTGCTAGGGCCATTACTAACACCCCGAGTAAACTTATCTTTCTCATGTGAGGCAATTCTCCTTTTGTTGACAGTGCAAGACTACTCATCACCCGGTAAAGCTCATACAACCAGGCGATGGGTCCGGAAACAATTAGGGTGAGCGTATCTTGCCTGTTGATAGTGCTGGTGGTTGGTAAACCGTATCATGTTTATCGGCAAAATGTGCATGCAATTTTTGGGTCCTAAGGTAAACTTTCTTGTCGATACTGTCGGCTGGCGCACCGTTATTCAATGACAGGTTTGAAATGCTGTTAACCCAATGATTACAAATAGCTTAGACAGGTAACTCATTTCGGCCGGCAGTCCAAGATAGTGACGAATATTTTGCACTTAGTGAAAATTGGTTGCAGTTTTTAAATTGCGTTAACGAAGGCAGAATCGCCGAGGCCGAAAAATGCTATCCATACGAATGTGCCTCTCCAGCGGAGGTAGTGGGTTTTTACGAACAATGCGGTTTTAACTGGAATAGGAAAACATCCGCGGTGGCCAAAATTGTAATGATTACCTTTTCATTCGATCTGCAAAAGATAAATGCGAGTTGACAGCCGCCACGCAATGCTAAATCGCAAACGCATTCTCTTCTTTGTGCCCGCTTTTAGCGGAGGCATTGGCGGTGCGGAGCGCGTGATCTCAATTCTGCTGCGCCATCTGGATCACAGCAGGTTTGAATGCCATCTTGCCCTGGCGCAGGGCAGCCAAGCTTATCTGGAAGGCATTCCATCAATGGTGACCGTGCATCGGCTCGGCGTTTCGAGAATGCGGTATGCACTCCCGGCCATCATTCGCATGGTCTGTAAACTGCGCCCTCAAACGGTCCTTACTACAGTCTCCTACCTGAACGTAATGCTGATTGCATCGCGTCCATTTTTGCCTCGCGGCATTCGGCTATTGCTACGAGAAGCCACCACTCCCAGCCTTTTTGTTGAAAATGACGCCCAGCATCCTCGGCTGTGGCGCTGGCTCTATCGTCACTTGTACCCTCGGGCCGACAAGATTATTTGTCTTTCTAATGCCATGCTGGAAGACATGGCCGTGCACTTTGCCATCCCGCGCGAAAAGTTGGTGCGAATCTATAACCCTGTGGACGTGGGCAAGCTCCGGCAACTTGCAGCAGGAGAGCCAAATCCACATCAAGGCAAAGGGCCACATCTGGTGGTCGCTGGACGGCTGCGGAAGGAAAAAGGAGTAGATATTCTCTTGGACGCAATGCCAGCGGTACTGCAGCAATTCCCGAGTGCTCGTGTGGCAGTGTTGGGCGAAGGTCCACAGGAGGCGGAGCTAAAGGCTCAGGCTGGGCGGCTCGGGATTGCGGAACACGTGGATTTTTGGGGTTTTCAGGAGCATCCCTGGTCTTTTTTGAGCAATGCAGACCTATTTATTCTGCCTTCAAGCATGGAAGGAATGCCTAATGCGTTATTGGAAGCGCTCGCTTTAGGCACCCCCGCTGTTGTCAGCTCCAGCGTGGGAGCGATACAGGAGATTCAGCAGTCCAATCCGCAAATGGTTGTAGTGGAGCCGGAAAACTCAACAGCCTTAGCTCAGGGAATCATTACCGCGCTCCGGGATAACCCTCAGCGCACCTCACTTGAGCAGTCCATTGAGCGCCTGAGGAATTTCGATGTACAAAGCATAGCGGAACAATACGCTGATTTGTTTTGATTCGAGGGTCGATTCCTTCCCATTGGGTTAACGCCTATTCTGGAGCCCTAAATTGTCACCAGGACTGATAGACTAAACCCATGCTCCGCTGGCTTGCGATTATTTTTGGCTGTCTCATCTTCGTGGTGATTTTTTATGTTGGAGTGTTTATTTACTATCGCATAAAGGGGAGCCGGATTCCGCCGGAGCAGCTTCTTCTTGAGGGGATGGACAAGGAACAGCGGGGCGCGTGATCAAGCTCTTAAATGAAATTTTTCAGTTTCTTTATCCTGTGCGGAGAAGTACTTCCACATCTTATAATCGCTGCAATGTTGCCAATGTCCTCCGTTCGGCTTACACAAAGCGAATCAGGTAGTAACCAGTTCTTTAGACGCTCAGGAACATAAGGCAAAACGCTCTTATGTGTGGAATCGCAGGGTTTTGGTCCACAAAAATGTTGGACGAACATCCAGTTGAGCTTCTCAGCCGGATGGGCTGCACTCTCTCTCATCGAGGGCCAGACGACTCCGGTGTGTTTTACGAAACCGGGTCGGGCTTGGGGCTTTCCTTTCGCAGACTCTCGATTATTGATCTTTCCTCTGAGGGCCACCAGCCAATGGCCTCGGCTTCAGGACGTTATGTTATCGCCTTCAACGGCGAAGTGTACAACTTTGAAGAAATCAGGGCAGAATTGGGCGCGCATGCCTGGCGCGGACACTCCGATACTGAAGTGATGCTGGGTGCCATTGAGCGTTGGGGGCTGGAAGTCGCTGTCAAAAAATTTGTGGGCATGTTTGCCTTTGCTTTATGGGACCGCCACCAACGGCATCTGCATCTCGTTCGGGACCGGATCGGAATCAAGCCTCTTTATTATGGATACGTAGATGGCAGCTTCGTCTTTGCTTCAGAGCTCAAGGCCATTCGTGCCTTTCCTGGTTTTCAATCATCGATTGATCGCGATACCCTCGCCGCCTACATGCGCTGTGCTTATGTTCCTGCGCCCTACTCTATCTACCAGGGAATTCACCAGCTCCTGCCGGGCCACATTCTCACACTAAATTCTGCAGGAGAATTGCCGGTCTTGACGGCGTTCTGGTCAGCTTCGCAGGTTGCTCGTGACGGTCTGAGATCTCGCGTTGAAGGCAGCGATGAAGAGGTTATCGAAGAGCTCCATCAGCAGCTTCTGGATGCAGTGCGTCTGCGCATGATCGCCGATGTTCCGTTGGGGGCTTTTCTTTCGGGCGGGATTGATTCCTCAGTGGTGGTTGCGCTCATGCAGGAGCAAAGTGCGCGGCCAGTAAAGACCTTTACCATTGGCTTCCATGAGGGAGTGTACAACGAGGCCGCTCACGCTAAAAAAGTTGCCGAGCGCCTGGGCACAGATCATACCGAACTTTTCGTGACTCCTGAAGATGCGCTGAATGTAGTCCCGCTGCTGCCTTCCATGTATGATGAGCCATTTGCAGATTCGTCGCAAATACCAACGCATCTTGTCTCGAAGCTTGCTCACAGGCATGTTACAGTCGCTCTCTCCGGGGACGGTGGCGACGAGCTGTTTTGCGGCTATTCACGGTATATCTTTGTTCACTCGCTATGGCGCGTGCTCAAGAAACTTCCTAAGCCGGCAGCAAAGGGCATGGCAAGAGTAATCCAATCAATTTCTCCAGCAACAATAGACCGTCTCCTCGGATCCCTGCCGCTGCCGAACAAGTTCACGAATTCGCCTGGCAACAAGTTTCATCGTCTTGCAGATCACCTTGCTGTGCAGGATCCAGTAGAAATTTATTTGCGCACTCTCTCCATGTGGCCCGATCCTTCATCTTTGGTGCCGGGGTCCCACGAACATGACGTTGTACCGCAAGCGATTGCCAAATTCAGTGACATGCCTACAAGTGTGGAGATGGGGATGCTCACCGATCTCACCAATTATTTACCGGACGACATTCTTGCCAAGGTTGACCGTGCCAGCATGGCCGTGGGCCTTGAAGTCAGGGTGCCAATACTGGATCATCGCGTGGTGGAGTTTGCATGGCGTCTTCCAGTGAACCTCAAGCTTCGTCGCGGACAGACAAAATGGGCGCTGCGGCAACTCCTGTATCGCTACGTTCCCGCGGAGCTCATTGAAAGACCAAAAATGGGCTTCAGCATGCCCGTTGATGTGTGGTTGCGTGGCCCTTTACGTGAGTGGGCGGAAGATATGCTCTCGGCAGACAGTTTGGGGCGCCATGGTTTCTTTTCCGTAGAACCAATTCGCGCGAAATGGAAAGAGCATGTCTCCGGCTCGCGCAATTGGCAATACATGCTCTGGCCTGTGCTGATGTTTCAGGCCTGGCTTGCCGAAATGGGAGCTGTGTCTGGCCGGCCCATTGAGTCGAACGTCACCCTATCCTCCCAGCGCGCCGTACAGTAACCATGAAAATTCTCATGCTCCACAACCGGTATCTGGTACCGGGCGGCGAAGAGCAAGCCACCGCCGCTGAGGTCGAGCTTCTTCGTGATCACGGCCATGAAGTTGAACTCATGGAGGAAGATAACCGCCGCGTTGAGCAGTTGGGCAGCATACGAACCGCGATCCGCACCATATGGTCATGGGAATCGTATAAGCGTGTTGATGACAAACTGCGGACGGGAAACTTTGACATCATGCACGTGCAGAATTTTTTCCCGCTCTGGTCGCCCTCTATCTACTATGCGGCTTCCAGGAACCGTGTCCCAGTGATACAAACGCTGCACAATTATCGCCTTCTTTGTGTGAATTCTCTGTTGTTTCGCGATCATCATGTCTGTGAAGAATGTCTGGGACGAGCTCTACCTTGGCACGGCGTGGTGCATGCTTGTTACCGTGAGAGCAGGGCAGCAAGCGGCGTGGTTGCAGCGATGGTTGGCGCGCATAACGCGGCTGGCACGTGGCGGAAACGGATCAAGACTTATATCGCCGTGTCAGAATTTACGCGGCAGAAATACATTGCCGGCGGTTTTCCTGCGGAGCAGATCATTGTGAAGCCAAACTTCATTCATCCTACGCCGGCACTTGGGCAGGGAGGAGGCGGCTATGCACTTTATGTCGGCCGTCTCAGCGAGGAAAAAGGAATCACAACGATGCTTGACGCATGGAGAGATGCGCAAAATCCGATATCTTTGAAAATCGTAGGACAAGGACCGCTCACGGATCTCGTTGTCGCAGCTTCAGCAGCCTCTCGCAAAATCGAATATCTTGGCAGCAAACTGCTGCCGGATGTTTTGGAGCTGATGAGAAGCGCTGAATTCCTGGTATTTCCCTCACAGGTCTATGAGACTATGGGCCGCACCATCATGGAAGCCTTTGCTGTCGGCACGCCTGTGCTGACTTCAAACCTCGGGCCGATGGCCTCTATGGTTGTGCCGGGAAAGAATGGCTTTCATTTTGCTCCCGGAAATGTCCCAGAGCTCCGCGAGAAAGTTGAGTGGTTCTCGCGCAACCTTGACCAAATCCGTGCGCTGCGGGCGAATGCTCGTGCTGCCTTTGAGGCGGAGTACACAGGCTCTGCTAATTTGGAGCGGCTGCTTGCCATCTATACAGCGGCGCGGCAAGAGCAAAGGCCTTCAGTCGCAGCTGAAAGCAAGGCCCGGTGAAGCTCTCCTCTTGATTCAATCCACCTGTTTGAACCTGAGTTTTTCCGTGATATTCTCGACTCAGCTTGCATTCCGGGAAATTTACCAATTGCAACCGATTGTTCATTTTTTTGAACGCTGGTAGCGCAGTGCGTTCTTGTATCTGACTGGACGAGGGGAAATTTGAGCGTTGCTCTGATTACGGGTTCCGCGGGGCTAATTGGATCAGAGGCCGTCCGCTATTTCGCAGCTAAAGGTCTGAAGGTCATTGGCATTGACAATGACATGCGAAAGTATTTTTTTGGGCCAGAGGCTTCCACAGAATGGATGCGCAAGCATCTGGAAGAGACCGTCTCTGGCTATGAGCACCACAATATCGACATTCGAGAGCAGAATGCGATCACTGAAGTTTTTCGGCGTTGTGGACGAAACATCTCCCTGATAATTCACACTGCGGCCCAGCCATCCCACGATTGGGCGGCACGGGAGCCGCTCACAGATTTCTCTGTCAATGCTACAGGAACGCTGAATCTACTCGAAGCAACCAGACAGTTTGCACCAGATGCTCCCTTCATCTTTACCTCAACAAACAAAGTCTATGGCGATAGTCCTAATTCGCTGCCTCTAGTCGAGCGGGAAACGCGTTGGGAGTTGGACAACGGCCATGAATTTGCCGAAAAGGGAATTACGGAGCAGATGTCCATTGACCATTCTTTGCATAGCCTTTTCGGCTCGTCAAAGGTTGCGGCGGACATGATGGTGCAGGAATATGGCCGCTACTTCGGTCTAAAAACAGCGTGCTTCCGGGCGGGCTGCCTTACAGGCCCGAATCATTCCGGGGCGCAGATGCACGGCTTTTTGGCTTACCTGATGCGCTGCAATGTAATGGGAGTTCCGTACAAAGTTTTTGGTTATAAGGGTAAGCAGGTGCGAGACAACATGCATAGCTCTGACCTGATACATGCGTTTGATCGCTTTTTTCAGGCCCCGCGCTCGGCTGAGGTTTATAACATTGGAGGCAACAGATACTCGAATTGTTCCATGCTGGAAGCTATCTCAATGTGCGAAGAGATCTCAGGGCAAAAGATGGAGTGGGAATACGTGCCGGAAAACCGCGTAGGCGATCACATCTGGTGGATCAGCGATATCAGCAAATTTCAAGCGCACTATCCCGGCTATGAACTCAAATATGATGTTCGCGCCACCCTGCGCGAGATCCATGACAAAAACCGCGACCGCTGGAGAGAAGCTTCTCGAGTGGTCCATGCATGATTGAAGCCGGGAAAAAAAATCTGTTAGGCGTTCTGGTCAACGCCATAGACCGCGAGTCAGCAGCGGACCTCATTATCCAGGCAGCTCAGCAGCGCCGGCCTTACGCAGTTTCAGCTCTTGCTGTGCACGGCGTCATGGAAGGCGTGTTGCGCCCTGCTCATCTTTATCGTCTGAATCATCTTGAACTGACTGTCGCCGATGGCCAGCCTGTGCGCTGGGCGTTGAATCTGATTCATGGTACGGGATTGAAAGAGCGGGTATATGGCCCTAATCTCACGAGTTCAGTCCTTGCTCGCGCTGAGCGGCTGCGTATCCCCGTGTTCTTTTATGGCAGTACGCCTGACGTTCTGGCGCTGCTGCAGACCACTATAGCTGCTCATTTTCCGGGGCTGATTATTGCTGGGACGGCGCCATCTCGGTTTGGAAGACTGACTCATGAGACTGCGGCGGACCTTGCCAATAGAATCACACAGTCAGGCGCGCAAATCGTTTTTATTGGCCTGGGTTGCCCGCGCCAGGAAGTTTGGGCTTACGAGTTTCGCAAACGACTGAATATGCCGCTGGTCGCGGTGGGCGCAGCTTTCCCATTTCTGGCGGGTACCCTGCGGCAAGCGCCGCCATGGATGCAAGACCATGGCTTGGAGTGGCTGTTTCGGTTGTGCAGTGAACCACGACGTCTCTGGCGCAGATATCTCCTGCTGAGCCCGCTCTATCTTCTTCTAATGGCTTGCCAATGGATGGGATTTCGTTTCCACTCCGATGGGGAAGCGCCGCAAAGAGAAATTCTTTACGGCTGAGCCATTTACGCGATCCGACCATGAATATTGCTTTAATCATGCATGAATTGCTGATCGAAGGAGGCGGAGAGCGGCAGTGCGTCTCGCTGGCCCGCGCGCTGGCGCGGCAAGGACATCAAGTTAAAGTCTATACGTCTGCCTATGATCCTTCGCATTGCTTCCCCGAAATATGCCGGGAGATCACAGTAATTGAGGTAGGCAGAGGCCGTTGGCCACAGCTGCGCAAACCGGCCTTTCTGCGCGGCTATTTTGACATGGTGCATCTTGCAAGAGCGATCAGAGAAAAGCATGAGGTATGGAACCCTCATCACTGGCCGGCACAGTGGGGCGCTCTTTGGCTTAAACAAAAACTCGGCGGCGCTGTGCTCTGGATGTGCAACGATGTCCCGACCTTTTCTGACATATCGCAACGCAAGTCTGCTAGTTGGATAACCCGCGGGGTTCATCGTCTCTTCTATTTGTATGATCGCACCCAGAACCGCAAAATTGACCTCACCATGTTTCTTTCCCACTGGGCTGAAAGTGAATACAAAAAAATCTATTCCGGAGCAACGTGTGTGGTGCGGAGTGGAGCAGATCCCGCGCGCTTTTCACCTGGAGGCGACCGGCAGAAAATCCGTGATCGCTTTGGCTACAAACCTGGGGAGTTTGTGCTGCTCTGGTTGGGCATTTTCATGCCTCACCGCCGCCTGCAGGACGCAATTGAGGCAATCGGCCTGCTTGTGTCGCGCGGTATCAGAGTCAGGTTGCTGCTTGCGGGTTCTGGCCGCAGTTTCCCGGAATATTTTCAATCGCTCCAGGAACTGGCGGCTAAGCTGGGCGTCCAGAATTACGTAACCTTTGCGGGTAAAGTGGAAGATGATGAAGTGCGAGATTTTTACTGTACCTGTGACGCCTTCCTTTTCCCTAATGAAAATCAAACGTGGGGATTGGCGGTGCTTGAAGCAATGGCATGCGGGCGACCCGTGTTGGTCTCGCGCGGTGCCGCGGTCCATGAGGTGCTTACGGATAATGAGAATGCAATCTTATTCCCAGCGCGGAATCCGGCACAACTCGCAGAAAAGATTCAGTATATGATTCAGCAGCCTGCAGAGCGGAGCAGGATTGCTCAGGCAGGCATGATATTGGTGCGAACCAAGTACAATTGGGAGGAATTTGCCCGGCAAGTCGCTGAGATTTGTTGCAATTTAAAAAAACGTAAGAAAGAGCTACATGCAGACAATCAGCCTCTATGAATTCGGTGGAACTGAGGATGTAATCCGGCGCACGCAAGAGCGGTTCGTCCCATTTTTTCGTAATTCAGCTCCTGTACTGGATGTTGGCTGTGGACGAGGAGTTTTTCTTGATCTGCTTCGCAAAGCCGGTATTGAAGCAATTGGAATTGATCAGGCTGCTGAGTCTATATCTGCTTGCAAAGCGAAAGGCCTCACAGTCTATCAGGAGGAAGTACGTCAGTATCTCGCTAGCAGATCTAACCAATTTGGCGGCATTTTTTGTAGCCATGTTATTGAGCATATGAATTATGAAAATGCCATGACTTTCTTAGAGCGGTGCCATCAGGCATTGCGTCCAGGCGGCAAACTGATCTTAGTAACTCCTAATCCGCTGGATATTGCCGTAATAACTGAATGTTTTTGGATGGATCCCACCCACGTTCGGCCTTATCCAAAATTGCTGTTAGAAAACATGCTAAAAGTAAATAATTTCATGGTGAAGCGGTCTGAAAATTATCTGGGAAACTGGCGAATGGTAGGGAGGCGTAATTTGCCCGCATATTTTATGCGCCGTATACTGCTGGGACGATATTACGGAAAAACCAACACGTTCGTGCTGGCGGAGAAAATAGCAAACCCAGCCCCCCATCTCTCTTGACCAATTCATTACACGCATTGAATACGCAGTCACAAATAAAATCTCAAACTGCTCCTCGCAGGGCGAGGACCGCAGGCGTCGTCAGTATCATTACTGTTTTAGTTGCTGCTCTGGGCGCATTGCGGGAAGCTACTTTGGCCGGCCATTTCGGCATATCTTCCACGATGGATGCCTATTTTTCGGCCATTTTTATTCCTAACATTCTGTACCTAATTCTTATTGCCGGTACGCTTACGCCTGTTTTCATTCCTATTCTGCTTCAGGAAACCCCCAAAGACGATCCTCAGAACGCCTCTCTTACTTTCAGCATAATGACCAATTTTGCCCTGCTTGTATTCGTGGCAATCGTCTCATTGGGGACATTGGGAGCGCGTCTGTGGCTTCCCTGGTTATTTCCGGGATTCAGTCCACCTACAATGGATATGGCAGTCCGTCTGGTTTATATCGTCTTTCCTGCCCTTCCATTCCTGGCCGCTGCGGGAATCTTTACAGCTGTGTTGAATGGATATCATAAATTCTGGCTGCCGGCGTTTGCTCCTGCCGTTTCCAGTATCTGCGTGATTGCTGCAGCGCTTTATTTCCGTGGGGAACGGGCCATTTATGTCGTGGCTGTCGCGACCGCCCTTGGCTTTGTGCTGCAATGCCTGGTGCTCCTTCCAGGGACCGCATCTCTTCCTATTGCATACCGTCTGGTTTTTAATTTTCGCCATCCGGTAATCAGGAAATTGCTTCGGCTCGGCATTCCTTTGTTTTTATATCTGGCAGTAGCGAATTTTTCCGGAGTGTTGGAACGTAATTTTGCTTCAAGGATATCGGCAGGAGCAGTATCAACCCTCACCTACGCCCTTCGTCTCTTTACTATGCCCGCAAATTTTCTGGCAGCACCGCTTGCCGTAGTAGCCTATCCTGCCTTTGCGCGAGAGGCGGTAAGAGACCAACGCGGTGAACTTGCCGGCCAGGTCTCGCGGCTTTTCCGATTAGTCATTTTCGTCTTCCTGCCCGCAACAGTGTGGATGGTCTTGAATGCGCCTGCTGTAACCCGCATTCTTTATGAGCACGGAAAGTTTTCTTTCTCCGATTCCGAAGTTACGTCGCACATTCTCAGCATTTACAGTCTTGGCATTGTTCCCAATGCGATTGCTGTCGTCCTGTTGCGTTGTTTTTTTGCCATCGAAGATACGATCTCGCCTTTGGTCACAGAAGTGGTGAATCTGGTTTGTTTTGTAATCACGGCAAGCTTCCTCTCGCGACGCTTTGGGATTACCGGTCTGGTCTCGGCGAAGAGCGGCACTTTCTTTTTTGTAATGGGAATTTTAATTTTCATTCTTGCCCGGCGAGGTTTGTTGAAGTTTCATGGTGTAAGCCCGTTTCTCCTTCGGACCTTCGCCGCCACCGTGGCTTTTGGTGTTGTGAATTGGTCCATCTGGCATATAGCACAGCCACTGTTTGACTCTGGCAACACTCTGCTGAAATTGATAATTACCTGTTTTGGCCTGGCCGTTAGTGGGGGAATTTATCTGGGTGCTGCACTTCTTCTGCGGCTCGGTGAAGCCCGGCAAATCATCCATACCGTGCTGGATTTGGTGCCCGGGAGAAGCAGCCGCGCAGGCCAATGAAGTTATGGTAATGTGGAAATATTCCCGAACTGTTGAATGAGAACCAGCTCTTCCATTGCGTCCATTCCTAATCCGACGCCCTTGCTTTTTCTCATTACTGCAATTGCCATTCTGGTTTGGCCGGATGCCATAGAGATCACTGCGCTTACAGTCATTGCTGCCATTGCTCTGCCGACGGCAGTGATGATTCTGGCCAGAAGCCCTCAGGCTACCATCGTTGCCTTGATTGTGGCGTCTGCCGTACCGCGCATTTCTGTGCAGATTGGCGGGCTCAACGCACGCCCGGAGCACATGGTTAGCGGATTGATGATCCTGGCGGTCCCGTTTCTTTGGAAAAAACGGACTCAGCCTGTGCAATGGATTAAGGCGGATTATTGGGCCATGGCGTACCTGGTGTTCATGCTGTTTAGCTCTGCCATTATGTCCATTGCGCCGCTACAAACAACAAAGTGGGCGGTACAACAGGTTTTGGCGACCCTTCCATATTTCTGGCTTCGTGTATTGATAACAGATTGGGAGCGTTTCCGCTTAGCATTTAAAACGTTCTTGATTGTTGGCGTTGTAACCCTGATCTACGCCGTCGTCAGCTTTTATTCTTACGTTTTCTTTGGCAGCTCGTTCGGAGTGGAAATTGAGCAGTATGGCGACATACCCGCCACGTATGGTCTTCAATACGAAGCCAACATTCTTGGGGCATATGGCGCAGCTTTTGCGATCGTGATGCTGGTGTTGTACCTGCAAAAACGGGAACGTAAGTTCTTGTTTGGATATGCATTCTGCGGGCTTGCAGCCGTGGGTGTAAGCCTCTCCCGGGCGGCTTTAGGCGCAGTTGTGCTGCTCATATTGGCGACCGGTTTTTTTGCCTTTCGCCGAAAATTGCTCGATAGAAAGATTCTTTTCAGGATTGCAACCGCAACTCTGGCCACGGCCTTGATCCTTTCACCTCTCATACTGCATCATTTTGAAGAACGGTTTAGCACTGTGGACGTTTCTGATGTCACCTCCGATCCCAATACGTTGACACGGGCGGTAACAACGGTTTCTGCCCTGGATGAAGTGACTAAACATCCAATATTTGGTGGTGGTGCTTCCAGTTTCCAGCTTGCTTTTAGTTGGGAAGAGTTGGGGCCAGACTGGGAAGGCACGGCTTGGATAGGCAACACCGAATTACGCGTTTTGCACGATGCAGGCATTGTGGGCCTCGTCGCTTTTGCTGGATTTCTTGTTGTATTGGTAATGCAAGCACTCAAGCTCCTCAAACGGAAATTAAATATTGAGTTAGTGGCGCTGCTGCTTTCAGGGTTGGTGTACTGTATTACTTTTCAAACAACAGAAGGTACACTGCTATCTTTTCCCTGGGTCCAACTTGGATTGATTGGGTGTGCTGTATCACTCATGACCAGGGAAGAAAGTGCTGAACACATGCAGATCAAAGGCGCGACATCTTAAATGCCATCATCATTTCAATTTTCTGTTTACAGGCGTGACCGCCTTTTGGAAGGCTGCTCTTGGATGAAACAAGGTCTTCCAAGTGGTAATGGGGATTAAATGGCGCCTGTGACATCAAACAATCCGGTCTATGGCCGCAAGCTCCGGCTGGCGATTTTTGGCGGACGCGGAATCCCCTCTACATATAGCGGCACTGAGACGTTTTTCATCGAGCTGGCTCCACGGCTGGTTGAACGCGGTCACGAGGTCATTGTTTATTGCCGCAAATCGCTGTTCAAAGAGCGTCCTCCCGTTTACAAAGGGGTGCGCCTCATTTACCTGCCCAGCATTGAAACCAAGACGCTCGGAACATTTACCCACACTCTGGCGTGCATGGTCGATGTGCTGAGGCGAGATGTTGATGCCATGCTGGTAACCAACGTGGCGAATGCGTTTCACTGCATTATCCCCAGACTCTTCCGGCAGAATTGTGCGATCAACGTAGATGGAATCGAATGGAAAAGAGGGAAGTGGGGGCAGCTGGGCAAGGCATATTTTCACTGGAATGCGAAGATGTGCGGGAAGATACTGCCGCGCGGCATTGTCACAGACGCATATGCGATGCGTACGCTCTATCTGCGCGAGTTCAACACTCCTTCGGCTTGCATTGCATACGGCGGCAATATTGAAAGCTCAGCACATCCGGAAATCGTTCGTCAATATGGCCTTGAGCCGGGCAATTACTATTTGATTGCCAGCCGTCTGGTACCGGAGAACAATGCCGCTTTAATCGTCGAGGGGTTTAAAAAAGCTCCCACAAAGCGCTTGCTGGCGATTGCCGGCGATGCAAACTATCGAAGCGAGTTTATTGACGATCTGAAGGCGAATGCGGGGAATCAGGTGCGGTTTCTTGGCCATGTCGGGGACATGGAGCACGTAAAAGAGCTGCACTGCAACTGTTACGCTTATATTCACGGACACATGATGGGCGGCACGAATCCCGCGCTCCTGAAGGCGCTGGGCTTTGGAAACTGCATTCTTGCGCATGAAAACCCATTCAACGCTGAAGTGGTGGGTGAATATGGGTTGCTCTTCCGTGATCCCGATGATCTTGCGGCAAAGGTCGGTTTGATCGAGAGTCAGCCCGATCTCGCCGAGCGTTTTCGCCGCCGTGCTCCTGACCGCATTCGCAGCGTCTATAGCTGGGACAAAATTACCGACCAGTATGAAGAGCTCTTCTATCAGCTGGCAGCGGGCGAGGATCCTACCAAGGTCCATTCCAGCGTGCTAGGACACGTAGATAAGGAATCAACCGTACCGTGCTGAGCGCTTCCGCCCAGAGTGTCGCCGCAGTATGAAACGGATCAGGATTGCATGGGACGACTGCTTTGCCCGCCGGAATCCAACCGGAACTGGTGTCTATGCAGCTCGGCTACTTGACCAGCTGAAAATCAGTCCAGAACTCGATATGACTGTGTTTGAGGGCTGGCCCGATCCCGCGTCTGGTGAAAGCAGCATCGGTCGCAAGCTGAAATTTGCCGGCAACCTCGCCTGGACGCATCTTGGCCTGCCTTGGCGTCTTCGGAAAGGGCATTTTGACATACTGCACTCGCCGGCCTACATTGCGCCTGTGAAATCGCCCTGCCCTGTGGTAATTACTGCGCACGACATCACCTATCTGCTCTACCCGTCGCACTTCGCGGCATGGTGGAGACATTACATGAAGTCGGTTTTTCCGGTTACGATCCGATCTGCCGCTGGAATTATCTGCGGCTCAGAACATTCCAAACGCGATCTGCTTACAACATACAAGCTTCCACCTTCAAAAGTGCACGTGGTTCCATACGGAGTAGATCAGCAGAAGTTTTACTCTGGAGCATGTCTCGACGGAGCCTGGGCCACGCAAACTGGAATCCGCGATGGTTATGTGCTTCATGTGGGCGGTTTCGTGGAACGAAAAAATATTCCCACACTTTTAAAAGCTGTGGCGCGCCTGCGAGACCAGGGAAAGTGGCAGAATCGGCAACTTGTGTTGGCTGGCGCTGAAAGCCCAGGAATGATGGGATCAGACAAAATCCACCAGACCATTGCAAATCTTGAGCTCGCTTCTATCGTCGTACTGCCCGGACGGGTTCCTGACGAGCATCTTCCCGGCCTCTATTCTCAGGCTGCTCTGGTTGTGATGCCTTCGCTTTATGAAGGATTTGGGTTTCCAGTTTTGGAAGCAATGGCAGCCGGAACGCCTGTTGTCGCGAGCAACACATCGAGCCTGCCGGAAGTGGCGGGCAATGCCGCTATTCTGATTTCCCCGACTGACATCGATGCCTGGGCTGCGGCTATAGGCCAGGTTCTAACAAATCCCACCCTTACTGCTGAACTTCGAACCAAAGGGCTGGAGCAGGCACGTCAATTCACCTGGCAGAGGACTGCGTCGGACACAATCGAGGTCTATTGCAGTCTGATGAGTTAACACGGCTCCGTATAAAGCTGCGCCAGCATCTACTTTCATTTATTATTAAATGTTTAACCATCAGCAGAAACTTAGCTGGTAAGAACTCGGCTTGCGTAGATTTTCTTACGAACGCAAGATCTAAAGGAAATGGATGGCCAGAGACAAAATCGTCTGTACGGGAGCGGCGGGATTCGCCGGCGCACACATCGTCAGCCACTTGATGGCGAACACCGACTGGGACATTATCGCCCTGGATCGCCTCAGTTATGCAGGCTCACTGGAGAGACTGGCGCAATGGCAGGGTAATTCCAGGCTAAAGTTTGTTTTTCATGATTTTCGTGCAGCTTATCCAACCAGTGTGATGAAGGCGCTTGATGGTGCCCGTTATTTTATCCATAACGGCGCAGAAACCCACGTAGAGCGTTCTATTCAGGATCCGGAGCCGTTTGTCACTTCCAATGTAGTTGGCACCATGAACACGCTTCAGGCTGCCAGGGCATTAGGCGTGGACCATTTTATTTATGTTTCCACTGACGAAGTCCACGGACCGGCGCCTGCAGGCGTTGATTTTACTGAAGAATCTCCGGTACGGCCTTCAAATCCATATTCTGCTTCCAAGGCAGGAGGAGAGGCTCTGGCGTTTGCCTGGTGGAAATGTTATCGGTTGCCTGTCACTAACACCCGCACAATGAATCTGATTGGCGAGATGCAGCACCCGGAAAAGTTTGTGCCGTTGTGCACAAAAAAAATTCTGCATGGTGAAAAGGTTATTATCCATGGCAAGGTGGACCAGGCGGGCAAGTGGACCATTGGCGCCAGAAAGTGGATTCATGCCCGCAACCAGGCAGACGCGCTGCTGTTCCTGCTGAAGTTGCAGGCGAAAGAGGGCGTACGCTCAGCTTCTGGCAGCACGCATGGCGAAACATATCATGTTGCTGGCGAGGAGCGCACTAATCTGCAGATTGCCGAATTCGTCGCTAAAACTCTGGGCAAGAAGCTGGATTACGAAGTGGTGGACATCCACCAGGACCGTCCGGGCCACGATCTCAGGTACAGCCTCTCTGACGAAAAAATAAAGGCGCTAGGATGGAAGCCACCGCGTCAGTTTGAAGAATCGCTGCGCTGCTGCATTGAATGGTCCGTCCGCCCGGAAAATGTTGCCTGGCTTGAAGAGTAGGTTCTGAGATCACCGAGATGAGAATTACAGTTATCGGCGGCAATGGGCAATTGGGCCAGGACGTGTGTGCTGCTTTTTCGGCGGCGAAACATGACGTAGTTGCTTTAACCCATGCTGATGTCGAGATCTCGTCTTATGATTCAGTCAAGTATGCTCTAGAGCATATCCGGCCTGATCTGGTCATCAATACTGCAGCATTCCACAATGTTGACCGATGTGAGACTGAGCCCACGCCAGCCTTCACAATCAATGCGCTCGGAGCACGCAATGTTGCTTCTGTGACTAACAGTGTGGGCGCAGTCTTACTTCACATCAGCACTGATTATGTTTTTGATGGCCTGGAGAGAAGACCGTACGTCGAACAGGACGCTCCAGCACCGCTGAACGTTTATGGCAACAGCAAGCTGGCTGGAGAATTTTTTGTTCGCAGTATCACTCAGCGTAACTTTCTGGTTCGAGTTTCCGGCATTTACGGCCAGCATCCTTGCCGCGCTAAAGGCGGTTTAAACTTTGTGGAGATGATGCTGAAGCTTGCGCGCGAGCGCGGCGAGGTTCGAGTGGTGGATGACGAGATTGTTACTCCCACCCCGACATCGGAAATTGCCAAACAACTCGTGCTGCTGAGTGGAACCAACGAGTATGGGATTTATCATGCCAGTTCGGAGGGCAGCTGTTCGTGGCATGAGTTTGCGTCCGCCATCTTTGAACTGAGCGAAACCAGCGTCAAGTTAGAAAAAGCGCAGCCGGGAGAGTTCCCAGCCAGAGCAAAACGTCCAAAGTATTCAGTTTTGGAAAATAAGGCGCTCAAAGATAGATCGCTGAATATATTCACTCACTGGAAAAATGGGCTTGCCCAATACTTGAAGCAACGGCAAATGTCTGAATCGTTGCTCTCTCATTAAATTCCCTGGTCTAGGCAATCGAACGATAAACAGCGAGTGTTCCAGTTGTTAGAGCATCGGGTTTGAATTCACTCGCTCGTTTGACTCCGCGAGCTATCAGGGACTGACGAAGCTCGTGGTCATTTAGAACTTTCTCCATTGCTGCAGCAATGGAACCTGTATCGGTAGGGTCAATCAGGAGAGCGCCATTGCCGGCAACCTCCTGAAGTGAGGAGCCGTATGACGTGATCGTCGGCACTCCGCTGGCCATGCTCTCGATGACCGGGAGACCGAACCCTTCAAAAAATGAGGGGAACACAAATGCTTCCGCGGCGTTGTAGAAGAGCGGCAGGTTGTCAAAAGGAACAAAACCCGTGAAGATCACACTCGATTCCAAGCCAAGCTCTCGGACTTTGGCCAAGAGCAGCTCAGATTGCCAATCCTTTTTGCCGACCATCACTAACTGAACGTCAGCACCTTGTTTACGAATGCTAGCGTAAGCTTCCACGAGCCGGGGAAGGTTTTTTCGCGCCTGAATACGGCCAACATACAAGATAAACGGCGCCTGGATTCCATACACGCGCGCCAAATGCGCCTGGCAGGACTTCTTATTTCTGGGCTGGAAATCAGGTGAGGCAGCCTGATAGGTAACGGTGATTCTTTCCCGCGGTACTCCGTAGCGCTCAGCAATATCTGCAGCGGAGAACTCTGAGACAGTAAGGATGTGATCGACTTTTTTTGCCGTCCAGCGGACTAGCGTTTTCATTTGGGCTACTTCCCTTGGATGGAAAAACTCCGGGAAGTGCTCGTAGGCCAAATCGTGAATCGTTACCACCGTTTTATGGCTACCCCACAGCGGCCGGATATATTGACAATGAAAGATGTCCGGTTGGATTTGCCTCAATGCAAGTGGCAGCGAGGCCGAGAGCCGGAGGAGCGGATTCTTTGGGATGTTGCGCAGGGTAAAACGAGGATCATTTTCGATCTCATTCAGCGTAAAAGGATGAGTATGGAACAGCGTGTACTGGTTTTTGCTCTCATCCTTTGCCAGCCCGCGAATGAGTTGCCGGTAATACGTCTCGTTTCCGCCGGCCCGCGTGCCAAGACTGTGGGCATCAATCGCTATTTTCATTCCGTGTTGAGAGAATCCTGCTCCATCCTACACGACAACACAACCTGCTCAGATTCTTTTAAAATGCTTTCAGCATGGACCCAATCCAATTTCAGATGCCGCTGCGGCGGTTCTTCCGCAGTCGGCGTTTCAAAACTTTTTTATCTGAATACCAAAATTGCAGGAGGATTCTGGATGTTGGGGGAGAGCATTATCTCTGGCCTATTATTGGCCGTGCGGAAGGCTTAACCTTTGTGAACGTCCGGATCCCGGAAAAGACTGAGGGATTTACCTACGTACAGGGCTCCGGATGCGAGCTGCCTTTCCGCGATAAATCCTTTGATCTGGCGTTTTCGAATTCTGCGATTGAGCACGTAGGCAGCGAAGAAAATCAATTCAAATTCGCTCGTGAGATGATGCGCGTAGGGAAGCGGGTCTATTGCCAGACGCCTTCACGGCTATTTCCCATCGATCCCCATCTCTCTGCTCCATTCTTGCACTGGCTGCCTGCCTCCTGGTTGACTCCCGGTGTTTTGCGGTACTTCACCCTGAACGGATGGCTGTGGAAGAAGCGCTACGAATATGACGTGACGTGGATCTCCAAACGAAAACTGAAGAAAATGTTTCCGGGATGCAAGATCATTACCGAAAGATTTTTGCTATTGCCCAAGTCATTTACCGTGACCAACTAAGGCGGCAGCAGCTCAAGTCTCTGACGATCAAGCCGGCTGAGGTATATTTCTATATATGGAACCGGGGTCTCTCCATGCGCGCGACTGGGAAGAGATGGCAGCTCTTGATCCGCTGTGGGCAATTCTGTCTTCGCCAGAAAAGCGATTCGGAAATTGGGAACTGCAGGAATTTTTGCGCACAGGCCAGGAGGAAATCTCCAACCTGATGCAGTCAGCGCAGCAGTTTGGATTGCCACTTCAAAGGCGGCGCGCGATTGATTATGGATGCGGTATCGGGCGGCTGACGAAGCCCTTGCGGCAGTACTTTGACGAATCCTACGGCGTGGATATCGCACAAGGCATGCTGGAAAAAGCCGCCGAACTTGCACCGGAGTGCAATTTTCGCCATGCAAGCGATCTCAGCAGCTTTCCAGCCGACTATGCTGATCTGATTTATTCCACCCTGGTTTTACAACATCAGCCGCATCGAAAAAAGGCGGCTGCTTTGATATCAGACATGGTCCGCGTCCTGGCTCCCGGCGGACTCCTGGTATTTCAGCTTCCGGTTCACATGCCATGGCGTAACCGTCTGCAGCTTCGCCGCCGCGCTTACCGGCTGCTGCGGACAGTGGGGATACCGCATTCATTCCTGTACGGGAAGTTGAAATTGAATCCTATTCGCATGATCGCGCTGCCGGAAAGGTCTGTGGAGCAAATTGTTGGCGCAGTCGGCGGGAAGGTGGTGCACGTTGCGCACAATCAGCAATCCGGCGATCCTTTTGTGAGTGGGATTTATTACTGCACGATTGCGAGCAAATAGCAGGTATCTTTCGCGATAGGGGAGTCACTGCTGCTCAAGCAGCCGACGCTCAACCGCGGGTGAAAGATTTCCGCCACAGATTACGATCACAACGGTTTTGCCGGCATACTCGTGGGCTTGTTTGAGAAACGCTGCCAAAGCAACACCTGCCGCGCCTTCAATCAGCCACCCTCTGGAGGCACGAACCTGCTTCATAGCGCTGAGAATCTCATCTTCGGAGACTATAACTGAACGATCGATGACCTGGCGACATATATTCAGCGTTACAGAACCGGGCTCAAGGCCGCCAGCTGTGCTCTCAGAGACTGTTGGACGCTCTGGGACTTCCATGATTCGGCCTGCTTTGATGGATTCGTACAGCACCGGCGAATTTTCTGGCCAGCAGCCGACGATCTGGGTTTGCGGAGATATGCGCTTCATGTAAGCGCCAATCCCGCCTATGAGGCCTCCGCCACCTACGGCCACAAAGATTGCGTCTATTCGCGGGATCTGCTGCTGCAGCTCCACTGCAATCGTGCCTTGCCCGGCCATGACTTCCAGGTCGTTATAAGGGGAGATGAAAACTTTGCCTTGCTCGGCAGCAGCGGCACGGGCCGCCAGCTCTGCTTCCAGCGGATCGTCTCCAGCACGATGAATACGCGCACCGTACTCTTCAATGCGCTTAGCTTTTACAGGCGAGACATGAGATGAGACGTAAACTTCGGCCTTGATACCTGAGCGCTGAGACGCTGCGGCCACACCCAATCCGTGGTTGCCATTAGAGGCGGCAATCACGCCTTTGGCAGCTTGGCCGGGTGTGAGCGAAAGAATTTTGTTGCTTGCGCCGCGCAGCTTGAATGAGCCCGTCTGTTGCAGGTTTTCCAATTTGAAGATCAGCTGCGTATCTTGTCCCGAGACGAGTTCCGGAACCGGTTCAGCCGGAGTCTCGGTTACAAACGGCTGAATGCGCTGAGCTGCCTCTTCCACCATTCGGGCAAGGGAAGCCGGGGAAGGAGTGGCAGGCGATGCTTGTGGGATGTTTCCCATGCCGTTATTGTCCCATGAATGATCCATTACCAAACACAACTCACCTGTGTGCCTGCATCAGGCGACCTTCAACACGCCTGCGCCTCGAATACCGTCATGCTTCAGGGTGTTCAAGGCCTGATTGGCAGCTTCAAAGGGAAAAGTCTGAACTTCAGTGTGTATGGGGATTTCGGCAGCAACACGCAGGAAGTCGTGGCCGTCTGCACGCGTATTGTTGGCCACGCTGCGGATCGATCTTTCCTGGTAGATCAGGTCGTAAGGGAATGAAGGAATCGGGCTCATGTGAATGCCACCCAATACAAGCGTTCCGCCTTTTTTCAGCGCTGCAAGAGCAGGCGGAACCAGCTCGCCTGCGGGAGCAAAGATGATGGAGGCGTCGAGCTTCTCGGGTGGATTTTCAGACGCGGCGCCGGCCCAAACTGCGCCGAGCTCTAGCGACAATTTGCGGTGTTTCTCCTCACGTGTGCAAACGAAAACGTGACATCCCCAGTGCCGGGCTACTTGTATGCAGACGTGTCCTGCAGCGCCGAAGCCGTAGATCCCCAGGTTGGCTCCGCGGCCAATGCCTGCAATCCGAAGGCAGCGGAAGTCGATAATTCCCGCACACAAGAGTGGCGCAGCCTGCAGGTCGCCAAAGCCGTCAGGAATGGGATAGACGAATGCTTCCGGCGCGACGGTGTATTCGGCGAATCCGCCATCAACGGAATATCCGGTGAATAGCGGAAAATTACAGAGGTTTTCCCGATTGCTGCGGCAATACTCACATACGCCACAGGTTCGATGAAGCCAGGGAATGCCGACCCGCGTCCCCGGCGCATACATTGTAGCGCCGTGCCCAAGCTTCTCAATCACGCCGACCACCTGGTGTCCGGGAATCAAAGGCTGTTTCTTCGGCGGGAGCTCGCCTTCAGTGACGTGCAGATCGGTCCGGCAGATTCCACAGGCAGTCACGCGGACCAGAAGCTCACCATTTTTCGGTTCCGGGATCGGAACCTCGGTGAGCATCAGCGGATTTGTCTCCACCGGCGCCGGCGCTTTGAGCAAATGCGCTTTCATTGCAGATTAAGGATAATGCTTCGCTTGGCCGGCGAGGTACAAAGCATCAGAAATACATCCGCGGCCAGCAAATGCTACTAACAATAAAAAGGAGGAAAGGTTCGAGATGGTTACGTTAAGCCGAGGTCGGTTTGGCAACTTTGTGCAGCATGCCCTGGAGTTTGCGATCGGCGGCGGGAAAACGGCGGCGAAGCGCGGCAACCCAACGCTTTGCCCATTCATACTCAACAGAAAGGATCGAGAGCCCTATCAGCAAAAAGAGGATTCCCGGCAGAACTGGCAAAAAGATACCGGCAGCTCCCAGGACCAGGAACATCCAACCCAGCACGATCAGTGACACACGCTTCAACATTCGGTTATTTGATGCAGGTCAGAGAGAATTTGATTGTGCTGTCCAACTATTTATCAGCAATTTCAGAGGGAAAATTAACGGGCCCGCAGGTGAGATGCAGGATTCAGCCCTCAATGTCTATCGGCTGCTTCTTCCCAGTACCGGTGGATGGGCTAAAAGTAAGGTCTGCACCGCGCTATGGTATGTCATGGATGCCGACGTTGGCCGGAAATGGGAGCTGCTCTCCTCGCGAAAGAGCCTGAAGCCGTTCACCAGGAAGGCTCGGCCCTTCACGTCAATATTCAATTTAGTTATGCGCCAGACGCCCGGAGCAACCTGGGTTTGAGCAATCTCATAAATGCCGCCCTTGTTCAGCCTGCCCAGAATGCCCCAGCCAAAGGAGACGTCTTTGACTAGACGGCCTTCAATCCGCACAATGCGTTCCTGCGCCGGTTCCAGCAGAAGGGTTCCCTCCATCCCGCGGTACATCTGGGTTTCGCGGTCTTTGGGGGAGAACTCCGGATTTGGGTGGAAGGTGAAGCGCAGAAGACCGTTCTCGCTGCCCGCATATTCGAAGATCAGCGCCTGGGGAAAGACCTTCATCATGCGGATTCTGCGTTGGGCCTCCGACCGCTGGTCCTGCAACTCATCTTTTACAGCGTCATGGTCGCGCAAAAGCTTCTCCAGCCTCCGGATTTGCTTTTGCTGCTGGTCAGGCTCAAGAGGCTCTTCACGGAAGAGCACGATGCGGTCGGCACGTCCTTCAGCGGTTTCAATCACTGACCGGGTTTCCGATCCCCAGCTCCAATTCAGCCGTTCTGTGAACGCAAACGGTACGGGGTTTTCCAGGGCCGCCGTTTCATGCTCCGCAGCCCGTTCAATCAGGAGCGAGTAGTCTGTCGGCCTCGGCTTTGAATGTTTGCCTTGGCCTACCATTGAGCCGGCAATGCTCACGGTGAGCAACAGCAAAGTCAGCGATAGTGCAGTCCTGAGCATAATTAGGGTTGGACGGCCTGCTTGATACTGGTTTTGACCTGGATGGCCTGCAGACTGGAGGCATCCCAGCCGCCGCCAAGGGCCTTGACCAGAGTCACAGAGGTGACCAGACGCTGGCCCTGAATCTGTGTGGCCAGCCGCTGGCTATCGAGCAGCGTCTGCTCGGCGTTGATCACATCAAGGTAGGTGACCAAGCCGCCGGTGTAGCGATCTTTGGCGATCTTGAGCGCTCGTTCGGCTGCGGAGACAGAAAGCTGCTGCGTCTCGGCTGCCTGGGCCAGAATTGTCAGGCCGGAAAGCGAGTCCTCGGCCTCCTGAAAGGCGTTCAGAACTGTTTGGCGATAGCTGGCGACAGAGGCTGCGTAACCAGACTTGGCAAAATCCACCTGCGCCCGCCGGCGACCGCCGTTAAAAACAGTCTCGGCCACATTGACTCCAATCGCCCAAAACCCGGTGTAGGCGCCGATGATGCTGCTGAGCGAGCCATTTTCAAATCCACCTGCCGCGGAGAGGCCAATAGCAGGATAAAAAGAGCTTTTCGCCACGCCGATCTGTGCGTTCTGTGAGGCCATAAGCCGCTCGGCCTGGGCGATGTCTGGACGGCGCTCCAGAACGTCAGAAGGCACGTCTACAGGGACTATTGGCAGCGTTGTAGTAAGCGGTTTGGCCGGAACGCTGAAACTGGAAGCCGGTATGCCGACCAGAGATGCAATGGCGTGCTCAAACTGTGAGCGCTGGCGTCGCAGCAACGTGGCCTGAGTCTTGGTGGAGTTGAGCTGGGTTTCCTGCTGGGCGACATCGAGCCCCGATGCGATTCCACCTGCATGGCGGTTCTGCACCAGGTTTAGCGCCTTGGTCTGGTATTCGACTGAAGAGTCAACCACAGCGATTTCGGCGTCCAGCTCTCGGAGGCTGAAGTAATCAACTGCAAGTTCTGAGGTGATTAGAAGACGGGTATTTTCCAATCCGGCAGCCGAGGCTTGATAAGCCGCGTTTGCGGATTCCACGCCGCGGCGAACGCCGCCGAAGATGTCAGCCTCCCAACTCAGGTTGAACGGAATGACAAAGTCAGTTGAAGTTGAGGGCGCGGCTAGACGAATGCCCGTACTGGTGGGCTTTCCCGCTGAGGTTTGAGATCGTTGCCCGGAGATTCCGGCGTTTAGCTGGGGGAAGAGTCCGGCCTGGCTGATGCGCGCAGATGCACGCGCTTGTAGTAATTGGTTGCGTGCAACTTCCATGGTCTGGTTGGCTTTGAGAGCCTGGGTCTCGTACTGGTCGAGTTCAGAATCAGAAAATGTGCTCCACCATGAGCCTTTGGGAATGGAATCCTTGGGATCGCCTGGACGCCAAGGCGGTTGCTCTTTCCAGGTGGGCGCAACGGCGACGTCAGGGCGGTGATAGTTAGGGCCGACCGCACAGCCGGCTAGCAGGAGAGCGGCGAGACCGAAAAGCAACGCACGCCTCTTTATAGGGGCTAAAGTACGGATCTCTAATTCCGAGTTTTGCAGCCCTGAAGGGCTGCTCTTCCACCTGTTACTAGAACGAAGGAACCCAACCCTCACGATTGCACGCCGCCTCCGCTCTTCACGTTCACCTCTTGCCCGTCTTCGAGCGAGTCTGCCGGATTCACCACAATTTGATCATTGGGGTCCAGGCCGCCAAGAATCTCCACTTTTATGCCAAAGTCGCGGCCAATATTGATCGGCTTGAGATGAACCTTGTGGTCCGAGCCGACCACTGCCACACGGGGCCCTTCCGAGCGGAAGAGAATGGCGTTTACCGGGATTGACATGCGCGTGATCTGAATGGGAACGGCAAAGTGGACTTCAGCATATGAGCCGGGCAGCAGGTGAGCGTCATGATTCGGTACGTCAATTTCTGTTAGCAAGGTGCGGGTGGCAGGATCTATTGCATCCGCCGTGCGGACCACTTTTCCGTTGAACTTCTGGCCGGGATACTCACGCAGTTCAATATAGGCCGGCAGCCCTGAGCGAATAGAAGGCGCGTTGGTCTGGGGAACGCTGACAAAGACACGCAGGGGATCAACCTGAGCGACATCAAAAAGCTCCCGGCTTCCGGTGCTGCCTGCCGTAATCAGCGCGCCGACATCCGTGTTGCGCCGGGTAATGACGCCGGAAATCGGCGAATACACGCGCTTGAAAGACTCAAGTTGCTGCAGGCGACGCACATTGGCATCCGCCGCGGCGAAATTGGCCTGGGCTTGGGCATAAGCGCTCACCTGCTGGTCAGCTTCCTGCTGGGAGACCGAGTCAGTCTTGCGCAGGTTGGTCCAGCGCTCTGCAGTGGATTTGGCAAGCTGGAGCTGCGCCTCAGTCTGTTGGCGCGTAGCTTTGGCCTGTGAGAGCTCCTGATCAATTTCAGGCGTATCAATCTCAGCCAGCAGCTCGCCTTTGTTCACGTGGCTGCCAATATCCTTGTTCCAACGCAGCAGGTAGCCGTTGGTCCGGGCATAAATGGCGGATTGGACGTAGGCCTGGAGCTGTGCCGGAAGAACCAGCTGGTCCGACGCCGGCTCAGTGCTGGGCTTGATCACGCCGACCGTAGGGATAGCCAGCCTTTCCGTCTCTTTGGCCAGGGCACCGCGCTCAGTGAGCCGCCGTGCAATGGAAAAGCCGCCTGCCACCAGCAGAATTACCAGAACTATAAGGGCCAGCCTGCCGCCCTTTGAGGCCGGTTGGTTCTGGTGGACCGGCTGTTTCGAATGGGGCTGAGCCGGCGGGTGTTGTTCCGTCATCTGTGTCATAAGTTCAGTTCAAGAATAAACTTCCTGCTGTATTTCTTCGTGCTTTGCCCTCCTGGCTGCTCTTCTGCCATGGAGCATGCTGAAGATCACTGGCACAAACAGAAGAGTTGCCACCGTAGCAAAAATCAACCCGCCAATCACCGCGCGTCCAAGCGGAGCATTCTGCTCGCCACCCTCACCAATTCCCAGCGCCATCGGCACCATGCCGATGATCATGGCCAAAGCCGTCATAATTACGGGACGCATGCGCGTGTAACCAGCATCCACAGCGGCGTCCCAGGCGCTCAGGCCGTCAGCCATGCGCTCGCGGGCAAAGGAGATAACCAGAATGCTGTTTGCCGTGGCCACGCCCATGCACATAACAGATCCGGTGAGCGAAGGCACGTTCAAAGTGGTATGGGTCAAAAGCAGAATCCATACAATTCCTGCCAAAGCGCAGGGCAGGGCAGTGATGATAATGAAGGGATCAAGCCACGACTGGAAGTTCACCACAATCAGCAGGTAAACCAGCACAATCGACATCACCAGGCCAATGCTCAGGCCCACGAAGGAGCTGCTCATGGTCTCAACCTGGCCACGCACATCAATGCGCGAACCCTTGGGCAGTTTGCTGGAAAAGTCAGCCACGATTTTGCGGGTATCACGTGCAACTCCGCCCAGGTCTCTCCCCTGCACGTTGGCATATACATCTATGACTGGTTGGATGTTGTAATGCGAAAGCACGGCCGGAGTTACTGCCGGAGTGACGGTGGCCAGATTTTCAAGCACCTGGGGCGCAGGAGCGCCGGGCGCTGCGATGGGCGTGTTCATGAGCGCCTGAAGCGAATCCACGCGGTATTCAGGCGTCTGCACGGCGACGTTATAGGTCACGCCGTTCTCCCGGTTCAGCCAGAAGGTAGGCGCCGTCTGGAAGCTGCCGCTCAGTGAGACCAGGAGATTCTGCGCTACGTCGCGTTGCTGCAAGCCGACCTGCTGTGCGCGTGTGCGATCCACATTCAGGCGCAACGCCGGGGCATTCATGAGTTGCTGCACGTGGACGTCAGCCGCACCGGGCACGTGGCGAAGCTGATTGGCGAGCTCCTGGGCCAATGCGTAGTTTTTGACCTGGTTCTTGCCGACAATCTGAATGTCGATGGGCGACGGCAGACCGAAATTTAAGATCTGGCTAACGATATCTGCGGGCTGAAAGAAAAACTCAACGCCCGGAAATTGCCGCGGCAGCTCTTCACGCAGCTGCTTCACATAGTCTGCTGTGGGGTGATGGTGCTCCTGGTTCAAGGAAAACAGGATTTCGGCATCAGAGGTGCCAATGCTGCCCGCTGTGCTGTAAGTATTGTTGATTGAGCTGTAAGGCAGGCCAATGTTATCCAGCACCGTCACCAGCTCTTGCCTGGGAATCCGCGTGCGAACGTAATTCTCAATTTCATCGCAAAGGCGCGCCGTTTCTTCAATTCTCAAACCGGCGCGTCCGCGAACGTGCATGCGAAAGATACCGGCATCAACTGTAGGAAAAAAGTCTTGCCCTAAAAAGAAGACCAGTCCAATAGAAAGAACGCAGAAACCCAGGAAGCAGGTTACAAAAATTTTGCGGTGCTCCATGGCCGAGACAAGAACGCGGTGGTAGGCTTCGCGCAGCTGTTCGAAACGGCGCTCAAAGCCGATCTGAAAATTCTTAAGTGGGCCAAAAATTCCACGGCCGGGCTTGAACTTGTCTTCATGCTCGTGGCCGCGCAGCAGATACATCACAAGCGTGGGCACAAGCGTTCGCGAAAGCATATAGGAAGCCAGCATGGCAAAGACCACGGCTTCTGCCAGCGGTACGAACAGAAATTTGGCCACACCGGTGAGGAAAAACATTGGCACAAAGACAATGCAGATACTTAGCGTGGAAACGAATGCGGGAACCGCGATCTGCGATGCGCCATCAAGAATAGCCTGTTTCAGTTCTTTCCCTTGTGCGAGATTGCGGTCAATATTTTCGATTTCGACAGTGGCATCATCCACAAGGATGCCGACGGCCAGCGCCAGCCCTCCCAGGGTCATGATGTTAAAGGTCTGGCCCAGCGCGCTGAGCGTGATGACGGAGCAGAGAATTGAAAGTGGAATCGAAATGGCGATGATCAGCGTGCTGCGCCAATTCCCCAGAAAGAGCAGGATCATGGCGGCGGTGAGACATGCGGCCGTCAAAGCTTCCCGCAACACCCCATTGATGGAAGCGCGCACAAAAAGCGATTGATCGAAGAGCGCCTTCATGTCCACGCCGTCCGGCAACGTGGGGGAAACGCGCTGCAGCGTCTCCTTGATATTCCTGACGATATCCAGCGTGGAGGCGCCGCCGTTTCTCATTACGGTGATCAGCGTGCCGCGAACACCATCCTGGCGCACGATGTTGGTTTGCGGTGAAAAGCCGTCACGCACGTGGGCCACATCGCGGATGTAAGTGGTGGCGCCATTCTGGGTCCTCACCGGAAGCCCATTGATTTCGGCGATCGTGTCCGGGCTGCCGTTTAGAGAGACTTGATATTGCAGGGAGCCGATCTTCGCCGTGCCGGAAGGCAGGATGAGGTTCTGCGCATTGATTGCATTTACGACATCAACTGGCGTGAGCCCTTTGGCCTGCATCGCGCCGGTGTCAATGTCCACTGCAATCACGCGCTGCTTGCCGCCATAAGGGAAGGGGATCGCGGCGCCGGGAACGGTGGTCATCTGCGGGCGGATGAAATTAACTGAGAGATCGTTTAGCGCCTGTTCCGGAAGATTTTTGCTGCTGATGCCCACCTGCATAATGGGAACACTGGAGGCGGAATAAACGATGATCAGCGGAGGATTGGTCCCTTGAGGCAAATTCCGGACCGCAGTTTGCGAGATGGCAGTTACCTGGGAAAGGGCCGTCTGCAGGTTCGCGGTCGGATGAAAAAAGACCTTGGTAATGGCGCGGCCATCCATGGCCTGTGTTTCTACATGCTCAATATCATTGACTGTTGTAGTGAGTCCGCGTTCAGTGTTGGAGACAATCCTGTCCGCCATTTCCTGGGCGGAAAGACCCTGGAACTGCCAGATAATGCTGATAACAGGGATATTGATTTCAGGAAAAATATCGACAGGCGTTCGAAAAATGACGATTGGGCTCAAGATCAGGATCAGCAGCGCCATCACGATAAAGGTGTAAGGGCGCCGTAGCGCCAGGCGGACTATCCACATCTGCTAATCCTTTGGGGTGAGCCAGTTTGATCAGAGCCAATACGGCAGCACGGATGCTGGCATATAGACACGATATTTCGCGTCGAAGATTCAGACTTGATTATATTATCGCCTGAAAAATGGGTGCCTGAAGTTTCGCGAAGATTGTGTTAACAGTTCTTTACTTCAGCATTCTAATCACCAGCTTGCCACGTACGTGCCCTGCTTCGCTCAGCCGATGAGCATCAGCAATTTGCTCAAGAGGAAATACTTTTTCAATCACAGGCTGTATCTTCCCCGCTTCAATCAAAGCGGTGATCTTCTCCAGGTCGCCACCGCGCGGCTTGGCTTGTATCATCCGCAAGCGCTTGCCGCCCACCGATCCAAGTAATGCGCCGCCAGCCAGACCAGCAATCGCGGTGGCAAAAAACTTGAGCTTGCCTGCTGGCTCTCGGGGTATCGGGACTGTCAACGTGACCAGCCTTCCGCCGAATTTCAGCGCGCGAAACGACGCAGGCCACACGCTTTGGCCTACGCCATCAAGCACCAGGTCGAATTTATGACGCAGCTCCTCAATCTTTTCCAGCGAGTAGTCAATCGGCTGGTCAGCGCCCAGCTGGCGCAGCAACTCCTGATTACGCGTACTGGCCGTTGCCGTCACATTAGCGCCAAAGGCTTTGGCAATCTGAATTGCCATTGTGCCTACGCCGCCTGCTCCGGCATGGATAAGCACGCGCTGACCCGGTTTGAGTTTTCCCTGGTTCAGCAGCGCCTGCCACGCCGTGAGCGCTGCCAATGGGATGGATGCCGCCTCTTCATGGCTCAGCCCCATGGGTTTCTTGGCCAGTGATTTTTCCGGCATCACCGCAAACTCGGCATATGTGCCACGGAATGTCTTTGCTACGTACCCATCTTTGAATCCATAAACTTCGTCACCGGGCTTAAAGAGCGTCACCGCCGGGCCGACCTCCGTTACGACGCCTGAAAGATCGCATCCCCAGATGACGGGGAAGACTACGGGTCTGGCGGCAGCCAGCAAACCGCGACGCAGCTTCCAGTCGATCGGATTGACGCTCGAGGCATGGACACGCACCAGCACGCCATTTGGACCGACCTGCGGAATCGGGAGGTCATCAACAACCTGCAGGACCTCAGGGCCGCCGTATTGTTCGGCGAGGATGGCTTTCATGGGACTATTCTAAGCAAGCTCAGACATTGGAAATTGCCAAAATCGGGTAATCGGGTAATTTGAAGAACCTCAGACTCCACGCTAATTTTGGCATCAGGGGTCCCCGGCAAGCGGTTTTTGCTTGCTGGGGTGGAATTACGGCGATTTTGGAAATTTTGGCAATCCGCGAAGCAACTCATACTAGACTAGAAGCGTACTCCATGGATTTCGACCAGCTAGAAACTTTTCTTGAGGTCGCCCGACACTCAAGCTTTTCTCGCGCCGCGGAGAAGCGCTTCCGCACGCAACCGGCTATCTCATCGCAAATCCGCGCACTGGAGGAAGAGGTGGGCGCCAAGCTGTTTGACCGCAGCGGCGGCAAGGTTGCACTCACCGCGGCAGGAAAACTCTTTCAGCAATATGCGGAGCAGACGCTGGACTCACGCAAGACCATGCTGGTCACCGTTGCTGAGATGGAGCGGGTGCCGCGCGGCGAAATCGTTGTTGGAGCAAATGAAGGCACCTGCCTTCACATACTGCCGGAAGTTTTTGCCGAATTTAAACGACTCTATCCCGAAGTCGGCGTTCAGGTCAGCCGCCTGGAGCGCGCAAAAATTATGGAGTCAATCATCGATAACTCCGTTGACTTCGGCGTGGTCTCCGCCCCAGTTGATGACAAGCGGCTAACGGTTGTCACCATTCATCGTGACGAGCTGGTCATCATTGCGCCGCCGGGGCATCCGCTGAGCCGCCTCAAGCAGGCCACCATCGCTGACGTTGTCCATTTTCCGCTGCTTCTCCCAAAGGTCGGACGCACACGCGACTCACTGGAAAATCTCTTCCACGAGCGCAACCTGAAGCCAAAGATCTCCATGGAGCTTGACTCCAGCGAACTGCTGAAGCGCTTCGTGGCCGCCAATGTAGGTATAGGCTTTATTGCCCGGTCGAATGTGAGTGAAGACGTGAAGGCGGGAGTGCTTGCCGCCATCGCAATGGCTGACGCTTCTATTCGCCGCGATCTCGCGCTTGTCTTCCGCAAAGACAAGGCCCTCAGCCGCGCTGCGCTGGCCTTTATTGATATTGCAGTGAAGATCAAGCAGGCCGGCTCAGGTTCTGCCCTCCCGCAGGGCGCAAAGTAATTCCGCTTTTCAGCTCTGTCTTTCTTCGAATCCGCGCTGGTTCGCGTTACGCAGCGGCAAATATTCCCTCATCAACTCTCACCTGCACCAATTTCAGTGCACGTCGAGCAGCAGCCCCCCGCAGGCTCTCTCAGTGAAAAATTTTCGTGGAATTTTTGCACGCGTACCCTGCGCCATATGTTATTTTTTTTAATTCGGCACAAGATCAGATTTTTCTCTGGAGGCGGACTCAATTGGGATTAGACATGGTGCCTAAGCGCATCTTCCTGACCAACGGTGTAGGAAAGCATAAAGAGCGGCTTACTTCTTTTGAGCTGGCATTACGGGATGCCGGCATCGCAGCACAGAACCTGGTCAGGGTTTCTTCCATCTTCCCGCCGCATTGCAAGCTCATCTCGCGCAAGGAAGGCGTCAAGTTCCTCTACCCCGGCGAAGTTACTTTTGCCGTGGTGGCTGAGAACTCCACGCGCGAACCGCATCGCCTTACCGCTGCCAGCATTGGCCTGGCTATGCCCGCCGACCGCAGCACCTACGGCTATCTGAGTGAACATCATTCTTTCGGCGAAGCGGATGATGTCGCCGGCGAATACGCTGAAGAGCTCGCGGCTGAGATGCTTGCTACCACGCTCAACGTGGAATTCGACCCTGACAAGTCCTGGGACGAGAAAAAAGAGATCTACCGCATCTCCAACAAGATCGTCCGGACAACCAACATCACGCAGAGCGGCGTAGGCGACAAGCGCGGCTTGTGGACGACGGTGATCGCCGCGGCGATTTTGATATTCGAATAACGTCTGGACCCTATATTGACTTCCCGTTCGGCGAGCGTTAAAGCCGGATATATTACAGAAGGCGCATGCAGAAATGCATGCGCCTTTTCTGCTGGACGGAAACTCCACCAGAGAAGCCTTACCACATCATGGGATCGCAGTCCGGAGGCACTGTATAGCGCGGCTTTCCTTTTAAGCGTACAGGTTTAAAACGGACATGCATGAGCTTGCCTGCGATTTCAACCAGCCAGGAATACCTTGTTCGAGCAACCAGCGTCCATTTGAGCCGCTGAGGCTGGGGCTTTGCAGCCAGGTAATGATTTTTGGGCATGTTGATCCCCTCTCGTCGATGGATTTGCACTCCGAGCGCCCTTATGCGCCGGTGTCACGACACGGAGGAAATCAGCAGCGGAGAGAAATGCCGGTAAGAACGGGGGAAGATTCAAGCGAACTGGCTAGTCGATGCACCAGAAGCCGGTTACTGATCGACAAGATCAAAATGGAAACCTGCTGCTTCACAAGCAGGAGAATCAGAACAGCGATGGCAAAACGCAGGTTATTGAGCGGCGTTGTCGGCCCATTGTTGGATTGAAATCCGCCTTGAGGATTGTGAAAGAAAAACAGCAGGGTTACCAACACGATCAGCAGCAGGAACAGCAATTTGGCGTGGTTGGTGCTCATGGCAAAGTTTCCTGCTGTGCTCGATGGCGTTTCAAAGCACGATTTCTCTGCAAATTTCCGGGTCTTTTATGCCCAGGATTTTTGGATAAGTACAGTCATCGTATATTAAGTGGCGCATCGCGGCCAAAAAAATATTAGCAGCTGGCAAGTTCAAGCAGGGTACAAATGTGTCCTGGACTGTTGCTAAAAGTCAATTGAGGGTACGGTTTGTGGCCGCACCCTTTTGCATTTACTTGAAAGAGCGGCCAAAATAAAGACCGGCGCGATGACATTGAATACGAATAGCCAGCGCGAAGCCCTTTTGAACCCAAGCCCTGAAAGCCACTTATCTTCCTCTTCTAAACTTGAATACCAACGCCGCCTGCAGGAGCGCGAAACCACGCTTGCCCGATTGCAGCGCAAGCATCTCCTGCTTGGCAATATTCGTATCGTGCTGTTTGTCCTGATTGTCGTCCTGGCCTGGCTTTCACACGGAAGCTCGCTTTGGTTTTATCTGCTCATTGGCGCAATTGTTCTCTTTATTGCTCTAGGACTGGTCCATCGACGCGTGGTGCAGGCCATGAACCGGGCAAAGCGCGCAGGGGCAGTTTATGCTCGCGGACTGGCAAGGATCGAAGATCGCTGGACCGGAACCGGCGATACTGGCGACGAGTTCAAAGACCCGCTTCATCCGTACGCGGAAGACCTGGACATTCTGGGGCAGGGAAGCCTTTTCCAGTTGCTTTCCACGGCGCGCACGAACATGGGCAGGCGATGCCTGGCGCGCTGGCTGCTCGCGCCCGCATCAGCGCAGGAAATCCAGGAACGGCAGGCAGCGATTGTTGAGCTCAAAAAGAAGGTCGGACTGAGAGAAGACCTGGCAGTTGCAGGCGAAAGCGAGCGCATACAGGCCCATCCGGAAGAATTGGCGCACTGGGCGCAGGAGCACAGCGGCTTGAAAGACGGCCGCTGGTGGGCGCTTCTCCTTGCCATATTCAGCATGGCTGCGCTGGTGTACGCCTTCATCAGCTTGTGGACGCCGTTCATTTTGTCCGTCCTGATCAACGGCAGCATTGTGTATGGCTTAAGGCATCGCCTGGAAAAGGTCTTCGCCGGTCTGGATGAATCCCACAAGGACCTGGATTCGCTGGCGGAGATCCTACGCCGAATCGAAGCGGAAAAATTTGATTCTCCGTTGCTCCAGCGATTGCAGGCGCAGCTAAGCACACACGGCTCTGTCCCTTCAGAGTGCATCGCCCGGCTGGACACGCTTTCCGATCTTGATGACTCACGCCACAACTGGTTCGTGCGCCTGTTTGATGTCCCGCTGCTTTATTCGCTTCAGCTGGCATTCGCACTGGATGGCTGGCGTCTCAAATATGGCGGCGGAGTAGCAGTGTGGCTGGATGTGGTTGGCCAGATCGAGGCGCTTACTTCACTGGGCGCTTATGCATACGAACACGAAAGCGACCCGTTTCCAGATATGCTTCCGGCAGGCGACACTCCAGTCTTTGAAGGGGAAGCGTTGGGGCATCCGCTGCTTCCGGCCGGCAAGTGCGTGCGAAACAATGCGCAACTCGGCACAGCAAACCAGGTGCTGCTGGTGAGCGGGTCCAACATGTCCGGCAAGAGTACGTATTTGCGCGTAGTTGGCGTTAATGCCGTTCTGGCGATGATGGGCGCGCCTGTCCGGGCTACCCGGTTGCGGCTCTCTCGCGTGGCGATCGCTGCCTCCATGCGTACCTCAGACTCGCTCCAGCAGGGTATTTCCCACTTCTACGCGGAGATCAAGCGGGTGCGGCAGGTGATTGATGTTTCAGCTTCACAGCCCACGCTTTTTTTGCTTGATGAGATACTCCAAGGCACCAACTCACGCGACCGCCGCGCCGGCACTGAAGGTATTTTGCGCAGCCTCATAGGCAACGGCGCAATTGGCCTGGTAACGACGCATGATCTGGCTCTCACTGAGCTTGAAGACGTTTTTCCCGGGCGGGTAAAGAACGTCCATTTTCAGGAGAAATTTGAAGACGACAAGCTCTCCTTCGATTACCAGCTCCGCGCCGGCGTAGTCACAACAAGCAACGGAATTGAGCTGATGAGATCAATTGGCTTGGACGTTTCCTGATCGTGCCAAAAAATTTTCCGTCCTGCATGGTGCCCGCTCAGCGCAAGAATGTGCAATTGAGCGATGAGAAATTTTAATGAATCGCTAATATGCTTCTAAGCCCTTGCTGTTGAGATGAGGTGTTCGGGCACTCTTAAGCACAGGTCTGCAGCGGTTAGATAGAGTTCTGCGGAGCTGAGACTTAATGAAATGGTGTGGTGGTGGGGTGCTTTGGCAAGGCAATGTCTGGTTTGATGTAGCGATCCCGCTAATCGTGACGTTGAATTCAGATGCTGCTTCCGGATTCAGCCAACCGGTGCCGCTCGCCCGGCGGCTGGTCCGCTGAAGCCAGGAGATGGTTAGAACGGTGCGGCGCAATTGGAAGGCGGCTAAAATCCCTCCCCCAAAAGCGTGCACGTGAACGGAATAGCAGGCCCAGGCGCCGGACCGGATTTCCCGTGATGGCGCGGTAAGCCGCATCCGAGCGCCATCTTTGGACTAGACTGCATTTGCAGTTTCCCGCTACCTGGGAGGCTGGTTTTCTCCAACCAGCCTCTCTTTCCTCGCCTCAAATCATAATAAATTTTAATCTTGTCTTAATTTTTCTCTAATTGATCAGGAATAGGGTCTCTAGTTTAAGGCGGAGTGAAAGTTTTTTCATATCGGCTTTTCTTCGTCACTTGCAAGGGCTAGAGGCAGTACCCTATCTGGGCTCCATCCCTTCAATAATTTGCGCAGTACAATACATTCGGTATTGTTGCACCAGGCAGCGCCTGATCGGCGTTGTGACTGGGAAGATGTCAGGGGACTAGAGAAAGCATTCTTCCGGGCTCAAATCCCTCAAATAATTTTCGTGCCAGACTGGGGTTAGGTCAGGCCGAAAACGGTCTCCACGGTTAGCCGTGAAGGTCGTGGGGTAAGTCTCAGCTGAGACATTTCGGGAGAAAATATGTACACTTTGCGGAACTCTTCCACTCTGCCTGCCGGCAAGAGTACACGCCCAAAATCCATAACCTTTTTCATTACAACCCTGCTCTTGGTCATGGCGGCTTCGGTGGCCATGCAGGCGCAGACAAAACCAACGCTCACGGTAACCGCAATGAATGCTGGCCGGTTCTATGGTGATTCGAATCCCCAATTCACCGGGATTGTCACTGGCATGATCAGCGGTGATACGATCACGGTAACTTACTCTAGCGTTGCTAACGCCAGCAGCGCGGTGGGAGATTACCAGATCGTTCCTACTCTGGTTGATCCGAACAATCATCTGGTCAACTACAATGTGGTCATCAACAATGGCACTCTCACGGTAAGCCCTGCGCCGCTCAGCATCGTTGCTCTTGATTTGACACGCGCAGCTGGCCAGCCCAACCCCGCCTTTATCGGCACGGTCACCGGAGTCAAAAACGGTGAAGCCATAAGCGCAACTTATGCCAGCTCGGCTACGACCAGCAGCACCGCGGGAGCCTATCCTATCGTTCCCACGCTGGTGGATGGATCCGGGAAGATCAGCAACTATGCGCTTACCATTTCGAATGGAACGTTGACCATTACACCATAATTGCAGCGACGGAAAAACTATACAGGCTGGCAATGTTTCGCCAGCCTTTTTTGTTGAAGCGGATACCTGAACGCAAACCGCGAATTTGCCTGTTCTCTAACGGCTTGCAGCGGGCTCGGCGTTGCGCAGATATGAATCTGATTTACTGAGCCAGTCCTGGCGCGGCGGAAAGAAGACATCCAGGTCCACCGTATCCTCAATGGCTTCAGCTTTGTGCGGCATGTGCGGAGGAATGCAGAGGACTTCGCCGGCGCGCACAATGATCTCTTGGCCATCGATCCAAAACTTAAGCGCGCCTTCTAAAATATAAGTGAGCTGCTCGTTTAAGTGACTGTGCTCCGGCACCACGCACCCCTTCTTTAAAAGGACGCGCGCCAGCATCAGGTTTTCACCGGTAATCATCTGGCGATCAAGCAGGGGATTGAGCTTTTCCAGTTCAACGTCATTCCAGCGAATGTGCTTTAGCATAGCGGCTATTTTATCGCGGCAGACCTCCGTGGCGCTTGGCGAATAGTTGTACATTTCTCAAATGAGTTGACGATCGGTATGAGTCTTATTTTTGTGTGACCGTCAGCTTGTGGTATCCGACAGTTGCCATGTCAATCTTGTTCGGCAGCTGGAATGTGGAGTCCAGACCGATATTCGGATATTTCGGCGTGATGTATTTGCTGACAAAATATTCCAGGGCCATGCGGGGAACTGTAAACCCATCAATGCTTACGTCGCGCACCTGAACCTTGCCTTCACGTCCGCTGCCGGCGGCATCAGCTTCCACGCGGACATCGTGACGTCCGCTGAAAACTGACAGCATGGGATTAGAAAGGTTCTGCCCGCCGCGGATTTCGTCAAAATCAACATTGAGAAATGCCGTGACGATTCCTGAACGTCCCTCCAGCCGCAGCTTTTTCACTCCCTGAGGCAGCACGATGCCGCCGGAGGCGATGTAGTCGTTGATCTCCTCTTCAGTCATGACCGTGGGGCTCTGGTCAGGATTGTCACGCGCGCCATTCTGCTGGATATGGTTCAGCTTGGTTTGCAGGCTCTGCGCCAAACGATGCCCTGAGCC
This sequence comes from uncultured Acidobacteriaceae bacterium, assembly GCA_964541925.1. Classification (GTDB taxonomy): domain Bacteria; phylum Acidobacteriota; class Terriglobia; order Terriglobales; family Acidobacteriaceae; genus Angelobacter. The sequence continues at coordinate 157,322 of CAZISB010000003.1, read as the reverse complement.
TGCCTGCGATTTAGCCGAAGGCGCAGTTGAGGGCTGCTGCTGGGCAATAAACACAACACTGGCCAGCAGAAACATCGTCAGTATCATCCCGGGAAACTTCATTTTGTATGCGCGGGAGCAGCCTGGGCGGTGAGCGGTTGCGGCAGGATCTTCAGCTTATCCAGCGTGCCGGTAATATCCCACTGTGCGCCGCTGGTGCTCACCTTCAAGTTCGTCTGCTTGTTCGCCAGAGATATGGTCCCGCTCATGAGATAGATGCGGTTCTCTGCTTTAAATTTGCTTGGGAGCAGCTTCAAACCCTGATGTTCCATTTCCAAAACGCCCTGGGCTGCCTGGAACTTCAATGGCCTGGCAGCCTCCAGAAGCAGAGTTCTTGAGCTACCGTTGCTGATTTGAAACTCAATGTGGCCCGCAGCGCTGGAGAGCATTTCTGCGGTTGATTTGCCTTCAAAGTGCGTAGAATAGCTGATTTGGCCGCGGCCGGAAACCCATTGCGCTACCTGACCGGGAACGGTATCCGGTGGCGCCACGCGATCCAGCGTGATTCCTTCAAGTGTGCCGGTCCCGCTGCAGCGAAGCTGAGAGCCACTCCAATCAACTTTCCATTCTCCCTGGGTTGAACCGCCGCCGAGCTTTGCAGAAATATGATTCATGGCAAGCAGGTGGTCGCCAACTTCAACATGCGCGGCAAATTTCTCCAGCGGCAGGTCTGCGGCCTTCAGCTCGCCTACTGAGAGAGTTCCTGCGGCGCGAAAATCCGGCAGCTTGTTATCAGAGCCAGAGAAAAACGGTATGTTCCAGCCCTTATCTGAGACGCCGAGAAGGTTCGCGACATCACTAACGGCAAGCGCGTCAGAGTGGAGATCAAATTCCAGCGGACAAAGAGCGTTGCTAGTGCAATTCAAAGGGCTGCTGATAAAGCCGGTAAAGGCCACCGGCGAATGCTCAAACTGTCCCGCGATGTGGTTCAGCACGAGTGCAATATCAGTGAACTGGGCGTCAGCCTCAGAAAGCGCAAGCCGGTCTTTGATCCCGGGGATCCATGCTGCCAGATTTTGCAGATGCACAGTTCCATGAAGCTTTGGTGGAGCAAAGTTTGCCCAAACACCGCTGACGTTCAGATCAACTTGCGCTGAGGCAGTTGCATTGCCGATGTGGGAAGGGAATCCGGCTACGCGGCCAAAGACGAGCAGCCTTTCTAAAGGCACCATGCCTCTGGCGCCGACTAAGTACCCTGCAGAATCTAGATTTCCCTGCAGCTCAAGAGTTGTGGTGCCCATCTGCACGGAGAAGGAATCAATGGTAAGAGCCGATGGCTGAAATGCTGCATTAGGGGCAGGAGAGACGGTCTGTGCGGCTGATTTCTTCTTTCGAGGCGTAGCTACCAGCCCTGGCGTGTCCGGCGGCCCAATATGAAACCGCACGGCGCTCACCGGAAACGGCTTATCGGCAACTGAGGATTGCAGCAGGAATGGTGATGTCATTCCCGTTCCATGAAAATCATGCATGCCGGCGTGGGAATGAAAGCCAAAGGCCGCGTTGGTAAGGTCACCCGTAGCAGTGAAATCATCCGGCAGCGATTTCTGCGCATGGCGCGCAAATGCCGCCAGCACCGAGAGAGGCACGCGGTTTGCTACAACGGAAACATCATAGTTCCGTGCCAACGGGGACAGATGTGAGGTAATCAGCACCCCGCCCGTACCGAGCGGCACATCGCATTTAAGAGCCAGGATTGCACTGCTATAGTCGCCCAGGCAGCGCGCATGGAGCGTGGGAGCGTCTTCACGGTTGATATCAAAGCGCCGGAAATTTTTGAGGTCAGCGCTGGCGGTAATATGAAGGTTTGCCAGCGGGCCGGATACTTCCGCGCTGCTGTCCAGTGCGCCACGCCAGCCTTTGTCCTGCCCAAGCACCAGGCCGGTAAATTGGCCGAGCTGCGCCTTTTCCCAGGAAAGCTGCATCTTTACTGGCATGTCGCGCAGTGTGGCTGAGCGTTTCATATCGCCTTCCAGGCGCACAGTGCCGGTGTCACTTAAATTCATGTCAGTGCGAACCGGATGGCCTTCTATACGCAAATGCCAGATGTCCTCTGCTGCAAGCCAGAGTGCAAAATCAGTGTTGATGATGGCGTAAGGCTTCTTTTCCGGGCCAATCTTCAAGTTAATCCGGCCGCCCGTGGCGGCGATGTAAGGGAAGCGAGAACGCTGCTCAGCTCGGCGCTTGGCCGTGGGCGCTGTGGGCACCTGCTCCACGCGCAGCAGTAGAGATTCCAGGTTCCAGTGCTCTCCGGAATAGACCAGATTCAGGCTGGGCGGGGCAGCATCATCTGTGAGCTTAAGATTGGCGATCTCCAAGCGCCCCTGCCAGAGCGAGGTAAGCCGAAGGTCGGCTGTGACCTTGCCGCAGAGCAGCAGAGGTTCTGCACTGAAGGCGGGATCGTCCATGACTTGAAAATCGTAAACATCAAAACCGGGCCGCGGAAAGAGCCGGTATTTCACTGATCCGATCTTTACCTGGCGTCCAAGCGCGGTGCTCAGCGATGAAGCGAGCTGCTTGCTGAAGCGCGTTCCATTGATGTTTGGCGGCAAGAAAATGGCCAGCGCCAGCACAAACAGCATTGCGATCACGATTTTTTTGCGTCCGGCTGCCATTAGCGCACCAAGTGAAAAAGACGGTTCCAGCGCGTCAGGCTAAAGAAGTGCAGCGTGGTGTGCAAAAACGATTCAACGCGATCAGAGATCGGCTTAGGCTCAGCCGTCTGCTCTGGAATATCAAATGACCAGAAGATGAATGACGGCCTGCCAATGATATTTTCACGCGGAACAAAGCCGAAGTAGCGGCTGTCTTTGCTGTTATCGCGGCTATCGCCCATGGCGAAGTAGTGTCCGGGCGGTACGATCACTTCATCACCATGAATACTCGCCTTGAGTGTTTCAAGCCACCCGGGAGCCATGGAGCCATACTCGTCATAAATTGCCCGGGGAAACTCGTCGCGGTACTCGCGATGGAAGCCGTCACGGATTGTTACATAAGGCTCTTTTTGAGGAACTCCGTTCAGGATTACCAGTCCATTGTGCAGCTTTATGTGATCACCTGGCACGCCGATGATCCGCTTCACCAAGTACAGCCCCTGCTCAGTGGAATCGGGTGTCATAAATACAGCAGTTTGGCCGCGCTGAATATCGTGATAGGGAAACAGCCAGCTCATCGGACCTTTGCCGGTGGTGGTAAGGCGATCTACAAAGACGTGGTCGCCGACCAACAGCGTCTTTTCCATGGAAGCGGAAGGAATCTCAAAATGCTGAACGATGAACGTAAGAATAAAAAGCCCTACCACCAGCACAGACGCAATTCCGGCGATCGACTCCGGGAGAGTTTCCTTCGGCTTTTCTGGCTTCTTGCCGGCCTGTTTTTTTTCAACGAATGGCAATGATATTTCCTTCAGCTAAATTAGCGCACCAGATGGAACATGCGGCTCCAGCGCGTCTGATCAAAAAAATGGAGAATCACGTGTCCTAAAAAGCTGATGCGTTCGCCCGCCGCTTTGCGTTCATATTGATCGGCAGGCGTCTCAAATGACCAGTAGATAAAGAGCGGGTGTCCAACAATATTTTCCCGGGGAATAAAACCCCAGTAACGGCTGTCGAGGCTGACATCGCGATGGTCGCCCATCCCAAAGTAGTTGTCCGGAGGAACAACAAGCTCTCCGTTCCGAACATGAGAGCTCATCTGCATGGGCCATTCGGATGTTACGTCGTCCAGCGGGCCGGCCTGCACTGCGGGAAAATCGTCGCGATACGGGCTGGTTGGCCGGTCATGGGCATGCAGATACGGCTCTTTCAGCGGCTCGCCATTGCGATAGACCACGCCATCTTTCAGCCGGATTCTGTCACCAGGTATTCCCATGACGCGCTTCACCACATACATGCCGGGTTCCGTCGGATGGAGAAACACGATGATGTCACCACGGTGGATCTCGCGGTAGGGCATCAGCGGGCCAATGTACTTGGCCCTGGCCATTGGCGTAAGGCGGTCCACAAAAACGTGGTCGCCGACCAGCAGCGTGTTTTCCATGGATCCTGACGGTATTTCAAATGCCTGCACAATAAAAGTAATGATGAAAAGTCCAGATACGAATACGGCAGCGATGCCAGAAAGAGATTCAGAAAAGCTCTCTTTCTTCTTTTCCGGTACTATGCCTTTATTTTTGCCGAACAAAACAGGTTTCCTGGATCAAGAATTTAGCGATCAACGGACGAGACGGAACATGCGGTCCCAGCGTGCAAAGTGCAGCCAGTGGGCAATTTGTCCCGAATGCAAAAGTTTATCATCCGAGCCGTCATCTCCCGAGCCTGTAACGGAGAGATAAATGACCAGAGGTCGGCCTACGATGTTGGCCCTGGGTACAAAGCCCCAATAACGGCTGTCAAGACTTTGGTCGCGATTGTCACCCATCACAAAGTACTGCCCCTGTGGGACAACTACTTCGCCGTTGTTTATGTAGTTCTGCAACTGGTAGCGCCAGCGCCGGTCGATATCGCGCGAATACGCCTGCTGGGAAGGGAAGTTGTCACGATAGCCATCAGGAATCCACTGCTTGTAAACGACGTAGTTTTCACGCAGCGGAACGCCATTCACGTAAACAACCTTGTTGCGAAGCCGCACGTGGTCCCCAGGCAGGCCAATTACGCGCTTGACCAGAAATTGCCGGGGATCGACAGGATAGTAAAAGACGATGATGTCGCCGCGCTCGATTTTGCCATACGGCAGCAACTTGCCTGAAACTGCTTCACCGGCAAAGTGCAATTTATCCACCAACAGAAAATCGCCGATCAAAAGGGTATTTTCCATTGAACCCGAGGGAATCTGAAAAGCCTGCACGATGAAGGTGATCACAAAGATGCTGAAGATCACCACAGTAAAGAATGCCTGAATACCGAACAGGCCAGGCCTTTCTTCCTGATAGGCAGGATGAACTATTTGCGCCTTCGGCGGAGACAGCTGTTCTTCAACAGGCTGCTCAGCAGCTGGTTGCTGTGGCGCAGGTTCAGGCTGCAACTCCGGCGCTGGATGGGAAGAAGCACGAGTAGATGGCATATCCTGCTCGGCGCCGCTTTGTGGTTCCTGGCTCATTCGTTTTCAGTATGCGCGCGCAGTTGCTCCAGCGCCTGCTTGGCTGCGAGCTGTTCGGCTTTCTTCTTTGTGCCGCCTTCAGCTCGCGCCACGTATTCCGGCTTGCTTTGCCCTTGCATGTAGATTCGGGCTTCCACGGTGAAGGTCTTGCGATGGTCCGGCCCTTCTTCTTTCACTGTGGCATAGACAGGCTGCTGCCGTCCGCTGGACTGCAGCAGCTCCTGCAGCGCTGACTTGTAATCAGCGAGGCTGAACTCGTTTTCGCCCTCTGCCGTGATGGCTTCCAGCTCAGATTCAAGAATGTGCCGGATAATAAATTCGCGCGTCTTTTCAAGACCGGCATCGAGATACATGGCGGCGATCACAGCTTCAATTGCGTCTGACAGCAGCGTTCCCTTGGTGCGGCCGCCACTGCGCTCTTCACCGCGGCCGAGACGCAGATACTGTCCAAGCCCAAGCCGTATGGCTACATTGACCAGATGCTCTGCACTGACCAAATGGGCCTTCAACTTCGAAAGTTGGCCTTCATGAAATGTAGGGAACCTTTCAAACAGGAGTTGGCTCGTTACGAGTCCGAGTACTGCATCTCCAAGAAACTCAAACTGCTCGTTATCGAGTTTTTCGACGGCAGCGCCTTCCGTCCCGCTGGCCTTGGCCTCCTCATGCGCGTGCGAGCTATGAGTAAGGGCGCGCTCCAGCATCTCCGGATGATGGAAGGTGTGGCCCAGCGTGGCTTGAAGCGCAGAGAGGTCTGATTTCATAACGATACTGCTCACTGCGGCCCCGCATTTCGGGGACTTCTGGCCAGTGTAAACAGCCGTTCGTGCTCGGCCTCAGCCAGTTTTTGCAACTCCGGATTAGAACTGGCGAGTTGCAATGCCTGCTCCACTGAATTGAGAGCCGCCGTATATTTCTTTCGATGGTCCTGAGCAAGCGCCAGATGGTACCAGACATAAGGATCAGGACGGACTTTGCGCAGCTCTGCGGCGGTCATCAGGTCTTTTTCCGCTCCCGCATCATCCCCGGTTTTCAGCTTCACCAGCCCAAGTGCTGAATATGCCATTGACTGCAGAGTCGTTTTATACAGAGCTGATCCGGGTGAATCTGCAGAAGAAAAACTGTTCTCTGCCGCCTGGATGGCCCGGTTCGCATTGCGCTTCACGATCCCAACTTTCCGTTCGCGATCACGGTCGTGCTCAACCAGGCTGTCAGCCACGGCAGTTGCCGTGAGCATCAGGGCAAGAGGGTTGTCTTGATCGAGCGTAAGGACCTTCTCGCCCATCTCCAGCATCTTTGCCGGATTATTTTCCCGCTGGTACCGCAGCATCGCATTGGAATAAAGATAGTGACTCAGCTCACTGCCAGGATACTTGGCGGAAAAATCATTTGCCGCCGCTTCAGCTGGCTTTGCAGAGGTTAATACGTATGCGCGATTGAAATCGTCACGCTCCTGCTGGGTCTTTGCGATTGGGTGCGCCGGCTCGGGCAGTTGCTGTATTGCGCTGCGAGACGCCTGATTTTGGGCTGGCACTTCAGCAGCAGATGCACAAAGAGCTAGGCTGGCAAGCAATACAGTGAGCAAAGCTTCTTTCTGGAGAGCAGGAAGCCATGAGCGAACCATAACCCTTTCCTTACGTTTTGTGCTCACTGTTAAAGGCATTCTACTTTGGTGATGTAGGCTTCGGAACTGGCGCCTGCTGTTTTATTTCTTCGCCTGATGCGCCCTGCGTTCCCATTAGACCATTCTGCATCAGCAATCGTTTGCGCTCATTGCGGACGAGATCAGCCAGGTCAGAGTTATTACCGGCATATTCCAGAGCCTTGTTAATCGAGACCAGCGCCTCAGGATATTTTTCCAGGTGGTCTTGCGCCAACGCCAGGTGATACCAGATGTAGGGATCGGGCTGGGTGGCGTTCAGATCTGCAGCGAGCTTTAGTTCCTGCTCGGCGGTCTTGTTGTCTTCAGTTTTCAAGGCCGTGATTCCAAGCGCTGAGTGCGCCATTGACTGCAGCGTCTTTTTGTAGGCCGTCACCTGCTCCGCAGTGGCATTGGCAGGAGGAGTAAACGCTGAATCCACGGTCTCCAGCGCGCGCATGCTGTCTTTCTTTATCTCTGCGATCTTCTGCTGCCGGTCAGGATCTTTTTCATCCAGGCTGTCAGCCAGAACCGTGGCAGTAAGCACCAGCGCGATGCTATTGTCTGGATCGAACTGCAGCACCTTTTTCCCCATGGTCAGCATCTTGCCGGGATTGTTCTCATTCTGGTATTCGTGGAGCGCCTTGGAGTAAAGATAAGATCTCAATTCGCTGGCTGGATACGTGGCGGCAAAATCGTCCGCAGCTTTCTCCATCTGCGCTCCGCCGGAGAGCGCGTAAGCAGTGTTGTAGTCATTAAATTCCTGGCGGGTCTTTGCCTCCGGGACATGACGGCCAGTCTTAGGGGTAGGCGTTGGCGCAGGCTGCTGTGCGACTAGCGCAAGGGACCAAGCCGCGAAGAAGACGCCCATAATGGCTTTTCGTATCACTTTTTTGCCCCTTTAGGCTGGTTTGGCTGATAGGGCATCGCTAGACCTTTTTCCGCCGCAGCCTTGGTGTCCGCTGAAGGATCGCCCGCGGCCAAAGCGGCCTGGTAGTGCTCTACGGCGCGCCCACGTTCCTGCTGGATGTCATAAATGCGGCCAAGATAGATGTGGCTCCAGGCCAGCATTCGCGGATCATGCACAGAGCCCGCAGCCTGCTCAAAGCTGCTGCGAGCTTCTTCCATATGCCCAGCAAGCGAAGCAATCCGTGCCAGGATGAATGCCGCATGGCCAGGCTGGTCGCCACCGTGATTGCGCTGCAATACTTGTTGCGCAATCTTCTGTGCGCCTTCGCGATCGCCACTGGCCAGCTTCTGCTCGGCTACGTTCAGCAAGTGGTCTTCTTCCGGCGTCGCGGACAGCGCGGTCACGACTTCAGGCGCTGCCTCCTGGCGGAATACAACTTCGCGAGCACGCTTTCTTTCGCGCTCCAGATTAATTCCATGCAGCAAATTGCCATAAGCATCTTTCATGCCGATGGATTCTTTTTCAAAGTCCCCCAGCTCATCGTAAAAGAGACGTGTAAGAACGAAGCCTTCTTCCACAGAGCGCCTTACTGCGGCAGTACGCGCTGCTTCATTCGACTTTGGAATAGATGTCCGCACCTCAATGGCGCGGATCAGGCATTCATTCACCAGCAGAGAAGCGTCGTTTTTGAAGGACTGTCCCATCGGCGCGTTCTTTACATCTTCCAGAAGCGGCTCAAGCTGTTTAAGGCTGCCGGCGTGGGCCAGAGCCATGGGGTCGAGAACAAAGTGCAGATAGGTATGGCGAATCTCGGGGAAGCGGATGTGGCCTTCCCGGTCAGGCGAGACAACCATGTAGTAATTGCTGCCGTAGTTGCGCGCATCCACCTCGGTGGACGAGAGCAGAGGTTCCAGATAAACCACAAAGCGCTGTCCTGGATAGTTGGTGAATGGCAGTTTGAGATAAAGATCGGTGTTGGTCAGCGCCTTGGAAACCGGATCATGCAGCTGCGAAACCAGCCCTTGATACTGTCCCTGGTACTTCTGCCACAAGGCATGCAAGTCAGACGCCTGGTAGAACTTCTGCAGCAGTGAGACCACGCCCAGGACGCGGGAAGCGTCAGGCGCGAGATCGGCTTCAGCCAGGGTGGGCGCGAATCCCGGCGGAGGGCCTAAATCCAAGGTGAGAGATACATAGGGCGCGACATCGTTTTCACCGCCAGGCTGCTGGTGCTCCGTCCAGAACTGGCAGAGAGCAGAGTGCCGTTGTTGTGCTTCAGGCGACTTTCTCACCGCGGTCTGCAGATCTGCGCGGACCTGTTGGCGCAATGGCAATGAGGCATCAAGGCCTGAGTCATAGCCGCAACTGTTGAGGGCAGCCGCCATGCTGAAGAATGTTTCACTGATCTCCAGCTGCGCCTTGGTGGTTTGTGCAAAAGAACTTCCCGAAGCTGCCAGAACGAGCAGCAGGGAGCAGATGCAGAGTTGGATTTTTTGCCTCAGGTCGCCTCCAAATGTGCGGGAAAGCTCAAGTTTAGGCCAGAAAAACAAATAGGGTCAAACGCAAAGGTTTGACCCTATTTTATGGCAATTCTGGCCTGTTATCCCTTCACATTTATGTGAGAGAAGGACATGATGGCCTTGCCCGCGACGGGGCGGCCAAAGGACTGCGCCGGAGCAAAGATCGTGAACAACAGCGCACGGTTCAGCTGCGCCCGAACTTCTTCATCATCGCGGCCAGAGATGATGCGGTAATTTTCCACTCGCCCGCTGGAATCCACGTAGGTTTCGATCACCACTGGTGAATCCAGGTTCAGCTCCGGCTCAGGATATTCCATAACCTGAAGCCGTGGCGGAGTGTAAAAGCTGGAAGGAACATCGTCATAGGCGCTGACCTGCGCCGGAACCAGCAACGCGATCAATGCGCCAAAGAAGATGATGGCTGAGAGCAGTCCGGCGGTGGCCGGGAACATCATTTCATTGAACGCATTTTCCAACCGCACCATGTAGCCCTGCAGAAGGCCACGGCGGCTCCGTGCTATTTCACTCGATAGAGCCACTTTGATCTTCAACGCCAGGTCAGAGGGGGGCTGCCGGCGTCCAAGAGCAGAAACCATGGAACGTGTGTTTTCCAACTGTGTGTACTCTGAATGGCAATCTGTGCATTCGCGCAGATGGGTGGAGATATCGTGCATCTCCGCGCCGTTCATGGCGCCATCCAGATACGAAGAGAACAGGGGCTTCGCCTCCGTACATCTCATGAGTGTGCCTCCAATTTTGCTTTCACCGGCGGCCCGGGGCTGAACGCCGGTTTCTTTCCCCCCACCTCAGAATTCATTTCTTTCACAAAGTCTTCCAACCGTTTCCTGAGCGCATCGCGGCCGCGGATCAGCCGGGACTTTACCGTCCCCAGCGAAATCTGCAGCACTTCAGCAATCTCCTCATACGCAAGACCTTCAATATCGCGCAGCATCAGGGTGGTGCGATACGGTTCAGGAACCTGCTTTAACTCCTGTTCGACTCGCGCACGCACCTCTTCGTGAGCAAAGATCTCAAGCGGCGATTCGCCTTTATCGGCCAGCGTGTCACTCAGGCCGAAGGAATTGCCGTCTTCATCAATGTGCGCCTCCATCGGGGTCTCCTTGCTCTTGTGCCGGAACCACCAGCGCCTCTGGTTGGAGGCTTCATGGATCGCGATACGGTAGAGCCAGGTCTTGAGGCTGCATTCGCCATTGAAGCGTTTCATGCCGCGAAAAACCTTGAGGAACACTTCCTGCGTAGTGTCCGCGGCATCTGTAGGATCGGTCAGGATCCGATATACCAGGCTATAAATGGGCTGGTGATAATGCGAGACAAGCCAGTTGTATGCCTCTTCTGAGCCCGCTTTGAGCTCGGCGACAATCGAAGCTTCCTCAGCCCGAATGCCGATTGCGCTGGCGATATTACCCAATGCTGTTACTCCCGCCATTTTTCTCATGGCGACCACCCCATTTTCGCAGGATATGTGCGCCGCCACAACTGCTCCTGCTGTAACGGCGGTAACATTCAAGGGAACAGCAACCTCTTGAAAGATAGACCCCGAATCATGAACGGAAGTTCCAGAATAGATGGAATGGAATTTAGTGGGGAACAGGCGAGGGAGTAGGGTTGGCCGAAGAAGCAGGAGAAGTCTTTTTCTTTGTTGATTTTGCGGTGCCTTTCTTTGTCTTCTTGGGCGTTTCGTCCTCGTCGATTACAACCACCTTTTTCCCCGGCACCTGGCTGGCCTGTTGTGGCTGGGAGCCATTTACCCCATTGCGGCTGGCGATTTCAAGCCTGTTGGCAGCCTGCTCGATGTAGGTAGAGAGGTTCTGGCGCGCGCTATCCAGTGCGGTAGCATCGGCGGCAAGGGGTTCGTATTCTTCTCGTTTGCCGAAAGCTCCGGCGGCCTCCGCAAGCGAAACCAGAAATTCATAAACGACATTTAAATTGTGGTACAGCTTGAAACTCGATGAAACGCTGCCTCTGCTGTTTTGAATGTCACTGATGAGTCCAGGAATGGCGCTGGAGATATTTTTCTGCAGGGAATCGGCCACTTGCTGCATCTGCTTCTTCTGGTCTGAATCAGTCTTCCATTTTTCAATGCGCAACTTGGCGAGGTTGAGGTTGGCGGAGCTGCTTGCCTGCTGTATCTGCTGCAGAACGGCATTGAGGTCAGTACCAGCTGGAGCTACCTGCAGCCTTTGCTGCGGCGCTGGCGCAGTCCTTGTTTGTGCGCTGAGAGACTGCGCAGCAAACAAAATGATCACGGCCACTCCGGCTACAGCTTTCATGTGAATTGCTCCTGCTTTGTCTGAGATGAGCACTACCAGCCTGGGGTTACTTCACCGGCCTGGCCCAGAGCACACTATGAAGAAGGAAGGCCAAGCCGCAATACACTAGGATAACAAAGCCAGGGCTTAGCGATGTGGTTCGGAAGCTTTTATGCCCGGGGCAGCTTGTCCCACACCTGCCAGAACAGTTTCATTTCTTCCGGCTTGCCTAGCGAGATGCGGGCAAAAGTATCCATGGGCGGAAATGGCCGGCCGATCAGGATGTTGTTCTTCTTAAAGTAGTCAATGACGGGACGCACAGGCCGATGAATGTTGACCATGACGAAATTTGTCCAGGACGGAATGACCTCCAGCTTGCGTGACCTTGCCTGGCGCATGAACTCATCGCGATCAAAGCCGTTTCGCTGCACGGCCATCTTATGTTCCTCTTCCTGGGAAAGCGAGATCAAAGCGGCCCGCAAAGCCACGATATTGGTGTTGTCATCGAGCTTGTGCGGCTGCAGGAGCTTAATGGTCTGTGCCGACGCAACGCCGTATCCCAACCTGAGTCCGGCCATGCCGTAAATCTTGGAGAAGGTGCGCGCGACGATGACCCGATCCATATCTACCGGAGTCTGCAGAAATGAAATGTAGTCGGCTGAGACAGGAACAAAGTCGTGATAGGCCTCGTCCATAAGCACATAGACATTCGGCGGAAGGCTGCGAATGAAGTTTTCCAGGCTGCGCCGCGGTGTGAGGCTTGCCGTGGGATTATTGGGATTGCAGATGTAAATCAGCCCGCTATTTTTGCCCATGGCTTCCGCCATTTGCGCCAACTGATGCGCGTAACTGGAAGCCAGTGGGACCTTGATGACCTCTGCTCCAACAGATTCCGCATATGCGCCGATCGCTTCAAAAGTGGGTGCAGCCATGACCAGCTTCTTGCCTGGGCCGGTAAACGCGCTGGCAGACATTTTCAAGATCTCCGTTGAGCCGGCGCCGAGAATGACCTGGTCTGCTTTGATCTTGTGCAGCGTGGCAAGACGGTCGAGGAGAGCGCCATAGCCGCGATCCGGATACCGGTTGGCGTCTTGAAGGGGATTCTTCATCGCCAACGCGCTGGGGAGCGGACCGTAAGCATTCTCATTGCTATTAAGCAGGATTGGGCCGCCAGGCTGCGGAGTTCGCTGGGGCTCAGCCCAGCTTAGAAGTTCAGCAGGGAAGTTTGCTGTGGTAGCAATGGCGGCAGCGCCGATTCCGGCGGTCTTGAAGAAAGATCTGCGGGAAAGCATGGCAGCGATTGTACTCCGCGCCGTGAAAAAATTTAAACCACAAAGGACACGAAGGGACATAAAGCTGTTGCACTCTTTCAGGTCGCAACTTGGTGTTCCTTTGTGCCCTTTGTGGTTAAAGCTGTTGAGGTTTAGGCGGCTTTGCCGTTGGCGCGCTTGGCTGTTTCCACCAGCGCAGTGAATCCGGCTGGATCATTGGCGGCGAGGTCAGCCAGTATCTTGCGATCCAGCTCAATGCCAGCCTTCTTCAGGCCGCTGATGAACTGGTTATAGCTGATTCCCTGGGCGCGCGATGCGGCGCCGATGCGGATGATCCAAATGGAGCGATACTGGCGCTTCTTCTGCTTGCGTCCGCTGTAGGCAAACTTCAATCCGCGCTCCACCGACTCTTTGGCGGCGCGATAAAGTTTTGATTTTGTTAAAAAATATCCGCTTGCACGCTCAAGTAACTTTTTGCGGCGCTGGCGGCGCTTAGTACCACGTTTTACACGAGGCATGAGTAGCTCCTTTTTTGTGGCCGGATTCCCGGCGGTTATCGCGGCTGGAGGGAAGGGTTAGGTCCCACTTCACGCGCGTGCAAGCCGAATGCGGCTTGCTATTGTTTCAGGCCGGCCTCAGCGCTGATGGAATCAGGCGGGCCGAACTCTGTCCCGGCTTAATACGGGATCATTCTATGGACTTTAGGTGCATCGGCCTTGCTCACCAGTGTATCGGTATCGAGCTGGCGTTTGCGCTTGGTGTCCTTAGAAGTAAGGATATGACGCTTGAACGCTTTGCCGCGCTTGATCTTGCCGGTCGCGGTCTTTTTGAAGCGTTTAGCTGCGCCTTTGTGGGTTTTCAGTTTAGGCATAAATTTTCTCGGCGGCTACGCCGCCTCGTTCATAGCTCTTAGCTGCTAGCTGCTGGCTGCTGGCTGCTGGCCACTAGCTAAAACAAATTCTGATATTACAGCGAAGCAGAGGAATCGTATTGTCACTCGGCGGACAATCAGAAATAAAATTGTTGTTCGCCTTACCACGCTGGAGCAAGCGGCTAGAAGCTAGTAGCTAGCTGCTGCTCTGTTGTCCGCCGCCTGCCGCTTGTTGCTGTGGCTGGTGCGGTTTTTCCTGCTTCTTGCCGCCTCCACCACCGGGTATCTGGCGTGGCGGAGCCAGGATCACATGCACTGTATTGCCTTCCATGCGGGGACGAAATTCTACAATCGCTTTGTCGCCTACCTCAGTCACCAGGCGCTCCAGCACCTTGCGACCGAGATTCTGATGGGCCATTTCGCGTCCGCGGAAGCGCAGGCTGGCTTTTACCTTGTCGCCTTCTGACAAGAAGCGCAGCACGTGGTTGCGCTTGGTCACATAATCGTGCTCATCAACGTTGACGCTGAACTTTACTTCCTTCAGGACGATCTGCTTCTGGTTCTTCTTGGCCGCGCGTTCCTTCTTTTCCTGTTCGTACAGATATTTCCCGTAGTCCATGATGCGGCAAACGGGCGGAACAGCGTTGGGCGAGATCTCTACCAGATCAAAATTCTGTTCGCGGGCCTTTCTCGTCGCATCCTGCGGTGACATGATGCCAAGCTGCTCACCGTCCGGGCCAATCACGCGCACTTCGCGCGCGCGGATGCGCTCATTCATGCGAATAAAACGTTTATCTATGCGATCCTCCTCCGCCCATTCTCGCGCAAAAACGGCGCGCGAATGGGGACCCTGAAACATCTCCATCCCCGCGCTGCAATGGGAAATTGCCGTGAAGCCGGCAGGGAGAGACTTAAAAATTATAACACGAGGAAAGATGACGGGTAATCGCCGACTTTCGCCGCGCCGATCACCCGTCTTGAATCAGAACACTCCAATGCAGGTGGCCCTGAAAGAATGATTGTGCCCGCCCGGGTCCACATATCCTCCGACGAGTGTGTCAAACTTGTTGACGTCGAGAATGAACGTCGCTAGCCCGGCATTCGGGTCATCGTGGGTGAGAAAACGCCCTTTGTCCAGTGTGAACCCGTGCTCGTCTCCTCCGTTAATGTCGTAGCTGCCTACAATGTCTCCTTCATTATCTATGCGGAAGGCCGACGTATTAGTAGCACCGGGAAAGTCGATGGTAGTGTAAACGCCGTTCTTCAGCATGAAGCCATGACTGAAGTTTCTGGCATCTCCGTACGTGCCGACAATAATTCCGGAATCATTGATTCCGCTGGCAAAGGTGCGGGTCGATCCGGGAAAGCGGATCGTCGTGAAGTGTCCGCCACTTAGACGGAAGCCGAAAGCCCCTGCCGCGCCCACGATCACGCCAAAATTGTTGATCCCTATCGCCCGCGTTTGTGACGGCGCGGCGGGAGCAGAGATCGAGTGAAACACTCCGTTCTGCGCCAAAAACCCGTGCTGGCCGGTTTGCAGGTTCAGGTAATCGCCGACGATTTGGCCGTTGTTGTTGATGTCTCCCGCCTCCGTGCTCTCGGCGCCAGGGAAATTGAAATGCGTGAACTTTCCCTGAAACAGCAGGAAGCCGCGATCGTCCGTGGTGCTGGTGGTGAACGTGCCGACAATCGCGCCCTGGTCGTTGATCCCTTCGGCGGTGCTGGTAACGGCTCCAGGAATACTCAAGGTGGTGAATTTGCATTGAGCTGATGCGGCCAGGCAAAAACCGAAGATACCGCATAGCAGACTGACTTGAAGGAGACGATAAGAGATTTCTTTCATGAGTACCTCAGAGACGAAGCGGACTGTACGTTCGTCAGGATGAAAGCCGGAGCTGTAAGACATCAGCGCAGGGGATGATGTCGGCTAAATGTAAAAAGATTTTGGGACTTCAACCTTGATGTGGGCTGCTGGAAGCAGGTTGGCCTCGGCGAAATTGCCCTCAGCGTAAAAGAGGAGGCCCGGAAAACAATCCAGGCCCCCGGTTATTCAACTATTGGCAACTGGTAAACGCTGCCGGCCCTACATTGTTGGGCGAGTCAGGCTTCAATCCATTTGCAAAAAGAGTGTTGTTGTTTGGATTGCAATCAGGCTGGCCGTTCAGAAGCGAGAAGGCATTCAGATTCACCTCAAAGTTAGCCCCACTTTGACTTGGCGAAAAGGTGTATCCGCTTTTGCTGAAGACGGCCTCTTCCACTGGATCTGTCGGCACTGGGCTCAGAATGAAAGAAGCACAAGCTGTCCCGGCAGGGCATGAGGCGCCTGGCTGCGTGGTGAAGGGCGCAGGCTGATTGACCCAGGGATAATCGAAGACGAAGTCACGAGTAAAGACGCGCATCGGGGGAAGCTGCACCTTGATGGGCACCGGCACTGTCTGTGTGGAATCTGTCGAGGTTACCGTGCCGTCAATGTCGCCCTGACTGGTAAAGCGAAGCGTGATTGTCCCTACGTTGGTTCCCGGGACTATCGGATCAGTGGGTCCGAAGACTGTGCCGCCCGGCAACAACAAAGCTGGCGCATAAAAACTGCCAGGCGAACCGGGGGCCGTGCCAGGATCGTGTGCGGCGCGCGCGGCCACCATGATGGCATATCCCACGCTTTGCGAAGGGATTGGCTGGACATTATTAAATTGGAAGTTCCCCTGTGCGTCCGCATTTACCTGTTGCACGGTATGGAAGTCTCCACTGCTTAGCTCCAGCGCGACTATCACGGTCCCTACAACCGGAACGCCTGAAGGATCCACAACGCGGCCCGTAATAGAAGCAGCGCTGGGGGTAGGCGTTGGCGTGGGACTAGGTATCGGCGTGGGAGTTGGAGACGGATTTCCTGGAGTAGGTGTTGGAGTGGGAGTGGGAGTGGGAGTGGGGACGCCTGGAGGGGCGGGAGTAGGTGTCGGAGTTGGGCTTGGCATTTTGCTGCTTACGCTCCCACATCCGGAAAATGTAATTATCAAAAAGCAGGCAAGAATAGCGAGTAGAAAAAACCTGGGGTACAACTTCATGATTCTCCTTGGGGAACAGGAGAGTGGCTGGGCTGTTAATAGCAAAGATGTACGGCAGCCACACCGGAGTTGTGCAGGAGAGCAGCTGGTGAAGAATGTATTTTTACTTAATACTCCGGCTTCTCCCTGAGAGCGCTTGCGCGCTTAACTTCGGGGACGAGGCGCAGTTTTCTGCGGCGCCAGAAAAAGGCGTTCTTCCACAATGCGCAATATTTTTTCGTGGACTTTCTCGATGGCATCTTTCGCATCTACCTGCGCTACTCTTTGTGGCGCGCGTTTGGCAATGGCCATGTAGGCTGCTGAAACGCGCTCATAAAAGGCACGATTTTCTTTCTCAAAACGGTTCTCATCGTCGTTAATGCGTTTGGCCTGCTCTAAATTGCGGCGGCGTGCTCTTGCTACGGTCCGGGCCACATCAGAAAGCATAAGAATGGTGAGATCAGGCTGCAGGTCATGGCATAGCAAGCGATGAAGCTCAAGCACAAGACTGCTGCTCAGTTCGCGGCCACCGCCCTGGTAGGCTTCACTGGAGTCGGTAAAGCGATCACACAGCACCCATTGCCCACGCTGCAGCGCAGGCAGGATTTGTTCTTCCACGTGCTGGGCGCGGTCGGCAAACATAAGCGCAAGCTCCGCCTGGGCAGAAAGCCCTGAAGTCCTGGAGCTCAGCAGAACGGTGCGCAGTTTTTCTCCCAGCGCGGTGCCGCCCGGCTCACGCGTGGTGATCACATCTATATCGCGCCGGCGCAGCCATGAGGCGAGCTTTTCCAGTTGCGTGGACTTGCCAACGCCGTCCAGACCTTCAAAAGTGATAAATTTTCCGCGTTCCCGAGGAGGCACGATTAGGATTTAAACACAAACGCGAGACAGCAAGGGCGGTTTCGCGTGAAAATAAATAAGAATCATCTAAGGAGGCCTGAATGCGACTAGGCGACGACATTGATGATCATTGTTCGCGCTGCAAACGCAGCACGGACCACTCTGTTGTTTCCATGATGGGCGATGAAGTGCTGGTGACGCGGTGCCGCACCTGCAACAGCGAACATAAATATCGCCACAACAAGAGCCGCAGTAAGGAGATGACGGCGAAGGAAGCCTTTGACAAGGTCATGGCCAGCGTTACAGGAATGCAGCCGGAAACGCCACAAACAAAGCGCAAGAAAAAGTGATGCATTGCAGGATCCCGGCGAGTGCCGAGGCCCATTCTGGCACAGCAGTGAATTTCGTATTCGCGTGTTTTGATTTCAGAACAAATTAAAGCCAGTGGTTACGATTTATTCCGAGTGCACGATAATTGTTGCAGTGAGAACTGCAAATGATTTCTTCCAAAGAGCTTTTTCACTCCATTAACAATCAGCTAGCTGTGGTTATGGCCCAGGCAGAGCTGATGGCAAGAGAAGCAAGCTCAGAACAGGAGCTTGAGCGCTGCCGCGAGATCAAGCTGGCGGCGTCGAAGATCCATCGTTTGCTGCATGGATATTTGGCCGATGAAAACGTAATCAACGCGCGCTCGGCCTGAAATTCTTTTCTGTGCCCGCCTGAAAATGCTGCCAATTTTCCCGATTTGGTTCTTCCTCTTGCGTTGTCTTGCCGTTTGCCCTTAATCTGGTGCGCCCAACGGAGAACAATACATATGCCACTATTTTTAAGACGTGCTTTCCTCCTTGTACTGATTCTGACGGTTACTCTAGCCTCTGCACAAAAACGCCAGCCAAAGTCCCAGCCCCCAACGAATGCCGCTCCCTCACAGCCCATCAAGATAAGTCTGGATGCCACGCATGCGCCGGAAAAGATTCTGCATGCGCAGTTGCAGATTCCGGTATCGGCAGGCGCGGTGAAGCTGGTTTTTCCCAAGTGGATACCTGGTGAGCACGGCCCGACCGGCCCGATTGCCGATCTGACCGGCGTTAAATTTTTTGCCAACGGCCAGAGGCTCACATGGCGTCGCAATCTGGATGAGATGTATGAGTTTGACCTGAACGTTCCACAGGGCGTGACCACGCTGGAAGCAACGCTTGATCTGGTCTTGCCAGCGCCGCCGGAGGGATTTTCTTCCGGCGCCTCCGCCACAACGCAGCTTGATATGGTGAGTTGGAACCAGGTGGTGCTGTATCCGCTGGGCCCGAAGACTGACGACATACCGATCATTGCCTCTCTCAAGCTGCCTGCAGGATGGAAGTATGGAACGCCGCTGCCGGTGGCCGGCGAGTCCGGCGGCCAGATCAACTTTGAGCAAGTCTCGCTCACTACTCTGGTGGACTCGCCAGTGCTAGCAGGCGCACATTTCCGACGCATTCCACTCTCGGAAGGACCAATCCCGCACTACATTGACGAAGTGGCCGACGGTGAAGCTGCGTTGGACATGCCGCAGGCGACCATTGATGCCTACAAGCGGCTGGTGGCAGAGACCGGCGCGCTCTTTCAATCGCGACACTATCGCGACTATCACTTTCTGCTGACGCTCAGTGACCACACAGCGCACTTTGGCCTGGAGCATCATGAGTCCAGCGATGATCGCGTTGGCGAGCGCACGATGATTGATGACGATGCGCGCTGGCTCGCCGGCTCCCTGCTTCCGCATGAGATGACGCACTCGTGGAACGGCAAATATCGCCGGCCTGCGGGGCTGGCCACGCCGGATTACCAGAAGCCCATGGAAGGCGATCTGCTCTGGGTTTACGAGGGCATGACCGACTATTGGGGAAATATTCTCGCCGCGCGTGCGGGTCTCTGGAACAAGCAGCAGTTCCTGGACGAAACTGCCGATCTCTCCGCCGCGCTGGATCACACGCCCGGACGCTCGTGGCGTCCGCTGCAGGATACTGCCGATGCGGCGCAGATTCTCTACGGCGCTCCCGCGGAATTTGAGAGCTGGCGTCGCAGCGTGGACTATTATCCGGAAGGCTTCTTGATCTGGCTGGAAGCAGATACTGTAATTCGCCAGCAGACGCATGGGCAGAAGTCGCTGAACGACTTCTGCAAGCTCTTTCATGGCCTGGGCGGAAACACGCCGCCAAAGGTGATCACGTACACGTTTGACGACATCGTAAAAACGCTCAATGACGTTACGCCCTATGACTGGAGAAAATTCCTGCGTGACCGGCTGGACACTTACGGTCCGGGCGCTCCTCTCGGTGGTGTCACGAATGGCGGATGGAAGCTGGTGTACGACGAAAATCCCAGCGACTTTACCAAAGCTATGGAAAAGGTCCGCAACTTTGTGGATGCCCGCTACTCGATTGGGCTCGCGCTTGATGATAAAGGCGGCATTCATGACGTGATCTATGACAGCCTGGCTTGGAAGGCCGGCATTGCTCCCGGAAGCGTGCTGGCGGCTGTGAACGGACGCAAGTTCACGCCGGACATCCTGCACGACGCTCTCAAAGAGGGCAAAGGCAAGGGCCGAAACCTGGAGCTACTGGTCATTAACGGCGATTACTACAAGAGCTTCACGCTGAACTATCACGATGGAGAAAAATATCCGCATCTGGTGCGCGATGAATCCAAGCCGGACATTCTGAGCGATATCATCAAGCCAATTGCGAAGTAGCAACTAGCAAATCATCCCGCAAAGGACGCAATGAGCGCGAAGGAAAGAGAATTATCCGTTGCGTCCTTCGCGCCCTTTGCGGTGAAATCTTCTACGGCGATTCCACCGTGTCTCTGTGTTTCCTGTGGTGGATTTTGTTTTTTGATCACGGCGATTCCGCGCGATGTCGGCGACTACGGCGATTCCACCACTCCCGCAAATAAATCCGTTTCCATATCTGCCTTTTGTGGCTTGATGCAATTCGCCAGATGAAAAACTTCTTTTCGTCCGCGCTTGCGGATCGTCTCTTCAAAAAATGCAAACAGCGGCGCCTGCGAGGTATGGCACTTAAAGGCAGCTATCTTCGCATCAATTTCATGGGGCTCAAGATCGAGAATGCAAGTTGTGGGCGCAAGTGAGACCGGCTGGCGCTCCGGCATGGTAAAGAGCGCAGTCGCGTAATAAAGCTTTTGCGTCTTGTGGGGAGTAACGCCGTTCGTCAGCTGTTCAGGGAAGCGATTGGTGCGGCCGGCCCAATGGCAAGCCATGGTCGCGAAAATCGAGACCATCGAGTGATCTGGGTGGGCCGTAATGGCGCCTTCCGTTCCCATTGTCATAATCACGTGCGGACGCAGCTCACGCACAAGCCGTGTGAGGTCGGCGACAACGGCGAAAAAATCCTGGCGATCGAGCTTGCCGTCAGGATAATCCAGCACCGTACCGTGACTGATCTTCAGCAGCTTGCTGGCAGCCTCAAATTCTTTCCGGCGAACCGCAGAGAGCTCGCCATCTGACTTGGCATTGCCCCGGTGAGTAGCAGCCTGCCCGGGGGTAAGGCAGATTACGTGGGTTTCCACGCCGCGTTCGGCGTAGCGCAGCAGAGTACCGCCAAAACCGCCTGCCTCATCGTCAGGGTGGGCGGTAAAACAGAGCAGGCGAAGCATCTTTTTTCTATTTACCCTTCTCTCATCAGATATCGCTTCTTGTGTACCATGGCGCTGCCCGGAAGCGCCAGACTCAAAAGAGCGATCATGGATCCATGATCACCCCAAATCGCAACACCGTCTGCCGACTTACTTGCGTACTTCTTTCCTGCAGCCTCGTCGCTGTCGCAGGCACGCTTTTGAAAAGCGGCCCCGGACTGCACTCCGCCATGCCTGCCGGATATGAGGTGCTTACGCTTAAACCCTCCAACGTAAATCTCTCACTCTTAGGACTTGTTGAGTGCCCAGAGCTTGAAGGCGCGCAGCACGTGGCTGAAGGCCTCAAGTCAAAGGTGATCGCTGCTGACGGCGCTCGCATGCAGCAATTCCCGCATCGCTTCAGCTTCCGCATTACGGCGTCGCTGCGAAAAATCGTGCTAGACGCCCCGCTCAACGCCATCAATACAGCAGATAGTCCCAATGACCTGCTGCTGAAGCTCAAATTCCGCATCAAGGCCTATCAGGGCCTTGAGGTCCGTGAGATTACTCCTGATTCCGTAGAGATGATTGGCATTCCCGCCGACGTTCCTGCCGATGAACGAGTCTATCGCGTAGGCGTGAATATTGGGGACATGCCTGTTACGAACAGATTTGTGATTGAAGTCTTCTCTCCGGAAGGCGAACTGCTCACGCACTTTCCTTTTACGCTGCTTTAACTTTTTGCCGGCGCAGGTTCTGTGGTCAATGTAGGTAATCCGGCCGGACTTCCCAGGCTTGCCGCAACCGGCACTTCGGGCGGAGCAGGCATCCATTCGCGGAGCTTCGAGACAACCGCTCTCGCTGCTACTTCGCCTGCGCGTATCAACTCCGGTGCGCGAACAAAATCGTCATAGGCGAAGTCGCCGATCTCCGGCTGCAGCACCATATCAGAAGCTGACTGCCAGGGGCCGCACATCCGCGCCTGCGCAATGGAGAAGCACTGGCCAATCACGTCAAACACATGCCGCGGCCCACCCGGCTTGACCCAATGCGCAGCCAGGTAAACCGAAATCACGCGCTCGGCGCCCATATCGCGCAGCGGCATGGCCGGCACAGCGTGGCCAAGCAAGCCATCCACCAGCAAACGATCGCCAATTTTCACCGGCTGAAACATTCCCGGGTATGCGCAGCTTGCCCGCACCGGATCAATCAGATCGCCTGACGTGAAAACCGCGGGCTCGCCGGTAACAATATCGGTTGCGGCAATTGCCAGCGGAATGCGCAGCTCTTCAAACGTTTTGCAGCGCAGGATCTTGCGCAGAAAAACCGACATCTTGTCATTGCTGAAGAGGCCAAAACGGGAGAAGGTCCAGCGGGAAAAATCTTTGAAGCGAACCAGGGCGGCCACTTCTTCCAGCTCTTTGGCGGAGATGCCGCTGGCATATGCAGCGCCAATCACCGATCCCACGCTGGTGCCGGCAATAAAATCCACTGGAATATTTTCTTCTTCCAGGACTTTCAGCACGCCAATGTGGGCCAATCCGCGGGCAAAACCGCCGCCCAGGGCCACGCCGATCTTCGGCGGTTTCTGTGGCTCACCCAGGTTCTCCGGGACCGTCTGGCGGGCCAACTCGCGCCCCAGCGCCTTTACTGACCGCACGATCTTATTCAGCGGATTCTTCACCGGCGCTCCTGATGCTGTCCTTTGAACAGCATGCTGCACCCTTACTAGCTAAGATGCTGCTTCACTGCAAATGTTGCACAGAAACTTAAACGCATGAACCAGGGAAGTAGTTTCGGCTTTATTTTCTGCGTAAATCATGGCAACCCGCGGTGGCCTTTGTAACTTTGGATTCCCAATCCGCATGAAACGCAAAGTGCCAAAATATGCCATTTTCGCCGACTGCTCAGTCCCTCTTTTAATCAGCATGCTGAGTAAAGCAGTTAAAGTATCCCGGCGTACAAAACCGCATACTTCAAGAAGGTTGCTGCATCCCTTCACCATCACTTTCACGACACGCTATTCCGAAGCCGAACATCAAGCCGTTGCCACGTATTAACCGCCGAGGCCATTGCCTCGGCGGGTTGGAAGAGCTTTATCAGGCTGAGGAAATCGGCTCCGCCGCGCTAGAGGGCCGAAATCGCGGTTTGATATGCCTTGCAACTGGCTACAGGTCTGCGTCCTGATGAGCCATTCACGCCCGTCGAAAAATGCCTTATAAATAAAGATATGATCCGTGAGTTCTCCGCCGGCGCCCTCGTCCTCCGCCAAATGCAGAAAAAGTGGTGGGTCGCCGTAATCGAACCCGGCCGTGACGGTGAACCCGAAGACCGCAAAGACGTCATTGCTCTGCCCAAGGGAAATGTTGACGCCGGCGAGAAGCCTGCAGAAACCGCACTGCGCGAGGTCTGCGAGGAAACCGGCCTGAACGCCTCCCTGATTACCAAACTTGGCGACATTAAATATGTTTACGTCCGCAAGTGGGCAGGGAATGAAAAGGTCTTCAAGATCGTTTCTTTTTTCCTCACCGAGTACAAATCCGGCAAGATCGGCGAGATCACTGAAGCCATGCGCCATGAGGTCCGCCGCGCTTACTGGCTCCCGCTCACTGAAGCTCCCCAAAAACTCAGCTACAACGGCGAACGCCAAATGGCTGAAAAGGCGCTGGAATACGTAAATGCCCATCCCAACCTTGAATAGCTCTTGGCCCAGGCACTACTGCCTTTCAAGAGTCCCAATCAGTGTCATCAGTGTTCATCAGTGGTAAGTTTGTTTTCGAATACCCCTCCCCCTCCTATACCCATCCCAGATTGGCGTGGACTTGAGCAGTATCATCCCAGTCCATCCCAGATTGGCGTAGGTTTGAGCAGGGTACCCACAGATTATGTGGCACAGGCACTCCTGCCTGTGCTGAGCCCTGATGAGCGCCATCAGTGTTCATCAGCGGTAAGTATGCTTCCTGCTTTTCAAAGAACCACCCACCCGCCGCCTGGGCAGCAGGGAACCGGCGAACGCGTTTCCGCGTTCGCCGGGGAAGGAGACACGGCAAAACCAGAGCATGAGCACTTTGACATATGTTCGCCTGCAAATCAATAGCGAAACTGGACATTGTCCTCTTGTCTTGCGCCCTATTCATCCTCGCAAGTTACATCCGGCAGCAGGCCATATTTACTTGTGGCCTGCTGGCCACTGCTCAAGTAAACTTGCCTACCCCATGCTCTTCCACTCCGAATCCGTCTCCAGCGACATTGCTGACTCCCGCCGCCGCGCTGAAGCGCTCGTCGCTGGCCTAAGTCCTGACCAACTCACTTTTCGTCCAGCGCTAGACAAATGGTCTATCGCCGAATGCCTTGCGCACCTCAACGTAACCGCTGCCGCCGTGCAGCAACTCATGGCGCGTGCCATTGCACGCGGAAAAGAGCAGAAGAAATTCGGCCATGGCCCGTTCTCCGTTGGGCCAAAAGGCCGCCTGCTGATCTGGATCGCCGAGCCTCCGCCCAAGTTCCGGATTCGCGCCCCCAAAAACGTCCGACCGCCTGCGGCCATCGCTGATCCTCTTCAGTTGTTGCCGGAATTCCTTAAAGCTCAGGATGGATGGGAGCGTCTGCTGCAAGAACAGGAAGGGCTCGACCTGGCCAGGATCAAAGCCGGGAAGGGAATCTTTCGCATGCGATTGGGCGCCGCGCTTCCTTGGATGATGGCTCACCAGCGCCGCCACTTATTACAGGCAGAAAATGTAAAGCGGCAGATTGTCTCTGCCGCTCACGTAGCCTTAGCGTAGAGACGTAGCAATGCTACGTCTCCAAGTCAATTTAATAGGCTAAGCCGCCCACGGAATCGCCTTCTTTGCCCACAGGCTGTCCGGATACTTCTGTTGCAGTGTCTTCGGCACCTCGCCCAGCACCGTATGGTCATTTGTGCCTTTGTAGTGGCTTACCGCCTTCCAATACACCGCTTCCGGTGCAGCCGTGCTGTTCGGATACTTGTCCAGGATCTCCTGGTACTTCTTCTCCGCATCCGCCCACTTCTTCTGCATAAAGCTTACGCGCGCCAGGCCCAACAGAAGCTGCGCCGCAAACTCGTCTTTGGGCAGATAACCTTCAATCCGGTGGCGCTCTTTGCCATTCTCATCCAGCACCAGTGCCGTAGGCGTCCACACCGAGTCAAAGCGATGAAACCCGGCAGGATTCTCTTTGATATGAACCGAAATAGGAATGAAATTCTGATTGATGAACGATCCAAGCTGCTGATCGCCGTATGACTCGGCCTCCAGCCGAGCGCATGCCCCTCAAGCCGGCGCCGCGCTGAAATCGACCAGCACTGGCTTGTGCTGTGATTTGGCCTGGCTCAGCGCGCTGTCAATGTCCTTATTCCAGGAAACTCCCATCATCTCCTCCTGATTCATTTTTTCAATCAACGCAAAATTGGATGCAGAGAACTGCCAGAGGTGGCAAAATTTATAAATCGCAATTCACCGGTTGCAAATTGGAACTCACGGACACCGGCGATGCTCTAGCGTTATACGTTTTGTTATCCGAAACCACCGCGCGGTTTTGTACGTGGTGAACTTGAGCCGATTGAAAGTCTCCTCTGCTTCCTCCTTTCCTCTGTGTTTCAGAGGTTTTGTTTTTTCAACTCGATTGATCTTTAGCAATCTGCAATCATCTGCGCCAATCAGCAACCCAACCTCTCTTCTCCGTGTCTCTGTGTCTCCGTGGTAGATTTTCTAGTAATCTAATTAAGCCATGGCTTCTGAAAACTCATTCGATATTGTCAGCAAAGTTGACCTGCAAGAGGTCTCCAACGCCATTCAAAACGCGCTCAAGGAGATCCACACCCGCTTTGACCTGAAGGATTCAAAATCCGATATTCAGCTCGAAGGCAAAGAAGCGCTCGTGCTCACCTCCATTGATGAATACAAGCTCAAAGCAGTGAATGACATTCTGCAGGGCAAACTCGTCAAGCGCGGCGTGCCCATCAAGGCCCTTACCTATGGCGCCATTGAGCCTGCAGCCAGCTCAACCGTGCGCCAGCGCATCACTTTGCAGCAGGGCATTCCCATTGAGAAGGCGCGCGAAATCGTCAAGACAATCAAAGACTCAAAGAAGAAAGTGCAGGCTTCCATTCAGGGTGACACTGTGCGCGTCAGCGGCAAAGACCGCGATACCCTGCAGGAGATCATCGCGCTGCTGCGCGGCCGTGACTTCGGCATTGACATGCAATTCACCAATTATCGCGGCTGAAGCGATTTAGCAAAGACGCAGGAAGCGGTCTATTTTTGTCATTCCGAGCGCAGCGAGGAATCTGCTTTTAAAGAAAGTGCACTGAACAGCGCGGAGTTCCTTGCCGCACAATTTACAGGCATAATAGACAACACCAAGGCACACGATTGAGTTCACCCGCATCCATCTCCGCCAAAGAAGTTTTTGACCTGCTGCGTGACGACCTTGCCGCCATCGAGCGCGAATTTGGCCGCGATACCGTCTCCACCGTCCGTGCAATCACCGATATCGGCGAGCACCTGCGCGCCGGCGGCGGCAAGCGCATCCGTCCCGCGCTGCTGCTGCTCTCCGCAAAACTTTTTCCGCGCGATGAAAAAAGCGCGGTCCGCCTCGGCGCCGTGGTCGAGATCATCCACACCGCAACGCTCGTTCATGACGACATCATTGACGAAGCAAAGACCCGCCGCGGCCGTCCCGCCGCCAACACGCAATGGGGAAACTCCAAGTGCGTGCTCGCCGGTGATTGGCTCTACATGCAGGCCTTCAAAATTGCCGTGCAGGAGCGCAACTTCCGCGTGCTGGATGTGCTGATTGACCTCACCCAGCAGATGGTGGAAGGCGAGCTTCTCCAGATGGAAAAGCTGGGCAAGTGCATCTCACTGGAAGAGCATTTTGATCTTATTTTCCGCAAGACTGCCTGTCTTTTCTCCGTCTCAACGCGCCTCGGGGCCATTATCGGCAACGCCACGGAAGAGCAGGAAGCACGCTTGGGAGAGTATGGACGCAATCTCGGCCTCGCCTTCCAGATCGTGGATGATGTTCTGGATCTCACCGCCTCAGAAGAAGTTCTGGGCAAGCCCGTGGCCAGCGACCTGCGCGAGGGCAAAGTCACCATGGCCGTGATTCACGCCCTGCAGCACTGCACGCCGGCTGAGCGGAAGTTGGTGGAAACTGTACTGGAAGAGCGCGCTTTTGTGAGCGTGAAGCATGAGCAGATTCTCGAGATGCTGAACCGCTACAACTCTATCGCCTATGCCTATGACGCCGCCGCCCAGCACGCCGAAGCAGCACGCAAGGCCATCTGCTCATTCGCCGATTCCGAGATCAAGCGCGCGCTGCTCTCCATCCCTGAATTCATCGTCGAGCGCAGCAGCTAGACAGTTGTTTTGTGGAGCGCAGAGCCTGCCCTGAGTTTGTCGAAGGGCGCCCTTGCCTGCGATGTTGAAAGTTGTGGCACAGGCACTCCTGCCTGTGCTGAATTGAGTTGTGACTTTTTATTACAGCGTGGAGCGCAGAGCCTGCCCTGAGCTTGTCGAAGAACGCCCCGCCTGCGCTTGAAAATAGCGGCTTAAGCCGCTGCGGTATCACTGCCCCGCAAACACAAACTCAGCTTTCTCCGTCTCCTTCGGCCCTACCTTTACCTTCATCGTCTGCTCGCCGAATTTCTCATGCACTGCCACCAGTGTGTACTCGCCGGGTGGAAGATCTTTGATCGTAAAGCTTCCATCGGCCGCGCTCACCGCATAATACGGATGCGCCATCACATTGATATAAGCCCGCATCCACGGATGCTGATTGCACTGCACTGCCATCATCATCTCAGGTTTGGAAAAGGTCTTGAGAATAGGCTTGTCAGTCGGCCGCTGCGATTCATTCCACTCAGAATTCTCATGCGGCATGGGATGGATGTTGTGCTCCGCAGTATCTGAATTCAGGATTTTCACCTGCTGCCCCGCCATAACGCCCAGCACGTGTGGCGAATACCTGCAGCCCTTCTGGTCCAGCACCACGGGCTCTGATGGGATTGCAAACCTGCCTTGCGGCAGCCCGTCTTTCACATAGACAAAAACATTGGCCAGCTTCCCGCCATTCACCACCACGGCATCCGGTTGCTGCGGCTCTCTCGGGCAACCAGGGTCCTGCGTCATATCCAGCGGCTTCAGCTTTGGCGCTGTGCCCTTGAAGCTCACAACACCTGTAATCGCACCGGCAGTTGCCGGATCAACCGAAACCGTCGGAGCTTTCGTCCCAGACGAAGATTGTTCCGGTGCTGTCTGCTGCTGATTGCAGCCCGCCAGAATGCATCCAGCAAGTAAGGCAGTAAAAATTACTGGGCTAGAGAGGCTCACGAGCTTCCGATCGCCCGGCCTGTTCAATCCTCTGCTTCCTCTGTTCCTCTGTGTTTCAAAGATTTTTGGTTTGATCCATGTCATCAGTGTTAATCAGTGGTAGGAATTACTGCGTCGCCGCGGCCACGCTCTCCATGTTCGCGATCACCGCATCCGCAAACTCAGTCGTTCCGGCCGTCCCGCCAACATCGCGAGTGAGATGCAGCTTCTCTTTGTAGGTCTTTTCCAGCCCGGCATGGATCCGGTCTGCGGCTTCAACTTCACCAATATGGCGCAGCATTAGTACAGCCGATTGCAGCACCGCCGTGGGATTAGCCAGGTCTTTGCCTGCAATGTCCGGCGCCGAACCGTGTACGGCCTCAAAGATCGCGCAATGCTCGCCGATATTCGCTCCCGGCACCAGCCCCAGCCCGCCCACAAACGCCGCGCACAGATCAGAGATGATATCGCCGTAAAGATTTTCCATTACCAGCACGTCATACTGATACGGGTTCATCACCAGCTGCATGCAGGTGTTGTCAATGATGTGCTCGCCGTAAGTGATCTCCGGATATTCCTTGGCTACTTCGCGGCAGCAGCGCAGGAACAGGCCATCACTCATCTTCATGATGTTCGCTTTGTGGATGGCATGCACGCGCTTTCGCTTCTCCCGCCGCGCATATTCAAAAGCAAAGCGCGCAATGCGCGTCGAAGCCTTGGCTGTAATGATCTTCAGTGACTCCACTACCCCGGGCACTACCTCATGCTCAATGCCGGAGTACTGGCCCTCAGTGTTCTCGCGCACAATCGCCAAATCCACGCTGGGATACCGTGTCGGCAGGGAAGGCAGATTCCGGATCGGCCGAAAGTTGGCGTACAGCTCAAACTGCTTCCGCAGCGCCACGTTTATGCTGGAAAACCCTCCGCCAATCGGCGTAGTTACCGGCCCTTTCAGGCCCACGCCGGTGCGCTCAATGGACTGCGTCAGCTCTTTAGGAATGTACTCGCCATATTTGGCGTATGCTTCTGATCCCGCGGCAAACGACTCCCAATCAATCTTTACGCCCGATGCATCCACAATCCGCACCGCAGCGCGTGTAACTTCGGGCCCAATGCCGTCCCCCGGAATCAATGTGACCTTATGTGCCATATTTTTTACCACTGATGAACACAGATGACACTGATGAAATCAAATAAAACCCCAAATAATTATTGCTAAAGGCTCAGTAATTTTTGATCAGTGTGAATCAGTTAAATCAGTGTCATCAGTGTTGAGGTTTTACTTCGCGCTCATCTTGCTTTTCGCTGGCTTCGCCTTGTCGTCTTTATGCTCCAGCAGTTGCTGCAGCTCGGTATGGAACTCGCCCACGTCTTTGAAGTCTCGATACACCGACGCAAACCGTATGTAAGCCACCTTATCGATCTGCTTCAGGCTGTTCATGATCATCTCGCCCAGTTCGCTGGCTGTGCGCTCGCGCTCGGGTGAGTCGATCACATACTGCTCAACCTCATTCACAATCTGCTCCATCTTCCCCATGGAGATCGGCCGTTTTTCGCACGCTCGCAGCAGCCCGGAGAGGACCTTCTGGCGCTCAAACTTCTCCCGCCGGCCATCTTTCTTCACAACCATGTAGGGGATTTCGTCGATGCGCTCATACGTGGTGAAGCGCTTGCCGCATTGCATGCACTCGCGCCGCCGCCGGATCGATTCACCTTCTTTGCTCTCACGCGAGTCCACAACTTTATCGTTCTCGAACCCGCAAAAAGGACATTTCATCTTTGCTAGACCAGACTTTCAAAAAGGAGGCTGTACTTCGATTGTAACAGGGGAGTTAAGGATGCGACCAATTGCCCGGTATCGCCGAAATTGCCAAAAGTTATCAAAAATTGAACTCACTGATACATGCTGTGAGACGATCATTTCGGGCAATTTTCCGATCCGCGTTCATCTGCGTTTATCTGCGGTAGGTTTTGCTTTTCCCGATCACGGCGATTCCGGCGATGTCGGCGATTCTTCCAGCGCCTTCTGCTCCTCCTCCAGGCTCTCCTCTTCAATTTTCATCAGCGACACATGCTCCGTCCTGGCCAGCGCCAGCCCTGCTGGAATCACTGACATAAACGTCACCAGCCAAAGCATCATCCCGCAGCTGGTAGCCAGCTCCGGAGAAAGATTGAAGACACCGCGCAGCATTCCGATCGTCGCCAGCTGTGACCCTCCGCCCACCACCGGAAGCTGCAGCACTCCGCCCACCACGCTGGCCGCCGTAAGCAGAAACACGCTGGAGAGCGTCATCTGTGAGAGCCGGTGAATGGAATAGGCATTCGTTACCGCCATATAAGCAAAGCCAATCAGCAGCCAGATGAGCAGTGAAAGTCCGCTGAGCTGAAGGAATGACGTGAGATCTTTCACCGTATTCAGCCCTTCGCCAAACGCCTGAATCCGGTTGGCCAGCCCATGACCAAACTTCGGCGAGATCCGCCCAAACACGCGCACAAAGAATCCCGCCGCGCGCGCAGGATCTTTCCGCACCCTGAATGCCAGGAGCGCTGCCCCGGCCACGCCCAGCAGCAAGGCAATGGCAACACCTTCAAAAAGATTGAAGAGCAGCACCCTGTGTCCCAGAAAGGATTGTGTGGCCTCCTCCCTGAACGCAGGAACTTCGTTCTTCAGCTTTGAAGCGAACAGAAGAATGTTTACGGCCATGATCAGCGCGAACGCGCCCATGTCAAAGATGCGCTCCACGGTCCAGACCGCCAGCTGTGATGACATGCTCAGGTTCAGCTTGCGCGCGATCAGATACGGCCTGATGAACTCTCCCGGCCTTCCCAGCAGCGCCAGTCCGGCAAAGCCGATCATCGTCGGCGCCACCAGGTCAGCACTTCTCGCCTGGCACACAGGGCGCAGCATGATCTTCCAGCGCACCGCGCGCAGAAAGTAATCCACGTACACCAGTGCGATACCTGCCACAAGGTAAAACTTGTGCGTGTTCTGCGTCGCCATCAGGAAGCGATGCCAGTCAAACCGTTTCCACGTCCGTACCTGTAGATAGACGAGCGCGGCCAGCACAAGCAGCACCAGGGCGGTGATCAGAAATCGTTTTTTGCTCATGGATGCATAGTGGGTCAGTTCAACTGCCCACGGCGAGTATCAGCGTCTGGCGGATTCGCTTGCGACCGTCCGCGCGGCCCATACCTTAGGCTTGGGTGAGCGAAGCGAATGAGCAGACGTCATCGCGCAAGCGATGAATCATCAGTGTATCAGGGATAGCGGTTTATCTTGACGCGAGAGGCGCAATACTGGCTACCTGCGCTGCCTGCCTGGTCTTCTTGGCTGGTGCAGCATTCACGCTCTTGCCTGGCGCAGCGGCGGGTTTGCCTTTTGCAGACTTCGTAGTAGCAGTGGCCTTCATCTGCGCGCGTTTTTTTGCGTTGAAGTCGCGCACGATCTTGGAAATATAAGCTCGCGTCTCGCGATACGGAGGCACGCCGTTATACTGCTTCACCCGATGCGGCCCCGCGTTGTAAGCTGCCAGCGCTCTGATGGGATCGTCGTGGTACTTCTCCAGCAGGGCGCTCAGGTGCGCTGCTCCCGCCTCGACATTTGCCCGCGGATCAAATGGATCTGTCACGCCCAGCTCTGACGCTGTTGCTGGCATCAGCTGCATCAGTCCACGCGCGCCTTTCTTTGAGATAGCTGTCGCCCTGTAATTGCTTTCAGCCTTGATCACGCTGCTCACGAAATCGGGATCGAGCCGGTTCTTCCTGCTCGCTTCACGGATCAGTTGGTCCAAATCAGCAGTCGGCCCAACCTGGTTCGAAACTGCTACTGGCTGGACTTGAACTGGAATTGCCTGTGCCGGAGCCGCTTGTGCTGCAACCGTCTGAGCCACGCGATTCACTGCAGCCTTCGGAGCGGTTGCTGTCTGTGGCTTTGCCAATGGAACAGCAGCAGACTTCACTGGTGCTGTCGTAGTCGGTTGAGGCGTCGGCACTATCGGTGCCTCTTCCACCTCGTAAGACGCAATCTGGTCGCTGGCAATATCCACGTAGCCCGCTCCGGTATAGAGGCGGGTCACGTTGCCGCTCTGCTCTTTGTGCTCAAAGCGGATGGAGAACCCATTCTTCAGCACGGCCAGCTCCGCCCCAAACGCAGAGAACTGTGCCAGCAGTAGTACCGCAAGAGCCGTGATGTACTTACCAAATCGCATGAAAATCGGCAGACTTCTATTTTCGCCCAACTAGCTGCTGAAAACTAGCCCCAAAATCTCCTTAACCGCCTTAGCCACCCCGTTTTCCGCGTTGCTGGCGGTCACCTTCCAGCCGCTCTGCTTCAATTCATGAGATGCATTTCCCATGACCACGGCAACCCCCGCAAATTCAAGCATTTCCAGGTCATTGAAGTTGTCCCCAATAGCCATAGTCTGCTCCCTGGGAATGCCATGTCTTTCTGCCAGGCGCTGCATGGCATTACCTTTGGAACATCCGCGATTCAAAATGTCCAAAATGCACAGGTCGCGATGGTCATATTGGGTCTTCAGGACAGAGATCTCACTGAGGAACTCCGCCTCCACCAGCCGCTTCTGCGCCTCTTCCATGCGCGCCACGCGGCCGCAATACATCGCCTGGATCGGGTCTTCGATCAGCGCCTGCTCGATGGGCGAAACATATTGAATAAACGGAGAGTTCACCTGCAGCCAGCGGGAAATGCTCTGGTTCAGATCCTCGAAGCGCTCCAGGATAAGCGCATTGTTTCCCTTGCGATCAAAGGTCAGCACCGCATGCCCGCGAAAGCCATCCATGTGGCGAATCACCTTGGTCGCAGTCTCAGCCGGAAGCAGGTCAGAATAAAACGTCTCGCCCTCGCTTGAGCGGACCAGCGCCCCATTCGAACTGATCAGCCAGCAGGGCACCCCAATCTCATGTGCTACCGGCAGGGCATAGTCATGCCGCCGCCCCGTTGCCAATACAATCTCCACTCCGGCGGCATGCGCCGCGCGCAGCGCCGCAAGGTTCTCTGCGGTGATCTTGAACTGCGGGTCCAGCAGCGTGCCATCAATGTCCAGAGCCAGAAGGCGGATTGGGTGTGAGTTCACTGTCTTGATGATAGCAGTCAACAGACAGACTTATGGGTAGTGGGCAGTTTGAGTTTTTTAGCTCCAATTCCGGCGGCTTTTCCTCCGCGTCCTCTGCTCCTCTGAGTTTCATAGGTTTTTGTGGGCTTTACGGAAATGCTAGGAACTGCGTGCTGAATGCTGAGTGCTAATTGCTATTTGCTGGCGTCTCAGACTGCTGCGCGCTCGCCGTTTTCTCAGCAATGCAGCATTCTCCCGCCGGAATCGGGCTGCCATGCGGACACGTGCGCGGATGGCCCAGGAAGGTGCAGATGCGGTTCGTCGCCTCAGGGGAGAGGATGTGCTCAAACTTGCAGGCCTGCTCCGCGACCTCTTTTTCGTCGTGAATCTTGAAGGTTTGCGTGAACAGCCGCTCCGCCAGCCGGTGCCGCCGGATAACGTCTTCAGCGCGCTTGCGGCCCTTCTCCGTGAAGATAATCATGTGGTCGCCGTGGCCGGTGTACTCGCTTGTCGGACGAAACGCGACGTGGCAGCGGTTCAGCACCTGCTTGTGCGTGTGCGGCTCCAGCGCGTGCTCTGTCAGTTCAACCAGGCCCAGGCTCTGCATGCGTTGAAGCGCCAGCCGCATCGGCAAAGCGCCTTCCACTTCCACGCGTCCCAGCTCGGCCGGTTCGCCGTTTTCTGCCAAGACCCAGAGTTCTTCCAGCACCTCGTCAAACTGCTCGTCATCGGACATGGTGTAGATTTCCTGCGCTGCAATCTTGCCGTGGTGCAGCTCCAGCCGGCGGTCGGCCAGCCGCGCCATAACCGGATCATGCGTCACCATGATGATCGTGCGTCCCTGTGCATGCATCTCGCGCAGCTTGAGTAGCACCAGCTCTTCATTTTGGGCGTCCAGATTGCCGGTAGGCTCGTCAGCCAGGATGATCTGCGGATCGTTGATCAGCGCGCGCGCAATGCAGACGCGCTGCTGCTCGCCGCCGGAGAGCTGTGAAGGCAGATGGTCCGCACGGTCGCCCAGCCCGACGCGTTCCAGCGCTGCCAGGGCTTCTTCCTTGTCCGTCATGCTGTGGAAGTACTGCGCCAGCATCACGTTTTCCAGCGCCGTGAGATACGGAATAAGGTGAAACTGCTGGAAGATGAAGCCGATCTTCTCCGCGCGAAAGCGGTTCAGCTCCGCCTGCGACATGCGCGAAACATTGGTGCCGTGAATCCATATCTCGCCCGCGGTCGGCTGATCAAGGCATCCCATCAGGTTCACCAGCGTTGATTTCCCTGAGCCGGAAGGCCCCATCACAGCCAGCCATTCGCCGGGAGCCACAGAGAGCGAGACATCATCCAGCGCGCGCACCTCCACGTTGCTCTCATAAACCCGGCTCACGTTTTTGAGTTCAATCAGCAATTCATTCTCCTCGCAGGATCGCTGCCGGCTGTATCTGCTGCAATAATCGTAACGGAGCGGTAGAGGCGATCAGCGCCAAAACGATGCTGCCCAGCAATATCGGAAGCAAAAGTATGGGCTGAGGCAAAATGGCCGCCTCAAAATTCACTCTGCCGATCCAAAATGCAATCCCGCTGCCAACAATATATCCCGCAGCTGCGCCCAGCAATGCCAGCAGTGCGGCCTCGGCAGCAAAGAGAAAATTCACTGCTCGATTCGAAGCGCCCAACGCCTTCATCACCGCAAAATCCTTGCGGCGTTCCAGCACCGAGCTGGTAAAGGTAGCCACCATGCACAGCATGATCAGCACCAGCACCACCGCCGAAGCAGCCAGCACCACGCTCCGCGTTTTGCCTACCACTGCAGTCTGTGCCTGCGTAATCTGGCGGACCGGTTTGACCTCAGTGCCGGGCAGGGAAGAGCTCAGTTCGGAAATTGCAGCCTGAATCTCGGTCGGCCGTCCTGCGATGCGAACCAGTGCTGTTCCGGGCTGAACACCGGTAAGGTGCTCAAAATCTTCCAGCGGCAGATAGACGCGGCTATCGTCCTCCGCCCCGGAACGGAAGATCACTGCCGGTTGTACCTTCACGCTGGACTGCCCATAAGCGAGTTGAAGCGCAGCGCCTTGCCCAAGCGTCTCCGCAACACGCGTCCCGATCAGCGCATTCCCTTGCTTTGCATCCGTGAATGACCATGCGGCATTCAGCTTGCGCAACCTGTCGAGGTCTGCGCCGCCGATCACGATCTTTGCACCGCTGCCCGCCTCTGTAGCAATGGCGTAAGCCACCGGCAGCACCTCGCCATTGCCGCCAACAGTCTTGCCGATGCGGGCAAGCTCATCACTGCTCAGAGCGCCTGAAGACTTGGTGACCACCACGTTTGCGCCAAAGCCGCGGAACTCCCGGCTCAGCTTGCCCTCCAGATCGGAGTAGATAGTCAGCGCGGCAGTCGCAATAGTTGCAACAACAGCCACGGAGATCAAAGCAGTGAGAGCGCGATCTTTTCTTACCCAGGTGGCGCGCAACAGCAGTCGAAGAAAGAGCTGGCGCCTCCACCCCAAAACGCGCAACCCCGGCGCATTTCGGGGGCCCCTTTGGCGGCGGCTCATGCATCACCTCGCAGGACCACCGCAGGATCAAATCTCATGGCCTTGCGCACGGCTCCCGCGCTTCCCAGAAACGTCACCAGCAGCGCAGCAAAGATCACTACCGCTAAAACCACAGGATGAACCGCGATTGACGATCCAAAGATGCTCTGCCCAATGCGGTGCGCTAGAAGCGTCCCGGCAACAAAGCCAATTAGCCCGCCGGCCAGCGCCAGAAAAGCTGCTTCCGTCAAAAACAGCGCGGCTACCGCCGTGTTGCTGGCGCCCAGCGATTTCATCAGCCCAACTTCCTGACGGCGTTCCAGAATCGTCGCCGCCATTGCAGCAGAAACCGCCAGCGCCGCCGCCAGCAGCGCAGCCAGCGTCAGCAGCAGCATGAGCCCTGAAACACGTGAGAGAACTTTGCCTTGACTCTGCTCCACCTGCCGCACCTGCTCCACGCGGACATTGGGCAGCGCCTCGCGAATCTGGAACGCAATTGAGTTCGCATACGGTGAGCAGTACCAGCGGTCGCGCACTGCCGGGCTCATCTTGTTAGGATCTTTGCGGGCAAAAGCATCTTCCGGCTTGGTAAGCGCGCTTACCGTAATCCGGCGTACCGCATTTGGCCGATTCAAAACTTTCTGCACGATATGCAGCGGCGCCACAATAGCCTGGTCTTCATTGCCGCCAGTATTCAATATCCCGCTGACCGTCAGCTTCTTCCCGCCGACCTCAACCTGATCGCCAATGGAGAGGCCTGTCTGCTGCGCCAACTTGCTTCCTACCAAAACATCTGGAGGAAGCTGCTCCGGCCAATCACCATAATCCTGCGGCCATCTGCCTTCCACCGTCCACCACGGATTCACCGTCCGCACGCCCGTGGTGAATGATTCTTTTCCGTATCGAAACGGCTGGGCAAAGTACGTGCCAATCAGCTCCGCCTTGAAGCTCCCACGCTTGCTGGAGAAGCTCTCCTGATCAGAAAGAAACGGCGCATACCCTTTGATATTGTGGCCCCAGAAAATTCCTTTGATCTTCGCAATGTCAGATTCGGCGATGAATGCGCCCTCGCTGGCCGGCTTCAAATCAACTCCGCCAATGTTTACATCCAGCGTGTCTTCAATCGGCGTTACCACGATATTTGCGCCGAGACTGCGCAGCTCCTGGCTGATCCGATCGCCAATATCGTTTCCGACTGCAATCATCGCCGTAGCAATGCTCATGCCCAGAGCAATGGCCAGCAGCGCCACTGTCTTGCGGCGTTTTTGCCGCCGGAAGGATTCGAAGAGGAGTCGGAGAAACATTTTTTTACTTTGAGAATTGCCCAGCCTGCTTTGCCAGGTCATTAATCGAGATCACAACAGAATCACCGGCCTGCGTTGATTCCAGCGGAACAGGATTGCAGCCGCCCGCCTGTCCAACACTCTGCGGGTTCACGGGCGCAGCGCAGTTCTTGCAGATAATTCCGCTTGTGCCCTTGTAAAAGCCCACGCCTCCGCAGATCTGGCAGGCGTCAAACACTGAAGCCACCTTGCCGTCAGGCTTGCGATAGAGCAAAAAGCGCACCTTTGTGCCCTTTACGTCAGCGCTGTAGCGCTGCAGATCGCCTTCTGCCAGACCTGCGGTAGAAATCACCGCTTTGCCATCACTGTTGAAAGTTATCGCGGTGGCTTGTGAAAGAGGCGGCGGCCCTTCAGCGTAAATCACCTCAGCCGTAATCGTAGTGATAAAGACAAATGCAGTCACACACACAGCGATGGCCCACAGCCGCTCCCGCCGCGCCGTCCAGGCCTGCTTTCGACCTTCAGCTTTGCTTGCGGCTGCCGCAGCAACTGTTTCCGGCCGGCGCCGCCGGTACTCAAGCAGAATCATCAGCCCGACCAGCGCCAGCATCGTGATAGGGAAGAAGTAGTCATTGCGGGCAATCGGCCCAATCAGCGCCATCTCGCGCTTGCTGGAGGGCAGCACGCCCGATTCAGAAAGCTCATGCAATCCTGAGAGCACAAGCTGGGCCGCAACAAAGAAGAGAATGACTGTGGTGACGCGGAAGAACTTGCGCAGGTCGATCCGCACGCTGCCTTTCACAAACATCACGCCAAAGACCACCGCCAGCCCAATTCCGGCGAGCGTTCCCAAAAAGCTCATTAGCTCTGTGGAGTTTAGAGAGACCCCGGCAAGGATAGCCACCGTCTCAATCCCCTCGCGAAAGACCATCAGAAAGATGAAGGCAAAGAGGCCCCATTTTGAGCCCTCACCCGCCAGGCTGCCCACGCGCGATTCAATCTCGCCCTTGAGCTTGCGGGCGGTCCGCATCATAAAAATCACCATGCTGACTACAAAAACTGCGGCAATCAGCATGATCCAGCCTTCAACTTTATCCTGATTGATGGGCGCGTAGGAGAGCGCCACCGCGCCGGCCACACTACCTACCAAGGCTGCAATCAGCGCATAATATACGGTGCGGCGCAGCTCAGGCCGCCCGATTTTAGTCAGGTACACAAGCGTGATGCCGACGATCAGCGCGGCCTCAACGCCCTCACGCAAAGTCACCACCAGGGCGGAGAACACCTTAGCACCGTCCGATTTTGAAAATGAATTTCAATTTCAATTTCAATTAGAATTGTACCACTGCCAGAGAAGCAGTGAAACAAATTGAAAACCCTCGCCTTAGCGACCGGCGGTTCGCTTGTAAGTCGTTGCCCAGCTGCCAGCGCACATCCTTCCAGTCCTGCTCTGCGTCCTATTTTCGTGTTGCAACGCCCCCATATCAGGATTTTTACCTCAGCCGACGAACTTCTGCAGATTCGCCCTTTGTGGGAAGCGATCTGCGCGGCGCATCCGCGCACCATTTTTCAGAGTTTTGATCTGAATCTGCTGGCGGCCAGGGTCTTTGCCGAAAGGGAAGAGCTGTTTGTGGTCGTCTCGGAGGGTTCTTACGGCGCAGCCATCATCCCTGCTGTCGTGCGCAGGAGAGAAAACTCGCTGCGTCTGCTCGGAGAAGAGCTGTTCGACTACCGCTGCTTCCTGCATCACGGTGATCCCGAAATACTCCGCCGAGCCTTGGCCGTGCTGGCTGAACAAGGACTTCCTTTGCACATCACAGCCGTCCGCGAACAAGACTGCGCCGCTCTCAATGGAGCTTTGCCGCTGCTGCCGTTCTGCTCTGCGCCAGCCGTAGCCTCCGGTGATATTTCCGCACATGATTTTTCTGCCAGGCACCTCCGGCTTGCTCGGAACCTTCGCCGCCTGAATCAGCTCGGATTCACCATGCACCGCTATCGTGGCGATTATCCCGGCCTGCTGCGCTTCATTTATAAAAAGAAAGCGGCACAAACTGCCGGCAGCCTCTTCTGCGATCGCACACGAATAGAGTTCATGGTCCAGGCCGCCATGCTGCTGCCTGAAACATTTGAAATCTTCACTCTGGAAGACGAAGTTTGCATTGCAGCCGCTGTGGTTACTCTGCGCGAAGAGGGCTGTCGTCGCTTTTACACCGGATGGTTCGCGCTGCAGTTGGAAAAGCATTCTCCCGCGCTCTCATTGATTTATGAAATCACTCGCGAATCATTAGCCGCCGGCCTCGACTGCGACTACATGACCGGGGAGCAGCCGTACAAGCTTCGTCTTGCAACAAGCTCTGTGCCGCTCTATCGTCTGCAGGCCACGGCGGAGCAGTTGGCTACGATGGGGCGGACGCGAGCAGAGGAGCTGATTCAGGCCGCGTGAGAAAATCGTGGCATTGGAACCTCGCGCCATCAGAAAAACCTCACCACGGATGAACACGGATTGAACGGATTTGCAAAACAAAGTCACCGAAATTGAATTTTTCTGATCTGTGTGAATCAGTGTTATCTGTGATATCAGTGGCAGGGTTTGCTTTTTAAAGGCCCGATTCGCTAATCCAGGCTCCCCAAATGCTTCAAGAACTGCTTTGCCTCCGCCAGCTGCGGAAAGAGTTTTTCTTCTTCCTGAAATGCCGGCGGATGCACCAGACGCCGGCTGCCGCGCAGCTTTACTGGATGCCTCAGGTGCAGCATCTCGTGATAGACAAGATACTCAATCGCATACCGCGGCACAGGAGCTCGGTCAAAGATGCGGCTGACGACAATCGTATTATGCGCCGGATCGTAATGCCCCAGGCTGCGCAGCGCGTGGGCGCCGCTCCACGTCATTTGCGGACGCGCCATCAGTCCATGGAAAAAGCGCAGATTCAGCTCATCGAAAATTTCGTCAAGGTTGTAATGCTTGCCCTGCGGACCTTCAATGCGTTTGCGTCCCCGGATCTGGCGGATCAGATGCGTCTTCCGTGCCATCTCATGGCTGCCCGTAAATTTGCGGTAGCGAGCAGCTTGCGCCGCGTCAATCGGCTTGCGATAGAGCTTGGCAATCAAAATATGCAAGATCGCATAGAGCACCGGCTCAGGCGCGCCTTCCAGCAGGTCAGAGATCCTGACAAAGAGGCGTCCCTGGCGCAGCCGGATGGTGTTGTTGATATTGGCGAACCGATAAAAACTGATTTCAAATTCCGGAATGGGCGCACGCGGCCGCAAATCGCGGTAAGCCTGTGCAAAAATTTCGGAGAGGCTGGAAGGCATCCTTAATATTTATTTCTTTTCCTCTTTACCCGTATCCATGTCCTCTCGCGCCATCTCGGCATTTGATTTAAGTGCCTCCTGGGCGTCCTGCAGGACAAAGCGGAAATCCGGCAGCTCCTTTCTGGTTTGGGGATCATTCTGAGCCGCCGACTGCAAGGTGCGGAGCTTGAGATCAAAGCGCTCATCGGCTTCAATAAGTTCCTTCAAGCCTTTCTTGAAGTCTTTGCGATCATCTTTATTCAAAGGCCGCGCTTGATACTGATCAAGATTGTCATTGATCTCGTCCAGCAAGGCTGTGAAGTCTTCCAGCAGATCATGTATCTGCTTGCCGCGATCTTTGGCCAGCTTGGGATCGACGCGCACTTGGTCAATTGCCACCAGGCGTGCTTCAGTGAACTTGATCAGCAGCTTGAGGCGCTTGTACGGCTCCATGGCCACTTGGCGGAGCTGGTCGGCCTCAGCCTCAGTGAGCGGATCGCGTTTCCGTGCTGAGGCCAGCACGCTTACAAGCAAAATCAGCAGAAATATTTTTGCCGCGGCTCTCATTTGTGTTCCTTCTTGGGCGGAGCAAACATCGCTTCCAGAATATCCTGGCCAAACTGCTCCAGCTTCTTCTCCACTGCTTCCACCGCCGGGCGGTCTTCCGCAGCCAGAGTTCTACGCATATTTTCCAGCGCATGGCGGCAGCGGCGCAAATGGATCTCCGTGTCTTTCATCTTTTTTCTATTCTTGATGGCCAGATCACGCGCCCGTGTGGCATATTCCAGGATCTCCTGCACGGTAGCATGGCCTTTGACAGATTCTCCATCGGTAAACTGCTTGTTGGCGACCGCAACCAGCTTCTCTGCCACTTCGGCAGAAACCTTGGCCTGATTGTTGTCTGCATGCTCCGCTTCAGCCTTGAGCTGGTCAAGCGTCTTGTCGTCGGCAAAGGCAGCCAGCGTGAGCAAAAGCAGGATCAGAATGGGATAGTGGCGTCGCATCAATCTGGTTGAATTGCCTTCAGGCGGTGCCGCGCCTGAAACTCCTGGTCGGGAAATTTGCCGCCGGCATTTGCCAGAAAGAGTTTATAGTTTTCCGCCGCAGGTTTGTACATTCGCAGACTATCGTATGCCTCGGCGCGAAGGAAGTAGGTTGCAGGCGTTTCCGGCTGAAGTTTGGCGCGAGCGTCCAGCACGCGAATGACAAGCTGATAATCCTTGTTTTGCTGTGCCGCATAGGCCAGGTCGAAGTAGGCTTCAGTACGGTTCCCGTTGATCTGCAGCGCCTTGATGAGCTCCGCTTGAGCTTCAGGATATTTATGCTGATGCAGAAGGGCAGAGCCGTAGTCGAGGTGAAGCCGCGCGTCGTTGGGAGTTTGGGCAATCAGCTCTTGCAGGAGCTTGGTGGCTGAATCATATTGCTTGGCTTCCAGATACAAACTTGCCAGCTCGCGGGCCAGGTCCCCGTTTGGCGCAGACTGATAAGCTGGTTCCAGCGCGGCAATCGCCTCCTGTGTTTTTCCCTCTGCAGCTAACAGCTTTCCTAACTGCGCCTGCGCCATGGCATTCCCAGGATTAGCAGCAATGTACTTGCGCAACCATGTTTCTGCGTCAGCAAAGCGTTTCTGCGCGATATAAAGACTGATCAAATGTTTGATGCTCTCCGCATTGCCTGCTTCAGCCAGCCTCACATACTGCTGCTCGGCAGCGGTGGAATTGCCGGTACGCTCATTCATCTTGGCAATGCCAAGCAAAGCGTCAGTATTTGTGGTGTCAAGTTCAGCGGCCTTTTGATAAGCCGCTAAAGACTCCTGCGGTTGACTTTCTTCAGTCACTTGCGCCAGTGAGAGCCATGCCTGACCGAGCGCGTGCTCGCCGCCGCTGGTTGGCTTTAGCGTTACAGCAATCTTGAGTGCAGCAGCGGCAGCGGGGAAGTCGCCTGACTTCGCCAGTGCCAGGCCGAGGTTCTGTTGTGCCTCAAACCATTTAGGACTGAGCTCTGTCGTTTTTTTATAAGCAGCGACTGCTTCAGGGGACTTCCCGATATGGCTTTGCGCAAATCCAAGATCGAACCAGACCTGCGGATTCTTATCCTGCTTCGCAACAATGGCCAACAACTTTTCCTCCGCCGGCTGATACTGCTGTTTCTGTAGCAAATCTTCAGCGTCCTTGAGATCATCGGCTGCCCGTTCTTCTGCTGTGGCTTGGTGCGGCCGTGGCACAGCGCGTGTCTGCGCCGCCGAAAAGACGGCTATCCACACCAGCAGCATTGCCGGAATGAGCTTACTTATGGCCATTGGATCCAGAGTTCTCGCTTTTTAAGATGCGCGCCAGCCACTTCCCGGTATGCGATTTTGCAGATTTTGCCACAACTTCCGGCGCGCCGGCCACCACAACCTGCCCGCCCCGAGCGCCGCCTTCCGGCCCCAGATCAATCACCCAGTCAGCCACCTTGATGACGTCCATGTTGTGTTCAATCACCAGCACAGAGCCGCCGGCGTCAATCAGCTTGCGGAATGCCGCAAGGAGCTTGCTGACATCGTCAAAGTGCAGGCCGGTGGTGGGCTCGTCAAAGATATAAAGCGCGCCCTTGCCGGCGCGGGCCCGCTTGCGCTCCTCTTTCTCTTCCGGCGTTGAGGGATCAAATCCCTGTGCGCGACCCGCAGGAACCAGGTGCGCCGCCAGCTTCATGCGCTGGGCCTCGCCGCCGCTCAGGGTTGTGGCGGATTGTCCCAGCCGCAGATATCCAAGACCAACTTCTTCCAATACGCGCAGCTTGTCTGTGATCTTTGGATGTCCTGAGAAAAATTGCAGCGCCTCACGCACGGTGAGGTTGAGAACATCATGAATGTTCTTCCCCTTGTAGCGAATGTCAAGAATCTGCGGCTTGTAGCG
This sequence comes from uncultured Acidobacteriaceae bacterium, assembly GCA_964541925.1. Taxonomy (GTDB): domain Bacteria; phylum Acidobacteriota; class Terriglobia; order Terriglobales; family Acidobacteriaceae; genus Angelobacter. The sequence continues at coordinate 113,816 of CAZISB010000003.1, read as the reverse complement.
CGTGCCCTTGCAATCTTCGCAGACCAATTCCACGTCGGCGAGGAATTGCATCTCGACCGTAACGGTTCCGTCGCCCTGGCAGGTCTCGCACCGTCCGCCGGGAATGTTGAAGGAGAAAGCTCCGGCTCCAAAGCCGTGCTTGTGCGCCTCCGGAACTGCGGCAAACACTTCGCGGATGGAATCAAACGCCTTGATATAAGTCACAGGATTCGATCGTGGCGTTCGGCCAATAGGACTTTGGTCCACCAGTGCCACATCAGCAATGTATTGCCCGCCGGTCACGCGCTTGAATCCGTTTGCTGCCGGCCCGGGTCCTGCGGTGATGCCTTTTTCCGCTGCCAGCGCCTGATAGAGAACATCATGCACCAGCGTTGATTTGCCTGAGCCTGAAACGCCCGTGATCGCCACCAGCATACCCAGCGGAATTTCCAGCGAGATGTTCTTCAGATTATGTGCCCGCGCGCCTTCCACTTTAATCATCGGCGCACCCGGAGTGCGGCGATTCTGCGGTACCTGAATCTTCAAGTCGTGGTTTAAGTATCTGCCTGTAAGCGACTGCGGCAGCTTCTTGAGATCGTCATACGTTGCCGCAGCCATCACGCGCCCACCGTTCTCGCCCGCACCCGGACCCAAATCAAGAATGCGGTCTGCCGCGCTCATCACATCAGGATCGTGCTCCACCACCAGAATCGTGTTTCCCAGATTCCGCAGCTCGTGGAGGATGTTCACCAGCCGCGCTGTGTCCCGGCTGTGTAGTCCGATGGATGGCTCATCAAGCACATAAAGTGCTCCAACCAGCCTGGATCCAAGTGAGGTCGCAAGCTGAATGCGCTGTGCTTCGCCGCCGCTCAATGTGGAAGCCAGGCGGTCAAGCGTGAGGTATTCCAGTCCAACATCGTTCAGAAACTTGAGCCGTTCCTGAATCTGCTCCAGAATCTTTCCGGCGATGTCAGCCTGCTCGCGCGAGAGCTTCAGCGTCTTGAAGAACTCGGCCGCAGCTTCCACGGTCATCGCCGTCAGCTCGCGGATACTCTTGCCTTCGATCTTTACCTGCAGCGCTTCGATTCGCAAACGCCCGCCGCCGCACTCCGGACACTGCGCGTACCCGCGATACCGGCTCAAAAATACGCGCACGTGCAGTTTGTACTTCTTGCGCTCAAGCATGGCGAAGAAGCCTTGTATCCCGGGGAACTTGCCCTCGCCTTCAATCACCCATCGCTGCTGCTCCGGCTCCAGGTCAGCCCACGGCAGGTCCAGAGGCACACCCGCCTGCCTGGCATATTTCCTCAACTCGGTTTGGAATGCGCGATACTTTGGCTTGGTCCACGGCTCCACGGCGCCATCCGCCAGCGTCTTGGTAACGTCCGGAATGACCAGGTTCAGATCAAAATCAATGGTGTTGCCGAATCCCTGGCAGCGCGGGCACGCGCCAAACGGATTGTTGAATGAGAACAGCCGTGGCTCCGGCTCTTCATATTTAATATGGCAGTGCTTGCACTCAAATTTCTGCGAGAAGCGCCACTGCTGGACCTCTTCGCCGTCGCGTGGCGAGGTCTCAAACACAGTTTCACCAGCCTCGCGATAGCCGGTTTCCACCGCGTCCACAATACGCGATCGCTGGTCTGGCCCAACCACAATGCGGTCTGCCAGTACGTACACGGGTTTGCTGAAATCAATATCGAGCAGCGACTCCGGCGTGGAGAACTCAAAGATCTGCCCGTTCTGGAAAAGCCGGCCATAGCCCTTCTTGCGCAGATCGAATAAGCGCTCTTTCAGTGCAGCGCTGGCCGCTTCCGCCTGCGCAGCGGCTTTGGCCGATTTTCTTCCTCGCGGCTTCTTTTCTGGCTTTGACTGCGCCGGGACGCTGGCCGGCGTCACCGGAAACAGCACATTCAGCCGAGTGCCTTCGCCCATAGCAAGAATCGTCTGCGCAACTTCATCAACGGTATCTTTCTTTACTTCCTGTCCGCAGTTGCGGCAGAAAGTGCGGCCCACACGCGCGTAAAGCAGTCGTAGATAGTCGTAAATCTCAGTTGCAGTAGCAACCGTAGAGCGAGGATTGCGCGTGGAATTCTTCTGCCGGATAGCGATAGCCGGCGCGATCCCCTCAATCAGATCCACATCCGGTTTTTCAATGCGCTCCAGGAACTGCCGGGCATAGGCTGAAAGCGACTCTACATACCGTCGCTGTCCCTCGGCATAAATCGTGTCAAACGCAAGCGAAGACTTGCCGGAGCCGGAAACCCCAGTCACCACTGTGAGCGCATTGTGCGGCACCTCAAAATCAATATTCTTGAGGTTGTGCACCCGCGCCCCGCGCACAATGATGCTCTCGCGCTCCGCCTCTTTTGCTTGATTCGCTGCCTTGTCTGATACAGCCATTCTGGACCTGATCTGTATTTTTCGCCCGCATAAGAGGGCAAAAGAACGGATTACCGCTCCAACCGCACATAGCATGTCCTTATAAGAGGGCCCGGCGAGTGAGGCTGAATTCTTTATTGTAATTTGTTTTGGGGCAGAGCAGGTACGGAGGTCACTCCACTACTCTTGAGAAATTTTCCGCGATTATGGGAAGATATACATCAGATCACCACAAAATCAGCCACTTCTTTGAATGCCAGTCGTACTCAAAATCGATCCGCAGCGGCAGGTCGTGTACTCGGCCTTTTACGGCAATCTCACGGCAGAAGAGATGGTTGGACATCGTGCCGTTATCGCCGCCGACCCGGACTTCAAGTCATACTTTAATGAAGTTGTGGATTTCACTGCAGTAACAGAAGCAGATGTCCCTGAAGCCGCCTTGCGCGCGATGGCATCAAGCCCAAGCCTCTACGAGGATTCCGTTGTTCACATCGTAGTTGCCCCGACCGATCCGCTTTTCCAGATTGCCAGCAAGTACAGAGACCTGGCGCAGACGTCGCGCCCTAATTTATTTGTCGTTCGCACGCGGGCTGAAGCTTATGAACTGCTGCCAGACCCCTCTCCGCGGAAATAGCACACCCGAAATCGGCTGACTTAAAGTGGCCACTTGCGCCGGCTTTTCGTATTTTCCAGAGGAAGCTTTCATCCTCTATTAACACAGCGTGGTTAAACTTAGCTTGAGGATCAGGAGGGCACGTATGAACCTTGTCTCTGCACCTCTGGCTTCCATTCAATTGAACTGGGTGACGTCGAAACATGGCAGGCACGAGCTGACAGCCAATGGCCCAATTCTGGGATCGTTGCAGCGGGTAGGTTTCTGGAAGTCGGCCTCCCAGGCTCAATTCAAAGGCAAAACGTGGTCATTCCAGCGCAGCGGCTGCGCGCAGACGGAAATCGTGGAAGAGCCGGGATCGCACCCTGTGGCTCAGTTCAAGACGAATTGGCTCGGCGGCGGAACGCTCATCTTTAATGACGGCCAACGGTTCCAGTTAGTCTCCAAAGGCTTCTGGCGACCTGTCTGGTTCTGGGTGAACGACCAGGGCCAGAAGCTGATTGAAGTTGTGCCTCACAGCAAAAGCGTGAATGTCACCGGAGAAGCAGCCAACTGGGATTCCAGTGCGAGCCGGCTGCCTGTGCTCATCATGTTTTCCTGGCACCAGATTCTGCAGGCGAATGACGCTGCAGCCATGACCGCAATCGTCTCTGCCGCAGCGGCAGGATAGAAATGATACATCGATCATCCAGGCATTCTGCGCAGTTCCGCCTGTGCGATACTGATTGTGGTGCGCCGGGATGGCGGAACTGGCAGACGCAGCGGACTTAAAATTCGCAGCTCTTAAAAGGGGCGTGGGGGTTCGAGTCCCCCTCTCGGCACCACTGACTGCGCGAAGAGAGGGACCGTTACTCTGAGAAATTCTCGTCGCATACCTCTGCTGATCTTGTTCGCTCTACTCTTTGCCGGCCTGGCGCGAGCGGAACAAAGAACCTTTGAACTGGATCCCGCGCAAACCAAGATTAGCTTCACCCTTGATGCCACGATACATACAGTCCACGGCACTTTTGATTTGAAGCGCGGACGCATACAGTTTGATCCTGCCACAGGGCAGGCCGGAGGCGAGCTGGTGGTGGATGCTACCAGCGGTGAAACCGGCAACAGCGGACGCGACAAGAAGATGCACAAGGACATTCTTGAGAGCCCGAAATATCCTGATATTGTGTTCACTCCGCAGCACGTCAAGGGAGCTGTGGCGGCCGCTGGAAAATCGCAGGTGGAAGTGGATGGCCTGCTTAACATGCACGGAGAGTCCAGGCCGCTGACCCTGACGATTCAAGTGCAACTGCAAGGGGGGACCGACTCGGCTGACACAGAATTCAGCGTCCCTTATCAAAAATGGGGAATGAAAAGCCCCAACACTTTTTTTCTTCGGGTAAGCGACAGGGTAGAGCTACACGTTCACGCCGTGGGTCGCTTTGTTGAAGGGAAATAACTGCGACGCGCTCACAGCCGCTGATTTTGATTGAGGGAAGTGCAGCGTGAATCGAAAAAGGGAGCCCTCTCTGCGACCCACGCTTCAGGTTTCGATAAGGATCAACTGCGAACTAGGCCGTAGTCTCCGCCCCGTGGCATTTCTTGTATTTCTTTCCTGAACCGCAGGGGCAAGGATCATTCCGCCCGACCTTGGCCGCGCCGCGTACCACCTGTTGCGGAGCCGTGTTGCCGTTCGATCCCGCCATGCGCGCCTGCTCCAGCTCTTTCTTTTTGCGGCGCTGGAACTGCGCTTCCAGATCGTCCATGGAGGTCGAGGCGCGTTTGCGCGGAGGCGGAGCAGGTTCCTGCTCATCGCCATTGGCGCCGGCAGCCACTGCCGGCTGCGCCTGTGCAGCTTCCACAATCTGCATGTGGAACAGGTAGCGCACAGTGTCTTCCTGCGAACGGCGCATCATGTTCTCAAACATGTCAAACGATTCGCGCTTGTACTCAACCAGCGGATCATGCTGCCCGTAACCGCGCAGCCCGATGCCTTCCTTCAGGTGGTCCATGGCAAGAAGATGGTCTTTCCACTGCGTGTCCAGCACGCTGAGCATGATCATGCGCTCGTGATAGCGCATGGCGTCCGGGCCAATCTGCTTTTCCTTGGCCTCATAAAGTTCTTTCAGTTTTTCAAAGACCGCATCGCCCAGCTCCTGGCGATTGAGCTGGTTGGCATCAATGCCATTCTTTGCCATGTCCAGGCCAAATTGCTCAGTCAGATACTTGTTCAGGCCGTCGGTGTCCCATTGATCGGCATGAACGTTGCGCGGCGCAAAGCGGTCCAGCGCGTCGGCGACCATGGCGGCAACGTAGTCATCCAGGATCAGCTCTTTCTGGTCAATGCCGGAGAGCAGCTCCTTGCGCAGGCTATAGACAGCCATGCGCTGCTTGTTCATCACGTCGTCATATTCAAGGACGTGCTTGCGCGATTCAAAGTTCTGCGCTTCAACCGCTTTTTGCGCGGCTTCAATGCGGCGCGAGATTAGCTTTGACTCAATAGGGACGCCCTCTTCCATGCCCAGCCGTTGCAGCAGGTTTGAGACCCACTGCTTGGCGAAGATGCGCATCAGGTCGTCTTCAAGCGATAGGTAGAAGCGCGAGGAGCCTGGGTCGCCCTGGCGGCCGGCTCGTCCGCGAAGCTGGTTATCAATACGCCGAGCCTCGTGGCGTTCCGTGCCAAGAATGTGCAGGCCGCCCACGGACACAACGCGATCGTGCTCAACGTCAGTATCCTTCTTATATTTGCTGTAAACTTCGTTCCACTTGTCTGCCGGACAACGGTATTCAACCCCGTTGTAGTAGAAGACAATGTTCTCGGTTGTGTCCTGCTCCAGGGCCACCTCCCCCCCGGCGGTGCGGAGTTGCTGCGCCAGACCTTTCTTCACGGTCTCCTGGCGTGCCATGAACTCAGGATTGCCGCCCAGCAGAATGTCCGTGCCGCGACCGGCCATGTTGGTGGCGATGGTTACAGCGTTCATGCGTCCGGCCTGGGCCACAATTTCAGCTTCACGCTCATGGTATTTGGCGTTCAGCACCACGTGCTTCACGTTTTTCTTTTTTAGAAGATCGGAGAGCCGCTCTGACTTTTCAATCGAAGTCGTACCCACCAGGATCGGCCGGCCTTCGACGCTGATCTTCTGGATCTCATCCGCAACGGCGTAGTACTTCTCCTTTTCCGTGCGGTAAACCACGTCTGGATTTTCCTTGCGCAGCAGCTGACGGTTGGTGGGAATTACCACTACCTGCAGTTTGTAAATCTTGTCGAACTCTGCGGCCTCGGTTTCCGCAGTGCCGGTCATGCCGGCCAGCTTCTTGTACATGCGGAAGTAATTCTGGAAGGTGATGGTCGCCAGCGTCTGAGTCTCACGCTCGATCTTCACGCCTTCCTTGGCCTCAATGGCCTGGTGCAAGCCATCTGACCAGCGGCGCCCCGGCATCAGGCGGCCGGTGAACTCGTCCACAATGATGACCTCGCCCTCTTTCACCACGTATTCCACGTCGCGGCGATACATGGCGTGCGCCTTCACCGCAGTCTCCACGTGGTGCTTCATCGCCCAGTGTTCCGGGTCGGCGATGTTCTCAATCCCCAGCAGCCGCTCCACTTTCTCCCAGCCCTGGTCAGTGATCATCGTGTTCTTGTGCTTCTCATCAACTACATAGTCACCGGTATATTCCTTCGGCTCTCCCGGCGGCTTCTCAATCTCCTCGCCTTTTACCAAATGCGGCACCACCCGGTTCGCCTTGTCATATTTATCGGTGGACTCATCGCTCTGCCCGCTGATGATCAGTGGCGTTCTGGCTTCATCAATCAAAATTGAGTCAACTTCGTCCACGATGGCGAAGTTATGACCGCGCTGCACGCAATCGTTCAAATCAAATTTCATGTTGTCGCGCAGGTAGTCGAAGCCGAATTCGTTGTTCGTGCCGTAAGTCACGTCAGCGGCATAAGCTTCACGGCGCTCATCGTCATCCAGCTCATGCACAATCACGCCAACGCTCAGCCCAAGATACCGGTAGAGCTTGCCCATCCATTCTGAGTCGCGCTTGGCCAGGTAGTCATTCACCGTGACCACGTGTACGCCATCGCCGCTCAGCGCGTTGAGATACACCGGGAGCGTTGCCACCAGGGTTTTGCCTTCGCCAGTCTTCATTTCGGAGATCTTGCCCTGGTGCAGCACCGTCCCGCCGATCAGCTGCACATCAAAGTGCCGCATGTTCAGCACGCGCCGCCCGCCCTCCCGCGTCACGGCAAATGCTTCTGGCAGGATCTCATTCAGCACCTGGCTCTTAACCTCGAGCCGCTGCTTTTCCAACGCTTCCAGTTGCGTGCGCAGCTCAGGCTCAACTGACTTCTTCATCTCTTCCTGCAAGTGGGCGATCTGGTCTTCCACTTCCTTCACGCGCTCTTTGATCCGTGCGCGGAACTCCGCAGTCTTGGCGCGCAGCTGCTCATCAGTGAGCTTCTGCATCTGCGGCTCAAGCGCATTGATCTGCTCCACCAGCGGGCGTATCCGCTTGACGGCGCGTTCATTACTGGTGCCAAAAACCTTGGCTAATGTTTTTCCTATCAATTCTGTTTTCCTTTAAAATTTGCCCGAATCAGCGCACGGCCCTCAGTCCAGGCCTTAAGGCTTGGATGTGCGAAGCGAATGAGGCACAACTCCACAAAATAAGCCTACCATATTGGATGATGGACGGCTCTTCGGAGTCGCTGGCGGTTGAGGTTGGGGATCTCCGGAAGTTTGCGCCTCGGGGCAATGGGTGGAATAACATCATGCATTCGCAGCTTTTCTCCGATGAGTTATCATTCAGAATCGTAATACGATATAAAAATTTACAGTCATTTCACACTGACAATAGGAGAAGACATGAGGTTTGTGCTCTTAGGGTCGTTGCTGCTCAGCAGTTTGAGCGTGTATTTATTTGGCCAGAATTCGGCATCCGCGGCATCACAGAATGCCACCTGTACTTTTGATGATGGCAAAGAGATCAGTCTTCGTTACAACAACGTGGAGGCCAAAAAGGGCGAGATGGAAAATGGCAAGCCATTTATGCCCGGCGGTTCACCCATGCTGCTTTTTACTCAAGCGAACATGAGCGCGGCAGGTTCAGCCATTCCTGCGGGAGCGTACAGTGTGTACGTAATTCCTGAAAAGAGAGACAAATGGACCCTTACGATCAACAAGAACGTTTCAAATGCCGGTTCGTATGATCCAGCTCAAGATTTGGTGCGACTGCCTATGGACGTCGGCAAGGTCAGCAGCGAGACAAAATCGCTCACCGTAGTTCTTGTCCACGGAGCCCCGAAACAGTGCAGTGTCAGGATCTATTACGGCAAAGAGCTGGCATCGTGGTCCGGCTTTCAGGAAAAGTAAACCGGAAACGCTCGAGGAGTCGCCCGGCAAAAAATATTTGAGCGGCTGAATGGTCTCTTTTATTTTCCGCCACTCAACTTCCAACTCTGCTGCGGAACTCTGGCGCAGAATCGCTGCGCTGTGGCACATCTCTTTAAGCGCAAGCTTTCACATAATGTCCGCGTATCGCCTGAATTGAGTTCGCCAAGTCGCAGCGATTTCAACTTGTCCGCCTGGACATGAACTTCATCGGCGAAAGATCACTTGCATACCATGTACTTGTGATTTGTTCCGCTTCAACTGGTGTGTGTGTCTTAGCAGTGTTCGCGCGGTGTGCCGTACTCTCGAAAACATTTGAGAGTAGGCCAGCATCGTACAACACAATAAGTTGTTTAGCCCAGGGTACCGGCTGAATCATTCCAAGCGCCAGGTTTGATCTTCCGTTCCCTCTCAAAACGGAGAACAAAATGAAGGCTCGTTACACTCTGGCATTCGTGTGCCTATTCGGCTTATTACTTTTTGCAGCCGCCTCAGCTTTTGCTTCGTCACCCCAGCCTCCCAACTTGATTTCGCCTGCATCAGGGGCCAGCACCACTTCACCATTCACCATTTCATGGTCGGCAGTTTCTGATCCCAGCGGCATTGCCGGCTACAACTGGCAGCTCAGCACCTCATCATCTTTCTCCACCATCATTCAACAGAACTCAACCAGCGGTAGCGTAACGCAGGACACGGTCAGCGGCCTTGCCAACGGCACATATTTCTGGCGTGTGCAGGCAGTGAATGGCGCATTTGTGCAGAGCGCCTGGTCTGGATCGCGCAGCGTAACTATTACAGGCGCTGGCCCCGGACAGCTCGCGGCTCCCAGCCTGGGACCACCCAAGGGATATTCCACCTTCCATCCGCTTGAGGTAATGACCTTCAACTGGTCGGCTGTAGCTGGCGCAGCCAGTTATATTCTGGAATTTTCACAAGATTCCACCTTCCCAGTCAGCACCACCGGCAAGGTCAACAACATTCCCAATCCGACGTATTCATTCTCTACTCCCGATGAAGGTTTTTATTCAGCGCGTGTTTTCGCTGTGAACGCCAATGGGATCATGAGCGCGCCTTCCAACGTGATCAGCTTCTCGGTGTTTTACAACAATCCTCTGCCCGCGCCGCCATCTCTGATTTCGCCGAGCAATGGAGCAACGGTGACGCTTCCGATCCAGTTTGCCTGGACCAATGTTCCCAACCCGCAGCCCAGCGGTTATGAACTGCAAATCGCCAAAGATTCGCAATTTACGCAAATTGAAGAGGACGATCCGCAGCTGAACGATCCCAATCGCACCGTGCTCTCACTCACTCCCGGACAAAAGTTCTGGCGTGTGCGCTCAGCCCAGGGGGATGCTTCTCCCACAACCGCTGCTGTAACGGCGTGGTCCACAGCGGGCAGCTTTATCGTCAGCTCCGCGCCACCAGCGCCGGTCTCAATGACACTTACTAAGACTCCGCTCTTCGGAGGCGACACCACTTTCGTACAGCTGCAGCTTAGCGGCGCACCGGCAGGCGGAGCGGTAGTGAACCTGACCAGCTCTGATCCAAATGCCTTGCCTGTTCCGGCCACAGTCAACGTTCCGGCGAACACCGCATGGACGCAGTTCCAGATACAGGCCGGGCAGCCAACGGCCACTACTGCGGTAACAATTACCGCGACGCTTAACTCCGGGTCGGCCACGGCGCAAGTGAATGTGCTGCCGCCCTCGATTAAGTCATACACAATCGATACCAGCTCTATCAGCGGTGGCGCACAGACCGGCTCAATCGTGATGCTGAACGGCCTGGCTCCGGCCGGAGGAGCGGTGATTAACCTCACCAGCAACTCTGCCGCTGCGCAGGTGCCGGCATCGGTCACCATTCCTGCAGGAAGCTCCTCCACGAACGTGACCATCCAGACCAGCCCTGTGAGTGCGAACACTGTAGCCACAATCACCGCAACTTGGAACGGCTCAAGCGGGCAAGCGCAGCTGACGATCTTGCCGCAGGCCCCGCCGGCCTCCATCTCCCTGAGTCCTGCATCCACCAGCGGACAGAACGGCTCATTCGCGACCGTTACCATGGCTGCGGCTTCCAGCACAGACCAGATTCTGCAGATGAGCAGCAGCAATCCGGCTGTCGCAAGCCTTCCCAGCCAGGTGTTGATTCCTGCGGGACGCACGACTGGAGGCGTCAGCATCCAGACGCAGCCGGTTTCAACGCAGACTCTGGTTACGATCTCAGTAAGCGGCGGCGGTGTGACTCGCTCAGCCACGCTTACGCTCAATCCGCCTCCGCCTCAGACGACCATGTCTCTGGGCGTGACTGCCGGCGGCCGAAGCGGAGAAAGCATTATCTCCAGCCCGGCTGGCTTGAACGTTCCCACCGGGACAACAGCGGTTGCCCAGTTCCAGCCGAACACGGTGGTTACGCTGAGCGTTACCAACGGACGCGATGCAATCTGGTCCGGCGCGTGCTCCAGCAACGGAGCCAAAGCCAAAACCTGCACCTTTACTCTCACGCAGGACTCCAGCGTGGCAGCCAACGTGCAATAACCCCACCTTTAACCTGAAGGCCTCCGAGATTCTCGGAGGCCTTCATTTTTTTGTTCCACAGCACGGAACCATGTGTCTTACTCAATAGCAGACCTTTTCATAGGCTGCGCTCCTTTAGGCTACCGACGTGGCGTTCGGTAGCCATTTTTTTGCTAATAGAAGCAAAATCGGCCTGAAAGATGAGAATTCGGGTTCAAATCAGCCAGCAGCTTTGAAAGTTGTTCCCCCTGGCCAAAGTGTGTGTCTTAAGAAATTGTTAGGGAAGGGAGTTTGAGTGGCAGCACAACCCAGTACGGTGCCTACACTGTCTGCAACCGGAAATGCGGCGCTGGCTTCTGTGCAGCAGCAGGACATTGTGGAGCGGGTGGCAGCTTCAGCCAGGCGCAACGATAAGCTGCAACGTGCAGTTGCTATAATCCCCCCAATGCATTGGGAGGAACTCTCTGATGAAGCGCTCATTGCCCGCTATCAGGCTGAGGCGGACAAGTCGGTGGCTGAGCAGTATGTCAATGAGCTCTTCCGCCGCCATCACGCCAAGATAGCGCGCTGGTGTTTTGCCGTCACGAATGACCGCGAATCCGCGGCTGACCTGGCGCAGGAAATTTGCGTCAAGGCTTACCAGAATCTTGGGTCTTTCAAAGGACAGTCCAAGTTCACGACCTGGCTTTATTCCATCACCCGGAACCACTGCCTCAATGCAGTGAGATCGCGCGCGGCGGCCCCGGTTACTGACTTGGATGAAACCATTGTGGAGACGCTCCCGGACCTTGCATCGGAAAATCCTCAAGCTGCAGTTGAGCGCAAGCAGCTTGCGTCCATCGCCCGCCAATTCGTCAACGAAGCGCTGGATGAGACCGAACGCGTCGTCTTTACTCTGCATTTTGCGGAAGAGCTTCCGCTGGATGCGATCACAAGCATGCTGAAGCTTGAAAATGCCAGCGGCGCCAAAGCCTATTTGGTTAGCGCCAAAAGAAAGCTGGAGCGTGTGGTGAAGCGCTGGAAAGCCAAAGCATAAGGGCAAACAGAGGAGAAACAACATGGCCGATCAAAAAATTAATTACCAGGCGTGGCGGGATGCAGTATCCCAGACAAAAGACTGCCTGACGCTGGATGTCCTTGAGAAGCTGGCAGAAGGCTCTGCTGACAAGAGTGCTTCGCAACACCTGGCAACCTGCCCTCACTGCCAGTCGGAGCTGACGATGCTCAAGAGCTTTGAATCCTCTGTCCCATCCGAGAATGAAGGTGCAGCCGTGGCGTGGATTGCGGCCCAGCTGGAGCGCAAACAGAGTGGCGCACCTGCACGCGCTGAAGTTCGGGCGCCGTTCTGGCGCAATCTATTCAAGGTCCCTTATTTGGCTGGCGCGCTGGCAGCGGCGCTTGTTCTTGGATTAGGACTCTCATTCTATGTTTCGGACCGCGAGCCGCATCCGATCAGTGGAAATATCGGAACCGGAACAGTGAGATCAGGAAGCGTAAGGCTTATCGGCCCCTCAGGCAATCTTGCTCAGCCACCCGATGCGTTCCGCTGGGAAGCTTATCCGGGCGCGAAGAGCTATCGTGTCGAAGTCATGGAAGTAGATGGCACGGTGCTCTGGAGCACGCAGACAGCAGAAAATTTCGCAGCACCAACTCCTGAATTGAAACAGAAAATGCATCCGGGCAAGGCCCTGCAGTGGAAAGTGATCGCGCTTGATGCTTCAGGCAACGCAATCGCTTCTTCCAGCCAGGAGAAATTTCAAGTGAAAATTGGATAATTGAATGTGGCACAGATACTCTTGTCTGTGCCTGTCATCCTCTATGTCTCATTGAGCACAGGCAAGAGTGCCTATGCCACAAAAGTCAAAGACTATTCTGACCAACTCCAAACGTCATATAGCTATTGCGCTGATTGAGTTTTGCTTCTGGCGCCATGCTGCCTGCGCTTCAGCATCTGCCAGATCAAAATGCCAAGCAGGACGACCACCGGAACCGGCAATAGCAATTCCGGCCAGGAAATGAAGCGCGGAACCGAGGACGTGCCGTCGCCATTCAGCACAAAAGCGGCCCAATATTGCGGATGGCTGAGCTGCGTTCCTGAGTGAAGAAAATCCAGCTTTGCTAATCGCAACGCTTCGGCCTTCGGCTTGTGCTTCTTCAGCAGAAAATAATAAAAGCGCTGCATGAACTCAGAGGTAGGCTGGTCAGGCACGCGCCACAGCGTAGTGACGGCAGAGCGCGAGCCGGCCGCAAGCAGGGCACGGCTGAACGCCTGAATGCCTTCGCCCGGAACGAGCTTGCCTTTTTCCGTATCGCAGGCGGAGAGCGTCGCCAGGCTGACTCCCCGCAGGTCCATGTCATAGAGCTCTTTCAGGAAAAGATAATTGTTTGGCTCGCCGCTTGCATCAGGTGAAAACAGAAGGCGGGAGCGCTCAGGATTATCCATGTCAGCCACGGCGTGCGTGCTGATGTGCAGCAGAGCAGCGCCCGGATGCAGGGCTTCCACAAAGCTCTCTTTACGATCGGCCGGTCCGGTATAAATTTTTCTTTTGCCGGCGCTCATCCTGGAGATTTCATCGATTTCAACCGCCGATCCGGGGAGCGCACCCTCACCCTCTCGTTCTGCGGCCAGCAGGTCTCCTTTTTTTGCAGCGACCACGGGATCGCCAAACGCAATCAGCTGCTGCTTCCACGGGAGTTGTAGCCGTGCGAATTCGAGCATTGGGGCACGCATCAGCAGGACTGCGCTGGGAACGTAAGTGACATCATGATGTTCCAGCAGCGGCTCTGTCGAACCAGGAGAAAGCAGTTCCAGCGGCAGCAGGCTCAACAGCCCGTCCGGAACAACCATGAGGTGTGTATAACGCGCGTCGGAGAAAGGAGTAATTCCCGCCGGCATCAGCCCGTTCAGCTTTTCTAATGCCGTCTGCCAATTCTCTCCCAGGCTCTCTGGAAATCCGGTAATTGTCTTTGTGAGCGATTCCATCTCGTCCGGAGCCAATTGCCGCTGCGCGATGCCCTGAGCATCTCGTGTGACCCAAACCGCAGCTATGGCTCCATTCGCAATCCAGAATTCAACCAACGCAGTAGAAGGATCGAGCCGCCCTTGGACGGAACGCAAGTTCACGCTTGCGAGCTGTCCTTTGCCGGAATAGAAGCGGTCCTGAAAGACGCGGGCGCGGCTGCGCTCCATGTATTCGAATGCAGCAGAGGCATCATTGCGGGTTAGAAGCAGCCGAATCATGCCGTCATAAACGTCGCGCTTGTCAGCCAGAAAATCGGTCTTGAGAAGCGAAAGCTGGATCTTCGAGCGCACGCTCTCGATTTTCGCAATGGCGTCGCGATACTGTGCTTCGGCGGCGCTGGGCTGGCCTTCATCTTCAGCAATCTTGCCCAGCGCATACAACGCCTTCCACTGCTCTTCGACGGTGCCCAACGCAGCTGCCTCGCTCAGTGCGGTCTGGAAGTGTTCCTGCGCCTGAGGCAGTTTTTTCATCCGATACAGAGTCTGGCCGCTATAGAGCAGGGCTTGCATGGCCTCGCGACGGTTATTGCTTTTTAACGCCAACTTACGCGCACGATAGAAGGCAGTGAGGGCTTCCGGCAGGCGGCCCAGATTGAGCGCCAGAACGATTCCGGTATTTTTCAGGACGCCGAGCTCTCCATCCACATCATGCTGTTGCGCGTATGCACGTTCTGCTTTGTGATACGCGTCAAGCGCCTTCTCCGGATCGCCCAAATGGCGATACAGCACGCCGACATTGGCGTACAGATGTCCCAGAAATGCCTGGGTCACCGCTTCCGGTGACTGCTCAATATTCTTGTAAATCGCCAGCGCACTCTGGTCATTGCCGATTCGTTGATACAAAGTAGCAAGGTTGAGCAGCGTGAGCCGCCGCCAATAAGGGACCCACGGTTCTGAGGCATGCTGTTCGATGCGCTCCAAAGCGGTGTTGTAAGCGCGAAAGGCCTCAGAGTACTTGGCCTCATAGTAATAAACGCTGCCGAGATTATTCAGGATGAAGACGGGCGTGTTGGCCACATCACTCTGATTGCTCAGGTTGAGCGCCAGTTCCAGATCGTGCGCGGCTTCTGGATACTTTCCCGCATTCATGTAGGCGAAGCCCGCGTCATTGTAGGCACGGGCTTCTCCATTCACCACTTCAAGCTTATGGAAAACGGCGGCGCTCTCATGGGCCAGCGACACCGCGTTTTCATAATGCCCCTCCGCGTTCGCGATCTGCCCGAGGCCGATGAGGGTATCTCCAAGCTCAACGCTTGGCGCCTGCGCGCGTAGCCGTGGCAATAAAGATTCGTAAATACTGCGTGCTTGTTGGAGTGCGCCTTTTTCGCGGAGCT
This sequence comes from uncultured Acidobacteriaceae bacterium, assembly GCA_964541925.1. GTDB lineage: Bacteria > Acidobacteriota > Terriglobia > Terriglobales > Acidobacteriaceae > Angelobacter. The sequence continues at coordinate 98,601 of CAZISB010000003.1, read as the reverse complement.
CAGTTGCTCTGGCAACTTCCGTCTTTACGTCTTCAGAAGACTGCGCTGACACAGCAACTGCGCAGAAAGATAGACAGGCCAGCAGAATGAGCGCGCATGTGATGTTTCGGGTCAGCACAGGATTACAGCAAGTATATTGCAGAAACACTGCAAACTGCCGATCCTGAAGCCAAGCTGCGTGCTTAGGAAAGAAACGTACGTTATCGAGCTGCCATTACGGAGTAACAGCCACTGGCGTTACGGTGCTGGTGGCGGTATCACCCTGCATGCCGAGCATCTGAATTGCTGTTGGCCCAGAAGTAAGGCTAACTTTTACTTTGGTGGCCGCTGCCGGGGGAGAAGGGAACCAGTCAGCAATTACGTCGCGCGTGATCTTTTGTCCAGCAGGCAAGGTGAACGTAACCGGTGTGACCAATGAAACGTTGTTCGCGTCGAGCAACTCCAGCTTGATGCCGGCATCAGTTGTGGTCGCATCTTGTAGTGAGAGCCCGGAGAATTGCGTTCCATTCAGAACAGCCGGCAACGGCAAAGTACCGCCTGTAAACGTGACCTGAGAAGCAAACATCGGATGGACTGTAGCTACCAAAGCATTGCTGCTGGCTCCGGGCATGTCAACCGTTCGGCGATAGCTGAAGTACTGAATCACAGCGTTCGCATCGATTGCACGCACCCGCTCGCCATCCAACTGAAATGTTGCGCCAGTGTTAGGGCAGGAAACAGCCGTATCCGGGAAGACGCCATTGCAGATCACTATGTCAATTTCATTGGCGGAGACAAACGTTGTGTCCTGTGGAAAGACCTTTGTGCCTTCGATGGTGATCTTAGTATTGTTGGTAAACCCCAGGCCCAGGATCCTGATCGGCGTCCTGTCGGCAAGCAAACCGCCTCCGGGGATCACGTCAGTAATGGAAAGCGCGCCGCCAATCGTGAGTGTTCCAGGCGCAAGCTCGAGGGTATAGGCCTGGCCGCTTGAATTAAGAAATGATGACTTGCTTAAATCAATACTCACCGGAAAGCTATTGCCTACGGTGGCGGTGCTGTTTACCGGGAAAGTTAAAGTGAGCAGCGGATATGTAATATCAGTTCCCAGGGTGAAATTCGGGGAAGTCATCTTAATGGTGATGTTCGGTCCATTTTCTACGACAAGGCCGCTGGCATGCCCTGATGGGTCGTTCACAGCCACTCCGCGCAACCTGCCCACTGGTGCACCTGAAACGCTGGGGCCAGTGCTGCCTGCTCCCATTGGCTTCGGTTCAGTCGGGGAGAGCTGATACTGGAAAATGCCACCCGGCGGGACGGTAGTACTCTCTACTCGCAAGCCTAGTATTGCGGAATTAGCTACCGGGGTGGGCGTTGGCGATTGAACCGGAGTGGGCGTAGGCACAGGGGGGGCGTTGGAAGCCTGCCCGCCGGAGGTTCCGCCGCAACCAGCCAATCCAAAAAGAATAAGGAAAAGAGTTGCAGATAAATGTAATAATTTGCACAGCCGGCGCGAGAGAACCATAAAGACACCTCTCCCGAGGGGGATCTACTTAAGTAGTGCTTTGAAGAGCCCGAAAAAATACACCTTAGATTATCTTTTTTTCCTAAATCGAAAACTCAGCTGAAAACTGAAAGTACTTATGGCCACGATTCTGATTGAAGGCTAAAGTTCCCATTCGGGTACTCATCTGCAGTCATGCACGACTCATTTTCTCTCTCGATCCAATGATAGTATGGCCTTCTTTGAACTAATCCAATGTCTGCTGCATTGTTGACCCACGCATTCAAGGTCGGGGCTTTTCGATTTGCTCTCGACCCACGCGAACCCATGTTTGTTCCAGCCGTGAATAAGGCAAACATGCTGCGTGGAGCCTTCGGGCACTCCTTTCGCCGGCTGTGCTGCGTCCCGCAATGCGCCAGCGCTCAAGCCTGCCCATTGGCATCATCTTGCCCATACAAGGTGATTTTTGAACCTTCGCCGCCTCCTGATGCGCACCGCTTAAGCAGAAACCAGGACATCCCGCGCCCTTTTGTGTTCCGTGCTCCGTTGAACGACAAAACGAAATTTCATCCAGGCGAGGAATTCCAATTCGATCTGGTCCTGATTGGCCGGGCTCTCGATTATCTTCCTTATTTTGTTCTGGCATTTCGCGATCTTGCGACGCAGGGACTCGGCTTGAATCGGGCGAAGTGCGAGTTGCGCCGCGTGCTGGAGGTGAACCCCGGTTGCGGTAGCGACGCACGCAACCAGGTAAAAAAGGGATCTGTAGATAGCAATTGCCATGTCATCTATGATTCAGCCGATCAGATATTTCACGAGCCTAAGGCGCTGGATGTGGAGAGCTGGCTTTCTGAACGGACAACTGCTTTGTTAGAAAACGAGCATGTCGTCGTGCGTTTTTTGACTCCAACATTGCTGAAAGCCGAAAGCTCTGTAAAACGCTCTCCTGACTTTCATCACATATTCAAGAGGCTTCGTGACCGCATTAGCGCGCTAAGCACCTTTTTTGGCGCTGGTCCGCTCCAGTGTGACTTCTCTGGTTTGGGCATCCGCGCAGAACAGGTGCGGACCGTTTCCAGCAATGTGCAATGGGTTGAGCGGTTTAGGACTTCAAGTAAGACGCAGCAACGGCATGAGCTCTCCGGATTCACCGGCTCCGCTGTCTATAGCGGAGAGCTTCAGGAATTCCTGCCCTGGCTGGCGCTTGGGGAACTGGTCCATTTGGGGAAACATACTGCCTGGGGCTCCGGACAGATTGCGCTCGGTTAAAACCTTTCAAATTGTGGCAAGCCGAATGTTTTGGCTCCCTACCGAGGCTGCATACAAGCACCGTAACTGAAAACGTACGGGCGGGCCGACCGCACAGGCAAGAGTGCCTGTGCCACAAAAATCATTTGGGCGGTTGATATTCACCGTCCTAACTGGCCCAAAACCACCACCCACCACTCGTACAGATCTTAACCTTCGCTAAGCAACGTAAATTCAGCCAGATAGCAGCCGTCAAGAATGGCACGGCAGATGCTCTTAGTCAGGGCAGGTTGAAGTCCTCTCTCTTGGGTAAGGAAGTACAGAGTGTGCCGCGCGGCTCTTAGTGGGGTCGCGCGGCCTAAGAGGTGATAAGGAGAGGCAATTTGAAAGCACGACGACTCTAAAGATCGCGCTAACTGGGGGGCATATGAAACTGGGACGAATCTTAGCGAGCTGGATTGTTGCGGTGACAATGACGGCGATGGGAGCCTGGGCGCAGGATTACGGGCCGAGCGGAACGCGCGGAGGTGATGGTCCGCAGCCAGATGTGGCGAGGATCAGCCTGATTCATGGCGATATCTCAATGCAGCGTGGCGACTCAGGCGACTGGGAAGCCGTGACGATCAACGCCCCGCTGGTGCGCGGCGATCAGGTGGCGACTGGTGAGAGGTCTCGCGCTGAGATTCAGTTGGATTACGCAAATATTCTCCGGCTCGCAGCCAAGAGCCAGGCAAAAATCGCTGACCTGACGCGGACGCGCATTCAGATTCAGGTGGCGCAGGGCTATGCCAATTTCACGCAGTTCAAGGGCAGCGAGGCCGATGTCGAAATTGACACGCCGAACGTTTCGGTGCGGCCGCTGAAACATGGGCGCTATCGCGTGCAGGTGAACTCGGATTCAGAGACGGACGTGATTGTCCGCGATGGCGAAGCGGAGGTCACTACGCCGCAGGGCAGCACTCGGGTGAAGGAAGGCGAGATGATCTCCATCCGCGGGACGGACAACCCGGAGTACAAGATTGCCGGCGCTCCGCACAGCGACGACTGGGACCACTGGAACAAAGACCGCGACAGCGAGATCAAGTACGCGCATAGCTGGGGGCGCACCAATCGTTATTACACCGGCTCCAATGACCTGGATGCCTATGGGCACTGGGTTTGGGTGCCGGGCTATGGCGATGTTTGGCAACCGTATTACACCAACGCGGATTGGGCCCCGTATCAGGCTGGACGCTGGGTGTGGGAACCTTATTACGGCTGGACCTGGGTTTCCTATGAGCCGTGGGGCTGGGCGCCGTATCACTATGGTCGCTGGTTTTATTACGGCAATAGCTGGTGCTGGTGGCCAGGGCCGGTTTTTGTGAGTTATCGGCCGGTGTGGTCGCCTGCATTTGTCTTCTTCGTTGGCTTTGGACATCACTCCAGCTTTGGCTTTGGCTCCATTGGATGGTTCCCGGTAGGCCCGCATGATCCGTACTATCCCTGGTGGGGACGCGGCTTTAACCGTGTGAACGTGGTGAACGTGACCAACATCACGAACATCACCAATGTCACGAACGTGACCAACGTCACCAATGTGACCAATGTTGTTCCGCCGCTGGCTACGCGTGGACGGCAGCCTTACTACTCCAACGTGAACCTGGTGCAGACGAACACGCGCGCTCGCGGCGCCATCACCTCAGTTGGCGCGGAAGATTTTGGCCGCGGCAATTTCGCAAACCGCCGCTCTGGCGTGGATGAGCACGAATGGCACGATGCACGCGTCATGACGGCGAACCTGCCCGTGGTGCCCTCGCGTGAGAACCTGCGTGTAGCTGCGAATGCTAACGCCGCCACTGGAGCAACGGTTCAGCCTAAAAACGTTGATCGCTTTTATACCAGGCATGAGCCGCCTGCACCGGAGTCATTCCATACGCAGGTAGAGCGTGTGCAGCGTGCCGTTGGTCCTGAAGCTGTCAACGCCCAGGGCAATGTGCGCACTGACTTCCACACCACTCCGGCACAGGTAGAGCGGCATGATGCCGGAGCAAACGCCGGTACCAATGCCACCGTGAATGAGCGCGGCAACATGCAAGTGCCGCGCATCAACGGATCCGCGAACACCGGTGCTTCAGCTTCAGTTGGAAGCCAGACCGGCAGCGGCAGCAATGGCCACTCCGGCAAGACTGAAGCCGGGAACACCCCGAACGCCGGCAATGAAGGCGGAAAAGAATCGTCGGGAGGCTTCCGTCGTTTCGGCAACAGTGGCCCAAACAACGCCGGAACTGGCCCGGGCTCCAAGCCGAATGAGAGCACAAGCGCGACTGTCGGAAATGAAAAGGTCGCGCAAGGCAATACGCCCGCGAACAATGGCACCAACAGCGGAAACTCAGGGCAGGAGAAGCCGCAGAATGATCGCAGTGGCTGGCGGACGTTTGGTAACCGTCGCTCCGGCGGCGACCAAAGCGGAAACGCTCCTCACTCTGAGCAGACGCCGGCAACGCCCATGAAGACTGATCAAGGCCGCGTGCCGCGCACAGACAACAACTCTGCGCCAAGCCACGGCAGCGACAATCCAAACTGGCAGAAGTTCCCCAGCGCCAGCGACAGGCAGGGAAGTGAAGGCCGGACGTCTCAACCATCGAGCAGCCCGTCGCCTGCTCAGACGCCGCACAATGAAGATCGCGGCGGCTGGCAGCACTTTCCATCGAACGGCAATGGCCGCAATGATTCCACAACCGGCCGCAGCGGCGAGGGCGGAAGCAAGCCTCCGCTTGATCTGCATAAGCCCATCGTGACTCCGCGGACGGACTCACAGGGCGGCGGCAATGAAACGCACAGCTCGTCTGGTTCGTCACGCCAGCAGCCGAGCTACACGCCAACGCCGCAGCGTAACGAGCCACGTACGCCGCCTCCGCAACGCAGTGAGCCGCGGTACTCGCCTCCTTCACGGAGTGAATCACCCAGGTACTCTCCGCCTTCGAGATCGGAATCGCATGAATCTCGCGGCGGCGGTTCATCCTCTTCGCACTCAGGGTCAGGCGATAGAGGTTCTCATAACGACTCGAAGTCATCCTCAAACCCCAAGCATTAAACCAGAGTCTCCTTCCTGGGGTTTGAAGATGAAATAGAAAGGGCGATCGCTTAAACCGATCGCCCTTTAATTTTTGAATCTGCTTACTGGCTTACCACACGCCCTTGTCGCTGCCCGTAATCTTGAAGGCCACAGCCGCTGCCGAAGCCAGCGGCGGCAGCAGGCTCAAGCGGAACGTTGCCGGAACATTCCCACGTACGGCCGCCTGCGTGATCTGTTGCGTGTACAGCTTTGCTCCATACGGCATGATTGGCAGGCGCAGGAAGCGCGCGCGTGTGTATATTTTGTCTCCCCCCACGTGCGCGTCAGACAATACCCACGCAGGCAGACTCAGCGCCGTTCCACGATACCGCTGCACATAGTCGGAAACGATCTTCAGGAATCCCGCAACGCCCGGCCAAATTCCCGCCGCCAGCGCCGCCGAGCGCAGCTCCGCAAAATCGACTTTCCCTGAATCCACCAGCGATGCAGCATTCAGTATGTCGCACACCCGGAAATAGAAATGGCGATACATGCGTTGCAGCGTCGCGGCAAAAATCCGCTCTTCCGGCGCTGGCGCAAAGAACGTATGTCCCGCCACACGCACCTGCACTCGCCGATCAATAAACCTGTGTGCCAGCGCAATGTGCTCACCCGTCTGTCCCAGCCGGCCGATGTGGCACTCAATGGCTTCCGGCAATCCGGGCACGGCAAAGTTCCACTTGCACGCCAGCCGGTCACCCCAGCTCCGCGGCTCTTTCTTAGCTCCAAAGCGCTGGGTAAAAACCTGAATGATTTTGTTCTTGTCGCCGGTTGAAACCAAGTCCAGGTCATTGCCAAGGTCAGGCCAGTGGTCCAGCGTCTTCATTACCACCGTTGGGCAATCTTCTTCCTCCAGTGCATTACATACTTGCTCTAAATGGCTCAATGCATTGGTGATTCGGGCGCGCTCTTTGGCCAGAACCTCCACTGCCCAGGCCTGCACATCGGCATGGCCCAGATTGCCTGCCGCCCGGTTGATCACCTCAAACGCGCGTATCACCACATGGTTTGAGTCTGCCAGCTCAACAAAATCCTGGCGCTGCTGCGCCGTCAATGAAGTTAAAAGAGGAAAGGCGTCTGCCGCCGCCGTGGGTTTCAACGTCAATTTTAGGAATGCGTCAATGTATTGATTTTCATTTTGAATTGCAGTGGCCATTGGGACCCGGTACTCCTGGGAGTGTTCTCGCTGGATATGATGAGAGTTGCTGTGGAACAGGTTGTCGCGGGCAGCAGCACTCAGCAATCAACAAGAAATTCACCGCAAAGGACGCAGAGGGGGCGCAAAGGAAAACGATTGATCACTTAGAATCTGGTGCTCTGAAACCATCGTTAACAACCATCCACGCACTGAAGCTGACTGCTATCTACTTTGCAATCTTGAGCTTTCTTTAACCTTTGCGTCCTCGCGTCCTTTGCGGTGAATCGGTTTTGCTGAACGCTGGTTACTGACTGCTGAGTGCTCCTTTATAATCGCCAGTTCGACTAGGAGCCCTGATTGGCTTACGACGACTTAAGACAATGGATCGCCGCGCTGGATCGCACCGGCGAACTGAAAAAGATCAAGACAGAAGTCGATCCTATCCTTGAGATTACTGAGATCGCTGACCGCGTTTCCAAAGGCGCTGCTAAAAAGTATGGCCGCCCCGGCGGCCCGGCGCTGCTGTTTGAAAACGTGAAAGGGGCCAACGGCGTTCCCGTCCTTATTAATCAGTTCGGCTCGGAGCGCCGCATGCAGATGGCGCTGGGCGTCGACAGCCTCGATGAAATTGCAGAACGTATCCGCCAGCTTCTCAACATGAAGTCGCCGGAAGGCTTTTTAGAAAAGCTCAAGATGTTGCCCATGCTCGCTGATATGGGCAAGTTCTTCCCCAGAACCGTGCCCACCGGCCCGTGCAAAGAGGTCATCAAGAAAAAAGATTTTTCCTTGCTCGATTTTCCCGTGCTCCAGTGCTGGCCCAAGGACGCTGGCCGCTTCATCACTTTGCCGTGCGTCATCACCCGCGACCCGAAAACAGGGAAGCGTAACGTCGGGATGTACCGCATGCAGATCTACGACGCGACTTCCGCCGGTATGCACTGGCAGCGCCAAAAGGTCGCCGCCGAGCATTACCGCGACATGCTGCGCCACGGAGCCGCGGCGGGAGTAGAAAACAGTGGAGCGCGGGCGCCCTCGCCTGCGCTGAAGAGATCAGCCGTAGATATCATGGCCCGCTCCGGCGGCGGCTCCATGCTGGCCGCCGGTGATCGCCCCAGCGGGACCATGGAAGTCGCAGTCGCTATCGGCACAGAACCTGCTCTCACTTTTTCCGCCATTGTCCCTGCGCCGCCCGAAATCGAGGAATTCATCATTGCCGGCTTCCTCCGTCAGAAGCCGGTCGAGCTAGTCAAATGTGAAACCGTCGATCTCGAAGTGCCTGCGCATGCCGAAATCGTGCTTGAAGGTTACGTGAAGCTTGACGAGCTGCGCACGGAAGGCCCGTTTGGCGACCACACCGGCTTCTACTCTCTGGAAGATGAATATCCGGTCTTTCACGTCACCTGCATCACGCACCGCAAGAATCCGATCTACTCCACTACTATTGTCGGCAAGCCGCCCATGGAAGATGCCTGGATGGGCAAGGCCGTGGAGCGTATCTTTTTGCCGCTGATGAAGCTCACGCTGCCTGAGATTGTTGACGTGAACCTGCCTGTGGAAGGCGTCTTTCACAACCTGATGATCGTTTCCATCCGCAAGTCGTACCCAGGACACGCGCGCAAAGTGATGAACGGCATCTGGGCGCTGGGCCAGGCCATGTTCACCAAGTGCATTGTCGTGGTGGATGAAGATGTGAACGTGCAGGATATCGGCGAGGTCGTTCTAAAAGTTTTCAATAATATCGATCCTGAACGCGACATACAGTTCACCCTCGGCCCTGTTGATTCGCTCGACCACGCCTCGCGACTGCCGAACTTCGGCTCCAAGATGGGCATTGACGCCACGCGCAAATGGCCAACCGAAGGCTTCACCCGCCCCTGGCCCGACGAGATCCTCATGGACGAAAAGACCAAGGCGCTGGTGGATAAGAAATGGAAGGAGCTGGGAATCGAGTGAAAACAGATAGCCCACATTGTACAGACGGGCTTGGTCCTGAACGCGCTTATCCCTGAAACCACGCTATGCACCTCCTAAATAGACAAGCTTGTTCGGTTTGCCTTGTGGTATAATTGACTAGTCAGACTGGTCATTAATGAAAAAGAAACAAAGTACACGAACTGCCATCGGGAAAAAAACCTGGCAACTCCAGAACGCCAAGGCGCGTTTTAGTGAGCTTTTCCGTAAAGCGCGGGCCGAAGGCCCACAATGGGTTACCCGGCAAGGGAAAGACGCGGTGGTAGTTCTTTCCGCTGAGGAATTTCAACGCTTGAGCGCTCGCTTGAGGCAGCCAGACAGCCTGGTTGACTTTTTTGCCAAGTCTCCGTTGGCAGCGGCAAATCTGGACTTTGAGCGGCCCGCTGACTATGGCCGGGAAGTCGAACTGTGAGCGGCTATCTCCTCGATACAAATATAATTTCCGAGCTCATCAAGCCCCAGCCCGAGCCAAAGGTTGTTTCGTGGTTTCAGGCCACGAGCGAGGATTCACTTCATTTAAGCGTTCTCACCATTGGAGAAATCCGCAAGGGTATTGATTTACTTCCGCTTGGCCATAAGCGCGCCTTACTTGAAAGCTGGCTAAGCAATGATCTGGTTCTCCGTTTTGCCGGCCGGATTCTTGAGGTGAATCTGGATATTGCCGAGCGTTGGGGACTGATCTCAGCTCAAGCCAAAATAGCCGGTACACCGCTTGCAGTCATTGATGGATTTATGGCGGCAACAGCGCTACATCACAACCTCACCCTTGTTACTCGAAATACGAAGGATGTTCGAGTTGCCGGGATTAACACATTGAATCTTTGGCAGTTGTAATATCTTCATCGCAAGGTGCCGCATGACTAATCCTTTCTCCGCTATCGCTTCCGATCTTGGCCGCACCGTGGCCCAGGCCAAGCCGCTGCTGGTGAAACTTGATAATGCCGACACCGCGGCGCGTCCAAGCGAAAACAAATGGGCAAAGAAGGAGATCCTCGGTCATCTGCTCGACTCGGCTTCCAACAATCATCAGCGCTTTGTTCGCGCTACGCTGCAGGGCGGCCTGACATTTCCCGGCTACGACCAGGATCCGCTCGTTGCGTTGCAGAACTTTATTGAAATTGACTGGAACTTTCTCGTGGACTTCTGGGCTGCCTACAACCGTTTCCTGGCTCACGTACTCAACAATCTGCCTGCCGAAGCTGCAAGCGTTACCTGCAATATTGGAAATAACAAGCCTGCAACACTGGAATGGATTGCATCAGACTACGTTGCCCATCTCAAGCATCACTTGAACCAGATTTTGGGCCAGACGTTCGAGACGGGTTACGGCAAGTAGGTTCAAAACTGGCTTCGCACCACTCCCTTGATGTTTGCCAGCCGCTTCTCCAGCTCTTCCGCCTCTTCCTTCAATCCCAATTCATTCGCAAGTGCAATCGCATCGCAAAAAGCGTCTTTTGCGTCGCTATAGAGCCCACTTGTTCCATAGCGAGTCTCATACATCTGATCGTAGTATTTTTCACCCAGAGCTTTCAGTTTGCGCAGCCGGTCCAGGCTGAGCTCACGATCACTGCGCTCAATTCCCACTTCTATCGGCGATGCCTTTACCGGTAATGTGGTCCAGATGTTGCGCTTTTGCGTAAGCGGGATTCGGCGGAAGTTAGGATTGCTCGGCAACTCTTTTTCCGGCAGGTACAGAAAATCAGGATAGAGCGGCGGACGCAGCAATGACCGCCAGTCTTCATCCCTCAACCACGGCTCAGCCACAGGAAACGCACAATATTGCGCACGGGCTGCTCCACATAAATTCAGGAGCACGCGCATCAGCGACATTGCTGGCCCTGTGCTTCGCGCCTGCTCCAGGTATGTGGCTGTTCGCTGATGAAGCATCAGAGCCGGCCCATTGCGTGCCTGCAGACGAACCTCCAGGTGATAACGTTGCCGCCCTGAAAATGCGACGATGCAACCATCCCACCCCGGGCCGGAGGTCACTACGTTCGCTCCGGTCGGATCAACGAGCTTTTCTCCCCACCGCCACCAGCGGTCCTTGGGATCGTAGTAAAGCCGCGCGACATTCAGCCCGTCGCGCATGAGAAAGCCGCTGTCCAGCATGGCATTCATCGCCGCTTCGATCAGGTTTGTCGCCGGCGTTTCCAGCTCCCACATCACCGCCGTCTGCTCCAGGCTGAAACTGGCGATCACCAGCTCAACGGATTCGAATGGGACTTCCGCCTTTACGTAATCGCCGTCACGGTAGAACTCAACTTCAATGGCAACGGGTTCGTTGCCTTCATTGCGGCGCTCTGCGATCACACGAAGTTCGTCATATTGCTTCAGTCCGCACTCCGGCACATCGCGCAGCAGCCGTAAGGTTTCACCTGGATAGAACACGATCTGTGCAGCTTAAATGTCCGGCATTCATGGCTGCAATTAGATTTTCGCCAGAAGTGTGGAGCAGGTTTAGACCTACTTTGCAACGCAATAGGAAAGTCGGCTTCAGCCGCTGCGTTAGTTCGATAAACGAGACGAAACCCTGTACATTACTCCGCATGAGAAAACATCTTTCATGTCTTATTCCAACCGCTCTGTTGCTCGCTGCGGTCTCAACCGCCATCGCCCAGAACCCGCAGCCTTCGCCATCTCCCTCACCCAGCGCCGCACCTGCTGTGGCCGCGCGCCCTGGTGATGTCGATACCATTGATCACATCATCGCCGCCGTCTATGACGTGATTTCGGGCCCTGCAGGCCAGCGTGATTGGGCACGCTTCTATACTTACTTTTATCCTGGTGCGCGGCTGATTCCCACCCGCCACGCCGACAAAGGCGCAGCCACTGCGCACCCCTTCACGCCGGAAGAATATGCCAGGAGAAGCCAGGATTTTTTCAGCAAGGAAGGTTTTTTCGAGAACTCAATAGCGAATCGTGTAGAGAGCTGGACTAACATCGCCCACGTCTGGAGCACTTATGAGTCGCGCCACGCGAAGGGCGAGAAGCCCTTCGCGCGAGGCATTAACAGCTTTCAGCTTTTGAATGACGGTAGCCGCTGGTGGATCATCACCATCTACTGGCAATCAGAGGACCCTGCACACCCTATACCGGAAAAGTATTTGAGGTAACCGCTATTTCTTTCCGACCACCAACAGGGTGAACGTTCCCGGCTTCATGCTGCGCCGTGGGCGCTCGCCCTCTTTCGCCGGTGGCGCCTCTTCGATCTCCGCTGTCACCAGATACACGTCATGGTTCGTTGTGTTCAGGGCCATGGTGCGTGCGTACTTCTGCGTCGGCGCATTTTCCGCAACAGCGAACTTGTCCGGCGAATCTTCATGGACAACAGTCAGTGTGCCATCGCCGCCGTTGGAGCTGAAGGCCAGCTGCGTCTCCGGATCAAAGCCGTTCGCGTCAACTCCCGGTCCGATTGGAATAGTAGTCACGACTTTTCCCGTATCGGCATTCACCACGGCCATCATCTTGTTGCTGCATCCCGCAAACAGCCGCCGGTTTTTCTGATCAATCGCCAGTCCGCTCGGCTCCTCGCACGGCGCCAGCGGCCAGCTCTTTACAACCTTCGCATTCTTCGCGTCGATCTCCGTAATCTCGCTCTTATCTTCAATGTTCACAAAGACCATGCCTTTGCCATCTGAAGCGGCGAACTCCGGCTTGCCATCCAACGGGATGGTGGCAGTCACTGCGCCTTTGGCTGCGTCGATCACCGTCGCGTTCTTGCTACGCCCATTGAAGGTAAAGACCCGCTGCGACGCTGGATCATAAAGAATCGCGTCGGGATTCTCGCCTTCAATCTTGATCTTGGCCGTCTCCTTCAGCGTTTTCAGATCAAACACGGTGACGGTATTCTCGCGGCCGTTGCTGGTGAATCCCTTGCCCAGATCCTGGGCCAGTGCAATCCCGTGCACGCCTGTGGTGTTAGGAATATCGCCGATGACCGAGCCCTTTGCTGGATCCACCACCATTACGTGCGTGCCGCGAGAGATGAACAGCCGTTTTCCTGCGGGATCAAAGGTCAGGTAGTCCCAGCCGCCTTCACCGCCGAGCACATATTTTTGTTTTACTTCATATTTAACCGGAGAAAACACCAGAGCCGAAGCTCCTATCGCAATAGCAATTACAAGAGCAATAAAAATTGGTTTGCGCATAATCGTCTCCTTCGCCAAACAGGCAATCATTCTAATTGTTCAAACAAACCCTGTCGAAGCAGACGAATCAATGACTTCCTTGCTGGGCCAGCCACCATCTTCTCAGCGCCACTGCTGACCACACAGCCTCCACCAGCCCAAACGGCCATGCGCCTTGAAGAAATCCGTAAACCGAGGCAAGCATGCAGGCGAAGGCAAACGCAAAGATGAACCATGGACTACGCTTTTCCAGAGCGTAAAACACCAGCATTGCCGATACTGCCAGCAGTCCGAATATGTTGAGCGCGCTCACGAAGCTGGCCGCATCACTACAGGTCTCACTTCAATTGATCCAGTAGCTGCTGAAGGAATCCGCGCCGCGATGGCCAGCGCCTCATCGAGATTTGGCGCGTCAATCAGGAAATAACCGCCCAGTTGCTCTTTGGTTTCAGCAAACGGGCCGTCAGTAACTCCTGCTTTGCCATTGCGGACCCTCACCGTTGTCGCGGTGGAAGTTGACTGTAACTGGTTTCCACCGATGAATTTTCCAGTCTCCTCCAATTCCTGCCGCAATTCCCGATATCCTCCATACATCTTCTGCCGTTCCGCTTCGCTCAGCGCCTCCCACCGCACCTCGTCGTGATAGATCAACAAGAGATATTGCATTTGAAACTCCTCCATTCGTATTTGCCTGTAAGTCGCGCCAGCTGGCGAAAATCGACAAAATTAAATAAAGATTTTCTGAATTTTTTGCAAATCTCGCCAGCTGCGGCGTTCTTCTCATCAGAAGCAACTCCTTTTTCCCCCTCCAGGTGAAAAGGCAGGTCCTCCCCCGCGGGGTAGCAGGTAGCCGGAAACGGCAGCCTGCTATCCCGGGACCCAAAACTCGCTGCGGTAGCGCAGACCTTTCCTTGCCAATACATAAAACGTTTTCAGAGAGCATGGATAGGCTCAGGCTAATGCTGGAGCTTTGCCCGGTCAATTCTTTGCACAAGCTTTCGCATTCACTTTGTGTACGATATAAACAATACAGATGAACCAGACGATAAAAACTGATCTGCCTGAACCCTGGCTTCGCGGTACGCTCGCTGATGTTCCTGCTCTGCAGCGCGCTGTCCTGCATGCGCTTGAACTGGCCCGAGAGGATCTGGAGCGCTGGTGTGACGGCCTTAGCGATGAAGAGCTGAATGAAAGACCCGGCGGAATTGCGCCCGTGTCATTTCATCTGCGCCACATTGCGCGCAGCATGGACCGCCTCCTTACCTACGCTGAAGGACGGCAACTCGATCCGGAACAAATTGCCACGATGAAGCAGGAGGGAGAGCCCGGCGCCACGCGCAATGAGCTGATGGCTGAATTAGTCGTGGCTTTCGCCAAAAGCGTTAAAAGAATTCGCAGCTTCTCACCGCAGCAGATGGAAGAAGAGCGCAAGGTCGGCAAAAAACAATTGCCTACCTCAGTGGGTAGTCTGCTGGTCCATGTGGCTGACCATACGCAGCGCCACGTCGGCCAGGCAATTATCACCGCGAAGATCGTAGTTGCAACCCGACAATAAAATAGATTACAGAACAGGAGGAGCTGCTATGTCATCCTCTAAGTACCCGGTTGCTCCGGTGCAGCGCATTCTGGGCGCTGCCCGCTTTGCCGCCGAGAGGCACGCTCATCAGAAGCGCAAAGGCGCGAACCAGGAGCCGTACGTAAACCACCTTATTGAAGTTGCAGAACTCATCGCCTCCAGCAACAGCCAGCTCGATCCAGAGCTGATCATGGCTGGCTTTCTGCATGACACGGTTGAGGACACCGGTACAACTCTCGCAGAACTGGAAGAGCGCTTTGGCAGCGACGTAGCCGCTCTCGTCGCCGAAGTGACTGACGATAAATCTCTCCCCAAGGAGACGCGCAAGCACCTGCAAGTCAAGAACGCCCATAAGAAATCAGCGCGCGCGCAAACGCTCAAGCTAGCAGACAAGATTTCAAACCTCCGCTCCATTCTTGCCAGCCCGCCCATTGGCTGGAGTGTGGAGCGCAAGCGCGAATACTTTGAATGGGCCAGAGCTGTGGTTGATGAGTTGAACTCGCCAAATCCAACGCTGAAGAAAGAATTTGACCGCCTCTACAGCATGGCTTCACAGCTTACGTAAAGTGTAGCCATCCCAGTGCTTCTTCTTTGCATCGCAACGCCGCAATTGCATTGATAGAAATCCAGCTCTGGATTTCGTTTAAATCGCATCGAAGTTATGAGTCATGCGAGTGCGCAGTTATCTATGGGCGTTGCTGCTGGGAGCTTTTGTTCTCATTGTGGCAATGGTCCCAGTCAATGCCCAGGAGAATGGAAATAACACGGTTAAATTCATCACCGATATTGAGGCAGACGAAGCACTCATTCCACCATCATCTGCGCTTGCGCCGATAGATCTGCTACTGGAAATCGGGCAGGGAATAGAAAGTACTGAGCTTGACTGCTCCCACTTTGTGCAATGGCTCTATGAGCAGGCAGGGCTTTATTACGGATACGCGCCTTCACGCACTCTGTACCAGGGGATGCCGGGCTTCAGGCGTGTCTTCCATCCGCGTCGCGGAGATTTGGTTGTTTGGCCCGGGCACGTTGGGATTGTGGTTGATCCGCAAGAAGAAACCTTTCTCAGTTCCTTGCGTTCTGGCGTAAAGACTTCCTCATATACATCCCGATACTGGAAGAGACGTGGCCGTACGCGTTTTTTCCGCTATGTAGGGACGCAAAGCCCGCCGGCAATCAGACGGCAGGTTGCTTCTTATCAGCATCCCGGTCGCGTAGCGGGCGCCGAATAAACCCACCCCCTTCATTTTTCTGATCATCTATCCAAACGTGCTGTAAAGATTCAGCCGGCGATTTGTGTTTCCCGCTGTGATATGGGTTAATTGACACGGAGTCATTCTTCTCACGCGTGAAGCCGGAAGCTATCGATATTCTGAAAAGACTTTTCGAGCGGCACTTTGGCCGGCCAGTGGAGCAGGTCAAGCGGCTGCAGGGAGAGCTCGGCGGCTCGGGAAGACGGATTATCCGCCTGTCCAGCGGCGCTCAAACCGCGGTCGGAATTTTGTATGACGTGCGGGAAGAGAACGCCGCATTCCTGGAATTCTCACGCCACTTCCGCCGCCGCGGGCTTCCTGTCCCTGAGATCTATGGCGAAGATCTCAGTGCCGGGGCCTACCTGGAAGAAGATCTGGGTGACTTGAGCCTGTTTCAGTTTTTATCGGAAAATCGTGAGGACGACGACATTGCTCCGGCGGTCATAGAGGCATATTGCACAGTTATTGACGAGCTGCCGCGTTTTCAGATTGAGGCAGGCCGCGACCTGAATTACAAGATGTGTTACCCGCGTGCCAGCTTTGATCGCCAGTCGATCTCCTGGGACTTGAATTACTTCAAATACTACTTTCTCAAGCTTGCCGGGGTGGCATTCAATGAGCGCGAACTTGAGGTGGATTTTGGCCGGCTCACCCGGTTTCTGCTGAGCGCGCCACGAGATTATTTTTTGTATCGCGATTTTCAGTCGCGCAACGTGATACTGCGCGAAGGCCAACCGTTCTTCCTTGATTATCAAGGCGGCCGCAAGGGAGCGCTGCACTATGACATTGCTTCTCTTTTGTACGACGCTAAGGCAGACCTGCCTCCCGAACTGCGCCTGCAGCTTCTGGACCATTACATAAAGCGACTGGCTGATTTTGCGCCGATTGGCCGCGATGAGTTCATGCATCATTACTATGCATTTGTCTATGTGCGAATCATGCAGGCGCTGGGCGCGTACGGCTTCCGTGGATTTTATGAGCGCAAACCGCACTTTCTGCAAAGCGTGCCGTACGCTCTCAAAAATCTGCGCTGGCTGCTGAGCAATACAGAGCTGCCGCTCGCCCTGCCAACTTTGCTGGGAGCTTTCAAGAGCATGGTTGACTCTGAAAAGCTCCAGGCAATCTCTGCGGCGGCCTCTCAGCCGGATCAATCGCAGCCCATGCATCGAGTTCCTCTTTCTGCAGAGAGCCATGAAAATCTGGTGCTGCGGATCTATAGTTTTTCCTTCCATCAAAGTCCAACTCCAAAAGACGAAACCGGGCACGGCGGCGGCTTTGTTTTTGATGCCCGAGGCCTTCCCAACCCCGGGCGAGAAGCGCGGTTCAAGCAGCTGACCGGCAAAGACGCTCCTGTGATCGAATACCTGAAACAATACAAGAACGTGGACGAATTTCTTGCTGGCGCAACCGCGCTGGTGGAATCAACCGTAAGCAATTATCTGGAGCGCGGCTTCAAGAACCTGATGGTCTCTTTCGGCTGCACCGGCGGGCAGCATCGTTCGGTCTATCTGGCAGAAAACCTGGCCCGGCATTTCCGCAGCAAACCTGGAGTTGAGGTGCGCCTGCGTCATCTTGAATTGGAGAAGATGGGCAGATGAAGGCCATGATTCTGGCCGCAGGCCTGGGCACGCGGCTGCGTCCGCTCACCAATGATCGGCCAAAAGCGCTGGTTGAGATTGCCGGTCGCACGCTGCTTGAAATTACGATTGCACGCCTCAAGCAATTCGGGGTGAATGAGGTCATCGTCAACGTCCATCATTTTGCTGAGAAGATGATCGAGTATCTTAAAGCAAGAAATAATTTTGGCATCCGCATTGAAATCTCCAGCGAGGATTTATTGCTCGACACTGGGGGCGGCCTGAAAAAAGCGGCGTGGTTTTTTCAGGAGAACGCGTCCGCAGAGCCGTTTCTTGTGCACAACGTGGATGTCATTAGCAGCATTGATCTCGCGCAGCTGATTGTTCATCATCAGCAAAGCCACGCACTGGCTACGCTTGCCGTGCAGCAACGCGAGACCTCGCGCTACTTACTCTTCGACCAGCAGATGCAGCTTTGTGGCCGGCACTATGTGAAAGAGCAGAAGACAGAGATAGTCCGCAGCGCCGCTAGTACGGAGTCTCTCGCTTTCACCGGCATTCACGTAATCTCGCCGCGCTTGCTCGCGATGATGAGGGAAGAAGGCGTATTCTCCATCATCGACACATATCTGCGGCTGTCCGGCCAGGGAGAGAAGATTATCGGTTACCGCGCTGATGGCGACTACTGGCGCGACCTGGGTAAGCCGGAGAGCGTGCAGCGAGCCGCTGAAGAGATGAAGATTCAAAGAGTCTGAGATTTCAGTGCGCTCGGCGTCCTCTTTGTCACCTTTGCGGTTAGCCTTTATACTGACTGCATGTCGATCTTTCGTGATTTGGCCGGCATTGCCAAAGGAATGTCCGTGACGTTCCGGGAGATGTTTGCTCCCACCATCGTTGAGGATTATCCCAACAAGAAGCTGCCCAACAAAGGCGCTGTGTTCCAGGAGCGCTTCCGCGGACTGCACGAGCTGCAGCGCGACGAAAACGGCCTGGAAAAGTGCGTTGCCTGCTTCCTCTGCGCGGCCGCGTGCCCTTCCAACTGCATTTACATTGAAGCGGCTGAGAATACAGAAGAGAACCGCATCAGCGGCGCCGAGCGTTACGCCCAGGTCTATAACATCGACTACAACCGCTGCATCTTCTGCGGCTACTGTGTTGAAGCCTGCCCGACGGACGCCATTACCCACGGCCACGGCTTTGAGCTTGCGACCTTCAATGCCAGCAACCTAGTTTACCGGAAGGAACAGCTGCTGGTTCCAATACCGGCAAATGCCGGCAAGCCGCTGGAGACGCCTGAGCCGGTCATGGTGCCGGACGGAAAGCACAGTTAAGGTTTCTGGGTTGGCCTGATCACCACCTCACTGATAAATGCCTGCTGGCGAGAGGTCACCAGCATCGCCACGGCGTGGGCGACATCATCTGAACTCAGCATCTTGTCCGTGTCTTTCCCTTTATGCGGTGAAAATTCCGTGTGAGTTGAGCCCGGGCAGACCACTGAGACGCGGATGTTGTGGCTGCGCAGCTCTTCCGCCACTGAATACGAGAACCCGTTCAAGCCCCACTTGGAAGCAGAATAGGCCGCGCCGTTGGGCAAAGGATTTTTCCCGGCGATTGAGGAGATATTCACGATGTCTCCACCACCTGACGCAATCAGGATGGGAGAGAAGGCACGAATCATGTAAAAAACGCCACGCAGGTTCGTATTGAAGATCTCATCCCATTTTTCGAGTGGCATGGCTTGTATCGAGCCGCCATAGCCGCCGATTCCGGCATTGTTGACAAGGATATCCAGTCGGCCAAAGGTCTTTTGCACTCGCTCAGCAAGCGTTGACACGGACTTCCAGTCAGCCACATCGCAGGCAAGGGCCTCGCTCTGTTCACCTGCAGAGCGAATCTGCCCGGCAGTATGCTGCAGACGGGCCAGCGTACGTCCACACACGATGGTGGTTGCGCCCAAGCTGGCGAGTTTGAGCGCGATTGCCGCGCCAATCCCTTTGCCCGCTCCTGTTACTAAAGCAATTTTTCCGTTTAATGAATTGTTCATCTTGCCTTCTTCTTTTGTTCTCAATTAGAGCAGCTGACGCTCGACTGCTTTAAAACATTATCTTATGGGAACGTTTTGGTGAGTTGCGGTGTCCATTTCAGCAGGAGAAGCGCCTTGCGGCAGAAGCATGCAAGAGCTCTCCGATTCGGCAAAAACACCACAAAAAATGCGGCTGGATAACTCATGAGCAGCAACTTTGCATCTGACCAGTAAACTGCCATTTTTTGACGCAGCTTGCCTAAATGAGGGGTGTGTCTTTTATAATCCGTGCCTCTGGTATTTAGCGAAAAAGACTGGCCCGAACTGGACTGCGTTCTGAGCAGCGGGCCCGAAATCTGGCAGATGGAGTGAAGGAGCAAAACGCAATGAAAAAAGTGCTTGGCACATTTGTGCTTGCGCTAACCACAGCAGCCCTGGGACAGGGAACTTCGCCTTCTCAACAACCTTCAGCGCAGCAGCCTGGGACAACAGCCCAACAACCCGCAGGGCAACAGTCTGCTGCCGATCAGGGCGGTCAAAAAACAATTAAAGATCCGGCAGAGTACAACGCCTATATGACCGCGCTGAACACCACGGATGCGGCAGCGAAGGCACAAGCCATGGAAGCCTTTGTGGCCCAGTATCCGAATAGTGTGGTGAAATCGGACGCGCTGGAGCAGGCAATGGCGGCCTACCAGCAGGCAGGGAACCAGCAGAAAGTAGAGCAGGTGGCCCGCCAGATTCTGCAGTCCGACCCCAACAGCGTGCGTGCTCTTGCCATCATCGTCTTCCTGGAGCGCAACCAGATAAAGGATGCAGCCAGTGGCGCAAAGGCGAAAACGGATGCCGAACACTGCCTGCAGGAGCTGCCGAACTGGAAGTCGCCTGAAGGCGTGGCCCCTGCCGAAGCCGAGAAGATGCGTAATCAGATGACGAATATCTGCGCCGGGACGGCCGCTTTCGGGGCACTGCAACAGCAGGACTATGCCAATGCGCAGAAACTTTATACTGAAGCGCTAAAGGTTGATCCCAACGATCTGGCCAACAATTACCAGATGTCGATTGCTCTTTTGCAGAGCAATCCAATGAACCCGTTGGGTTTCTGGTATGGCGCAAAGGCCATCAGCATTGCTCAGCAGCAGAATAACCAGGCTGCAGTCAACGGCATGGCACCCTTCGTTACGTCGCGCTACAAGAAGTATCACGGCAACACTGACGATTGGAACCAGCGCGTTGCCACCGCCGCCACGCAAACAGCCCCGCCGCCTGATTTCGTTGCCAGTATTCCTCTGGCTCCGACTCCGTGCGACATAGCTGCGCAGGCGGTCCAGCAGAACGGTGCGGACGGCCTCTCTTTCAGCGATTGGGAGCTTGTGCTCTCTTGCCGTGACAAGAAGCCGGCCAACAAAACGGCTGCTGATCAGGTCTGGCAATACATTCAAACCAAAGAGAAGAATGGCGAGGCCAAGCTGTCAATTCCAGTAAAGGTCATAGCTGTCCCTGATCCAAGCACTCTGGAAGTGGCCGTCAGCGAGGACAATCAGGCAGCGAATAAAGCTGACATGAAGGTGACCATGGAGAAACCCATGACCAAGCCTCCTGCTCCGGGTGCTACCACGAATGTGATTGGCGTGATCTCAGAATACACGCCAGATCCTTTCATGTTCACCATGACCAAGGGCGATTTGCCGGTAGCCAAGCCTGCAGCCAAAAAAGCACCGGCCAGGAAAGGCACAGCCAAGAAGACCCTAAGGAAGAAATAGCTTTATCTGAAACTGGTAACAAAAAGGCAGCCCTTGCGGGCTGCCCTTTTTATTCACCAAGCATGATGCGTTGAATCGAGTGCGCCTTGCCAGTAGCGCCGTCACAGCCGATTAGAACGCCGCACAAACGCGGATCGCCTTTAGCCGCCTCAAACCTGCCGGGTAGGCCGGTTAGAAATCGCTGCAGCACCTGCTCCTTCTGCACGCCGATGACGCTGTCATACGGTCCAGACATGCCTACATCAGTCTGATAAGCAGTGCCGTTCGGGAGGATGCGAGTGTCTGCCGTGGGCACATGAGTGTGTGTCCCCAGCACCGCCGTAACGCGCCCGTCGAGATACCAGCCCAGCGCAATCTTTTCCGAAGTGGCTTCAGCATGAAAATCCACAATGATGACTTTGCTTTTTACCGTCGCCAGCAGGGAATCTGCTTTGCGGAACGGATCGTCAGTATCCTGCATAAAGACGCGGCCCTGAAGGTTCATTACGGCAAAGCTCTGGCCCTGCGGCGTGGCGCCTTCATAAAGGCCGACGCCAGGAACGCCTTCAGCATAGTTTGCCGGGCGGAGCACTTTTCTGGCGCGACTGCGAGGATCTCCGTTAGCAGAGTTGAAGTAGTCCACGATCTCGCGCTTGTCCCAGATGTGATTCCCGGTGGTGAGCACGTGGCAGCCCAGGTCAAACAACTCATCGGCAATCGTAGGCGTGAGCCCGAAGCCGCCGGCCGAGTTCTCAGCATTGGCGATCACAAGATCGACTTTGTTCGTCTCCACCAGGTGCTGGAGATGGTCGCGCACGATTTTGCGTCCCGCGCTGCCGAAAATGTCACCAATGAAGAGAATCTGCATGAATATTTGATATTAACATTCCCTGAAAATGTCGCTTGCTGCTGCGCGTTTTGAGGCGGGTTACTACTGCAGCTCAACGGTGGTTAAGAAATCATAATTTCCCGCAGCTCCCACGTGCAGGTTCTGCACCCGCCGTGAGTGCACCACGACGTTATCGAAATACCAGAGATTGATGTAAGGAAGATCATTGGCCAGGATGCGCTGCACCTCGGCATAGAGCTGCTTTCGTTTTTGCTGGTCAGTACTCTGGCGCGCCTCGTCGAGCAGACGATCAACCGCGGGATTTGCGTAAAAGCCGCGGTTATCGCGCCTGGGAGGGAAGCTAGCCGAGTGAAATGCATCTTCGAAAATATCCGGGTCCTGATTGCTATACCCGACCCAGCGTAATGAATAGAACTGGAACTGGCCCTTCATCACGTCAGAGAAAAAAGTAGCAAATTCAAAACTTCGGATATCGAGCGCGATTCCCACCTGACGGAGCTGCTGCTGCAGCACCGCTGCCAGCAGCCGCGTGGTCTCGTCGGTAGAGGTTTTCATGGTCAGGTGAAACCGGATGCCGTCCTGGCCGCGGGCGTAGCCGGCCTGATCGAGCAGGGCATTGGCTTTGGCGGAGTCGGGCGGGTAATGCGTGACATCACCGTTATAGGCCCAATGCTCTGCTGGAAGCACACTGTCGGCAGGGCGGACCTGATCACGGAATAAATGGTGGATCACCGGACCGCGGTCAATCGCGTAAGCAAGAGCCTGCCGAACGCGCACGTCTTTGAGAATCGGGTCGCGGAGGTTGAATGCCAGATACTGCAGACTGGAGCCGGGCTGCTCCTGGATCTGAAGGTCTCGTTCGCGCCGCAATGTGTCCACAATGTCAGGCGTGAGCGAGGTCACGGCGATATCGGCGCTGCCTTTGCGCAGCTCAAGCGCGCGCGTGGTGGTGTCAGGCACAATCTTGAAGCGCACCCGGCTGATGCGTGCGTGCTGGCCCCAATAGTCCTCATTGCGGACAAGCTCTACGTCGGTGTCTGGTGACATCCGCACAAAGCGAAACGGGCCGGAGCCGATGGGAGTGCGATTGAAGTTCTTGTCGCTGCCGTAAGGCACAACGCCAAATGCGCCGCCGGTAAGGTTCCATAGCAGAGGAGCGTAGGGCTCGGTCAGATGGATTTTGATGGTGAAGTCGTCTGGAGTCTCAACTTTGTCCACCAGCTTGTAAGCTGCGCCCTTCACGGTTGCCAGCGAGCCATTGCGCATGGTGTCCAGCGTCCACTTTACGTCGCGTGCGGTCAGCAGACGGCCATCGTGAAAGCGGATGTCATGGTGCAAATGGAAAATGTAAGTCTGCGGGTCAGGGATGTCCCAGCTGTCGGCCACGCTGGGCTGAATATTGTAATGCTCGTCTTTCCGCACCAGCGAGTCGAAGATCAGCTCGTCAATGCGTTCGGATTGCGCATCTTTGCCGATACGAGGATCGAGGTTGGTCGGGCTGGATTCGATGAGGACGACAAGGGCGTCAGCATCAGGATGTCTGGAGCAGGAAACCAGAGTTCCCGCCAAAATCAAAACTATTAACCACAAAGGACACGAAGAAACACAAGGGCTTACTTTATGCCCTCTGTGGTTAAACATACGATATTTTTCCCAGCACAGCGGGCTTGCTTGCGCCGGTTGCGGAGGGCACGTTCCCGGGCTGCTGCTGCCATGTTTGATAGGCGAGCAGCGCGAATGCCAGCGCTTCTTTGGCCTGGCTGGGGACGCCGTACTTATCAGACTGGCGAATCATCAGCCCCAGCTTTTTCATCTCAGCATGAAGCATCTTCATCAGCGTGCGATTGTTTGTGCCACCACCAGAGACGATCAGCCGCGCGTATTTTCCGCGTTTGTTGGGCAGCACAAAACGCTCGATTGCCTGGGCAATGGACTGAGCGGTGAGAGCCGTGGCAGTGGCGATGATGTCTGGTTTGGCTGCACGTCCGCAGCGGCGCAAAAAAGCCTGAGCATACTCTCTTCCAAATTCCTCGCGGCCAGCGGTCTTCGGAGGTTTTTGCTTGAAGTAAGGAGCGCGCAGAGCTTCTTCCAGAACAGGTGCAAGTATGTTTCCGCGGCTTGCCACTTCGCCATCTTGGTCGTATGGCTTGTTGAACAAGATTTGCATGAGCTGGTCAATCACCATATTGCCGGGGCCGGTATCAAAGGCCAGCATCTCGCGTGGATTGGCCGCCGCGGGAATTGCTGTGAGATTGGCGATGCCGCCGATGTTCTGCACGATGCGGCCGACCTGTTGCGACCGGAAAATGACGAAGTCGAGCAAGGGAACCAGGGGCGCGCCCTTGCCGCCGGCAGCAATGTCAGCAGGACGAAAATCGGAGACCACCGGCACGCCGAGCCGCGCGGCCACAACCGAGCCTTCACCGGTCTGCCATGTGCACGCAATCTTTTTTCCCAGATACGGCGTGGGTTCACCCTGGTGATAAATGGTTTGCCCGTGGCACCCGACCAGATCGAGGCCGAAGCCGCGTATCTTGCGCCGCGCCTGTTGCACCGCTTCTGCGTAGAACTCGCCAAGCACAAAGTTCAGGCGTGAAAGCTCCGCCACGCTGATATTTGCAGCGTTCATGGCGCTTAGTATCGCCTGGCGGACAGCTTTGGGATATTCAAAGTGGCGGTGACCGAGAAAATCGTAATGCAGGTAAGAACCCGTTCCGCGCAGGCGCACCAGCGCGACGTCAACACCATCAGCAGAAGTTCCGCTCATCACCCCGGCGACGATCAAGCGTTGATCTCCTGCGAGGTGTGCAGACGGTCATCAATTACCGGGCCGGCGACAATGCGCGAGAAGTCGCCCACAATGCGCTTTAGTTTCTCAACGATCCTGGCCTTCGGCTCGGAAGAAAAGCCACGCAGCTCCGCGGAACGTTTCTTGAAATTCAATACGCGCGAGGCAGCGCGCGCGACGTGCTCGGCGAATTTGCGGTCACGCTCCGCCGCGCGCAGCACCGCTTCATATCCACGCCAGACCAGCTCCTGGTTATGGCAGACAAGGAACATGTCAGCACCGGCACGGAGAGTTTCAACAGCCACCTCTTCGATTGGGCCGGTTGAGAGCACTCCCCCCATTTCAAGATCATCAGAGATGATCAGACCGCGATAGCCGATCTTTTTCCGCAGAACGTCCTGCATCCATTTGCGGGAGAGCGATGCTGGAAGATTGTCCTTAGTGACCTGCGGATAAGAGGCGTGCGCCACCATTGCAAAGGGAATTTGCGCGCGCAGTTCGCGATAGGGGAGCAGGTCCTGCTCCCACATGGCCTTCCAGCCTTTGCTTACTACCGGCATACTGTGGTGACTATCGAGATTTCCTTCGCCCAGGCCAGGGAAGTGCTTGCCGCAGCCCAGCACCTTGGCGGCTTTCAAGCCTTTGAGAAATTCGCGCGCGTAGAGGATCGTCTCTTTGGGATCGTCGGACGCGGTGCGGCTGGTCAGCACCGAGCGCGACGCCTCAAAGCCAAGATCGAATACCGGAGCAAAGTCGGTGTTAAAGCCCAGGGCCCGCGCCTCAAGCCCCAGAATATTGCCGTGCATGCGAAACAGCTTGCGATTTCCAGTGGCAAAAACCTCTTCCACCGAAGGCGCAGGCGCAATGACTTTTTTCAGGCGGTCCACGGTGCCGCCTTCCAGATCAACGCATAGGAACATGGGGATGCGCGTGGAAGCCTGAGAGTCGCGCAGCAGCCGCCAGGTCTGCTTGGGCTCTTCAATGTTGCGCGCAAAGAGAATTACGCCGCTCGGCTGAAGCGTGCTGAGGGTCGTGCGCAACTTGCTGTCAATTTCCAGGCCGTCAAAGCCCAGAATCAGCAGCTGTCCTACCTGCCGCCGAAGAGTATCAGTATTTGGCATGACATTTCGATTATACGAATTTTGCAGAAGGACCAGCAGTTCCTGGCGCCGAGGATATCCAAGTCGCAAACACTACATGCGCGAAACAGATGTAAGAGTTAACGGCATTTCGCTGAGCTGTTGTCAGGGAAATCTGCCAGGGGCTGCCCCTGTAGATCATGGTTCTGGAAGCGGCAGTTGGTATTGAAATTGGGGTCCTGGGCAAAACTCATGCCCAGAGTTCTATCAATGCCATTTTGCTGAAATGCATTATCAACATTCGCAACCCCACTGACTGCCTGGTAGCTCCAGATTGCAGTCATGCCATGCGCGCCGTTTACTGACGAGATTGTGTTACCAGAGAAGGTCGAATTCTGCACCTGGCCTCGAAGCACAATGCCCGCTGAGCCGGAATTTCCAAGCTGAATGGTGTTGTTGGCCACGGTCCAGTTGGAGAATGAAACACTGGAACTGCCGCCGCCAATCACAATTCCGTAAGAAGAAGGCTGCACGAACTGGTTCGATTGCACCACAACACCTACATTGTTGAAGCTATCCGCATTGAATCCGTATTGCGTGTTGCGAGATATATTGTCATGGAACTGGACTGCACCCATGTTCCAACCACCATAACCGACTAGATATCCATCCACCAGGTTGTTTTTAATTTCAGCCACGGCATTATTGACGATAATTCCATCCATGGCCCCGCCTGGCTGCGACCCGCTGACGACGGCAAGCCCGGGTTGAATGACATTCACGTGCTCAATTATGTTCCCGGTACTCTGTTGCGGATCGGGCGGACTGCTGTGTCCCCATATCTGGACGGCAAACGTTTCATAGGCAATATTTAGAACACCCAGATCGCCAGAGGCGCCAATCACATTTACACCATGGATCCAATGACCTCCCTCAAGTGATCGAAGAACGATCCCTTGCATATCGAGGGGCACGCTGCCTGGGCTGGTGAGACCGTCATGATTGGCATCAATAGTGAGATCAGAGATCTCAACGCCAGAAGCGTTACTGGAATGCGTGCCGATCGCCACGTTACGTCCGCCGCTGAACGTATTGCCCTGCGCATCCACAAAAGTGTCCGGGAAATATGAGGCCAACTGCAGTTTGGTCTGATTGATACCGCGCCCGTGAATCTTCCAGTTTTTTTCCACGGTGAAGCCAAGCGTACTGCCGGCCGTATGTCCTTTAGAGATGGCCCAGTCATACTGGCCATTGGTGTGGAAAGTTCCGCTCGTCAGACAGACGATAAGGTTCTGTTGGGCGATCTTTGCCTGCGAACCCCAATTCGGCTGCTGGCCCAGGCTGATGGAGCTTAAGATCGTGTCAAACTTCTCTGCGGTAGAGCCGTCCAGGGGATCATCAAAGCTGGTGCCCGATCCGTTGTGGGCTGATGCGCCGATAAAAATTCGAGTAAAGCCTTGAGGCACCGGCAGGACACAATCCTGGGATGTAATTTCCGGATTCAGACCTCGGCAAGATACCAACGCTAAAGACAGCGCGGCCAGAGCGGGGAGGGTGACGAGCTTCATGAACTTCCTTGCGCGGATTTGTCCGCGCCGATCACCGCCTTCAGGCAAGATAGAAGCAACAGTATTGCTGGAACACTATTTTTACCAGGGGATGGGTACCTAAAGGGTCTGCTTCTTTAAGCCTGAGAGACGTTAAAAAGAGTATAGCAGCTCTGGGATGTCTTTCTGTTAAACAAGAAGCGAAACAGTATGAAAGTTTTGGGTCAGACAATCGACCTTAATACGCGTGGCAGCTTCATAGTAGTTTATTTTCCGGCAAGCTGCACCTCAAAGTTGCCGGTCCCGAATTATTCCTAAGACCGGTGATAGCTCCGGCCAGTAATAAAAAAGTCCCCTGAATTTCAGGGGACTTTTTGTTCAATCTAACTCATTACTTGTGCGCGGTAAGGCGATCAAAGATAAATCCTGCCGCGCCGCCGGAGAGTGCTCCAATGGCGGCGCCTTTGCCTCCGCCTGCCAGCGCGCCAATGGCCGCGCCAGCTCCCGCTGATCCAGCGACAATCGCAACAGACTTGGTAGTAGAGCGATTGTGTCTCACAATTGGCTCGCCAGAGCTGTCACGCAAAATGGGCGCAGGACCTTGCGGATAATACACAGCGTTGCGCACCGGATACTCCGGAGCCATACGCGCCTGCACTGGCCGTGGTGAATAGACACGCGGTGCAGCAGCAACTGCAGGCTGCGTTGCGGGCTGGCCTTGCAACGTAACTCCCTGATCATAACCGGCCTGCACAGGAGCAAGATGTGGCATGGCAAAATAAGCTACCGCTGAAACCGCCAGCGCGGTGAGCAGTGACGTAAAAACAGCAGTACGAACAAGTGCGCCTTTCATTGGATCCCTCCAGTAGCTTTCAAAGGTATTAACCCGATGGTTAATTAAAGTTGTGGAGGAAATCTGAAGTTTTGTGAAGAACTTGTGGCGCAGCAATTATGGGGAAATAGGCAGTTCGCGCGTGGCGCGGCGAATCTGTGCCCGCTGCTCTTCAGTTGCATGAAGAAAACGGAAGCCGTACTGGAATCCCTGCCGGTACCGGACCTCTGCTTGAAACCGAAGCGGCTCATTGTGCAGAGGCAGTTGAAATTCCAACTCGGCAATCTCGCCAATCTGGATGCTGCCCGGGATGGTCGCTCCCAGGCCGCCTTCGCCGAGGTCTTTGGTGCGCCCGTGCAGCACTTCTTTGCCGCGAACCACGATTCGAATATCAAGAAGAAATCGTGGAAAGGCGCGTGGAGTATTCCATGTCTCTTTATCACCAGGCATGACGTTGAAGCCACATTACCACAGTGCTTCATGGCGCGAGATATTCAAAAAGCTACTCCTCATAAAGTTTTTTCAAGGCCCACTTGGCGTGTCCGGCGGCAACGGGATCAGGATCGGCTGCAAGTTTTTGCAGGTCGGCAGCAAACTCAAGGTTCCCGCTATTGCCCATTGCGATGGCTACGTTCCGACGGAGCCCCTGATATTTGGCGCGTTTCACCGGCGATCCACGGAAGGTTTGCCGATACGCTTCTTCGTCCATCTGTGCGAGACGCCGGAGTTCGGGATGGTAAATCTGCTCCTGCGGCTGAAATTCTGGCCATGAGGTGGACGGTGCATTGCCGGTTTTGTTATTCCATGGGCAGACATCCTGGCAGATGTCACAGCCAAAAATATGATGCCCCATGGCCGATCGCAACTCCTCCGGAATTTCGCCGCGCTTTTCAATGGTGAGATATGCAATGCAGAGCCTCGCATCAAGCTTGCCGGGCTCGATGATTGCATCTGTTGGACAGGCATCAATGCAGCGTGTGCAGCTGCCGCAGCGGTCGGGCGCAGGAGCGTCAACTGGAAGTTCCAATGAGGTCAGTACCACGCCAAGGAAAAGCCACGAGCCCAGCTTCTCATGAATGATGCAGGTGTTCTTGCCGATCCAGCCAATCCCAGCGTGGCGCGCATAAACGCGCTCAAGGATCGGTCCTGTATCTACGTAGCTGCGCGTCTCAATCGCGATTCCGCGCTCTTCAGCATGCCGGCGAATCGCCGCTTCAACCTGCTTGAGTTTGGGCAGCAGCGCGTCATGATAATCCTTGGTGCCCCAGGCGTAACGTGAAATCCAGCCGCGCTCAGGCTCGCGGGCTTCGATTGAGTACGGCTTGTCCGCGCTGTAGTTGACCGCGCAAACAACAATGGATCGAACCCAGGGCGCGGCATTCAGAGCTGAGGCACGCTTCAATTCGCCCTTCTCTGTGCGGGCCTCCATGTACCGCATCTCTCCAGCGCGGCCATCATCCACCCATTGAATGAATGCGGCTATTTCCGGCAAATCTTCTTTGCGGACGGGCGCAATACCGGCGAGATCAAAGCCGGCGTCGAGAGCAGCCTGCTTGGCTGCGTGCGCGATCTCCTCTGAAAACAGCATTTTCATCTTATTATCGCCTATGGTAACAATCGAAAATTCTCATGAACTCGCGTATGGCATGAACTCTGGGCAGACATGTTGCTGTGAGCAGTAAACTTAGCGGCAATCGGGCCATCCTTTGCTGCCTTGGAAATCAAGGATTAAGGCGACAAACTGCTTGCAGCGTATTGGGGCGCGGCGTCATCCTAATACAGTAAGTGAGCTGCTCAATTGGCTCAAGGAGTCCTAGGCCCGAATGCAATGTAGCTTCTGTGGAACTGAGAACCGCCCTGGATACAAATTCTGCGGCATGTGCGGCGTGCGGCTGGAACGGCGAGAAGCCGAACGTCGAGTGAACCAGACCGGCGTTACCCAAAAATGCGCCGCATGCGGACATGTGAGCGAACCAGGGCTCAAGTTCTGCGGCATGTGCGGTTCGCGCGTTGAACGCCGGGTGCAAGAGCGCCGTGGCGCGGAAAGCGATCAAGCCCGTGCTGCCGCCATCGCCAACGCACAACTGCCTACGCCCGAAAGTTCCAAACCTGAGCGTAGGGAGCGTCGCACAGTTGCCGAAAACGTAGTTGATCTTCCACCTGCAGGAATTCGCCGTGGCGAGCCGGCGATCTTCCAGAACGAATCTCGGCGCAACGAACCTGCGCTAAGCAGCGTAGGCACTGTACACAACGAGGCGGTAAATACTTCCACAATCAGTGGACCCTCGTTCCTGGGGCTGGACGCTCAGCCAGAAGGTTCTGGCGAATATTTGCTTGAAGATGAACCTTCGCGCGGCGGCCTGCGTAAAGTTCTTCTGCTGGTGATCCTGGCCGCGATCCTGGGATTGGTCTTTATGCAATGGCGTTCCAGCTTCAAAGCCAATCCGAAATCCGGTCCTCCGAAACCCGAGCCTGCAGCAACGCCCGCAGCCGAGGTCACAACTCCTCCGGCGCCGAACAGTGACAACTCAGCCAAAAACGCAGACGCTTCAGCGAACACCGGTGACGCCTCATCATCAGCCAAAGATGATACGGGCAAAGCTTCAGAGGAGCCGATCGCCGCTGTTGTGCCCAATGCGGACCCGGCTACATCTTCAGAAGCTGCTGATGACAGCTCTGATTCCAGCAAACCATCTGCCGAGGTTAAAACACCGCCTGAGACGCATCTGCCGGACTACAAGCCAAGCGCATCACTGGTTCGCGCCCAACAATATCTCCAGGGGCGCGGCGTGCCACAAAGCTGCGAACAAGGTCTCATCTACCTGAAAGCTGCGACCGACAAAGGTGATCCCGGCGCTGCAATCCAGATGGCTGCACTTTATGCCAGCGGACATTGCGTGAAACCGGACCGCGTGATGGCCTATCGCTGGTTCAACTCCGCACATGAACTCCAGCCGGCGAATACGTGGATCAAGAAAAATATGGACCAGATATGGGCCCTGATGAGTGAACAGGAGAGGCGGCTCGCCGGCTACTGAAGTCAGATTGGTAATTTGAATTTATAGTTGAAAATCCGCCGCGCTCGTCGCATCCGAAGTAGCCGGATAGTCAAACCACAACAAAATACTCAATTACCAAATTACCCGATTACCAATTCCCTAGATTCCCAGCTTTTTGACTTCCTCGTTGTAGTACTTGCGATAGAGGATGTCCCACTCCTGAGTGCCTTCTGTAATCGTGCGGCGCTGGCTTTCGATCTTCTGCTTTGCGGCCTGATCAATCTTTTCTTCTGAATTCAGCAGCTCTTCCAGAATGCGGCGGGCCTCCACGCGAATCGTGTTTGGGTCTTCAATAAACTCCACCGAATCCAGCGATGTCAGCGCGTCCATCACGCTGTGTGCCAGCTTGTTCACTTTGTCGCGAGTCAGTCTCACAGCACCGCCTTGTATTTGCGTACCAGCTCGTTCTTCACCTTCTTGAACATCTCCTGATAGCTGGCGCCGGCCCTCTGCATCTCGTCCTGATACTGCTCCAGGACCAGCCGCACCTCATCGTTGATGCGATCTTCCAGTTGAAGTTCTTCCAGCAGAGCAGTGTTCATGGCCTCTGTGGCTTCCGCCACGTTCTGGGCCTCAATGAACTGCCCGCTGATCAGTTTTTGGGTCACTTGCCGGGCCAGATACCCGACGTATTCTTTAGAAAAGAGCATGCTAGTTGTTTTAGTCCCGGGCACCTGGCAAGTTCGATTTGTGACTTGCCAGGGTGGTGTATGTGGTTGAAAAGAATAGTGTAGCACAATCGCCTTGCGAAGTAGCTTTCCCTTCTACCATATCCTCACTCGCTCCGCTTCCGGAAGATAAAGTTTTTCTCCAGACTTCACATTGAACGCCGGATACCATGCATCAATGTTGCGCACCGTATATGACCGATACTGCGACGGCGCATGTGAGTCCGTTGCCACTTGCTGGCGAAGCGCAGCCTCCCGAACCTTTGCTCCCCAATTCTGCCCAAAGGCGATGAAGAACTGCTGATCTCCAGAGAAGCCGTTCTGTTGCGGCGCCTGCTTTCCCGCAAGCGATGCGCGATAGCCATCGTAAGCCGCGGCAATGCCTGCCACATCCGCAATGTCCTCCGCCAGAGTCTGCTTGCCGTTCACAGCAAGATCAGGAAAAGGCTTATAGGTGTCATATTGCGCAGCAAGCTTGGCGGTTGCCGCGTTGAAGTGAGCCAGGTCTGCGTCCGTCCACCAGTTGCGGACTCGCCCCTTGGAATCAAAGGCGGCGCCTTCGCTGTCAAAAGTGTGGCTGATCTCGTGTCCGATCACTGAGCCAATGGCGCCGTAGTTCACAGCAGCAGGCGCTTTAGGATCGAAGAACGGTGGTTCAAGAATCGCAGCAGGGAAGTTGAGGGCATTTTGCAGCGGCAGATTCACAGCATTCACCGTCTGTGGTGACATAGACCACTCCAAACGATCCACCTTGCTGCCCAGACGATTGACCTGGCGATGATATTCAAACAAATCGCCGCGCCAGACATTGCCAAAAAGGTCGTCGGCTTTTATCTCAAGCCCGGAGTAGTCATGCCAGTGTTCGGGATATCCAATGCCGACGTAGAGCGTATCCAGCTTGGCCTGGGCTTCTGCCTTGGTCGCGGGGGCCATCCAGGTCAGCGCGTCAATGCGTTTGCGGAAAGCTGTGACAATGTTTTTCACCATGGCTTCCGCCTGTGCCTTGGCCTGTGGAGAGAAGTAGCGCTTGGCGTATATTTTCCCCACGGCATCGCCCAGCATCCCGTCCACCAGCGCCACACCGCGTTGCCAGCGCGGACGCTGTTGCGGCGTGCCTGAAAGTGTCTTGCCAAAAAAACTGAAACGCTCTTCAGCCACAGTTTTGGGAAGAATGAAACCATAATCTTCAATCACATGAAAGGCCAGCCAGTCTTTCCAGGTCTCAAGTGCAACAGACCCCACCAGCGCTGATTCGCCGGTAAAAGCGGTGGGCTGCCACACTGTGAATTGCGCCTGCTTCTCCAGCCCGGCCCCGCGGAAGTACTCAGCCCAGTCCAGGCCGGGAGCCTTGGCAGAAAAATCTGCCGGTGTCCAGGTATTGTTTGCCTTGTGGATGTCATCATTTTCGGCCAGGGTGAGATGCTTCTCAGCGATGGAATGTTCCAGGTCGAAAATCCGCTGGGCGCGCGCTTCAGTATCAGAGAAGCCGGCCAGTTTGAGCATGGCCGCAATGTGCGCCTGATATTTTGTCCGCACGTCGCGCATGTGCGGTGAATCGGTCAGGTAGTATTCGCGATCAGGAAGCTCCAGCCCGCCCTGCAGCAGGTAGGCCGCATAGTGCTCGGAGTCATTGAAGCCCGGCGCAGTCCAGAGCCCGAATAGGTTCGGCGTGTGGAAATTGGTGTTGTTCAGTGCGTCCACATCCGCGCGTAGCGTTTCACCCAGGGCATGCGCCAGCTGCTTCTTGTCCTTGATGGCTTGGATTGCATCCAGATGCGTCTTCAACGGCGCAAGACCACGCGATTCAATGGCCCCTTCATTCATGAAAGAGTTGTAGAGATCGGCAATCTGGTGTTCACTGGACGCCGCAGAAGATTTTGCGGCTTCCTCAATCAATGCCGCTGTTCGCTTGTTGGCAAGGTCTCCAAGACGCGTAAACACCCCGACGCCCGGCCGGTCTGGTGGAATCTCAGTGTGTTTGATCCAGCCGCCATTGGCATACAGATAAAAATTGTCTCCCGGCACAACTGAGCGGTCCATGTTGTTCACAGCTATGCCGTGAACAGTCTCAGTGGCAGAGTTCTCAGCAGCAAGTGTGATCAATGAAGCAAGCAGAAGAATGGCTACCGTGGCTATCAAATGTTTAAGCGTAAATTTCATATGTATCTATATATATTTGACTCCGTTCACAATTGAAAGGAAGCAGGAGCTGTTTTTATGTGTATGAGTCCAGCTTGCCGGAATGCCGGAGTTATAATGCGTCCTGCCAATTGAACCGATTTAACAAAGGACATTTATGCGAATTCTGCCCTCAGTCATGCTGATCGTCTTGTCGCTTTCTGTTGTTTCTCCTGCCAAAGACGATTACCGGAAGCCCGGCCCAGTACAGCTGGACAAGAAAGGGCGGCATTGGGTGGAGCACACGTTGAAGAGGATGTCTCTGGAAGAAAAAGTCGGCCAGATGTTGAATGTGCGCTACTACACTGATTTTCAGAACATTGATTCGGAAACTTACCAGCAATTTCGCACTCAATTGCAAAGATACAATATTGGATCCGTGGTGCTTACAGTTCACGTGGATGGGCCCATGCTGCTCCTGAATCCACCGTTGGAAGCGGCGGCAATGGCAAACCAGCTGCAGCGTGATTCCAAACTGCCGCTGCTCATCGCCGCCGATTTTGAGCGCAGCCTGGCCTCTCGGGTAAGTTCAGTCCCGGCATTCCCGGATGCCATGGCTTTCGGCGCAATTGGAAAAACTGAATACGCAGAAAAATTCGGGGCGATTACGGCAGAGGAAGCAAGGGCAATTGGTGTGCATTGGGACCTCTTTCCCGTTGCGGATGTAAACAGCAATCCTGAGAATCCCATCATCAACACCCGGTCTTTTGGAGAAGACCCAGTTCAGGTCGGAAACATGGTAGCCGCATTCATCAAAGGATCAAAAGAGCACGGCATGCTCACGGCAGCGAAACATTTTCCCGGCCACGGCGACACCGGAACTGACTCACATTTAGGAGTTGCCAGGGTAGAGGGCGACCTTGCGCATATTCAGAGTATCGAGCTCCCACCCTTCAAGAAGGCGATCGAAGCAGGAGTTGATTCTATTCTTACGGCCCATGTCGCCGTTCCGGCTTTGGAGCCTGATCCAAACAAAGTTGCAACGATCTCAACAAACGTAATTACAGGCCTTCTGCAAAAGGAGCTTGGTTTTAGAGGCGTTGTCATCACGGATGCGCTGGAGATGCGCGGACTCACTGTGTTGTACCCTCCGGCGCAGGGCAGTCCCACCGCCAAAGCTGCGGTGGATGCGGTGAAGGCCGGAAATGACGTGATCCTGTGGCCTACAGACCTGGAAGGAGCATTCAACGGTATCATTGCTGCAGTAAAGAACGGCGAGATCTCGCAGGAGCGGATTGACGCTTCCGTGAGAAAGATTCTGGAGATGAAAGCGTCAGTCGGCCTGCACAAATCACGCCTGGTGGATCTGCAGCAAGTCTCGCGAATAGTTGATAGGGCCGAAGACATGGCGTTTGCTCAGCAGGTAGCTGATGAAGCTGTGACCTTGGTGCGGGACAATCGGCAGGTATTGCCCATAGAAATGATGAAGGCGCCTGCAGCGGAGAGCGGGACATTCCAGGCCCAGGTTGCACCGGGCAACAAGGTGGTCACAATCATATTTACGGATACGATTCATGGCACTTGGGGGCGTGCTTTCGAAAAAGCATTACGAGAGCGGCGGGCAGATGCACGCGTGTTCTATGCCGACAATACACTGGCAGATGCGCTTTCTCCTGAAATTCTTAAAGCCGTGCAGCAGGCGCAGAAAGTTGTGGTTGCCGCTTATATTGTGCCCACACCAGCCAAACAGGTCGTGGTAAATGGCCAGCTGGAAAACTCGGTTGGCCTGGAGCAAAGCAGCGGAGAACTGCTGCTTCACATACTTGAATCGGCAGCAGCGAAGACCGTGGTGATTACCCTTGGCAATCCTTATATCGCGCAGAACTTTCCCGGCGTACAGACCTATATTTGTACATATTCCAATGCGACCACATCGGAGTTGAGCGCGGTTAAGGTGCTGTTTGGAGAATTGGAACCTAAGGGAAAGCTGCCGGTCAGCCTGCCGGGAATTGCAGCACGGTGACATCTGCAAAAGGCTGAAGAGTCATGAACGCAGTTTGAGCTTATGTTATTGCACGGGTGGATTCGCGCAGGACCAGCTCAGAAGGCATTTTGCGGTAAACCGGAGGTATATCGCGGTTTTCCGATGCGGCATTAATGCCATCGAGCACTACGCTTACAGCGGCTGCGCCCATGGCTTCCATCGGCTGGCGAACTGTAGTTAGTGCAGGAACCACGAGCGATGAAGGCGTCACATCATCAAAGCCAATGACACTGCATTGCTCCGGCACCTTCACGCCGCCTTTTGCAAGGGCGCGCATGGCCCCCAGAGCGGTCATATCATCAAACGCCATTAGGGCGGTAAAACTGCGGCGTTTCTTAAGCAGCTCTTCTGTTACGCGACAGCCATCCGCTACTCCCATGTTTGGATCAAGCTGCTCAGGAAGATCTACAACCAGCCGTGAATCGATCTCCAAACCGGTATCCCGGGCAAATCTCTGCACGCCGCGCCACCTGTTCTTGCTGGAGAGCAGGCTTTTCGGCCCGCGTACAAAAGCAATCTTCCGATGTCCCAGGGCATGTAAGTGGGCCAGGGCTGCGTAAGCGCCGCCTTCGTCATCCACAATGATCGAGCTGATGGATTTTGATTGCATCTCGCGGCCGATCACTACAGTCGGAATATCCGATTTTTCCAGATCAGCCAGCAAATTGATGTCAACCAGCAGCCAGTTGGCCACAATCACCAGTCCTTCTACGCGGCGTTCCAGCAGCATCTCCACATAGCGCTCAAAACGCGAGCGTTCATTATGGGCATCAGCCAAAATCGGCAGGAAGGAAGCCTGATAAAGGGAATTTTCAATGCCACGCAAGATCAGGGTGCAGTAAGGGTCCGTCACGTCGAACACCATCACTCCAACCGTGTGGTTCCGCCGGCTGCGCAGTGACTTGGCAAAAATGTTGGGGCGATACCCCAGTTTCTTTGCGGCGTTCTGAATACGGGCCTTGGTGGATTGAGGAATGTACCGCGCCAGCGGGGCATTGTTTAATACGATCGAAACCGTTGTAGCGGAAAATCCGCTGGTTTTGGCGACGTCGCGGATGGTTACGGCGGTGCCGGAATTGCGTTGGCTGGGCATTTTTCTGGCTTTTCCTTGCTGGATTATAAACATACCTTCAACATGTGACGAAGTGCTAAATCGCAGCAAAAAATATATTTGATGTTTATTAAAACGATTTTATATAATCCGGTGCAGCTAAGGAAGGTGAACACCATGCTGTCATTTGCAATCGGTGTGGACCTGGGCGGCACAAATCTTCGTATTGCCGCCGTGGAAGAAACCGGCCAGGTGCTGGAAGTTTTCAATACTGCCACCCCGGTAAAACGCGGGCGTGATTTTGTGATCGATGAGATGTGCCGGGCAATTCAGGCTCTGGTTCAAAAATTTTCCTCCACTCATCATTTTGCCGGGACGGGCGTAGGTATCCCGGGCATTATTGAAATAAAAACAGGAACGCTGCATTCGGCCGCAAACCTGCCGGACTGGAAAGATTATCCGGTCAAAGCGGAAATCCAGGAGCGGCTGGGATCACCCGTGGTACTGGAGAACGATGCCAACTGCGCAGCGCTGGGCGAAAAATGGATGGGAGCCGGTCGTAATACGAATGCACTGTGCATGATTACACTGGGTACCGGCGTAGGTGGCGCCTTCATTTTTCACGGCAGAATATGGCATGGCATGCTGGGTATGGCCGGAGAGGTCGGGCATATGAGCGTAGTTTCGCACGGACCTATCTGTGGCTGTGGCGGACGTGGATGTTTGGAGCAATTTGCCTCTGCTACGGCAATCAGGCGGATGGCAGCCGAAGCAATTCGCTCGGGCAATGCGCCTGCCTTGGCAAAAGCAATGCAAGGCCAGGAACTGACCGCAACGGCTGTGTTCCAGCAAGCTATGCTCGGAGATCCGGTGGCAAAGCAGATTTTTGAAACTGCCGGCGTGGCGCTGGGACTGGCTTTGGGCGCTCTTATTAATATCCTGAATCTTCCAATGTATGTGCTGGGCGGCGGAGTGGCGAATGCATGGCCTGCATTCTCTCCAGCCATGTTTCGCGAGTTAACGAGGCAATCGGTGATATTCCGCGCCGGCGAAGATAAAGAGAGCCATTGCAACCTCACAGTTATTACGCGCGCGGCGCTGGGAAATGAGGCAGGGTTGATGGGAGCGGCACGTTTACCGATGATGCTCGCAGAATCTCATCACAGCTGCCCAAGACTTGCTACTGCCTGATTTAATCCATCTCAGGCGGACAGCAATTCCAAAACATACAAAAATATAAACCTCGCACTCCAGAAGCTGTTCGGTTACCCTGGCAAAAAATATTTTGCGGTTAGCACTTGACTTGAAGATTTGCACGAGAGAAAATTTCGGCCAGAAATTTATGGAACCGTTTTAATATGTTTATTAAATCGTTTTATAAAGATTGAAATGGTCCTGGCATCATGCAAGACACCAACGGCGCAGTTGACTGCGAATGTAACCGAATGGAGGTCAGTGAATTCAATGACAGTTCTTCCCCGGTTCCTCTCTCAATGTCTTCTCCAATCCAACGTTCTCCGCAGTGCCGGGAACATTGGACAGGTCAACGGGCGAATGCGCACGGTAACGGCGTTCAGCCTTTTTTTCTTCTTCATGCTCGGTATGTTGCTGCAGCCTGCCGCCGCGCAGGAAAACACGGCCAGCATTACAGGCACAATCGTAGATAACACCGGAGCAGCGATCAAAGGCGCCATCATTACAGTGAAAGACCTTGATCGGGGCACGTCTCTGGTGGCGAAAACGAATGACTCCGGCGCTTATGATCTGCCGCGCGTTCCGGTCGGAAACTATGAGGTAAGTGCGTCCGCCCAAGGCTTCCAGACGGCAGTGCGGAAGAATATTACGCTCACACTGAACCAGACGGCGCGCCTCGATATGACCCTGAAGGTCGGATCAACAACAGAAGTTGTAGAGGTAAACGCGACTTCTCCAGTCCTGCAGACGGACACAACATTGACCGGAAACCTGGTTGATGCCATTACGGCCGAAAACTTGCCTCTCTCCACGCACAACACCAATCAGCTCACGCTGCTTGCTTCGCCCGGAGTGGTCACGCCAAACCTGTTCGGCTTTATGGCGGCACAAAATACTTTCGGCACTGGCCGCCCGTATGTAAACGGCGCGCGCGAGCAGGAAAATAACTTCATTCTTGACGGTATGGACAACAACCAGCCGGACAACAATGATGTTGGCTATGTGCCCTCGCCGGAAGCCATACAGGAATTCAACTTGATCACCGGTAATGCGCCCGCGGATTTTGGAAACTATCTGGGAGGCGTCGTGAACGTAACCGTGAAATCAGGCACCAATAGCTTTCATGGCAGCGGTTATGAGTACATGCGCCGAGGCGGCTGGAATGCGAACAGCTGGTCCAGCAATCTGGAAGGCAATCCCAGGCCAGGATTGAAGTATGACAATTTTGGAGCCACGTTTGGCGGTCCAATCGTGAAGGATAAGCTTTTCTTCTTTATGGACTACAACGAGTCTCTGTTCAGTCAGCCGGCCACCAGCACGCCATTTCATCTGATTCCGCTGGTACAGCGTTCCGGGGACTTCTCTGCACTCTGCACTGCGGGTTTTACCGGAGGAGTTTGCAATAATCCGGTGCAGCAACTTTTTGATCCGGCATCAAGCGCCAATCCTGCGACTCGCACACCGTTCCTGAACAATCAGATTCCAATAGGCAGGTTCAGCAATGCCGCGAAGAACATTATTAATTCCCAGTTCTATCCGTCAGCTGCTACCGCCAGTAACATTTCCAAATTTACGACGAATTCTTATCAGGGCGATCTCAAGATTGACTATATGCCCTCTACAAAGGACCACCTGATGTGGCGCTGGTCGCAGCAGTTTGTTACTGCGCCACTCAGCAACAGCATTCTCCTGCTGGGCAATTCAGACCGGACATTCCCGCTCAAGAACTTTGTATTGGATGAAACCCATACCTTCTCCGGCACTTTACTCAATGACGCTCGGATCGGGTTTGCGTATTTCCCCGTGACTGAAGGCTTCTCCAATCCTACAGGCGTCAATCTTCCAGCAACGTTTGGAATTGCCGGTGTCACCTCCACCTTTTTGCCGACAATTACCTTCGCCAATTCAGGAACACTGCTTGACTCTATCGGCAATAACGATCTGGTGCAGTCATTCCATGATACGACCTTGCAATTTGAAGACACCGCAACCTGGACGCACGAGAAGCATGTAATTCACTTCGGCTTCCAGGCTTATCACTACATCATGAATGACTTATATCCCGGCAATGCGGGTCTTGCTGGGCAATTTACATTCAACGGCCAATTCACAGGGAATACCGGCACGAGCGGCGGCAATCCCGTTGCTGACTTTCTACTGGGATTGCCTGAGGACGTGCAACAAGGTAACGGTGGAGGCGGAAACAAGTATCTGCGCAACAGTCTTTTCGGGTTCTTTGGCCAGGACAATTGGCGAGTTAAAGACAACCTGACTCTCAACCTTGGTCTGCGCTATGAATTGACCACCGCGCGCGGCACCAAGAATGGCCAGGACGTGAATTTTGACCTGATCACCGGACAACCACGCATCGGCTTCGGTTACAACACCTACACCGGCATTGACAATTTCCAGCCACGCATCGGATTGGCATGGCAGCCCAAATGGAGCTGGGCCAGGAATAGTGTTGTGCGCGCCGCTTATGGAATCTCGACCTTCATGGAGGCAAATGGCGTCAACAATCTTCCTTACCAGAACCCTCCATTTATTGAAGCGCATGAGGTCAATTTTTCTGGCCATGCTCTGCCCAATAGCACGCTTGATCAGGGCTTCAACAATTTCCCGGCTTCCGCCTGTACAGTCGCTGCGCTGCAGGCGCTTTCACCAGTTTGTATCCAGGGCGCTACGCTGCATTTAACAAATCCTAATCTGCAGCCCGCTGTTGACCAGCAATGGAACCTCAGCATCCAGCGGCAATTTGGAACTAAAACCTCGTTTTCAATTGGATATGTGGGCAACAAGATTGATCACATGTCCGACATTTTTATCTTCAATCAAAAGGTGTTGAATCCGAACGGCACGGTGTTACCGGGCCCATTCGCTCAGCCCCTGCTCAACTGCTGCGGAGCGGGCAACTCTCCTACGATCCGCTTTAACGATTCCAGCGGCATTCAGCGTTACAACGCTCTACAACTCACTCTGGACCAGCGGATGTGGGAAGGGCTGCAGTTCCGGGCAAACTATACATGGTCAAAATGCCTGAACAACAGCCTTGGCTACTTTGGGCCTTTCGGGGATGAAGAGGCTCTTCCCGGAACAACAAGCCAGACCGGCTTCTCATTCTTCTTCCAAAATGCTTATAACGCCAAGGGCGATTATGGGCTGTGCATCGCAGATGTATCCAGCCTGTTCAATGGTTACATGGTGTATGAGCTTCCTTTTGGAAAGGGAAAGATGTTCGGCGGCGGAGCAAGCCCGCTGCTCAATACGATCATCGGAGGTTGGACCCTGGGATCTAATTTCACGCTGCACAGCGGCTTTGCCATTACTGCTTTAGGCCCAGACAGTTCAGGAACAGGCTCCGCATCGCCACGAGCCGACTGTCCGGCTGGAGTTTCGCAGGGCGGGAGCGGGCAGATCGTAGCGCTTGATCCTACAAATCCCAATCCCAAAAACAACCGCGGCCTGCAATTCTGGAACCCATTTTCAGCTCTGCCCGGCCAGACTGGACATTTTGGGACATGCGGGATTGGCTCATTCCGTGGACCAGGATTGGCCACTGCTGACCTGAACCTTTCCAAGAGCTTCTCGCTTGGTGAAAGAGCAAGCGTGGAAACTATGGCGCAGTTCATCAACGTGACCAATACTCCAATACTGGGCCGGCCAAGCTTCTTCCAGGGTAATAACCCAGCAACGTCCAACTTCGGGGTGATCACTGCTTCGAACCCTGGCCGTCAAATTCAGTTTGGTGCGAGGGTAAGGTTCTAACCTGCACTCCATCTCTGCGGAGCCGTGGCTAACCGGCCGTGGCTCCGCAGCGGATGGAACTGTATCCCTCAATGTGGTGAACACGTGCTGCTCAGCGCAGCATTCAGGACTGCTTTTTCTTTTGAGGTGTCACTAGCCGGAGAGCGTTATGCCACTCAATCTGTGTGACTGGCTCGTGATCGCGGTACGCGATTTCCGTGACAACGCAGTCAACTGGGTGATGGGATGCATCCTAATTTACAGCTCTCATTTTGGGCTGGGGAAAATGATTTTTGGTCAGTGCGTTATCGGCGCCCTATTGCTGGCCTTTGCCAGCCTCGCCGGCTGCTTTATCTTCTGGGACCTCTCCCGCCGAGGCTGGCCGGCATTTTCAGCTGCCAACACAGTTTCAATGCCTTCGATGATTCGGTCGGCAGGTGAGCATGCGAGCTGAAAAAAACCAGCGCAAAACGGCGCCGCGGCTGAATGGATATCCCCATTTCATGCTTAAGGAGATCTATGAGCAGCCGCAGGCGGTACAGAGAGTCATTGAAGAATTAGCGGATCTACCCGCAAACGTCATTCTCAAGGATCTGCCATTTTCGGCAGCAGAGATATGCCGGCTGGAAAAAATCACGCTTGCAGCAAGCGGCTCGAGCCGCCATGCCGGAATGATCGGCGAGTTCATGCTGGAGCGTATGGCCGGACTGCCAGTCGAAGTTGATTTTGCCAGCCAGTATTGCTATCGCGATCCGGTCGTAAGCCCGCATGAACTGACGATCTTTATTTCACAATCCGGCACCACCATAGATACGCTCACCGCACTAAAGGTGGCACGCCGCAAGGGATCGAAATCCCTTGCCATCTGCAATGTTCCCAACACGCCCCTGACCAGGCACGCCGACTACACGCTTCTTACATATGCCGGAGAAGAAGTTGCCGTTGCGGCGACGAAGAGTTTCACCACACAGCTGGCTGTACTGTTCCTGCTCTCCGCGCACATGGCGCAAATACGCGGCCGCACGGATGCAGCGATGAAGCTGGCTTTGGCAGAATTGCCGCGCCTGCCGGAGCAGATGAAAAATGCGCTTGGTACCGAGGCTGTCTGCCAGCGCTTTGCCCGCGAGCTCTATCGCTCAAAGGATTTCATTTACATGGGCCGGGACATTGAATATCCCGTGGCTTTGGAAGGTGCGCTGAAGCTGAAAGAGGTTTCTTACATTCATGCCGAAGGCTATCCAACGGGAGAATTGAAACATGGGCCCACAGCTCTGGTAAACGAACAGCTGCCCGTCGTGGTTCTTGCAACGCGCGATGCCCGCGACCCCGACTCAGTGCTTCGCCATGAAAAAAGCGTTTCGAATATCAAAGAGTTTGTAGAACGTGACATTCCCGTGCTGGCAATCATTACCGAAGGTGACGAGGAGCTCATAAATCTTACCCCCAGGACTATTGTTGTACCGGATATACCAGTACTCCTGCAGCCATTTGTTGAAGTAATACCACTGCAATTTCTTGCCTATCACATTGCTGTTTTGTGTGGCCGCAACGTTGACCGGCCCCGGCATCTTTCAAAATCCGTGGTTGCTGAATAGAACGTTAGCGTTTCGAATAACGATGCTCCAGCAGCCCTGA
Source organism: uncultured Acidobacteriaceae bacterium (assembly GCA_964541925.1). Lineage (GTDB taxonomy): Bacteria > Acidobacteriota > Terriglobia > Terriglobales > Acidobacteriaceae > Angelobacter. The sequence continues at coordinate 54,760 of CAZISB010000003.1, read as the reverse complement.
TCATTTGCGCCCAGTCGAATATCGGCGGAGATGAATACGGCAGCCGTACACCAGAAGGTATGTCACTCGTTGGAGATGTCTGGGCCAGCGGGCTTAAAGAACCGCAAAGTGACACGGACGTGACACGCAATTTTAGAAGTGATTGATTACAAAGGAAGGTTTGGGGTGGGTAGTGGGGGTCGAACCCACGACATCCAGAGCCACAGTCTGGCGTTCTGCCACTGAACTATACCCACCGTGCAGAAGAGAGTTCTATTTTACACGATTTCAGTTAGCTCTCGCCTCACCGCGCTCGGCTAGTTGGCGGTGACCGTCCTGGACGCGGGATCGGGCAAATTTCAGTTAGCTCTCGCCTCACCGCGCTCGGCTAGTCATCCCGCCAACCGTGAAGCGAGCGCGTTCGCATCAGCGCGCGAGTAGAGAAAAAGGGAACATATGCCCTCTTAAAAGCTGCTGTCTATAGGATCGCTCTATTTTCCCGCAGCCGCGGCTTTCTCTGCCGCTCGGTAGGAATAGTAGGTCTTGGTAGAAGTTTCCTCCGCTGCGTTGAAGACCACGCCGGCCAGCTTGCGAGGATCAATCTGCGCCAGAACTTTGGTGAGGGATTCGCGGACAGTTTTCCTCGACCGAACCACCAGCATCACGCTCTCAGCCTGCGCTGCAATCAACTCAAAGTCGGCCAGGTTGAGCACCGGCGGGCAATCAATCAGCACCAGGCGGAATGACTCGGCAGCCCATCCCATGAACTCTTTCCAGTGCGCTCCGGAGAAGAGCTCTGAAGGCGACGTGCTGGTTTCACCCGTCGGAAGGACATAGAGGCTTGGAATGTCTGTGCTCAGCACGGCAGATTGATACGGGCAATCTTCCTGCAGAATGCCGGCCAGACCCGGCGAATCAGGATCGCCCATCAGTCGTGAAAGCCCGCGTGTGCGCAGGTCGGCATCAACCAGCAGCACCGGCCAGTTCTGGATGTTGGCATAGCACAGTGCCAAGTTGAACGTTGTGAGCGTCTTGCCTTCACCCTGCGATCCGCTGCTGACCACCAGTGACCGCGCTCCCGTTTTAGTTTGCTGCTTCACCAAACGCGTGCGCAGCGTGCGGTAAGCCTCCACAGCGGCCTGCATCGAAGGATTGTACTGCGTCACCAGGAATGACTTTTCTTCTGTGCGCGGCAGGCGGAAGCTGCGGCAGTTCTCCAGACGCCCGGCTGTGATCTCGGCAGCGACGTCATGCGATTCCTTAAGCGGCTGGAGCAGGTGCTTGAGATCGAACTCACCCGCATGCGGCGTGCTGCCGGTGCTCTCCATGCCTTGCTTGAGCGAGCCTACCAGCTCCTGGATATCTAGATTGGCGCTGGTTGGCGCCGGAGTGATCTTATGTGCGCTGCGCGTCTCGTTAAAAAATTTACTCATGCCGTCATTGTTCCTGTGAATGATTTATATGTGTTGCCATTAAGAGCCGGTTGCTGCCAGTCCTGCTGCTGGAAGAGACGAGCTCTCGCCACTCCCGGAAGATAGTTGCGAAAGCCCCATCTCTTCAGCCGCCTCGGTTACCAAATCATCACCGAGCTTTTTCATCTGGCGGCGGCATCCGATTGTGAGTGTGTGGTCGCAGATTGAGTTAATAAGCCGCGGCACACCGCCGCTCACGCGGAAGATCCCTTCCAGCGCCGCTGTGGTGAATGGACTGTCGCCGCGAAGCCCCGCTACGTGCAGCCGCTCAGCAATGTAGGCGCGCGTCTCCGTCAACGTAAGCGCACGAAGCTTGGTGACAACGGAGATCCGCTGCCGCAGCGCCGAAAGCTCAGGCTTCGCCAGCAACGGCATGAGCTCCGGCTGTCCGCAGAGGATTACCTGCAGCACGTTGACGGGATAGTTGTCCAGGTTCATCAGCAGCCGCACTTCTTCAATCAGGGAAGCCGGCATCAAGTGGGCTTCGTCAATAATCACCACCACAGTGCCGTTGCTTTTGTAAGCGGAAAGCAACAGCTCATGCAGTGCGCGCAGCCGTGCAGGCTTGGTCGGCGCTGCAGCGTGGATTTCCAGTTCATCGAAGAGCGCCTCAAAGAGCTCGTCCGGCGTGAGCGTTGGATTTACAACAAACGCAGAGCGCACCGGGCGCTCGCGCGAAGACTCATGCGCAAGAATGTGCTGGAGGCAATAAAGCAACGTGGTTTTGCCGGTGCCGATCGGCCCAATGGAAATTTGCAGCCCCTTGCGCCCGGCAACACCTTCAACCATCGCGCGCAACGTATTGCGGTGTGGCTCCGCCAGATGAAGAAATCTGGGATCGGGCATGAGCCTGAACGGTTCCTGCTTTAAGCCGTAAAAAGATGAATACATGTGATTGCTGGTGGTACAGCTAATCCAAGGGCAACTCAGGTTCCAAAGGAATGGCGTAGGGCAATTTAGATTCAATGGCTTAGCTTTTGATCGCCGCCGCAAATGATAAAACTTGAGCACTGTGTGCAAGTAATTGCACATTTTGCACAGATGAATTTCCATCTTTTCTATGACCGAGCGCTCTTCGCCTCTGCCGGTACTTCTTCGGCGCAATCCGCAGGTTGCTGCGACGGGAAACACCTTGCCAGCCCAGCGATTCCAGAGCGCACCTGCTCGCAGATTTTGTGGGTTGTCTCTGCATCAGCACGGTAAGGGTCGGCAATCTCCAGTGCTTCCGGATCGGCAAAAAGACCCAGCAGCGTGGTGCGCGGAAGCGCTTCAGGAAATTCTGCTTTCAGCCGCTCAATATTCTCCAGGTCCATTGCAACTATCAAATCCGCGCTCGCCAGTTGCTGCCGCGTTACACAAGTTGAGCGATGTTGTGACAGGTCAACTCCAAAAGAGCGTGCGAGACACAGCATCTTCTCCGGCGAGCTTCTCCCTGTCTGCTCGTGAAATCCAGCTGACGCAATCTCTACCGGCGAATGTTGTTGCGTAGCCAGCGCCGCTGCCAGCGGGCTGCGGCAGATGTTCCCATAGCAGAGAAAAAGTATTTTTCTTGGGCCGCCAGACTTTGCCAGCTTTTGCAGCACAGAGCGGTGGCGCCGCAACCACCACCGCCGTGTATGCCAGCTCTTCATCGTGCGAAGCACAGGACGAAGCTGGTCATCCATCGCAGAACTCAGGATCCGCCGCGTCACGCCCAGGTCGCGCCAGTCAAAGTGGTCCCAGCTTTCACCGCCAACGAGTGGCCAAAGAAGCTCCAAAAATGAAAGCACACAAGGCCGGGTTAGCAGCAACGGATTCCGACGGTCAGCCCTCAAATTCGCTTTCAACCATTCCAGATCGGTTCGCAGATCGCGAGTGCGCACCAGCCTGTAGCTTGGCTGCACCGCGGGTGCTTTGCCACGCGCGATCTGCAAAAGACCTAGCGGAAAATTCACTCCGGCATCAATTGAGAGCGCAAGCGATCCCCACAGCCTCGGGTTGATCTCTATCAGCCAGTGCTGGCCTGCGGCATCCATCTTGAACTCAACCATGGCAACGCCGTGCCACCTCAGCGCGGCGAGAAGCGCTTCGGCATCGCGCAGCAGCGCCCGCGGGGGCTCAATGGCCCGCCGATAAGAGCTGGCCCCGCCCGTCAGCGGATATTCATGGATCCGTTCATGAACAAAGTGCCAGACTTTGCGTCCTCGATCGAAAAGAAACTCTGCTCCTATGCCCCGTCCGGAAACATATTGTTGCTCCAGCACGGGCGTAAGCGGAAGCCATCGGCGCAGTTGCTCCAACCGCTGCGTTTCGTTCTTGATGATGGCAGCCCCCAGCGTACAGAGCTCGCCATCCATCATCACCTTGCTGCGCGTAGGCTTCAGCGCCAGCGGAAATTGTCGCGCTTCGCCAATCTCCGCGAAAGAAGAAATAAGCCTGCTTTGCGGCGCTGGCACACCCAGATCACGCGCCAGAGCCCAGGTCTTCTCTTTATCCAGAGCGACATCAAGCGCCCTATTTCCCGGCAGCACCGCTTTCACACGCAGCGGATCGTCTTCATCCAGCGCGCGCAATCCCAGCAGTGATGCCTCAGTCGCCGGTACAATTAGCTCGTAATTCCGCTGCCGATCTTCGCCTCGCAGCCACGCATGAAAATCAGCAGTCTGATCCTGCGATGGCTGGCGCAGCTTTCGGCTCGCATAGCGTGAGTGAAATGCCAGGCAGTTTCCAGCCTCTGCGGCGATATCCACCTCAACTCCCGCCCGTCCCAGGCTTTGCAGCGTTTCCAGCGCTGCGCGACTATGTCCGTCCAGAATCAATACAGGCAAGATCACGCCTCCGGCCGATGCAGCCGCCATGCCATCAGCGCTGGGTTTTCTGTGCTGGGGATGCGCGGCAACCGGTGAAGATCAATAGGCTCCTCCCGGCTGACCACTCCGGTTTCCGTGGTGATCGCAGCACGGTAATTGCTTTTCACTGCTTGATACACCCGTGCATCATATGAGCCGTTGGGATAGCAGAAAAACTCAACGGCTCGCCCCAGCTTCTGCTCCAGGCAGCGGCGGCTTTCCCGCAATTCAAACTCGATCTCGCCCGCAGTCAGCGTGGTAAGAATCGGATGCGTCAGCGTATGCGAACCAATCGTGATCAGCGCAGGGTCAAGCGCCAACAGCTCCGGCCAATCCATCATGTCGTAAGCTTCACTCTGCGCTGAAGTCGGTTGGAAGTCTGCTGTCGCGCTGCGGATGAGTTGCTCAACCCGCTCACGCTGCAATGACTTCAACTTCTTCATCCATTCCACAATGCCTTCCACAGAAGCATCCGGCGCAAGCAGCGTGCTTCGCAGCTCCGTCAGCTCTGCACCGGTCAGGCTCTGCAAGCGGCAGCGCATCTCATGGTTCCACAGCCATCCTCGCGAGCCAATCAGCCCAGCACACACGAAAAATGCCGCAGGAATCTGCAACTGGCGCAGTATGGGATAAACCACTGTGAAGTTATTGCGCAGGCCGTCATCAAAGGTCAGAACAATTTCGTTGGCGCCCAGTGTCCCATTCTTCGCGAGCCTGTCCACTACGGTCTTCAAAGGCACTACCCGAAAGTTTTTCGCCAGATACCGCAACTGTGCTGACAGGCCAGAAGCATTCTCAGGCGTGAATCCGTGGTACATCAGAATGCGAGCACAGGCCTGCCTCCGCGCGATCACGGCAGAGATACCGGAACGGAAGGAGAGGCTATGGCCCAGCGATTTCAATTCCGCAGAAACTGGCAACGGTAACTCCAAAAAAAACAATTTGAGCAGTTCGCTTGCCTTTTCCGTTTTCACACGCGGCACCGGCATACATCGAAATGAGCCAGGCTTCGCCCTAATCTTTCCACCAACTTACGCGCTCAACCTCATGACCGATTCAAGCGCATTCGGCCTGCCGCAATCAAAACGTCTTGCCAAAGTGTGCAATCTTTTTCATTCTTCCGGCCTGTCATGTGCTTCAGCCAATTCAACTCTCTGTAAATAAAGCAGTTCATATGGCTGGTAACGGCAACCGTGTTGCATCAATCGTTTGCAAGGAAAGCCCCGTCTTCCGGGAAAGGTAAAGGGAGCTTTGAAGGAATTCGATCACAGCACCGGACCTGAGCCGCATTGCCACACGGCCATCGAGCCGTACACGCACATTCTCAGCGTCGATGTAGAAGACTACTTTCAGGTAGAAGCCTTTGCCGGCCAGGTCTCGCGTGAAAGTTGGGACCGCTGGCCCTCTCGCGTTGTTGAGAACACGCAGCGCGTCCTTGATCTGTTCGATCAATACCAGGCCAAGGCCACCTTCTTTTTTGTCGGCTGGGTTGCCGCCCGATTCCCCCGCTTGGTCCGCGAGGTTCGTGCTCGAGGCCACGAACTCGCCTGCCACAGCTACTGGCATCGCACCGTTTACAGCCTCTCACCGCAGGAGTTTCGCGACGATACGTGTCGCGCTAAGCATGTGATTGAAGACGCAGCCGGCGTTGCTGTGCATGGCTACCGCGCGCCGAGTTGGTCCATCACCAAAGATTGCCTTTGGGCGCTGGACATCCTGGCTGAAGAGGGCTTCACCTACGATTCCAGCATTTATCCCATTCACCACGATCTTTACGGTGTTCCCGGGGCAAAAAGATTTCCCTACGTGCATGAGTGCAGGAATGGGCTAAAGCTCAAGGAATTTCCACCAGCCACGTTGCGGCTTCTGGGAATGAACTTCCCGGTTGCCGGCGGAGGCTACCTGCGGATCTTTCCTTCTACGTACACAGAGTTGGCCTTTCGCCGATATGAAAATCATTATCATGAGCGCCTTGTCGTCTATCTGCATCCCTGGGAACTCGATCCCGGCCAGCCGCGGATTTCTGGGCCTCTGAAATCGCGTCTTCGTCATTACACCAACCTCAAGCGCATGCATGCTCACCTCAGTACTGTGCTTGAGCGGCATCACTTTGCCCGTTTCTGTGATGTTCTGGCAGAAGAGAAGTTTGGTTTTGCCGCTAGCTCAGAGCAGCAAGAAGAAAACGCAATCCTTGGCAGCTTGGCAGGGGGAAAGCAGTGACAGCAATCTCCAAAACAGCAGCGCAGCCAATGGTTCTGGCCTATCACGAGGTCATGCCGGAGTCGAACTATGCTTACTGCGTTCTCTGCAAAAACTTTCGTGAGCATTTAACCATGCTCCACTCAGTCGCGCGGGAGTCTGGTGTTCGGGCTTATGTCACCTTTGATGACGGCGAGCAGTCGCAGTTTACGAATGCTCTACAGCTGCTCGAAGAGCAGGGAATTGCCGCCACATACTTCGTCAATCCCGGACGGATCGGCGCCGAGCCAAAATTTCTCACCTGGGAGCAGATCAAAAAATTGCAGGCTGCAGGGCACTCCATACAATCGCACGGCTGGTCGCACAAGTTTCTCACCTTATGCAATGGCCAGGAGCTTGATCGCGAGCTGACGGGATCAAAAGAGATATTGGAGCAGAAGCTCGGCGTTGCAGTTGAAGAACTCTCCGTTCCTGGCGGTCGCTGGGATCGCCGCGTAATTGAAGCCTGTGCTGGCGCCGGCTATAAACGCGTTTATGTCTCCGATCCAGGGATCGCTAGCGAAATTGCCGGAGTGAAGGTCATTGGCCGCTTCATGGTCCGCCGGACCACGACGCTGGCTGAGCTCAAAAAAATTGTTCAGAAAAACAAGCAAGCATTCTTGACCATGAAGATGCGCTCGCAACTGAAGCATTGCATCGTCAGCATTGTGGGCGACGGGCTCTACCATCGCCTCTGGTGCGCCCTTACCCGCTATAACCAATTTGAAGCGGCGCGGCAGCAAGGTCATAAGCCTGAGGCGCGCACATGAAGGGCCGCGAATTGAAGGTTCTGCAATTGATCTCAAGCGGCGGCTATTACGGCGCAGAGAATATGCTGCTGAATCTTTGCGCCAGCCAGGAAACTGCTGGGTGCCGCAACAGCCTGCTCCTCTTTTACAACGTCCACGCGCCAAACGTGGAGCTTTATGAGCGGGCGCGCCGCCGCGGCATCAGCGTGCGTATGGTCCATTGCAAAGGTCGCGCTGACTGGCGGACTGTGCGGGAGATCAAGGAGTACATCGTTCAGGACCAGATCGATCTGGTGCACACGCATGGATACAAGGCCGATCTTTATGGCTACCTTGCAGCCCGGGGCATGGAGAAGCCCATCGTCGCCACCTGCCACAACTGGGTAGGAGGCACCGCTGTACTGGGGATTTACAACCGGCTTGATCGCATGATGCTCAAACGCTTCAATGCAATCGCCACTGTATCCGATGTTGTGAAAGATCGCCTAATCGAATGCGGAATTCCTGCCAATAAGATCAAAACCATCTCGAATGGAATTGATGTTGAGGCGTTTGCGCATGCAGAACCAGAATCGCGCAGTTCTGGCACAAAGATAATCGGCATGGTAGCTCGACTCGATCTGCAAAAGGGATTTGAGTCTCTGCTTCTGGCCGTACACAAGCTCCTCAAGACCTTTCAGAATTTCGAAGTCATAATTACCGGCGAAGGTCCTGATCGCGCAGCTATTGAGCAGATGATTGACCGCTACGGCCTTTCAAGCTGCGTTAACTTAGAAGGCCAGCGCTCTGACATGCCAAACGTCTATGCAGCCATGGATATCTTCGTGCTGCCCTCGCTGAATGAAGGTCTGCCAATGACGGTGCTGGAAGCAATGGCGGCTTCCAGGGCGGTCATCGCCACCCGTGTAGGCGCGGTTCCTGATGTAGTGCAGCACGGCGAAACCGGACTGCTGGTGGCTCCCGGCGATTTATCCGGTCTGCGTGATGCGCTTGCGCAGCTGCTCTCTGCTCCCGATCTCTCCCGCCGCATGGGTGCACAGGCGCATGATTGGGTAAGCCGTAACTTCACTGCAGAGGCCATGGCCAGGAAATACCGGCTTCTTTATGACGAGGTGTTGAACCGCAGCGCCGCCATTTTGCCTGCCCATTCATGTTATGACAGCTCCAAAGCTGATGCGAGGAGCGCATGAGCCCGGCTGAACAGGCTGTTAACTTCGCTAGTGCAGTGCAGGGAGTAGCAGAGGCTACTCTCTCCGTCTCAATCATTATTCCAGCGCTCAATGAAGAGAAAATGATTGGGCGCTGTCTGGAATCGCTCACTCATTTGGACTTCGCGCATGATTGCTTTGAAGTCATCCTCGTTGACAATGGCTCGCGCGACCGAACCATCGCAACTGCCAAGTCATACCAGGATCGGCTCAATCTAATAATTCTTGAGAAGGCCGGAGTTCGCATCTCTGCTTTGCGCAATCTCGGCGCGCGGGAGGCGCGCGGGACCATTGTGGCCTTCCTTGATGCAGACTGCATGGCCCCGCAAGACTGGCTGGATCGCATTGTGGAACTCACGCCATTGCAAAATGCCGGCGTTCTAGGCGCCCATTATCTTCTTCCAGAAAATTCCTCCTGGGTCGGGCGCACGTGGCACCGCTATCAGGAAGCTGAGAAATCAGGCGAGGTCTCGCACGTCCCTGCAGGCGATCTCATCATGCGCCGCGAAGATTTTTTGCAGTTAGGTGGTTTCGATGAAACCATTCAAACGAATGAAGACTACGAACTCTGCGAGCGTGTCCGCGCCGCAGGCATGGCGGTGCGTGCTTTTCATCAGATCGGCGTTGTGCACCTGGGAACGGCGCAGAGCCTACGTGTATTTTTCCGCAAGCAGGCCTGGCACGGAACGCATGTTGTGAAAGTATTTTTGCGAAATGTTGCTGGTTCGCACAATCTGAAAGCAGTGCTCTTTGCCGGCTACACTCTCATGTGCGTGCTCGCACTTGCTGTCATGCTTGTTTGGTCAGCTTTTGGAGGGCCATGGTGGGCGCCGCTGATCGCCGTTACCGCATTGTTGCTGCCGCCCGTAGCGCTTGCGACTAAACAAGTATTGTTCAGTAAGACGTGGACTGACTTCTTCCCCCTCACTGCGCTCTACCTGACCTACGGTCTTGCCAGGGCGAAAGCGTTGTTGAGCATTTGGAACTTCTTCTAAAAAGTTATCCCGAACCGGAGCAAGCGCTCCGTTGCTCCTGCGGTACACGGTATCACCATGCGTAGTGTGTCACCGACAGGAAAGAACAATAGAGCAGCAAATCGATCCGAACTACCGCTAATGCTAGTTGCCAACTGCTAATTACCAATTGCTATTTGCTCCTAGTGCACCGTTGCATGGACATTGGTAGGCGGATTCGGCCGGCTCGTTCCTGAGCCGGTAAAGAATTCATATGCGCCCATATCAAATGCCGCTCCTTGCGGCCTCAGCACTCCATCTTTGTCATTGCCAATCGTCGGGCCAGGATTTGGAGCAAATGAATTATTTGGCAGTACCGTCAGCCCCGCATCTTTCGCTGGGCTGCTGGCAGTCAAGTGGTAGTCGCCCAGAGCGCGATTCGCGAACAGCGGATCCACGCCCAGATTATTAACGGTTTGCGCGGGAGCAGTGCCAACGCCGAACCACAGGTTGTGATCGCCTGTGATCTGCGAGGTGCTGCCGTCTATATAGATCTCACCCGGAAGCTGATACGCAATGTTGTTGCGCAGGCGCATGATCAGCGTGGCAGGTCCACTGCCAACGCCAAAAGCGCCGCGCGATCCCTGAGCATTCGCTGAGTTATTGGCCGCGCAATCGGAAAGCGTGTTGTTGAAGATCTCCACTGTTCCCGTTCCGGCCGGGCCATTGTTCGTGATGCCAGCAACATAGATGCAGGAAAAGGCTGCGCCCAGCTGCAGTGGATCCATCCTGCCTACGTTATAAATAACGTTGTTATACGCTTCTACCGGTCCTTTTGAAGGATCGACCGTCGCGAAATTGATGCCATTGCAGTTGTCTCCGTGAATCAAGTTGTCATGCACATGCAGATCGAACTGGTCGAATCCCGTTGTGTCTGAAGCTCCGCAGGCCGGAGTACACAGCGGCGAGGAATGGAACTGCAGTGCGCGGCAGGTGAAGTTATCGTGAATATGGTTCCAGCCCACGTCAATATGGTTTGAGTCCGTACTGAAGTAAACTGCGTGATAAAACTTTGACGAGGTCGGATTGATGCCCGCGTTATGGACCTCATTCCCATAAAACCTGGTCTGCGTTCCCTCGCTCATCTCAAAGCAGCCAACCTGGTCGTCAGCTCCCGGGCACTGCATTTCATTGCCGATAATCCGCCAGCCCACGCCGCCAATGTCCATCGCCTGCGTTCCACCGATAATGTGCAACTGCGAGATCACCCAATAGTCTTCACGAGCGCTGATGTTTGGCGTACGAATTCCATAGTGCAGCCCGCCCGTCACGCCCACCGTGGCCGTTGCATTCGGATAAGCCACAAGCCCCTTCGGCGCAGCCGCCGTGCCGGAGTTGCTCGCGCCGTTGTTGTCCATGCTGAGATATGCCGTGAAATTATCTTCAGAGGTCTGCGCCACCCCATTTTCAATATAAGCCGTATCGCCGGCAGCAATCGTGTTCTTGGCTTTCACAATCGTCTTCCACGGCGCAGTGAACGAGCCGGTATTGGCGTCATTGCCAGTGGCCGCGACAAAGAAGATATTTCCTGCCCGCACCGTGAAGGGCAGCGCATTGCTCGTGCCTACGCCCGGAACATTCACGATGATGCTTCCCGTACTGGCATTTGCGCCGAGCTGAAAAATAATCTTGCCGTCCGACCACAGCGGATAATTATCCGCGGCGCCTCCGCCGATTGTCACCGTAGATGTTCCCTGTGTCGCGCCAAAGCCCTTGCCCCAGATCGTGACCCAGACGCCTTTATTATTCTGTCCGCCTGTATTGGGGCCGCTCTCCAGGTCAGAAAAGAAAATTCGCGGCGGAGCAGATTGCGCGCTCAGTATCGCGGACGATACCAACAGCAGTATGAATGAACCAATATTGAAAAACTTACGCATGAAAACTCCCAGTCAAATAAAACTTCTTCGCACTCAAAAAATTACGGCGTCGGAATCGTCACTGCGACTTCAGACGAGGCCGAGCTTTCTGCTCCACTCGCATCCACAGCCGTAACAACATAAAAATACTTCTGCCCGGATAAAGGCGTCATATCGGTATAGAGCAGCGTGGTGGCAGAGAGCAGGGGAGAGATTTTTGTATAAGGTCCGCCGCTCGTCCCGCTTCGATAGACGTTGTATCCCTGCAGTGAAGCCGATGTGCTGGCATTCCAGCCAACATCCACGGAGTGCGCCTGCGGCGTCAGTCCAGTGCCGGAGAGCGGCACTGAGAGCATCGTGGTGCCGTTGCTTGAGAGCATAAGACTGCCTGAGACCGTGCCTGTAGCGCTGGGAGAAAACACCACTGGGACACTCACGCTCTGCGATGGATTCAGAGTGATAGGAGTCGTGATTCCTGTGGTGAATCCTGAACCGGTGATGCTGTCTTGCGTAATCGTCGCTGCGGCAGTGCCGACATTTGAAATTTGCACTGGTAACGTCACTGGCGTGTTGAGCACTTGTGATCCAAAGCCCAGGCTGCTCGGCGTCGCCGTGAGGCTGGCAGAGCCTGTGGTCGGCGTTGGCGTGGGCCTCGGGCTCGGTCCCGGCGATGTGCTGGCGCTCTGTCCACCACCGCACCCGATCATGCTCAAGCACGCAACAACAAGTACGAAGATGAAGCTGCATTTATTGGTGAATGTTCTACTACGCAACGTTTGACTCCTTGCTGGAAAAGAAATTTCAGGTAAGCGCTGCCTCAACGTGGCCTGAATGTCCTCTTACTTGAGCATTTCGGTATTAGCCTCTCAAAACCTAATGTCTTGCGCTTGTCTCGTTCGACCATGCACTTTGAGCAGGCATGGTCTTCGGTCTTTCAGGTAAGGCCGAAAGCGGAGAAAGGCGAGCGTCGTGCGTGAATGCCGGCCAGCAATGAACCAAAGTCCTGGAAGAATGTGTGAATTGCTACAGCAGGGTTGTTGCAGAAGATTGCACGGCTATCGCCAGATACCGGCAGCTCTCAAGTGATTGAATTTGCATTGAGACCGCAGTGGAGAGGAGGAATCAAAAATGTAAATTCTTCCTTCGCGCGTGAAATGCGATGTAATTTTGTGATCGGAGATTTCACTGATGCAAGCAAATGCGCAGTGTGCAAAAACATGCACACATGCGTTTGTTGCTCCAAATTGCGATCAGCAACTTGCTTGCGATTAGATTACGAAGGCCATGAGGTGGACTACGTCTTTCGACTTTCAGAAAGCAGTTGGGCAATCGCTGTAGCGTTCTTTGGACTCCGCAGCGCTCAAGAGATCCGCGTCAGCTCCAGGCGAAAGATGCTTTGTCCAAAGTAGGAAGCCGCTCCGGGCAGGGTGGTGATGCCTGCATGACGCAGGAGCTTGCCCGCACACCAGCGGATATTCGCGTTGCCAAGGCCGCAACCGCTCAGAAGTTGTGCCCAATATCCCGGTTGGCGATGCTTGAACCATTCAATCTTCGGCGACATTGGATTGCGCAGGCTGAGATCGCCAAAAAAATTGTGGCGCGCTGCATCAATAATAATGAGCTTGCCGCCTGGCTTCATCATCCGGGCGATATTGCGGAATATTTTCTTGTATTCCTTTTCTGCTTCTTCTGATTTGCCCAAAGCCACGCAGCTTTTTTCATCAAGATGGTTGATAGAGGCCACGGAGAGCACAACGTCAAAATAATTTGAAGGGCAATCAAATTTCTGAACGGTATCCGGCAGAATCCTGGCTTGCGTCAGTTCGAGCTGCTGTGCCATGGAGCGGAATGCCTGATGGCATTCGCTGGAATCGTAAGCGCCTTCGGCCAGCGGCTCCAGCCCGACCACGTGACGAGCTCCGTGCGCTGCCGCCCACAAGCAGAGCATGCCTTTTCCGCACCCGATCTCAAGCATGGTCTTGTTACGGAAATCGATGTCTTGAAAAAGTTGTTTTGCGAAACGAGGGAAATCATAGCCGTGGTTCCACAGGCCCGTCTTCATGCCCATTTGGCGGATGCGTTCGGCCGGAGTGCTGATCTCGTTGATTGGAGCTAGCTGAAATGTAGTGGACATATTATTCCGTCGATTCTTTCTGCCCTGCGGCAATGGAAGCTTTCTGATGACGAAGCCTGGCAAGAACTCCTGCCGGCAACTTGCGCTTGAGCCAATTCTTAATGTTTTGTTTGCGATACTGCAAAGCCATGTGCGCCCGGCCGCGCCATGAGGGCCCTGCGAAGCGCAATGTGAGATAGCCACCTTCCTGCGCGCCGAACTTGAGTTTGTATGCATCTGCTCCGCCAAGGAAGTCATATCGTTCAGCGCCTGTCCTGATCATTTCTTGAAGCACGTGCGCGCGGAGGGCGTAGCCGACCTTCTCTTGTGTGTATTGAGGATTAAATCCTTCCTGCAACAGGTAAACGGTCTTGCCATATCGAAAACAGAACTGCGCCGCCACAATCTCTTGCTCGAGCTTGAGCAGCCAGAACTCCAGCCATCCGCTCTGAAGGAAGGATTTGGCCATTGCGAAATAAAACGCCCGTCGCTCCGCAAGGGAGAATGCGCCCGGCTCGCCGCGCTCGCTCCATCGCATCTGATGCAGCGTGAAAAGCGCCTGCAGGTCAGAATCCAAATCTTCCTCGCGCTCACATCGCTGGATAGATACCGTGTAGCGTGACTGCAGCCGCTTTGGATATCGGGTGAGCAGCGGTCGAAACCCGGCATCAAGATGCTCAAGATACTCAGCCCACGTTCGCGGTAGATCGATAAAAAAATTGGGAGTAGTTTCCGAATACAATTTCCATCCACTCGCTTGCATGAGGTTTGAAACTGCTTTTGCTACCTGCGAGCCTTGCGGCAACGTTTCCAAGGTGCAAATGTCCCAGCGACGGTTTTTATTGAGCCAGGCGAGAAAAGCGCGAGCGCAAGGTTCCTCATACCCAGGAGCAGTAAGAAAATCTAGCGCATCGGAGTCGCCGGAACCGGCCCCTGCCAAGCGGAGAGCTTTAATGCTCATTCCAAAAGAGCGCTGTTGCTCCACATAGAAAGGAGCAATGCCAACCGTCTCTCCGGTTGGACCTAAAAAGATCAGAGCGAGCAATACCTTATCTGCGCCAAATGCCATCCACCACGCGCTGAGCCACTCATGTGTTTGAAAGATGGAGCTGGTTGGACAAAGTTGGAGCAGATGATTCCAGTCTGCGCGGAAGGCTTGCAGTTCAGCCCATGTGCGGCAGACCTGAACGCTCAGGATTGTGCTGCGGTCAGGGGGTGAGATTATGCGGCCGATTTCATTTGGCAGGGCAGACATGAGTACTCATTTTGAGAAAGGTGCAACTTCATTGCCGCAGAGAACCAGTGGTGAGATTATCTAAAGTTGCTGAAATGCAAAGACTTATGTGAAGTCCGCATCTCTCGCAGGCTTTATTTGTATGCAATCATTTGCAGAAATTATCCACAAATAAAATGTCAATTTTTAGAATTTTTAACTTGCAATCCCGAAATAGCGGGAATATAGTACATGTACTAAAGGACAGTACTTAATAAAACCAAGTGGACGGCTCGTGAGCGTTCTCGATGTGCCCGGGGAAATAAATTAGAAAGTTCCCAATTTCGAGACAGCCCGCGTAACGACGGAAGCAGACACCTGGAAGGGGCTTACAACATTCTCGGCACCAGTGTACCTCGATGGGGTGCGATGGCGAAGGTTTCTCCGGAATCCGAGCCATGATGCTGAGCACTTCCAAACTTCTTCTGTCAGCGGCAAGTATCTGGCTTGCACTCGCCGAAATATCGCTCCACTTCATTTTTGAGCATGGAACCAAGATTTCGGTTCATAGCCTTTGAACTGGCACGGATAGAGCTGTTCTATAGCGTCAGTCAAAGAAACTGGTTGTCCGGCCCTGTAATCACGCGAAGAAGTGGTTCTTGCTGATTGCGCACCAGCTACACAAAGGTAGATCCGGCAAGCGATGGAGAAGGCGAACAGCAATTTGGCGGTGGTGGAGTGCCCGGCGTGCAGCAACTCAGCGCTTTCGAGTAGCCACGTCTCCGGCTGTAATGGAGATCCAACACGGGAGATAGTTGAAGTGGCGCCGCCAGAAAGACGCAGACGCCAATTGCGATGCGGCCATGAAGAAGTGGAGGCGTCAGCTTTTCCTCTGGTCTCCGCTGCGCATGAATTCAAGACTCCACTGGTTGTCATGCTGGGCTACACCGATCTCTTACGCACCGGCCGCCTTGGTCCTGTTAATGACCGGCAGCAGCAAGTTTTAGGCGAAATACAGGAAGGCGCGGAGCGCTTGCAGAAGCTCATTCGTGACCTTCTGCTCCTGCAGGAATTGAAAGCAAAAAGAGTTGCGGGAGAGATTCTGGAGTCTGCTGACGTCAACAGCCATCTTGGAGAGATTTTCAATTATTGGTCGGCGGCAGTTCGGCAGAAACCTGTGCGTTATCAGTTTCATCCCGCTCCGGGAACGCCTCGCGTGCGGATGGAGCCGCTCAAGCTGCAGCACGTTGTCTCTAACCTGATTGAAAATGCGCTGAAATACACGCCGGCAAACGGGATGATCGTTGTTACTGCAACTCCATGCTTCTGGGAGCGGCGGAAAACGCAAACGGAATTTCTCTTCAATATGGAGAGAAAAGAGCAGCGCAAGATCGAAAACGCAGTGCGTATTGATGTAAGTGATTCGGGTCCGGGCATCGCGCCCGAGCACCATGATGAAATTTTCGGGGACTTTATTCAGTTGCCCGGAAGCTCAGCCCGCGGCACCGGGTTAGGACTGGCCATCGCCCGGCGTCTGGTTGAGGCACATGGTGGAGTGATTTGGGTGGAAAGTGAACCAGGCAAGGGAAGTAAGTTTTCGCTGTTGTTATCTCAGTCAAGGTAGGAGGGCCCGGTGAGCGCGCCAAACATACTACTCGTCGATGATGAACCCAGCGTACTGCGTTATACCAAGACTCTGCTGGAGATCGAAAACTATAACGTCGAGACCGCAGGCAGCGGGGAAGAAGCGCTTCAGCGCATGCACCGTGGGGTCGCACCAAATCTGATTGTGCTTGATGTGGTGATGCCCGGCATGGACGGGCTACAGACGCTGGAGAACTGCAAACGGCTTCGTCCCGATCTCAAGGTGGTAATGATTTCCTGCGTCAATGACACCAGCAAAGTCGTGCAGGCCATGAAGCTCGGTGCGGCTGACTATGTGACTAAGCCGTTTCTTCCGCCGCAACTTCAGGGTGCGGTGCGGCGTGCCCTGCAGCCGCAGCAAGCTGCACAAATAAGCCAGCCCGTTGCCAAGAGCAATGAGATGGTTGATGAGTTGGATGAAGACCTTTTCTTTCTGGCCGCCAGTCCGGCCATGAAGCAGATTCGTGCACAGGCGGCGCTGATCGCGAAAGTAGATGTGCCGGTGTTGCTGCTGGGTGAGAGCGGCGTGGGAAAAGAAGTGCTGGCACGATTGATCCATAAAATGTCGGTACGTGCGCACCGCTCCATGGTCAAAGTGAATTGCGCAGCCCTTCCAGCAGACCTTCTGGAAAGCGAGCTCTTCGGCTATGAAGCAGGAGCATTCACCGGCGCCCATAAATCAAAGCCCGGAAAATTTGAGCTGGCGCATAAAGGCACGATCCTTCTCGATGAAATTGGCGAGATGAATGCCGGTCTGCAAGCCAAGCTGCTGCACGTGCTGCAGGACGGCTCGTTTTCCCGCCTCGGCGGACGCGGGAATATTACGGCAGATGCTCGAGTTCTGGCTGCCACGAACATTGATGTGCAGAAGGCGATCGCCGAGCGCAAGCTGCGGGAAGATCTGTATTATCGGCTGAACGCGTTCACGCTTACGGTTCCTCCGCTCCGCGAGCGGCGTGAAGAAGTGCCGGTCCTTCTGCGTTATTACATGAACAGCCTGGCACGGCAATTTGGCAAGAACGCGCCTGGCGTCTCTGACCGGCTGGTGCAGGAATGCATGCGCTATCACTGGCCTGGCAATCTGCGCGAACTCTGCAACCTAGTGAAGCGGTATCTGGTGCTCGAAAATGAAGATCTCATCATTGAAGAGCTGCGGATGCGGTCGAAGGAGGAATCCGGTGAAATAGACGGTTCTACGGCGACGTCCCGCGGCGGTCTCAAGGCGATGATGCGCAATTTGAAAGATGATGCCGAAGCCCGTGAGATCCAGCGTGCGCTGGAAGAGGCAAACTGGAACCGCAAAATAGCTGCGTTGCATTTGAACATCAGCTACAAGGCGCTGCTCTACAAGATCAAGCAACACGGGCTCTCTCCCGCAGCTCGAGGCCTTGCGATGCGCGCTGCCAACGCGAACTAAAGCGAAACAAGTGTAAATGCTCTAGTAAACTTGAGAGCGAATAGTTTTGTATCAATAGCATTGTGCATCTGCGGCTGAGGGCAGGGAATGGCGAAATATCTGGTAACAGGAATTGCGGGTTTTATTGGGTCCTCGATTGCGCGAGAGCTTCTGGAACGCGGCGAGAGCGTACGCGGCCTGGATGATTTTTCTACTGGCAAATGGGAGAACATCGCGGAAATCAAAAACAAGATTGATTTTCGCGGCGTTAGTCTGCTCGACAAAGAGGGCGTGGCTTCAGCCTGCCTGGGAATTGATTACATTCTGCATCAGGCGGCGCTTCCTTCCGTTCCCAAGTCCGTTGCGGAACCCGAGCTGACTCACAATGTGAACGTCAACGGCACTCTGAATTTGCTGCTGGCTGCGCGAGATGCTGGAGTGAAACGCGTGGTCTATGCTGCCTCTTCATCTGCTTACGGCAACAGTGAAACTCTGCCTAAGCATGAGGGAATGATTCCGCGACCGATCTCACCTTACGCGGTGCAGAAGTTGACCGGCGAATACTACATGCAGACTTTCTCTGCCGTGTATGGCCTGGAGACTGTGTGCCTGCGCTATTTCAACATCTTTGGCCCGCGGCAGGACGCAAATTCGCAATACTCGGCGGTGCTGGCCAAATTCATTACGCAGATGGAGAAGAATGAATCGCCAACCATTTTTGGGGATGGCGAACAGAGCCGCGATTTCACTTTTGTCGCCAATGCCGTCCAGGCCAACCTTAAAGCCTGCGTCGCGCCTGCGGCGGAGGCTTCCGGAAAAGTCTTCAATGTTGCCACAGGGACTCGTTTTTCTTTAAACGAGACTTTTGAGATGCTGCGCAAGATCATCGGTTTCTCCGGCGCTGCAAAGTACGCAGGACCCCGCACGGGCGATGTGAAGCACTCTCAGGCCGACATCAGCCTGGCGCAGAAGCACCTCGGGTATTCACCCTCTGTAAGTTTTGAGGAAGGGCTCAGGCGGACAGTGGCGTGGTATCAGGAGCAGGCAGAGGCGCCTGCATTGAGTGCTTCACAGCGCTAGGAGCAGCTGCCTACCTGTGCTCGGTGCTTTTCTCCGAAGCTATTCATTTACTTGAACCACCTTGACGAACTTCACGCCGAGGAATTTTCCTGCCGGATCGAAGTCAAAGGAGAAGCTGGCATTTGCCACCGTCTTGCATGCAGGGCACTGCGCTTTTAGAGAGTAATTGACGATAAATCGTTCCCGCCCATCGTCCAAATTCAGGATTTGCGGCATCGCGCCATCTTTGCGCTGCTCAGAATCAACAGCAAGATTGACCTGCGAATACTTCTTTTGCAAAGCTTCGAACTGTGGGTCTTTCTTCATTGCAGATTGCGGCAGCAGATTGAGGTCATCCACATTGATAATGGCCGGCGAACCATTCAGCAGCATCCAGCCCTGAGGTTCCTCGCCATTGCTGGGATAAGCCACAACCCCAACATCAATGATCCCTGCCTCATGCAGTTCTTTCAAATAGCCTGTGCGAGACGGCGCTTGCTGCAGTAGAGAATTGCTGAACGAAACTGCGTCAGAAGAAGCAAAATTTCCCATCTGTTCGATGAAGCACTTTGCGTAATTCCCAACGTCACTGCAAGACTGCGTGATCTCTGCCAAATCAGCTCTCTCAGGATTCCACACTGCCGAGGAACTGATGGAATCGTCTGTTTCCTGGTTCGCTTTTACCTGCAGAAAAGTAACGAAAGAGGCAAGGCAGATCAAAGCCAACGTAGCCGAGAACCTCAGCTTGGTAAAATTCAGGGTCTTTTTTATCGACAACGTTTGCATAACTCATCCGCACAACTGCACTCACCAGGAAGAACACCGCGTGAGCTCGAGTTACTCTTTCCGTGAAAACAGCTGTTGTCGAAAATTATCGCTCTAAGTGTTTGAAGGGCAAGTCAAATTTCACAAATTTGAGTTCCGGCATCTTAACCTTAATTAATGTTGTTTCCGGTTCTGCTTACAGTTTTTTACAAATCGGGTATTCCAAGTGTCTCAGGAATCGGTTAGAAATCATGTGGGGGCCAACTGTTCCTTAAAAGCCTTCTCAGGATGCCAACTTGCGCCATCAAAATGCATCCTTACAGTTCTTGAAGCTTTTCAACGCATTATCATTATGATGAAAGGGCTGCTTGATTGCGTTCTGTGAAGGAACTCATAGAACAGGCGGATAGCGAAGCCACCACTGCACCGCCACGGCTTTTCTTGGCACAACGGCGCTATGAATTAGTGCTGCTGGTAATTGCGGCCGTCATTTTTCTTGTTTGTATTGTCTCGCCTCCAGCGCTGATGGATGATGTAGACGCGGTCCATGCGCAGATCTCGCGCAATATGGTCCAGTCAGGTGATTGGGTGATCATGCACCTCAATGGCGTTCCTTATGTGGAAAAGGCGCCGCTACTGTATTGGCTCATCAGCATTTGCTACCTGATCTTCGGCATCCATGACTGGGTAGCTCGTATTCCCATTGCACTTTCTGCCGTGCTGCTCTGCTGGACCACGGCACGCTATGGCGCATGGGCATTTGGCAGGCGCGCAGGATTTTACGCCGGTCTGCTGCTAGCCACCTGCATCGGCTTGTTTCTCTTTACACGGATTCTGATTCCTGACGTGATGCTTACGCTCACTGTCTGCGTTTCATTCTTTGCCTTTCAACGTGCACTCAATGAAGATGGAGAGGAACCTCATCCTCGCCGCTGGGCGGCAGCTCTGGCCGTGGCGTTAGCTCTGGGTGTATTGCTCAAGGGGCTCATTGCCCTGGTGGTTCCTATTGGCGGAGTGCTTGTTTATTTGGCGCTTACCCGGCAGCTCTTTGTACGTCGAACATGGCAGAATCTGCACCTGCTGAGCGGCGCACTCATTTTTCTTTTGATCGCGGCGCCGTGGCACATTTTGGCGACCCTGCGTATGCCGCCATATTTCAATTTTTCGCTGCACAGCGGCCCGGGAGAATATCACGGATTCTTCTGGTTCTACTTCATTAATGAGCACGTGCTGCGGTTCCTCAACCTGCGTTATCCGCGCGACTACAACACGGTTCCGCGCGCAGCATTCTGGCTGCTGAACCTGCTGTGGCTCTTCCCGTGGAGCGCATATCTGCCCGCAGCGGCCAAGCTGAGTTACAAGCCGGTGGACCGCGTTGGGCGCACGCGCCTTCTGGCGCTATGCTGGGCCGGCTTCCTGCTGCTCTTTTTTACTTTCTCGACCACGCAGGAGTATTACTCCATGCCCCTGTATCCAGCGCTTGCGTTGCTACTTGGCTGCGCCATGGATACTGAAGGCCGCTGGGTGACTGCGGCCACAAAGGCGCTCGCGGCTCTTGCTACTCTTGTTGCTGTGGCAATCGCAACTGTGTGGATCTACGTGCGCAATCTTCCCACGCCGGGAGATATCTCAAATGCATTGAGCCAGCACCCCGATGCTTACACTCTTGCGCTTGGGCACATGGGAGACCTCACGCTACAATCATTTGCTTATCTGCGCGCGCCGCTCATAGTAGCTGGTGTTGCATTCCTGATTGGAGCTGCAGGAGCATGGGCATTGCGCGGCAGCCGCGCCTTTTTCGCACTGGCAGCAATGATGGTTCTCTTCTTTCATGCAAGCCGTATGGCGCTGGTCAGCTTTGATCCTTATCTATCCTCGCGTCCTCTGGCAGAAGCACTGTTGCGCGCTCCTGAAGGCCGGCTGATTGTTGACGGCGCGTATTATCCTTTTTCCTCAATTTTGTTTTATGCCAATCGTGATGCCTTGCTCCTGAACGGCCGTGTCAACAACCTGGAATACGGTTCATATGCTCCGGGAGCGCCCAAAGTTTTTATCGACGATGCGCAATTTGCGAGCATCTGGTCAGCGCCGGCACGCAGTTATCTAGTGACAGATAATACGCAGCTGGCACGAATCAAGAGCTTGGTGGGGGCCGGCAAATTGCATCTTATAGCGGAAAGCGGCGGTAAATTTGTTTTAGCAAATGAGAATCAGGGACCAGTTGCAAATAGTCTTCATACAACGGAGAACAGAGCTGCATTATGGTAATTCTCATTACAGTATTGTCCGTACTGCTCGCCGGTTCACTCGTTTACTGCATGCTTATTCTTGTGGCTGCGCGAAAATTCCTTTATTCCACTCCGCCTGCAGCTGGAGACAGGCCGCCGATCAGCATTCTCAAGCCGCTCTGCGGCTACGATGAAGGCCTTGAGGAAAATCTGCGCAGCTTTTTTGTGCAGGATTATCCGGAGTATGAACTGCTTCTTGGCGTGCATCGCGCCGATGATCCCGCGGCCGCACTGGCCACCAAGATCATTGATGAATACTCCGGCATGGTTGCGGCGCGCCTGATCGTGACTGGCGAATCTCCCATTCCGAATGCAAAGGCATTCAGCCTGAACCGCCTGGTACGCGAAGCAAAATACGATCTGCTGGTGATGAGTGATAGCGACATTCGCGTGAAGCCTTCTTTACTCTCCTGCTTTGCTCAGGAGCTTCAGCAGCCGCAAGTAGGACTCATTACCTGTCCGTATCGCGCTGTACCAGGCAACAGCGTCTGGTCGCGGCTGGAAGCTGTTGGAATGAACACGGAGCTTCTCGGCGGCGTGCTGGTTGCGCGCATGATTGAGGGAATGCGGTTCGCGTTGGGCTGCACCGTCGCGGTGCGCCGCAGCGTGCTTGAAGATATGGGCGGCTTCGCTTATTTGCAGGAGTTCCTGGCAGAAGATTTTGTCATAGGCCAGCGCGCGGCCCAGCTCGGACACGGAGTGTTGTTGTCCTCCCAAGTCATTGAGCACCGCATTGGCAGCCAGGGGATGCTGGCCAACCTTGGGCATCGCGTGCGCTGGGCGCGCAGCACCCGCCGCTCGCGTCCTGCCGGCTATTGGGGCCAGATCTTTACTTATCCGTTGGCGTGGGCATTGCTGCTCTCTGCTGTATGGTTCAGCGCCTGGCCGGTTGTGTTGCTTACCCTGGCCTTGCGCTATGCCTCCGCCGCTGCCACAGCTCATTATGTGCTCCATGACTCAATTACTTTGCGTCAATGGTGGCTGCTTCCCATGCAGGATGTTCTGGGATTTCTTGTATGGGTCAGCGGATTCGTCGGCGACACAGTAGTTTGGCGTGACCGCAAATGTACCGTGCTGCGCGATGGCCGGTTGCACGTAAATCCATAACTTGCCAAAAAGAAAACCCCCGCAACGCTGCGGGGGTTGAACTTGCGAAAAAGAAATTTTATTTGCTGGGGCCAGTCGAGCAGCTGCTTGAAATCATTTTTACTTTCTTCACATTAAACGTGGCCTGTGGGGAGGTGCTGCCGCGAGTGGCGCCGCTTGCACCCGTTCCGGTATTTCCAGTTTGGCCGGCGCCGGCATTACCTGAGATGCTGCCAGCGTTATTTCCTGCGCCCGCAGTTCCACTTGCTGAGCTGCTGGCATTCCCACCCATTCCGGTGCTTGAGCTTGAGCTGCTGGCATTACCGCTTAGATCGGACCCACTGATTCGAACCTCATGGCCAACGTGATCGCTCAGTTTGGAGGTATCACCAGCCAGCTGCCAGGTCTTCCCAGTGTTGTCTGTCAACGTAAAGTTTCCGCCCGAACTGTTCAGGCAGCCTTCAATTGTTGACGAACTGTTATCCGAGCCGGTCCCCGAAACTCCCGTGGAAGTTTGCGATGAATTTGAGCTCGTGTCAGGGGATGTGGTGGATTGGCTGGGTGAGGTTGAAGGATAAGAGGATTGTGAACCTGTGGATTGTGTGCTTGTTGTACTGCTTGTTGACGACTGCGAACTGGGTGCACTTGATGTGCTCTGTGCAGCCACCCAAACCGCTGATAGCAGCAGAATTGCTGTGATCAGGTATACCTTTCTCATTGTGTTCCTCCTAATACATCTGGCCGGAAGATATTTGCGGCCCAGTGAGTAGTTGGAAGCAGCGCTATAAATTTAGATTGGCAGCAAGTGATTGGAGTTTGCCTTGAAGCATGAACGTAAGCTCACAAATGCAGAGCAGATGAAAGTTGCTGCTGGAGCAGAGAAGAACAAGGTCGGAATTCAACCGGATTAAGCGTGCTTGAAAAACAATTCAGAGTTGAATCTGCGCAGGGTCGAAGAATTTATTCTTTTGCTTGTGACTTAGTGCCGCCGTT
This sequence comes from uncultured Acidobacteriaceae bacterium, assembly GCA_964541925.1. Classification (GTDB taxonomy): domain Bacteria; phylum Acidobacteriota; class Terriglobia; order Terriglobales; family Acidobacteriaceae; genus Angelobacter. Next base: position 30,860 of record CAZISB010000003.1, on the reverse strand, counting down.
GGCCTGGCTCTCAGCTGAGACAGCAGTATCGTCTTTTTGTTGGAGCAATCGATAGGCTTGCGCGATCGTGAGATCATCCCGAACTCGACGGAAATCGCTCAAGCGTTGATACTGCTTCACATTGATGGTCTTAAAAACAATGGCGTGTCCGCTCATTTTTACGTCAAGAGAAACAACTTCCCAGTGATCATCACCGACTCTGCTCTGAAGCACTGAGAACGTCCCGCCTTTGTTCAAGCGGCCCAACAGTCCCCAGCCGAAGGTGACATCTTCAAAGAGCGTGCCATCCATTCGGGTGAGCCGGCTCCCTGCGCGGTCAATCCACATCTTTCCGCTCAGGGCGCGAAACACCTGCAACTCGCGATTGGGAGCTACATAGTGTGGATTAGGAAAAAAGGTAAGGCGGATTTGGCCGTTCTCTTCGCCATCGTACTTGAACACAAAGGCCTCAGGAATGGCCCTGAACATCTGCATCAGCTTATCGTCATCATCTTTGGCACGCTTTTCCCGCTTGGCGCGCTCGGCAGGATCTTCCACCAGCTTCCTCATGCGCGCCTCATCGCTGGCGCGCTGCTCCGGAGTCAACGGTTGCCCATTGATCAGGAGAGTGCGGGCAAGCTGACCATCTTTGGTATCGATTACATCGCGGTCCTGACTGCCTTTCTCGTCCTCACGATGGATGTGATAGCGCCAATGCGTGTGATCGTCTGTCTGCGCCGCAATCTCATGCCTAACCACTTCTCTGAGGTATTGGTTTGCGTCCTGGGGAAGAGGCGGTGGTGGTGCCTCACTGCCGGCAGGGCGTCCCTGCTGAAGAGCGAAGATCAGGTTCGCTGAACAGACGATAAAAATAATGTGCCACAGGAACCTGCGGGGACTCATAAGTGCTCTGAAAACAATGATTATTTGACGCTCGAAACCAGCAGCTAGTTGCATTTTACATCTTTAGGCTGCACACGCGCCTGAAGTAGAGGCGTCGCAGCTGAGACTGCTCGGGTAAATTAGATGGCCAGGCAAACAGAAGAGGCGGCTTGTTCAGCCGCCCCTTATTCATCGACCTCTTCGGAAAGGCAGTCCCATTGGCTCGATAGCCGCGACCTCGATCAAGACCGCTGTTCCCCTGGTTTTCGGCCCTGCTCGCCGCCGCGACGTTCCGTCCCGGTCGATGCTTTACTTAAATGCAAACCGACGGCCAAACTGGCCGGGTACTCTGCTTTTCTTGGAGTCACCTAACATTAAGAAAAATAAAGGTTTGCTGCGTGTTCTAAATCTGTAGCAAAAAGGTTACTGTTTACTTATGTATAAACACGCAAAAATGGGAACGCAGATGCCGCCAATAAGCATGAGATTGCCTTACCGATGCACTCCTACAGTAACTATTTCATTTTGAAAGATCGCAGTACACTAACGCAGTTCCCTGAATAGCGACCTAGTTTCGTATCCGCAACCCATTTCTCTGAAGAGAGCAAACAACAAGAAGGTGCAGAATGTGGAAACCCCGCCCTGAAGACACTAAGTCCCCAAGCATGAATCCCACGACCCAGCCTGCGCAGCCCACGCCCCCTCTGGTTGCAGCAGCGACTCCAGCAATGCCCCAGCATAAAGAACAGCCCAAGCCAAGCGACACGCATCGCGGCGACGTAGGTCACATCGGCAAATCAGTCCAGATACGCGGCGAGCTTACAGGCAGCGAAGATTTGTATCTCGACGGAGAGATTGAAGGTAGCGTCGATCTCCGCGACCATACCCTGATCATCGGACCGAACGGAAAGATCAAGGCCGGAATCACGGCACGTGATCTCATTGTTCATGGAAGAGTGGAAGGGAACGTGACTTCCAGCGGACGGGTAGAGCTGCGCAAATCCTGCACGCTCATTGGCGACATCAGCACGCAGCGCATCGTGATTGAAGATGGCGCGTTCTTCAAAGGTGCAATTGATATCAAAGAAAAGGATGCGAAAACAGAAACACGCAAACCGCTTGTCTCCGCGGCAGCAGCAGGCGCTGGCGTAAGCTCAAGTTCAAGCACTGGAGCTGCGAGTTACAGCGCTGCACCGGGTTCGCAGGGTTCCTTTTTAGATAACAAATAAGGTACAGTAAAGGAGCTTGAGCTCCTCCGGTCACAATTTCAGGCGATGGTTCCGTGGGGCGGACAGCGCTCAGAGCAAGTCTGACGAGAGCGCCAAGGCTGCACCACGGACAAGCCGTCGCTGCATTGGCTTGGGCGAACTGGTGCGCAGCCTGACTGGCGCCGGTGAAGAAAAGCTCTCTGTCCTCGATCTTGGGCCCACCTCGCCTGCAAACATCGCCTTTCTTACGGAGCTTGGCCTTCGCGTATCGAATGAGGACATACTCCGCGAGTCTCAGAATCCCATCTACCTGGCCAAACAGGAAGACGGCTCCATGCAGATAGATGCCACAGCATTTTTCGCAGAGAACCTCAATTATCCGGCAGAGCGCTTTGACGCCGTGCTCTTTTGGGATGTGAGCGACTATCTTCCTGAACCTCTGGTTAAACCTCTGGTTGACAGACTGCAGATGATCCTTAAGCCAAAGGGGAACTTGCTGGCCTTTTTCCATACGAAGGATGCCGGGCCGGAGTCACTCTACTCGCGTCATCACATAGTGAAGCAGGACACACTGGAACTGGAGCCTATCCAGGGATTCCGTTTGCAGCGCATTTTCAACAATCGCCATATTGAAAATTTGTTCAAGGACTTTGCCTCGCGAAAATTTTTTCTTGGTCGAGACAACATTCGCGAAGTCCTGATGGTTCGCTAGTTCAATTTTTCCTGTAATTTTTACCTAAGGCAGCCCCATTCTGAGTAGATCAATCAACAAAAGTGGAACCTGAATACCCACAAACATCATTGGATTAAGTGACCCATAGCTTGATGGGTGCTTCATCACGCATAGAGACCGGGGTTGCATCAATCTAAGTCTTTGTAAATCAATTATTTAAATTTTATATGCAAAACTTCATAGATTTCGGCGTTCTTTGGGCATAAGGATTGCTCTACTACGGTGTTCGATTTAAGCGACAGATTCCACAGGGACCCTCAAAACGGGCCAAAGAGGTAGGTTCAAATGTCAAGCAACTTGGGTGTGATGAGCAATTTGGGAATCCTGATTCCCGCAGTTGAAAGCCGCACAACCGAATATAACCAGATCTACAACGAGAACTGCCACAGAATTTATTCTCTGGCCTTCTGGATGACTGACAATGAGCTGACGGCCGAACAGCTTGCTGCTAACGTTTTCCTCCGCGCCTTCGCCTTTAATGCCAATCCAAAAGCAGAACAGATTGATCAGGCTTTCCTGGCTGAGGTTCGTGAGATTACGCCGGTAGGTACGCTGACCCTGAACTGCAATGCATCCACAGAAATCAGCAGTGTTCGCAGAAACATGAAGCGCGTTCATCTGGAGCGTGCGGTGGTGCAGTTGCCGGCGACAGAAAAATTGATTTTCCTCATGCATGACGTAGAAGGTTACGATCATCAGCAGATCGCGCGTCTGCTTGGGATGGATGAAAAAGAATCGCAACTTGGACTTCATCAGGCCCGGATTCGTGTTCGGGAGCTGGTTTCTCAAATGTCGTAGTGGTTATCTCCTCTCTCCTTTACTCTCCAACCCCTTCGAAAATTGAAGGGGTTTTTTCTTAGTAACTACAAATGTGAAAATGCGCTATTAACTTTGAGAGTGTTTATTTATGTTAATTTCGCTACGCACTGAAACTTTTCTCGCGATTTTACGTCTATCTTGGTAACAACATACGCAGTACCCCCACGTGGGCGTCGCCCCTATACCGGCGCCCACTTTCTTTTTGTCCAAATCAAATCACTCTTGAATTCGTTTGCATGTGCGAAGTTCAAGCCCGAACCACTGCTGAAAGATGATGTCTTAAGGGGCCCCGGGACAAAGGGCAACGGCTGGCCTTCCGTTTGGCTCTAATAAGCGGGATTTGAAAATCCTTGCCGTGTGCGGCAGCCAGGGAATATATATTCTGGTGAGCGCTATTCATGGAGGAGCAAAGATGGATTGGAAAAAGACGCTGATGTATGGTTCGTTTGCTGCTGGCGCAATACTCTTTTTGACGGGACGCCGGCCCATCGGCCTGGCCGTTGCTGGTATTGGCGTGGCCACCTTAGCCGCAGAGCATCCGGAGAAATTTGAAGAGCTGTGGCAGCGCATGCCCGAGTACATTGAAAAGGGCAGCAAATTCGTGGATATGGCTTCAAACTTCCTTGAAAGGATAGGCGAGCAGAGAAGCGGCGGCTACCGGAACATGCCCGTCGCCGGCGGCAACCGGTACTGATGTTGAGCTGAAGCATCCTTTCCCAACTCCAGAGAGATACGCTGGCGTTCCGCATCGTCAATGTGCCGGGCAAATTCAGCGAACGCAGCGTATTTTTCCGGTGTAATCACCTGCACCGGAATATGGAAGTCTCGATGTATTTCTATCTTTTGCGCTGAGCGCACAAAACGCACAGAGTACTCTCCGAATTCCCGCTTCTCATCAAAATCTTTTGGGAGCGAGATTACCTGCACATTCTCCGGAAGATTGATGCGAAAAATAGTGCTCTCAAAAAATAACGATTCGATATAAAGCGGAAACTTTCGGGTGCTGGCTTTGCCATACTGCGCGCGAAGTCCGAGGGCCGGCGTCAACTGATCAAAATCGAGATGGCCGTTTTGGCGCGTTATGAATTGCGGCACGATGCAGTGGATTGAGATTTCCAGCGGCTGTTCCGGATCGTCTTCATGTGCGGAAGAGCCCATAATGGCTGTGGCTCCTGAAAAAATACGCAGGGCAAGCTGTTCAAAAAATGGTTGACGTTCACCGGCATTCCGCAATAGGGAACGAATCTCCTGAGCGCGGGCGGCGCCCAGACGAATGTGAAGGTCTGCAACCAGATCATCATGCTCAAATTTGATTTGGGCCTCGGCGCTGGTTTTTTCGGCGCTCTGCCCGGTGGCCAACTCCGTGATTTGAGGCTTCTTCGTGTCTTCGGCGATCAGCGGAACCAGTAGCGCATCATTCGTCTTCAGCGCAGGAGATATAACTCCGAAAGGAAGATCATCAGCTTCTGCATCAACATCAAAGATTCCTCCGTCAGCAAACCAGAAGCGCACCAGCGGTTCTGAGTAACAGGAAAGGTCACCTTGGCTGCTGCAGGCCAGGCTAACTTTATGCGCCAGCAGCAGGCCGGCTTTGAGCCCTGCTGCGCGGGCCAGTGCCAACAGTGTTGCAGTGCGGCTGCCTTGACCACTTTGCAGCGTGTCCTCGGCTGGGCTGCCTGTCCAGTCAGGTCCGGTAGAGTCCAGCTTTGTGGTCACAAAGCGATAGAGCTGCCGGGCTTTTTCCGTCCCACTGGCGGTTTGTGCAAAATGAAGCTCCTGGGCAGCTTCTTCAACGTGCAAGCCAATTCGAGTGGCATCCATCAGTTGGTCGCGCAGGTGATCAAGTGGCTTTTTTGCAGCCGCCACGGTAACGGCAGGAAGCAAATCAACCGAGGGCGAATATGGCTCCGCAACTGTCTGAGCAATGTTATCGCGCTGCCATATACGAACCACAGTTTCGTTATCTTGTCCGACGAGCGGTTGTGGCGCTCCCGCATGCTCGCGAATGTTTAATTTGTTGCCAGCTGGGCTGAGCAGAATCAGGCGGGAATAAAGAATAGGAGCATCAAAAGAAACAAAAGTCAGGCCGAGCGCACTTTCCGGTGCAAGCTCAAGCTGCGAATAGGGTAGGACGTACTCTTCTTCAATAGCATCGCCAGGCTCCAGCGCCGGCATGGAGATCGTAGGCTTCTGCTGCGACAGCTCAGGTTCAATTACCTGGCCGGAAGCCTTGATGGTCCGCAATTCGAGCAGGTCAGCGTCATGCGGCAGCGAAACCTCGCCATACCGGCTAATGCCGTCTTTGTTCAACGGCCGGGTGATGCGATGAACATAAACGGCAGCCTGTCCTTCACGTCCAACGTGGATCACTTTGTCCGATAACAAAATAACAACCGCTCCACCGGAGAATTTGCGCTGCGCAGAGTTGCGCACCAATTCAAGGCCGTCGCGACGATAGGGGGCGTAAAACTCCTTTCCCTGTATAAAGCCCCTGGCACGCTCGCTTCGGCTATCCTGCACCGCTGCCGGATTTTGTGCGAGAAGAAGATAACTGCTTGCGCCTGGAGCAAGATCATGAAGCTGCCTGGCCTGCAAAAGCGCAGCGCTTTGCTGTCCTGATAAGACCAGCTGCTCGATCAGCATCCTTCGCGCAGCACGATGCAGAGGATTTTTTGTAATGAGCTGCTGTAAGTAGGCCGCGGCAGCGCCGTGCCGGCCTGACTCAGATAGCACGCGGGCGTATTGCAAGGACTCTGGCGCACAGCTGGGGAGTTGCTGTTCCGCTTTGGCGGCTTTATCTTGTTCGCCCGCTGCGCTGTAAAATTTCACGGCTTCGGTGAGATTTGCGCATGACGGATGCACTTCCAGCAGTCGAGTCAGCAAAGCAGGCGCGCCAGACTGAGCGCGCGATAAACTAAAAGCCAACTGCAGCGCAGCTTCTGATTCTGACCGCTTAGCAAGAATACTCGTTGCATCCTGTAGCGCGTCCTCATTCTGCCCATGCATCGCGGCGCTTTCATCAGCCTTGAGGCGGGCCATCAGTGCCGAAGGGTGTGCCTGTGCCAACGCTTTCCATGCTGCATGTGCACGAGGAGAATGCTCTTCCGCAGCAGAGTAGAGCAGCGCCTGAAGATACTGAGCAGTGGATGCACCCTTGTCTGGATCCGCAGACAACATTCGTTCCGTGCCGATGAAGTCTCCGCGGAAATATGCGATCAGTTCGCTGGTGTATCTCTCAAGAGCCTTGGGAAGTACATTCGTTCTTCTCTCTGCTGATGATTTCGCATGCAGCGCGATGCTCAGCGGCGCTGTGTCCGCAGTGAACTTAACAAGGATGCGATGGCGGCCTGGCCCGAGCCGAAGAGCAGTTGAAGTTCGGCTCGCTCCAGCCATTTCTCGCGTGTCATGAAGCACTGCCTGTTTGCCATCGACGAACACTGCATACGTGCCGGCGCTTAAAATCTCAATCTCCGAAACTTGGGTGTTAGGAATTTCTGCTTCACTGGCAGCATAAAAAATGCCGGATCCGGAAAGATATTCCGGCAGAGTCAGCATGCCGTCACGGAACCAGAAACGTTCAGTGAGCAATGTGTGAGAGGCATCTGCCGGCCCTTTTTTCTTAGTAAGAGAGACGCCATCGTTCGAATACTGGCCTTGTGAAAGCTGATCGCGCTCTGGTTGCCAGCTACGCTCAAAATCAACATTGCTGTACTGGCCGAATGGTCCTGCAATTCGCCAATGCGTAAGCAGGCCCGCGGAGCGGGCGGTATCATCCAGGTCAAGCTTAGGATTTCCATCAGACGCAGACGCAACAAGCGCCAGCTTAAGATTCAAAGAACAGCTATTGTTCAGTGCTGCGACGGCTTTAATTCGGCGCAACACTGAGTTGAACACTCGGGTATTTCCTGCGTGCTGCAAGATGCGATTAGACGCAATTTCCTGAATTTCGTTCTCGGCAGGCATAGTACAGAGGCGCAGGGCTGTATCTAAAACGATCTCCGGATGCGCCTCGAGCTCTGCTGTTTCCATTCGTACAACCAATGCTTCAATGTCAGACGGGTTGTGCTGCAGTCGCACGTCCGCTTTATGTGCTGCGTCCCGCAGATTGAAATCAGAAAGGAACTTTTGCGAGAGGGAATCGACAGCTTTCTGAGGCACAGTTGCTTGCTGCGCCATAGACTGGCCCACCAGGGCAGCGCACAGAAGCAGCAACAGACCGGCAGGGACTCTCATTGGGGCAGGCTCACAGTGATTTCATTGCGGAAGCTGCGTTCCAGCTGTAAACAGAACTGGCGGAATGCGGGATAATCCTGTGCGGCGACACGCGTTTTCTCGAACTCAACGCGGCTCTGGATCACAATCTGGCCGCCCGATTTTTTGTAGTGCAGCCGCATAGAGCCAAAGCTGCTGCTCAGAGTTTGATCTCGAGGAAGCGTGGCGACCTCCGCGCCTTCAGGCAAAGCAATGTGGATTTCCTCTTCAGTGCTCCAGGGTGAGGGCAGTACCAGCTCCTGAGTGCGGGCGCCGGACATTGCCAGCGCTGCGACATACGAGCGCGGCATCCAGGACGAATTAAGTGAAACCAGGCGCCTTTGCTCGGAGTTGTTCAATGTGCCTTGAAATTCCACGCTCACGTCTTTTGAGAGCTCTTGAGTCCCGCGCACAGCGACGCGGTCCACCTGCACAGTGGGAAAAGCTTCAGCCAATTCACGGCGGAAGGTGTCCAGCTGCTGCTCGGGGACGGCAAGGTCATGCCGCAGGCCGGGGGCATCTTCGCCGCGCGTTACAGTCGAGCCGCGGAACTGAATAATGCCCGACGACGAGAGCGTGGCCTCAATCGTGTGCTTTGTGTAATTGTCGGTGGCGCGGCTCATGGGTATGCGGCGGAGCTGCGCCGAGCCGCTCAGGTTCACGGTCAAAGCCAAAGCGCCCTGGTCTTCCAACGGAAGTTCGCGGCCGGCGTATTCTGCGGTGCCATCAAGCCAAAGTTCGTACTTCGGAATGTAAACAATTGCGTGATTGAAGGCTGCAATGGAAGCCGGAGCTTCAGCAACATCGCCCAGAGAGCGAGTGCGCACCAGGGCGATCTCCGCTTCAACGCCAGCCGCACGCAGCAACGCAATCATCAGGCTGGCTTTGTCTTTGCAGTCGCCGAAGCGGCGAGCGTAAATCTGGCTCACTGGATAAGGCTTATAGCTATAAATCCCGAATTCCAGGGCCACATAGTGCGTGCTGCGCAAAACAAATTCCTGGATCGCCGCGATCTTTGCGCGATCATTTTTTGCATCTTTGATGACGTGCTGCAATTCACCCTGGAGCGACGAATCGAGTGCGAACTGAGGACGGATCAAATCGGCATACCAGGAGCCCAGCTGCTTCCAGTCACCCGAAGTTGAGACATGCACATAGGGAGAGATTTCAGTGATGCCAGGGCTGTGCGGCTCGCGCGGCAGCGCCGGAACGGAGCGAGATTCCCACACCAGAACTTGCTTGTCATTTCTCGTGCTTGCAACGGCGGGCGCGACCTTCTCTACATGCACAAAGACTCTTTGCGATAGCGGCGCAAGCAGCACGTATCGCTTCAATTGCGCTGGGCTGCGGCCAGCAAAGAGGACCAGTTGGCCAAAGTATCCATTGGCCGTCCGAGCTTTGGGAGTAATCAAGTATTCAAGTTCAACAGAGTCGCCTTTTTCCAACCCTGAATAACGGAGCTGGTGCGAGCGCATGTCGTAATACATGGAGATGTTTTCGGATATGTCGCGGTCGCCAAGCTCCTGTGCTTCCAGCACAGCTCCGCCTTTCTTCCATAGCCTAGCGCGGAGCACTTTCAACTCATCTGTTGCAGGCGAGTAGCGAATTCCATTGATGCGATGGGCATCGACCGCCGCTTCTGATCCGACATAGAAGATCTGCTGCACATGAAGACGATCCAGACCGTTCGGTAAAAGCTCCTGAATGCGAATGTCGGCCAAGGCGATGTCCGCTGGCTCCGGCGGATGGTTCGTTGTGGCTCGAATGACCGCCTGCGGATCAACCAGGTATGCAGAGTCGTCCTTTAGGGCATCAGCGGGTGGACTACCGGATGCTGCTGCCAGCTCCTGCTGCGCCTCAGCGGGAAGATTCAATTGCTTGTAAACCTGCGCCAGCCGGCGATGGGCCTCAGCATTGCTGCTGTCCAGCGAAATCAGATGGAGAAGGGAAGCTTTGGCGCCAGCGAAATCGCCGCAGTCAACCTGTACCTGCGCCAGGCGAGACCAGGTATCCGGCTGATTGGGCTCCAGCCGCGATAGCGCGAGGTAATCCGCCTGCAAGTCATATTTCATGTGGCGTCGCTCATGGAAGCGCGCCAGCAGTTCCAGTTGCTCGCGATCGCCGCTTTTTTCTGCGAGCACAGCAGCAGCAAGGTGCGCGGCTTCATCCAGTAACCCGATCTGTTCATAATCGAGTGCGAGGCGCGCGCGCAGCCACAGCGGCGCGGGCCATTGCTTTTCCAATGAGCGTAATTCGTTAAGAGCATCGGAGCGGAGTCCAAGATTCAGGTATAGCGCGGCTCTGCGTTCTCGAAGCACAAAGTCGTCGGGTGCTGCCGCAATGGCTGAGTTCAAGAGATCACGCGCTTTCTCCAACTGCTGCCGGCCAATGTAATACGTGGCAAGCTGCAGCCTGAGCTGCGAATTTTCTGATTCAAGAGCCAGTCCGGATTGAAGAGCGGCAAACTTGCGCAGAGAGTCCTCGCTAAATTCGGCGGCGTGTTGCCATCGCTCAGCGGTTGGCGCAAGATGGGCAGCCTGAAGTATGTGGTCGGCTGCATCTCCAACTCCTGCCAGATGCTCCAACTCGGCCAAAGTATCAAGGTCCGCAGCCTTGCCGGAAACTGCTGTCTGATGGGCGTCCGCCAGTACTTGATCCTGTGTTGTCCGCGCTGCATACCAATGCTGAGTTCGTGGTTGTGATGGCAGCGTAAAGGCGCGCAGATCATCCAGACATGCACCCGCTTCGGCCTTGATCAGCACGTCTTCTCGGCTCGATTGCCGAATACCATCCAATGCCTTCTGGATCGAGCCGCGATCATCTACGTAATCGCGGAGCCGCTCAATTTCAGCCAAAATAACCAGCTTTTCCAGCTTGCCGGAGGCAGGCCAGGCTGACTGTAGCTTTTGAAGCTGAAGATCGTAAGGATTGCGAGGTTGCGCGCAGAGCGCCAGACAGGGCACAAGAAGACAAACCAGCAGCATGTGTCGCAGCAGGTTGCGCATCTGTTTTTCCGGAGCGCCTAACCCGCGGGGGAGAATACGAATGCCCCAAGCGGTGGTTTTCACCGCCTGGGGAGAATCGCAAATCAGTCCGAGTCGCCTTCCTCTCCTGCTCCGTTTCCCCCAGGTTTTTAATCTGCCGTAGCCGGGAGTAAAAAGACTCTCTTGATTGGGTTAAGGTTGAAATAAGTATCCAGCTACTTACGATTTGCGGCCATTCATGGAATGACCTAGAGCTCTGGTAAATAGACCTTAGCTGGCGCGAAACGGCGCACATCCCACTGGTACGGAGGTTCATCTGAGTAGTCAGAGAAACGGAGTAGCCCGCCCATGGTACGGTCCCTGGTTGCCTTGGCCCTGTTTGCAGCGTCTGCAATGGCACACGCTCAGGCGCTTGATCCCCATTTACAGGAAGAAGGCTCGGCTGCAGTGGTGGCGCACTGCACATTTGCCCACGGATATCGGCACGGATATGAAGAGGGGTACCACGCCGGAAATACTGACATCAATATGGGCCGCTCTCAACGCACTAAGCTCAGAGAACTGCGCGATCTCAAGATCGGCTACTCTTCAAAATTCGGGCCCAAAAAGCTGTTTGAAGAAGGCTTTCATGCAGGTTTAAAGGCCGGATATAGCGATGGTTACATGGGTCGCAACTTCCGTGCCGTGGAGAGCCTGCGCAACGTTGCAGCTTCGCTCAAAGTTGAGAATCTGCCCCCTGATCCAAACCATTCTTACTTCGATCAGGGCTTTGCAACCGGTTATAACAACGGCCTTGAGCAAGGCGGTTCCAGTCAGTCTTCCACCGCAAATGTGGATTTCCATTTCGTTGACTGCGGCAAGTTTCAGCCTGCCAATCAGCACGATATCTCCGCCCAGGCAAACTACTGTGACGGCTACCGTCGCGGCTTTGCTCTGGGACATGCCGATGGTTTTGCGCTCCGTCCTGAAAGCTCCCGCCTGGAAGCCAGTAAGTAACGTCTAAGTCGAAGCTCTCAATCTTGCGCCTGAACCCAGGTACATGTACTCTGCTAAACAATGGGCTTGGGCCGAAGTTCATGATACTTTCAGATCGAAAGCGCAAATTTTGCTTACAATGCACACTATGACGCCACGGTCTGGGAAGGAGTATTGATGAAAGCAGGCGCATCGAAAAAAACGATTCGCATCGCGGTGGTGGAGAGCGATCCTCTGCGGTTCATTGGATTGAAGTCGCTGTTCGACACGGAATCTGACCTGGAGTTGATCTCCTGCAGTCTGGCGGAACTTGGCCCGCGCAAAGATATTGATCTGGTATTGCTGGGGACGCGCGCCGGCCAGAATCTTTTTGACGTGATGGCGGGGTTGAAGGCTGCGCGTCCTGACCTGCGAATTATCGTTACCGGCAGTGGCGCCGATGATGAAACAATTTTGAAGGCCCTGGCTGCGGGCGCAAAAGGCTATGTTGACGAAGCCGCATCGCCAGCGGAGTTCATTATGGCCATGCGCATTGTGCATCAGGGATCGGTCTGGGCACCGCGGCGCGTGCTCTCAATCTTTATCGAGCGCGTGACCTCATCTCCAGGACGCATCTTCCCGGCTGGCCGCGTCACATTTACCGATCGCGAGAAAGAAGTGCTCGAGCTTCTGGTTGTTGGCCGCTCGAACAAGGAGATCGGATCGGTGCTGGGGATTGAAGAGCGCACCGTGAAAGCGCACGTCGCCAAGCTGATGAGAAAAGTGGGCGTGCAAAACCGCATTGCGCTTTCAGTGCATGCCATTACGCATTCACTGGTTACATCTTCAAAGTAGAACTAAATTCATCTCAAAGCCCGGCAGGGAACTGCCGGGCTTTTGTTTTTTCGAAGCAGGTGCTGTTTACTCATTCGACACCGCCTCAGGTACATGTCCCAATCCGGTTTTCTTGAGGAACCCCGGTTACTTGCTGCAAAAACAGCGTGGGTAGATACTTTGCTCACCTACCACAGAACCTGGGAGACGGGGTTGGGCACGGTCACGAGGGTCACCGTATCCAACCCTTTATTACTTTTCGGCATCTACTCACCTGCTCTCACGGCTAAAATCATTTTGAGGAAATTATGAAATCAATTCTTCGTGTTGTACTGTTTGCACTGATCGCTTCCGGTGTGGCATTGGCTGAAACCGCGGCCCAGCGGGTTGAGTCGGCGGCAACGGTGTTGAATGAGATCATGGCGACGCCTGACAAAGGCATTCCCAGCGAAATTCTTGGTTCAGCGAAGTGTGTGGCTGTTGTGCCTTCGCTACTGAAAGGCGGATTCGTTGTTGGCGTGATGCATGGGCGCGGCGTAGCCACATGCCATACGCCCAGCGGATGGAGCGCTCCTGCGCCGCTTACCACAACAGGCGGCAGCTTTGGCCTTCAGATCGGCGGACAGGCGGTGGATTTGATCATGGTCATTATGAATGACCGCGGCATGCAGGCGCTGCTTTCCAGCAAATTCAAACTCGGCGCCGATGCCTCGGTTGCTGCAGGCCCAGTTGGACGCCATGCTGAAGGCTCAACTGACTGGAAAATGCGCGCTGAAGTGCTGACTTATTCGCGCGCTCGCGGTCTGTTTGCTGGAATCACTTTCAACGGCGCGATGATCAAGCAGGATGAAGACGCCACTCGCGAGCTTTATGGACGCATGGTGGACTTCAAAAGCATTCTGACCGGATCCGTGCCTACGCCGCAGGCTGCCGAGCCGTTTGTTGCCGCCGTGCACAAGGCTGTTGGCAGCGATACAGCGCCTGCAAGCACGCCTTCGCGCAGCACGACTTCAACTCAGCCTTCCGCCCCGGTTAATCCACCGGCCGCTACGCCGACCCCAACTCCTGCAAGCGAACCTGCTCCTGCTACCGAGCCTTCGCCTGCAGCGACGCCAAGCGCAACTCCCCCGCCAAGCGCTCTGATGGCTGCAAACCATGAGATACAGAACGGCATACTCTGAAATATGCAGCGCCCTGCGAAGAGGCGCCGCTAGCCGAGTTTTCGGCTGCAAAGCTGAACGGGAGCCGCGAGGCTCCCGTTTTCCTTTTAGTGCTTGTGCGTATGCGGCTTGGCGCTCTCGTCATGATGCTCGTGCTCTGCGCCTTGCATGTGTTCGTGTTCTTCTGCCTCTTCCTTGTAGATTGCAGGCTCGCCCAAGCTGCCTTTTTGCGGCAGATGACGTATAAAATGGACTACATTCCACATCTCATTGTCATCCAGGATGCCCTTCCATCCCGGCATGCCTGAAGGCGCAATGCCATTTTCGATGATCCACTTCAGCTGCCCATCGGCATAGTCCTGCACGTCCTTCGACGAAAGGTCGGCTACCGGCGGCTGCATCTTACTGGCGAAGGGAACCCCCGTATTCTGCCCGTCCAGGCCGTGGCAGATCTGGCAATGATGTCCGAAATGCTCCTGTCCTTCTTTTGCCACCTCAGGCGAATACGCAATCGGGTTCTTCACGTCTTTTCCGCCGATGGTTACCGCATGCTTTACCTCATTTGTGACGGTACTTTCCACCTTACCCGGCGTTCCTGCCTTGCAACCCCATAGCACAACGGTAGCGGCCAGAGCAGCGGTTGATATCGTAAGCCTCATTCTTTTGTCTCCTTCTTTCCGATGAGAGATTATGTTTGACCATCAACCAAAAATAAAACCAAGACGGTACAAACCGACCCTTTGATTTGAGCAGATAGAGCGCCATCCGTCACAGCTATTTGAAATATTTTTTCCACGATGTTACCGTCCCAAGTTGCCCACATTCCGGCACAAGCTTGAATATGCTCCCGTCTGGCTGATGGCCCGCTTTATCGGCGTGCTGCCACGCCCGCTGGCGCGCGGACTCTGCCAGTCCGTGGCCCTGCTCATTTACCTGCTTCACCGCCGATTGCGCCAAGTTGGGCTGCGCAACCTTGAGTTGGCCTTCCCGGAAAAAACTCGCAAAGAGCGCCTGCGCATTGTGCGCGCTTTGTTTCGCAACCTGGGAAGACAGCTCGCTGAGTTCATCCTTTTTCCTCGATACACCGAACAAAACGTTTCAGATGTTGCCATGTATGAGGGCTTTGAGAACTTCGCTGAGGCCCAGACTCGCGGCAAAGGGGTTATCTATCTCACCGCGCATTTCGGCGGCTGGGAGATCAGTTCATTCGCTCACTCGCTCAACGGACATCCCATGAATATCGTGGTCCGTCCGCTCGATAACCCGTATATCAATACGATGGTGGATCGCTATCGCACGCTGCATGGCAATCGCACCTTTGGCAAGCAGGACTTTGCCCGTGGACTGATCTCCGCCATGCGGCGCGGAGAAGCCGTTGGTATTCTCATGGATACCAACATGACCCCGCCTCAAGGCGCCTTCGTTGACTTCTTCGGCATTCCTGCCTGTACAGCTACCGGCGTGGCGCGTGTGGCGCTCCATACCGGAGCAGCCGTGGTTCCGTCTTTTGGCATCTGGGATAGCGAACTCGGCAAGTACAAAATTCATTTTGATCCCGCGCTCCAATTGGTTTCAACCGGTGACGATGAAGCTGATGCCATTGCCAATACGGCGCTGTTTACCAAGGTGATCGAGAGCTACGCCCACCGCTATCCCGAGCAATGGCTGTGGGTCCACCGCCGCTGGAAGACCCGGCCTCCGGGCGAGCCGCCGCTGTATTGATCTCGCGATCACCGGGCCGGGTGATCATGCGCGATCTCCCGGCCTGCTCATCTCCCAGGCCTTGGCGTACTTCCAGCTCACGTAAGCCGCGTGGGTCATGAGCACCAGCAGCCCTTCACGCCCATCGAGGAATCCGCCGCGAAAAAAATAGCTCCACAAAAACCGGACCATTGGCCGCAGAACAATATTGATGAAGCTGAACCCCACCTTGCGCTCTTTCACAACCATACCCGCGCCCAGTGATGAATAGCGATTCGCATGCTCGATAAAACTTTCAAGGGTCGGATACGCATGATGGATCAAGTCACCTTGCAGATGGCCTAGCTCGCCCGGCATCTTCATGTCTTCATGCACGTCACGCAGCTCAAACTGCGCCGCGCCGTGCTTCACCAGGCGCAGCTTGGGATCTGGATAGTAGCCGCTATGCTTGATCCAGCGGCCGAAATACAGGTTGCGCCGGTTCATGGTATAGCCGTCAAAATGCGATTCTCGGTCTGCTTTTTTCAGCTTGCTAATGCTCGCCGCCAGCTCCGGGCTGACCTCTTCGTCGGCATCAAGCGAAAGAATCCAGTCGAAGCCTGCTTTCTCCAGTGACGAGTTCTTCTGCCGGGCGAACCCTTTCCATGGCTCCACAAACACTTTTGCGCCAAACGATTGCGCAATTGCTACTGTTGCGTCCGTGCTGCCGGAGTCCACCACAACTATTTCGTCGGCGATCTCTTTTACGCTCTCGAGCGTCCGCCCAAGATTGGCCTCTTCATTCAGGGTGATGATGCAAACGGAGAGAGTCATGCGCCGAAGGATAGCAGATGGAAGCTCATGCACGCTGCTCAGTAGTGGCGCTCTTGTAAAATGCCGATGAAGCATGAACTATCGCGATCAAGAACAATTTTTACGGGGCAGCAGGCTGTGGGGCGGGATTGTCTGTGCTGCTTTTCTACTTTGCGCTGCACTGGTCCGTGTTACCGCAAATGGCCGATGGCGTCCCGCTGAGAACCTTGTCTTCGCTCTGACGGCAATCGCGGTCGCAGTCCTGATCTACTACACGCCCGACTATCTCCATCTCAGCGTTACTTCGGACAGGAAGCGCCGCTGGGAGATCAAGATTCGCTGGCGCATCATTGCCGTAATTTTCGTGCTCGGACTGGTGATGTCGCCCGGCAATAGCGGAAGACTATTCACATTGTTTGCAGCCGCAGTGCTGGCTGGCATCAACTGGCTTGCGAAGGACAAAATATCGCCGCAAAAACTTCCTGCACTCTTTCTGGGTACTGATCTGGTTCTCATCTTTCTTGCTCTGATCAGAGCAGATGCCGGCACTGCGGCAATTATGCTGCTTCTGCTGGCTGCTTCAGTTCATCTTGCAATCGTTAGGAGTGAGGATCAGCACCTTCGGAGATCAATCATCGCTTTTGTAGCTGGATTCATTGCTGTGGCCTTTGCTATGTCGCCTTACAGCCGCGGCGCCTTTCTAACCGGAATTCTGCTGTTGCTGATTGCAATTGGTGGGACGTTTTGGCTCGTCCGCCGCGCCCAAACTCAGAATGCAATGAACGTTGAAGCCGCAATGCGCGAGCTGATCGAGTTTACCGGCTATCCTGCTGATCGGGTCCGTGAGCTTTGGGCCACCAGCAACCAGCAGCTCGCAGCCAACTGGCAGTCGGCCAAGCCTGCGGAAGACAATCCTGAGCAGATGGCGGAGTGGTATCGCCAAAATTCTGAGCTCTACTTGTTTGCCATCTCGGCTTACAACCTCGAGTACAAACGCATCCGCTCCAATATGAAGGTCCTGCGCTGGGCCAGAGGCGCAACGCTCGACTATGGCGCGGGCAACGGGGAAATTTTGTTGGAGTTGGCGCGCCGGGGGCAGCCGGCGGCTTACTTTGATGTGGAAGGCGTGACGATGCGTTTTGCGCGCCATCGCGCGGAGCGGCTGGGACTAAAGATCGATTTTTTTACTACCAAAGATGCTCTGACGGAGGCGGCCCGGCAACGCGGTTTTGATACGGTTTTTTCATTTGACGTCCTGGAGCACTTGCCCGACCTGCCCGGCGAACTCAGCTTTCTCTCGTCGCTACTGGCCCCTGGAGGGCTCTTCGTCTTTGATGTTCCCGCCGGCTCAACCAGGGCGCATCCCATGCACCTCAACCACAATCTGAATGTGCTGGAATACATGCAATCCAAGGGGCTCCAGGATGAGCGTGATCTGACGCTGCGGTTGCCCTTCCGCAAAGAAGAGAAGTTTATCTTCCGCGCCTCCGGTAATGGAGGCCGCTTATAAAGACAAAGGGAGCACGCCTGCTGCTCCCCTTTCCTTGTATTCAATGAGCAGAACTAAAACGGAATATCTTCGTCTGTAATCTCGGTTGGTGCATGATCATCCGCATGTGTGCGCTGATCGAAAGACGAATTTGCAGCCGCACTACGTGATGACGACCGGCCACCTTCATGCTCGCCACCGCCCTCGCCGCGTCCGCTCAGCAGCACCAGATCGCTGGCCACGATCTCAGTTTTGTACTTCTTCTCTCCGCTCTGCTTGTCTTCCCAGCTTGAGGTTTGGAGCCGGCCCTCGATGTAAATTTTCGAGCCTTTTTTAACATACTCTCCCACGATCTCGGCCAGCCGCTGCCAGGCTACGATGTTGTGCCACTCCGTGCGGTCCTGCCACTCGCCGCCCTTATCTTTGTAGCGTTCGTTCGTCGCCAGGCTGAATTTTGCAACAGGAGTGCCGCTAGGCGTGTACTTGACCTCTGGATCTTTTCCCAGATTTCCTACCAGGATTACTTTGTTTACGCTTTTTGCCATGGGAGAGTTTTTCCTTTATGAATTTTGGTAAATATATCAGCGTGCCACGATTTCTTAAAGTGGATTTTCCTGTTAGAGATCACGAGCACAGCGCTTATCCGTGCGCGCCATAGATCTGGTACAGCATTATATAAACCACCACGCCTGTCACTGAGACATACAGCCACACGGGAAACGTCCAGCGCGAAATCCTGCGGTGCCGGTCAAAGCGCGAGCGCAGACCATAACTGAGTGACAGCAGGACAAGTGGAACAACGGCCGCAGCCAGAACCGTGTGCGAGATCAAAATAGTGAAATAGAGCGGCCGTACCCATCCCTGCCCGGGAAAGTGCACCGAGCCCACGTGAGCATGATAGTAGAGATAGCAGACCAGAAAGACACTGGAAGTAATAACTGCGGCTATCATGCAGGCGCGATGCAATTGAATCTGCTTGCGCCCGATGAGCACACGTCCAGTCGTGATCAAGACCGCGCTGGCGCCGTTCAGCGTGGCATTCAGGGCGGGGAAGATGCTGTAATCAGGCATAAGAAAGTTGGCGCTGTCTGCAAAGGTCGCTTCCTGTCCTTGTTCACATTCCACGAGTAACAGGGAACGAGTTTACTCGTGCCATCTGTACGAGCTAAATTGAGCGGGGCTTCAGCCCCTGCTGCTTGATTAGCGCACTACGTTCAACATCATCAGGGCAAACAGCAGCGGCAGGTAGAGCACGCTGGCTTGCAGAAGCTGCCGGGCAAACTTTCTGGACTCAGGTGAAGTCGTGGGCAGCTTGGTCCGTGCCAGCCGCCAGACAAACCAGAAAAATCCCATTCCCAGAACAAGCGCGCCGAACAGATAAACTTTTCCGCTCATGCGCAGCAGCGCCGGCACCAGGCTCACTGAGATCAGTGTGGAGCAATAGGTAAGCATCTGGCGGATCACGCTATGGCCGGCGTGATCTACCACAGGAAGCATCTTAATCCCGGCGGCTTCATAGTCGTCGCGATACATCCATGCGATCGCCTGAAAATGTGGAAATTGCCAGAAGAAGACGATCAGGAAGAGAAGGACGGCCTCAATCTCAAGCTTGCCGCGCACTGCCGTCCACCCAAGCAGCGGCGGCATCGCGCCAGGAAATGCACCGACGAACGTGGAAATCGGCGAGACACGCTTGAGTGGCGTATAACACGCGACGTAGACAGCGGCGGTAAGAAATGCCAGTACGCCTGTCAGCACGTTTGTGGTCAGCGCCAGGTAAATAGAGCCAGTGATCGTGGCGACAATTCCCGCAGTCAACCCGGTGGCCAGGCTCATTCTGCCGGCAGGCAGCGGACGGTTGCGCGTGCGGCACATCAGCGCGTCAATCTTCCACTCCAATGCTTCATTCAGAGCGGCGGATCCCGCGCAGGTCATGCCAATGCCGACCAGTGCATTCAAGAGGCCCCAGCGCAGCGACGAAATCCCGCTTCGCGCAGCGCCCATGTAATAGCCTGTCCAGGCGGTAACCACAATCAGCGATGTGACACGAATCTTGAAAAGTTCAAGATAGTCGCCGAGCATGGAGGTTTTTTTCAGCACAACCGGCGCGGCTGCCTGTGTCTTGCTGTCTGCGATTCTTTGCGCCGTGCTGCTCATGCCGTGGCCACCTCACGCCCGCGATCGAAAGGAATCACCGTGGCTGGATCTCCGGTGTGCCGGTACGCCTGAATCGTCAGGATGGCACTCAGCGCGAGTATCAGCGCTCCGGTAGCCAAATGGCTTACGGTTACCACTACCAGAGACATGGTTGGCTGCAGCTCATTGACTCCCTGCACCACACGGACAACATAGGCGCTCAAGCCCAGCAGCAACTGCGCGATCAGCAACAGCAGCAGCGCCAGCGCCGGTTTGCGCAGATGCGGAATGCTCTGGTGCTTGGTGAGAGTCCGCAGGCTTACGTAGATGATGAGCGCGCTCACGAATAGCGAGTTCAGGATGTGTGGGTACAACAACGCATGCACAATCTTGTGCACCGGCCAGTGATTGGAGCCAGCAGGCCCCCACTTGGTCCAGACATGACGGAAAGCCGCGCCCAAAATCAACTGCAGATACAAGAACCCAATCAGCATCCAGCAATGCCGCAGCAGCGGCCGCGCATCTTTTCTGGAGATCATCTCTGCAGGTTCTTCCAGCCAGCTCCGGCTGGTAAATACCGCAATCGCCGCCAACACGCAGAACATCGTCTGCCCAATGGTGGCGTGCGCCGTAGAGATCGCAGGAGGCAGGAAGTTCAGAACGGTCAGGCCGCCCAGCACTCCTTGAATGATGACACCCGCGACCGCGCCCAGCGTTAGCCCGCGCATCCAGCGCCGCTTATCGATACGCCAGGTCCAGATCGCGACGATAATGGTCATGAGGCCGACAAATTCGGCAATCATCCGGTGCGTGTGCTCAAACTTCACGCCTCCGACCATTTTGGGAAGTTTAAAGAGGTGACCAAAGCTCGTAGGCCAGTCAGGAACGGCCAGGCCAGCATTGTTGCTGGTGACCAATCCGCCTGCAACCAGCAGTAAAAAAGCCAGTGCGGCAACAAAAACGGTAAATCGATGATGAGCGGCGTTATAGGTAGAGGTACTCAGAACAGCTCCCTGAAACCCTCTATTTTAGCACCCGCTCACCTGCTTCAGCCGCTCTGAGAGATATTCCTGTTCCACTTTATTCGTAGCCAGCTTGAGCGCGGCTGTGTATGCCTGAGCCGATTCGTTTTTGCGCCCGAGCCGCCGGAGAATATCGGCTCGTGCAGCGTGGAATAAATGATAGTTTTCCAGCCGCCCTGAAGCGCCGATCTCCTCGATCTGCGTCAGCCCTCGTTCCAGGCCGTCGCTCATCGCAACCGCAACCGCGTGGTTCAGCGCGACCACAGGCGAAGGCGCGAACCGCATCAGCTCCTGATAGAGAGCGGCGATCTCACGCCAATCAGTCTCTTCCGGTGACGCGGCCTCTGCATGCACGGCGGAAATCGCAGCTTGCAACTGATAGGCGCCCACTCGCCGCAGCCCAAGCGCGCGCCTGAGCAGCGCAATGCCTTCGCTGATACGCTCGCGGTCCCACAACGAGCGGTCTTGTTCTTCCAAGGTGATGAGGCGGCCCTGCTTGTTCATGCGTGCATCGCGGCGGGAATCATGAAGCAGCATAAGCGCCAGCAAGCCCATGCTCTCAGGCTCGTCTGAAAGCAACTCGCAGAGCGTGCGCCCCAGTCGAATAGCTTCAGCGCAGAGCTCTCGACGGACGAGCGAGTCTCCCGCAGTCGCGGAGTAACCTTCATTGAAAATGAGATAGATGACCGCCTGCACCGAACTGATGCGCTCAGGCAATTGTGCGCGCGGCGGAACTTCATACGGGATATGCGCTTCACTGATCTTGCGCTTTGCTCGCACCAACCGCTGCGCCAGAGTTGGTTCAGGAACCAGGAATGCCCGCGCGATCTCCGGCGTGGTCAATCCTCCCAGGGTTCGCAACGTGAGAGCCACCTGCGCTTCCTGATGCAATGCCGGATGGCAGCAGGTAAAGATCAGCCGCAGACGATCATCAGGAAATGCCATGGTCTCAACTTCATCCATATCGGTCTGCGGCTGGCAGGTTGTGGGTGTTTCATAAAGCAGCGGGTCTTGTTTCTCGCGGCGGGTGCGTTCGCGCCGTATGTGGTCCACCAGCTTGCGATGCGCCACAGACGTGATCCACGCCCCGGGACTTTGAGGAATGCCCTTGGCCGGCCAGTTGGCGACCGCCGCCGCGAACGCCTCCTGCATCGCCTCTTCCGCAAGATCGAACGACCCGGAAATGCGGATCAGGGTGGCGATGATGCGCCCCGACTCCTGGCGAAAGACCGACTCGATCGCGCCGCGAATCTCATCCATTGCTTCGGCTGGCCGCCATCATGGCTTCCGCTTCCTGCACATTGCTGGGAATCGCTTTAATTGGGCGAATTTCCACGCAGCCCTGCAGTCCGCCACATGCGGTGGGAATGCGCGAAGCCCAGGCGATTGCTTCGTCCAGGTCCTTGCAGTCAAGGATGTAATAGCCGGCGAGCTGCTCCTTGGTCTCGGCGAACGGGCCGTCCGTAATAATGGGCGTGCCATTTTGCACGCGGACCGTGGTTGCCGTATTGGTGTGGGCCAGGGGCTCTGCCGCCTCAAACGCACCTTTGGCTCGCGCATCATTCATCAGTGCAAAGTGCTGGTTCATTACCTGCTGCATCTCTTCCTCAGAGCGCTGGGCAAGTACTTCTTCGCGCGTGTAGATCAAAAGCATGTATCGCATAAATTCTCCCGCAAAATTCGGTGAAGGGAAGCGCGCTTGCACTCTCAAGTTTTTGACGTGCTTCCCGGGAAATGGTGAACAAGTTATTGTACGCGGTGAAATTCCATGTTCTCCACGAACTTGGGCTTGCCGTTCTCCTGGAAGGTCCACTTGGAGGTGAACGCGTCGCCACTCAGGAACTTGATTGCAGCGCTATGCATGTGGCCGACATTTGGATCACTGAGGTTGCCGCCACCGGCGAAATTGAATACAAGCTGGTTGCTTGCCGGATTAAAAGCCTCAGCCTGCATGTGTGGCTGGTTGCCGGCAGTGCAATAGTGCGTGAGCACCAGCCGGTCGCCATCAAGGTGATAGACTGTCATCATCACGTTTTCACCGGGAACCTTTATGTGCTCAACCAGCGCGCTGCCATTCGAGATTATCTCGTAGGTGCTGGTTACCTTGCCGCGTTCGCTCTCCGCTTCCCAGTTGCCGGCCAGGCTCTTGAGTTTCGCGAATGCCACACCTGCGTTTGTCTCCGGCTTGCTCGCCGCCTCGGCGACGGTGCCTGCCAGTCCTACCCAGAGAACAATTGCCGTTGCCGCTCCCAACGCCCAGACAGAAAAAGATCGAGTCCTGCTCATTGCTTCCTCCTTGAAGATCGCTTCAGCAGTTCATCCTGCTCGCCTAAACGACGCACAGTGTGCCGGAGATCGACAAGTATCTAAGAATATTTTTTGTCCCTACTCTGATTGAGCCTGTGGAGCTGACCTTCTATACTGTTACGCGGAGAACAGCTTTGCCCTTATCTGCAGTCATAGTCGATGACGAGCAGCTCGCGCGCGACGAGTTGAGCTATCTGCTCAAGTCAGTGGACGACATCAACGTTGTGGCTCAGGGCCATAACGGATTGGAAGCAGTAAACCTAGTGAAGGAATTTTCACCCGATTTGCTTTTTCTCGATGTCCACATGCCGGGGCTGGACGGCTTTGCCGTCATCAAGAAGCTGCTCGATAAGAAGATTCCACTACCGCAAATCGTGTTTGCCACGGCTTACGATCAGTATGCAGTTAAGGCTTTTGAAGTCAATGCGATAGATTATCTTCTTAAACCTTTTGATAAGAAGAGAGTGAATCAGGCAATAGAGAAAGCGCGCAAACGTGCCCAGGCCACTACAGCCGGAAATGAAAAGCTGGACACGCTGGTCAAGCTGCTGGAATCACACCGGCCACAAAACTCCAAAGTTCTTCTGCGCGCTGCAGGACGGCTGCTGTTGGTGGACCAAAAAGATGTCTGCTTCGCCTCGATTGAAGACGGAATCATCAGCGTGGTTGCGACAAATCTTGAAGGCCAGTCCAACTGCCGCACGCTGGAAGAGCTGCTGGAATCGCTTGACCCCGAAGTGTTCTGGCGCGCGCACCGGTCGTTTGTGGTGAACATCAATCGCATCAAGGAAGTTGTGCCGTGGTTCAAGAGCTCCTACCAACTCCGCATGGATGACCGCAAGCAAACAGAGATCCCTGTGAGCCGCGCCCAGACCAAACGGCTGCGGGAATTGTTTGGTCTGTAGGTCAGCTTTTCCGCAACTCTGGAGTTACCTTAAATTCAAACCGATGCGAGCCGCGCAGCGCCACGCCGTGCGTTTCGGTGCCGATTCGCGATTCATCGAGTAGCCGATGGAGAACATCAACGCCTTCCACCGGCTCGCCATCCAGGTTCACAATTACGTCGCCTTCCAGCAAGCCTGCTTTTTGCGCGGGACTGCCAGCCTCAGCCGCTAATACCAGAGCGCCGGTCGTCGCCTTCAGCTCATAATGCCGAGCAATGGTGCGATTCAGTGAAGCGGTCTGCGCCTGCACGCCGATATAGCTTCTGCGCACCTCGCCGTGCCGGATCAGTTTGCTGGCAATAAATTGTGCTGTGTTAATTGAAATGGCAAAGCACAGTCCCTGGGCAGGAAGAATGGTAGCGGTGTTCACGCCAACGACTTCACCGGCCGAATTCACCAGCGGACCACCTGAGTTTCCGGGATTCAGAGCTGCGTCAGTCTGGATAACATCTTCAATCAACCTGCCTGACTGCGAACGCAGGCTGCGTCCCAGGGCGCTGACCACGCCGGCCGTCACGGTGTACTGGAAGCCATACGGATTGCCGATCGCGACGACTAGCTGTCCGACGCGGATCTTGCGCGAGTCGCCCAGTTTGACGCTGTGCAGCTCAGGAGCATCAATCCGCAGCAGCGCCAGATCGGTATCCGGATCTTCACCGATAAGTTGCGCCTTGAAGTCGCCGGAATCGGGCGTCCAGACGGTGATCTTCTTTGCGCTGTGCACCACGTGGCTATTGGTAAGAATGAATCCATCAGGGGTAAAGATGAAGCCGGAGCCGCTTCCGCCGCGGCCGCGCTCACTTTCTACCTGAATTCGAACCACCGCTGGACTCACCGCTTCAGCTACGCTGGTTACCACACGCGAGTAGGCGTCCAGGGCCTCTGCTTCCGAATGATGCTCGGACGAGGTTTGCATCTCAGCATCAGGAAATGAAATCAAATAGGGCTTACTGCTCATAGCAATCATTGGATAAAGTGGCTCCGCTAAAAGATTCATGGCCAGTCCGCAGCAACCCGTTACAATGCAATCCGTGAATGATTTGAAAGGGAAGACCGTTCTGATTACGGGCGCGGCGCGCAGGCTGGGAAGGGCCATGGCCATGGCGATGTCACACGCCGGCGCCAACGTGGCGTTTACATACCATTCGTCCGCCAAAGAGGCGAAGCAAACGCTTCTACAGATCGAAGCACAGGGCACAAAGGCGCTCGCGCTCCAATGCGACCTGCGCGATGACAAGAGCCTGCGGCAGGCGGTCGTGCAGACAGAGAAAAGTTTTGGCCGGCTGGATCTCCTGGTCAACAATGCCGGTGTCTTCCAAACTGCAAAGCTGGAGGAGATCACGGCAGCGCAGTGGGATGACGTCTTTGCTGTCAACGTGCGCGCACCATTTCTGGTATCGAAATACTGCATTCCATTGCTGCGGCAGAATCGTGGCCGCATCATCAACCTCGGCTCGCTTGGCGGAGAAAAGCCATGGACCACGCATGCGCATTACTGTTCGTCAAAAGCTGCGTTGCATATGCTGACGCAGGTAATGGCAAAAGCATTGGCGCCTGAAATCGCCGTAAATTGCGTTGCGCCAGGCATGATCGATGCAGGAGGCGCAGACCGCTATCCTGAATTACTGCAACGTGTGGCCGAACAAACGCCCATGAAAAAAGCCGGCAGTCCTGAAGATGTAGTGAGCGCCGTGATGTACTTTGCCACCGCGCCACATTTCATCACCGGGCAGGTGCTCACCGTGGATGGCGGTCTTGGCCTGCGTTGATATTTATTTCTGACTGACAAACGCCTTCACCACAATCGCTCGCGGCTCTTTGCCCAGCGGGATCATCGTCTCAAGCTTTGGCGTATCCGGCTGCGGTCGGCCTTTGTTATCAACCAGTGAGAGCACCGTCATGTCATTGCTTCCGGTGTTCACCACCAGCAGCAATACCTGATTCGGCGACAAAGCCATTGCCTCCGGATGGCTTCCCACGGTGATCGTGCTTGTCCTCCTGCCGTTATCAATGCTGTAAACCGCGACGGAATCAGAACCAAAATTGGCGACATACAGCAAAGCATTATCTGGCGTCACCAGGCAGCGTACCGGATGGTCGCCAATAGGAAACGTATTGCTCACCTCGTTGGAGTGCGTGGTCATCTCAGAGACAGAACTGCCATCGTAATTGCAAACAAAAACTTCGCCGCCATCCGGCTTAACGGCAACATGGATCGGTGTTTTGCCCACATCAAGCAGCGCCAGCAATTTGTCCGTGCTGGCTGGATCCTTCTCTGATTTTAATTCCACTGCACCCACCTGCTTCGACTCGCTGCATGCGACAAAAACCTTGCTCGAGTCCGGCGTGATTCCCAGATCAACCGGCTTTGCGCAGACCTTTACCTTGCTGCGAAGCGTGAGCTTTTCCGCATCAACAACGGCAATCGCATCTTCATCATGCAGAGCAACAATCACCAGCTTGCCGTTGGGCGTGATTCGCGCAAGGTTGCTGCCGTTGCCGGTGAAGACGTATTTGATTACCTTGCGCTGGTCCAGATCAAGCACCGCCAGATTCGCCGAGCCGGAGTTGGCTACGTAGCCGCGCTTACCGTCCGCAGAGACATCAATGAAAAAAGGTGCGCGATGCACTCCGATGATCGAAACAACCCGGTTCGTCTCGGCATCAATCACGCTGATGTTGTTAGATTCCGTGTTGACAGCGTAAATTTCATTCTTCTTCGGATTGGCTGCAAGCCCGGTTGGGCTTTTACCTACGGGGACCGTGGCTGCAATCGCCAGCCCGCGCAGGTCAATCACAGTTACGCTGTTGCTGCCGCCATTCGAGACGTAGGCGTACTCGCGATAATTGAGGCTTGGCTCCGGAGTGTTGTTGCAGCCCGCGAGCAGGCAACAGCAGAGAGCAAAAGCAAATGTGCGCAATTTATCTGCCGGCCTTTGCGATCGCCGGAGAAGTCTGGGGCTCCTGTACGTTGCGGTGCAGCACGGCGGCGATCTGCCGTATCTCCTGCATCAGCTCGTCAAATTGATCGGGATAGATGGATTGCATACCGTCTGACAGTGCACGGTCTGGATCATGATGTACCTCAACCATCAGCCCATCTGCTCCCACTGCCACAGCAGCGCGCGAAAGCGGAAGAACTTTATTGCGCTTGCCGGTTCCATGGCTGGGATCAACCACGATAGGCAAGTGACTTAGCCGCTGCACAGCGGGGACAATGCTCAGATCAAGCGTGTTGCGAGTGTGGTCGGCAAAGGTGCGCACACCGCGCTCGCAAAGGATCACGTTATAGTTGCCTTCGCTCAGGATGTACTCTGCAGCCATCAGAAATTCTTCCAGCGTGGCAGACATGCCGCGCTTCAGCATTACCGGCTTGCGTTGGCGACCGGCCTTCTTCAGCAAAGAAAAGTTCTGCATGTTGCGTGCGCCAATCTGGACCACGTCGGCATATTCGGCGACCAGCTCCAGGGATTCATCATCCAGAGCTTCTGTGATGATCCGCAACCCGAAGCGATCGCGAATCTCCGCCATGATCTTCAGGCCTTCTTCGCCAAGACCCTGAAACGCATAGGGCGACGTGCGGGGTTTATAAGCGCCTCCACGGAAGAAGCGCGCCCCGGCCTTGGCCACCCGCTCCGCCACCGTAAATGCCTGCTCCCGCGATTCGATAGAGCATGGCCCGGCGACAATTCCCAGATCGCGACCGCCAAAGCTGCCGTCACTTCCGGCAAAACGGACGACCGTATCCTCTTCCTTGGCGTCACGGCTTACCAGCTTGTAAGGCTTGCTGACCTGTATGACTTCCTGCACGCCGGACATTTCTTCCAGCGTGCCCGGCTCCATGGCCCCTTTGTTGCCGGTAATCCCGATGGCCGTGCGCTGCGCCCCGGGGATAGCATGTGCGCGATATCCCAGCGACTCAATACGTTCACAAACCGCGCGCACCTGCTCCTCAGTGGCATGCGCCTTCATTACGACTAACATGGAAACCTTGCCTCCGGTGGATGGTTCAAGTTTACTGTGACTTTGATCTTGCGAGCAATTTTGTTTACCTTTCTATCAACTTTCCGTGGTACCCCACCCCGGCTATGCCGTTTTGTTGAAAATACAAGTCGAACCGCTATTCGACCGAACGGTGACCGACCGGTCGAAGCTCCTCCTTTGCTGTTTTCTGACCTCAAAATGACCAACAAAAACCAGAACCGCAAGCGACCCTAAGATTTGCAAAAAAGTAAATAGCCAAACGGATTCAAAGACCTGCCTTAAGCCCGATGCGTCCAGAAACGGGTCAGTTTGCACGATACGCTATTTGTTCGCCCAAGTCAAGCATTTTTCTGTGAGCCGGATAGCGTCTCAGTTGGACAGAGCCCGTTTCATTTTGTCATGGTGAGCGAAGCCCGAACGATCCCGCGAAGCGGGAGAGCGAGGGGGAGTCGAACCATCCCGAGAATCTGTCCTTCACCATGCCGCGCCAGGGAGTTCTACCGAAAAACTCCTTTATTCGCTGACGCTAACAGTTTCGGAGACAAAATGCGTAGAAAAGAACTCCCTGAAACTGTATGGCAAAGGATACATTCTCGGGATGCTTCGACTTCACCCCAGCGCGCCAAAGCTCCCGCCGGGGCCCCGGACTTTGGCGCTTATCCCGGCTTCGCCAGGACCCGCGCGACGCTCGCACGACAAATCAAGAACATCCAGGCAAACTGAAGCACTACCATTAATCAAATTGACCCACTACCCTGTGGGCGCAAGCCTTCGCGTCTTTTGCGGCAAAGCTCCTCTTAGCTCACTGCTCAACGCTGATGGCTGACTCCTCAATGTTAAAATCAACTATTTAGCGCATGTCACCAGGGGACCCAGAGCGTGACCGTCCGGAGATAGCCGAGCGGAAAAAGCCCGCCATGCCGGAGCGGAAACGGCTCAGCATGAAGGACGTGCTGCTGTGGGCTGAAGGCGAGCCGCCCAAACCAGGGCCGAGGCGCATTGGCATACATACTTCGACCGCGGGCGGCGTGGAGATGGCGGCGGAGCGCGCGTATCGCCTGGGAGCGAATACCTTCCAGATATTCTCCTCCAGCCCACGCCAGTGGAAGCCATATTCTCTGGCGCCTTCACAGTGTGACGCCATGCGCGGCCTGCGGGAGAAGTACGGGATTGGGCCAGTCGCAATCCATTCCAGCTATCTGGTAAACCTGGCCAGCGCAACGCCAGAGTTTCATCGCAAGTCCGTCACGGCGTTTCGCGGAGAATTGCAGCGTGCTCAGGCGCTTTGCGCTGAATATCTGGTGCTGCATCCGGGATCATTCCGTGGACGCAGCCGTGAAGAAGGACTTGAACTGGTGGCGCGGTCGATTGCGGAAGCTGCTCAGGGACTGGAGCTGGAAAAGTCCAACCTGAAGGTTTTGATCGAGAACACCGCTGGCGCGGAGTTTTCTCTTGGCGGTTCGTTCGATCAGGTAGCGCAGTTGCTCGAGTATCTTCGACCGGTTTGCCCGGTGGGTGCATGCATTGACACATGCCACACGCATGTCTCCGGCTATGACATTGTTTCTGAATCCGGCTGGCATGAGACCATGCAGAAGCTGGATGAGACAGTCGGCCTGAAAAGCGTGCTGGTGTGGCACTGTAACGACGCGAAGGATCCACGTGGCTCAAAGCGTGATCGCCATGAGCACATCGGGAAGGGAACGATTGGGTTAGAGCCGTTCCGCCGGTTGTTAAACGATCCGCGGACCGAGCACGCGGCATTTATCGCAGAAACGCCGATTGATGAACCGAAAGATGATTTGCGAAACGTAGGGGCCTTGAAAGGGCTTGTGGAAATGAAAGTTGCAAGCAAGATGAAAAACAAAAGGGCCGGATAAATCTCAACGTAGAGACGTAGCACCGCTACGTCTCAAAAGTTTCCTTCATGACACTGTTTCGGGACAAATATCGAATTGAAACTACCCGCCTGCGCGATTGGAACTATGCCGCCGGCGGATGGTATTTCGTTACTATCTGTACCGAAAATAAGCATTGTTATTTCGGCAGGATCTCAAACGCTCAAGTGGACCTTTCTGTCCTCGGCAAATATGCTGACGCCTGTTGGCGGGAAATTCCATCTCATCATAAAAACGTAGCGCTCGATGAGTTCATCGTTATGCCAAATCACGTTCACGGAATCGTCGCGATAGACGGGCCAGATTGCATGCCTCCGCTGCGGCGGAAGGGCGAACGCCGGCCGATTCAGCCACTTCCATCCGTATCACCCAAGAATGCTTCTTTGGGCGCGATTATTCGCTCATACAAATCGGCGGTAGCAACCTGGGCCCATGCGCAAGGGCGGAAATTCGAATGGCAACCAAGATTCCACGATTGGATTATTCGGGGCAAAAACTCTCTTGAGAATATCCGGCAATATATCCGAGATAACCCGATAAACTGGGAGAAGGATGCAGAGTTTGTGAGGTACAGCTTGGAGACGTAGCGGTGCTACGTCTCTACGTCCGGATAGCGGGCGAGCCCGGCTTGCGCGGCGAGCTGCTAGCCTCAAGTGCAGAAGAAACGCCGCCGGGCGATGTCCGCGGGCGGTTTGGAGCGAAGCGACAGAAATGGGCTTTTGGGTTTAAGCGGGCGAGCCCGGCTTGCGCGGCGAGCTGCTAGCCTCAAGTGCAGAAGAAACG